>NZ_QAAE01000004.1 GCF_003046585.1 Nitrosomonas aestuarii | reverse complement strand
TTCTGCCTTCAACAATTTTAGCAATTATATCAACGGTGAGTTGAGCTTTAGAATCCATCACAATCATCCTCAACATGCCTCCAGTATTCAAAAAAAGAACACTAACAAACATGTAAAAAGAGACCGACAGCTTCCCTTGGTAATTAGCGATTACGACAGAATCGCTTGGTAATTAAGATACGACAAAGTCGCTTGGTGTTAACAATCTTAGCTGTATTAGCTCAAACTTCATCAGACAGGTGCCTGCTTTGATTAGGTATCCTTCCTTATAGATTTAATTTAAATTTCTTGTCATTCATTTGATTTGCCATCAAGCGGTGTACAGAACTGGCCCAGTCGCCCCGGAGGCTTATTAATTTGAGTCAGGTTATATCAGTTAACGCTTTCCACTGGTAATAATATGTCATTCCGAATTTTTTCAATGGAATATATCCATTTGCTTCCAATAACCGGCGATTGTTGAATCAGTCAACCTGCTTCGTCGTAACAAATTCATTTCATCAATAGTACAACCATGGGCCGCCTGACCCTGTTGTATATTCTGTTATTTTTTCGTGCTTATGCGACGAGAGAGCGTTCTGTTTCGTGTCAGTTATCATGACCGATCTTTGAGTGCATTGATCATTTGCTGATCGTAGTACCCATTTGTGCAAATTCACAACAGTAGGGGCAATTTTAGGTATCATCAATTCCCGTGCGGTTCTCCACGCCGTTATTCCTCTTGGTGTTCATATGGCAGTCGGACAATTTGTGTCAGAATCTTCTGTGACTAGCCTGCTTTTTCGCTACGTATACACGTAAGAATAGCGTGTCCCTGAACACCCGAAACGATTCATTAATAAAGTGTCAGATTAAGTATGAATATATTTTGTTTTTTCTTTTCCTTTGTGATAGAGTGGTTATTATGAGGGAGAGGTTAAACTGTTTTATTTATGTGAAATTAGAAATTGAACCCGGAATGTCAGTGTAATAAACATTTTGAGAATTCGTATTCCATGGTTTACTGCACAAGTGGTTTTTAGAAAGAATTTTTAGGAGTAAAGATGATGGAAAAAATGATGCATATTGACGACACAATATACGATCTGACTTTGTCAGGACAGCAAGGTTATGATTCATTGAGTCTTTCTAGCTCTAGTGAGATGGGCGAGTCAATGGGTGTCGGCTTAACTACTTACGATCTTACCTTGACGAAGAAATTTACAGATACCGGTCTGCCGACCTTGGAAGTGACGGCCGGTGCAGAGGATAATGGCCTGACAATCTGTGACCTTGCACTAATGCCGAATTGACTGTATGGGTTTGTGTTAGTACAACAGCAGAATTTACTTGCTGTTATTCAAAGTGACCATGCCCAAACAGTGAGCAGTACAATGACTGGCTCAAATCTGATCTGACAGTTTGCGCTTTTTCAAAGTGTCAGCCGTTAGATTTGAGCTTAATCTTGTTGTTTGGTCCAAATTATTACCTTTTTCCAGCAATAATTGCAAAGTGTCCACATCAGCGCATTATTCTTTGGTGAATCTCATGCATTGTTGTAAGTATTTCGTGTTGGACAGCAAAGCACTTTTCGGGATTCTTTGTTTTTAGTCCTGCCAAATTTTACGAAGAAAAGCATACCATGAACTGGGAGCCTTTACCCTGTGTGCTTTCAAAAGATACAGTCCATTCATAACGCTCACAAATACGTTGCACGATTGCTAAACCCAGCCCGATTCTGTTCGCGTTCCCTGAACTATGTTTAACATAACCTTTGAATATCTGAGCCTGGGTAGCGTCATCTATTCCTCTTCCTGTGTCCGTCACTATTAACTGATTAGCTGTTAATGATATTGTAATAGTGCCCCGCTCGGTATAACGAAATGCATTGCGTACCAGATTCGCAACCAAAACACTGAGAATGCCCGGCTGTGCTGAAACTTTTAATGGCTCCTTTTCCTCGATGATCACTTTAACAGGTTTGTCGTTCAGCCAAATACGTTGTTGATCAATTACCTTCTGTACTATTGCGTTCATATCGCAAACAGCATCAATATATTTTACCGATTTGTTGCTGATTTGAGCTAATACTAAAAAGGTTTCAATCAATTCAGACATTTCGTCAACGGCGCGTTGAATACGCTGGATGCGGGTGTGATCTTTTGGAGTTAAGCCTGTTCTTGCGGACAGGATCTGTGTCGCTAAAGCGATGCTGGTTACTTGCGTTCGTAACTCATGGCTCACGTTGCTGGCAAACTCTTTTTCACGAATCAACAGATGCTGCAATTGTTCCTGGTAGTGTTGTAATTCACTTGCTAGATCACCAATTTCATCGTTGTCGAATTCAGTTAGATTTAAAGACTTATCTGGATCGTTTCTGGACGCTGTGACCTGATTGGCGAGTTGTTTGATAGGACGCATGATTTGATGGGACGTACCCCAGGCGATAAAAAGTGCGATTATCAGTATGGCGATCGAGCACAGCCCAACCAGACGGACGAAATCTCGTTCGAGGTTGCGGATATTCGTGTCATCAAATTTTACAACGTAACGCATATTGTCAAAATGTTTGACTAGAACACGGTAATCCCGGTCTTCATGTGTCAAGTCATGCGTGCCTTGAGAAAGATTCCTGGTATATGGGAGCCTGTTTCTCAGATCATCAAGCGGTATAGCATATATGCTCTTTGTGCGTGAGCGGTAAAACAAACGGGGTACTTGATCGGTTTCTGTTTGTTGCAGAAAATGTGTAAGTTCATCAGACAGTATGTCATCGAGCATGCGTATCTGGGTTGATTTAAAAACAGCAATCAGGCTCAATCCAATGATCGACGTTAGTAAAATTCCGTACAGAAAAAAAGCAAAAGTGATGCGCTGAGCAATGCGATTAGTCGTCTTCTGCATTTTTATTCGTCAATATATAACCGAATCCACGCACGGTGTGTAAAAGCTGTCGATCAAATGGCTTGTCAATAAGTTGGCGTAAATTCGAAAGATGTGTTCGCAATGCATCGCTATCGGGTGGATCATCCTGCCAGACTGCGTATTCAAGTTCTTCGCGTTTGATGACGCGATGCGGGTTTTGCATCAGAAACTGAATCAGCCGGAATTGCACTGGGTTGAGCGTGATCTGTTTTCCCGAGCGGGTTACTTCGTGCGCATCAGTATCTAGCGTGAGATCGCCTACGCGCAATTTTGTTGCCGGCAAACGGGTGACGCGCTCAGACAACACTTTAACGCGTGCTGCCAGTTCTTTTAATGCAAAGGGTTTTACCAGATAGTCGTCGGCACCGGATTTGAAGCCTTCCAGTTTTTGCTCGAGTGAATTGCGGGCAGTCAGCATAAGTATCGGTACTGTCCGTTGTGCATCTTGACGAAGCCTGCGGCATAGGTCGACGCCATCAATGCCTGGCAAGCCTAAGTCCAAAATAATAACGTCGTAATCTTTTGTGGCTGCCAAATGTAAGCCCGTTATTCCATCGCTCGCCGCATCAATGGTATACCCGGATGTTTCCAAATAGTCATAAATGCTGGCAGCGATATCCTGAATGTCTGCTACAATAAGTATATTCATCAATGCACTCCTAATGTTTCATTATCATATAATCATATGATTCCAAGTAGCGATAGATACCGGCGGTGCTCACTAAAATGGATTCTATGATCAAAATATGCATGAATGCACTTTTTAGTTTTTTATTTGTTATTGACAGTATTCATCACTGATTTAAGTATAGCTAACACTTTGTCAAATTATTGTAAAGCCATTAATGATATAAAGGCTGTTCTTGGAACCGGGCCGCGCCGCCTTAACACTGCCTTTGTTGAGCGGTTGGTTGGAAACAGCCATGAAATCAAGAAAAAAAGTGTCATGGTCCAAATCATGTTGCATGCTCAGGTGCGAAATATCCCGGGGGGAAAGTATGCTTAATCATACGAAACCATGACACGTGATATAAAAACATGCTTGTTTTGTTTTAAAGCAGTTCAAGTTAGTTCACAGGTAACGCTTGGATCACCGCCGTTGTGAGCATTATATATACCGGAATGCCGATAGTGACATTGTAGGTGAATGTCAAACCGAGTGATGCAGCCAGTGGCAAGGTGGGGCTTGCTTCTGGTATGGCAATCCGCTGGACTGCTGGTACGGCGATATATGATGCTGCTCCTGACAAAACTGCAAAAAGTACATAGGTACCTACCTCAAATGGTTGGTCTAAAAACATACTGTACCCATGTGCCACCATGATACCGAACGTTGCAAATACGTTTGGCGCAATGAGTGCAAATGCAATAAATCCTTTTCCTCCGAGCTTCAGGTCTTTGAGTCGTGAACAAGCCGTCATTCCCATCTCGAGTAAGAACAGGCACAGTACGCCTTGAAACAGTACAACAAAAAATTTATCGTTTGCTTCGGTAACATGTACCCCCTGTAACCGGGAGACGTAACCAATAACGATACCGCCGAACAACAAGTAGAGTCCCGGATTGAAAAAGATTTCATGCAAGACTTTTTTACTGAAAATCGGTTGCGATTGACCGTGGTGTTTTACTTCCTTGACTTTGCCTGAAATAGGATCATATCCAGGTTCTCCAGGCATCGTGCCATTTTCATCCATCACTCCTGAATGGCGCATTTTCGAGACCAGATAAAGTGCGACCAGGCAGCCCGGGATTTCCATCACGGCAAGCATGACCGGCATATATGCCGCATAGGCAATATTGGCGGTTACCAATACGCCAACAGCAGTAACATAAGTTCCCGCCGAATCCGAACCGTAATAACCAGCTACGGTTGCCGCATCAATTTTCCTCAGTCGTGTCATGTTGCGAAGTGCATAGTAGGCCGCGATACCGATGATGAAATTGGAAGTAAAACCGATGAGCATGAATCCGACCGCATCTGATAAATTGTCTGGCGTGAGTTCGGCAAGTTCTTCACCACCATGCCACCCAATCGCGATTAATAAATATATTGTCAAGGCTTTATAAAGTGCGGGCGGGAACTCAAGCGGCACTTTGAGTATTGGAATGAGAAATCCAAGATAGAAGAAAAGTAGTATTGGTTTGAATAGGTTATGTGTAAAGTTGTATATGAACTGGTCTAATAAATCCATGATAATTGTTCCTTATATTATTCCTTATGCAAAATATCAAACTGTCGGTTTAAGAAAGTGCAAAAACATCAGGCCTTAAGGAGATAACACAGCCATAGACGCGAATTTTTTTGTTGACCTGCTCTAAATACCTTAATGCACTGAAATAAGTCCTGATTCAATTGCTGCATCTTTCTTGTTGACAGGCTAATATGACAAGTATCAAAGAAGCGTTAACGGTATGTTAAAAACACGTTAAATCTAGTGTGATCTGGAGGTGTGAGAATGTATGAATACGTTATTATTTTAATAACATATTGAAAATAAATAACATAATATGTTAAGCGAACATTAATTAAATCGGAAAAATTGTTAAATGTATTAACAAATGCTTTGAATCCGGGTTTCATTTGTACGCGAAGCATTTCATACTAAAAGCTGGCTAAACCCAGGGATAAATTCAGGTTGTTGATGGTCTTGTTGATGAATTTGATCCCAAGCTGTCGATTCAAACAACAATTGGTGAAAATTGGGATTAAATTGTGGAGACCTGATTCTTTTCTGATCGGCACGCAATAAGTTAGCAACTGTCTTTATTGATGGGCCATCAGAAAAGAATCAGGCATGGCTAGAAATAATTTGAATTCGTATTGCTCAACAAACGTTAAAACCTCTCCATATTTTTAACGGATTGTTAAAATTTGAAGGTAAGCATGGTGTATCCAAAGTTTGTATCCTGTGTGCCCGGGGTTTGGGCTATTCTTTTAAAGTAAGATCCCTTGAATAAATGTGTAAAGCCAACATCCAGACTCATGCGTTTTAAAAAACTGGTTTGAGGGTCCCATCTCAAATTGAGATCAAACAGATTTCCCAGGAAGCTTCCGGCCTGACCTGTTGGGTCTTGCAGGCCACTGCCGACAAATGCGGCATTCTTGTCAGCCAGCCAGAATGCGCGATGAGACATCATGATCCTGACAGTAGGCGTTGGTGAGACAGTCGCTCGAAAACCTGCAGGCGAAAAAATATTAGAAGGGAAGAAAATACCCAGGATACCCGTTGGTCCAAATTCAACGCGGCGTTTTGCATACAAAAAATCAAAATTCTTACGTGGATCTTTATTACCCGATGAATAGTCAAATAGATAAATGAGCCGGGTAGGCCATGTCGTGTTGAAGCTATATCCAATCTCTCCGTGATGACGGTGTGCAAAATAATTGGATTCGTCTACTGCACCAAATTGATACATGGATTCAATTTCATAGTCCAGTTTGCCCTTTGATGGCGTGGCAAAGAGTCTGAAACCCGTCGTAGAAATTTCACGCTTTCTTCCTTTGTTACCTTCGTTAAGTTGAAACCAATATAAATCCGCGTTTGCCCATGCGAGATTCCGGTTTGTAATTTGTGCGCCCGAGAAATAGGTTTCAGGCGTATTCCAATCCAGCTTTGTTGGCTCCCGATTCACAGGTCGAGTGCCAAATATTCTAAGACCCCATCCGGTCTGGTCATTTCCCAGTCTAAATTGCATGCCATCAAATGTCGGTGTCAATGTGCCCCAACGATGACCAGCTACCAAACGGCCTTCGCCAAAATCCAGTATCATGCGTCCGACTTCAAACTGTGCAGCATGACCTGTCCCCAAAAAGTTGTTGGTTACCAGATCAACATGCAGTTGCGTAAAATCAAAATGATTGGCAAAAACGTTTGAACGGTCTTGGCCATGATGCGCCATCGGAGCACGCATGTCTGTGAGTTCAAGCGTAAACCGAAGTGGGTCTAGAATTTTTTCGATTTCAAATAAGAATCTTGTTCTCTGATGGATTTGTTCATTATCGCCGGGAATGGCACTGGTAAAACCGTTATCAAACGTTTCATAACGTGTTCTGTGCTCGATAGCGATATTAAGCCAGTCCGGTGCCATGGCTGCAAGCGGTGTTTTATGTTCCTCCATAAGTCTGGTTAATCGATCAAAATCGCCGAGAAAGAAACCTGCAGTTTCCGCTCCATGTAATGCGGAAGCGGAAACCGCAGGTGGAGTCGCAGCGAGCAGTGTGTGTTCCTTGATAACTATCGATTTTTTTGAATTCTTTTTTTTCGTAGTTTCAACTTCATTGGCTAATGTGGTATTGATCCATACGCAACATAAAATAAACGAAATCATCAAATACATTCTATGTGGCTTTTTTGGTCTCATGTATTGGCCCCCATTATGATTAGTTGTGAAAAATAAAAAGGGCCAAGTCTCAGAAGCATGAGCGAATAAAATAATTCTCTGTTCATCGCTATCTGTTTTCTACGTGAAACATCTTTTTATAAATTCCGGCGCATTGCATCAAACAAACTGAAGCCCTTTGATTAATTGCTTTCGTCGCTAGCTTAATGTCGTCAGTATCAAAAAAATGTTAAATCTTTGCTAACAAGGTGTTAATCCAGATAGATTTGACTTTGGAAATCGGGAATTCAAGGTGAAGAGAGTGTTTGCCAGGTGTGATCCGGAATATCTGACATGTACACAATTTTTGGCTTTGGGTGGCCGAATCGAAGGGCTGAAAAGTCAACTTTTGTTATAGTTTGTTCGATCCACGGAGTCCAAAAAAACATTCCGGGTCTCGACGATCGGCCGCACTCACTGCCGCTAATCCGCGACCGAATCTGTTTTAACTGTTGTAATCTCTTTGGTAATATTTTCCAAACCGACTTCGATTTCGGTGTGAGAAGTGGTGTTTCAAATTTTGGTTTCGCCACAGAAAGCTATGCTTGACACCACTTTTTCACATCATTCCTGGGTGCCCATTTCATTACCTGTTTAGTTCATAAAAGAGGTTATGTCACAAAGAATTGTCGAATGTGATTAAAGGAGTTATTGATTTTAGGGTGTTGCGAATATTTAATTAATCCAGTTTTCGTGTGTTTTTGTAATCAGTAATAGAATCCTTATGATTAACAGTTCAATGAACAAAAACAAATAATATATTGTGATCAACAGCTCTGTCTGGCGTTTTATCTTGCTTGGTATAAACCATAAAATGGATGCCTCCATGAAGGACCATGGTAATCAATAAACCTCTAGAAATATCAGCCTGATAGACTCAGCCACCTGTTATGACTGTGAGCATCAGCGTGTAAGGACCATAATGTGTGACATGCACGACCCCGGCAATCATTTTGTAGCCAATAAAGGTTATAGTCGCTGTCAATGCAAACTTCAGCAAAGTATTTAGATGCTACGTATTGAAGAGCAACGATTATCATTGTTTTTTATCTGAAAGTCGTTACAATCAATGCAACTGTGTTGCGATATCATGTTAGCGCTAATCCATTGATTTAACTACATGCCGAATACCTATGTAAGTGCAGCAGAAGCAATGATTCGTAAGGAAGGTGGCCGGGCTACTGATAGCCGGGTAAGAATTCTTGCCTTATTGCTAGCTGAAGACCAGGCGATTACGCACCGTGAAATTGAAACGCGCATGTCCGGTCAGCAGCTTGATCGCGTTACGTTGTACCGTGTATTACAATGGCTCGCGGATCGGGGCTTAATTCACAAGATTTCAAGCGATGATCATGTATGGCGATTTCATGTCAATCATGCTGCTTATGCACACCAGCATGCGCACTTTAAGTGCACGAATTGTGCCAAGGTTGTTTGCTTGGAAGATTTGGCATCGGGACGTCAGTCAGAGCGTCTTTTGACATTGCCGGCAGGCTATCGATTCCAAGCGATTGAGTTAACGATCAAGGGTTTGTGCGCAAAATGTGTTTGAGTGAATAGTTTGTAAGTGTTGATTGTGTCAGTTGATACAGATAATCGGCCGTAATCATTGACAGGGTCGGCGCCAGCGTGATCAGTCACGCGTCGGTTTTCTAAGGATAATTTAGCCATTTATCAATTTTTGATAAATGGCAGCGCTCTAAATGCAACAAAGTTGCATTATTTTTTGATAATTTACTCGACCCAACAACAAGTGAAGCACTCAAACCCCAAATCCAGCATCACAAGAGCGCACTGTAATGATCATTTTTCAAAACTATTTATTTTGTTTTCGGCGATTATTTCTGCTGATATGCCTGCTGCTTCCGCCCAGGAGACTATTGATGTAAGCGAACTGCCCGGTGTGATCGTTACAGCCCCGGCGAACCAACAGTCTGAACCCTATTGGGTCAAGCCTGAAAAGGTTTTGCAAGGAGATGATTTGCGACGCAAACGTGAGGTTGGCTTAGGTGATACGTTGTCGCGTGAACTAGGGATTTCCTCAAGCAGCTTTGGGCCGGGTGCCAGTCGTCCGATTATTCGCGGCCAGGACAGCTCGCGTGTCCGGGTATTGGAAAGCGGTGTCAGTATGGGTGATCTTTCGGTGATCAGTCCAGATCATGCTGTTGCTACGGAAATGCTCAATACATCACAGATTGAAATTCTGCGCGGGCCGGCAACACTGCTTTATGGTAGCGGCACCTCCGGCGGTATCGTCAATGTTATTACCGGCCGCATGCCTGATCGTTTGTTTAAATCAACGCAAGGTCAGTTTGAGGGACGATTTAATTCGGCTTTGGAAGAACGATCAGGAGTATTCAGTGCTTCTGGCAGCCAGGGCCAGATTTCGTGGAGTATCGAGGGCGCGAAAAGAAAAACTAATGATATTAAAATACCCGGGCGCGCCGATATCAATAATACAGACAGTGGGTTAGGAGTAGTCAAGAACAGCGCGATAGATTCCAGCAACATTTCTGTCGGTACTTCCTACATCGGGGAGCGGGGCTATGTTGGCTTGTCAGTTTCACGCCTGGAGAATTTTTACGGCATTCCAGGGCCGGAAGGCGCAAAAGTGGATATGGGACAGACACGCTATGGTCTGGCGGGTGAACTGGATAATCCTATCAAAGGTTTTGACCAGCTCAAAATGCGTGTCAATTTTAATGATTACCAGCATGATGAACTGGAAGACAGTGGTGAAATTGGGACACGGCTGAAAAATGACGAAGTGGATGGCCGCATTGAACTGTGGCATGCACCAATTGCCAGTTGGCAGGGTGTGCTGGGTGTGCAATTTCAGCACCAGAATTTTTCAGCTAAAGGTGAAGAAGCTTTCGTCCCGTCAACACGTTCGCATACGGTAGGTGTGTTCATGCTGGAACAGTATCAATGGCGGCGCTGGCTCTTTGAATTTGGCGGGCGTCTGGAGCATGCCAATCAAAGTCCTCTGGATGCTGCATTGTCTTCGCGTGATTTTAATTTATACAGTGTATCTGCGGGCGGCGCATGGGCGTTTATAGATGGCTATCAAATCGATTTGACGGCGACTCGCGGACAGCGTGCACCCATCATCAATGCTTTGTATGCGAATGGCATTCATATTGCGACTAATACCTTTGATAGCGGTGATCAACAGCTTGGTAAAGAAACTTCCAATAACTTTGATCTCTCGCTACAAAAAACGGATGGCCTCATTACAGGCCGTATCAATCTCTTTTATAACCATATTAATGATTATATTTTTCAAAGCAGTCGCGACAGCAACGGCGATGGGTTGTCCGATCGCGTTAATGATGAAGGCGAGTTAGATATCAATGGTTCATTTCTGGTGCAGGATTTTGCCCAAACCCGCGCCCATTTTTATGGCCTCGAAGCGGAAGCGCGGATGATATTGTTGCCTGAACGGCTCAATATGCGATTTTTTACCGATATTGTTTACGGCAGGCTGAAAAATAATGGCAACATTCCCCGATTGACGCCACAGCGTTTTGGACTGGAACTGGATTATTTCCAAGGGAACTGGCAGGGGAATTTCAACGTAACACGTGTTACCAGGCAAAATCGTGTTGCCACGTTGGAGACCGAAACACCGGGTTATACATTAATGAATGCAGAACTCAGCTATCGCTTCAAGCGTGGTGAATCAGCTTATCACACGCTGTTTTTGCAAGGCAGAAACCTGCTTGATGAAGATATGCGCGTGCATACGTCTTTTCTGAAAGCTGTCGCGCCATTACCGGGCAGGGCGATTGTTGTGGGTATCAGAGGAACATTCTGATCTGTGTTCCCGCAATAACACATTAGGCTTTTTCTGATTAGTATTCCTGCCGAAGATGGTTGAAACTCCTCGCCAAGAGTTTAATCAAGAAAGTTATTGAGTTGTTTTGAACTGATTTTCTTCTATATGGTATTTTCATACAAACATGTTTTTTACTAAATCTTGTGTTTTAACAAAATTGTCGGCAAGTTCTTTAAAGATGATATCTTGTGTCACATAATCTACACCCAATTTATTTAAACGAGTATTTTCTGGTACTTGATCACTTCGATCATATAATGCAGCTACCATGCTTGCAGCTGCTCCTACCAATAATGCAATTTTCCAGTACGATTCCTGATAATTGTTGTCGAGTTGATACTTGATTGCAACACTCAGTACTTCAGGAAAACTTAGCTGAGTGCAGAGCCAGCCACCTACTTCACAGTAGTCTGTTCCTGTGTATTGAATTAGTGCTTCATTAACTGTCAATGCGGGTTCAGTTGCAAGTTCTTGTAATGCTTTGTTGGTTTCTTTCGGTAAACTGTCAGCGAGCCATAACAAACCTATGTTATGTAATAGACCGGCAGATTGCAAGGTTTGCTCAAAATCATAACATTCCATTTTGTCTGATAGTCTGGATGCTAGCAGACCGGTGCCTTTGCTAACCAGTATAGCGGTTGTCCAAAAGCGATCAACTTTGAAACCAGGGCATTTTCTTGTGTCAAAACAAGAAGAAATTGAAATACCAAAACTAATACTTTTAACGATTGAATGACCCAATATGAAACAGGCTTGTTCAATGCTGGTAACCGGCCTGGCAGGCGAAGCCCATGCGGAGTTTGCCAAAAAGATTAAGCGGGTGGATATTTCAGGAAACATCATAATGATTTCTGTTAGTTGCTGATGGTTACTATTGGTGTCGTTTAAAGCTCTTAATAGTCTGTTTATATTTTTGGATAATGAGGGCAGGTTTGTGTTTTTCTTAGTATAGTGATTAAAAGGTGACGTGGTGTGATCTATATTTTCGGTAGCCATTATCTTATGTTCTCTATGCCGACTATTTTGAGTCGGTTATTTCACGAGTAAAGTCAATTTCCATCATCTCGGGAATTTTATCGCCGGGGACAGGGGGGCTGAAAATATAACCCTGTATGACATGGCAGCCTAAACCGTGCATGACTAACAGCTGTTCTTTGGTTTCAACACCTTCTGCAATCAGCGTATAGTCAAGTGCATTGGCTAGACCAATGATTGCACCCAGAAGCACCGAAGTATGAGGGTTGACCGTCACATCATCCAAAAAAACTTTGTCGATTTTTATACAGTCTAGTGGCAATTCTTTTAATGATGCCAGGCATGAATATCCCGTTCCGAAATCATCAATAGAAATTTTTATTCCAATTTGCCTGAGTCGTTTCAGAATGTCGGTATGCTCCTTTGTCTGCAATGCGCTCTCGGTAACTTCTAGTTCCAGGTACTGTGCGGAAATGTCATATTCCTTAAGCAGACCTTGCACTATCTCTATTAATTCGGAATCCTGAAAATGTGTAGGTGAGATGTTGACGGCTATTTGCAAAGAGGATAAGCCAGCCTTGTGCCACTGGGCAATTTGTTTACATGCGGCCTTAAGCACCCAGTTGCCAAACTCAATGATTAACCCCATTTGTTCTATAAGCGGGATAAATTCACTTGGAGGAATCATGCCTTTTACAGGGTGTTGCCATCTTGCCAGTGCCTCGACACTGACCATGCGTCCCGTAAGCAGGGATATTTGTGGTTGAAAATGCAAGAAGAATTGTTCTTTTTCAAGGGCTTCATGCAGCATTTGCTCTTTTTCCAAGCGAGAAACTGCCTCAGCAGCCATGTTATGTGAATAAAATACATAACACTGCTTACCAGATTTTTTTGCGGCATACATTGCGGTATCGGCAGCTTTCAATAAAGCGACTTCATCATCTCCATCACGTGGGAAAAGAGCGATACCAATACTCACACGCGGTTTTATTTGATGGTTGTTGAGAAATAAAGGCATATTTATTTTGTTTAGACAACGAGCCGCCATATCTGAAACAGACTCGCTGTCTTTAATATTGTTTAAGAGAATACAAAACTCATCGCCGCCTAAGCGCGCTGCAAAATCTTCATCTCGGATGACTTCTTGTATGCGTTTGGCAATTATGATCAGCAGTTGGTCTCCCAGGTCGTGACCAAGGCTGTCGTTGATATCTTTAAATCCGTCCAAATCAAGAAATAGGAAAGCAAACTGTTCGTTACGATATTTGGCGATGCGGACAATAGCCTGGATACGTTCCTGATAGTAGCTTCTACTGGGAATTCCAGTCAGATTGTCAAAGTAAGCAATATGATGAATTTGTTTCTCGTTTTCATTGTATTGGCTGATGTCCTGGACCGTACCGGTAATTTTGGCCTGATTATGTTCGATTATCTTGACCATCTCCTGGTGTACAAAGAAAGAATCAGACTTGGATCCCTGTAGTCTATATTCCATATGTTGAATGGCTCTATTGTACGGTGCCGCCAGGATCATATTTTTAACTATTTCCTGATCCCTGACATCGATGAGGCGCACGAATCCTTCAAGGCTTGCATCAAATGTCTGCAGATCAATGCCGCATAAATCTGCTAATTGTTCTGAAATTTGGAAGTGATTATTTTTCGAATCCCATACCCAGTAGCCCAAACGCGCTATTCTCTGAGCGGTGGAAAGCTGTAGTTTGCTGCTTCTGAGTTCGTTGGCGTTTCCATCAGCTCTTAAGATAAACCACAAACGATGTATTAATATGGGATAATTAAGAGGCTTGACCATGAAATCGGTGGCTCCACATTCGAAAGCGCGATTGATAGAATCGATATCACCCAGGCCCGTTGACATAATGATGGGTATATTTTTCATGCTGGGATTGCTGCGCAGCAACTTACAAGTATCAAACCCATTAAGTTCAGTCATGAGTGCGTCAAGTATTACCGCATCAGGTTTAGCTACTTTAACTTTTTCCAACGCCTGTAATCCGTTTTCAGCCTCATCTACAATAAATGCCGATGCTCTTAATACCGATCCGGTGATCATGCGATAGCTGGTGTCATCATCCACTAACAAAATACGTCTGTTTTGCAACGTGAATTGTTCTTTTATTATTGGCTGGCTAGTCGTTTCTGTCGGCAATGATGGGATTTCCCGGCGCAAAGCCGATAAGATACCAGGAAGGTTGGATTTTATTGTTTGTAACAATGCATCGGCACCTGAAATATGGCCTTGTCTGGTAATTGCTTCAAGTGAAGCAGCGTGTTGCGCTAAAGATTGTATACCTAGATTTCCACAGATTGATTTGAAATAATGTGCAATCCTGGTTAATTCGGCAGCGTCCTGCTGGTCTAATGCCTGCTGCAAAGCATCTATATCTTTGGGCGCAGAATGCAGAAATAGTGTAATTGTTTTAGTGAGTAAATTTTCGCCGGCTTCTGTAGTGATCTCCCTTAAGCTGTCGAGTACGTCTGAGTTTATGACATTAATATCAGGCTCGTCATTCGAGAGAATTTGTATAGTTGGGGCTTTGGCTGGTTCTTTGTTTTCATTAAGCAACCATTTTTCCAGTTGTTCGCGTAATCGTTTTTTGTTAAAAGGCTTGCTAAGATAGGCGTCCATACCGGAATCCAGACACCGTTCTACTATCCCTTTTTGGACGTCAGCTGTTAATGCAATAATGGGCACATGGTCTTGTGTATTCCGAGTATTCTCAAGTTCACGGATTATCCTTGTTGCCTCAAAACCATCCATTTCCGGCATATGGCAGTCCATCAAAATCACATCATATTTTTTGTCTGCTGCAGCATTAGCAGCTTCCTGTCCATTATTTACCACTTCGACCTGACACCCAATTGAACGCAGTATTCCCATCCCTACTTCCTGATTAATCAAATTGTCCTCAGCTAATAGTACTGTTCCAGTGAGTAGAGGTATATCGACAAAATTTGATGGTGATTCAGCACGATTATGTGATGAATTATTTAACGAACCTACAATATTCAGCAAACATTTCAACAGTTTTTGTTGAATGACTGGTTTGTCCAGATAATAGCTGATACCACGGTGTTCACTTTGGCTGTGATCAAAGGTTATGTTGTCTGAACTTAGCATTACCAGTGGGAGTGGCTGTAGGAGCGGTTCGTCATGAATTGCTTTGGCCAGGGTCAGACCATCCATCTCCGGCATATGGAAATCCAGTATGGCCAAATGATATGATTTATTATGTTTTTTAGAGTCCAGTAAATGATTCAGTGCTTGAGCGCCATTTGAGGCGCAATAAGAATACACGCCCCAGTATTTAAGCTGTTCAGATAAAATTTCGCGGTTTGCAGCATTATCATCCACTATCAATATGTTGATTCCTTGCAATGCGGAAATATCGGCTTTTTCTGGGATCAGTTGCGCGCTGCATTCCAGTTGAAGGTTGAAGTAAAAACAGGCACCTTGACCGAGGGAACTGGTCAATTTGAGTTCGCTGCCCATCATTTCCACTATTTGTCTGGAAATACTTAACCCTAGCCCGGTTCCTCCATGGCGGCGTGTGGTGGTGCCGTCTCCCTGAGTAAAGCTTTCAAAGATAATTGCCTGTTGATCAGAGGCAACACCAGGTCCAGTATCAATGACTTTAATCAGCAGATGTATCTGGTTTTCAGATTTGTTTTGATGAAGCCAGTCGACTTTTAATTTCACTTCACCATGATGTGTAAACTTGATGGCATTACCCAGCAGATTAACGAGTACTTGCCGGATGCGCTCTGCATCACCTCGAACTATGGTGTGCAGATCAGATGGCAAATCCAATACCAGTTCCAGGCCCTTATGGTGTGCCTGGGTCGCCATTATTTCAGCCGTGTCTTCCAAGAGTTCGCGCACATCAAAATCATGTGTGACGAGTTGAAACTTGCCAGATTCAATTTTTGAGAAATCCAGTATATTATTAATGACACCCAGTAAGGATTCAGCTGATCGATAAGCAATATCCGCTAAACGTTTCTGGCGAATATTGAGCTTTGTTCCCAGTAACAACTCAGTCATTCCCAATACGCCATTCATAGGTGTGCGTATCTCATGACTCATAGTGGCAAGAAATTCACTTTTGGCTTTATTGGCTGCCTGGGCTTTTTCAGCAAGATGGCATGCTTCATTGGTTTTTTGTTCCAGATCATGAGTGCGTTTGATTACTTCATCTTCGAGTAAGTCGAGGTGATTCGCCAGCTGCGTATCTCGCTGCTGGATACCATCCAGCATTCTGTTAAAACCAGCGGCCAGTGCATTCAATTCAATAATATTGCAGGGATTGGCGCGTACATGGTAGTCAGATTTAATGGATATCTGTTCCATGACGCCTGAGAGGTCAGTCAAAGGATTTAATACCGATTTGTTCAAACGCTGTACCAGGTAATAGGCGGCAAACAGGGAAATGGCTGCAGCTCCGATAGTAAGCAGAATTTGCCATAGCAGTTGCCAGTAAAGCGGAATCAGGCTTATTTCCAGATAAAGACCCCCTACCTGTTGATCTTTAAAAAGAATAGGCTGAATAAAAGTAATGTTATGAATATCTTCTATGATTTCCTCTTGCATAAACGCCAAGGATGCAGGGAATGAACGATTGTTGACTGAATAATGTGCAAATTTTTGCTGATCTTGATTGTAGATAGCAGCAGCGCTCACTTCTTTCGAATTGCTCAGTGATTGTAGTAATGTTTGGGCCGAATTGAGATCTTGAAACATTAAAGTCGATGCAGCATTATCAGTTAACAACTTCGCTTTCGACCTGCTGGATTCGATTAAGGCATATGATCCTATTGCATAGTTGTTCGCTATGACGAGTAACGTCACGAACAGCATCGCCAAGCTCAGAGTAATCAGGCTGATGCGTTGTAATTTTTTTTGCAGCGTGATGGTAACAGGCGCGTTACTATACATTTATTTATATACCTCTCTAGCAAAACGCAGTAATTGTGAGCTGAGATTTAAACCTGAACTTTGAGCAGCGGCCAGATCAACATCAAATTTAATTTTTCCACCCGTTACAACTAGGTTGATGGTGGTGCCATCATGGATTCTGTTAAGGTTATCCGTTACTTTAAGCACGGGTTTGTCTTTCAAATGGTGAAGGATTGCTTTTATAGCGAAAGTGGATGAATGACTGATAAAGACAATCTGACAAATAGCTAGACTTTCTATCTGAGTTGTATAATTGATGAGAATGTCACGTTGATTTATTTTTTTTTCCTGCATTTGCTGAAGCTCATCGCCAAAGGAATGCTCGCCATAGATGCAAATATTAAAATTGTTGCCAATATCGTCAGGCCACTGTGTGTAATTTGCAAAATTGTAGAGAAAAGCCGCCTTAACCCGATACTCGGGTAATGCCTCAGCTTGAACTATTGATGGCAAATTCAACTGGATGAATCCGCAAAACAATATAATTAATGCGTGAAGCTTCGGCTTCTTGTCACACGCTGGTCGATGTGCGCCAAGCAGCATCTTTGCAGCCAAATGCATAAGCAAGAAATTTTTCTTGAGCAAACTGCGGTTTTGCGTCAGTTTCGCTGCCAGATAAAATACTTGGCATTTAATCATTGTCAAAATCAATGGACTCGCCGGACGAATTTGCCAAGCCGCCATGCCGTGTTGTTATTAATGCCATCTTTCTTGCACGTTCTTTGTCGTTTGGCTGGCATGAATAAACGCCTTGACCAATTACTGGACTCAAGGTTGGTCAAAGCGTTATAAGAATCAATTAACATATGCCAGCAAATACTAAAATTAGTTATCGGTCAAAAATTAATGATATTGTGAAAATAAATCATTCTATTGTTGTATCTGTTTGTTCCAGAATGAGTTCTTTGGTAAATCCTGATCTCGATAATACGAGTGTTTTATATCTATTAACTAAACTCATCCGGTTTGTTGTAGTAAACGGTCATAGCAAAGTGAAAATTGTTGTCTATAAGCGTTCGTAGCTATATAGCCTGTAGCTTTCAGAATTTCAGCATTATTCTTCCATATACACTGCGCGGAATTTCGGAATGGAATACATCATTTGCAGTGAATTCTTGATGTTGTTTATTCGTAATATTTTGTGCGACGACTGATAGTTCCAGATCAGGTGTCGGCGACCAGGCCAGTCTTAAATCAAGACGCGCCTGGTCTGAAACATTGTGAGCGCGGAGTCGGTCCGTATAGTAAAACATGCTGTTAAATTCCAGGTTATAGGGAAGTTGTATGTTTGATCGAACAGAAAACTGATGGTTTGGGTCTGAATTTTCTTTAGAGAAAAGAGTATCTGTAAAACCGACCGTTTTTAATTGTGCATCCAATTTAAACCAGCTGTAGCTTGAAGTTATTTGCCAGAAATTGGTAACCTGCCATTTTGTGATTATTTCAGCCCCGTAAGTGGAAGCTGTCATGCGATTAGCAAATGTATTGGCAACTAACAAATGTACCGGAACGGGTTGTTGTTCAATGCCTGCAAAGCTTACGTCAAAATCAACTAAATCATCGTAATAGTTATAAAATAAGGCCGTATCCAAGGTGAATGTTTGCATCAACTGGCTACGGTAGCCTAATTCAAAAGCATAAACTTTTTCTGAATTAAGGTTTTTATTTCCGAAAGCGCTGATCAGGGTTGGGGGTATAAAAGGATTTCTGCTCGGTATTGTTTCAAGATTGACCCGGACATCAGTATCTGAACGAGAAGGTATGCGCACCGCGCGCGACGCAGCGGTCCAGACACTGTTGCGTTCGTTGATTTCCCAGAGTAACCGGGCATTAGGCTGAAACTCAAATCCAGTATAGCTGTTATGTTCAATTTTTGATCCCAGGGTAAACCGCACCGATTCTGCTAATTGAATGTCATCCTGAACAAATGCGCTGAAGGTTCTGGTGTAACGTTGTTTTGGATCAAACGTAAAAATATAACTGGATTCCAAATTATCGAAAACAGCGCGATAACCAAGTCCCCAAACTACGTCATGTTTATCCAGTAGTTTTAACTGATTCTGGATATCAAGATCCAGGGTATTCACCTCATGCGTAACATTAAGGCTATTGCGAGAAAAATAGTCATAATACGCTTGAAAACGCCATTTGTTGTTTTCTGACTGTTGATTTGTCCAGCGAAACAGAATATCTCCAGATTGGTAATCAATTTGATTTGCAATTGCGTTGCGACTGAGAAACTCTGTGATTCCAAGCTGGTCAGCTGTTCCAACCTTATAATTGCCTTGTAACATCCATTGATTGTTTGCATCAAACTCACTATCGACTCGAAAACCAGTTAGAAAATTACGCCATTGATCATTTGCCTGATATTGCTGCGTGTCATAAAAATTTTCTACGTGCTTGCCTTTGGCAAATAACCGAAAGCTTGTTTGATCATTTAGCTTTGCTCCATAGCGTGCACTCAGATTTTTTTCCTGTGAGCCCCCAAGAAAAGTGATTTGTGTCCCTTGAGTCTGATCAGCACTTTTTGTGATAATGTTGATTACACCATTGACAGCGTTAGCACCCCAAACGGCTCCACCAGGGCCGCGAATCACTTCAATACGGTCAATATCTTCCAGCAGCATGTCCTGCATGTTCCAGAATACACCCGTCAATAATGGTGTGTAGACACTGCGTCCATCAACCATGACTAACAACTTATTAGCGAAGCGATCATTAAAGCCACGAATGGAAACTGCCCATTTATTGGCATCAACTTGAGCGACTTGAACGCCTGGTACGCCGCGTAGTACTTCTGGTAAGGAAGTGGCGCCGGAACGGCGAATGTCATCGTTGGAAATCACATGAACAGCAGCAGCAGTTTTCATGAGCGTTTGAGATTTTTTGCTGACTGTAGTCACTTCAACATTCATCAACTGCTCTAAATCCAGCGAATAGACATCCGTACTGGCAAATACTGATAATGGCGTTAAAAGCAATATAAAAAACAGACTGTATATAAGTCTTTTTGCCGATTTTTTTGAATAGAGGGATGGTGATTGGATAGCCATATATGCTGCGGTAAAAAATTTTTAATGGCAGCTATATTAATCAACAGATGTAAAGTTCAAAAGTAAGAGTAGAACGTAGAATCTGTCTTATATTGTCTTCATATAGAATTTAGTTCAATAATAATTAAATTTCTAGTATTAGGGTTACAACGTTAACCATTTTGTGCGTGACAACAATCTATATGATAAATAATATTCTTTTGAAAAGATAAGATTAAGAGTGGGCAGATAGAATTCACCGGAGGCCGGGGACAGACTCTCCAGGTGATGTTTGAATATCAGGAAAATAATGTAGATGTCACGACCCTTACCGGGGTAATTGTTTTGTGGTTATCAGAATAACGTTTTAGTCAAGCGCTATTGAGTGTATTAATCAAATGCTGGATACGCTGAACACGTTTGTTGACTTCCGGAATCTGTATCTGAATTTTAAGGCGATCGGGACCGGCGAGTGAAAATTCTCGACCGCTTTGTATCAGTTGAATAATTCTGGCAGGATCGACTGGTGGTTCGGGTTTGAATTGTATTTGAATGCTTTCAGTGCTGGCCTCTATGCGAATAATGCCCAGCGGTTTAGCTGAGATGCGCAAACGATGGCAATCGAGTAATGCTCTGGTTGCGTCAGGCAGTAGTCCGAAACGATCAATCAATTCGCTTTGCATGTCGTCGAGTTGTTCGTTATCCGTGCAGTTTGCCATGCGTTTGTACAGTACAAGACGCTCGTGAATATCGTGACAGTAACTGTCGGGCAACAGGGTTGGTACATGCAGGTTGATTTCAGTCGCAACGCCAAGTGGATGCAGCATATCAGGTTCATGCCCATCTTTAAGTGATTGGATGGCCATATCCAGCATGGCGCTGTATAAACTGAAGCCGATTTCCTGCATTTCGCCGCTTTGCGATTCACTCAGTACAGCACCCGCACCACGAATTTCAAGATCATGCATGGCCAGGAAAAAACCAGAGCCGAGTTCCTCCATCGCTTGAATGGCTTCCAGTCTTTTTCTGGCCTGAGCGGTGAGCGCTTGTTCTTCCGGGGTTAGCAAATAGGCGTAGGCCTGGTGGTGAGACCGGCCGACCCGGCCACGCAGTTGATGTAATTGTGCTAGGCCGAATTTGTTGGCGTTATTAATGATAATGGTATTGGCGCTGGGTATGTCGATGCCGGTTTCAATAATGGTGGTGCAGAGCAGGACATTGAAACGTTGTTGATAAAAATCACGCATTACGTGTTCGAGATCGCGTTCACGCATTTGCCCATGAGCGACATTAATGCGCGCTTCAGGTAGCAAGCCGGCCAGTTTTTCATACATAAGCTGTATAGTTTTGACTTCATTATGCAAAAAATAAATTTGTCCGCCACGTTTTAATTCACGCAGACAGGCTTCACGAATGACGCCGATGGAAAAACTGCTGACAAAGGTTCTGATTGCAAGACGCCGTTGCGGCGCAGTGGCGATAATGGAGAAATCGCGCAAACCTTCGAGTGACATCGCCAAGGTGCGTGGAATAGGTGTCGCGGTTAGCGTCAACACATCCACTTCGGCGCGCAGTTTCTTGAGTTGTTCTTTCTGGCGTACGCCAAAACGGTGTTCTTCATCGATGATTACCAGACCCAGGTTTTTGAATTTGACGCTTTTTTGTATCAGTTTATGCGTACCGATAACAATATCTATCTGACCTTGCGCCAGTTCATGCAATGTTTTTGTTTGCTCCTTGGTTGTGCGAAAACGCGACAGCTCTGCTATTTTTACCGGCCATTGTTCCGCGATTAAACCAAAGCGATCGGAAAAATTCTGGAAATGCTGTTCGGCCAGCAGTGTGGTTGGAACCAGAACGGCAACCTGCTTGCCATCAGCGACGGCAACGAAGGCCGCGCGTAACGCGACTTCCGTTTTGCCGAATCCTACATCGCCGCAGATGAGGCGATCCATCGGTTTGTCCGAAATCAAATCCTCAATAACGGCATTGATGGCAGCGGCCTGATCGGCTGTTTCTTCAAAGCCGAAGCCTTCTGCAAACGCCTCATAATCATGCTGCTTCAAGTTGAAAGCATAGCCTTGGCGTGCAGCGCGTTGTGCATACAAATTGAGTAACTCGGCAGCAGTATCACGCACCTGTTGCATGGCTTTGCGCTTAGCCTTGTCCCATTGAGTACTGCCCAGTTTATGCAATGGTGCTGATTCCGGCGATGCGCCGCTGTAACGCCCGATCAGGTACAACTGCGATACAGGCACATACAATTTGTCTCCGCCTTCATATTCTAATGATAGAAACTCGCTGAGTTCGCTTTCCCGGTTTTCCCCCAGATCCATGCTGATCAGCCCTAAATAACGACCGATACCATGTTGTTCATGGACAACCGGATCGCCGGGTTTGATTTCGGACAGGTCGCGCAGAATATTGTCGGTTGAAGTAGGACGGCGGGATTCTCTCTCACGCCGTCCATGTAGGTGGGTTGCTGCATAGAGTTCATTTTCGGTAATGAACGCGATTTTTTCATTTTCGAGCACAAATCCGCTGTGCAGCGGTGCAACGCACAACATAAATGGTTGTGCGCAAGACATAAATTGCGCGTACTCCTGACAAATGTCCGGGTGCAGTCCATGTTGGTTCAAATATTCAGCAATTAACTCACGCCTGCCCATACTTTCAGCAACAACCAGAACGCGTCCACCGGTTGTGGTAAATTTGTCGATAAAAGCACCCAATTGTTCGAATGGGTTGTCTGCATGGCGATTTACTTGAACAGAAGGCAAGGTGCAGGTGGATACTATTGACTCAAGTTTATCGTTTCCGGTTTTGGGTAGGATTTCAATGCGTGCATATGGTTTCAGTTTGCTGAAAAAGATATCGCCGGGTAGAAACAGCTCGTCAGGTGGCAGTAATGGCCGGTTGATATCGGCACGAAGCAATTGATGGCGAGACTGTGTGTCACGCCAGAATTCATCCAATACCGGACGTACATCTTGATGCAAACAGATTAAGGTATTTTTTGGTAAGTAATCAAAGAGGGTTGCCGTTTGTTCGAAAAACAAAGGGAGATAATATTCAATACCGGCTGGTGCAATTCCCTTGCTAATATCTTTATATATCTGTTTTTTTGTTGGATCGCCTTCAAATTTTTCGCGGAATTTTCTGCGAAAGCATGAACGGCCATCTTCGTCTAATGGAAATTCCCGTGCAGGCAAAAGACGGATTTCATTCACAGGATATATACTGCGTTGCGTATCAACGTCAAAAGTGCGGATGCTATCGATCTCATTATCCATTAAATCAATACGATAGGGCATCACACTTCCCGTCGGAAATAGATCAATCAAGCCGCCGCGCATACTGTATTCGCCTGGCGAAAAAACCTGCGTGACATGTGTATAACCTGCCAGAGACATTTGGTTGCGTAAAGCACTTATATCAAGTGATTCGCCTTTCTTGAGAAAAAAAGTATGTGCGGCCAGATATTCGCATGGCAGGATGCGATAGAGCACAGTTGTCAGCGGCGCAATGAGTACGTCGCAGGATTTATTCATTACCTGATACAGTGTGGCAAGGCGTTCTGATACCAGATCATGGTGGGGTGAAAAAATATCGTAGGGAAGTGTTTCCCAGTCGGGCAGTAAATGAATGCGCAGTTCGGGTGCAAAGAATGGAATTTCTTCCAGTAATTGCTGTGCACCCAGTGCAGTGGCCGTAATAATGGTGACAGGTTTTGTTTGTCGTGCCAACTGTGCGAAAAACAGCGCATTGCTGGAGCCTGTAAAATCAGAATAACGTGAAATCGACCCGGGATGTGGTAGCGTAAACTTGCGTTGCATATTATGAGATATTTGTTCGAAGTTCATTGTGCATTAATAAAGAAACAGCAATGAACAAAAGGCTGCCTATTATAGGCTATTTTGATATTGCAATCTTTTTCTGAGACTGGCATTCTTGATTTTATCTGCTTTAGGAGAGGAAGCTGTATTGCAAACGGTGATGATCTCCATTGATGCATGGTGATTGTTAAATTATCCCTTATTATGCCGTAAACAAATGTTATGTTGAAAGCCAACAGAGTGACGATTGTATGTATGAAGATAGACAATAATCATCAATCGAAAAATTTGCAGAGCAGATTTATATTTTCAATCAGATAATTGCTTGATGTTGTACGAGTATCCACGATTAATAATATTGAAAAAATAAGAAATTTTATATCTAGAATCAATGAACACTTATGAAAAATCTTAATGCCGCCGTCATAGCTTCTTCGAGTGAAGATGAAGCTGTGTCAATTAAAGAAAAGCTGATTGACATGATATGTAACGATTCCGGCTTGCCAACGCTCGGTAGTTCCATATCAAATGTTGTGCAGCTTGCTTCATCGGACGGCGAGTCGCTGGAACAATTGACGTATATTATTTTGTCGGATCCTTCTCTTACACTGAAGATTCTGCGTTTGTCCAATTCAATCAGTTATCGTACAAGCGCGTCATCGGTTACCTGTATTTCCAAGGCGATTCAGATGCTTGGTATGGATACAATAAAAGCATGTGCACTGGCCATGATCCTGGTCGACGGAATGCCCAGCAAGAATGCTAAGGTGGTACGGCATGAATTAATGCTTGCGCTATCGGCAAGTTTGATCGGCCGCCGTCTGGCCAAACGAAGTGCATTTCCGAACGCGGAGGAAGTCGCTATTGCGGCATTGTTTAAGAATCTGGGGCGTTTAATACTTGCTGCCTATGATGAACGATTGTATAGAGAAATATTAATTTTGGTCAAAAAAGAGGGCTATTCCGAGGCACGTGCGTCACTACAAAAGCTTGGATGTACATTTAGCTGGTTAACGGAGTTTGCGTTACGGGAATGGAACATTCCTGAATCGATCATTATTGCAATGAAGATCATGCCCGGGAGAGTTTTAAGGCGGCCTAAAAATCGTACTGAATGGATGCAGCAGGTCGCAGAATTTAGTGAAAGCACAGCCTTATTGACATTATGCGATGTGATATCGAGTAATGCCTCATCAAATAAGGATTTAGTGAATCGTTTTGGAGAATCATTGCTTTTAGACGCAAATGAGCTTGATGCGTTGGTAAACGAATCAGCAGAGCAAATACGTGTTATATCAGGTCACACCTCAAATTTACAGCCAGAAAAGAAAGCCACAGAATCTGATGAGAATGTTCATCGAGTAAACCGGTCCGGTTCCGTAGATGATCTGTCATATCGTCGTTTAATGGACGATATGACAGATATCCAAAAAAAACAGATTGAAGACTGTTATCCGGGCGGTGAGCCTCTTAGTGCAGAGGACCAGCTTCAAATAGGCGCTAGGCATGTCTCGGAAATGATCGCTTCCGGCCACTATAATATTAATGCACTATTTAAGTCGGTTCTGGAAATTTATTATAGTAGTTTGGGTTTTCAATTTGTAACAGTTTGTTTGAAAGATGTCCGGACAAATCTGTTCCGCGCACGTAATTCTCTGGGTTTGAACCATGATAAGATCCAGGAGAATTTTGTTTTTCCGGATAATGGATCAAATGATCTGTTTAGTATGACTATAAAAAGGAATGTTGATTTGTCAATTTCGAATGCGACAGATCCTAAAATCCGGAATGCATTGCCAAGCTGGCATTTACAGTTATTGCCCGAAGCCAAAAGCTTCATGATTTTGCCGCTGGTGATTGGAAATAAGCCGATCGGCCTGTTTTACGCGGATCGCTCAATGATTGCAGCT
Source organism: Nitrosomonas aestuarii (assembly GCF_003046585.1). GTDB lineage: Bacteria > Pseudomonadota > Gammaproteobacteria > Burkholderiales > Nitrosomonadaceae > Nitrosomonas > Nitrosomonas aestuarii. The sequence continues at coordinate 251,521 of NZ_QAAE01000004.1, read as the reverse complement.
GAGAGCATGTCTATCAATGAAATGAAATTAATTAAATTGTTAAAAACACAAATTCTAATGGCCTTGAGCTCTTAGGGAAACGGGATTGTAGTTAGTCCGCTTTGGCATGTAATGTTTGACAGGCGGATCGAAAATCGATGAGTGTTTTTTCCGCATAACCAAGGACAGTTTTAGCTGGATATTTTTTTATTTTCCTTTTTTCTGATATGCCGGACGGCATCCCTGTCAGTAATTCCAGGCCTTCGGCCACATGTTTCATTGCATAAATATGGAATAAACCTTGTTCCACGGCTTCAATCACATTGTAATTGAGCATGAGGTGTCTTTGGTTGTGGTGCGGAATTAAAACACCCTGTTCACCGTTTAGGCCGGCTTTTTCGCAGACATTAAAAAATCCTTCAATCTTGTCATTGATACCACCAACGGGCAGGACCTCGCCGTACTGATTCAATGCGCCTGTTATTGCAATGTTTTGTTTGACAGGAATTCTCGATAACGATGATAGCAGTGCATAAAATTCAGCGCAGGAAGCAGAGTCACCTTCTATACCTGCATATTCCTGTTCAAAAACAATGGATGCGCTCAATGCAAGTGGCGCAAGATGCGCAAATAAAGCAGACAGATAATTTTGTAGAATGAGCACACCTTTGTCATGAATCGGTCCGGACATTTCAACTTCATGCGCAATGTTCAGTAGACCGTTTTCTCCGGCAAATGTTCGTGCGGTAACGCGTACTGGCGTGCCAAAACTATGATCACCCATATCGACTTGAGTGATCGCATTCAATTGACCTGTTGTTTTACCTTGCAAAGATATCAGAATGTCGCCATCGGTAATGGCATCTTGCAACCATTGATCTGGATAATTATGACGCATTGTACGTGCATGTAGCGCTGCCGTGATATCGGCAATTTCAACTAATTTCCCGTCACGGCCACTGCACAATGTGGCGCTTTCCAGTATCAGCATTTCGGTGCGCGCAAAAATTGCACTCTGACGTGTTTGGTCTTCCACTTCGCGGTGCGATTCTTCTAACAAGCGAGTTATTGCACCGGCTGAGAAATGAGGCAGTTTTTTTGCGTGACAGATGTGTGCTACAAAAATGGACGATGCTTGATAGGTATCGGAGCTGGATTTGAAATCATCGGCAAAATCCACCTTGACACGAAAACGGCGGATAAACTCAGGATCTTCCTGCTGCAGAAAATAATAATCCTGCCGTGAACCGATTAAAACAATCTTGGTGCTAATATCTACTGATTCCGGTTCGATAGAGGCCGGCATGTTTGCAGTCAATGCTGAAATCGGTTCATCAATTTGTAGTCGATTGCTGCGTAATAAACGACGCAGTCTTACCCAGACCGCTGTGTCTGTCAGCAGGTCATTCAGATGCAGCAAAATGTACCCGCCATGCGCTTTGTGCAGGCTGCCTGCGCGGATGCGCATGAAATCGGTTTTTATTTTGCCATCTTCAAGCTGATAATCAATGCTGCCAAACAATAAGTGGGCAAGTGGATTGTCTTCAACAATGACCGGTGCGCCTTTTAATTCACAATTATCTACAATAAGGTTAACCTGGTAACGTGACAATACTTGATCCAGTGTATTGTTTTGTTTTTTGTCATCAACTTCGTTGGCTGATTCAAACAAAGACAGATTGTTCAGAATATCCTGTATGACCTGATTCAGGAATATTTTGAGTCGTGAGTGATTTCTGAGTTGTTGATGCAGACTGCTGCGTAATGTTCGAAGTTTTTGATTTAAAAGTGGGGCAACGGTATTTCGCTGTAACGCTGCAAGTTCTGCTCTCTTGTCACTTTCAATACGTTTGATTTCTTCAAAATATCGAATAATCGCCGCATGCAGTTCTTGTTCAGCCTGATCAATTTCGGTTCTGCGTGTCTTGGGGAGCTTGAATAAGTCATCTTCGGTTAAAATTTTTCCTTTACTGTCCAGCAAGGTAAAAACGATTTGTTCGGCCTCTCGCCGAATGGAGAAATGACGTTCCTCAGCAAATGAACTCAGTTCAGTATATGACTTTGTTTCTGCGTGCTTGAATTTCTTAAGTAATTGCTCATATTTAATCTTGAAATCCTGACCATTTAAACAGCGTGCTATTTCATCGGGTAGTGATTTTACCAGTTGCGCCAGTGACTGGCGCAATAGACGGCCCTGTCCGGTCGGTAAACGTATGGCAATAGGCTTTTCGGGTGTGGTGAAATTATAGAGATAGCATAGATCGGGAGGCGCGGCAGTATTAGCTGCAACAGTAATCATTGCTTGATGCAATAATGAGGACCGGCCGCTGCCGACTTCGCCTAGTACAAACAGGTGATAATCGGGCTGTTGCATGCTGAGTCCAAAATGTGTGGCAATTTCGGCACGTTCCTGTCCAATCCATGACAAAGGCGACTGTAATAATTCTGAAGTATCCGCAAATCCAAGTGTATCAGAGTCGATTTGAATGCGCAGATCGGCGGGTTTCAGAAGCATAGCGGACATTGATTGATGATAGATGAAAAATGTAAATAATATTTTAATTTATTAAAAGCCAAGCCACTGGGTGATTGCAGAACGCACGTCACTAATAAATCGATGGAGTATCAGGTTACTCAAAGCCTAAGAATCCCCCCGATTGATGATGCCAAAGCTGCGAATAAAGTTGATTGTTGGCGATCAGCATGGCATGTGTGCCTTGTTCCACGATGCGTCCTTTGTCCAAAACAATCAGTCTATCCATTGCGGCGATAGTCGATAAGCGGTGTGCGATGGCAATCACGGTTTTATCTTGCATGAGTTGATAGAGGCTTTGCTGGATACTGGCTTCGACTTCTGAATCCAGCGCTGAAGTGGCTTCATCCAGAACAAGAATCGGTGCATTTTTTAGCAGTACACGGGCAATGGCGATACGTTGCCGCTGTCCACCCGATAAAGTAACTCCGCGCTCGCCCACATGTGCATTATAATCTCTGCGGCCTTTGATGTCCTGAAGTTCCATGATAAATTCATGCGCTTGCGCTTTTTGAGTTGCTGCGATCATTTGTGCCTCTGTCGCATCCGGTTTTCCAAATAAAATATTATCGCGAACAGAACGATGTAATAGTGAAGTATCTTGTGTAACCATGGCGATATTGTTACGCAGACTGTCCTGGGTAACGTGTCGAATGTCCTGGTCGTCAATGGTAATAGTGCCTCGCTGGAGATCATAAAAACGTAATAACAAATTTACAAATGTTGATTTCCCTGCACCGGACCGACCCACAATACCTACTTTTTCACCTTGCTCAATCTTGATATTAAGATTATGAAAAATCCATGGAATGGTTTTTGCAGTTTTTCCAGAATCATATTTTTGTTCATCAGAATGGTATGAGAAGCATACGTCTTTAAATTGTATCGTTCCTCTTGAGACTTTCAGAATGTCTGCGTTTGCTTCGTTTCTTACATTCTGTGGGTTTGATAGCGTATTGATGCCATCCTGAACAATACCAATGTTCTCGAATAAATTATTTACTTCCCACATAATCCAGTGCGACATGCCTGTCAGGCGAATAGCCAGGCTCATAACGATAGCGATTGCCCCCGGTCCTATTGCATGATTCGACCAGAGATAGATACCCAGTGCACAAGTCGAAAAAACCAGCAACATATTGATTGTCCAGACACAAATATTCAGCCAGGTCGCCAGACGCATTTGCGGATGAACAGTAGCGATGAATTCCTCCATCCCCGTTTTTGCATAGGCTGATTCCCGTTCGCTGTGGGAAAATAATTTGAGGGTTGTTATATTTGTGTAGCTGTCGACAATACGTCCTGTCATCAGAGAACGGGCATCTGCCTGTAAGGTGGAAATACGTTTCAGTTGGGGCACAAAATGAGACAAGATACAGATATAAGTAACGAGCCAAATCAGTAAAGGAATGCACAAAAGTGGTTCGGCATCGACAACCAGTAACAGGGTGGTGAGCAAATAAACGGTTACAAAAAGAATGACATCCAGCAGTTTCATGACGGTCTCGCGTACAGAAAGCGCAGTCTGCATAACTTTAGTTGCAATGCGGCCGCTGAATTCATGTTGAAAAAATGCATAGCTTTGGTTTATCAGATAGCGATGGGCCAGCCAACGAACGCGCATAGGGAAATTTCCCATGAGTGTCTGATGGATAACCAGAGAATGCAATAACACAATAACCGGAATGAAAACTAGTATAAAGATCGACATTGCCAGCAAGAGCGGCCATTCAGTATCGAAAAACTGCTGCGAGTTTCTTTCTGCCAGCCAATCAACCATTTTTCCCAGAATGCCATATAGCATGGCCTCACTGATGGCCAGGCAGGTGGTTAGAAAGGCCATCAGAATCAGGTAGGGTTCGATGCCACGAATATAATGACGGCAAAATTGATATAGTCCTTTCGGAGGCTCGGTCGGGTGTTCAGGTGGAAAAGGGGTGACGAGCCGCTCAAAAAAACCAAATACGGTTTTCATGTCATTTAGCTGCTGCTTAATCGCTCAAATATGCGAAAACCAGCTACATACGTGCCGATTGCTGAACCTAGCGTGGATAAGATAAAAATTAATAGAATGCGTGTGACCTGGTTGTTCCACCAGCCTTTCAGACTGGTAGTATCTTTTCGCAGGCGATTGAAATCACCTACTTTGGGTTTGCGTAAATAAGTTTCAGTTGCCGCTACCACCATACCTGCGCCTATGGTCGGGTTTAACGATGTTAGCGGTGCCGCAAAAAAAGCGGTCATAATTGTTAGTGGGTGTGCGAATGCTATAGCTGCACCTAACGCGGAGAGTCCGCCATTGATGAGTATCCAATCCAGTATCATGGCTGCGCCGATCTCCGGACTGCGCATGAATCCGATTGCAAAACCGATCAGAATCAGCAAGACAATTGCCCAAGGTAAATATTTAAACCAGCCTGATGAAGCAGGTTGGACATCCAGTAGCGCTATGGTTTCATCGGGGTTTGTAATGCGGTTGTTTTCAATCTGATATTGCATGCCATTCATGTGACCGGCACCGACAACAGCCAGAATATGTTGATAATTATTCTCTTTGCTTTCTTTGATGAGACGGGCGGACATATATTCGTCGCGCTCACTGATTAGCGGTTTAAATAAATCTTTTTCATCCTCTGCAAACTGGGAAAATGTGCTTTCCAGCACATCACCTTCTTTTAGTCTTTCAATTTCAGCTGCGCTGACTTTTTCTTTGCTGACCACACTGCCGATCAAGCCGCCGAACAAACCCATTCGCTTCCACCATGGGATATTATGATAAATACGTTTGAGCGTGACGCCGATTTCCCGATCTATCAATATAACGGGCAATTTCGCCATCTGCGCGTCTTTGATGGCTACACGCATTTCTGCACCAGGTTCAATGTCAAATTGTTCGGCCATGCGTTGCTGAAATGCGCCTAATGCGAGACTGGCGGCAACCATACTGGCCTGGCCGCATTTAATCACTTGAAATAAATCCATTTGAGCCATCGCATCAGGATTGACAATTGCTTTATGGCGACTTGGACATAATTCAATCGCTACTGCGTCATATTTTCCCGTTGCGATGAGTTCTTGGACTTTATCCGCACTGGCTTTTGAAACATGTGCGGTACCCAGCATTGTGATACTACGGTTGTCGATTTGGACCGTTTTAATCGGCTCAGTTAATAAGCGATCGCTATTAGCAATCTTTATATCGGATGGTTCTTTGTTGGTCATGGGCGAATAAGGTCCAAGTTAGACGATAACTTTAAAAAAACAGCACAGGTGACTGTTCGAGAATTGTGTGATTGGCTGTGAAAAAAGATTTCAGTCATATTGTCCGATTATTTCCGTTGCAAAGAGTAATTGTTTGCCTCGCATCAGCAGAATATCTGTCTGCAGGCAGCTTCTCTTCGTTATGAATACCATTTCTGGACTCTCTCCCCGGGAAATCCGACACGGAAAATTTTTTTTGATTGGTAGGATTGCATGTCATTGTTTAAATCATTGGATTTTGGTGTTCGGGATTTGGTGTGACTAAAAACACAGTTATATGGAAGAAATGACGGTGATTTATGTCTATTCAATTCGCTTTGGACTTACTCAATGCGTATTATAGTTCGTTTTATTCAAGTGATCGCAATATCTTTGAGCCAGAATCAAAAGATATATGGTTGTATCGCGTCATCGGTGTTTAAAATATTTGCTGTAGTTTAATATGATTTGTAGTTAATGAGTTATGACGAGGCCCTTCAATCCCTACTCTATAGTAGGGATTTTTTTTGCGTTTACAAATACTGTCTTGATGAGATAGTCTGCGAAATATTCAATCAAAGATAATTACAGGTCTGATCGATAATCGCTGGGTGATTGTATTGGCTGCCTGTCGGGCGAGTAATTGGTTGGCATAAGGGCCAGCGTGAACTTTAAACAGACCGTTCTTTTTGCTGATGTTGATTGTTTTGCCAAGCCAAGGGAGTCTTTCCTGAATGTGCGATAAATAATTACGTGCATTATTTACAGTACCAAATGCACCAAGCTGTAGATAGGTTTCGTTTGCATTCTTCTGGTTGCCTGCGATGACAGTGGATGGTTCTTGTGCTCTTGATGAAGCTATTTTTTGTATTTGATCTGGCAAAATCGTTTCAACGATTACTTCACCACTGCCGTCCGCTATGAGATCCAGTTTATAGGCGGCGGTGTATGACAGGTCTATCAGCCGGTCAGAAAGAAATGGGCCGCGATCATTGATACGTACGGTCACAGATTTACCATTTTGAATATTGGTGACGCGCGCGTAACTTGGTAGGGGTAAAGTGGGGTGCGCAGCAGACATTTCATACATATCATAAACCTCTCCAGACGCTGTTTGATTCCCATGATAGCGTCGACCGTACCAGGAAGCCATGCCACGTTCTTTATAAGGTTCTAGCGAGGTCATTGGTTCAAACGATTGTCCCATTACCTGATAAGGACGCATATTGGATTCGCGGAGAGGCTCCAGTTTCGGGACGGCATCCGGAATAAGGTGAATATCGTTAGGTGGATTATCTCCCGGGCCATCGTCCAGGTAGTACCCGCCACCTTTTTGCAGGGAAATTTTCTGGCTTGATGAATCCGCTGTGTCAGTCTTATCCAGAGCGCTGTACTGGGATGTGCTGGCGCAGCCTGAAATAGACAGAAAAACTACGGGTGCGATCACTTTAATAACCAGTGTTGATATTGAAGGAAAATATTTTCGTATGCTATGAGGTCTAACTTTAGTGTTTATCATGTTTTTACGAGTTTAGGATGTGTTTGTATACTCATTAAAATGCCAAAGCCCAGTAACATTGTTACCAGAGCTGTACCGCCATAACTGATCAAGGGCAATGGTACACCGACAACAGGCAGAATACCGCTCACCATGCCCATATTTACGAAAATATAGGTACAAAACGTGAGTGTAATTGAGCCTGCTATGAGCCGTGTGAATTGCGTTGATGCATTTGCGGTTATAACCATGCAACGTCCAATGACGATTAAATAGAGTAATAATAATAGAGAATTGCCAATTAAGCCAAATTCTTCTGAGAAAACAGCAAAAATAAAATCGGTACTTTGTTCCGGTAAAAAGTCTAACTGGGTTTGTGTTCCGTTCTGCCAACCCTTGCCAACAATGCCGCCTGAGCCAATGGCAATGGATGACTGAATGGTGTGATAGCCGGCGCCGAGCGCGTCTTGCGACGGATCCAGTAGTGTTAGAACACGTTGTCGCTGATAATCATGCATGAAAGACCAAAGTATCGGAACACTGCCGATCGCGGCAACAATCAGCCCGCCTATTACCCGCCATGATAATCCAGCCAGAAATAATACATAGAAACCACTTGCTGCAATTAATAAAGCTGTTCCCAGGTCTGGTTGACGCAAGATCAACAAAACAGGCAATAACAGAATAATTGTGGCGCCGAAATAATCCCTTATTCGCAAAGTAATTTCATATTTGTCAAAATACCAGGCCATCATTAGTGGTACGGCTATCTTCATGATTTCAGATGGCTGAATGCGGGTTATGCCGATATCAAGCCAGCGGCGCGCGCCGTTGTTGATTTCGCCAAAGAGCGCGACCCCGACTAATAAAATGAAACCAAGCAAATACAGGGGAAGCGCAAGTCGCATTATTTGCTGTAAGGGAATATTTGCTACCAGCCACATAATTGATAAAGCAATCAACATATGAGCCGCCTGCTTGCTGATTTTATTGATATCTCCGCCGGTAGCGCTATAGAGTGTGATCAGCCCAACAATCATCAGAATTAAAATGCCTGTCAATAGAAAGCTATCGATATAACGCGTGAAATAATGCCATAATTTACCGAGTTCAAACGCAGATATTTCTAATTTGGAATTGGATAGATTCGACATGTTTTCGCCTAATGGTCATGCGTATGTTCAGATACCGCCACGTTTTCTGCTTCTTTTGAAACGGGTAATTTACCGAGCAAAAAATAATCAAGCACCTGTCGTGCAATTGGTGCGGCGGTGGAACCACCGCTGCCGCCGTTTTCGACCAGAATAGCTAACGCAATGGTTGGATTTTCGGCGGGTGCATAGGCGACAAACATGGCATGATCACGATGTCGTTCAGCGACAAGTTCTTCCTTATAGCGTTCATTTTGTTTGATGCCAATCACTTGTGATGTGCCTGTTTTTCCTGCAAATGTATATTCAGCACCTGCTGCGGAATTTGAAGCTGTGCCGCCGGGTCGCGTTACATCTACCATGGCCTTGCGCACTAATTCCATATTCTGCGGTTGATGGTTGATTGTGTATAATTTTTGTTTGGAGAGCTCGCGTGCGGTGTCTGTTTGACTGTTTGTGATTTGTTTAACGAGATGCGGTTGATAAGCTGTTCCATGATTGGCGATGATTGCGGTAGCAAATGCCAGTTGTAGTGGAGTCGTCAACACATAACCCTGACCGATGCCAACCGATATCGTGTCGCCTGCATACCATCTTTGATTATGCCTGTGCATTTTCCATTCTTGTGAAGGCAGCAACCCTTCGATTTCACCAAAAATGTCAATCCCTGTTTTCTTTCCCAATCCAAATTGTTTGATATAGCTATGTATACGGTCAATGCCCATATCGTGCGCGAGACTGTAATAGTAAGTGTCACAAGAAACGACCAGTGATTTATGCAGGTCTACCCGGCCATGTCCGCCGACTTTCCAGTCGCGATAACGGCGTTCCGAACCTGGCAGAGTGAAGTAACCGATGTCACTGATAGCGTACCCGGGTGAGCGCAGCCCTAACTCGAGTGCAGCCAGCGCCATAAAAGGCTTGAATGTCGAACCTGGCGGGTAAACGCCGCGTAAAGCACGGTTATTGAGAGGTCTGTCAATTGAATTATTCAATAAATTCCAGTTTTTGTGATCAATACCGCCAACAAATAAATTGGCATCAAACCCCGGTTTGCTGACGAATGCAAGTACCTCGCCATTATTGGGATCAATTGCGACTAAGGCTCCACGGCGATTGCCAAAAGCATCGTCAGCAACTTGTTGCAAATTAATATCCAGTGTAAGCAGCAGATTATTACCGGATACTGGGGGTGTGCGTGACAACACTCGGATAGAACGACCGGCTGCATCGGTTTCAACCTCATCAAAACCGGTGATGCCATGCAATTCCTTTTCATAACTTTGTTCAATACCAATACGGCCTATAAAATGCGAGCCCCTGTAATTATCAAGTTCGCCGGATTGTTCCAGATACTCGAGATCTTTATCGCTAATACGGCTGATATATCCAACGACATGGGACGCCAGCTCACCATAGGGATAATAACGTAGAATACGCGCCTGAATTTCAATGCCTGGAAAACGGTAACGATGGGCAGCAAAACGGGCCACTTCTTTGTCAGTTAAGCGATTGCGAATAGGAAGGCTTTTAAAACGCTTGTTTTCCCTGAGTAATTTTCGGAATTGTTCCAGATCGCTCGGTGTGATTTCAATTATGGTGGCCAATTCTTCAAGTGTGGATTCAAGGTCTTGAATTTTATTGGGGGTGATCTCCAACGTGTAAGTGGAATAATTTTGAGCAAGTATTTTACCGTTTCGATCGAGAATCAACCCGCGATTGGGCACCAATGGTGCAATGGAAATCCGATTCGCTTCAGCTAAAGTATGATAATGCTCTCCTTGTGTCACCTGCAAATAAAAAAAACGGGAAAGCAGAGCGAGAAACAACAACAATATAAATCCGGCGCTGAAGGCCAGGCGCCTGCGGAATTTATATAATTCGAGCGGATGATTTCTCAGTTCTACAGTTGGTTTCATATTGTTTCAGAATCGGGCCTGGGCCTTAACGGAATACTCAATATAAAAGCGATAAGAGGCCAGACGATGGCGCCGGTGAGTGATGCCAGAAAGAATGTCCAGTCTGGTAAATTTGAACCATTCAGTAATGCAATTAATACAAGGAGTCCCTGCATAATTAGAAGAATAAGGCCTACTTGAGGCGCTTGTTGCATTAAATCGAAAATTCTCAGTCTACGACGAAATACTGATGCGATATAAACAATAGCACAATAGGCGAGTGCATGGTGACCCAATATTCCGGCATTATGGACATCCATCATTAAGCCTATGCAAAAAGCAATACTCATTCCCATCCGCTGCGGCTGATTGATACTCCAAAAAAGTATAACCAGCGCCGCAAAATCAGGGCGGGCTGAGAGTGAAAATGATTGTGATGGAATAAAATTCAGAATCAACGCTAAAGCGAGACTGAGAAGCACATACCATAATTTTGCAGGAGCAAGCATATCGCGGCTGAAATACTTGTGGGGATGTAATTTCGATTCATCAATTATTTTTAGGCTCAACACTGGATTCCTTGATGAGTTTTTCAGACGGGTCTGGTAAAGTGGCAGAGAAGGATAAAATTAACACCTGTCGATTGCGATCGACACCTGCAATCGGAATGCCGGTTATTTGTGCAAAGTTATCCGCTGGGTGGCGCTTGATTTCTGAAACAGTGGCTACCGGTAGTCCGCGCGGATATACGCCACCTATTCCTGAAGTGGCTAGTAAATCGCCTTCCCGAATGTCTGTGTTAACAGATAGATAGCGTAATTCAATTTCATTGTTTTTTCCGGTGCCCGAGATCACAGTTCTGATATTGTTACGTACTATCTGTATCGGAACAGAGTGATCTTTGTCGGTAATCAGCGTTACTTCGGCTGTCAATGGATAAACCTGCGTGATTTGTCCGATAATGCCTTTGTTGTCAATTACAATCTGACCCGCCTGGATATTATGCAGATTGCCTTTGTTCAAGGTAATTTTGTGGCTGAACGGATCGCGGGGCGTATAGAGAATTTCGGCCATGACTGCTTTGGCTGTTGTTTTGGTTTCAATTGTGTTGACAGCGCCGAGAAGTTTTCGTAAGTGTTTGTTTTCGGATTCTAACGCGCGTAAACGCAAAAGCTTTTCGCTGTCACGAAGATAGCGCTCTCTCAGATAAGCGTTTTCTTCGAGCAGGTGAAAATTACCGATTAGTTGCTTGATTATTGCATTGGTAGCGGATGGAAAAAGTGCTGCTTTTTGCAATGGATAAATCATGATTGCAATTGTCTGACGGAATTCAGGAAAAACTTTGAAGCGTAAGTCTTCAGCCATGAGCAGGCATGATAAAAGAATAAAAAAACCTAACCGGGCAAATGGACCGGGGCCGTGCCTGAAAAACTGAGGAGTTGAATCCATTTTATTCAGTACTGCAAAAAATCAGTCTTTGAGAGGCTTGCGCATAAAACTGCTAATACTGTGTTAAGTTCGTAACTAATGCAAAAAACCTCTCGTTGTTGGAATGAGCCGTATCCGTGTATTAGGCTCATTTAATTAACGTATGCTTATCTAAGCTGAGGATTATCGCTAATCACTGGCAAAAATACCGATAGATTGATCCATGTTTTCCAGTGCAATACCCGCTCCCCGTGCTACACAGGACAGAGGGTCATCTGCAACAATTACCGACAGACCGGTTTCTTCCATAATCAGGCGGTCAATGTCGCGCAACAACGCGCCACCGCCCGTCATGACCATGCCTTTTTCGGCGATATCTGAGCCGAGTTCAGGTGGGGTATGCTCCAGCGCAGTCTTGACAGCGCTGGCGATATTGTTCAGTGGTTCTGTCAAAGCTTCCAGGATTTCGTTGCTAGAAATGGTAAAACTGCGTGGAATACCTTCCGCCAGGTTACGTCCTTTGACTTCAATTTCGCGCACTTCGGAACCTGGAAACGCAGAGCCGATTTCCTTTTTAATGAATTCCGCCGTCACTTCCCCAATCAGCATACCGTAATTGCGGCGAATATAATTGATAATGGCTTCATCAAATTTATCGCCACCTACACGTACCGAATTTGAATACACAATGCCACCCAATGAAATAATGCCGACTTCAGTGGTGCCGCCGCCAATATCAACCACCATGGATCCTGTCGGTGATTCCACCGGCATATCTGCGCCTAGTGCAGCTGCCATGGGTTCTTCAATTAGTTCCACCTTGCGTGCGCCGGCGCCGTATGCTGCTTCGCGTATGGCGCGGCGTTCAACCTGGGTGGAGCCATAGGGAACACAAATGACAATGCGGGGGTTGGCAGAAAAAAGACGCGGTGGATTGACTTTCCGTATGAACATTTTGAGCATTTGTTCAGTAACGGTGAAATCAGCGATAACGCCATCCTTCATGGGACGGATGGCTGTGATATTGCCGGGTGTGCGGCCCAGCATCTGCTTGGCTGCCAGGCCAACCTGTTGAATCATTTTTTTTCCGCTTGTGCCACTTTCTTCGCGAATAGCCACTACAGATGGTTCGTCAAGTACAACACCCTGACCGCGGACGTAAATCAGCGTATTGGCCGTACCCAGGTCAATTGCCATATCTGTTGAGAAATAGCTGCCCAGAAAATTGTTGCTCAGAAAATTAAACATGGTGGCAATATCCGTAATTGAGAATGATGATGGACATATAAAATTAAAAAATGAGTAAAAATTGGTACGCCAAATAAACGGCGTCATGATACCCTATTACTTCTTTAAATATAAGATTCTCATTCTATATGACTTTATCTGTTAATGATGTAAAACAAATTGCTGAACTTGCTTATATCAAGGTCAGTGAAGATGAGGCAAAGGCGACATTGGTGCAGTTATCCGATATTTTTAATTTGATTGAGACCATGCAGACTGTTGATACATCTCAGATTGAGCCGATGTCTCATGCGCAAGATGTGGTGCAGCGGTTGCGTGAAGATGTCGTGACTGAATCTGACCAGCGCGAACTTTTTCAATCCGTAGCTCCGCAGATCGAAGAAGGTCTGTATCTTGTACCAAAAGTGATTGAATAAATGATTGAGCAAGTTTCGAATAATGTTATCTGAAAAAGTCCGGTTTGAAATATCGCTTCGCAACTAATCCGGTCGGCATATTTTGATGAATCAGCGCTCAGTAAATATAAAATTATAGCAACAATCTCACAACCTTCGTATTCTATACCTCCCGATTAGTAAATACCATGTTTAATGACAGTCTTAAGCAGCTATCCAAACGGCTGGCGGATAGAGAGATTTCGAGTGTGGAGTTAACAACCGAATTTCTAAAACGTATCAAACAGCTGAATCCGCAATACAACGCGTTCATAACCGTTGATGATGAGAAGGCGCTGGCGCAGGCCCGCATTGCCGACCAGAAAATTGCGACAGATAAAGCCATTCCTTTGACAGGTATCCCAGTGGCGCAGAAGGATATTTTCTGTGCAAAAGGGTGGCTGACGACTTGTGGCTCTAAAATGTTGTCCAACTTTGTCTCGCCATATGATGCGTGCGTGATTGAGCGTTTTAATCAGGCGGGTGCGGTCAATATCGGTAAGACCAACATGGATGAGTTTGCCATGGGTTCGAGTAATGAAACTTCGTTCTATGGACCGGTCAGGAATCCATGGGATGTGGCCGCCGTGCCGGGGGGCAGTTCAGGTGGTTCGGCTTGCGCGGTTGCCGCGCGCATGGCGCCTGTTGCAACCGGCACCGATACCGGCGGCTCGATTCGCCAGCCCGCAGCCTTGTGCGGCATATCGGGTATCAAGCCCACGTATGGCACCGTATCACGTTATGGCATGATCGCTTTTGCATCCAGTCTTGATCAAGGCGGCCCTATGGCAAAATCCGCTGAAGACCTGGCGCTGATGCTCAATGTAATGACCGGATTCGACGCGCGCGACTCAACCAGTTTGCAACGCGAAACAGAAGATTATATGCGCAATCTGGAGAAGCCGTTGTCCGGTCTGCGCATTGGGTTGCCAAAAGAATATTTTGCCGAGGGAATGAGTAGCGACGTTGAAAAAGCAGTCGAACAGGCTCTGGGCGAATATCGTAAACTCGGCGCAGAGACGCTTGAAGTATCACTGGCGAATTCATCGCTATCCATACCAGTTTATTATGTGCTGGCACCTGCTGAAGCTTCGAGTAATCTATCGCGCTTTGATGGTGTGCGGTATGGTCATCGCGCGAAAGCCTATGAAAATCTTGGAGACATGTACCGTAAAAGCCGGGCGGAAGGGTTCGGCGCCGAAGTAAAACGCCGTATCCTGATAGGCACTTATGTTTTGTCGCACGGTTATTATGACGCTTACTATATCAAGGCACAAAAATTACGCCGGTTGATTGCAGAGGATTTCAAACGTGCATTCACGCATTGTGATGTCATCATGGGGCCGACGGCGCCAACGGTTGCGTTTGATATCGGTGAGAAAAGCAGTGATCCGATACAAATGTATCTGTCAGATATTTATACAAGCGGTGCCAGTCTGGCGGGGTTGCCGGGTATGTCGATTCCCATTGGATTCGGCGAAAAAAACAGGCCTGTAGGATTACATATTGTCGGCAATTATTTTGCCGAGGCACGAATGTTGAATGTCGCGCATCAATATCAGCTAGTTACAGACTGGCATCAGCAGGCTCCTGATTTGTAAATATAAAGATGTCTAATTAAAATTATTACTATCTAGTCGGAAAATCAAACATGCAGTGGGAAATTGTCATTGGTCTTGAGGTACATACTCAATTGTCTACGCAATCCAAAATTTTTTCGGGCGCATCAATTGCTTACGGCGCGATGCCGAATACGCAAGCCTGTGCTGTAGATCTGGCGCTGCCAGGTGTATTACCGGTTTTGAATCGCGGTGCTGTCGAACATGCCATCAAACTAGGTCTTGCGGTCGGTGCAAAAATTAATTCACCTTCAATTTTTGCACGTAAAAATTACTTTTACCCTGATTTGCCCAAAGGCTACCAGATCAGCCAATATGAATTGCCGATTGTAGAGGGTGGCAATATCTGCATTCAAGTGGGCGAGACAGAAAAATACATCCGCTTGACACGTGCGCATCTGGAAGAAGATGCCGGTAAGTCGTTGCATGAGGATTTTCATGGCATGAGCGGTATCGATTTGAACCGCGCGGGTACTCCGTTGTTGGAAATTGTTTCGGAGCCTGATATGCGCAGCAGCGCAGAAGCGGTTGCGTATGCAAAAACGCTGCATGCATTGGTACGCTGGATAGGTATTTGCGACGGCAATATGCAGGAAGGTTCATTTCGTTGCGACGCCAATGTGTCGGTGCGGCCACGCGGTGTCGAAAAATTCGGTACGCGTTGTGAAATCAAGAATCTGAATTCGTTCCGTTTTCTGGAAAAAGCGATTGATTTTGAAGTCGATCGGCAAATAGATATTCTTGAAGATGGCGGTACAATCCGGCAGGAGACGCGGTTATACGATGCCAATAAGGACGAGACACGTACTATGCGCAGCAAGGAAGATGCCAACGATTACCGTTATTTCCCTGACCCAGACTTGTTACCGGTTGAAATTTCACCGGCGTGGATCGATCAGTTGAAAAGCGTTTTGCCTGAATTGCCTCAAGCGCGACGAGCGCGTTATATTTCTGAGTATGATTTGTCCGCCTATGATGCGTCCGTGTTGACAAGTTCTCGCGAAATAGCAGATTATTTCGAAGCGGTCGCGAAGCAATTGCCCGCGCAAGCCAAACTGTGTGCCAACTGGATTATGGGTGAAATCAGCGCACGGCTGAACAAGGAAGATATGGATATTACGGCCTGTCCGGTACCGCCTGAAAAACTGGCTGCGTTATTAGCGCGTATCCATGACGGCACCGTTTCCGGTAAAGCTGCCAAAACGGTTTTCGAATGTATGTGGTCGGGCGAGTTGGATCAGGATGTCGATGCCATTATTGAAACCAAAGGACTGAAACAGATTTCAGATAACAGTGCAATTGAGAAGCTGGTCGACGAAGTGCTGGCGGCCAATGAACAGCAGGTTGCCGACTATCGAAATGGCAAGGAAAAAGCATTTAATGCACTGGTCGGCCAGGTCATGAAAGCGACCAAAGGCCAAGCCAATCCGACGCAAGTAAATGCCATCCTCAAGAAAAAATTAAGTTAACAGGCCGTTGAAAAACGTTTTCGAGGCTGACAATACAAGACAAAAACAGGCGGCAAAATTGCTGCAAGCAGATTTTGGGCGCCTGAAAGCCGGCCTGATAGGCGAGACACATAATGTCTCGAGTAGAAAACGAGATTTATGCATAATAAATAAGTATTATGAGCATGGTATTAACGCTGCGGCGGCAACACGGGTAGTTATTCAACAGCCTTTCCTTTTAACTGTGTGACTGCAAAATGTACACAGGATTAATTAAGTTCAGCACGCAGGCTTTTAAGCTTTGATGAGCCGGGCTTGATATTTTCTGCGCGCTGCAAATAAACTCTGGCATTGTTTAGTTCATCTTCTGCAATCGCCTTCTCGACAAAATAAACATATATGTCGACCATTTTCTCTATTCCGGCGTGCGCCTTGGCATTATTCGGATCGATTGCCAGCACAGCTTGATAGTGTTCGTAGGCGTTATCACCTGCCGGTGTGGTCATGCGCAGTGCTTTGATGGCTTCTTCGGCAGCGGCCAAATGTTGTGAAATAGCATGATGCGATGCCGTGGATTGCATTTCATGCTCTTCATCATCTGCATCGCTCAGTGGTCGAATGTCTGCAAATTCGTCCCCGGCTGGTTGCGCCGGAGCTTCTTCTGCCAACAACGATTCGTCCAACTGATTCAGTGTTCCGGCCATTTTTGCAGCACTTGATTCAACTTCGTCCTGCAGGTTTTTTAATTGATCGGTTGCAGTTGCGATGTTTGCTTCCGGATTGTCCAGATCAACAATTAAATCTGAGGCATATTCGGACGATGCGTCGTATTCAGGATCGGGTTTATACATCTCGGTAAATTCAGATTTATTGTCGGCACCGGGAGTTCCTGCCGTATCTGTCGCACCCATAGCAATCTGACCGGCATCCTGCTGCGGCGAAGCAGGGGGCACCGCCCCTGCAACTGTGCCGCTGTCAATAGCTTCAATCGTGTCATCATTGTCTCGCGAAGACAACAGCTCAACTGCTGTCAAAGCGGCCACTATAACGATGCCACCTATCCAAAGTGCATTACTCGAATTCGCCATGAAAAGCTCCTTTTGTCATAAAAAAATGATACGTCACTAATATTGTACCCGAATGCGAGGTGCAATCAGCCATTGCGCTTATCCGTGCAGCTGTCAGGGTTAATTCTGCCCTGTTATGGGGTTTGCAGCAATAAAAAACTGATTTTCCTGTCATTATTTGTGATATGCGTTAATATTAGACTGGCCTGATGAATGTTTAGCAGGTTGTTGAAAAATATTTTCGAAGCAGCCGATGCAAGGCAAAAACGGGCGACATAATTGTTGCAAGCAGATTTTGAATGACTGAAGGCCAGCCTGTTAAGTATTATTCTGCATGGATTGACCAGCGTGATCAATTGCATGCAGTTTGGTTTTAAAAGCCGTAAAGTATTTCTGGAATGCCAATAATTGTACATCCAGATATTCTTCATTAAGTCCCTTAAGGCATTCTACCGCAACTTTTATCAGCATTCATGTTCCTTGATAATCGCCTGTGCAAATTGGGGAAAAGCGTGCAGCCGTTGCTCGCTTTGTCCATAGTTGTTGAGAATTTGTTCGCGTGTTTTGAGCGAAGCTTGATACAGGTTTAATGCATCACTGATATTGTCTTGTTGGAGGTGTATAGGCAACTATGATTTGAGAAGCAGACAGGTTGCGCCATCGCTTCGGCAGTTTATATGTCGCCGCACTTTTTCAATAAGTCGATGAGATCAAGTTGTGTCCAGAGATTGATTAAGCCGAAATCAATTAAAATAATCTGTTGGTAAATGTGCTTTGAATGGGTTTATACATTCAGTGGCGGGCTAATAAAAAAATTGTTGATAATAGTATTGCAACAAGTTGACCAGTAGTTGCATTTAGAAATCGGCTTCATTTTGCATGGGT
Source organism: Nitrosomonas aestuarii (assembly GCF_003046585.1). GTDB lineage: Bacteria > Pseudomonadota > Gammaproteobacteria > Burkholderiales > Nitrosomonadaceae > Nitrosomonas > Nitrosomonas aestuarii. Next base: position 233,093 of record NZ_QAAE01000004.1, on the reverse strand, counting down.
GCTGCTTGTGTCAGCATTAACAGATAGAAAGTTTCCCGTTTATCTTCCGTCAACGCTTTATGCTTGCTTGGTTGCAGTCATTGTTTAGCGGATTGAACAAGCTTTCTGCAATGCAGCGCTTTATGTCTGACAGCCGGTCTATCCGTTCGCGCGCGAGATCATAAAAACGCGGTGGGGAATTTGTAGATGGCGGCGCTATAAAGCTGTTTTCCGACAACCCCATCGTTCTGTCAGTTCAGGAAAAGTTTCCTTAACAGTGTCCATAAACCGGTGCTGCCTTTTTTCACGTTCGGTAAGCGCAATTTCATGGAGTTTCAGATGATGTAGATTGGCGAGTAATGTGCACGGCGCTGCTTCATCGCGATTATGTAGATTTTCTGGATGATTCTGATTCTTCCGGGCCCGTTCTCGCTGAGTAAGACACAAAATTGAAACGTGCTGGCCTGTGTCAGTGCCTATTTGCCCCGCAATCATTGCAGTGCTTATTCACGTCTGTCAAATATCTGATCCCGATGTTGTTTCTGCAAGGATGAACGGTAGCGCGCCCAGTCAAAGTACGGGCCCGGATCAGTTTTGCGTCCTGGTGCAATATCCGCATGTCCGGCAATGTCGGTAATGGGATAGTGTTTGCGTAAACACTGGGTCAGCGCAGTTAATGTACTATATTGTGCATCGGTGAAAGGTGTAGTGTCGCTGCCTTCAAGTTCAATACCCAAAGAAAAATCATTGCACCGTTCTTTGTTGTTCCAGTTTGATACGCCGGCGTGCCAGGCGCGGCGCTGGCAGGGTACGAACTGAATGATTTCGCCATCACGGCGGATTAAGAAATGACTGGATACTTTTAATCCGGCGATAGTTGCGTAATAGGAATGTGCCTGTTGATTGAGTTGGTTGGTGAAAAGATCAATGATACCATTACCTTCAAATTCACCAGGTGGCAGGCTGATGCTGTGTATGACCAGCAAGGTGATTTCGACTCCCTCAGGACGGTCATCATAATTGGGGGAAGGGATAAATTGAAAGCCATCGTCGGAGTGATGAAGGCGGCCGCCGGAATCAATTTTCATGGAATTGTTCAAATTAATCAGTGTGAAATTATGTGTGTCTGATTGAATGATACCTGATAACAACATATTTTCTCTATAATCACGATCATGAAATCCGGTAAATTCATCACACTTGAAGGCATTGACGGCGCAGGCAAATCAACGCAACTTGATTTATTGGCTGCATTATTGCAGCAGAAAGGATTGCCGGTTGTGGTGACCCGGGAACCGGGCGGTACACCACTGGGTGAGCAACTGCGTACAGTGCTGCTTGACAAGTCAGTTACAATGCATGCTGAAACAGAAGCTCTGCTGATGTTTGCAGCGCGGCGCGAACATCTCGATAAAGTCATTGTTCCGGCGTTGAATGATGGAAGCTGGGTTATTTCCGATCGTTTTACCGATGCCAGTTTTGCCTACCAGGGTGGGGGCAGGGGGTTGAATTGGGAAAAGCTCGCGTTACTGGAGCAATGGGTACAGGATACCTTACAACCGGATTTGACGTTGTATTTTGACGTGCCTGTTGAACTGGGCCAGCAGCGTGTCAGTTCGGTGAAAACACCGGATCGTTTTGAACAGGAACAGAAGAATTTTTTTCAACGCGTGCGTGTTGCCTATCTCAGACGCGCGAATCAGTTTCCAGCGCGTATTCAGGTCATTGATGCGCGTCAATCTGTTACCGCTGTCAGCGCTGCAGTGGAACAGGCACTGGAAAAATTAATTGACGTAATAACCGATGGATAAGCTGTTTGCCTGGCAACAGGAAGTAGGGCAAAAATTAATGCGTAATCACGAGTTTCGTTGCCATGCTTTATTGCTGAAAGGTAAAAAAGGCATCGGTAAATTCACATTTGCCCGTTTTCTGGCTAAATCGCTACTATGTATGCAACCAGATGTGGACAATGCCGCTTGCGATAAATGCGCAAGTTGTGGTTGGTTTGAGCAACACACACATCCAAATTTTGCGCTGGTTATACCGCAGGCATTGTCCGCAGCCTTGGGTAATCACACCGAATACGTGGATAATTCAGCGCGCGAAGAGGCTGATGGTCCGACTGTCAGTGATAAAACAAAAAAAAAACCGGGTCAGCAAATCGGTGTTGATCAGATCCGCAAGCTGAATGACCTGGTGTATTTGTCAGGTCACCAGGACGGTTACAAAATCGTGTTGATTTATCCGGCGGAAGCCATGAATGCCGCCGCTGCTAATGCTTTATTAAAAAAACTCGAAGAACCGCCTGAAAAAACTTTCTTTATTCTGGTGTCGCACCAGCCACGACGTTTGTTGGCGACCGTCAGAAGCCGTTGCCAGCAAATCAATATGCCTATACCTGATGCGGATACAGCTGTGCGCTGGCTCAAGCAACAAGCCAATGACAGCAATGCGGCACAAAACATGCCCGCTTTGTTGGCAATGGCCGGTTATGCGCCGTTATCAGCCTTGTCATTTCAGGAAAATATAAAACAGCATCAGCAATTTATAGAGCAAATCAGCGCAGTTCAACAGTTTGATCCACTGGCGTTGGCTGAGTTATTGCAGAATCAGGATTTAACGATGACAGTTGATTGGCTGCAGAAATGGTGTTATGACCTGGCAAGTTGTCAGGCAACCGGGAAAGTGCGCTATCATCCTCATTTAGCGGGGCGTATTGGTGCAATGTGTCAACAGATTAGTCAGCAGGCATGCCTTGCATTTATAAATTTTTTGAACGTCCGCCAGCCATTATCCCGGCATCCTGTCAACGGCCGGTTGTTTCTGGAAGAAATTCTGATTAATTATGGGAAATTAATCGTTTCATCATCCTGTACGCCTGATTTTGTTTGACTCGAAGTGAAAGTGGTTTTTGCGCCAGATCAATCAATGTAAAACAATCCCCGGTGGCGCAGCATCTCCCAATCTGATGCATTATCGTGGCGACATATTCCAAACAGAAAAGAGGGCGGCAGTTCCGGGAATTTAAAACGCATATCGTAAAACCAATAGCAAAGCCTGTTATCCGAATGATCAATACGGTCAAGAGCAGGGTATTTGGAAAATTCCCTGAAAGGCTCAAATGCCGGATGCAGCCATGCATTTCGGATAGCTGCGTGTTGCACCGGGTTTTCTCCAAATTGTTGATATATCTGCCAGTTATTTTCCGAAACAGGACGATAAGCTGCAGCCATTTTTGATAAAGGCCATTTATCTGGGAAGTTTGAACGATGATTGTCGTTTTTTCTGAGATCGACAAGCGCGATGTGGTAGCTTTCACCTTCTCGGATGATGACTTTCCAGTGAAAAGGTGACAGGGGTTGTGGCAAGACACTGATGCGTGCATGTGGCAGCGTTTTAGCATGATGCTTTGCGATGCTGGTTGCTTGCGTGTGTAAAGTCCATAAAAATAAAACATAACCTGTTAACCCGATCAATGCGGTAATCGCGGCAGCGCGTTTGTCGGGACAAAACCATGAAGCTGACAGCCCTGCAATAATGATCAGGCTGAGCCAGGGATCAATAACAAATGCCAGTGGCAGCGCATAGCGCTCGGTTGAAAGTGGGGCAAACAACATGAGTCCGTATGAAGTGATTAAATCACCGGCAATATGAATGGTTAACCCCAGACAGGCGGGCAGATAAAATTCCCGCCATGCATAACAACCACGAAAAAACCGTGAAAACAGGTATGCGAGTAACCATGCCCATAGCGGTAGCATGATCAACGAGTGTGTCGGACCCTGATGCCAGTTTAAATAAGTCAGTGTATCCAGCAGCCGCAGGGCAAAGTCCAGGTCAGGAAAAGCTGCAGCGGCAAATCCGGTAGCAACCTGCCAGCGTAACGGTAAACGGGATGATCCGGCCAGTCCGCTACACTGTGATGAATTTGAGGCAGCAGCGGCTCTGGCGAGCAGTGCGCCGCTCAACGCATGCGTGAGCGGATCCATTTTTAGTCAGGCTTTGTTTGTGTTTCTGCTGCAACAGATTCTGCTGAGCGGATGGATGTAGACTTAGAAGCATCCATATGGGCAGCAGTCATTTTGGGAATGAGCTTGGTTTCACCTGCGGGTTTTGTTCCAGATTCGCCGCCGCTTCGAGTGTGTGTACTGCCATATACGGCATGATCCAGCATTTCGGCCAGTTGCAGATTCTGCTCCAGAAAAGTGCGAGTACGGTGTGAATTGGTGGATTCATCAAACATCCAGTGGGTAAACGTTGCCAGATACAGCGTGGTCAACGCTGTTTCTTCCAAAGCGCGGCGCAAAAAAGCCGCATCTCGCTGTGCTGCTTCACGCATCCATTGCACGGTACGGCTGACGCGCATTATTGCGGGAATCTGGATATGGATATGACCGGGTTCCAATTTGGCGCCGATCATTTGCCGGGTTACCTTGCGATGTGCGGCCATTGCATCAAGCCAGGCCATGACTAATTTTTGCAGGCGCGCACTCGGGTCTAAAGACAGAAAGCCGCTTTGTTCAGAAACCTCAAGCATGCAAGCATCGGCACGGTCAAACCAAGCATCGATTAAATCTTCTTTTTCACGAAAATGCAAGCGTATGTCATTGAGCGTAATATTGAGTTCAGTGGCTATATCAAAAAGCCGCACTGCTTCCCAGCATGAGCGCTCTGCAATGGCAACCGCTTTGTCAACGATCGCTTCACGGACGTCAAGATAATCCGTCATGATTTTTTCCTCCTGAGAAAGGATGATATCTTCACTGTCTGAGACTATAGCATATACCTTATAAGCGCTGCGCCTTATGTAGTAGAATTTCCTTTGCGCTCAATTATATGTTGTCATCCGGGCCTGCCGTGATGTGCGGATACGATACTGAGAAATTCGCGCCGGGTTTTTGGCCCAAAAGTTTCGAAACTGGGGTTGCTGACTTCACTGTAAACTGTTTTAAGTTTGGAGATGTTGTCACTGCGCAGCGTTTTCTGCATTTGCGGTACATCCAATCCATAGACTTTAGCGGCATTCTGGCCAAAAATCCGTTGGCGCATGCGAGGGGTAATGGCTGGATAACCATACTGTTCCTGAAACGATTCGCTGATCTGAAAACTGCGAAAGGCCTGAATTTGGTCCTGTGGACTGCCATACCAAAGCGCATCCGTGCCCCAGCAGATACGTTCTGCACCAAAGTATTGGATCAGTTTTCCCAGCAGATGAGCGGCCTGGTCCGGTTTGCTCATGAAATAACGCCATACGCTTCCAAGCTCCGCGTAGAGATTGCCTTTATTGGGACCAAAGCCATTTTCCTGATGCGCCTTGATGAGACGGTCGACCCCTTGTGCCGTATCCGGACGATAGGGACCTTCATCCACGCCTGCTTCAAAACCGGAGTGATAGCATATAAAGGTGACGTCTGGATATAGCCGTGCCGCGCGGGCAATGTCGGCAGGGTGTGAGTATTGATAGGCCATGCCGCCTAACGGCAGGCCACGATGCGCGCAGATTATTTTTACGTCGAGATCACGCGCTTTCTCAATCATGGGTATTCCGTAATCGGGGTCGTCCATAAAATATCCCGATCCGTTGGGACCCCACTGCGGGTAAATCTTCCATGCCGCAACACCATAATCTTTTGCCTGCGTTTCCATGAACTCGAGTCCACCCGGTTCATTTGGCATCACGCCGCCCTGAATGAGAATACGATGCTTTGCGCCGCTTGCAGCGGCAAGCTGGCGCGCTTCGGCTGCATAATCAATCGGCGTCGGATTACTGTCGCGTCCGCCCCAGAGCGCGGATACCACGCAGACATCCGTGTCGCTGTCCAGAAACACTTCTTTGATCATTTGTTCAGCCGAGTAGCAGTCAAATTGATCTCCTGCACATTTACGCCGCTGACTAAATACTTGGTTAAGTACGGTGGTCCAGCGTTGTCCGGATTTACCCTGAGTCCATTTTTCGGAAGGGTCGACACAATGATTCTGAATATCGAAAATAAACTCATCACCGCCAATACTGGCGTACGCAACCGACGAATCGTACGCCGCCTCTTGGGCAACTGAGAAATACCCGCCTGTTTGGCCGGAGCGCGCAAAAACCTGATTGAATGCAAGTAAAGTGGCAGCAGAGCCGGCCAGCGTTTTCAAGAACGTCCTCCGGCTTTTGCGAGTGGCTTTGGCCGCCTGGTCTACAACCTGATGCGCGGCGTGATTAGCCGCCTGTTCAGTTACTGTGAGTGGTTGCGGACAATATTCAGCATTGGTCGCAGTATCAATCTTGATGGGCAGTCGTTTGCCTTCCGGGTCAAAATCCATAATACACCTCAATTTATTAAATAAAGGAAAAATTTACACGGCTTGGTTGAGGGTTGTTAAAGGACTGGCCGAGTAATGTGGTCACAATTGATCTTGCTGGCTTGATCAATAACTATGAGAATAAAGTGTGTGTTTTGCAGAGTCTAACATACAAGGGGCTACAGCATAATAGCGCGGTAATTCAGGCACGAAGCGCAACATTTGTTGTTGTCGAGAGACTGATGATGTCAGCCTGCGAGCTTTGTGATAAATGACTTGTGCTGGATGCTTATTGAGGTGCAGCATTTATGGCGTTTTCATTATGTCTTTGAATTTTTCATTAATCAGGCATCAGGAATATATTTTTTAATGGACAAAGCAAATAACAATCATTATCATTATTATTATTGTTATTAACTTGTAGCCAATCAAAGACTGATATTGGTATAACCACCGTAATGTGAGAAAACTGTGTGCTGAGCACGCTAAATAATTATGGTTGGCTTCATCTGGACGAACCTGCCGGTTTTATGAGTCGGTAGTGGTCCGTTTTTGATGTTTAATTTGTATATTTGAGGCGGTGTTGAAGACTTCGCCTCTTTTAGTTGAGATTTAGTTAAAGCAATAAACCGAATACATTCTTGTTGCTATGTTTGTTCAATGTACAAATTTAGAACGAATTAAATTCAAAAATCCGCTTTCAATAATATTTTTTCAAGTTACAGATAGAAAGTGAGATTTTAATAATTACTCAGAAAAAATTCACAGCAGCCAGCCACCGCACCCATTTCCTGGGCAGGAAGCCAGCCATAAATTTTTAATATTGGTCCGTTTATTTAGGAGAAAAAAGTGCGGAGAAGTCTCCAATGGGTAATGTATGTTGCCATTAAATCGATTGTTGTGTCTTACCTGTTGCTCTTTATTTCTGGTCTGGTGCAGGCGCAGCAACAAGATCAATCGGTTACTACATTTAAAGAGCTGACTATCAAATCTGACTGGCTGGGTTATCCAACACCGGAAACAGTGAAGAGTCATCCGGGAGCGCGAACTGTAATTACCAACAAGGAACTGACGGAATCTGGTGCACGTACTGTGGAAGATGCGTTACGCAATGTGCCGGGTGTGCGAGTTTTTGATGAAAGTGGTACAGGAATTTTACCTAATATAGGGATACGCGGGCTCAGCCCGTTACGAAGCGAACAGGCGTTGATTCTGGTTGATGGGATACCTGTTACGCTTGCGCCTTATGGGCAAACCGGCCTGTCGTTGTTTCCGCTAACGATGAATGCTATAGAAAGCATCGATGTGGCGAGAGGCGGTGTTGCCGTTCATTATGGCCCTAATAACGTTGGCGGCGTTATTAATTTTGTAACAAAGCGAATTCCGGCAAAGAAAACAATGACTATACGAGAAACACTCTCTTTGTCGCCTTCCACTGAACGCATGCTGGCGGACAGCTATATTCGTGTGGGTGGTTTCGTTAACGATAAACTCGGACTGCAATTACAGGGTAATTTTATTAACGGCGACTCGATACGAGCACACTCCGATACGCAGGTTACCAATATCATGGCTGATGTAAACTGGTATCCCGCTAACAATATCGATATCAAAGGCAGTCTACAATATTATAAAACCAAGAATAATTTGCCCGGTGCATTAACACCCGAATCATATAAACAAGATCGCCACCAGTCCACTCGCCCGTTAGATCGATTTACAGGGGATACTTTGAGAGGGAGTTTGATTTATAACCAGTACTTTGATAATGGTGCTGAATTCAGCTGGACAAATTTTGCGCATCGCAGTGACCGACAGTTCTTCTTTGGTGATGCTCTGAATGCGGATGAGACGTCTACACTGGAACGATCCTCGCCAAGGGAATTTTTAGTGTATGGTAGTGAACCGCGGCTTTCTTTTTATATCAACAAGGGAATTAAGCAAAAAATTTCTATCGGCGCACGTTATATGCGTGAAGAGGTTGATTACATTGTTGATGCGCGTGATTTATTGACAAATGAATTTAGCGTTGCACGTGACTGGCGTTTTGGTAATCATGCTTTTGCTGCTTATATTAGCGATACGTTTTTTCTTTTCGATGACAAGTTGAAGATCACGCCAGGCGTCCGCCGCGAGCAGGTGTATCTGGATTTTCGTAATAATCAAACCGGTTCTAAAGAGAGCAATCCAACCAAAGACTGGTTGCCGGGGGTCGATGTTGGTTATCAGATCACTGATGCCATATTTTTATTTGGCAACTTTCATGAATCGCTGCGTCCGGTACAGTTTACACAGATCACATTTGGAGGAGCCCAGGCTGCCGAACGGGCAGATAATTTTGAGGTGGGGCTTCGTTTGACTCCGCTTCAAAACATTGGCGTCAATCTTGCTGCCTTTCGCATAGATTTTGACAACAAACTGGAATTTGTAAGTCAGGATGTGGGTTTTCGAAATCTTGGAAAATCTCGCCATCAAGGTATTGAAACTGAATTTACGTGGCAACCGAAACAGATTGACGGGCTCGATCTCAGAACGGGTTACACCTATATTGATACGGAACAGCGTTCAGGTCAATTTAAAGGCAATGAACTTCCTTTGGCAGCACATCACCAGCTTAACTTCTGGGCTAATTATAGTCGCGCAGACTGGAACTGGAACCTGAATGGTCTTTATCAAAGCAAGTCATTTAGCGATGGCGCTAATACGCTGATCGAAAATGAAGAAGGTTCCATCGGGAGAATTCCATCGTTCTGGGTATGGAATGCACAAATAACCCGTAATTTTCGCTGGGATAAAAGAAAAATCAAAGCGGGTCTGGCGATCAATAACATGTTCAATCATCACTATTTTTTCAGAGGTGTTGATTTTAGTCGAGGCCGTATGCCTGCGCCAGGACGAACATTATTATTCACAGCCCAACTTGATTTTTAAAAGGAGCAGTTGTCATGCGAGAGATAATTATTTTAACTCATGTAATAACTGATTCCGTTAATACCGGATTTATACCGGCAGCGCAACGCCTTGGATTGTCTGTAGTGCTGCTGACCGATAACGCAGAAGCGCATCGAGAATATTTCAGTCAATCCACGTTATCAGCTTACCCTGCAGCAATTTTTAGCTGTGACGTGTTCAATCCGCTTGCTGTAATCGAAGCGGTTACACGCCGCCCCCAGAAACCAGCAGCTATTTTTTCTAACAGTGATCACTTGCAGACAAGTACCGCGATTGCTGCAGATTATTTCGGTTTACCTTGCAAAAACTGGCATGTTACATATCGCGCTAAACATAAAGCGGAAATGCGCGCCGAACTACAGCGCCGAGGGATTGATGGACTTTGGTACGCAGTGGTATCCAATAAGACGGAACTTGAGCAAATTTTGGACAGTATTCCGTTTCCATGCATTACCAAGCCATGCGAAGGCGTTGCCAGTCAACAAGTGAGTCTCATTTATTACCGGACTGAACTCAAGACGCAATGTGCTGCGGCCTGGAATATTCATCCGGGCCAATCATTGCTCATTGAGGAGTACATTGAGGGCCCGCTTTATACGCTGGAAACGCTTGGTGATAATGAAAGGCTTCATGTGCTGGGTGGTTTTCAGGTGAAATTGTCACCACCGCCTCATTTTATCGAACTGGAAGCAAGCTGGGGGACTGGACTCACTGTGGAACAGGAAACCGAGGTGTTAAACATTATTCGCAACTTCGGTATTGGTTTTGGCGCTTGTCACACAGAATTCGTCATGACAGGTGCAGGCCCCCGTTTAATTGAGATTAATTATCGCAATATCGGTGATTATCGCGAATTTATGCTGCAGGATGCGCTTGATATTCCATTATTTGAACTTGTTCTGAGGCTTTATCTTGGGGAGTCGCTTCCACATATGAATTTTTCACCAGGTGCGGCTTTGATTCGTTATTTTACCGCAAGTTCTGGTGGCCGCCTTCTTTATGCGCCTGAGCCATTTTTTCAACAAGTCGAAGATATTCAGATCACCTTCAAACCACTGCGTGCGATTGGAGATATGATCAATTTGACAAACTCTAATAAGGACTATCTCGGTGTTTTACGCGGTACGGGCTTAGATGCTCAGTACTTGTGTCAGGAAATGAGCCGTATCGGCGAGCAATTGGTATGGGAAATCGACTCATGAAGGCAATCATGTATGGCGAGACAAATGAATTTCCTGTGATGCATGAGCACGCCGATCATGCGCAGTATATTTATCAACGTGTGGTGGATACTTTGTTGCGTGAAAATGTTCGGGACTGTATTGATCAGGCGGAAGTAATGCCGGGTGATGCGCTGTCGACAAAGTGGGGCATGCACCTGAAAGGATATCATCAGTGGCTCAAAATCAGTCATTTCGGTGATGGAAATATATGGATTCCAGTAGCTCAAACCACGTTTATGCAACGTTGGCGTGGAGTCGGATTGCCATTGTTATGGCAGAAAGATAATAAAGTTGAGGAGATGTATACGCTGGATGACCTTATTGCGTGCTTTTCTCAAGGCTTGGGTCCGGCTGCTGTGTCAGCTTTTAAAGTATTTGCAGAAGAATGTAAACTAGCTGTGGAACATCGACAGATCTGCGAAAATGAGCGTGAGCGCTGGTTTAATGAATACAACGCACTGAATGGTAAAGTAACGGGCGCTGAGTTGCCGAGTTGGGCATCCCGTCTGATACACTACGATCGGCTTGGCGCATTTCTTGATCATCCCTTTTATCCGACTGCACGTGCCAAACCAGGGTTTGATTTTAAATCGCTTGCTGCTTACAGCCCGGAATTCCAGAATAAGTTTCTGATCCATTGGCTGGCAGTACCAAACGCATTTTTTTATCCAAGCGAATTTAACAAACAAGTTTTGCCACAATTATGGCCTTCATTTGATACCATCGGCTTGCCTGCTGCGCTGGCAGATACGCACGACCTTATTCCGGTCCATCCATTCGTGTGGGAATATCAACTTGAAGATCTACTAAGTGCGGCTGCAATACCTAACGTCATTCGAGCGCCTAAGCCTTATCTTACGGTCGCGCCTACTTTATCTGTACGCACGGTAATACTGCTTGATATGCCGGAATGGCATCTAAAATTGCCGTTGACTATCCGCACTCTGGGTGCAAAAAACATTCGTACCATTAAGCCGAGTACGATTCATGATGGACATTGCATCCAGTCTTTACTTTCCGGTATTGCAGCCAGTGAGCCGTCGGTTGCTAACCGTCTGGTGCTGACTGAGGAAGATTGTGGCGGACACGCGGATCATCAGATGTTTTTGGGTTATATCCTCCGTCGTTATCCAGTCGAAAGCCTGAGTAACAGCACGCTTATTCCGGTGGCCGCGCTACTGGCGAAAACACCTGCCGGCAAAACGGTGATTGAGGAGGCAGCAGAGAAATATTATGACGGGAATCTGGAATTATTCTGGAATGATTACCTTGAACTTACACTGCGTTTCCATTTATTACTCTGGCTACGCTATGGGATTGCGCTGGAGTCGAATCAGCAGAATTCGGTTGTTGTCTTGAGTCAGGAAAGTCCACGCTTGCGTTTGCTCTTGAAAGACAACGATGCGGCGCGTATTCATTTTGACTATCTGACCATGCGTTGGCCATATTTGGCAACGCATGTGGCCAACCTGCAGGATCGGCGCATTATTGTTTCTGACACATTGCCGCTTGGGCAGATGTTTGCGACCATTACCTTGCAGCTCAATATTGCCGTGCTGGTAGAGGGTATCGGACCTATTCTTGGTTTGTCCGTCAATACTTTGTATTCTCAGGTCAGGCGGCGAATTGATGTTGTGCTGAAAGAATTGATGGCGGAAGGTGAAGATGTTTCATTCGCCCGTCAACTGCTGCTGAAGAATGATCGACTCTATATAAAATACTTGCTGACCGCGGCTACGCTGGCGGAGAAAAACGAGACAGGTGCAAATGATGTTAACAAATTTTATGGTATGAGCTCACCCAATTTTTTGAGGGTGATATGAATAAAAATCAGCGTCATATTGTTACTACAATTATGATTTGCCACTTTGTCGCGGCCTTTGCGGCACTTGGTATGCCACCTTATTTTGCATTGATACTGGATAAATCATTACACAGTGAAGAAGTTTATCTGGCTGGCTGGTTTTACGTCGTGCCGACATTTTTTGCAGCAATAAGCAGTCCCTGGTGGGGGAAGCTGGCGGACAGGTATGGTAAAAAACCGCTGTTGCTACGTGCTCAGATCGGGCTGGCGGGCAGCTTTTTGCTGGCAGGATTTGCTCCTAACACTTGGGTGTTTTTTGTTGCATTGTCCTTACAGGGACTGCTTGGTGGAACTTTTGCCGCATCTAACGCTTATTTGGCAACAGTAGTCAATGGCGCGCTGCTTGCCAACAGCCTGACATTAATGCAGTGGTCTGCCCGTGCGGCACTCGTTATTGCGCCAGTTGGGTTGGGTCTGTTCATTATGATTGATTCCCCGCTGGAGTTATACCGTTATCTGGCTTTGTTGCCGCTAATTGCCGCTGTTTGTATTGTCTTGCTGCCGAATTATTCTGTGCAACCGGAATCGGTTCCGACCTTACAGAGTAAAAGCAAAGCGCCCGAAGTAACGCCGACAGAATTATACCTGCTGCAGTTTGCATTCATTTTTGCTACTGTCATTACTTTTCCTTATTTTGTACCTTTTATTCAGATGAGTACTGAATCAGATATGCCAGCAGTAGCTGGTTTATTGTTCGGACTCCCACACCTTGTTTATTTATTGATTGCAATTCCGTTAAGTCGAAATCGATGGCAATACGAGCCGGTGCGCATGCTGTCTGTCTCCTATTTTCTGTTTGCTTTATCCCTGTTCGGTCAAGCGTTGTTTCCTTCATTATTTTCGGTAATGGCCTGGCGTATCTTAATGGGATTCAGTATGACGTTGGGGTTTATCGGTTTGCATGTTTTGATTGTAGGCATTGTGCGCTGTGACAATGCCGGACGTACGTTCGGATGGTTCGAAAGCAATTCTAAGTGGGGAGCAGTTGCTGCCGGTTTAGTAGCGGGTGTTGCTGTACAGGCTATTGATATGAAGGCGCCTTTCTTTATCGGTGCTTTGATTATGTTTATTGCCGGTTGTCATCTGGCTGGATTGACATTATGCCGGGAGCGGCTAAGTGATTCATAGTAATAATTAATAGGAGAAGTCATGCACTTAAATAACTTGGCAGAAGTTATCGATTCTGATGTGATAGCGCAACAAGAAGCAGGCCGACGCACCATGGAAACGCTGTTAAATTGTTACTGTCGTGAGGTGGCAGGTCCAGATGGACATTTAAACGTAGGGCCTTTGTTCAGTCAGAATGATAATCCGGCGTCTGTACGTTTGGCTTTACAACGTAGCGGTGGCCGTATTCTACATATTTACCTGCCATTTACCGGGAATCGCCTGTTAACGGTGGTCAGTGGCGCTTCGACTACTGGCAACTTTCGCTATCAATCTCCATTTTATCATAAGTCTTTCGGAAAACCCTGGATCGTGTTGGATTGGCAGATGCTTGTGGGGTTTTTGTTAAATGAGCTGTCATTGAAATATAGCGTACCTTTAAACAAAGAATTGATGCAACAGATACATGACAGCGTTGCCGTGACAGCCGCCATATTGAGCACATTCAATCCACGATCTTTTTCGCAGCAATCCTTGCTGGCATTCATTGAATCCGAGCAGTCGCTGGTTTATGGGCATCCCTTTCATCCTGCGCCCAAAAGTCGCCAGGGCGTAACCGATAAAGATATGCGGCGATATTCCCCGGAAATGGGTGCGAGCTTTCCGTTACATTATTTTGCAGTGCGGCGGGAATTTATAATGCAAAGGTCAGTGATTTCTGAAACATGTGATGAGATAATTGCGGCACAGGCACCTGACAGTATTATTCGAAACGATGAGTTTGCTCTGATCCCAACTCATCCATGGCAGGCGCGTTATCTGCTCACTCATCCCAGTGTTAAAACGGCTATCCGGGATGGTTATATTCGTAATGTGGGACAACAAGGCGAGCATTATTATCCTACTTCGTCGATCCGAACGTTGTTTAACCCTGAAAACCCATATTTTTATAAATGTTCCTTGAATATTCGGATTACCAACTGCGTGCGCAAGAACGCAGTTTATGAACTTGAGGGTGCCGTAAAAATAACTGAGGTCATGCGTACCTTGATGCCCGGTTTGAGGCGAGAATTTCCGAATATCCAGATACTTGAGGAGCCGGCATTTATTTCAATAGACTTGGAATCAGGTAATTCTCAGCAGGATAAGGAAGTGACTGAAGGGTTTGGTATGATTCTGCGACAGAATTTTAATCAAGTCGCGTTACCCGGTGTAACACCGCTGTTAGCAGGTGCTTTATTCGGTAACCATGTCTATGGTGAAGCCCGTCTTCATGAATTGCTCACGGATATGAGACAACGGAACGATATGTCCTTTGAGGCAGCGGCTGAGCAATGGTTCTCAAGCTATGTTGCTGAAATCATGTATCCGGTCCTTTATTGTTATTTTGCACATGGCATCATCTTTGAGCCGCACTTGCAAAATGTACTGATTGGACTGATTGAGGGAGAACCGAGACAGATCTTTTTACGGGATTTTGAGGGTGTCAAGCTGGTGCAAGAACGTTATGACGAAAAGCAACTGGAGACCATCAGCTCACGTGCACGTGAAGCACTTTGGTACAGCGGTGATCAGGGATGGAAACGGGTCTGCTATTGCCTGTTTGTCAATAATTTATGTGAAGCAATCAACCAACTCAGTACAGGAAAGCCGGCAATGCAGAATCGTTTATGGTCGGTGGTGCGTCATCATTTGTATGCTTATCAAAGACATTACGGCGACAGCGTCTCAGCACGCCGCGTCAATGCATTACTGAGTGGTGAACCATTTCCAGGCAAAGCTAATTTGATCAACCGTTTTTTTAAGCGACCAGATCGTGCGTTTGACTACTTGCCGGTCAATAATCCATTAGGCTCTTTAATGGAGGGTTGCGTGTGAAGTTGAGATTGTCGGAGGTTTTTGCAAGTATTCGAGATGCAGAAGACAAAGCCGATGAGCCAATATGTGCCTATGTATATGACTTGAAAGCCTTACGCCAACATGTGATCGGACTTGTTAATACATTGCCGGATAATTGCAAGTTGTTCTATGCAATAAAAGCAAACTCCGATTTGCCTGTTTTAAAGACATTGGCGCCACTGGTAAATGGCTTTGAGGTTTCGTCTGGCGGCGAACTGGACTGGGTGCGTGAACATTTTGCCGATATTCCGGTAGTCTTTAGCGGACCAGGCAAGCTAGATCGGGAACTCAGTAGCGCGATTGAATATAACGTTGAGTGTTTGCATATCGAAAGTTTTAACGAATTACAGCGACTGGCCGAGATTGCACAGCGGGTTGGCCAGGTGGCGGCGATACTGTTGCGCGTCAACTTGCCGGTTGACAATCTGGTGAAATCCAGCTTGATTATGGGCGGGAAACCCACGCCGTTTGGAATTCATATCCAGCAGTTAAAAGAATGTCTGAGTTGGTTGCGGGTTCATCCTGAAATTCAATTGCGTGGTTTTCATTTTCATTTGCTATCACACCAGTTAAATGCCCAAGCTCATTTGAAATTACTGGAAACCTATCAGTTACAGGTGCGCCAATGGTGCGACGAATATGATTTGAACATTGATCATGTCAATGTTGGTGGTGGTATCGGCATCAATTACCGGCAGCCTGAGCAGCAATTTGACTGGGAGACTTTCAGCACCGGATTGGCAACATTGTTAGACAATGATGTGTTATCCGGGGTTGATATTCGATTTGAATTGGGACGTTATATTACTGCGGCATGCGGCTACTATGTGATGCAGGTCATCGATATCAAGCACAGTTATGGCAAGAATTTTCTGATCGGCAGAGGTGGTACGCATCATTTCCGTACGCCCTATGCACAGGGCCATAGCCACCCATTCCATGTGTTACCAGTCCATGCATGGTCCCATACCTATACGCGGCCAAAAATTTCAAATGAAAAGGTAAGTATTGTGGGTCAATTATGTACACCGAAAGATTTGTTGGCATTCGATGCCCCAGTTAAATCGGTATGCTGTGGAGATTTGCTGGTATTTCCTTATGCAGGTGCATATGCCTGGAATATTTCCCACCATGATTTTTTGCGACATCCATACCCGATGAAATGGTACTTGCCTGTGGAGTAATCAGAATATGTTACAAATCAATCAACTTAAACGTGAACTGGGTAATAAAAAAACTGTATTTGGATTGCTGAATTCGATCCCGTCGCCACTGTTGGTCGAGATGATAGGCTACGCTGGCTATGATTTCGTTATTCTGGATATGGAACATATTTGTGTTAATCCAGAAACCATTGAAAACATGATACGGGCAGCCGAGTGCGCCGGAATTACGCCGCTGGTGCGCGTACCTGATGCGAATCCAGGAACTATCTTGCGAGCTTTGGATTGTGGTGCACAAGGTATTGTTGTGCCGCATGTGCAGAGTCGTGCAGAAGCTGAGCAAGCCGTTGCAGCAGCCCGTTATTATCCGGCAGGGAAACGCGGGATCAGCGGAGGGCGCACAACGGGTTTTGGAACAATTGATTTGCTTACCTATTTCGAACGCGCCAATTCGGAGATTATGGTGGTTGTCATGATCGAAGATAAGGAGGGTGTTGAGAATCTGGATGACATCTTGTCTGTCCCTGGCATCGATATGGTGCTCGAGGGCGCGATCGATCTGTCCCAGTCCTATGGCGTGCCAGGACAGCCGCTGCATCCGCACGTGCAACATGCCATCGATAAAATCGCTTTAACATGCCTTAACAGAAGCATTCCATTTTGTGCTGTTCCCCGCGCCTCCAGTCGGTCCGAAATTGAACAGAAATATTGTATTCAGGCGTATTTGCTGGGAGATGACAGGGGAGTGGGATGCCGTGCGATCAAAGCGCATCTGGCAGGATTTAAGCAATTAGATTAATTTTTAAAGAAAATAACTGTTGGACGGAATATCGCATCAAAACGTCTTCTATGTTGAAAGTGCGTCGAATCGTTTTTAATTTGCATCTTTACACTGGTTTGGTGGCTGGTTTTTTTCTGGTTATCGTTTCGCTGACTGGTAGTTTGATTGTGTTCCGGGAGGAAATCGAGACATTCATATATCCAGAATTAATGACAACGGAAGCAGGTGTCGAGCGGGTTCCCGTGCAAACTATATTGGATGCGGTCAAACGCGCATACCCGCAGGACAGCATCTTTTCTCTCCGCATGCCGCGTATGCCCGAGCAGACCTATCTGTTGAAAATGAATAATGCGCATGATTTGTTTGTTTATGCAGATACTTACAGTGGTGAGTTAATCGGTGCACACCAACAAAAAGATACATTCATGGGCTGGGTAACGCTTATGCACACACAGCTTCTATTTGGAGAACGTGGAAAAATTATTCTTGGCGTTGGTGGATTGTTGTTGATTTGTATGGGAGTTACCGGTCTTTACTTGTGGTATCCACCAAGCGGCAGAGTCTCTCAAGGTTTCGGTGTGAACTGGTCGAGTTCCTGGAAAAAGGTGATTTTTGATATGCATCGCGCACTCGGGATCTATACGGTATTTTTTCTATTGATCATTGCCATAACGGGCGTTTGCCTGGTCTTTAATAAAACGACTGCCGAGTTGTTTAATTTTCTGACAGTTAGCCCGCCAAGGCTGGCGTCACCTTTATCCGATCCGTCTAGGAAGACGAACAGATTACCTTCAGTTGATGATTTATTACAACAGGCTGATCGCCTGTTGCCTGTTCAAACAACCTGGATAAGTTTTCCACAAACGCCGCAATCTTCCTGGATTGTTCGGAAAAAAAATTCAGCAGAGCTTCACCCCAACGGCAGGAGCTTTATTTTTTTCGATCAATATATAGGCGAAATGCTGTTGTTCGAGAATGCGTTAACAGCTCCTTTGGGGACGCGCATCTATAACCTACTGTATCCAGTACATGTGGGTGTGGCAGGTGGACTGCCTACCCGTATTTTACAAGCAATTGCCGGTTTTTTTATGACCGTCTTGTTTTTTACTGGCTATGTTATGTGGCGGAATAAGAGAAAGACAGAGAAGCGCAAGCAAGTTTACAAGGTATCCTTGATTAAATACGCAGGTAATCTTTTAGATTATTGTTTTTGTGTGAGTAAGCGCTTTGGGGCTTGGACTTTGCGTCTATTTTATAAATTAATATCATGATTTAATTAATATTTTTATTTTTTTATTTCAAATTTTATCGCTCAAAGAATTGGACTTAATAACGGTGTTTGTATTTCGAAGAAACAGGATCTGAATCCACAATGTTTAATGTGAAAATCATACGAACAATATTTCAAAGTTTTTTATTTGTCTCATTGTTATACAGTATCTGGTTTTGGTACCAGCAAGCGGGTTCCGCTCAAAATGATAAAGATGTACGTAGGGATGTCGTGCAGGTAGTGAGTGCTGAAGTTTCTCAGATTGATGTGCCTGTCAGACTTGTAGCCAACGGGATTGTGACAGCGAAACAGATGGTAGATGTACGCCCACAGATCAGCGCTACGATTGAAGTCGTACATATTAGGGAGGGTCAGTTTGTTCAGAAAGGTGACAAATTGTTTACATTGGATGCGCGTGTTGCAGAGGCTAATCACAGGAAAGCTGAAGCGCGGCTGGCTAAATCCCGTTCCGATCTGGCAAATGCCGAACGGCAGCTTCAACGCCACCGAGAGTTGTTCGATAAGGGCTTTATTTCGCATGCGGCTCTGGATGCGGTACATAGTCAAGTGGATAGTCTGCGCGGCCAGCTTGGATTCGACCGCGCAGCTGTGGAAGCAACAAATGTGATCCGCAGTTTTACTGAGATTATTGCGCCCATTTCGGGGCGTACAGGTGCGATACCAGTGAATCCGGGAAGCTTGGTAACGCCAGATGATGCTGCAATGGTCAGCATCACGCAAATTGATCCGATGCATATCAGCTTTTCGTTGCCAGAGCGGGAGTTCAATACCATACAGCAAGCACTTACAAAAGGGCAGGTAAATGTCAGTGTGCAAATAGAACAGACTATACAGCAAGGTTCTTTAATATTTGTTGATAACGCAGTAGATACCGCGAGTGGCACTATTCGTCTTAAGGCTGAATTTTCCAATTCAAATAACTATCTTTGGCCAGGAATGTACGCCAAAGTTATGCTTGCACCGCGACTGCTTGCCGGTGTTTTTACAGTTCCTGCGCAGGCAGTTCAAACTGGTCCCAAGAAAAAATTTGTTTATGTAATAGAGCAAGATAGCAGCGTAATTTTTCGGCCAGTTGATGTGCGCTTGATCCAGGATGGTCTTGCTGTAATTGAAGGAGAAGGCATCGCGTCTGGCGTGCGGGTTGTTGCAGAAGGTGCTCAGAATATAACGCCAGGTAGTGTTGTCGTCGAATCGGCCACCTATGATAACACCGCTTATAGCGTCCTTCAGGCCAGTAACCGGCTGGTCCAAACTCCAGATCGGAGTGCTTCAGAAAAACATGGCTTCGAAATAGAGACGCAATGAATCTATCTGAATTATGCATTCGCCGTCCGGTTATGACGGTATTATTATCAGTGTCGCTAATCATAGCTGGCGTCATTGCTTATAATAATCTGCCAATTGCTGCATTGCCCAGTTACGATGCGCCCACTATTGTGGTCAAAGCTGAACTTCCAGGTGCCAGTCCTGAAACAATGGCTTCTGCGGTGGCGACTCAATTGGAAAGGGAATTATCCGCCATTTCAGGTCTTTCTGTGATCAGCTCAGCAAGCATACTCGGTGAGAGTTCAGTCACACTGGAATTTAATCAGAATCATCCGATGGACAGAGCATCCATAGATGTGCAGGCAGCATTGCTGCGTGTCCAGCCCTTGCTGCCTGCTGAAATGACCTTGCCACCGTCCTACAGCAAGATCAATCCAGCCGAAGCGCCGATTATTCATCTTGCTTTAACATCACCTACAATGCCGCTGGCGGATTTGAACGAATTTGCTGAGAATCTGATATCGCCTGCTATATCTGCACTTCCAGGCTTGGCGCAGGTGCAAATTAATGGCCAAAAAAAGTATGTTGTACGTATACGCGTGAATTCTGCAGCCCTTGCCGCACGTAATTTAACGATTGATGATCTTGCGGACGTACTGAGTACTGCAAATGCTAATTCACCGGTTGGTACACTTGATGGGTCACGTCAGACCCTGACTATTCAAGCCAATCGTCAACTCAATAATGCCGAAGCATTTGCCGATCTTATTGTGGCAGCGCCTCAAGGGAGCGCCCCGGTACGTTTATCAGATGTGGCACAGGTTGAAGACAGTGTGGAATCAATTAAAAGTACAATCTGGATTAATGGTGAACGTGCAATTACAATGGCAGTACAGCGTGAACCAGGAGCGAACACTGTAGCAGCCGTTGATGCGATTAAAATGCTGATGCCTGGATTAAATGCACAGATGCCGTCATCAGTTCAACTCAAGTTGCTCAGTGACAGGTCAATTTCCGTCCGGGACGCCATTCATGACATTGAAGTGACGCTGATTCTGACGATTATGCTTGTTGTTTTGGTGGTCTTTGTTTTTCTGCGCAAGCCCAGCGCAATTTTGATACCAACGCTGTCATTGACGATATCGCTGCTGGGAGCAGTGGTTTTCATGCAATTATTCGGCTATACCCTGAATAATATCTCATTACTTGCCATTACACTCGCGGTCGGATTGGTTGTTGATGATGCCATAGTTGTGCTGGAAAATATTGTACGCCATATCGAGAATGGTGCACCACCGCTGCAAGCAGCATTGCAAGGGTCAAAGGAAGTTAGCTTTACTATTATTTCTATTTCTGTTTCGCTGGTTGCGGTTTTTATACCAGTTTTTTTTATGCCCGGTGTAATTGGATTGTTATTTCATGAATTTGCTGCCGTTGTCGGGATTGCCGTATTGACGTCAGCGTTAGTATCGCTGACACTTGTTCCTGTAATGGCTAGTCGGTATCTGGCAGAGCCATTAATAAGAAATGAAAAAAATGCCAAGTGGCAGAAATGGTTTGAGCGTGGTTTTGTCCGAATATCGAAAATATATGAATGTGCGCTTGACTGGGCATTACTTCATAAACGCATAATACTTGGAATTGCACTGAGCACTTTGATAGCGACAATCGTATTGTTTACGATTTTACCTAAAGGCTTTTTTCCGAATGAGGATACCGGACAGGCAATTATTACTGTGGAAGCAGTTGAGGATATTTCTTTTCCCGCCATGGTTACTTTATTGCAACAGGCGGAAAAGGTAATACGAATTCATCCCGCAGTCGAAATCCTGAGTATCAATGTTACAGACAGCAATAATGCACGCATGTTCGTGACTTTTAAGCCGCGTAATGAGCGCCCGCACATAGAGGAAATAGCTGAAAAACTACGTCGTGATGTGGGCGCGATTCCTGGAATAAGAGTTTTTATCAGTCCTGTTCAGAATCTGAGACTCGGTGCACGCACGAGTAAAAGTCGTTATCAATATGTATTGCGCAGTGTACATTCCGATAATCTGCATAATGCCGCTGATAAACTAATATCGCATATGCTTAAGGAGCAGCATATTTTTCGTGATGTTACCAGTGATATGCAGTTGAAAGGCTTGCAAGTGAGGCTTAATATTGATCGTGATAAGGCCAATTTGCTGGGTGTGCAAATGGCAGATATCCGGTCTGTTCTCTATAGCGCATTTGGTGAACGCCAGGTTTCAACGATTTATACTTCGAGTAACAGCTATAAAGTTATTATGCAGGTTATAGCCGAGGATCAAATGGATGAAAGTGCTTTTGACAAAATTCATTTGCGCGGCAAAAATGGTACATTAATACCATTATCTACTGTTGTTTTCGCAGAACGTGAGGTGGGGCCAGTTGCCATCAACCATACCGGACAACTGGAATCGGTAACAATCTCTTTCAATCTGGCCCCCGGTGTTGCACTGGGGGATGCTTCGATGCGAATTGCTGAGCTAAAACAGGATTTGAATATACCTGAAAGTGTGCTCGCGAGCTATGCAGGAGATGCTGCAGCCTTTGAATCTTCTCAGATGAGCCAGATAGTGTTGATCATCATGGCAATTTTTGTGATTTATGTTTTGCTGGGGGTGCTGTACGAAAGCTATATACATCCCATCACTATTCTCTCCGGGTTACCTTCAGCGGCTGCTGGCGCACTGGCGATATTATGGTTATTCAATATTGAATTATCGATTATTGCCATGATCGGGATTTTGTTATTGATTGGGATAGTGAAGAAGAATGCAATTATGATGATTGATTTTGCGCTCGATGCGCAACGTAGTATGCACATTAAACCGATTGAGGCCATTCGGTCTGCTTGCTTATTGCGATTTCGGCCGATTATGATGACTACGGTGGCCGCATTAATGGGCGCGCTTCCCATAGCTTTCGGTCTTGGTGCGGGTGCTGAGCTGCGTCAGCCACTTGGTCTCACAGTGGTCGGAGGACTATTGTTCTCGCAGGTGATTACGCTGTTTATTACGCCTGTTATTTACCTTTATCTGGATGATAAATTTAAATCAAGAATAGGCAGGCATGAGTTAAATAAATAAGATAATCCATCAATTGTCGGAAGGGTGTTAATGGTTTGATCGATTGATGGAATTACCTTGATCCATTTTATTGGTTTATGTCAATAATGTTGAGAATTATTGTCACACAGGCTAATGGTTACCCTTAGAATAAAATAATAGTCTCCCCAATATACTTTAGGTATTGCCTTGTTTAAACTTGATCCTCAGTTAGTATTTGATTGAAGGAGATAACATCATGAAAACAGCAACCATTCAATATTTCACGATTCTATTCATATTTGCTCTTATGATGATCAAGCTGCCATCAATCGCCTTTGCAGCCGAACAAGACACACAAGCCAGATCAACTGTAATGAATGCCGCAGGTAATACCGATCATGAAACGTTGGCGCACTATTATGAAGATCAGGCCAAAGAGATGCAGGCTAAAATACAAGAACAGGTAGAAGCGATCAATCATAAGCCCAGCACCAGCTTCCTGGGTAGAAACGGGCAACGTATCAAAAAGCATGTAGTTTATAAAATTCACGAATTCGAAAAAGCTGCAGTAGAAAATCTGCAAAAAGCTGCGTACCATAACAAAATGGCCGAAAAGCAAAAAAATCGCAAGCAATTCGCCGAATCAGGCAAGATTAAAGGATAGACTTGGTGCCACCCATATGGTTTTAAAAGAACAGTCAAAAGCAACCCTGTAGTTTCCATTGTTTTAAATGGTAATCTTCACAACCCACTTCGGTGGGTTTTTTTATGGGCTGACATATCGTTTGAGAAACGTTACCGTAACAGATGATGTGTTAGACAACATGCAAAAATTGCCAGGAAAAGGCCAGAAATCAATGCTGAATATTTTTCATCATATTCATTAATAAGTATTTAATACAATTATTTAATTCTTGTTGCTGAAAGCCTTTGGATGTTGATAGGTGGTAAATTTTGGTAATTGATTTAATGTCGTGTGGTATCTGCAATGACTCATCTTTTGCAACAAGACATTCAGCTCCTGGTACTCCAACAGCTTAGAAATGACGAGTAAAGGGTGCGCAGGATAATTCGTCGTAACGTACAGCCTTTGTCAAGAAATCTGTCAAGCCAGTAACAGGGGAAAATTAACTGTATGCATCATTTCTATAGTGCATATTCATACATTGTTTCTTTCCAACCCTGTAAACTAATAGAAAATTATAGACTGATTCAGCCACAAGAATCCGAGATTTGAATGTGATGTCGATATGGAAAATTTTATTGCATAACACATCCATTTTAGAATAATCAGGATTTTGCAGAAAAATGTTAATGATTGAGTCCGGCAAATAACCCTTTAAATTTCCGGTACTGGGAGAAGCGGCATGAATACGACAGAATCGATAAAGTATGGCATCACGTTGCTGACAGACAACGATATCTATCTTTTCAAACAGGGTACTCATGTCAGGCTTTATGACAAGCTTGGCGCGCATATGCTGACCATTGAGGACAAGAGCGGCGTATTGTTTGCAGTGTGGGCACCTAACGCCCGGTACGTCTCGGTGATAGGCGATTTCAACAGTTGGGACGCCGATACGCATCCTTTAAGAATACGTGAGGATGGTTCCGGAATCTGGGAAGGGTTCATACCGGGTCTCGGACAAAATATTACTTATAAGTATCGCGTCGTTTCACGACATCACAATTATCAGGCAGACAAAGGTGATCCTTTCGCCTTTTGTTGGGAAGCGCCACCCAAAACGGCTTCAAAAGTCTGTGCGCTGGATTATCACTGGAACGACAATGCATGGATGAAGCGCCGGTCCAGAGACAACAGTCTGAATGCACCTTTGTCCATTTATGAAATGCATCTGGGTTCTTGGCGGCGCATGCAGGAAAAAGCGGATCGCCTGCCTACATACCGGGAGCTGGCCGAGTGGTTGCCTGACTATATCAGCAATATGGCGTTTACGCATGTCGAGTTTCTGCCGATAACAGAACATCCTTTCTATGGTTCATGGGGTTATCAGACGACCGGTTATTTTGCGCCAACTGCGCGCTACGGATCACCTCAGGACTTCATGTATCTCGTTGATTGTCTGCACCAGAGGGGGGTAGGTGTGATTCTGGACTGGGTGCCCTCTCATTTTCCTGACGATGTCCACGGTTTGCGCTACTTCGATGGCACGCATTTATTTGAACATGCTGACCCCAGGCAGGGATACCATCCTGACTGGCACAGTTATATTTTTAACTATGGGCGTCATGAAGTCCGTTCCTTTTTGATGAGCAGCGCTTTATTCTGGTTGGACAAATATCATGTCGATAGTTTGCGCGTAGATGCAGTCGCTTCCATGCTTTATCTGGATTACGGTCGACAGGAAGGCGAATGGATTCCCAATAAACACGGTGGCAATGAGAATCTGGACGCGATCGGGTTTCTGCGCAGTTTGAATGAAGCGGTATACAGGGATTATCCGGATGTACAGACGATTGCTGAGGAATCCACCGCCTGGCCTGCGGTTTCCCGCCCTACCTACCTGGGTGGTCTGGGTTTTGGGATGAAGTGGAATATGGGCTGGATGCACGACACACTGAAATATTTTTCCAGAGAACCGGTTTTTCGAAAACACCATCATGATCAGCTTACTTTCAGTCTGTGCTATGCATTTCATGAAAACTTTCTGCTTCCCTTTTCACATGACGAAGTAGTCCATGGCAAGGGCTCCTTGATCGGCAAGATGCCTGGCGACGAATGGCAAAAGTTTGCCAATCTACGGGTGCTTTTCGGCTATATGTACGGCCATCCCGGCAAGAAGCTGCTGTTTATGGGTTGTGAGTTTGCGCAATGGCGTGAGTGGCACCATGATCACAGCCTGGAATGGCATCTGCTGCAACAGGCACCGCACCGCGGCATACATGACTGGTTAAGAGACCTGAATCATTTCTATCGCAGCGAACCGGCGCTCTATGAACAGGATTTCGAATCTGAAGGTTTTGAATGGGTCGACAGTCACAACTGGGAAGAGAGTACCTTAAGCTTTGTCAGGAAAGCGAAGCGCAACAACGATATCATCCTGGTGGTGTGCAATTTCACCCCGGTTCCGCGCATCAACTATCATGTGGGAGTGCCGCGCGGCGGGTGGTGGTGCGAAGCACTGAACAGTGATGCCATTATCTACGGGGGTAGCGGTTATGGCAATTTCGGTGGCGTAGAAGCTGCACCTGTCAATCTGCACGACAGATCTCATTCGCTGGCATTGAATCTGCCGCCGCTGGCGGTTCTTTTTTTCAAGTCGGAGGCATAAATGGTACATAATTTACCCAAAGAAGGCAGACGTCGCGTGGTCGTTGAACGCGTAACACCGCAGATAAACGGCGGGCGTTTTCCTATTAAACGTACAGTGGGTGAATCCGTTGTAGTGGAAGCCGATGTGTTCACCGATGGCCATGATCATATTCAATGTCAGTTACAGTATCGCAATGAAATCAGTGCACAATGGCATACTGTATTGATGAAGCCATTAGGCAATGATCGCTGGCAGGGCTCATTCCCGGTGCGGGATCTAGGGCGTTATCTGTATACCGTCGCCGCCCGGATTGATCATTTTTTATCGTGGCGCCATGATCTGACCAGGCGTATCGAACCGGAAGATATTGATATTGCGCTTTTGGTGGGGGCGGAACTCATTGAGGCGGCTGCGAAACATGCGTCAGGTGCAGATGCAAAAAAACTGCAGCAAGCTGCACGGATTTTGAACGATAATGATGACCGGCATACGCGTATGGACGTGGCGATGGGAGAAGAACTTGCTCAGCTTATGGCACGTAACGTCGACCTTCTGCTGACCACTATTTATGATCACACACTGGTGGTGGTGGTTGATCCGGAGTTGGCCCGCTTTGGCGCCTGGTATGAAACTTTTCCGCGTTCCTGCAGTGAACAATCCGATTGTCATGGCACCTTCGCAGATTGTGAAGCCCGCCTGCCCTATATCGCCGAAATGGGGTTTGATGTGCTCTATCTGCCGCCCATACACCCCATCGGTCATACTAAACGCAAAGGCCGCAATAACACTTTGATAGCCTATGAATCCGACACGGGCAGTCCATGGGCGATCGGCTCAAAAGAAGGCGGGCATCTCAGTGTCCATCCTGAACTGGGTACCCTGCAGGAATTCCGTAGCCTGGTGACCCGCGCCCGCGGCCATGGACTGGAAATTGCCCTGGATATCGCTTTTCAGTGTTCACCGGATCATCCTTATGTAACGGAACACCCTGCGTGGTTCCGGCATCGCCCCGACGGCAGCGTGCAATATGCTGAGAATCCGCCGAAGAAATACGAAGATATCTATCCTTTTGATTTTGAAACCGCGGACTGGCAAGGTTTATGGGTTGAACTGGAGGATGTTTTCCGTTTTTGGATTGAACAGGGCGTGCGAATTTTCCGGGTGGATAATCCCCATACCAAGAGTTTTTATTTCTGGGAATGGTTGATTGCCAACATCAAACGCGACCATCCTGAAACTATTTTTCTGGCTGAAGCATTTACCCGGCCCAAGGTGCTGCATTATCTGGCCAAGCTGGGTTTCAGTCAGTCATATAATTATTTTCCCTGGCGTAACACCAAACACGAGCTGACAGAATACCTTGTGCAACTTGCCCATGGCCCGGAACGTGAATACCTGCGTCCTAATCTGTGGCCGAATACACCGGACATACTGACTGAATATCTGCAGTTTGGTGGCCGACCGGCTTTCATGATCCGGTTGGCGCTTGCCGCTACGTTGGGCGCCAGTTACGGCATTTATGGTCCGGCATTCGAGTTATTCGAGAATACACCGCGAAAACCCGGTAGCGAGGAATATCTCAATTCGGAAAAATATCAAATCCGAAACTGGGAGCTGAACCGGCACGATAGCCTTAAAGATTATGTTGCCCGAATCAACCGTATCCGCAAGGAAAACCCTGCACTGCAACACAACCGGACATTGCAATTTCAATCGGTAGATAACGATTCGCTTATCTGTTACAGTAAAACAACAGAGGATTTGACTAATATCGTTTTAGTAGTGGTCAACCTGGATCCTCATCATACGCAATCGGGCTGGGTCGATATTCCATTGGATACTTTTGGATTAGAAGCTGGTCGCTCTTATCAAGTGCATGATTTATTGAGTAACGCTCGCTTTATCTGGAATGGGCCGCGCAACTATGTCGAGTTGCAGCCTCATGTTGTACCTGTTCACATATTTCGTCTGCGCCGACGTGTGCGCAGTGAACAGGATTTTGATTACTATCTGTAACAAGAGGAGATAACATGGATTGGCAGGGGGCAGGCATGCAAGACGATCCACTCTGGTACAAGGATGCGATTATCTATCAGTTACATGTTAAGGCTTTTTTCGATCATGATAACAACGGTATCGGTGATTTCCGGGGACTGACGCAAAAACTGGACTATATCCAGGATCTGGGCGTGAACACCATCTGGTTGCTGCCATTTTATCCATCCCCGCAGCGCGACGACGGCTATGATATTTCCGATTATCGCAACATTCATCCAGACTACGGTACACGTAAGGATTTCCGTAACTTCATGCGCGAAGCGCATCGCCGAGGTTTGCGGGTAATCACCGAATTGGTGATCAATCATACATCGGATCAGCATCCCTGGTTCCAGGCTGCGCGCCGCGCGCCGGCAGACAGCAGGAAACGGGATTTTTATGTATGGAGCCAGACCAGTCAGAAATTTCCTGAAACGCGCATCATTTTTACCGACAGTGAGGTTTCCAACTGGACCTGGGATGACGTTGCTCAGGCTTTCTATTGGCACCGCTTTTTCCACCATCAACCGGATCTCAACCACAACAATCCTGAGGTGGTTAAAGCCGTAATCCGGGTCATGAACTTCTGGCTGGATATGGGGGTTGACGGACTTCGTCTGGATGCCGTTCCCTATTTGTGCGTAAAAGATGGCACCAGCAATGAGAACCTGCCCGAGACACATGCTGTATTGAAGCATATGCGATCTGTTGTCGATGCGCATTACCAGAATCGTTTGTTCCTGGCGGAAGCCAATCAATGGCCGGAGGATGTGCAGGATTACTTTGGGCAAGGTGACGAATGTCACATGGCTTATCATTTTCCATTGATGCCGCGCATGTACATGGCTGTCGCACTGGAAGACCGCTATCCAATTGTAGAAATCATGCAGCAGACGCCTGAGATTCCGAATGCCTGTCAATGGGCAATTTTCCTGCGTAATCATGACGAACTGACGCTGGAGATGGTTACCGACCGGGAACGGGATTATATGTACGAACGGTATGCGGCTGACCCGCGCATGCGTATCAACGTGGGTATCCGCCGCCGCTTAGCGCCGCTCATGGACAACGATCCCGATAAAATCAAGCTGATGAACAGTTTGCTTATGTCCATGCCGGGATCACCTATCATTTATTATGGTGATGAGATCGGTATGGGAGACAATTTTTTTCTGGGTGACCGTCACGGTGTGCGTACGCCCATGCAATGGAGTCCCGATCGTAATGCCGGTTTTTCCAAGGCAGATCCGCAATTTCTCTATCTGCCGCCTATCATGGATCCGATCTACGGCTATGAAGCGGTAAACGTGGAAGCACAGAACCGTAAGCCAGCCTCGTTGTTAAATTGGATGAAACGCCTGATTGCAGTACGTCAGTCACATCTTACATTTGGGCGCGGCACACTTAAGTTTTTAAGTCCCGGTAATCGAAAAATTCTCGCGTATATCCGCGAATACGGTGAAGAGTCTATTTTGTGTGTGGCTAATTTATCCCGCTCCGCTCAGCCGGTTGAACTCGATTTGTCCAGATTCAGGGGTAAGGTACCCGTTGAAATGCTGGGACGAACTGTGTTTCCGCCGATTGGTGATTTGCCCTACTTGTTAACATTGCCCGGACATAATTTCTACTGGTTTTGTCTTACCGCCAATACAGAAGCCCCGGCGTGGCATGTGGAGGCCCTGTCGCCGCTGGAATTGCCTGTGCTGGTATTGTTTGATGGCTGGCGCAGCTTCTTTCCCGAGCAATCAGAGGCTTCTCGGAAAACCATGGCGAAGCAATTGCGCAGTCAGCTGGAACGAGAAATTCTGCCGGGATACTTGCCAACGCAACGCTGGTTTGCTGCCAAAGCTGAACCGCTTGAACGCGTGGAGATCATGACGTTGACAACCTGGCCAGAAAAAAAGCATACCTGGCTGTGGTTATGGATCAAGGTTCATTTTGTTACCGGGAAAACCCAAATTTATTTTCTGCAATTGGCGATCGGATGGGGCGAGCCTGACGAAATGCCCATCCGGGCACTGCTACCTGTCGCTTTAGCCAAGATACGTCAGCGGGCCAGTGTAGGCATTATTTTTGATGCGCTTTGTGATGCGTCTTTTTCCCTTGCGATTATTGACGCGATGGCTGCGTCTTTGGAATTTGCTGTGGATTCAGGTGTAATTAAATTTTGCCCAACCTCCGCTTATTCGCGGCTCGTTGACAAATCCATGCTGACAGATTTGCGGCGACCCATTGTAGAAGGTACTAACAGCGCAGCGATTCTTGGTGACAGGTTGTTTTTTAAATTTTATCGACAGATACGGGACGGGGTCAATCTGGAAATGGAAATGGGGCGGTTTTTGACTGAGATTTCGCCTTACCGTAATATCTCGCCGGTTGTCGGGTCCATTGAGTACCATGAAAATGATGGCACTTCAGTAACGCTTGCATTGATTCAGGGCTATGTTTCAAATCAAGGCGATGGTTGGACTTATACCGTTGATTATCTGACACGTTTTTTTGAGGATTATTTGACGAAGCCGACAATAACTGCTGAATCTGAGGACAAGCACAGTGATTACCAGTGGATGATGCATATTCTTGGGTTGCGTACCGGGGAGTTGCATAAAGCCCTGGCTGTTCACTGTGGTGATCCCGCTTTTGAGCCGGAGCCGATATTATCGGAAGATTTTCACGCCTGGCGCGAACAGGTTTGTCAGGATGTACACGTCACAATGGAGCAGTTAGACGCCCGCCGCGAAACTATCTCGGAAAATAACAGAAAAACTGCAGACGAATTCCTGCTGATGAAAAA
This sequence comes from Nitrosomonas aestuarii, assembly GCF_003046585.1. Classification (GTDB taxonomy): domain Bacteria; phylum Pseudomonadota; class Gammaproteobacteria; order Burkholderiales; family Nitrosomonadaceae; genus Nitrosomonas; species Nitrosomonas aestuarii. The sequence goes on along the minus strand of NZ_QAAE01000004.1, from coordinate 202,100 downwards.
AACGCTGCTGGATCGGGTTTCTGAACTGTCAACCGGCAAGCCCGATACAATAGTTAAGACCCGATACCACGGCGACTATCATTTGGGTCAGGTACTACTCACCGGCAATGACTTTACCATTATCGATTTCGAAGGAGAACCGGCGCGATCGCTTGACGAACGCCGGATCAAGCATTCGCCCCTGCGGGATGTGGCTGGTATGCTTCGTTCATTCAACTACGCCGTTTCGGTGGTGCTGGCCAATTGCACTGCGGAGCGTCCAGCAGATTATGACCGACTACTGCCTTATGCACTTGAATGGGAAACGGTGGCCCGCGATGCATTTCTATCCGGCTACCGTGAAGGTGTGGCCGACTGTCATACATGGCCTCATGATGTCGTGCAAGCCGAGCAATTAATTGAACTATTTGTAATAGAGAAAGCGTTATACGAGCTGCGTTATGAACTGGATCATCGTATCGAATGGGTAGGTATTCCATTAGCCGGATTGCTGGCAATTTTGAAGACAGCGCCAGAAAATTTTTGAGGAGGTAGCGTCATGCAGGAGAAACGATACATACCTAGGATTTTAGCCTTTGTGATGGCCGGAGGTGAGGGCAGCCGGCTGAAACCGCTGACTGCGGAACGTTGTAAACCCGGAGTGCCTTTCGGGGGACGCTATCGAATCGTTGACTTTGTTCTGAGTAATCTGGTTAACTCAGAAATTCGCGCTATTTATTTACTGGTGCAATATAAGTCTCAGTCGCTGATCGAACATATTCGCAAGGCCTGGGGAATTTCTGCCATGCTGCCAGGTCATTTCGTCACAGTGACACCACCACAGATGCAAGATGACAAATCCTGGTTTACAGGCACCGCCGATGCGGTGTATCAAAACCTTAATCTGCTCAAAGAGCACAAACCGGATATTGTTGTAGTGTTCGGGGCTGATCATATCTACCGCATGGACATTCGGCAAATGGTGCGGTTTCATATGCAAGAAAGGGCTGACGTCAGTGTGGCGGCACTGCCGGTACCCATTGAACGTTCATCGGATTTCGGTATTATCGAGGCGGATAGTGATGGCAGAATTACGGCGTTCCAGGAAAAACCTGAACACCCTAAGGCGATGCCTTCAGATCCAAACCGGGCCTTTGCTTCCATGGGCAATTATTTGTTTAATGCGGATGTTTTGATCGAGGCGCTGGAAGTTTCGCATCAGCGGAAAGAAACCGATTTTGGGCGACATGTTCTGCCGATGTTGTTGAAAAGCAAGCACAGACTGTTCGCTTACAACTTCGCCACTAATGCAATACCGGGTATAAAGACATACGAAGAAATGGGGTATTGGCGTGATGTAGGTACTCTTGACGCTTATTTTGAAGCCAACCAGGATGTATTGGGAATGCAGCCGCGTTTTGATGCTTTTAATCCACAGTGGCCGATTTTTTCCAGTAATTATCAAGGGCCGGTGGCGAGAATAATAAACGGTCAAATAGACAACAGTTTACTTGGTGCGGCAACGGTCATAGATCAAGCCAACGTTCGCAACTGCATCATTCGCCGTGAAACAATTGTGGAACCCGGCGCGGACCTGGAAGATTGTATTATTATGGATTATGTGCGGATTTGCCGCGGCGCACGCTTGCGCCGGGTTATCGTAGACCGGCATAACATTATCGAATCTAATGCCCGTATCGGTTATAACCCGGAAGAAGACCGGCGTCGCTATCATGTCACGCCGACAGGTCTGGTGGTGGTGCCGTTGGGCGAAGTGAGTTATTTTGCACGCGATTCTCGCGGCAGGGGACCTGGCTATAATGAGTAAAACACACACTCAAAATAAAAAAAACTTTTCACGCCTGTGGCCTGGTAAGCCTTATCCATTGGGTGCTACCTGGGACGGGGCCGGGGTCAATTTCGCGCTATTTTCAGAGCATGCGGAAAAAGTTGAATTGTGCCTGTTCGATCTCAAAGGGCTACATGAAGTCCAACGTATCCAACTGCTGGAGCAAACAGACCGCGTGTGGCATGGTTATCTGCCTGAAGCGCGTCCCGGACTGTTATATGGCTATCGGGTATACGGACCCTATAAACCGGAAGAAGGGCATCGGTTTAATCCCAATAAATTATTACTTGATCCTTATGCCAAAGATATTCACGGTACGCTGCGTTGGAGTGACGCGCATTTTGGTTACAAAATCAGCAGCAATCGTGCCGATCTTTCATTTGATCGCAGCGATAATGCACGTGGCATGCCCAAATGTCGGGTTATTGATCCGGCATTCACCTGGGGTGACGACCGCCCGCCCAATATACCCTGGCATGAAACTGTCATCTATGAATTACATGTCAAAGGTTTTACTCAGCAACACCCCGAGGTGCCGCCCTGGCTGCGCGGCACTTATGCCGCACTGGCCTGCGAACCAGTAATCGAGCACTTTCGCCATCTAGGTGTTACGGCAATAGAATTGATGCCAATTCACGCTTTCATAGACGACCGTAACCTGGTGGAACGGGGATTGCGTAATTACTGGGGTTATAACTCTATTGGTTTCTTTACTCCAGACAGCCGTTACGCGGCAAACGGACTGGTGAACGAATTCAAGACTATGGTTAAAACGCTGCATGCGTCGGGTATCGAAGTGATTCTAGATGTTGTCTACAATCATACGGCTGAAGGTAATCAACTCGGACCGACACTGTCCTTTCGTGGTATTGATAATGCCGTCTACTACCGTACGGTGCCGGACGATGCACGTTATTACATGGATTACACCGGTTGTGGCAATACCTTGAATATGATGCACCCGCGCGTACTGCAACTGATCATGGACAGCCTGCGTTACTGGGTGATAGAGATGCACGTGGACGGCTTTCGTTTTGATCTGGCCGCTGCGCTGGCCCGCGGGTTGCACGAGGCAGACCGTCTTGGGGCTTTTCTCGATATCATTCACCAGGACCCGGTGCTCTCACAGGTGAAACTCATTGCAGAACCCTGGGATCTGGGTGCCGGTGGTTATCAGGTAGGTAATTTTCCTGTAGGCTGGACAGAATGGAATGGCAAATTCCGCGATGTCGTACGTGATTACTGGAAGGGTGAAGGCGGGGTGATCGGCGAGTTGGGCTATCGACTGACCGGTTCCAGCGACCTTTACGAACATAGCGGACGCCGACCTTATGCCAGCATTAACTTTATCACAGCGCATGACGGATTTACCTTGCATGATCTGGTTAGCTACAATCAGAAACATAACGAAGCCAATCAAGAAGAAAGCCGCGACGGCGAAGACCATAATCGCAGTTGGAATTGTGGTGCGGAAGGAGAAACCGACGATCCTGAAATCCGCACTCTGCGCATGCGTCAAAAACGTAACTTTCTGGCAACGCTTTTTCTTTCGCAGGGTGTGCCGATGCTGGTAGCCGGTGATGAAATGGGGCGCAGCCAGCAAGGCAATAATAATGCCTATTGTCAGGACAACGAAATCAGCTGGTTAAACTGGAACCTGGACAAAGAAAATCATGAATTAATCAATTTTGTACAACAACTGATACGGCTGACCAAAAAACATCCCAGTTTCCGCCGACGCAATTTTTTTCAAGGGCACAGTATCAAGAATAAAAAAGACATTATCTGGCTTAATCCAGATGGTTTGGAGATGAGTGACGAGCAGTGGCAGCATGATTTCGCACGCTCCCTGGGAACTTATCTCGCAGGATCAGGTATTGATGAGCGTGACGCGCATGGACATCAAATCACCGATGATGACTTTCTGATCTTACTGAACGCCCATCACGAGCAAATATCGTTCCAGCTTCCAGATTTTATAGGAGACCAGAACTGGCAGGTTCTCATCGATACATTTAACACATCAATGCCGTTTGTTGCGCAACAGTATTGCAGTGGTGAGAGTTATCCGCTTCAAGGACGTTCGCTTGTTCTACTTACACATATACGGAAACAAAGCCGATGATACGTCAGCACAAAATGCCTTTTGGTGCCGAATTGCAAAATGACGGGCAGGTACGTTTTCGACTATGGGCGCCGGGGGCTCAGCGGGTAGATCTCTGTCTGGCGGATCAGGTGGCAGGCGAGACAGTTTTGTCGATGACCAAGGAAGATGGCGGTTGGTTCATGTTGCTAACTGGCCGGGCTACGGACGGCAGCCGTTATCGATACCGTATCAATAATGATCTGAATGTGCCAGACCCAGCCGCCCGTTTTCAGCCCGAGGATGTACATGGGCCGAGCCAGGTTATCAACCCTGGGAGCTGGCATTGGAAAGACACCGGCTGGCATGGACGGCCATGGGAGGAAGCGGTTATTTATGAACTGCACGTGGGTACTTTTTCTGCCGAAGGTAATTTTGCTGCGGTCAAGAAACGTCTGGATTATTTGGTGGAATTGGGTGTTACAGCGATTGAACTGATGCCGGTGGCGGATTTTCCAGGCTCCCGAAACTGGGGTTATGACGGTGTGTTGCCGTTTGCACCCGACAGCAGCTACGGCACTCCAGATGCATTTAAGGATCTGGTTCAGACCGCGCATCAAAAAGGCATTATGGTTTTTCTGGATGTGGTGTACAACCACTTCGGCCCTGATGGGAATTATCTGCACGCTTATGCGTCGAAGTTTTTTACCGAACGCCATCATACGCCCTGGGGCGCAGCCTTGAATTTCGATGGAGCAGACAGTGAAACGGTGCGCCAGTTTTTTATTCACAATGCGCTTTATTGGCTGGAGGAATACCATCTTGATGGATTACGATTGGATGCGGTACATGCCATTGTGGATGACTCTTCACCCGATATTCTGGAGGAGTTGGCCGAAGCTGTAAAACAGGGACCAGGCCGTGATCGTTATGTGCATCTGGTACTGGAAAACGATCATAATGCCGCGCATTATCTTAATCGAAGTGAATCGGGTAACCCACGGCAGTATGTGGCGCAATGGAACGACGATATGCATCATGCCATGCATATTCTGCTCACAGCTGAGCGCGGTGGTTATTATGCCGACTACGCTGATCGACCCATTTGGTATCTGGGGCGTTGCCTGACGGAAGGGTTCGGCTATCAGGGAGAGCCTTCTCCTTACCGGGATGATACAGTCCGTGGCGAACCCAGCCGGACATTGCCGCTCACTGCCTTTGTTTCTTTTCTGCAGAATCATGACCAGGTCGGTAACCGTGCATTTGGTGAACGTATCAGTTCCCTGGTCGATGCGAATGCATTGCAGGCAATGGTGACTGTGATGTTACTGGCGCCCTCGCCACCTTTACTGTTTATGGGGGAAGAGTTTGCGGCCAAGCAGCCGTTTCTCTTTTTTTGTGATTTTAATGACGAGCTGGCAACCGCTGTTACCGAGGGACGGCGTCGGGAGTTTGCGCGTTTTGAGCAGTTTGCTGATCCCAAGGTAAGAGAAACTATTCCCGATCCCAATGCACGGGATACCTTTGAACGCAGCAAACTGGATTGGAACGATATACGAATGCCATTACATAATGACTGGCTTGCATTTTATAGACGTCTGCTCACTCTCAGACATCATAGAATTATGCCATTGTTATCCGGTATGCAGGGAAATACGGCAGAATTTGCCCAGTTGGGCGAGGCCAGTTTACGGGTGCAATGGCATTTAGGTGATGGATCTGCGCTGATTTTGCTGGGCAATTTTGGTGAGACGCCAGTTCAGTATACAGATGCAGATTTAAAAACCAGCAATGTCTTGTTTGCGTTTCCAGCCAGTTTGCCCACTGAATTGGCGGCGAATCGATTGCCTGCCTGGTCAGCGGGGTGGTTTCTTCAGGGAGAGTCTGCATGAAGCGCCAATCGCTGCTTGAAAAGTTATGTGCGCATTATTATATTGCTGGTGAATATCAGGATATTTGGGGAAAGCATCACCCGGCATCGCAAAATACCAAGCGCGATTTACTTACCGCCATGGGAATATCCACGGAAAATGATCAGGCTATGGAAAATGCCCTGGTCCAGGTAGAAATGAATAACTTTGGTCGTGTGCTGCCGCCCGTCCAAGTAGTACGAGAGGATGTGGATTTCATTCACATTGAAATAGGCGTCCCTGAAAACCAAGGCGGTCATCGGTTCCGTTGGAGGTTGATATACGAAAATAACGATTCAAGAAATGGGGAATTCCGTATAGCAGACTTGAAACTGGTGGCTCAGCAGGCAGTTAAGGGAGAAAACTGGCAGCGATATTTGCTGGAATTAGCGGAAATTCCTGACCTAGGTTACCACAGCTTCGAATTGTATGATCTCGATCAACCGGAAACGCAGCCAGCTACTATGTCGCTTATTGTGGTGCCTCGTACCTGTTATCAACCGGAGGCGATTCGAAATGACGGGCGGGTATGGGGATTTGCTGTTCAGCTTTACGCCGTACGTTCTTCACGCAATTGGGGCATCGGCGATTATACAGACCTGGTGCGGATACTTGAGTTTTCGGCGCAGGCAGGGGCTGGTCTGGTAGGTTTGAATCCGCTGCATGCTTTGTTTCCGCATAATCCCGAGCATGCAAGCCCATATAGTCCTTCCAGCCGTTTATTTTTGAATTGCTTGTTCTTGGATATAGAAATCATACCGGATTTTGCCGAATGTCCCGAAGCACGGCAATATGTTTCTGACGAAGCTTTTCAGGCTCAGCTGCGTGCTTTACGAGCGACTGAACTGGTGGATTATGCAGGTGTCGCTAAAACTAAAATGTCCGTACTGAACATTCTGTACAATCATTTTCGAAGACATCATCTGGATACCGGTAGTGAATACGCTGGTACATTTCACCATTTTCGAGAGGAACAGGGTGACACGTTGTATCGACATGCCTTGTATGAAGCATTGCAGGAATGGTTGCACCGTCAGAATTCTGAAGTATGGGGATGGCCGGTCTGGCCTGAGCCCTATCGCCATCCAGAGTCCGAAGCTGTAGCTGTTTTTGCGACTGAACATGAAACGCGTGTCACATTTTTTGAGTATCTACAGTGGCAAGCACATAGTCAACTTCAGGCGGCCGGTGATCGTGCTTATGAGCTGGGACTGGATATCGGTTTGTACCAGGATCTTGCTGTCAGTGTAGATGTTGGCGGTGCTGAAGCCTGGTCCAATCAGGAAATTTATGCCTTGCAGGCGCGAATCGGTTCACCGCCGGATGATTTTAATCTGAAAGGACAAGATTGGGGGCTGCCACCGTGGAATCCACAGCAGTTACGCGAGCAGGCCTATGCGCCGTTTATTGCGACCTTGAGACAAAACATGCGTGCTGCCGGAGCCTTGCGCATAGATCATGTTATGGCATTAAGAAGGCTGCTTTGGGTGCCATCCGGGAAGTCCCCGGCGGATGGTGCTTATGTTCATTATCCTTTCGAAGACTTGCTGGGGATTCTGGCGCTTGAGAGTCAGCGTAATTTTTGTTTGGTGATTGGCGAAGATCTTGGAACGGTGCCGGATGATGTCCGCGAAGCTTTGCATCCGCTGGGCGTGCTTTCATATCGGCTATTTTATTTCGAGAAGACAATTGACGGTAGTTTTAAATCACCGCATGATTTTGAACCGCAGGCGCTGGTAGCAGTAACGACGCATGATTTGCCTACTCTGGCCGGTTACTGGCTCGGACTGGATTTAGAGCTACGCAAGCATTTGGATCTATTTCCCAATGACGGGCTGCGCGAGCACCAGATTATCGAGCGTGCCGAAAATCGTGCCCGCCTGTTACTGGCACTCGAGCGAGAGAGCCTGTTGCCAGCCGGCATCAACGTACAGCCAGTGGCCATTCCGGAAATGACCACGGAATTTGCCATAGCCATCCATCGATATCTTGCCAGAACGCCTTCTCAGGTAATGATTACACAGCTTGAAGATATCCTTGGTCAGATGGAGCAGATCAATTTGCCCGGTACTATTGATCAGTATCCTAACTGGCGCCGGAAGCTGCCGTTGGATCTGGAGTTATGGGGGGAAGATTTGCGGGTAATGGCTTTCGGCAATGCTTTGCGCAACGAACGTGGCGGTGCGGTGAAAGCATTGCCGGAAACGTACGCGAACCAAACGTCATCAATGACGGCCGTCATTCCGCGCAGTACCTATCGATGGCAATTTCATCGGGGATTTACGTTTGAACAAGCTACGGCACTTGTTTCCTATTTGGATCAACTGGGAATTAGTCACTGTTATGCTTCACCTTGTTTACAGGCGCGTCCCGCCAGCACTCATGGTTATGACATTATTGATCATAACAGAATGAATATGGAGCTGGGCGGTGAAGATGCTTTTGCGAGATTCGCAGATGTGTTGGAAAAACATCATGTAGGCCTGATTCTGGATATTGTTCCCAATCATATGGGTGTCATGGGCAGCGATAATGCGTGGTGGCTGGATGTTTTGGAGAACGGGCCGGCATCGGTTTATGCAATGTTTTTTGATATCGACTGGGATTCGTTGAAGGATACATTACGCGGTAAGGTATTGGTGCCCATACTGAGTGATCATTACGGGAATATACTGGATCAAGGCGAACTGAAGCTGGTATTTGATAGTGAACACGGGATATTCCATATTCGTTATTACGAGCATGTGTTTCCTATTGATCCACAGGAATATCCTCGCATTTTGGCACTGAATATACATCAGTTAGAAGCACTCATAGATGCTGAAGATTTGCGTTTGATGGAGTTTCGATCGCTCATTACTGCCTTTGGCAATTTGCCACTCCGCTCGGAAACCGGAACGGCACTTATTGCTGAGCGTGCCAGAGACAAAGAAGTGCACAAGGCCACTTTGGCGCGCCTGTATCACGACGCCGACATTGCACGGTTTATCGATGAAAATCTGCGTGAATTTAATGATCATGTTGATGTCGGATTACTGCATGAGTTGATGGATTGCCAAGCTTGGCGCCTGGCATCGTGGCGCGTTGCTTCAGATGAGATCAATTACAGGCGGTTTTTTGATATCAATGATTTAGCCGCGCTGCGTATGGAAAATCCGCGGGTTTTTGTGGCGACTCATAAGTATGTGCTGGAATTGGTTGCTAAGAAAAAGGTTCAAGGTCTTCGTATCGACCATCCTGATGGCCTATATAATCCGGCCGCTTATTTTCACTTGCTGCAAGCCCAGGTGGCTGCAACGCAAGGAATGCGGGTTGCTGAACAATATAATCAAATAATCGGCAAGACTTCGCCGACATCAGCGCAAACCAAACCGATTTATCTTTTTGTAGAAAAAATCCTCGCCAGATATGAGCGGTTACGGGATGACTGGGCCGTGCACGGCACAACTGGTTATGACTTTACCAATTTGTTGAATGGGTTATTTGTTGACGCGGCCGCAGAGAACAAAATGGAGCGGGTTTACCGTGAATTTATTGGCTACAGTATCAATTTGGAGGCGCTTGTATATGATTGTAAAAAGTTGATCATACACACCGCTTTGGCTAGTGAGCTCAATGTGCTGGCTTTGCAACTCAGCCGCATTGCGGAACTGGATCGTCATACTCGAGACTTTACACTGAATAGCCTGCGCGAGGTTTTGAGTCAGATAGTGGCCTGTTTCCCCGTATATCGTACCTATGTGCAACCGAAACATATCAGTGAGGAAGACCGGCGTTATGTGGATTGGGCAGTTAACGTCAGCAAGAAACGTGCTGCCGCTTCTGACAATTCTGTGTTTGACTTTGTGCGCGAGGTGCTTTTACTCGAAATTGCAGAAGGTAAACATGCGGATTACCAGAAAAAGGTAATCAACTTCGCCAGAAAGTTTCAGCAGTATACAGGCCCGGTGATGGCTAAAGGACTGGAAGACACGGTTTTTTATCGCTATAACCGCTTACTTTCTCTGAACGAGGTGGGCGGGGAGCCCGACAAGTTCGGTGTGTCCGTATCCGCTTTTCATCATCAGAATCAGGAGCGGGCGCAAAATTGGCCGCATGCTATGCTGAGTACTTCCACGCACGATGGCAAACGCAGCGAAGATGTTCGTGCGCGTATTAATGTGCTGACAGAGTTGCCTGAAGAATGGCGGTCGCGGGTACGCCGCTGGGCGCGGCTCAATCGCAATAAGAAGCGACTGGTCGATGATCAGCCGGTCCCGGTCAAAAATGATGAGTATTTTTTCTATCAGACTCTGGTGGGTGTGTGGCCGTTGGAGCCGCTCGATCAATCAGGCCTGGAAGCATTCCGGGAGCGTATCGAGACATATATGCTCAAAGCGGCTAAAGAAGCCAAGTTATACACTTCTTGGATTAATCCCAATGCTGAGTATGAAGCAGCGGTAACCGACTTTGTACATGCTGTGCTTAATGACATCGACAATAATCTTTTTTTGGCGGATTTTTTAGCTTTTCTGAGACCGCTGAGTCGTGCAGGCCTGTTTAATAGTTTGTCGCAGACTTTGCTTAAATTGACTTCGCCGGGTGTTCCCGACATCTATCAGGGCAATGAACTGTGGGATTTCAGTTTGGTTGATCCGGATAACCGGCGTCCAGTGGACTATGTATTGCGGCGCAGGTTGTTGACGGAAGTGGAAAATGCCGTGACGTCGGCCAGCACGCTATGCCATTTCAGTCATGACTTGATGAAAACTATCGAAGACGGGCGCGCCAAGTTATATTTGACCTGGCGAAGCCTGCAACTTCGGCGCGATTATTTCGAATTGTTTCGTGATGGAGACTATTTGCCGCTCGATGTTTCCGGGATGCATGCCGATCATATATGCGCTTTCGCACGTCAGCTTGATAAACAAACTGTCGTTGTTGTTGCGCCAAGATTGGTATTTCGGTTGGCAGGCGGTGCTGATCCTCTTGGTGAGCAAATATGGAACGATACTTGTATTACGGTGCCTTTTAAAAAATGGCATAACTGGTTGACTGGAGAACGTTACCAGGCAGAAAGCGTTGGTAAGGAGCTGCGGCTGAGTGTCGGCAGCATCTTGCGTCATTTTCCAGCTGCCTTATTGCTGGAGGATGAGTCGTGAATTGTGCTCTACTTTGTCATCATTAAATCTGCCGGGCGATAGCCAGTAACTGCGATCAGCTGAATTAAATCATTCTGGTGCTTCCGGTTAACAGAGATGCTGTTGAAAAACAGCCGGCGCTGCTGCTGCAGCGTTAAAAACAGGCTCAAAACGTCCATTTTTATGCATAAACCCCGTTTTGCCGCTTGTTATTATTTTACATCGCTCGCCTCAAAAACGCTTTTCAATGGTCTGCCAGAGATGTCTGATCCAAAGAGGCGCGCTGCCGTCAAGTTAAAACAGGATCTTAATGACTATCCAGTCGTCCGAGCGTGCTTTCGATCGCGTTCTTTAATTTATCGGTAGCGCCGTTAACCGCCAGATCCAAGGTTGCCGCTTGATGCGTAACCGCGATGGGTTGCCGGCCTTCCAAACGTGCTTCTATTAAGCAACGTTTGTCGTTCATGCCTCCCTTGTCGCTATTTTCGTCGCTGACGTGCACTTCAATTCGCGTAACATGCCTGCTGAAACGATTCAGTGCGTCCGCGATCTTGGCTTTAACTTGGTCTGAAAATTTCTCGTGACCCTCAATATTATGGTCGGTATTGACTTGAATCTGCATGATTTCCCCCTCTAATTGTAGCCAATTTTGTACTGGCAACGTTCAAAAACTGTTCGGATTACGGTCGGCAACGATGCGGATTGTATCACCGCGAAACATTGTTTATCTTCAGAAATTGAAAAGTGTTGTATTATTTTGTGCTTGGTTCTCATCAAGATAAGTTGACAATCGTAGTCCGATAGCGTTATTAAATTTTTTTGATTCAATGAGTCTAAACGTTTTTTGAAAATCAGACAATTGACAACAGAAACGATAGAGAATCATCAATCGTGAATAACTCGAGGTATACGGCTTACTAGTCATGATCACCTCTGGTTCCTTTGCACCAATCAGCAAGTATGCTCTGTGATATCCGAGTTGCAATGGCATGGCTATTATAGTCTTAGAAATGGCTTGCCCGGAATGTGGAAGCGTTTCATGTGACAGAAGGATTATTGCTTTGAATTTCAGCATCACCAGGGTGCTAGTGGCATACTGTGTTAACGCTCGATCGATTTTTAGTCCGATCGTCATATAGAGCACCATCTTACCGGTATGCAAGTGAGCTTCAATTATTTTTTTGCATGGCGTTTCTGGACAAAAGCATTATCTCTGCTGCTGTTTGATATTTCCGCAAAAGACCTGATTGAATCAGACTGGTTGCACAGCTGTTATTGTAAGCAAAATTATGGGTGTAGACCTCTTGACGCAGGTAGATGCGAGTCCATTGATACATTCAGAGTATAGGAAAAAAATGGTGTTTATTAGAACTAACACTTTGATATATTATAGTAGTGCGTAATTGCCGAATATCTTTTAATAATACGATCGCACCTGTGAGTCACTGTACTGACTTCCGTACATTCATTCGTATTTTGTGTAGAAGAAGCGAAATTGCCTGTAAAAATCCTCCTGTGATATAACAGTACGATAAAGTGTTATGACAAAGCAGAAACTGAATCATAAAAATTATGTGCCGGCCTTGGGATATCATTGGCTGACGCCCTTCTATGATCCGCTCATGCGTTTTGCAGGTCGCGGAAATCTGCTAAAGGATGCACTGATTGTGCAGGCCCGGTTGGAGAAAGGGCAACAGGTACTTGATCTTGGTTGTGGTACCGGGGCGCTGGCAATTCTGATCAAACGTGATTTTCCATCAGTCGGTATTGCCGCGCTTGACTGTGACCGGAAAATGCTGTCGATTGCTGAACGGAAAGCCAGCCAGATTGGTGTTGATATTCAATTTGAACATGCATTTGCTGAAAATTTACCTTATCCGGTTGACAGTTTTGACCGAGTGGTTTCAAGTCTGTTTTTCCATCATCTTTCCTGGGGGCGTAAAAAACAGGTTGCGAATGAACTATTTCGAGTATTGAAACCGGGTGGAGAATTGCACGTTATAGATTGGGGACGTGCCAGTAACAAGTTGATGCGCTGTCTTTTTTTTGTTGTTCAGTTAGTTGATGGCTTCAGTAACACCCAGGATAATGTTTCTGGCAGGTTAATTGAAGTATTTTGTGAGGCGGGATTTTCTCGGGTTTGTCAACATCAGTCGTTAAACACTATTTTCGGAACACTAACGCTTTATACTGCTGTAAAAGCTGCAGGTAAATAAAGTCAGTTATATTAATATCTGTCTTCGGGAAATCAGGCTATGGCTGTTGTAGTGGATTGCCAAATGTTGCAGTGGAATCAGTTTTGTCAGTTGATGCAGGTATCTGTATTTCAGGGAAAATAATGGTGAAGGCAGTCCCTTCTCCGGGTTCGCTGGTGACATTGATATGCAGGTTATTATTTTCAGCTGCAATTTTAACTATGGATAAACCCACGCCGCTGCTCGCTTTATTATGTAATGCAGCGCGTGGTGAGTAAAAATATTCATTAAAAATGTTCGGTAAATCATCACTGTCAATGCCGATACCATGATCGATAATAGTCAGTGTGGCGCTTTTATTTTTTATATCCAGATCGGATGTAATTTCTACAGATCCATTTTTGTGTGAGTAGGCTATAGCATTGGAAATAATATTTTCAAATAGAATCTCCACCTGATCGGGTATGCCCTGAAAAATAAAATTATTAAGAGAAACATTCAGAGTGATTGCTTTGTTATTGATAACCGGCGTCAGTTTGTCTACGCATTTTTGTAGTGAGTGTTGAATGTTTACCGGTTGTATTTCTGCAGTGCATAAACAGGTTTCCTTGAGCCGTTGAAGTTTTAGCAAATCCAAAATCAAACCGGCCATATTGGTAGCACGCAGATCAATTTTCAGCAATGTTTCCTTGAGATCGGAGGGCACTTCTCCGCAGTAGCCGCCTTTGATCAGATTAATTTTGCTGCGTATCGCATCCAACGGAGACTTAAGCTGGTGTGTCATGAGTACAGCATATTGATCTTTTTCCTGCTGTGCCTGATTTATGCGCTTGTAGGCTTCTGCCAACTGAATTTCATGCGCCCGTACAACAAGTGACAATCTTGAGACCAGGTACCAGACGGTAAAAAATAAAATATCCAGTGCGAACATCCAGAAAAACATCAGATTTTTACTGATGCCGTCATGTGTCACCGATGGGTCGATCAATATTGATTGTGGAATCTGCATGGCCAGGGAATATTCAGTCAGCAGTACGATGGTGTACATGATGCTGACGATCACGGCTACCAGGAGGCTTTCCAACGTGGAGAAAAAAATACATGCCAGCGCGATATGCAGAATATAGAAAAACGGTGCGGGTGTTGCTGTACTGCCGACATAATGAACAACTACCGACAAACAAATAAGATCAATTATAATCTGGGACCAGAGGTTAATAGATGGGGTGTTAAATTTTCCGGGTTTGCAATGATCCAGTGCGAAAATATAAAATAAATTGGCAATTCCCAGAACCAGTGTGATAGCGATAGGCCAGTTGTTTTCTTCAATGATACGAAACTGTATCAGCGAGTCAGGCATTAACAACGCCAATATGTGCAACAGAATTAATGCGCTGATAACCCCCCAACGAAAAATGATAAACCAGCGGATATTGCTGATTAATATATCGTCACTCAGTTTAGACGCGCATTCGTTTTTTAACGAAAATGCGATGGGCGTTTGGGTTTTGTCCCAAGTAAATTTTGCGTCCGCCATATCATTGTCTGCTCAATTTATAATTGTTATTATTTGACTGTCTGACCAAGGCGATCTTGAATCACGTCGAGCAGGCTTTCCGGCTCTACGGGTTTCTCCATAATGCTCACCCACTCATTCGACTCCTTGTCAAAGTATGGTCGGATCATGTCGCCCAAGGAAGTTAAAAAAATGGTTTGTATTTGTGGATAACGTTTATGAATTTCTGCGTAGGCCGTCAATCCGGCATCCATTGATTCAACCATTACATCTAGAATGGCGAGATCCGGGAGGTTGACACCTTGTTCCAGCGTATTAATCAATTCCTTCATAGTCAGATAATGATCGACCTGGTAGCCATGTTTTCGCAAGATGCGCCCCACCGCATCACGAATGTCTGCATCGTCATCGACATGCGCGATTCTTTTTGTCATATTAATTCTCCTGCTTTTGTTTTTGATATATACGGCAGATTATTCGAGTAAAACACAAAAAATTACTCCGACTTCTTAACTTTTTGGGTTCAGACTATCATTTTTTTTATGTAATTGCCTATATCTTTATTATTGTGTCGCATGTATTTTAATAACCATTATATAGATAAGTGTATAAAAAAAGTGTGAAGAAAAATCTATTAATGCTAAAAAAATAATGTGATACTGAAATTCTCAAGAAAATCTTGCAGAATGCTGGGTATAAAAATTGCAGTGGACAAATAATAGTATTGGAAATAAGGGTAGCAAATCAGATTTAATCTGATTGTAAGGTTCATAAGGATGATGCGACCAAACAGACAGAAATGAACAATAGCAGGCGCAAGTGATTCGCAATGTTATAAATATACAACATAATATAATGGATGCAACGCTGGTATTGGTTCACAAAAAGCCCGAACTCGGTGTCGGTAAGCAGCGGCTTGCAACGCGATTTGGAACAGAATTGACGTTACAGATTGCTCAAGCGTTATTGGCATGTGCATTTGAAGACGCTGCCGAGTGGCCAGGGCCGGTGGTATTGGCCCCTGCCAGTCAGAATGACGAACGCTGGGCATGGGCGCGTGCTAAGCGATTTTCCTCTCAATGCAAGGTGGTGCCGCAAATCAGCGGAAATCTGGGGCAACGTCTTAATGTACTGGATGATACTTTACGTCACGAAAAAAATAAACGAACGCAACTGATTTATATTGGAAGCGACTCTCCCGGACTGAGACCGGAAGACTATGCGGCTGTAAAAGCGGGGTTGCATGAAAACAACGCTGTGCTGATACCCGCCACTGATGGTGGTGTCGTGTTGATGGCCAATCGAAGCAGATGGCCCGGTTTGTCCAAACTGCCTTGGAGTACAGACCGGCTCGGAATTGCTTTGAGCCAGCTATGTCAGGTAGAGATGGGTTCGGTGAAAAAATTGCAAAAAGGCTATGATGTTGATGAACCGGAAGATTTTTTTCGCTTGATTGACACATTGAAAAACGATGATCGTCCTGCACGTCGCGCCTTGTGCGCGTTTGCAAGCGATGTCGCGTTAATGCTGAAAATCAGTCATAACAATAAACATGCTTAAATTCAGTATTATTATTCCCTGTTACCACGACGAAGAGAAATTGCGTAGTTTATTGGAGCAACTATGCAACATACCGGATAAGGCATGGGAAATTATTGTCGTGGATGGCGCTGACAGTGAATTATGCCAGAGGATTTGCAGTCTGTTTAAGGTGCGCTGGTTGGCAGCTGGTCAAGCCTGCCGTGGGCAACAGTTATTGGCGGGTGCTTCAATAGCGCAAGGCGATGTGCTGTGGTTTTTGCATGCAGATGTCCGATTGTCATCAACTTCATTTGTAGCAATGAGACAGGCAATCCATAATAACGCAATTGGTGGTTTTTTTAGGTTTCGCTTTGATAAACCACGACATTGGCCTGCTTTTGTCCTGGAGCCGGCCATTATGTTACGCTGTTTTTTCGGGGTGCCTTATGGTGATCAGGGACTTTTCATTTTACGTGCGAGCTATCATGAGGTGGGCGGCCATGCGCCGTGGTCTTTGTTTGAAGAGGTGCCGCTGGTGCAAGGTGCTCGGCAAATCGGAAAATTTATAGGATTACGTGAATCCATATTCGTTAACCCACGCCGCTGGCTACAAGATGGCTGGTGGCGGCGTACCTGGCATAATCGTATACTGGCGTTACAGTTTGCATGCGGTGTGACGCCTAAGGCGCTGGCGGCGCGCTATCAGGCCATGAAAGCATCCCCTAAACATTCCCATATCAAGCACTTGTAATATATTTAATTTGAGGAAAATTATGCAAGAGACTGTTCAAAAATATTACGGAGAAACGTTATCAGGCACCCATGATTTGAAAACAAACGCCTGTTGCACCGATACAGGCTTGCCCGAATATGTGAAACCACTGCTGGCAAAAGTGCATGATGAAGTGATGAAGCGATATTACGGTTGCGGTTTGGTTTTGCCTGAGCAATTAGAGGGATTGACGATTCTTGATCTGGGTTGTGGGGCGGGGCGCGATGTTTATGTGCTGTCACAACTGGTCGGTGAAAAGGGGGAAATTATCGGCGTCGATATGACCGAAGAACAGCTTGCTGTTGCGCGCAAGCATGAAAATTTTCATCAGAAAGCATTTGGTTACAAGCGTGATAATGTACGTTTTTTACATGGTTATATTGAGCAGCTAGATGAGTTGGAGCTGGCCGATGCAAGTATCGATATTATCGTATCGAACTGCGTGATTAATCTCGCTATGGATAAAGCAGCCGTTTTGCGTGAAGCTTACCGGGTATTGAAGCCGGGCGGCGAATTGTATTTTTCCGATGTGTACAGTGATCGGCGTATTCCGAACGAGTTGACCAAAGATCCGGTGTTGTACGGCGAGTGTCTAAGCGGCGCATTGTACTGGAACGATTTTGTGCCGCTGGCGCGCACGCAGGGTTTCACTGATCCACGTCTGGTCGAAGATCGCCCGATAATCATTGATAATCCGCAGCTGCAGGCTAAAACCGGTAATATCCGTTTTTATTCGGCAACCTATCGCTTATTCAAACTGCCTGAGCTTGAACGGGCGTGCGAGGATCACGGTCAGTCGGTGGTTTATCGTGGCACGATTGTGCATCATCCACATGCATTTGTGTTGGATAAACATCATTTTATTGAAACCGGAAAACAGTTTGCGGTTTGTGGTAATACCTGGCGTATGCTGCATGATACTCGTTTTGCCGGTCACTTCGATTTTTACGGTAATTTTGAACGACACTACGGTATTTTCCCGGGATGTGGCATGGGCATTCCTTTTGATGATGGTGCGTCAGATGAGCAAAAAAGCAGCGGTTGTTGCTAGTATGAATACCAGCGCTTCAGTACAGCACCAACAATCACAGGAAAAACATCAACGTTCACCTGAGTGGTATGCGACTTCAGAGGGCAGTCCGCGCGGAGTTATTCATACCCATGCGCTGGATGAATTGTGGCTGCATACCGGGACAGCCTGTAATCTTGCGTGTCCATTTTGTCTGGAAGGATCCAAACCCGGTGATACCCGTTTGCAGTTGATGCGCTTTGATGACGCCAAGCCTTATATTGATGAAGCTTTAACACTCGGTGTAAAACAATTTTCATTCACGGGCGGCGAGCCTTTTATTAACAAGGATATCGTGCAGATGCTTGCATATGCACTGCATTACCATCCTTGTTTGGTATTAACTAACGCAACTGATCCGTTGATTAAACGTACCAAGCAACTGGAACCGTTACTGGGCTACCAACAGAAGCTGCATTTTCGCGTCAGTCTGGATCATTTTGACGCTGCGGAACATGACAAAGCGCGCGGAGAAGGTATGTTCTCTCGCGCATTGGAAGGTATGCGTATGCTGTATACCATGGGATTTTCGCTGTCGGTTGCAAATCAGATGATGTCAAATTTATCTGCAGATTATGTGGCAGATCGTTATGCCGAAGTCTTCCGTGAAGCAAGACTGCCAGAAGACTTGCCTCGAGTAGAGTTTCCAGAGTTTTATCCACCTGAAGCAGTTGTCTCGGCGCCACAAATTACCCAAAGCTGTATGGTGGATTTTCAGACCGAATCATCGCGACGGGAATTTATGTGCGCATTCAGCCGCATGGTGGTCAAGCAGCATAATCAATGCCGGGTATATGCCTGTACGCTGGTCGACGACGATGCTGATTATGCTTTGGCTGCCACTTTAACAGAAAGTCTGGAAATACCTGTGAGCATGAAGCATCATCGCTGCTATAGCTGTTTCAAATTTGGCGCTTCATGCAGCGAGCTGTCCGGAAAATAAAAGCATACCGATATTGAATAAACACAGGTGGTTGATAGGACTGCCGATTGTGGCAGTAATGACTCTGGCGGACATACGGGCGATTTTATACCTGACAGTAAAGGATAAAGAAGGACGCACGGGTGTGTCAATGTGCCGGTTAATGTAACGCGTAGACAGGGCGGCATGCGATTTTGGGGAAAAACTATGAGTCACATGGAGCGACTTCTACTTCTAGTTGTAACGTGAATTGATCAAAATGATGATTGTCGCACTTATTTGATCATTTGGAGTTTTACTGCGTTTGTGATACGGGATTTAAAAACTGGGAGATGAGACTTTTTTTGAGCCAATTATCCCAGATAAAAAGCCCGGATTATTTCTCTTGTACAATTGAATATCCATAAAGCAGATTATTTTGCTATGATGGCCGGCATTGTAAAGATATTAGACGATAAAAAACAATGTCTTGCTTGTGATTAAGCAGCTATTGGCCTGTTGTGATCTGAATGCGTTTTGATATAACAACATGAAGAATATCAGCGTTTTTTTCAGACATTCGACTTAATCGGTAAATAATGAATAATTAGCAAAGCTCGAAACAAAGGTGTTCGTGCAAGTCTACCTATCAGGGAAATTACACCGGTTTAAGCTGGATTAATGAGCTTTAGTTTTATATCTGAGAGGGAACAATATGCAGTATATTTGTGATCGTTGATGATTATTGTGAGGCTCCAGCAAATAACGCTATCAATAAGAAATCTGTGCCAATTTATTTTTCGAATTTACATCCTCCCTTTTCGGTTGGTTCTTGTTTTGTGTCATTACATTGTTAGAACGTCTGTAATAATGGTTGAATGCTATGAGTAGGAATAACTATGGATAAATGCATCAAGATATTGATAGTGGAAGATGAACAGATAGTTGCTTTTGATCTCAAGAAACGTTTGATTAGGCTGGGTTACCAAGTAACAGGGACAGCGGCGAGTGGGAACAAGGCGCTGGCGCTAATAGATGAAGAATTGCCGAGTATTGTATTAATGGATATTCATATTCAAGGAAGTATTGATGGTATAGAGGTAGCTACCAGATTGCAGGAAACCTATCATATTCCCGTGATTTACCTGACTGCTTACTCAGAAGAAAATACCCTTAGCAGAGCGAGAGCAACGCAGCCTTATGGGTACTTGTTAAAGCCGTTTTCTGACAGGGAATTGCATGTCATGATCCAGGTCAGCATGGAACGCTACGAAACCGATGCTCAAATAAAAAAGAGTGAGCAGCATTTCCGTCTTGCGCTCGAGGCTGCGCGCTTGGGTACATGGGAAAAAACAAAGCATTCGAATGAAGTATTTCTGGGAAAAAGCCCTAATGGTTATATTGAGTCGATACCTAACTGGAAGGAGTTTTTCGATTTAATCCATAAGCGTGATAAACAGAAAGTCTCTGCTTTTATTGAGAGAATGCATGGCGAACCAAACGTGGCAGAAGAGATAGAATTTTGTGTTTCGCCTGTATCAGGTGAAGACCGTTGGTACAAATTGTATGGTAAATCGTTTGCCGCCAACAAGCTGTATGAGCATCAGATAATCGGTGTTTTGCAGGAAACAACTGAAAATAGGCGTGTCCAGAATAAACTGGAGCAAGCAGCTATCGTTTTTGAATGTGCCGCTGAAGGCATCGTTATTCTCAGGAACAAGATGTTCGATTGTGCTAATAAGGCTTTCTATAAAATGACTCAATTTCACGAGAGTGATCTGAAGAACAGCGAACTGCCTTTCATGAACGATCGTTTTCTAAGTAAAGAAACCTACCATGAGATATGGCAAAGTGTGGAAGAAAATGGTCATTGGCAGGGTGAAATAATGGCATTCAAAGAAAATAAAGCGAAAATGTATGCGTTGTTAAATGTTAGCCGGGTTCCTGTTAAAGAATGTGGAGAGAGTCAATCCGTTGTCATTATCTCGGATATAACAGCAATGCGGGAAACGCAGGAGCAGCTGTTGCGCATTGCCTATTACGATAATCTTACCAACTTGCCTAATCGTATGCTGGTAATGGACCGGCTTAAACAAGAAATTACCAAGGCGAAGCGTGATGCAACACTTGTGGGTGTGTTATTCATAGATCTTGATAACTTTAAAATGGTCAATGATACCCTCGGACATAAAGCGGGAGACACGATGCTGCATCTCATTTCGCAAAGGATGCTCTCAATACTGCGTGAGAGCGATACGCTCGGACGACTCGGCGGAGATGAATTTATTGTTATTGTGGCCAATACCGATACCAGCGATGGTTTTGTAAGGATTGCCAATAAGATTCTTAAATGCCTGTCTGATCCCATTGTGGTGAACAATATGGAGATTGTGCCTTCATGTAGTATCGGTATCAGCGTTTATCCGGATCACTCGGACCATCAGGACGGATTGGTTCAAATGGCAGATACGGCGATGTATAAGGCCAAGGGCAGCGGACGAAACAGTTATGCTTTTTACCATCCATCGTTAACGCAAAATGCGGTCCATCATTTGACAAGAGAACATGAGCTATATCTTGCGTTAGAAAGAAACGAACTCCAGCTTTATTACCAGCCCAAGTTTTCTTCACTCGAGCGCAGATTAACGGGTGTCGAAGCGCTAATACGTTGGCAACATCCTGTTAAAGGACTGTTATCCCCGGTAGAGATTATTCCCATAGCGGAAAGAAGCAGGCTCATTATTACTATCGGAAACTGGGTTTTGACAGAAGCATGCAGACAACTTTTTCAATGGCGTTCTGAAGGGCTTTGTGATCTCGGAGTTGCAGTCAATATTTCGATTCGGCAATTTTCAGATACGCAATTACCTAAATTAATTGCTAAATTGATGCACAGGTATGATTTGCCGTCGCATTTACTTGAACTGGAAATAACGGAATCCTGTTTGCAGAATGAATTGACGAATAACGCAAGTTTACAAGAACTGGAAAAATTAGGTGTATCGATATCCATTGATGATTTTGGTACAGGTTATTCGTGTATGAGCTCATTGAAGAACCTTCCAATCCATAAATTAAAAATTGATCATAGCTTTATCAAGGATATTCCGCTTGATAGAAATGATTGTGCGATTGCGGCAGCTATATTAGCGCTTTCTAAAGAGCTAAATCTAAAGGTTGTGGCGGAAGGAATTGAAAAATCGGAACAGATTGCTTTTCTGGATGATCATGGTTGTGATGAATTACAAGGCTATTTACTTGGAAAGCCAGTACCTGCAGATCAGATACCCGGTTTAATAAAGAAATCAGCATTTCATTAAAATACATTGAAAAGTAATTTTTTTTAATTTTTTATACCTGGATGTGAGGATCAAAAATATGCTGCCGTTTACCCGGATGAATGGTTCTAAAAATTCCGAGGAAATGATGCATCTTGCTGTAGAGGCTTCACCAAACGGGATAGTCATGACTGACCAAAAGGGAAAAATTGTCATGGTGAATGCTGCAACGGAAAGATTCTTTGGTTACTCAAGACAAGAATTAATTGGCCAACCCGTCGAAAAACTGATACCTGCACGGCACCATCAAAAGCACCCCGAATACCGACAGGTTTATCTCCATGAGTCAAAGACCCGTCCAATGGGACATGGCAACGACCTTTACGGTTTGCGTAAAAATGGACAGGAATTTCCGGTTGAAGTGGGTTTGAATCCGGTCAAAACCGAGCATGGTGTTTTTGTACTGGCTGCAATAGTCGATATGACGGAGCGCAGGCATGCTGAGGAAATGATACGCTTGGCTGTGGAAGCTTCTCCCAACGGCATGGTCATGACTAATCAGGATGGCGTTATTGTTATGGTAAATACGACAACGGAAACTTTATTCGGTTATCAGCGTGATGAACTGATAGGCCAGTCTATTGAAATCCTGATACCCGAGTCACATCGTGTACATCACCCGGATTTGAGAAGGAACTATTTAAACCAGCCCAGTGCGCGTGAAATGGGCCATGGAAGAGATCTTTATGGGCTAAGCAAGCAAGGAAAGGAATTTCCGGTTGAAGTCGGCTTGAATCCCATCCAAACCCCGGGGGGTGTTATGGTACTGGCCTCAGTTATCGACATAACAGAACGCAAGTACCGGGAGCAACAACTAAAGGCTGCGCTGCAAGAAAAAGAGCTGTTATTGGCCGAAATACACCACAGAGTAAAAAACAATTTGCAGATAATCGATAGTTTGCTCGGTATGCAATCGAATATATTACTTAACAATTCAGCCACATTTGTTTTGAGAGAAAGTCAAAACAGAGTGAAGTCAATGGCCTTAATACATCAGATTCTCTATGAATCTTCGGATTTTTCCAGTGTAGATTTTTCAACTGTTATTGAATCGCTGGTAAATAATCTATCGTTATCCTACGCACTGGATTCTTCTAAAATAACGGTGGACGTGCAGACTGATCCGGTATTTCTTCCAATTGATACCAGTATCCCGCTGGGTCTGATCATAAATGAACTATGTTCAAATGCGATGAAATATGCATTTGTAGACCAAGCTTCTGGAAATATAAATATCAGGCTAGCGTATTTCGAAACAGACAGGTTGCGGCTGCAAATTACTGATGATGGTGTAGGCATACCAGAAACCTTTGATATTGAAAATGCTTCATCGTTGGGGTTGCAACTTGTTCATTTGTTAAGTGAACAGATTTCAGCTGAACTGAACATTCAACGCAGCAATCCTACGAGTTTTACTCTGCTGATTCCGGTTTGATATAAGCTGGCGGCTATGATTGCAGATTAATCAAATCTGAATGTATAAAACAGATCAATCGCGCTGTCTTCACCCGCCTGTGTGACAACAGTTATTTTAGGTGTCAAGTTATAGGTCAGTTTGGTAATGCCTGCAGTGGCTGTGGTGATGCCGCGTTCGTAGCTTAGATAGGCTCGTGACGATATGCGTTTGCCAACGGTGCCGATTTGACCACCTAATGTGCTGCTCGCTAGACCAACCGGATTGGTTAATGAGCCGCTTGGCGTGGTGCTGCCTTGCCTGAAGGAAATTTCATCTACGCCGAGCATATCACTGATTTGACTGGTGATGCCGCCTGATTCTCCGCCCAGAATGGAACTGGCGGCGGTGATTAACAAGGAGGAGTCCAGTCCACTGGCATCGGGTGCGCGACCGAGCGCGATCCATGACAGTTTTTCAGTATCGGGCACTTGAGGCGTGGAAACCAGTTTAACCCTGGGGTGGCGTACCGAACCGGCTACTTCAACACCAGCTTCAACCTCCAGGCCTTTGCGTACCGCCAGAATATTCAGTCCGGGATCGTCAATCGGACCTTGGAAGTTTACAATTCCGCGTTCCACAGTGAGGTCTTGACCGTAGGCTTTAAATGTAGTTTGGCGTGTAGCGATGGAACCGACTACACTTAAGTCTCCACTTTCGTCATTTTGCATTTGCAGGCTGCCGTCCAGGCGTCCCTCGAGTCCGGCGACGCGAAGGAAAAACTGTTTCCCCAGATCAAGGGTGGCGTGCAAGTTGATGATGGTTGTTTGCTCGTCGGTTTGTGAATCTCCCCGTGATTCTGTTTTGTTCTCTGCGACGATGATGTCATCTGCAAGCTGCGGCCGTGATACTGGCGGTTGCATAATCAAACCGGCATTGGCAATGAGTTCGCCGCTTAAATCAATCACATTGTCGAGCATCTGTACTGTGCTTTTGCCGGAAGCGACAATCCAGTAATGCGGTGGATTAACGAGGTAAATATGGTCCAGAGCTACAGTCAACTGATGTGTGTTGTCGGCAAAGCCCAGCGAGCCGCTTATTTCCAGAGAACCCGGTTTGTCTTCCAGTTGCAGTTTGTTTAGTAATCGGTCTTTGGGCGGGGCTTCGTTTGGAGACATAAAACTGAGCTTGTTAATATGCAATGCGGACTGATTAAAGCTCGCCACCAACTGACCTTGCTGTAAATCCAAACCATGATCGAGTAATGCAACAGCAAGATTTTCTCCACGGATATCGCCCTCCAGTATCGGCTGGTCAAGTGTGCCGGCGATACTGGCCTGCAGTTCAATTTGGCCGGCGGT
Organism: Nitrosomonas aestuarii; assembly: GCF_003046585.1. GTDB lineage: Bacteria > Pseudomonadota > Gammaproteobacteria > Burkholderiales > Nitrosomonadaceae > Nitrosomonas > Nitrosomonas aestuarii. The sequence goes on along the minus strand of NZ_QAAE01000004.1, from coordinate 177,093 downwards.
TTGTATGGGGTTATCCATCAAGTGATCCAACCAGGATAAATCAGCGGCTTTCAGGCTGAGCTGGCCATCCAGTTTAGTATGGGATGGAAAAAAATTGCTTTTTTCGGAATATGTGACTGGTAGCGTTATGCGAGCCTTCACTTTTCCAATATGCGCACTGATTAAATCGAGCTTGCCGGTTAATTGATTATCACGCGCGCTGGCATGAAGCTTCACCATTTGCAGACCAATAGGTTGTGGTAACTCTCCAGGCAGGTGCCAGTCGCCTTTTTCCCTGGAAATTTCGACATCTCCTTTCAGCTGTCCGTGGTTTTGAACGACCCATTGTCCACCTAAACGCAAAATCTTTTCTTGTGGAATTAAATCGCTTTCAGGGTGCAGTCCTATGCCGGTAAAGTGGCCGCTGCTTTCCCAGTTCTTGGGCGACCAGAAAATACGGTCAATGACTGCAAGGCCGCCTGCTATTGCGAATTGCGCGTCGTTTACCAATACCTGCTCGCTGCTTAGATTGATTGCTGTGGGCGCCTGCAATTGTACCGGTATTTGCCCGCTTACCGACAGATGCGACAACTGCCCCCGCCAGTTTGGCGTGATGTCGGGCTTGTCGAGCCCGAAAATGCCACCGTCGGCCTGCAGTGTGACGGCCATTTCATCGTCGATACGCAGATCAGTTTGTAGCGTATGCCTTGATTTTTTGCCGGTTACTTTCAGGTTCAGTTGCTTGATTTGTGTTTCTCCGCCTGAGCGATACTGATTGGCCGTGAGTATTAAACTCAGCGCTTCTTCATGCAATTTACCTTCCGCGGACAGATTTTCGAAAGCATGGTTGCCGGGCAGCGCGAGCTTCTCACTGTCAATATCGAAATCGATCAGGGGTGAGTCCATGGTGCCTTTCAAGTCAATCTGCGCTTTGATCGCACCCGATAGTCCCAAGCCGATTTGAGTCAATGAAGGCGCAGTAATATTTAGCGCTAACGCATCGCCGGGCTTGCCAAATTCCCCCTTGATTGTTATTTGGTTGGCCCCGATCTGAAAATCGGCATTACTGGTGAAGGCTAAGGGTTGCTCAAATGTAATCCGCCCTTTACCGGTGACCGGTTGTTGGTTAAAGTGGCTTTTCTCAAATTGATAATCGAGCCTGGCCGACGGTTTGGGTGATAAGCTTCCCGCTAGCGTGAGTTTCGTATTTAAACTGGATTCCGGAGCTTTGACAAAATCGGCAATATTAAATTGCTTGAGTTGACCGGTGAAATGAAAAGATTGTCTCTGTATATCATCCGCCTTATCTTCATTACCCGGATTGAACTCGCCCTTGCCGGTCAGGCTGGATTGACCGTGACGCAAATCAAGCTGTTCCAACAAAATCAGGCTAGCGGTACGTGTCACTGCAGCATCCAATTTTAATGATTGATCGCTCAGGTTGATATTAACATGCTGCTCATCTGCATCACCTGTGAGTTGCACTAGGCCGTTAACTTTTGCAGCCTGTAACTGGGTATCAATAGCGGACGGATTTAGATTGCTGACGTTAAGCTCGGCCAGACCGATTGCTTCCTTGAATTGCCATGTAATAATTCCGTCAATCAGGCCTTGTTCCGGTAGCTGTATTTTGAGATCGCCCAGTTTCAATGTTTCATCAGTCAGTAAAATCGCTGTGCTGATCCCGGCCAGTGGCACTCCATTCTGATCCAGCGGCGCAATTGCGCTGTTTCTGAGCGTTAATATACCTGTCAGTTGGTTTTCATTGTTTTGGTTGAAAGTTGCTTGCAGTGCCAGATTGGCTTTGGGAATTTCAGGCTTGTCGGGTAATAAAGTGGCAGGGTTGAATTCAGTGACGGTAGCACGCAACGATGTGAGCATGGCAAGCGGATTTTGCGCAAACGGTTGCAGTTGTGCATTAATTGTACCCTGCATGGGTTGATGGTGATGCTCAATCTGTATGCCAAGCTGTTTCAGTGAACCTGTTAACACGGCATGTGTAACGCCCCATTTTTCAGCATTGTCAAGTTGGATAGTTGCACCCAGCTTAAAAGGGCGCATCGATCGGATTTGCGCTGAGGCCTCGAGTGCACCGAACATGGAGTTGAACGAGAGGTGTTTGATCTGATGTTGTTGCGCATGACTTTCCAGGCGGATCGATAAATCGGCTAGAGAGAAATCCGGTTGCTGGCCGGATTGGTTGTCGTCCATGGAATAGATGCGTATTTTGTCGACAAACAGGTTCTTCAGAGAGATTGCAATCGGTAATTCCAAATTATCGGGTAATGTTGTTTCTTCAGTATCTTCTTCTTGAGCTGGTGCGGTATGCACGTCAAGCAACTGGGCGCTGATTTCATGGAACAATAGTTTTCCGGTCAATAATTGGCCCGGTGACCAGTCAAGTTTGAGTTGTTGTACAGCAAGCTGCAGTGTTTCATCATGAAAATACAATCTGTCGATTTGCAACGCACTGACGGTCCCGTCAATGCCTTCAATCTGTAGCGCTTCATTACTCATGCGCGTTGCGGCGGACAGCAGCCACTGCAAACCGGTTGCGGTATTCAAAAGCCAGTAACCGCCGCCGGTGACTGTCATCAATGTAATCAGCAGCGCAATAGCATATCCTTTAAAACGAAAGGCTGTGCGGGTGTTTTTGCTGCATGGTTTGTTTCGGGTGTCCAGGTTGCTGTTATGTTCGCGGATATTCATCAGAAATTGACAACCATAGAAAAGTGTACGCGCAGTGTTCCGGTTTTATGCCCTCTGGCCAAGTCAAGCGCGAGCGGTCCGGCCGGGCTGCGCCAGCGTACGCCGGCACCGTAGCCGAGAAATAAATCCATATCTTTCATGCTGTCAGCAGCACTACCAACATCTACAAATGCCGCTGTTCCCCAGTTTTGCATAAACCAGTGTGTATATTCAGCGGTTCCGGTCGCCAGAACGCGGCCGCCGACAATTGCGTTTCCTTCGCGTACACCGATGCTCATAAAATCATAGCCTCGAACCGATTGTATGCCGCCGGCACGAAACAAGTACTCCTGTGGAATGCCGAAACGCGATGGTGCCAACGTATAACCGGCTTCTCCGCGCAGATAGAACACATCACGTTTGCCAACCGGCCACCAGTTTTGTTGTCGCCCATATATACGCATAAAATCCTGATCGGAAAATATAAACTCACTACCAGCGCCCAGTCTGAATTCCGAAGCGCTGCCACGCCGGATATTGACGGGATCATCCACGACATGGTGACGAAACCGCCAGTCGAGTGCCAGTGCTTTAACAGTCTGGTTGATTGCGCCGTCAGGACGTTTTTCCTCTCTTTGCCAGTTTAAAGAAAATTGACTGAGTAAATTGCGGGTTTGATATGTACGTGCCGTGTCTACGCGTTGTCTGATAGTGACCAGATCTTCAATATCGGTTCTTTGCATACTGGCACCAGCAGAATAATAGACGTTGTTTTGATTGGGTAATGTGTTGACACCGGTTAGGAATGTCTGACGTTTTTGCTCCAGGCGCAGTGCTGTATTGAACTGCCATGCGCGGTCGAGAAAATCGTGATTGCTGAAATTGACTTCAACCCGTGCGCCGTTATTGGAACTATACCCGCCACCCACGGCAATACGCTGTGTTTTTGTTTCTGTAACTGAGACATGTACTGGAACAGCTTTATGTTTTGAAATATTCGGATAAATATTCACGGACACATTACCGAAATGTGGAATGCCTTGTAATGCAATTTGAAACATATGCATGAGTTCTTTACGATAGATATCACCGGTACGAAACGGCCTGTAGTTTTCTATCATTTCAACATCATAGCGCTCCAGTCCGGTAATCTCAAGTTCGCCAAAATAAAAAACCGGACCTGAATCAATAACGATGTGAAGCGTTACCTGTGCGTTTTCCCTGTCAACTACTGCTTCACTTTTGACAATGCTGGCGGCTGCATATTTTTCATAAGTTATCTGCGATAATAAAACCGACTTGGCTTCTTCCCAATCGGCTGAACGAAATGGTGCACCGGCTTTAAGCGGCCATGCCTTACGCCATTTGTTGATTTTTTTTTGCTGTTGTTCGTCACTCTGAGTGATAGCCCCTTGAAATTCTATTTGCACGGACTCAACATGCACCAAAGGCCCTGGATCAATGGCGATCACCGGTATTTCAATTTCGTTTTTGATTTGTGTGTCAAATGTGACGATGGGGGAGAAATAACCTTGTGTCGCAAGCAATTCATGGATTTCAGTTTTTGTCCGTCGCAAAAAAGCGCGTTGTGCCATATCGTTGGCAAAATGCTTGTCAGGCAGTTTGATATGCGTTGCTAAAAAATCCTGTATTGTGCTCGGTGCGGAAAACAATATGAATTCTGATTGACCGGGCTTGTTGGGTATTACCGTCGATTCGGCTAAAATAGTTTTACTGCTGAATGCAAAAACGATTATATAAAGAACCCATAAAAATGTAATAAGCTTTTTTCTGAAGATACACAGGAAGTCTTGCATCACGAAACAATCAAGATTCAATTGAAATGTCAGAAAGGGTATTATTTATATAAAAAATCACTGCGTTATATTTTATTAACTGTTTATTGGTTTGCTTCATGCCTGTACATTCTACTATAAAAGCGGATTATCCCATTGAGTCTGCCGATTGCCGCCGGTGTGAGAGACTGGCGACATTCCTTGACGCGGTAAAGACACGATATCCCGATTATCATGCGCGCCCTGTCAGTGCATTTGGTGATAGCCATGCTAAACTCCTGATTGTCGGGCTGGCGCCAGGCATGCATGGTGCAAACCGGACCGGGCGCCCTTTTACCGGTGATTTTGCAGGTGTTTTGTTGTATCAAACGCTATATAAATTTGGTTTTGCCAACCATGATGAGTCGATATCGCAGCAGGATAACTTGCAGTTATCAAACTGCTCCATTACCAATGCGGTTAAGTGCTTGCCGCCTCAGAACAAACCTAATCCGGAAGAAATACGACAATGTAATCATTATCTCAAAATGGAGGTGAACGCATTCATGGATCGAGGCGGGGAAGTGCTGCTGGCATTGGGTGCAATTGCACATCGGGCTGTATTGCGATCCCTGGACTTGCGTTTGAAGGACTATCCATTTGCTCATGGTGCCGAATACTTGCTGCCTAATCACTCAGCTATGGGGCCGGTCAAACTGTATGACAGTTATCATTGTAGTCGCTACAATACGCAAACAAAACGATTGACAGCCGCGATGTTTGAGGAGGTTTTCGCAAGAATTTCCGTTGAACTGTCTGCAGCAGATTGATAGAAAAAATATTGATTTAAACATTTTGTGAAATTGAAAGAGTCATCTGTTAACGGTATAAAAGAGGAGAAAAGCAAATGCCTTATGTTCATTTACGGGTTGCGGGTACATTGAGTTCGGAGCAAAAAGCTAAAATTGCGGAAGAATTTACTGATACGCTGGCGCGCGTAGCCAATAAATCAAAATCTTACACTTATATCACATTTGAAGAAGTGCCGCATGAGAACTGGGCAATTGGCGGTGCTTTGCTGGCTAAGAAAACATAGAGTGAGAACAACATTTGACCCAGGCTGATTTTGAACCTAAATTGGATGCAAAATTCGACGCAAAGGGTTTTTGCCAAAACTTGCCTTCACAGCCCGGTGTGTACCGGATGTTGAATACCGGAGGAGAGGTGATTTATGTGGGGAAGGCAATAGACCTGAAAAAACGGGTCTCTTCATATTTTCAAAAAACTGGTCTTGCGCCCAGAACGCAGTTAATGGTTTCGCAGATAGCAGGTATCGAGACAACGGTGACCCGCTCTGAAGCGGAAGCATTATTGCTGGAAAACAATTTAATTAAAAGTCTCAAGCCGCGTTATAACATTTTATTCCGTGATGACAAGTCCTATCCGTATATCGTTTTGAGTGGTCATAATTATCCGCGGCTGGGATTCTACCGGGGGCTGCTGGATAAAACACATCAGTATTTTGGGCCGTTTCCCAATGCCGGTATTGTGCGGGAGAGTATTCAGTTGTTGCAAAAAGTTTTTCGTCTGCGTACTTGTGAAGACAGTGTTTTTAACAACCGGACACGACCCTGTTTACTGTATCAGATCAGACGATGTAGCGGGCCTTGTGTCGATTTGGTTTCGAAATCTGATTATCACGAAGATGTACAAAGTGCAGCCTTGTTTCTACAAGGCAAACATTCCGAAGTGATCGACAGTATCGCTACTAAAATGCAACAGGCCTCAGACAAAATGGAATATGAGCAGGCAGCACTTTTGCGTGACCAAATGCAGGCCTTACGCAAAATCAGAGAAAAACAGTTTGTCGATAGCGGTAAGGCGATGGATGCGGATATTGTGGCTTGTGCCGGTTTAACAGGCGGTGGCGACAAGGTTTGTGTTACGCTGGCGATGGTCAGAGGTGGACGCCATCTGGGGGATAAAAGCTTTTTTCCACAAAATGCCGATGGCTATAATCTTTCTTCGGTGATCGAAGCTTTTTTGGCCCAGCACTATATAAATCGTAGCGTACCGAATCTGATTATCGTCGACCGAAAAGTACAACGTGAAGTATTGGAAGATTTGCTGACCGAGCAATCCGGTCATAAAGTGACGATTAATCAGAATCCAATCGGTGAACGGCGCATCTGGTTGAAAATGGCAACCGAAAATGCACAGCTTGCACTCAAACAGATGATGAGCCGCAAAGCCAGTCAGGAAGCACGCCTGCTCGCCTTGCAGCAAGCGCTGAATCTGAACGGTTTAAATCGAATCGAATGTTTTGATATCAGCCACACTATGGGTGAAGCGACGGTTGCATCCTGTGTCGTTTATGACAATTTTGCCATGCGTAATAATGAATATCGTCATTTTAATATCAAAGGGATTACACCGGGTGATGATTATGCGGCGATACGCGATGTGTTAAATCGACGTTACCAAAAAGTCGTGCAGGGTGAAGGCCGCTTGCCGGATCTGATCCTGATTGACGGCGGCAGAGGACAGGTTAATGCGGCCAAAGAAGCATTGGATGAAATTGGTATCAGTGATGCGAATCTGATAGGTGTCGCAAAAGGCGAGGCACGCAAACCTGGTTTGGAACAATTGATTTTTCCCAAGCGGAAAAAGCCGTTACAATTGTCAAATGATCATGCGGGGCTTCATTTAATTCAACAGATCCGGGATGAAGCCCATCGTTTTGCAATCCAGGGACATCGTGGGCGACGCAGTAAGGCGCGAACAACCTCGAGTCTTGAAAATATTAACGGAATTGGTGCCAAACGGCGCCAGGAATTACTAGGGCGCTTCGGTGGCCTGAAGGGCGTGCAAACGGCAAGCATAGAGGAACTTGCGAAAACTGAAGGAATCAGCCGAAAGCTCGCCGAGAAAATCTACAAGGAATTACATTGATTAAAAAACACTTTACAAACGATATTACTGTACTGCGCATCTGCATGTTTTTGGTTTTATACCGTTAGATAATAAACCAAGAAAAAAATTATTTTTTAATTCCAGTTTATAGATGCCTGTAATGGTATTCGGTTTTATGCCTTTAAATCTTCCCAATTTCCTGACATGGCTCAGAATTCTTGCCATTCCCTTATTCGTTGGTATTTTTTATTTGCCTGATGGCTGGTTAACGCCCGCACAGCAGAATCTGGTTGCAACCATCATTTTTGCAGGTGCCGCCATTACAGACTGGCTTGATGGTTATCTCGCGCGTGTTTTGAATCAGATGTCCGCTTTTGGCGCATTTCTTGATCCGGTCGCAGATAAACTAATGGTTGCGGCGGCTTTGATTGTGCTTGTTTATCTAGATAGGCTGGGTGCGCCGATCGCATTGATTATTATCGGACGTGAAATTGCAGTTTCTGCATTGCGTGAATGGATGGCGCATATCGGTCAATCCAAAAGTGTAGCGGTTTCATTTTTAGGCAAAATAAAAACGACTGCACAAATGATCGCTATTCCGTTGTTGCTATACCATGATGATCTGATGGCGGGTTTTAATGCACATGAAATTGGAACATTGTTAATTTATGTGGCGGCTTTTCTAACTTTGTGGTCTATGATTTATTATTTAAAAGCAGCGATTCCACAAGCTATCGAATATGACAAATAATTATTATGTATCATATGCTCAGTGCAGTATGATTTTGAGAAATTGAAGTTAAGTTAGGAAGGGAAAAACAATGACTCGGTTGTTCTTATCATTCATCGTTTTTATAATGCTTTGCGTAATGTTGACAAGTGTTGCCTATGCGGGTTCAGGAGAAGATCCCAAAGCGTTTGTCATTTGTGAGCGCATTAAAAGACAGAGTATCTGTGAAGAATATCGTTTGAACATGTTGTCTGCCTCAGATCGGCAGTTGATAACAAAACACTGTATTACGGGTAAACGGTGTCCGGATGAAAATAGAATAGGGCGCTGTATTCGTTATCAAGACCCTGATGGATTGGTATTCGACAAGCATTATTATGTTGGGTCGAAAAAAAAACATGACTGGAACGCATCAACCATTAAGGAGACCTGCATTCAAAGTGGTGGGAAGTATGAGGATGGTTAAATGATTGGTTGCATTTGGCGATTGATGCGGTAATGAAAGAAGGCAACAGCAACTTGTTTATTGTTGTTGCCAGTTTCAAATTGATATCTGAATGAAACACTTTGTTCTCTAATGACAAAATGCCACAGAGTGACCACTATTAGGTGTTAAACCAGCACCGCGATTCCTTTCAGCCACGGCGTAAAGACCGCCCCGTCGGCATTAGACCACTACAAATATCTGCAGAGCGTATGTTAAGCATATCCAATTCTGCTTGTGTTAATATCCCTCAGAATCAGATGCCACAACTATATCTGGATATTTAGTGCCTGATTAACTACGCTCGGCATCTAAGGGTGATTCAGTATGATGTTCAAAATCGACGCCTAATCAGTATCCATAAAAAATTGATCGCAGTCTGATGAGTATGAACGGCACCTATAGAGTTGGCAGCCGTACTAGCTGAATTTGAAGCATGAAAATCGTGATCATGCACAGTTGAAAACCAGAGCCTGAAAAACTTTGTTGAACAAAAAATAAGCTATAAAAGCAAGCAACTAAAATAAATTCGAATATCCCCCCAAGATTTCAATCAAAAATCTTTTTTTAATTTCTTTAGCGGCTAGGTTTATACCAATAATAAGAGAATAATTAATAGCCTATTGAATATTAAGTGTAATATTTTATTTTCATTTTGAGTTTTTTGATGGGTGCTGACGTAATTTAAAGAAATTAGACATCGTTGTGGTCATTAACAATCGCTTTTTTTTCATTTAACAATTTGTTGTCGAGTCATTACGCAAGCAGGTGTAATTGTGATAATTTCACCGCTGAAGGTGCCGGATGTGTCTATAATGACTTTTTCACTCCGATATTGTTGTGTACACATTTTTCCGATGACGCAATCCACCATTTCGGGATTGGGTTCGTGGAAGTATCTGATCATGCGCGAATCATTGGATAAGTGCGTTTAATTAAACAAATGATGATAAACAAATATAGCTTTCCCGGAGGCAGTACCCTTCTTTTATCCTGGTTTTTGATACTGACTCTCGTATTTCTAAGCTTGTTTTCTGTGCCGGTTAATTCAAGATCTCTGATTATCGACACAAAAGGTTATGCTTCAGGTCAATTGAGCCGGGTTGGGCGTCAAAATATGTTTAATCGGGCGCTTAATACAGCCTATGCAGGCGAAGTGCTGCTGGGTCACGAGAGTGCGTCATTTATAAGTTTCGGCAGCCTGCCACAAAATCTAGTGACGAATCCCTTTCAATTTTGTTTCGAAAAAGAAGATTTCTATGAGACGCTTGAAGAACTGATTGGTTATGATGTAGTGATTGAGTACAAGACGCCACGCAATAACACTCTGTTATCATGCACGGCAATCAACGAACTGGTGGACGTTTACTTAATCGATAGAAATATTCCATTAGAGCAGTCGCATTTAATTGGTGATATTCGGACTTTTGAACCTGAGGTTTCTTACGGAGTTGAATTCGGCCGGATAACCAATGTGATCAAGAATAAAAATGCCGTCAGAAGCTATTTTATGACCATGCAGATCGGGGAGAGTGGAAATAAATTTCGCCATTTTGTGATGGATGACCGGGATCTTTATGAATTTGCAATCAAGAGTCTTCGGATGGCTGCGATGGTCAAAGTGTACTACAGCGAGCGGCTTGCAAACAGAAACATTTTCGGTCATCGGACACGGTTATTTGTATCGGAAATAAAAATTGTCAAGCATAGAGATGTGGAGTAAGTGTTGTTAACTTGCATGTATTAATTGTTGCAGCTTGTTCGAGTGGCTGAGGTGCTTGTGGTGGATAGCAAACAGCCTGCCAATGAGATTGCTTTGACCGGCACTTTACGGCCGTAATAGTTCCAGCGGATTGACATAGCGTATATTTAGATCATGTGCAACGGCCGGATACGTAAGCTGACCTTGATAGACATTTAACCCGTCACGCAGGTGCGGGTCGTCTATCAATGCTTTTCGGCAGCCTTTATCGGCTATCGATAATACAAATGGCAGTGTGACATTATTGAGTGCAAAAGTTGAGGTGCGTGCAACGGCACCGGGCATGTTGGCAACGCAATAATGAACGACATCATCCAATATGTACATCGGATCAGCCAGTGTAGTAGATCTGGATGTTGCGAAACAACCACCTTGATCAATCGCTACGTCAACTAGCACCGATCCGCGATTCATTTTCTTGACCAGTTCGCGACCAACCAGGCGGGGAGTGGCCGCACCCGGTACCAGCACCGCGCCGATGACTAGATCGGCCATAGAAACATATTCTTCGATGGCATCAACGGTTGAGAATACAGTATTGATACGAGAGCTATACTGCAGATCCAGTTGTTGCAGACGGTGTATTGACTTGTCCAGGACAGTGACATGTGCTTCCATACCCATAGCGACACGAGCGGCATTGGTACCGACCACGCCGCCGCCGATGACGACAACTTTTGCAGAGGGTACGCCCGAGACGCCGCCTAACAACATACCGCGGCCGCCCTGGTCCATTTCTAGTGCATGCGCACCGGCCTGTATTGACATGCGGCCAGCTACTTCACTCATGGGCGCTAGTAGTGGCAGTCCGCCATATTTGTCCGTGACGGTTTCATAAGCAATGGCAGCACAACCTGAGTCAATCAGTCCTTCTGCCTGTACCGGGTCTGGAGCAAGGTGCAAATAGGTAAATAGTATCTGACCTTCGCGTAAATACTGAAACTCAGCTTGCTGCGGTTCCTTGACTTTGATAATCAATTCAGCACGTGAATAAATCTCTTGGAACGTATCCACAATTTCTGCGCCCGCTGTCTGATAGCAGCTATCATTCAGATCGATCGCTAATCCGGCGTTTTTCTCCACGATAACCTGATGACCATGGACGATCAATTCGCGTACTGAAGCCGGGGTAAGACCGACGCGGTTTTCATGTGTTTTGATTTCTTTTGGTACGCCAATTAGCATCGGCTTCTCCAGAAAATATAAAATTAACGGGTTGGACAGACTGTTTCAACCGAACAGTTGTAATGAAATAGTGTCATTTGGGGGAAGCTGTCCGGAAGTAGAGCGGCCTGCTACTACCATGATTATTCAGCTCTTTCTAAGATACGTTTTTACCTAATCGCTCCAAAAGAACTAAGGTTCAATGTGACTAAAAACACAGTATCAGCAGACAATCCAGTATATAGTTGTGCATAATGGGATTTGAAGTTTTTTACTGCTCTCCTCTATGCAGCCATACGCATTTTATGTTGATGGCTGCTTTTTTTATAATTTTCCTGCGGCTACATAAACAACGGTCAGCTACACCATGCCGCCATTTGCGCCAATATCCTGCCCTGTGATCCACCGAGCTTCGTCACTCACAAGAAACAGCACAATTTTTGCGATATCGTCGACTTCTCCAATGCGTCCCAAGGAAGACATGGCGGCCATGCGTTCAATATCTTCTTCAGTCTTGCCTGCTCTGAACAACTCGGTAAAAACGGGACCTGGCGAAACAGTATTGGCGGTAATGCCTCTTTCACCTGCTTCACGTGCGAAGATACGCGTCAACTGTTCAACTGCACCTTTGGTGGCGGCGTAAGGCCCATATTTTGGTAGCATTAAACGTGTCACCGTACTGGAGATGTTGACGATACGGCCATTGTCAGCCAGACGTTCAGCAGCTTCGCGCAGCGTATAAAAAATACTTTTCAGGTTAATATTGATAATGCGGTCAAATTCATCGTCTGTGATTTCAGCAATTTTCTTGAAAATAAGAATTCCTGCATTATTGACAAGTATGTCAATACGCCCGAAGTGTTCTATGGCGGCATCAAACAACCGCCGTATATCCGCCGGTTTGCTGACATCCGCCTGTATTGCTATACACTTCCCGCCCGCTCCGGTAATCGCTGCGCAGACCTCATCCGCGGCTTGCTGATTTTGGACATAATTTACAACAACTTTTACACCTGCTCTGGCCAATTCTAATGCTATTGCGGCTCCGATGCCTCGCGATGAACCGGTAATAATGGCAACTTTTTCATGTAATTTTGACATGTTGTTGTGGTTTACATATTGAATGATGGATAAATCAGTTTAGTTAGCAGATTTATTCGTGTTTTATAGTTAACCGGGCTGATGTTGTCAGTCCGGTTAAGGTTGGATTGAAATGTTTTCTTCAGAAAAAGTGTACAGAGAAGTGTCGTATGGATCGCAGAATTTATTTCCTGGCTGTTAAAGATCCCAGAAAAGCTTTGATATCCTCGATAAACGCTGCATCAACGTCCTTGCCAAGTTGATGTTTTGCCATTAAACGAATGGCTTCGTCAAGCGTTTCTACTGAACCATCATGAAAATAGGGACCTGTCTTCGTGATATTTCTCAAGCTGGGCACTTTAAATTTTTTCTTGTCACTTTCAATGTGGGTAACTTCAAAGCGACCCCGGTCATCTGTTTCGTATGATTCAACAACACCTATTTTTTGATATGAGTTGCCACCGATAACAACGCCATTATGACAGGTCACACATCCTGCGTTAATAAATTTGTTCAGACCTTTTTTTTCTACTTGGTTAAGTGCGTCTTCATTCCCTTTCAGATAATCATCAAAGCGTGAGGGCGTAAGAAGCGTGCGCTCGAAGGCACCAATCGCTACACCTATATTATTATAATTAAATGGGTGCTTCTGATCTGGAAAAGCTGCGGCGAATAACTTCTGATATTCATTAATTGCTTTTAATTTTGATACTACGGCACCTTTACTTGGCATTCCCATTTCGATTGGATTTAAAATGGGCCCCAAAGCCTGCTCCTCTACATCACTGGCGCGACCATCCCAGAACTGCGCGATATGTAGAGCGGCATTCAGTGTTGTGGGGGAATTTCTATCGCCACGTTTGTTGTCATGGCCAGGTGATGTCGGTTCATTGTCCACACCATAATTATCGAGTTGGTGACATGAGTTACAGGAAATTTTGTCGTTGATAGAAAGTCTTGGGTCTAGATAAAGCGTTTTGCCAAGTTTGATCAATGCGGCATTTTCTTCTTCATCAATAATTGACTCGGGAAGTGGTTCAAAAAAACGTTTAATCGTTTTTGTATCTATCTGATGATCATCCTGTGCATAAGTATTGGCACTAAATACAAGCGCCAGAAATAAAATAATTTTCATTTAACCTCTCCTTTTCGGGCGATGCCCGCAAAATTATGAAAACCATCAACAGAAATATTTATCCGGGTTGGGGCTGATATTTCATGCAAATAATCTTCAACCCCTAAAATCAGGTCTGGATAATCGAGTTGACCAGTTATCTAACAGGTAGATGACTGAAATTCTACGCTGTTTATAATCTATTTATAAAAATTGTTTAACAATAGTACTTGTACGTTGCAAATTCCAGTTTTTGAACGTTATTTTCATAAAATTGCTGCTTGTGACAAATTTCAGCAATCTGTTGGATAACGCTACGTAATCACTCTAACATATCCAATAATTCATGTTAACTTTTTGGTAACAAGCAATATCTAAATAGTCGATCCTCAAAAAAATACCTTTCAGGATCGACTAAGTAAGGTGTCATAGAGACTGTTAAACCCAGTGCGACGCTGAGATCGTCTTCCTTATAATGTTGGTTGGTGCGACATTGCAGGTTCAGTTTTAATAAAAAGTGGAATCATTAAGCGAAAATGTGCGATGCCATCGATATTTACGGCCTCCTTTTTTTCAAGCGCTCCATTTTTAAGTGATTTAAGGCGCTCAATTCCCATTCGTCAGGCATGTTTAGTTGAAGATTAAGAAATTTGTCAGGAAAGGCGGTAACTTTTCCCTTTGGTATAAAGGGCGAATCATTATATTCATCCATGATTTGTGTGTGAATGTACAGGGTTTAATAATGTGAGCTTTTTTCCTGAAGGCGTAATGACATCCTGTCAGGCATAACATCCTGTTCAGGAATATGGGCAAGCAGTGGATTTGGTTTGGTGTGTGCATTGCTCGGCACATACACTCCTCCGTGAGAAGCGCTCTAGCGTCTGAGCGCGATATCGCGGCATATGGAAGCCCGTGTTACATTTGATGCCAACTCAAATAGCACCACCGTAAAAGATGCTAAAATTATTGTTGTCCATAGCACGTTTGTGATGATAAGCCACAGTAAAAGCTTGTGTGGTTTGTTACTGAGTGAAATCTTGCAGTCTGTTGAGGTTGAGTTGCTGCATTGAAAGTATTTCCTGAGATTTTAACAATATTTTTCAGTTTAGTTTGTCAATTCTGGCACTCGATTCTGTGCGGAATGAATCACATGTGGAAGTAATGCAGCTATCATATGCGGCTTTTGAAATGAGCAGTTAGAAAACTAATTGATTAAGAGAGAATGAATAAGTCTAGTTGTGTATTTTTCAATCATTGCAAATTAAGTATTCTGGAAGCAGGGTTAATAATTACGTGCTACAGCAAAGCCGGCCAGTTGTATAAGGCATTCCTTATGTTCGGATTCCGGTAAGATGGTAATTGCGGCAGTGGCTGTTTCAATTTCGGCTTGTGCACATTGCCTGGCATAGTCAAGTGCTGCGGTTTGTTGGATAACATCGAGTACCGGTTGGAAACCATCCGTTCCGCCTTGTTCGATGGCTTTGCGGATCAGGTTTGCTTGTTCAGCAGTACCAGCTCGCATAGCATAAATTAGTGGTAACGTAGGTTTACCTTCAGCCAGATCGTCGCCTAGATTCTTTCCGGTATCCAGATTGTCACCCGAATAGTCCAGTACATCGTCTATGAGTTGAAATGCGGTACCCAGATGCATGCCATATACCGCCATGGCCTCTTCTTGTTCGGGTGTGGCATTGCCGAGTATTGCACCGAGCCGGCTTGCTGCTTCGAACAGTTTTGCCGTTTTAAAGCGAATGACCCGTAAATAATTTGCTTCATCTACATTCGGGTCGCGACAGTTGAGAAGCTGTAAAACCTCCCCCTCGGCAATGGTGTTGGTGGCGTCTGCCAGCACCTGCATGACACGCATATTGTTAACTTCCACCATCATCTGAAAGGACCGTGAATAAAGAAAATCACCGACGAGAACGCTGGCTGCGTTGCCAAACAAAGCATTTGCCGTTTCTTTGTTGCGGCGCATTTCAGATTCATCTACAACGTCATCATGCAGTAAGGTCGCCGTATGAATGAACTCGACAACGGCTGCGAGGTTGTAGTGAAATTGTCCGGTATATCCGAAAGAACCTGCAGAAAGTATAACCAAAGCAGGGCGAAGACGTTTGCCGCCACTGTCTATGATATATTCGCTGACTTGACGGATAAGCGCGACATGAGAATGTAATTTTTGTCGGATGACTTCGTCTACGGCGCCCATGTCCTGGGCAATAAAGCTCCTGATATGTTCTATTGACACGTTGTTACCTTGAAGAAAACGCTATGTTAGAAATGACATACTTTTGTGTCAAGCATAAAGACGAAATCAATTTAAATTTATTCCACAAAAGATGTTTGCTTATGTATAATTGCCGGTTCTGTATAAAAGAGATGTGTGGAGTTTAATTATGTATGCGGTCATAAAAACTGGTGGCAAGCAGTATCGTATCAAAGTTGGTGAAAAACTGAAAGTTGAACAACTTGATGTTGGAAGCGGTAGTGAACTTGTTATAGACCAGGTATTAATGGTTGCTGATGGTGAAAAAGTTTCTATGGGAACGCCGTTGGTCGAGGGCGCTACAGTGAGCGCTACAGTACTAGGGCAGGGCAGGCATGACAAAATACGCATTTTCAAAATGCGTCGTCGCAAGCATTACCAAAAGCATCAAGGGCATCGTCAAAATTACACTGAGATACAAATTACCGGTATTTCAGCTTAAGGTTTTAGGAGTATCTAGAAATGGCACATAAAAAAGCGGGCGGCAGCTCAAGGAATGGTCGCGACTCTGAGTCGAAACGTCTGGGTGTAAAACGTTTCGGGGGTGAGTTGATATCTGCTGGTTCAATTATTGTCCGGCAACGCGGCACCCAATTTCATCCTGGCGATAATGTAGGTATGGGCAAAGACCATACCTTATTTGCCAAAGTTACAGGTAAAGTGAGCTTCGGTATCAGAGGAGCGTTGAAACGAAAGATTGTGGACGTTATTCCAGCGGTATAACAGCAATACTCATTGTAGCTTTTATTTTGTTAAAGCCCTGTCAGTATGATAGGGCTTTTTTTTATTTACTCAACAGATTCGTTTGTATGAAACTACGCATGTTTTGTCTGCGTTAGAATGAATTTATGAAATTTATTGACGAAGCAACGATACAGGTATATGCCGGCAAGGGTGGTGATGGCGTGGCCAGTTTTCGTCGTGAAAAATTTATACCCAAAGGTGGGCCTGATGGGGGTGATGGCGGCAGCGGAGGCAGTATTTATGCAGTTGCTGATCGTAATATCAATACGCTGGTCGATTATCGTTTTGCACGGGTTTATCGTGCAAAAAAAGGACAGAGCGGCCGTGGTTCTGATTGCTATGGTAAAAGTGCTGAAGACATCGTTTTGCGTATGCCAGTGGGCACAGTCATCAAAAATATCAATACTGGGGAAATTGTCGCGGATCTTGTTGATCATCAGCAAAAAGTATTGCTAGCCAGTGGTGGGTCGGGTGGTCTTGGCAATTTGCATTTTAAGTCCAGTACTAACCGTACACCGCGTCAGTTTACTACTGGTGAGGCAGGGCAAGAATTTGAGTTGAAACTGGAACTCAAAGTGCTGGCTGATGTGGGATTGTTGGGAATGCCTAATGCCGGCAAGTCAACACTGATACGCGCAGTATCTGCAGCACGTCCCAAAGTGGCTGATTATCCATTTACTACATTGAAACCTAATCTGGGTGTGGTTCGAATTGATCATAACCGCAGCTTTGTAATGGCGGACATTCCAGGTCTTATTGAAGGTGCTGCTGATGGTGCCGGTTTGGGACATCGTTTTCTAAAACATCTGACCCGTACACGGCTCTTGTTGCATTTAGTTGATGTGGCGCCTTTCGATGAAAATGTGGATGTTGTTCATGAGGCAATGGCGCTCATAAAAGAGCTGCAGAAATATGATGAGTCGTTGTATTCAAAGCCACGTTGGCTGGTTCTGAACAAAGTGGATATGCTTCAGGAAGATCAACGCACCCAGGTGTGTCAGGAATTCATTCATAAACTGGGATGGCGTGACAAATACTTCGTCATATCAGCGCTGACGGGTGATGGGTGTAAACAATTGACCTATGCTGTGATGGATTATCTGGAACAACTTTTAGTATCAACCAATGACTGAGTTGAGCGCATACATACTATGTTAAAAGAAGCGCATCGCATTGTTGTCAAAGTCGGCAGTACTCTGGTAACCAATCAAGGAAAAGGACTGGATCATGCCGCATTATCGGATTGGGCCGCACAGATTGCCAAATTGAAGCATCTAGGCAAAGAAATCGTACTAGTGTCGTCAGGGGCCATCGCCGAAGGTATGCAACGCTTGAACTGGAATGTGCGACCAACAGCTTTATATGAGCTGCAGGCGGCAGCAGCCGTAGGACAAATGGGACTGGCGCAAGCTTATGCGGCCAGTTTTTGTGATCACGAACTGAATACGGCGCAAATACTGCTTACGCATGGAGATCTTTCCAACCGCGAACGTTATCTGAATGCCCGGTCTACGCTCATGACGTTATTAAAATTGGGAGTTATTCCAATTATTAATGAGAATGATACAGTCGTTACGGATGAAATTCGTTTTGGCGACAATGATACTTTAGCGGCATTGGTGACAAATTTGATCGAAGCGGACGCGTTAGTGATATTGACCGATCAGGCCGGATTGTATACTAGTGATCCGCGCAAAAATCATGATGCAATGTTTCTGTCCGAAGTGAGTGCGGCCGACCCAGCATTATTAAAAATGGCCGGTGGTGTTGGCAGCAGTATCGGCAGTGGCGGTATGCAAAGCAAAGTGGTTGCGGCCAAACGCGCGGCGCGCAGTGGTGCGCATACAATTATCGCCTCCGGTCGTGAAACGGAGGTATTGGTTCGTCTGGCGCGAGGTGAGTCTATTGGCACCCGTTTATTAGCGACAATACCCGTTCTGGCAGCACGCAAGCAGTGGCTGGCAGATTATCTGCAGGTGAGCGGAACAATTACACTGGATCAAGGCGCGGTCAATGCATTGATAATGGATGGTAAAAGCTTGTTGCCTATTGGCGTGACTCATGTCACTGGTAATTTTGAACGGGGTGAAGCGGTTGCCTGCCTTACCCCGGAGGGTCGTGAAGTGGCACGGGGTTTGATTAATTATAATGCTGCTGAAACCCGAAAAATTATGGGAAAAGCCAGCACATATATTGAAACTATTCTCGGATATGTAGATGAAGCAGAACTGATTCATCGAAACAATCTTGCATTACTTTAATCATAACTCGCATAATAAGGTCATTAAAGCATAACTCAATTTTTATGACTGAATCTATTGACCAGTATCAGCAACGGATTGCCGCCATTGACTGGATGCGAGGGATTGTCATGATCTTGATGGCACTGGATCATGCCTCTGGATTTTTTAATGATGGCCGGATATTTGCTGACTCTGTATTGCTCTATGAAAATGGAAGCATATTTGCAAATGATCAATTTCTAACTCGCTGGGTAACGCATATTTGCGCCCCAACATTTGTTTTTCTGACGGGTGTTTCTATTGCAATCAGTCATGCTCAGCGGTTACGACAGGGTATATCACAAACAATAATTGATCGTGAATTATGGGTACGCGGCGTCTTTATCGCTATGCTGGATATCTGTGTACTGTCGTTGGCTTCTGGAAAACCGGTGTTGCAGGTACTGTATGCCATAGGTATCAGCATGATACTGATGGTATGGTTGCGTCGCTTGAGTGCATGGGTGGTTTTGATTATGGCGCTTGCTATTTTAATCGGCGGCGAATTACTGCTTATGGCGCTATGGCAGCCCGGTGGTGATGTGCCGTTGTGGTTGGCTTTGACATTCGCCCCGATTTTTACTGACACATATTCTGTTTTGTATCCTGCAATACCCTGGCTGGCCATGATGATGCTGGGTTGGGTGTTTGGTGATTGGCTCATGTCAAAACCATTTGATCAACTACCCGTTAAACGCTTTCTCGTTGTAAGTGGTTTCATTGCCTTGGTGTCATTTATTTTGATTCGCGAGTTGGATGGTTACGGCAACATGTTTATGATGCTCGAGGGAAATTCCATAGTGCAATGGTTGCATGTCAGCAAATATCCGCCCAGTTTGTCTTATGCCTTGTTGGAACTTGGGTTAATGGCTGTTATATTGGCTGTTTTAATGTGGTTGGAGCCTACTGCGGATGTAAGTCGCAACGGACCTGTCTTGGTGTTTGGACAAACAGCTTTGTTCTTTTATCTTGCTCATTTTGGTGTTTTGGCGCTTTTAAGGCTCGTATTTGAACGAGGCGGATTGGAAATGGCTTATCTCATGGCTTTACTTGCTTTGCTGATTCTTTATCCGTTTTGCCGGATTTATCGTACATTCAAGTGGCAAAATCCGCATAGTTTGTTGCGTTTTATATGAGTCTGGGTTTAGACTGCTAATAGACCGTATCGTTATAAAGCCAATGTCATGGCAATTAAAAAGATTTTGATCGTAGATGACTCGCCCACCGAGCGGCATATACTCGCTAAAATATTAACCAGGAACAGTTATCACGTGATTATGGCTGAGAATGGTGAACAGGCGCTTGCCAAGGCACGAGAGGATAAACCGGATCTTGTTTTGATGGATGTTGTGATGCCTGGTATCAATGGATTTCAGGCGACCCGATTATTTTTAAAGGATCGGTCTGTACGGGATATCCCGATTATCATCTGTAGTACGAAAGGACAGGAAATTGACAGAATCTGGGGGTTGCGTCAGGGGGCACGGGATTATGTTGTCAAACCTGTTGATGCTGAAGAACTGTTACAAAAAATCTCCCAATTAAGCTAGACAATGCAATGGATATTAAAGAAAAACAGGAAGGTGCACTCAATATAAAAGAAGCAAAAGATACCGGCACTACTGAAATGCCTGCAATGTCTGCCACTGTACTTGGACTATCGATTGGTGATGATCGTTATCTGGTTCATATGAAGGAAATCAGCGAAGTGATCCAAGTGCCGGAAATTGTGTCGGTACCATTAACGCAATCCTGGTTTCTGGGTATTATTAATGTGCACGGCAATCTTTATGGCATAACCGATCTTGGTGTGTATCTGGGTGCCGAACCTGAACCATTTGGCTTAAAATCCCGTATCCTGCTGGTTTCATCCAATTATAAAATTAACAGCGGATTCATCGTGCGTAACATACTCGGTATCAGAAATTTATCTGAATTTGCACTTGATCAGACAGCTGATACCAAATTACCAACCGGTGTTTCGCATGTCTACAACGATAAAGAAAGCAGACAATGGTACGAACTTGATCTGCGTATTTTCATTCGGGAAAAGCGGTTCCTGGAAATTTCCCGCTGATCAGTTTTACTGATTGCGATAGTATAGGTTAGCGTAATCAATATCTTTAATTTATTTATCAATTGAACCGGACGATGCCAATTTCTCAATCCAATGCTCGGGATAAAGCTAAAATTCTGGCCGAAGCGCTGCCATATATTCAACGTTTTCATGGTAAAACCATCGTCATTAAGTATGGCGGCAATGCGATGGTTGAAGAAAATCTCAAACAGGGTTTTGCACGTGATGTTGTGTTGCTGAAAGTGGTTGGTATGAATCCGGTGATTATCCATGGCGGTGGTCCACAGATTGATCAAATGTTAAAACGCGTTGGCAAACAAGGTGAGTTTATTCAGGGCATGCGCGTCACAGATGCGGAAACCATGGACGTGGTGGAAATGGTACTCGGAGGATCAGTTAATAAAGACATCGTTAATTTGATCAATCGCCACGGTGGTAAGGCTGTTGGTTTGACGGGCAAGGACGGTTCTTTTATTCGCGCAAAAAAAATGCTTGTCAAAGACCGTGAAAAAATCGGTGAATGGATCAGTATTGGCCAGGTGGGTGAGATTGAACATGTTGATCCCTCGCTTATTGCGTTACTCGATAGTCAGGATTTCATTCCGGTCATAGCACCCATCGGTGTGGGCGAAAATGGTGAATCCTATAATATCAATGCTGATCTTGTGGCGGGAAAACTGGCAGAGATACTGCGCGCTGAGAAACTGATTCTGCTGACCAATACACCCGGTGTACTGGATAAAGCCGGACAATTACTGACGGGTTTGACGGCACAAAGAGTTGACGAATTGTTTGCAGACGGCACCATTTCCGGAGGTATGCTCCCCAAAATCGGTTCCGCATTGGAGGCGGTAAAAAAAGGTGTTAAATCCTGCCATATTATAGATGGTCGTGTTGAGCATGCACTGTTGCTGGAAATTCTCACAGATCAAGGCGTAGGTACTTTGATCAGGGACCAGTAATTCCAGTAACTTTAACAATTAAGCCAAGATGTGTGCAAAATTAACATAATGCTGCGTCACAAGGTGTCGCGGTGCGTCGGTAAAATCCTTAGTGCTGCAACGTGGTGCCGGATTATTCTGTGAACGCCTGATGGGTGAGCTTATCAATGCCACTGACCGTGTTAGGCTTCTTGCCAAGGGTCATTTTTGCCGCTGAAACTTGCTTCGCCAGTAACGCTGAGAACCTAACTGGATGCATCATTGCCCAATTAATGGAGCCTAGCGTTTATCAATCGATGGTTTTCTGGATAATTGTTTTTCTACTGCATTCAGGATGCCCCGTAAAATATTGACCTCTTTTTTTTCAAGCCGGATACGAGAGAACAGTCTGCGTATGCGCTGCATTATTTTTTTGGGTTTTTGAGGGTCAAGAAAGTCAGTCTGGATCATCACTTGCTCGAGGTGTTGATAAAAAAACTCAATATCATTAAACGATGCCGGTGCCTTCTGAAGATATACGGGTTGTTTCGCATACAGCATCTTTATCTCCGACATCGCCATAAGTAATTCATATCCCATAATCTGTACAGCACTGGCCAGGTTAAGCGATGAGTAATCGGGGTTTGTTGGAATGAAAATCGTCATTTGACACTTACTGACTTCAGCTGTAGTTAATCCAGATGTTTCCGCGCCAAAAACCAGTGCCACCGGATGGCTCTGTGCATGTTCAAGTAAAATTCTGGCACCTTCACGTGCATCATGGGTTTCGTGTGGAAACTCACGTGACCGCGTGGTTAAAGCAGCGGCGAGCACTGTATTTTGCAATGCTTCATCAATGCACTCGCAAACGTAGGCTTGATTGAGTAAGTCTCTGGCGCTGACCGCACGATCATCGGCTTCCCTATCTGGAAAGGATTTGGGATTGACTAAATACAAAGATTGCAAGCCCATGGTTTTCATGGCACGTGCAGTCGCTCCAATATTGCCGGCGTGACTGGTATGGCTGAGTACGATGCGTACGTTGTTCAGTGGAGAAGATGGGACCATTGTGGATTAAGAAGTGATTGTCGGCAAGCTATTATTGTTTTCTTGGATTCGTATTTTATGTGTGAGCAATGAATATGTGATTTCTGAAATTTGTGTTTTGTTGTTACTTGATTGACTGAGCCGTCAATAGTTTATTGTATTGACATGTCAAGGCTTTAACAATCTACTTAATTTCAATAGTTAATCAATATCGCCATTCTCTGAAAGAAAAAAACAATTAGTTTAGGTTAATTGCGTATCTGAAGCGAATGCTATAAGAATAACATATTGAAAGAAAAGATAATGATAATGCGTATTGTATACGCCCTCCAAATAGCGGGATGAAACCTTGTCTTTTTCCTACAATGAATGTAGCCCGATACACTGATAATCCGTATGTGGGAATCGGGAGGTGTGATGGCTGAAGATAGTGACCTGGAGCGTACTGAAGAAGCGACGCCCCAGCGCATTCAAAAAGCGCGGGAAGATGGACAGATTGCGCGCTCACAGGAATTAACAACATTTACTTTATTGCTAACGGCAGCCGCAGGTCTGGTCTTTATGGGCAATAATTTGATGGAGAAACTGTTAAACATCATGCGCGAAGGCATACAGATGGAGCGGGATTTGGCGTTCCATACTGACTTGATGTTGAATCGCTTTTATCAACTGGCTGTGGAAAGTCTTTGGACTTTGGCGCCACTATTGGTTTTGTTGATTATCGCAGCATTTTTTGCTCCGATGCTGCTCAGCGGCTGGTTGTTCAGTTCCAAAGCACTGATGCCGGATTTTAAACGGATAAATCCGATTTCTGGGTTTGGCCGGATTTTTTCTGCGCATGGCCTAACCGAGTTATTTAAAGCCATCGCCAAGACACTGGTTGTCGGCAGTGTGGCGACACTGGTTATTTGGGGCAATAAAGAAGCTGTGTTGGCATTGATCGCCATACCGGTTAATTCCGGTATTACGCGCACTGGTGAATTGTTGGTGCTGAGTTTTCTTTTGATTACGGGTGCAATGATTCTGATTGTGGCAATAGATGTGCCTTTTCAGCTTTGGAGCCATGCCAAGAAATTACGAATGACAAAAGAAGAAATTCGCAGAGAGTCCAAGGAAAGTGAAGGTGACCCCCTGGTCAAGGGGCGTATTCGCAGCTTGCAGCGTGAAGCAGCACGCCGAAGGATGATGTCTGAAGTCCCTGAAGCGGATGTGATTGTAACTAACCCGACGCATTATGCCGTTGCGCTGCAGTATAAAGATTCGATGAGAGCGCCAAAGGTGGTTGCCAAGGGCGTGCATTTATTGGCTGCGCGTATACGCGAATTAGGCGAAGAACATCATGTGCCTATTCTTGAAGCGCCACCACTTGCACGGGCGCTTTACCATCATGCGGATCTGGATGCCGAGATACCTGAAAAGCTGTATACAGCTGTTGCAGAAGTATTGGCTTATGTCTTTCATTTGAAGCGTCATCAGGATTATGGCGGGGATGTGCCTGATCCGCTGGGTGAAATAGCAGTACCGCAAGAACTGGAAATACCTTCGTCTGATAATTGAGAATAAGCGAGGGATTCGGTGTTTTTATTGAGCGATACCATTATCAATTTTTGATGTAATTTAAACATTATGAATAACACGTTGACATTTTCTGGCTTAATGGCTGGAAATAACCTTAAAGCGCTGGCCGGGCCAATTTTGATCATCATGATCCTAGGCATGATGGTGCTTCCCTTGCCGCCATTTATTCTGGATGTTTTATTTACATTCAATATTGCGCTGGCCATTATTGTTTTGATGGTGAGTCTGTATACAAAAAACCCATTGGAATTCGCAGTTTTTCCAACAGTTTTGCTGATAACGACATTGTTGCGATTGTCCTTAAATGTTGCATCAACCCGGGTAGTTTTGTTGGAGGGTCACACTGGTCCTGACGCTGCAGGAAAAGTGATTGAAGCTTTTGGGCATTTCCTTGTTGGCGGTAATTATGCCGTTGGTCTGGTTGTTTTTATTATTCTGGTGGTGATCAATTTTGTTGTGATTACCAAAGGTGCCGGCCGCATTGCGGAAGTCAGTGCACGTTTTACCCTTGATGCAATGCCAGGCAAACAAATGGCAATAGATGCAGACTTGAATGCGGGCCTTATCGGTGAGGAAGAGGCGCGTAATCGCCGCGCCACTATTTCCAAAGAAGCAGATTTTTTTGGCTCGATGGATGGTGCTAGCAAGTTTGTGCGTGGTGATGCGATTGCAGGTGTCATGGTGATGTTAATTACCATTATCGGCGGATTGGTAGTAGGGATGCTGCAACATAATCTTGATTTGGATACGGCCGCTCGTAATTATACATTGCTGACAATTGGGGATGGCCTTGTCGCACAAATTCCAGCGCTGGTTATTTCTACGGCTGCCGGTCTTGTGGTCAGTCGCGTCACGACGGATGAAGATCTGGGCGAGCAGGTGCTGGGTCAACTGTTTAATCAACCCCAGGTGTTAATCATAACGGCCAGTATTCTGGGTGTCATGGGTCTCGTACCTGGTATGCCGCATTTTGTATTTTTGTTGCTGGCTGGTGCGTTGGGGTTGGGTGCCTATTTTATGATGGCGAGAGCCGCGACTAAAGAAGACGAGCAAAATGATGCAGAAGATGTGCCTGTTGTAGAACAGCAGGATGCAAGCTGGAATGATGTGACACCAATAGATACTCTGGGTCTGGAGGTGGGATATCGTCTTATTCCCCTCGTTGATAAAGCGCAGCAGGGTGATTTGCTCAAACGAATTAATGGTATTCGTCGTAAATTCGCGCAGGATATTGGTTTCTTGCCTCCGGTAGTGCATATTCGTGACAATTTGGAGCTACGTCCCAACGCATATCAAATTACTTTGAAAGGCTCTGTGATCGGGCAGGGCGAATCTTACAACGGAATGTATCTGGCTATTAATCCAGGTAGAGTAACTATGACGCTACCCGGTACAGCGACCAGCGATCCCGCATTCGGTCTGCCCGCGGTGTGGATTGAAGCCTCACTTAAAGAACAGGCGCAAACAAATGGGTATACCGTGGTTGATGCAAGTACCGTTGTCACAACCCATATCAACCATTTGATTCATTCACATGCTTCCGAACTTCTAGGTAGGCAAGAGCTTCAGCAGCTATTGGACCATTTAAGTTCGAAAACTCCTAAGTTGATCGAAGATCTGGTACCTAAGTTACTGCCACTTTCAGCTGTACAAAAAATTCTACAGAACCTGTTGGTGGAAAATGTGCATATACGCGATATGCGTACCATTATTGATGTGCTGACTGAACATGCGACAAATACACAGGATACAGCACAATTGACGGCGTTAGTGCGAACTGCGCTGGGGCGTGCCATTGTTGAGCAGTTTTTTCCCGCAGGTTCAGAATTACAAGTCATGGGTCTGCATCATGAGCTGGAAAATATTTTAATGCAAGTTGTGCAGGCTGGAGGAAAGGAAGGTGGAGGTATTGAACCGGGGTTGGCGGATATGTTGCTGAAAGAAACCAGTGCTACCGCCAATCATCAGGAGAAATTGGGATTGCCGGTTGTGTTGCTGGTGCCGAGCGCGATACGCAATTTGCTTTCTCATTTTTTGCGTAGAGCGGTGCCGAATCTTAGGGTGCTTTCTCATTCTGAAATACCTGAAACCAGAAAAATTAAAATCACTTCCATCATTGGGGGTAAACAATGAAAGTAAAACGCTATGTAGCTGCAACGTCAAGAGAAGCGCTGCGCAAGGTTAAGGAAGATCTTGGATCCGAGGCTATTATTTTATCGAATAGACAGACTATGGCTGGTGTTGAAATCATGGCTCTAGCGGATACGGATATGTCAAGCCTGGTTGATACACATCTCCCCGGTCGTCTGCCTGAGCAGAAAAATAACGAAGCAGATCTTCGAAATACTGAACCCACTCATAATGCACCAATTTATGCCGCGGAGCTTCCATCGCTTAATACCGGGAAGCAATTGGTTGATCGAATCCCAGAAAATGTTGTATCTGAGGAATTTGTACGTAATCTGATGGGTGAGATTCATGCCATGAAAAGTACGTTCGAAGAGCAATTGGCGACTGTAGCATGGGGAAATACTACGCAGCGCAATCCGGAAAAAATGAAGATTCTGCGTAGATTGTTAGATGCTGGATTTAGTCCCTTATTGTCGCGCCGTTTGGTTGATAAGCTATCGGAAGGTTTGGGTTATGCACAAAGTATGAAACAGGCAATAGCTGCATTGGAGTTTAATTTACATACTGCCTTTAATGATGAAATGATCGAAAAGGGAGGAGTGTATGCGTTGGTTGGTGCGACCGGAGTCGGTAAAACCACCACAATCGCTAAACTGGCGGCACGCTGTGTAGTCAGACATGGCGCCGACAAAGTAGTTTTACTGACGACGGATAGTTACAGAATTGGCGGACATGAGCAGTTACGTATCTATGGCCGATTATTAGGGGTGTCCGTCAAAAATATTCAAGATGCGGATGATTTGCAGTTAACCTTATCGGAGCTTAGAAACAAGCATATTGTCCTGATTGACATGGTGGGGATGAGCCATCGCGATCAAATGGTGGCTGAGCAGATCACAATGTTGAACAGCGCAAGTAAAGACATAAAAAAAATTCTGGTAATGAGCGCGGCCTCAAGTGATAGAACTTTGGATGAAATTATTACCGCTTATCGGAAGCATGGCATTGATGGCTGCATTATTACCAAGTTGGATGAAGCCGCAAGCCTGGGCGTGGCATTGGACGCGGTAATACGGCGTAAGTTGGTGCTGCACTATGTAACTAACGGTCAAAAAGTACCGGAGGATATTCATTCGGCAAATCCGCGATATTTACTTCACCGAATTTTCACTGCAAAACCCAGTGATTCCGCATTCACACTTCAAGATGCAGAATTTGCATTGGTTATGGCTAGAAATAATAGCGCGAATGAGCCTGACTCAAAAATGTATGCTGGAGCTGGTCATGACTAAATTTTTACATAACCAGGCAACTGGTTTGAGTGATCTTGTGTCCTTGCAAACAAATACTTCTGCGCGCGTAATAACTGTTACAGGTGGGACAAAAGGTGTAGGCAAAACAACGGTGTCGGTTAATCTTGCTTCGGCATTAGCGAGAAGCGGTAAGCGGGTATTGCTAATTGATGAGAATGCATGTCCTAACAATATTAGTTCCAGGCTTGGGTTAAAAGCGCGTTTTGATCTGATGCATGTTATCAATCAGGACAAAAAACTGGATCAGGTGATTTTGCGGGGGCCAGAAAATATATTTGTATTGTCTGCGCTAAGAGGTATTCATGCCCTGCCTAAACTTGATGTGACCGATCAACAAAAGCTTATTAAGTGCTTTAGTCAACTTACCGAATCAATTGATGTAATTTTGATTGATGCTGCTATGGGTGGTGAAACGCATGTGTTACCGCTGAGCCTTGCATCAGAGCAAGTACTGGTCGTGGTGTCAGGCTCAAAAACTTCGTTAATGGGTGCTTATGCACTCATAAAAATGATGAGTAAGGAATATGCTAAAAAACATTTTCTGATTTTTGTCAATAAAACTGACACCGGACTTGCTTCGCAGACAGTTTTTGAAGATTTTTCTCGTGTTGCGCGAACATATCTTTCCGTATCACTTGAATTCGCGGGCTTTACTCAGAGGGATGAAAAAATAAATCAGGCAAGTCGACTCTGCTTGCCAGTACTTGATGCGTTTCCGATATCCCAGGCTGGTGACAACTTCAAGCATCTTGCTGAAAATGTATTGTATTCGTCTTGTAAGGATTATTTTGACGGGGCTGTCGATGGATTTATGCAGCGTCTCATTCACAAAAGTCATCTCAGTATGGCTAATTATACGGCCTAATAAATATGTATACAGAGACTGGAATTAAAAATAAAGAAAACTTTGTTGATGAGTTTGCGCCATTGGTGAAACGCATTGCGTATCATATGATGGCCAAGCTTCCTGCCAGTGTGCAAGTAGATGATCTCATACAAGCTGGCATGATTGGCCTTCTGGATGCAATTAATCGCTATGAAGGTTCGTATGGGCGGCAGTTTGAGAGTTATGCAGCGCAGCGCATACGTGGTTCTATTCTGGACGAGTTGCGAGATGCGGATTGGTTGCCGCGCAGCATACGAAAAAAAATGCGGCAGATTGAAGCCGCAGTGAATATGCTTGAGCAACGAAATGGTTGCGCACCTAGTGAACAGGATCTTGCTGAGGAATTGCAAATATCGTTGGATGAATATCATGCAACACTGCAAAGTGCACGGGGTGCGCAGCTTATTTACTATGAAGACTTTCAACAGGATGATGAAGAACCTTTTCTGGATCGGTTATTCATTGATGAAGGCGGTAATCCATTAAATGCATTAGTTGATGAAAGTCTCAGAAAGTTGTTAGTTCAGGCAATTGAGAATTTGCCTCCACGCGAAAAAATGGTGATGGGTATGCACTATGAGCA
This sequence comes from Nitrosomonas aestuarii, assembly GCF_003046585.1. Classification (GTDB taxonomy): domain Bacteria; phylum Pseudomonadota; class Gammaproteobacteria; order Burkholderiales; family Nitrosomonadaceae; genus Nitrosomonas; species Nitrosomonas aestuarii. The sequence goes on along the minus strand of NZ_QAAE01000004.1, from coordinate 147,575 downwards.
GGAGATGAATTTGAGGGAAATTGGTGAAGTGATGGGTGTCAGTGAATCGCGCGTTTGTCAATTACACACCCAAGCAATCGCACGTTTGCGTAGTCGGTTAAGAAATCTTTGAGGGTAGATCAAACTTTCGTGGAAGGTGACGGGGATTTGTGATGAGTGATAGGGCTAAAATTGATTTTAACAGTATCGCCGGAGTGAGCCTGGCATTGGCAGCGATTATGGGCGGGCAACTACTTGAAGGCGGCCATCTTGGTGCGCTTATACAGTTTGCTGCTTTTTTTATTGTAGTGGGTGGTACCGTAGGCGCCGTTTTGCTGCAGAGCCCCGTTAAGATTCTGATGAACGGAGTGAAAATGTCAAAATGGATTATTTTCCCCCCAGAAAAAGCTTCTCAGGTTTTGATCAGGCAATTGGTTGGTTGGTCGTATCTTGCACGCAAGGACGGTTTTTTGGTGCTTGAAACCCATGCCGAATCAGCAACTGATCCACTTACAAAGAAAGGCCTGCAGTTACTTGCCGATGGCAGTAAACCGGATAAGTTACGCGAAATATTGGAAATTGAGGTTGATGCAGAAGTCTCTTATCAACGCCAATCTGCAAAAATATGGGAAGCAGCGGGGGGTTATGCGCCAACTATTGGTATTCTTGGTGCAGTACTCGGTTTGATTCATGTTATGGAAAATTTGTCCGAGCCCAGTCTTCTCGGCAGCGGTATTGCGGTGGCGTTTGTTGCCACAATTTATGGCGTAGGTTTGGCGAATTTGTTTTTTCTGCCAATTGCAAACAAACTAAAAAGTATCATAAATGAGCAGGTTGTTATGCGTGAAATGCTTATAGATGGCTTGGTTGCGATTGCTGATGGTGAAAATCCACGGCTGATTGAAAATCGTTTGATGAGCTATTGTGTGGATGAAAGATAGGATTTGAATATGTTGATATCTAACGTATTGAGTACAGGTAATGGTTAGAAAAAAAAATTACAGTGAAGAAGAAACGCACGACAACCATGAGCGTTGGCTGGTTTCTTATGCAGATTTTATAACATTGCTATTTGCATTTTTTGTAGTTATGTACGCTGTTTCTTCGATAAACGAAGGGAAGTATAAAGTACTGAGCGGTTCTTTAGTAAATGCATTCAAAAGTACAACAATTAATTCAGATACAGCTCCACAAGATACCTTGTTACCAAAGATAAAGAATGAACCGCGGCATGAAAGTGTTTTTAAAGTTGTTGAAGCGAAAAAAATACAACGTGTTCAAAAGCAGGAAAAAATGCAATCAATGGCAAAAAACATATTGCAGGTATTGGGACCACTGGTTAGTAATGGAAAAGTCAGAGTGACACAAACCAGTTTAGGCATCACCGTAGAAATTAATGCAAGTGTCCTTTTTTCTCCTGGGGAAGCAATGTTGTCTGATCATTCAATTGAAACACTACAGGCCGTGGCGCATGTAATTAAGGATCATGATCACGAAATTCATGTAGAGGGACACACCGATAATATGCCTATCCATACCATTTTTTTTCCATCTAACTGGGAATTGTCGACGGCACGGGCAAGCAGTGTGATCAGACTATTTATAGAAAATGGCGTTAACAGGCAGAGATTGACAGCAATCGGATATGGCGAAAATAGACCAGTGGATAGCAATGATACAATTGATGGAAGAATGCGTAATCGAAGGGTGGCCATCATGATTATGTCTAACGAACCTGATAAGATTACTGAAATTCCTGTTGCCCTGAACTGATTACCCCAGCAACTTGGAAATGACGGAAGCAGTGCTTACAGGCGGTACGGTTCGTCGGAATTCCATGCATGGTTTGGCTTCGTTAATAATCGCTCAAACTGATCAGCTGATACCGGTTTGCTGTAGTAGTAGCCCTGTGCTTCATCACAACCTTGTTCGCGCAAAAAAGTGAGTTGCTCTTTTGTCTCTACGCCTTCAGCAATAGTCTGTAGACCAAGACTTTTAGACATGCTGATAATCGCAGCAACGATCGCTTTATCTTCCATGTCTGTAGTGATGTCGTGCACAAATGTCCGGTCAATTTTGAGTTTATATGCTTTGAATTTTTTTAAATAGTTCAGTGATGAATAGCCTGTGCCAAAATCATCTATAGACATGTAAATGCCGAGTTCATGTAGATTGTTCATCACCGTAATTGCGCCCAGTGGGTCATGCATTGCTACCCCCTCGGTCAACTCCAGTTCCAGATGTTCAGGCGCTAACTGCTCTTCGGTAACAATGCGTGTGACCATGTCAAGCAAACTGGAGTGACGAAATTGCACTGCCGATAAATTAACTGCGATGATGATCGGCGGGTGGCCCTTATTAATCCAGTGCTTTAGCTGTCTTACAGCCGAACGCAAAACCCATTCACCAATCGGTAAAATAACTCCGGAGTCTTCCGCGACGGGTATGAATTCAGCCGGTGATACATTTCCCAGTACTGGATGGTGCCATCGGAGTAAGGCTTCGGCGCCGATGATATGTCCATTTTTTATGGAAACCTGGGGTTGGTAATATATCTGGAATTGATCATTCTCCAATGCATGGCGTAAAGCACTGACTAATTGTAGATTGCGTGTTGCCTGCGCCTGCATTTCCGTAGTAAAGAATCGATAGCCGTTACGGCCTTCTTGTTTTGCTCGATACATGGCGATATCGGCATTTTTTGATAGCGTTTCCACATCTGTACCGTCATCAGGGTAGAGGGCGATACCGATGGATGCGGTCACGATCAGGTCATAGCGTTCGTTTGTGTAAGGTTCGGAAATAATACGCAGTATTTTCTGAGCAACTTGCGCAGCGCCGCGTGCATCGTTACCGGGTAGCAATAAAATAAATTCATCACCACCCAAGCGGGATGCTGTATCGTCCTCACGCAAAGCCATTTTCAAGCGTTTAGAAACTTCTATCAGAAATGCATCACCGACAGTATGTCCAAGCGTGTCATTGATATCCTTGAAACGGTCAATATCGAGGAACATCAGTGCCAGACGTCCACTGCTGCGTTTTGTCAGATTCAGGGCATAATTTAAATGATTGTCTAATTGAGCGCGATTGGGCAGGCCCGTAAGGGAATCAAAATTCGCCAGGTATTTGATGCGTGCTTCGTTGCGTTTTCGTTCGGTGATGTCTCGTGTAATACCAAGCAGTGTGGAAACTTCGCCATGCTCGTCACGCATCGGGGCTGCATGAGTTTCAAGCCAGCGTTTTGTGCCGTTTAGTCCTAGTACCTCAAACTCTAAAGTTTCGTTGCTTCCACTCATTACGCGCTGATGCAGGGCTGTAAAAGCATCGCGGTATTTGGGAAGAAGGAATTCAATAAGATCATGTTGTTTCGCAATTTCTAAAGAGCCTACTTCGAGCATCGCCAGGCCTGCAGCATTCATCTCGAGCAGTTTGCCATTTTTGTCGACAACTTTTACACACTCCGGCTCTGTTTCAATAATAGTCCGTAAATGTTGCTCACTTTGCCGCAATGCTTCTACGGATTGTGTGCGTTCCTTCTCGAGTGCATAATTATTTAATGCAAAACTGATGTCCGATGCCATTTCGATTACCAGTTTCTGAATTGCATCATCGAAAGAATGTGCATCACCGCTAAACAAATTGAAAACACCTACGATTGCTCCCTGGCAATACAAAGGTAGAGAGACAAGTGCTCTCCAACCGCATGTCTCTGCGTATTCATGCCAGGGTGCGGTCGCTGAGTTATGCATAAAATCGTGACACCATATGGCTCTTTTCTCGCGGACTGCGATCCCGGGCATGCTATATCCGTCAATAGAACGGGCATCTATTGGAAAGTCGGTTTCGTGCAGGTGTGCTATGCCGGTGCCGAACGAAGCGACCGGCTTAATTAGCTTTTCCGCTTCGTCAATCATCCCGATCCAGGCCATCTTCATGCCGCCGAATTTTACTGCGTCGCGACAGATCTGAGGTAATAATTCAGCTGCACTGTTGCAGCGTACGATCGCCTGGTTACATTGACTGAGTGCCGCGTAGAGCTGCGTGAGTTGCTTAAGTCGAAATTCGGTGATTTTTCGTTCAGTGATGTCGCGAAATATACACAGCAAGTTGTTGTCTGGCATTGTGGCTGCGATGACATCTACCGAAAATTGTGAACCATCCTTACGCTGGAACTGCCACTCCCGTTGATTACTTATCTTGACTTTGATTGTCCCTGAAGTGGAGTCGGTATGCACCTCCTTCGTTTGTCCAATGATATTTTCTGTATGCAGGCAAATCAATTCATCACGGCTATAGCCCAACATCCGGCATGCACTTGTATTGACGTCGAGGCAGATGCCCTGATTATCCACTACCATGATGCCATCAGGCGCATTCTCGAAGAGTGAACGATAACGCGTCTCACTCTGGCGCAGTACTTTCTCGACTCTGTGCCGGTTGATCGCAATAGCGGCGATATGTGTGGCGGCGTCAATAAGACTCAGATGTTCCGGTTTAGGTAGACCGGGCTGGCGGTAGTACATTGCAAAAGTTCCGACTACTTGTTTATGAGCGTCAAAGATGGGTGTCGACCAGCAGGCGCGTAATCTGTGTGACAGCGCAGTCGTTTTGAAAGGCGCCCAAAGTGGATCGGTTGCAATGTCTTCGACAAAAACTGCTTTTTTGCGATAAGCGGCGGTGCCGCATGATCCGACAACGGGACCAATAGATAGACCATCAACCGTTGCAATGTATTCTTCAGGAAGGCTCGGTGCCGCGCCATGGCGAAAATGAACACCGTCTTCATCGAGCAGAAGAATAGAGCCCATCATTCCGGGGGCCTGATTTTCTATAATTTGAACCAGTGTTGTGAGCGTTACTGACATCGGAACTCCGCAGGCAATCATCTCCAGTATGCGTTTTTGTTCACCGAGCAGTATTTCAGCATGTTTGCGTTGTGTGATGTCATAAGCGATGCCTAGTATCTGGCTCACATGCCCTTTTTCATCACGCGCAAAAGTCGTTTCATGGCTGACCAGCCAATGCCAATCTCCTTGTTTGTCCAGAATGCGATATTCAATCGAGCGCGTCTCTCCGTCTAAAGCCTCTCGCCATGCAGCGTGGCTTGCAGTAATGCCGGATAGATCATCCGGGTGGAAAACCCCGGTTAACTCTTTTCTTATTGCCTGGGTTTCTTCGACCGTATAGCCAAGAATTGCGTGCCATTGCTGATTGACATATATATTCTTTTGTTCAAGCAGATCAAAAATATAAAGCATGCCAGGTTCAGTGTTCAGAATCTTTTCAAACATATGGTTTCGATTCTGTAGTTCTGGCGTAAAATTGTTGCGCATGCTGATGTCACGGGCATTCAGGAGAATGACACGTTTACCTTTGTGAATGATTGGATGTGTATAGACCTCTACCGGAAATACGCTGCCGTCCTTGCAGCGATGCCGCCATTCGGATATTTTTTTGGATTTTAGAAACTTGCTGAATTTGACTGCTGACTGACCCTCTATGTTTTGATCAGTCAGATTAGAAATATTCATTTTCTTTATTTCTTTGAGGCTGTAGCCATAACGTTGTACAGCGGTCCGATTTGCAATTAGAAGGCGGCCCTTCGTATCAACGATAAAAATAGCATCCAGGTTTGTACCGAAAATTGTTCGGTAATTTATATCGGTTAATCCTGAAATATTTGCTTTCATGTGCGTTTTCTCGAACGTCTCATAAATGATATGTTGTCAATGAATCAAGTATTCCATCCAGTACAATGATCGCAATTTCGTTTCCAAAAGTCCAATGCTTGCCATGTGTCTGAATAGCAATGTCATCGGACACAGAAAACCTCGATTATCCCACTGATGCATCAGATAAAAATTTAGGAATGTGTGGACTCATAATTAATACGATAAGCTCAGGTGTCCTGTTTATGTTTTTTAGTATCGTAATAACCCATCTACATTAGTACTAGGTCGATGGAGCACTTAATGAGTAAATCTATGGTGCATTCAATGAATTAAAGTAAGTGAGCATGCATGCTAAACTTTAAAAATCGTCTTTGTGGTGACGATCATTTGAGTTGCAACGCTGAGAGATTATTTTTAAGCGGAAACAGCGAGCATGCTTTTGTGTTGTCCTGAAATAAAAAAACCGCCTTGACAGGCGGTTTTGTTTACCTCAGATAGGCGAGGTTAGTTGTTGGCTATTAAAATTTAAAATTAGTGGCCTGGTTTGCCGCCACCACCATATGGACGAGGATCGGCACCTTCTGCGAGACAGTTGCCATTGCCATCGATTCCAAATTCACATTCCTGATCTACCATGTTTGGATCACCCATATCAGCGCTGTCAAACAATCCGCCGCAACCAGATAAGACTAATGCAAGTAATGCTGCTAAAAATACTGAAAATTTCATTGCTTCTCCTAATATTTATCTAATATTTATTTGTTGAATAAATAAATTAAAACTAGTTGTTATTATTATTGATATTTCATACAAGATTTAATAAAACAGCCAGTTTTGGAGTATATACTGAAACAAACCGAACTTACAAGAATGATCAGCATTCTTTCACGGGAAGCATCGAAACAATTATAAAACAAATTTTATGTTGGTCTAAACCGTCAACAGCGTGCGGGTTGTTCAGTTCGTTTTTTCTCGTTTATTTTGCAGTAAACCAAAGCCGAGCAATGCCATTGCAATGGAAACCAGTGGATTTAGCAAATTCAGCAATGCATAGGGCGCATATTCCAATGTTGCTATGCCGAGTGTGGCGGCATAAAAAGTACCCGTGGTCGTCCAGGGGATTAGCGCAGTTGTCAGTGTGGCACCTTCCTCTACGGAACGTGACAGCACAGCCCTATCCATACCTTTCTCCACATACGAATCTTTAAATAGCTGGCAATTCAGGATTATGGATATATAGGCCTCACCCATGGCGATATTGCTGGCAAAACCTGCAGCAATGGTGGTTGCAATCAAAGTGCTGATACGTTTGACATGTACAATGATATTTACCAGCAAAACGCGCAGGAACCCGGCATGATGTAATATGCCGCCTAATGCGAGCGCCATAATCGACAACATTAATGTCCATGCCATACTATATATGCCGCCGCGCCCGAGTAGTGCATCAATATTTTCAATGCCAGTTGTGCCATCTGTATTCAGCCAGAGGGTGTTCAGCACAGCAATGCCATTTTTCTCCTGGTAAAAGACGGCGATCAGCATGGCGAGTAAAATACTCATGGACATACTGACCTCCGGCGCATACCGTTTGATACTCAGGCCGAACATCAGAATTAACGGTAACAAGGTAATAAACGGGTTCAGATGATAAGTGTTCGCCAATGCAAGCCTGATTTCTTCAATATGCACGCTGGGCAATACGTTGTCGGTATACTGCCTGCCGAGCAGGATAAACAGACAAAGCACAATTATGAATGTCGGCGTAGTGGTGTAAAGCATGGAATGAATGTGGCGATAGAGATGGGTGTCGGCACTCATGGCCGCCAGGTTCGTGGTATCGGATATCGGTGACAGTTTGTCGCCGAATGTGGCGCCTGAAATAATCATGCCGGCCACAATTGGCAAGGGGATGCCCATCGTTTCACCGATACCCATCAGAACGACACCGACAGTGCCGACGGTTCCCCACGAGGTGCCTGTTGCTATAGACATAAAACTGCATAAAACCAGTCCGACGGGGAGAAAAATCATCGGGTTCAACAAGTCAATTCCGAAATAAAGCAAACTTGCGATGGTGCCGCTTTGCATATAACTGGCGATGATCATGCCGATCAGCATAAAGATATAAATAGCGGGCAGTGCTTTGCTGATGCCTTGATTCATCATATCCCGAATGGCAATAAAGGTATGTCCCAGCCAAAGTGCCTGGATGGTAACCCAGATCAATGCAAGAAAAATGATTGTGTGCAGGCTGACTTCAAAAATGAACAGGCCCGTTGAAATCATTGAAAAAACGCCTAGAAAGCAAATAGCGGCATGAATTAATGAAGGCAGGCGCTTGTCAGCTAGCAGTGCATTTAACTGTGTTTCGCTATCAGGTGTTTTTTTGGGGGCCATTAATTTTGTTTCTTATTGATCATTTTTATCAAAGAGGGCGGCATATTTGCCGTAGCCTGCTGTATGCAAGTTGTCCTTTTGTATGAATCGCAATGATGCAGAATTAATGCAATAACGCAGCCCGGTTGGTGGCGGGCCATCGTTAAACACATGTCCCAGATGACTGTCCGCATAACGACTTCGAACCTCTGTGCGTGGGGCCAATAACTTCAAATCGCTTTTTAACTGGATAAATTGCGCATCAATCGGCTGGTAAAAACTTGGCCAGCCGGTACCTGAATCAAATTTATGGATAGATGCAAACAACGGTTCACCTGAAACAATGTCCACATAAATTCCCGCCTCCTTGTTGTTCCAGAATTCATTTTGAAACGGTGGTTCAGTAGCTGCTTTTTGCGTGACCTGGTACTGCAAAGTGGTGAGTGTCTGTTTGAGTTCAGATGTGTCTTTTTCGAAATCCGTGTAAATTTTGGTCATAATGCGTTGTTTTGTCTTTTATGAATTAATGGTTGTAAGTTTGTTGGTTTTAATGGCAAGATTATGTCAGACTAATATTCATTTATTGTAGTGTTTCTATCCGAACTTTTGATAGTAATGTTGCGCCTCGATTGTTTTCAATTCTTATGAACATACAAAAGATTAAATTTTTATCCATTGCGGTCGGGTTAATTTTCCTGTTGAATGCAAAGATTCTTTTCGCGTCTTCTATCTGTGGTGATTTGTGGCATCCAAATGGGCCGTTTGATTATACGGATCCGAATATTACGCACACGTTAAAAATGGTGGAGGCACATCATTTTACCAGACAAGTTGAGCAGTTGATTGGGGGTGAGTCAACTGCATTTATTGGAGGTGACCTGGCTTTTATTTTGGCAGTTTTTCCGAATCATCATCGTGCATTAAATGCAATGAGCAGGCTGTCACTAAGAGATAAAACACCCAAGCCGGAAGGCGCACGTTATTCAGCGTTGTGCTATTTTGACCGGGCTGTTCGTTTTAAGCCAAACGATGCCATGGTGCGCAGTATTTATAGTAACCATCTCCTTAGAATCAACAAAGTAGATTTGGCCTTGGAACAATTGCTGTTCGCTGTAGATATTGAACCGGAAAATCCAACGATCCACTACAATCTGGGACTTCTTTATTTGAAGAAGAAAGACTATGATAAAGCGGTTTATTTTGCAAAAAAAGCTTATGCACAAGATTTTCCATTGCCAGGACTCAAAAAACAATTAATAGCGCTGGGTAAATGGCGGTAACGAAGCTTAGTAACTGCGACTACTTGTTAATTGATGGTTTATAGATTCATGGCGAGCTGGTTAGCGAGTTGTCATTAAACTTCTGATTTGGACAAAATTATGACGGCGTGGGTGATTATAACTAATTGAAGACAAGGTTAATATAGCGGTTGTCGCACTTGTAAAATTTTTTTGCAAATATACTTTCACCCGTAAAGGAGAAACCTGTACAGTGCCTGAGCATGAAATCAATAGCGCACTATTGCATAATATTGAAAATATTCATAAAACTCTGACAAAAGACATTGCTGCAATTGATTCCGGGCTGTTAAAAGAATTTCCCATTGAAGTTTATATAGAATTTTTTGATCGTATTGCTCCCTTTCATGGGTATCGCTATATTTCTGACGAGATAGTGTCGTATTGTCAAGGAATTGCTTTGAAATCTGGGAAGCATAGTCTTGATTTATACCATAGACTCGTGCTTGTCTCATTAATAAATAGCTACAGGGATAGAAAAAAGCAACAGAGAATTCCTGCATCTATACAAAGGCTGATACTGCAGGAATTTGATCGCGTCATAAAGGGTGTTCAAAAAAATCGCGAAGGTTTTTATTTTCATGAGAATGATTTATTTGCAAAAGATCTTGGCTTATGTCGATTGAAACTGCTTCCTTGCGGTTCCGAGCTTGTTGATCTCCAGTCGGGTATCCCCAGGCGCACACTTTTACAAGGAGGAATTTCTCAGTTTTTGAGCGCTGCTTTCTTTTTTATTGCAAAAACAAAGGGTTTTAAACCATATTATGAGAGTCATTGGGATCGCAGGCTGATAAAATTCTTTTCAGAGAATGAATATAACTTCTGCTATGCGCGTATTGCTGATTTGTTGAGAAATAATCCGGAAATTTCGGGCATGTTCAGTGCAAGTTGGTGGTTTGATCCCCAGTTAGAAATAATTTCTCCCGAGTTAGCATTTTTGCGTACTGTGCCAGAAGACAATGGCGCAAAAATATTTCGAATCGGGACGGATCCTTATGCAGTTTCTGATGCGATTAAATTCTCGAGTAAGAGAAAGGAACTGTACGATTCAGGCCGCTACCGGCCGCAGGTATATCTGCTTGTCTGGTCAAGAAAAGATATGTTGCACTGGGCAATGCATTTTAACGCGGAAATGGATTAAACTTCCTATCTTAAACTGCGTGAACACACGATCATTTAATACGGTTGATTTTAGCCGGAATAAAACTTGCCGTTTATCTGTAGTGGTTTTGCAGTGGTTGTAAGTTTTCGATTAAATTAATGGTGATTCGTGAAATTAGCCAAGAAAAATAGTGTAAAGATTGATCGCTGGTATGGTGTGCAAAATGAAGGGTATAATCATTCGTGTCGTAACTTACTGTGATCTTTGCCACCCATGAAATTTGTTTCCTATACGCACTTTACCGAATTACCCCCACGTTACGATTCCTTTTTTGAGCGACAAAAGCAAATCAGCCTCTATCTCACTAGATATTGGTTCGAAAATTTGTTGAATACTTCTTTTGCCACAACTGATCAATGTCGTATTTTTGTTGTTGAGGATGACGAAAATTGTCAAGCGTTGTTAATGCTGGTGGCGCGTGAGCCGGCTAGTCAGAATGGCTCAGTATATGCTCAATGGAATCTCAAAGAAGGTTCCTTGGCAAGTTTGACGAATTTTCAAAGTAGTTATTACGCACCCTTGACTGCTGACCTGAGCGAAGCCGACCTTGTTGCCGCAAGCCGGTGTTTGGCGCATGGCATAGCTGTGGAGTTTAAGTCCTGTTATTTTATTGATTTGAATCTCATGGATCCTCAGTCCAGGATATATGAAAGCCTTGCGGTGGCATTTGAAACAGAAGGTTTTCGTACTCATCGCTATTTCTATAAAGGGAATTGGTTTGAAAATTTGAATGCACTTACTTTTGCAGATTATCTGTCCAGTCGCGATAAATCATCACAAAAAGCGCTGAAGAATTTTCAACGCAAACTAAGAAAATTTACCAAAGAAGATCGTATGAGCGTCAAGATAATGACGGGTGAAAATGATCTTCCGCAAATCCTGGATGCATATCGTGTTATTTACGATCTGAGTTGGAAAGAGTCTGATTTTTATCCAAAATTTGCTGAAGGACTATTGGTGGCGTGTGCGTATCAAAAGAGTTTGCGTTTTTGTCTCGTGAATGTTGACGGAAAGCCTGCCGCCCTTGAATTTGCTGTGGTCTGTGGATCTAGAGCAATTATGATTCGGACGGCATACGTAGGTGATTTTCAGAAACTTTCAGTTGGTTCTATCGCAATTCTAACTATGATTGAACATCTGATTAATGTTGATCATGTCCGCAGTATTGATTTTGGTGTTGATGATGACGCATATAAGGAAATATGGGTGCAGAATCGCCGTGAACGCTGGGGGCTGACTTTTATTCGTCCTGAGGGTTTGAAAGGGCGCATAGTTATGCTAAAGCTGGGTTTTCGAAAACTTGATCACTGGATGCGTAACATTGTCAAGTCGTTTGTCAGGCGTAAACCATCGAATTGAAATGTGTGATGAGTAAGTTTACTCAGAAGCTGCTAAATACTGGATTAGATGTGGTGAAGCCCGAAATTATCGAGGTGCTGCCGCATGATACTAAAGCTTTTACCCAGGGTCTGGCATTTTCACAGGGCATGTTATACGAAAGCACGGGCACAGATGATGCTTCCAGTTTACGCCGCCTTGATCCCGGTACAGGTAAAATTGAATCGTTGAAAGCGCTATCTGGCCACTGGGGAGAGGGCATAGCGATTCAAGAAGGACGTATTGTTCAACTTACGTGGCAATCAGGTGTTGCAATTGTGTATGACCTTGCAGATTTTTCTAAACTTGACGAATGGTCGTTCGCAGGTGAGGGATGGGGGCTGACTGCAATTGATGATGGTTATGTAATGACGAATGGTGGCAGTGAATTAATATTCCGTAATCAGAATTTTGATTTAATCAAAACTGTTATGGTTCGGCGTAAATGGTTGCCATTGCGTTGGCTCAACGACTTGGAATATGCTCGTGATCGCTTGTTGGTTCATCGGCTCGGGGACAGGTTTCTCTATGAAATAGAACTCGTAAATGGAACCATTGCAAGGCTTATTGATGGTTCAGAACTCATTCAGCTTGCAAAACCGCAAGGTGCTGATAATGTGTTTAATGGGGTCGCGTATGATAAAGCAACCGATACATTCTTTCTAACAGGAAAGCGTTGGCCATTATTGTTTAAAGTTCGAATCTCGCCATAAAAGTACTCGGGCTTTAGGTGCTACAGGCCTGACTGCGGTGATAGATGAGGCGCTCGAAGAGCTTGGATTAAGTATGCATCGGATACTGGAAACAGGTTTTATTTGCAACTATCATGAATATAGTTGCGCATGATGGGCTTTGAAAATTAAATATGAAACAGACAATTTTGTTTATTGCAAAAATTTTAGGATTATTTGAAATAGCAAGTTGGCTTACAAGAAACCGAATTAGAATACTGGGTTATCACGGGATATGGTTTTTAGATGACCACTTTGGGAATTTTTTATATATGGATCCCGAAAAATTCCACGCGCGCATGTCATGGCTGGAGCAATCAAAGTATTCAATTATATCGCTTGGCAAAGCAGTTGATGATCTTCGGCAAAGGAAGACGACTCCCTACTCCGTAGTGATTACGATCGATGATGGTTGGTACGGCACGTATAAATATATGCTGCCTGTTTTAGAACAGAAATCTTTTCCTGCAACATTGTATGTATATACGGAAGCCGTTGAATCACAAAAACCTTTGTTCCACATATTAATCTCTGCAATTTTCCAATTAAGCAACAAAGCAATATTAAAAACTGATTCAATCAATATGGATTCAAACATTTGTGTTGATATCAGTAGTGCCTCAAAAAAACAAGAGGCTTTGTCAGATGTTCTGATGAAATTACATACGCTTGATAGCTTTCAGGCAGAAGAATTTTGTCGTGACATTACTGTTGCACTTGGTTTTGACTATGAATCTATTCTTGAATCGCGTCAGTTCGGTCTGATGTCATTCGACGAAATACAAAAAGCAGATCAGCGAGGTTTAGATATTCAGTTGCATACACATACGCATCATGTCGATATTGATGCACCTGAAAAAATTGTTGATGAAATTTCAATCAACAGGAAGAAACTTGAGTCATATGTAACTTCATCACTGGTACATTTCTGTTATCCAAGTGGCGTTCATAGTCCTGAAGTGCGGCGTTATCTAAAAGCTAATGCCGTTGTTTCAGGAACGCTATGCGACACCGGCTTGGTAACATCTGAGACAAATTTGTTCGAATTGAACAGGATTTTAGATGGCCAGCAGGTTTCTCAATTGGAATTTGAGGGAGAAATGTCAGGATTCCTGGAATTGACTCGAGAGATAAGAAATAAATTTAAGCGTTTGTTTGCTTAACAGGGTGGGGTAATTTTTTGTCAGATTGTTTCGAGATCCTGTTTAGGTAGATAGAAGGTACTTTATATTCAACTAACGTTGTAACGCTTAGCATTGATGCTGGTTGTTTTCCACCCGCTATTTCTAACATGATGACTTGTTTCGGTAACATGGTTGAGGACAAATTGGCTTTATTAACAATCGGATGGTATAATACTGCCCCCATCGGCATCGTCTTAACAGCACATTTCTGAGGAATTATTTTTTATGTCTCGCCCTATTCGTAATATCGCCATTATCGCGCACGTTGATCATGGCAAAACCACGCTGGTTGATAAACTTTTACACCAGGCCGGCACATTTGCATCGCATCAGCAGGTATCCGAACGCGTCATGGATTCAAACGATATCGAAAAAGAACGCGGTATTACTATTTTGTCCAAAAATTGCGCCATTGATTATGAGGGTATCCATATCAATATTGTAGATACACCGGGGCACGCGGATTTTGGCGGAGAAGTGGAGCGTGTGTTGTCGATGGTGGATGGAGTGTTGTTGCTGGTCGACGCGGTTGAGGGGCCGATGCCGCAAACGCGTTTTGTCACCAAAAAAGCACTGGCACTGGGGCTGTGCCCTATTGTCGTGGTAAACAAGATTGACCGGCCAGGTGCGCGTCCTGATTGGGTGGTCGATCAAACATTTGATTTATTCGATAAATTGGGCGCAAATGACAAACAGCTTGATTTTTCGGTTGTGTACGCGTCCGCTCTGAATGGTTACGCGTCGCTGGATTATAATCAACCCAGTGACGATATGCGTCCGTTATTTGAAACAATTGTCAAACAAGTTCATGCGCCTGAGGGTAATCCAGACGAACCGTTACAGCTACAGATCAGTACGCTGGATTACTCCAGTTTTGTAGGGCGTATCGGTGTCGGACGTATTCGACGCGGCAAGTTGAAGCCCGGTCAGGAGGTAATGGTGATGACGGGTGATAAGTTAGCTAAAAAGAAAGTAAATCAGGTGCTCTGTTTCCGGGGTCTTGAGCGCGAACAAATGCGAGAGGCGCTTGCCGGTGACATTGTATTGATAAATGGTATAGAAGAACTCAGTATCGGGACCACTCTGGCTGACGTTGATCGTCCTGAAGCTTTGCCAATCAGTATGGTTGATGAGCCGACGCTGACGATGACATTTCAGGTTAATACTTCGCCTTTTGCCGGGCAGGAAGGTAAGTTTGTTACCAGCCGTCAGTTGCGCGAACGGATTGAAAAGGAATTGTTGACTAATGTGGCTCTACGCATGGAGGAAACCAGCGATACCGATTCATTTCTGGTTTCCGGACGCGGTGAATTGCACTTGACTATTTTATTGGAAAATATGCGCCGTGAAGGTTATGAACTGGCGGTATCGCGCCCCAGTGTTGTGGTGCGCGAAATTAACGGTGAAAAATGTGAACCGTTTGAAATGCTGACGGTTGATGTAGAGGACACCAGCCAGGGCACTGTAATGGAAGCATTGGGGGCGCGGCGTGGTGATCTGCTGGATATGGTTTCGGATGGAAAAGGGCGGGTACGGCTGGATTATCGTATCCCGGCGCGTGGTTTGATCGGTTTTCAGTCGGAATTCCTGACCATGACCCGCGGTACTGGTCTGATCAGTCATGTATTTGATGAATTCGCGCCAATGCGCTCAGACATTCCACCGCGGAGGAACGGGGTGTTGATTTCGGGGGAACACGGCGAAGCGGTTGCGTATGCTTTATGGAAGTTGCAAGAACGTGGCCGTATGTTTGTAAGCCCGGGAGACCGGTTATATGAGGGTATGGTAATCGGTATTCACAGCCGGGATAATGATCTGGTTGTCAATCCTATCAAAGGTAAGCAGCTGACGAACTTCCGTGCATCCGGTACGGATGAAGCTGTTACGCTGACACCACCGATACAACTGACATTGGAGTCAGCTATTGAGTTTATTGCGGATGATGAATTGGTTGAAATCACACCTAAGACCATACGTATCCGTAAGCGCCTGCTGTTAGAACATGAGCGTAAGCGTGCTTCGCGTGTGGCGGCGTGAGTCGATCGGTTCTTCATATGAGCTGTTAAAAAATTGTTAGAATAGAGACATGTAGCATATAAGCCCTTGTCAGTTCAAGTTTTTGATCTTGACAAGCCAACTACTCAAGGGCAAAATGCTGCCTCTTGTCTTTACATGTGGCGAATTAGCTCAGTGGTTAGAGCAGCGGAATCATAATCCGTTGGTCCGGGGTTCAAATCCCTGATTCGCCACCATCAATTATAATTTCCTTGTCTGTTTGAATGTTTGTTTGACTGAGTATTCTTAACATCATGAAAAAAAGGCAGATGTTGCAGTGCATTTTAATGGTCATGCTTGTCGGTGTGATCGGTTATGGCAATGCTCAGCTTGTGAGAAATTTCCCAATGGAAAGTAAATTTGGCCAATTGAAATCACATGCTTATCCACAAATCAAGATAGACAAAGAAACGATGGTGATGGGTGCCGGTGTGCAAGTCAGAGATGCCAATAATCTTTTTATCATACCGACAATGTTGAATCAAACCGGTTATATCCGTTATCAGATTGACAGCATGGGTCTAGTGTATCGAATTTGGTTTTTGACCCCGGAAGAAATCAAGTCAGCTAAGGAAGAAGAAAAAGTACGCAAGCAATCAAAATAGACGACAAAAAATCATATACAATCTTTTTATTTGTTTTTTCCGTGAATAACAAACTTTATATCAAAACCTTTGGTTGCCAGATGAACGAGTATGATTCGGACAAAATGGCCGATGTGCTCTATGCCGCTCATGGCATGGAGCCAACCGATGATCCGGCGCAGGCGGATGTAATTTTGTTCAATACCTGTTCGGTGCGTGAAAAAGCGCAGGAAAAAGTTTTTCATGATCTCGGTCGAGTCAAACATCTTAAAGCTGGGAATCCAAATTTATTGATCGGTGTCGGTGGATGCGTGGCCAGTCAGGAAGGTAAATCAATTGTTCGCCGTGCGCCGTTTGTAGATATCGTTTTTGGACCGCAAACGCTGCATCGATTACCGCAATTAATTGAGGCACGCAAAGTTACTGGAAAATCCCAAATCGATATTACATTCCCTGAAATAGAAAAATTTGATCATTTGCCGCCGGCACGTACCGAAGGCGCAACTGCTTTTGTTTCAATCATGGAAGGTTGCAGCAAATACTGCAGTTTTTGTGTAGTACCTTACACACGCGGTGAAGAAGTTTCCAGGCCTATTGTTGATGTGTTGACGGAAATTGCTGTACTGGCAGACCAAGGTGTTAAGGAAATTACGTTGCTTGGGCAGAACGTCAATGCCTACCTGGGTGTGATGGATGATGGCGAAATAGCCGACTTTGCCTTGTTGGTCGAATATATTCACGAAATACCCGGCATTGAGCGTATCCGTTATACAACATCTCATCCGAAGGAATTCACAACACGACTGATTGAGGCCTATGGTACATTGCCCAAGCTTGTAAATCATTTGCACCTACCAGTACAGTCGGGTTCAGACCGCGTTTTGGCGGCGATGAAACGTGGGTACAGTGTGTTTGAATACAAATCAATTATTCGCAGACTTAAGATCATTCGACCGGAAATTTCACTTTCTTCTGATTTCATTATCGGTTTTCCGGGGGAAACAGAAGCTGATTTTGAAGCAACATTGAAGCTGGTCGAAGAAATGAATTTTGACGAATCTTTCAGTTTTGTCTATAGTGCGCGTCCGGGTACGCCGGCAGCGGACTTGCCCGATGATACACCGCAGGCAGTTAAACTTGAGCGGTTACAACGATTGCAAGCACAAATTAATCAACAATCGCGCAAAATCAGTCAGCGTATGGTTGGTAGTAAGCAGCGCATACTGGTTGAAGGTATTTCCAAGAAAAATTCTGCTGAGATTTTTGGCCGTACCGATAATAATCGTGTTGTCAATTTCGCTGGAGACAAAGCTCTGATCGGTCAATTTATTCATGTTCAGATTACTGATGCATTATCGCATTCATTGCGCGGTGAAATATTTGATGCATAAAACTTGTATTTTGCTTGCAAAGTTTTCCTACTGCTGAGAAAATCGGTACATCTTAACAGTAACACCCTACATTGAAACCCAAACCCATAGAGATTTCATTTACTCCCGCAGATAATCAAAGGCTGGCAAATTTGTGCGGCGCACTTGACGAGAATCTGAAACAGGTTGAAACAGCACTTGATGTTACAATTTCCCGGCGTGGTGAACATTTCAGCTTGCGTGGCGAATCAGACCAGGCACAGCTTGCTGCGCAAGTTTTACGTCGTTTCTATAATCAATCACGACATCATCTGAGTCTTGAACAGATACAATTAGGTCTTATCGAAGCTAAAAATCCAACAAAAGCGGATACACAGATTACTAATGAGTTGTCTGCGGTGGAAAATGCTTCACCATCGTTAATGACGCGTCGTGCCAGTCTATGTGGCCGTACACAACGGCAGACTCAATATCTGCAGCAAATTCAGAATCATGATATTACGTTTGCCATCGGTCCTGCAGGTACCGGGAAAACTTATTTGGCAGTCGCCAGCGCCGTTGATGCACTAGAGAGAGGGCTGGTTACACGCTTGGTTTTGGTGCGGCCCGCAGTTGAAGCAGGGGAGCGTCTGGGTTTTCTTCCGGGCGACATGACGCAGAAAGTCGATCCGTATTTGCGCCCTCTCTACGATGCACTTTATGATCTGATGGGATTTGACAAAACCAGTAAACAGTTTGATCGTCAGGCTATTGAAATAGCACCACTTGCTTTTATGCGCGGTCGTACTTTAAATCAATCATTTATTATTCTGGATGAAGCGCAAAATACCACACCAGAACAAATGAAAATGTTTTTGACGCGCATTGGGTTTGGGTCAAAAGCTGTGATCACAGGGGATATTACGCAGATTGATTTGCCCAAGCATCAAAAAAGTGGTTTGACAGAAGTGAAACACGTGCTCAAGAACATACGCGGTATTGCTTTCACGCATTTCGAGTCTGAAGACGTGGTTAGACATCCGCTTGTGCAACGCATCGTGGATGCTTATGAAAAGCATGATCAACTGAAGCAAAATAGCGAATAAACTGTGTCTTGTAGTAACGTGAATATGATGGAGCATTCTTTTAAACTCGCCATACAATATGCGGTGAACGCGGAATCAGCAGCGTTCCCTACGCGCTCGCAGTTTCGGCGCTGGGTTAAATTGGCTTTAGAACAGGAAGCCGAAATTGTGATTCGTATCGTGGAAAAGTCTGAAGGGCGCACTTTAAATCACGATTATCGCGGTAAAAACTATGCCACCAACGTGTTGACCTTTGTTTATGACGATACGGATCCATTGTCTGGTGATATTGTGCTATGCGCAGAAGTCATTGAAAATGAAGCGCGTCAGCAGCATAAAGCATTGATGGCGCATTATGCACATTTGACAGTGCATGGTTTATTACATTTGCAAGGCTACGACCATGTGAGCGATGACGAGGCGACAATCATGGAAAAGAAAGAAACCCATATTCTTACCAGGCTGGGTTTTGAGGATCCCTATATCGCGTCTTGCGAAGCACTGACATTAGGTTAATGTCTAACGCTTTAATAATATCATCTTAAATGTACTTTATTCAGTCATATATCAATCAGTATGGACGACCCATCACTTAAAACGGGTTGGCTTGAGCGTGTCAGCACGATGCTCTTGCGCGAACCCGAAGATCGTAAACAGCTTATTACTTTATTACATTCCGCTTTTGAACGTAATTTGCTCGATTCGGACGCGCTTAGCATGATTGAAGGCGTCATGCAGGTATCGGAAATGCAGGCGCGCGATATTATGGTTCCACGCTCTCAAATGGATGTCATTGATATCAGTGAAACACCTGATAAATTTATTCCCTTTGTAATCGAAACCGCGCATTCACGTTTTCCTGTTACGGAAGGGTGTGAGGACAATATTATTGGCATTATGCTGGCGAAGGATTTGCTGCGTTATTATGCCGGCGAAGAAGAATTCAATATACGTGACATGTTGCGCCCTGCTGTTTTTATCCCCGAGTCCAAGCAACTTAATGTGTTGTTGAAAGATTTTCGAAAAAATAGAAACCATATTGCTATTGTAGTTAATGAATATGGCGGTGTGGCGGGTTTGATCACCATTGAAGATGTACTCGAGCAGATTGTGGGTGAAATCGAGGATGAGTATGATTTCGATGAGGATGAGGATAACATTGTGCTGGAAAAAGAAGGCAGTTATCGAATCAAAGCTATCACAGAAATTGATAATTTCAACGAGGCCTTGGGCGCCAATTTCAGTGATGATGACTATGATACAATCGGTGGACTCGTGCTCAACAAATTTGGAAGATTACCAACCCGTGATGAGTCAGTTGTCATTGATAACCTTAAGTTTACTGTATTGCGCGCTGACAGCCGCAGACTATATATACTGAAAGCTGAAAGAATCGAATCTGAGTCTGGACGCGCCTAAAATCATCTCGTTCATCTAAACAGGTAATTGATTACATGCGCCTGTGAGTGTTGAAAGTTTTGTGTAAAATTCGGCTAATGCCCAAAATAACCACGCGCACATTTGATTCTCAAGCATTTGAAGCATTGCATCGTTGTGGGTTTCCACCTGTACTGGCCCGTATCTATGCTGCACGTGGTATTGAGAACTCGGGACAGCTTGAAACGGAACTGACGCGTCTCATTCCATTTGATCAAATCAAGAATATAAAACAAATGGCCGGTTTGCTGGCAGATGCCATTGATACCGGCAAGCGTTTGCTCATTGTGGCTGATTACGATTCAGATGGTGCGACAGCCTGCGCAGTCGGCATACGGATATTGCGCAAAATGGGTGCCAATGTAGACTACCTGGTTCCCAATCGTTTTGAATATGGCTATGGCTTAACGCCGGAAATCGTGCGTCTTGCGCATTCAACTAAACAACCCGATATACTCATTACGGTGGATAATGGAATCGCCAGTATGGATGGTGTTCAAGCGGCAACAACGCTGGGTATGCAAGTACTGATTACTGACCATCATTTACCAGGCGACGAATTGCCTGACGCAGCAGCTATCATTAATCCCAATCAACCGGATTGCTTGTTTCCAAGTAAAAGTATTGCCGGTGTCGGAGTGGTTTTCTATTTAATGCTGGCTTTGCGGGCCGAATTTCGTCAACGTGGTGTGTTTCAGAACAAAAAAGAACCCAATCTTGCCAGTTACCTGGATTTGGTTGCGCTCGGTACGGTAGCCGATGTGGTTAAGTTGGATGACAATAATCGCATCCTGGTGCAGCAGGGCTTAAAGCGCATTCAAAAAGGACACGCATGCGCCGGGATCAATGCGCTTCTTAAAGTTGCGAGGCGCAATCCGCAACAAACCTCCACATACGATCTGGGTTTTATACTGGGGCCCAGATTGAATGCAGCCGGACGTCTTGATGATATGTCGCTGGGAATTGAGTGTTTGCTGACTGATGATGTCGCCTGCGCCGAGCAGATCGCGCAGCAACTGGATACACTCAATGTTCAGCGCCGTGAAATCGAATCGGACATGCAGGAGAGTGCGCTATCCAAACTGGAAAATACGCTGGATGCGGAGAAAGCTCAAATTCAAGCAGCTTACAGTATTTGCTTGTTTGATCACTGCTGGCATCAGGGTGTTATTGGCATTCTGGCGTCGCGTATCAAAGATAAATACCATCGTCCAGTCATTATTTTTGCACCAGGTAATGCGGGTGAAATGAAAGGCTCCGGACGTTCCATTCCGGGTTTTCATTTGCGTGATGCATTGGATCTTGTCTCCAAACGCTATCCGACACTCATCCAGAAATTTGGAGGGCATGCCGCTGCAGCCGGTTTGACGATACATACTGACAGTTTTGTTCAATTTTGCGAAGCATTCGAGGAAGTTGCACAATTGCTACTGACCGATGCGCACTTGACGCGTGTAATAGAAACAGACGGTGATCTGAACGAATCAGAGATCAATATGGAACTGGCGCATCTTCTCGCGCGGCAGGTCTGGGGACAAGGATTTCCTCAACCTACCTTCAATGCTTTGTTTTATATTGAAAGTCAGCGTATTGTGGGTGAGAAACATTTAAAACTGAAGCTTAAAAAACTGAATTCTGACAATTCCGAAACAATCACTTCTTCAGCAACAAGCTACGACGCTATTTTGTTTTTTTACAATGAATCATTACCCGAGGTTATCAGTGCTGTTTACCGATTGCAGATTAATGAATTTAATGGGAGATCGCGGCTTCAGTTATTGATTGAGCACTGGACGCAACCGGAGCCACAACCAGACAGCAGAACAGTCATGTGATCACATCATGAATATCGAATTCCTGCAAGGTAATGCACTTTTTAATTTGCCGCATTTCGCCACCAGTTTGGCAATCGGCTTGCTTATCGGTCTGGAACGTGAGCGTAGTCCGAACGCCAGAGCGGGACTGAGAACATTCGCTTTGGTTGCTTTGTTTGGCACACTTGCTGCTATGTTATCGGATAAAACAAATGCGCCATGGTTTTTAGTAGGTGGCTTGCTGATTGTGGGTTTAATGACAATCGCGGCGTATGTGCGTATCCAGGTTGACAGTGCTACTGACCCTGGAACTACGACAGTCGCCGCGATTGTTATCTGCTATGGTTTGGGGGCTACCGTCTGGTATGGTGATACCAAATTAGCGGTCATGTTGGCCATTATCACCACCGTATTACTGTATTTCAAAACAGAATTACATGGCATTACCCATAATCTGGGACGACGCGATCTGGTTTCTATTCTGCAATTTTCGGTATTAACTTTTATCATCTTACCTATTTTACCGAATGAAGAATTTGGACCTTACCAGGCCATCAATCCTCATCAGATATGGATGATGGTCGTACTGATTTCAGGTGTCAGTCTGGCGGGCTATGTAGCGCTACGCCTGGTGGGAGAACGTCATGGTGCCGTTTTGTTGGGTTTGCTTGGCGGTCTGGTATCGAGTACCGCTGCTACCCTTGTCTACACCAGACTTAGCAAAAATAATCAGTATTTCACCCAACTTGCGATTGTTGTTATTTTGATTGCAAATTTGACTGTTTTAATACGTCTTGCAATTGTCAGTGCGGTTGTTTCATCCGAAATTCTGCCGCAGCTGTTACCGGTGTTAGGGGGCGGCCTGTTATTCGGTGTCGGTGCAACATTTTATTGGTGGCACCAGTTGAGTCAACATGACAATATTCCGATTCCTGAAATTAAAAATCCAACCGAGTTACGGACTGCTGCGGGTTTTGGTTTGCTTTATGCCATTGTGTTGTTCTGTGCGGCGTGGTTATCGGATGTTGCCGGGAGCCGTGGCTTGTATGCTGTAGCGCTTGTGTCTGGTTTGACCGATGTTGATGCCATTACTCTGACGAGTTTGCGTTTATTTGAACTGGGCAAGCTAGAAGCGGCTGAGACAGTCACCGCTATTTCTCTAGGCATCATGTCCAATATTGCTTTTAAACTTGGGCTGATTTATTTTATCGGCAATGCGCTGATTGCAAGACGTTGCGCCACGGGCATGTTGACTACGGCAGGTGGCATCGGCCTGGCGTTACTGATTTTTATTTAAAAGACTATTTGATAAAGACTCATTTAAAACTTCAAAATTGGCTAGCCTGGAAAATTAATTTTGAAAATATTGAACTTTTAAGTTGTTTTGAAACCCCTTCTGTAGAAGTAACATAAAAGGATCCATTAGATACTTTATATTGTTAGTGTTTACAAAAAACAAATCTAGAGGAGAATTATTATGTTGGGAATACAAACCTCATAGCTTCGTGTACGGCTTTGTGAAGCCTGTCAATTATCACGAAAGTGAGAGTTGAAGCGGTAATAATTTGTCGATCTGTTAATAACCGGTTTTATTCCCAACGGACTGTTGAAAACAGCCCGTTTTTTATTCTGACTATATATTCAAACCGCGCGCAGAAGACTATTTCTTGTTCGGTTTTCAAGCAACAGTAGTGACTCGCTTGACTCAATCACAAATGTATCCAATTTATCCTCAAATATAGAATCTGTTGTAAACGATAATGACTTGTGTCATTGAGATGATCGTCTCGAGTAGAAATAGTATTAGAAAAATGGATTTATTTTCTGGGGGAATGGTTGCTTTAAAATGTTGCCAATATGGTTTTGTGTTTTACTGAGTTTGAATGCGCGATATTAAAATGGGCATGCCACTTTTATCTGATATAGCCTGTTCCAAAGCTTGATGGTTGATTTCAAAATCAACAGTCATGTTTTTTTGACTGTTTTTTTCTGCAAGGAAATCATTAATGGTGGCGATGACTATCTGTTTGTAGTCTGCATTTTTTACATTTTCTTCTTCAAGTGGCGGGTGTAGTTCAATATACAATTGATTGAGTAACCAACCTAACTTGATGGGTTGATTGACGATATTTACCTGCGTTCCGAGTGGCACTTTATCGAATAAGTTTTCAATATCTTCGGGGTACAGGCGAATACAGCCAGATGACACGCGCATACCGACGCCGTAAGGCTTGGCTGTTCCATGGATAAGATAGCTGCCCTTGCCGATGCTTAGCCGCATGGCGTGACGACCCAACGGATTATCGGGTCCGGGTGGAACGACATCGGGCAGCGGTGGTTCACCATTGGCAATTCGGTGTTTCTTGATGGATTCCGGCGGTGTCCAGGTTGGATCTTTCTTTTTTTCAATGATCTTTGATATGCCCAAAGGTGTTTCCCAGTCCATTCTGCCGATGCCCATTGGAAAAGTCATCACTATCGGTTTTTCACCATTTTTAGGTTCGGGGAAGTAATATAACCGCATTTCCGGCAAGTTTAACACCAGTCCCTTGCGTTCAGCCCGAGGAAAAATATGTCGGCTGGGCAGTATTACTTCTGAGCCGTCGTCTGGCATCCAGCGATCTACAGTGGGATTGGCCAGTACGATTTCAGTCTGGCCAATATCATACAAGCGAGCGATATCCAGTAATGTATCAGTGCGGCCAGCTTGTGTTGTACGTATTTGGCCAAAAATATCAATATCCGCTGGCGGCAGTATCCATGTTTCAGCGTGGATTGATGAAAAAGAAATACCATTGGAAATGGCGAAAAGAAATAGAAAAAATCTATGCATAAGCCATGTTGTACCCATTGATTGAATGTTAGTACTCCATCAACTTAGAAATGATGCGTTCAGGTAACTTTTCAGCGTTACTGGCGAAACTTGCCGCGACCAGTGGTGCTAAAATATAACTCATCGGACGACCATAGATACCGCGTCATTTCTAAGTTGATGGAGTTTCAGTTACAGCTGAAATAATAACCGAAATTTTTTGTTTGAAACAGGTAAATACACATGATTTGTAATGAAACTTTTGGGGATAAATGTCCGTTTGATTTTCTGCAGGTGTACGATAGAAAAAGCGCGTTATTCTCACAGATAGCTGGAGCGTGGCATCTGTAGACCTATTTTAGCATTAACAGTCTGTTAATAAACAGCTATATAGTTCTTTAGAGCAAGATCCCAGGGGCGGCTGTAGATGTGTACGCGCTTGGTCGCCTTTCCTTGCGAGTTGAATAAGCGACCATTGATATGTGTCCATCCAAGAATGCCCGCGCTCAAGTTATATGCATCAAGCCCCTTCTGCCGGAGTGACTGGGTATAGTAGCCACTGCGATATCCAATGGTGCAATAGACGATAATCTTTTTATTTTGGTATCCAGAGAGATTACGTTCAAAATGTGTCTCATCGATGGCGCCGGGTATTATGGAAACTTGACGTTCTTCCAGTGTGCGTACATCGACAATGATATGGTCTGAATCCTCATCGCTGGATAATGCATATAATGATTGACTGGAGATTTCGGGCAAATCATCGAATTCCAATTTTACCAGTGCATACGCTGTTTCCACAAAAATTTTAGGCGAAATATAGCATGCTGCAGCAAAACTGATGAATCCAAGTAAACAGAATCCTAAAAAATATTTTAACAGTCGCATATGCTGATGATAAAAAATATGTCTCGAAAAAGATAATTTACAGAAGGATATAATAAATACGAACTAGATAGCGTAGTTATTACCGGAATTTCTAGGTTGCGGGGCGCGAACGAACGAATGTTCTATTTAGAACATTGAAAATAATTTTGCACGAGTGGGTGAATAAGAGTTGGGTCTATATAACTATAGACCCAAAAGAAACAAATTATTTGCTTGTGGCTTGTGCATCAGCAACAATCTTGTTTGCATCAGCACATTTTACAACGACAATTTTACCGTTTGCTGTTTTGGTCATGCTTTTAACAGAATCAGATGCTTTTTTATCTCTACAGTTCATCCAATTGAGAATGTCCCCGGCACTGATAGGTGTAAGCGAAGATTCCAGATTTCCGCTAGCCATTGTGGTTGTTGAGCCAAAAATAAATATCGAAGCAAATGCGGCGATTACAAGTTTTTTCATTTTAGTTCCTCTCTCCTTGATTGGGTTTTTAAAATCATTTTATCTTGCCCGGAAATTCATTCCAGAAAAAACCATAACCAAGTAAATAGTAAGATTTGATTCGGGCAAGTTGCGTATGTTACCTTGGCCTGAACCGTGATTATTAACAAACAGCGGCTTTTAAATTGATAAAAGCATTAATCTTAATACTTACCTTAAGTATTTATGGTTATGGTTGCAATACAAAAAAGTACATGACAAATGACTTGGTCAAGTTATTACACGACTGTCTATATTACTTATTTAATTAGCAATTGCAATATTAACATTCCACTTAATTACAGTCTAGGCATAGTCTTGTTTAAAGTAAAGTGAGACTGAAATAAATTATAACCTGCTCATGATTCATTAATTGCCTGTAAAAAATTAGAATGATCAGCTATATAAGGTTTATAACTTTAATTATGGGTAATTGACATGTGTTTTTCCGCTACTGCCAGTTTTACGGTATCTGCAGCGCTGGTGCCGGTGGGTGTTTATTGTTTGAACGAATCATACAGGAGTAGGTGTTATCAAGCCTATTGGCCGTTTGCGCTCTATCCCTTGATTTTTGGTGTGCAGCAAGCTATAGAAGGGTGGCTCTGGTTGATACTGGAAACAGGCGATGCCGGATTGATACGAATACCCGCCTTAAGCTTTGTGTTTTTTTCTCATTTTTTTTGGTTATTCTGGATACCGTATTCATGTTATAAAATAGAAAGCGCAGAAAATAAGAAACAATTGTTTTTTATAATAACGGTTATGGGTGGATTGTTTGGTCTGGTTATGTATCTTCCCGTTTTGATGTTTGCTGATTGGATGTCAGTGTCTTTAATAGAACATTCCATTTCATACGAACTAACATTGTTGCTGGATGATTTTGTGCCACGTATAACGGTGCGTGGCGCTTATGTGTTAGTGATTCTGGTGCCGCTGTTATTTTCATCGGAGAAATATTTACGTTATTTCGGCATCATTATTGCGTTGTCTGTCTTGTTGGTAGCGCTTTTGTCTGCTAAGACATTTATTTCCGTATGGTGTTTCTTTGCCGCCATTTTGTCTTGTTACATGCTCTATATGTTTATCTGTTTGGAGAAACAAAAAACGGTACACTATTAAATAAACAAATAGTCAATTTTTTAATCAAATGACACATGTGAAATTATGATCTGGAAACCAAATGTAACGGTAGCTGCAGTTGTTGAGGAGGAGGGGAGTTTTTTGTTGGTTGAAGAACGGGAATCTCCCGGCGCTATGACATTATTTAATCAGCCTGCGGGACATCTGGAAGCAGGCGAGTCTCTGATTCATGCCGTTATCAGAGAAACACTGGAAGAGACTGGCTATACATTTGTTCCGGAGTGGCTGCTGGGCGTCTATCACTGGCATTCCACTAATAATGATACGACTTATCTGCGTTTTGCTTTTTCGGGTTGCGTCACAGATTTTGATCAGGACTATGTAAGAGAGGCATGTATTGTTAATGCGGATTGGCATGATATGCCGCAGATTGAAGCATTGACTATGCGTCATCGCAGTCCGCTCGTAAACCAATGCATACAGGATTTTTGTGCAGGTAAGCGATACCCATTGGAAGTTCTGACGCATTATAATTGAGGTAATGAAAAATAAACGTGTAGTTGTCGGCATGTCGGGTGGTGTGGATTCGTCCGTGGCGGCGTATTTGCTCAAGCAACAGGGTTATGATGTGATCGGTTTGTTCATGAAGAACTGGGAGGACGATGATACCGATTCGTATTGTTCTTCCCGGCAAGACTTTCTGGATGCAGTTTCGGTTGCAGATATTCTGGATATACCCATTGAGGCAGTCAATTTTTCAACTGAATATAAAGATCGTGTTTTTTCAAATTTCCTGTCTGAATATCAGGTCGGACGCACGCCCAATCCCGATGTGCTGTGTAATGCCGAAATCAAGTTCAAAGCATTTCTGGATCATGCCTATCAACTTGGCGCAGATTATATAGCAACTGGACACTACGCACAGGTACGGGAATTTAATGGTAAATTCCAGTTACTCAAAGGTGAGGACGGCACCAAAGATCAAAGTTATTTTCTTTATCGTCTGAATCAGACGCAGCTGGCCAATACATTATTTCCGATTGGACATCTATATAAGCGCGAAGTACGCAACATAGCCCGGGATTTAAAGTTGCCCAATTTCTCCAAGAAAGATAGTACCGGTATCTGTTTTATCGGGGAGCGTCCATTCAGGGAATTCTTGAGTCGCTACCTGCCGCATCAACCAGGTGAGATACAAACGCGTGAAGGCAAGGTGGTGGGTAAACATGTGGGGTTGATGTATTACACGATCGGACAACGACAAGGTTTAGGTATCGGTGGTACATGTGACGGGAGTGACGAACCCTGGTTTGTATGTGACAAGAATCTGGCTGAAAATATATTAATTGTCGTGCAAGGACACGACCACCCCAGCTTGCTGCAACCTTCACTCAAGGCAACTCACTTAACCTGGATAAGTGGTGAAAGGCCGCGTTGCAATTGGGTTTATGCTGCAAAAACCCGGTATCGGCAGAAAGATGCGCCTTGCACTATTGAGCGCTTTATTAATGATCAATGTCAGATTGACTTTGCCGAGAATCAGTGGGCTGTAACACCGGGACAATCAGTCGTAATTTACGAGAGTATGGTTTGTCTTGGTGGCGGGATCATTGCTGAATAAAATAGTTGGATTATTTTTGCATATATTGGAATCCAAGTTTCATAATTTAGGGTGTTAAGATGATAAAACAATTTATCGTGCTGTCAGTATTACTTTTCTGCGCAACTTTTGCCTATACGGCCGAACAGGATATTCTCGATAAGGTTGAAAGCAGTGCGCGTTCATGGCTTGCGTTAACTGACGAAGGTCTCTATACAAAAGGTTGGAAAAAAGCTTCTTCGCATTTCCAGAAAAAGTGGCCTGAATCTGACTGGGTCAAAGCTATTGATGCTATCAAGAAACCACTTGGATCAATGGAGGCCAGATATATCGCATCGGCCGGCTATAGTCAAGGGTTGTCGGGATTTCCCAAAGGGGAATATGTTGTTGTCCAGTTTTACACAACATTTAAGCACAAGGGGTTGGCAATGGAAACCATTACACTGGCTAAAGAAAAAGATAACTCATGGCGTGTTGCGGATTACGTTATTAAGTGAAATTTGAAGCTCGATTCTGAGTTTGGATTTTTATTTCCGCGCGCTGAGTGCAGGTTGTCCGTTGGATTATCACGGACTGTAATAATAAAAAAGGAGGTATCATGAAACATTGCATCAGGTCTTTGATCTCATCATTTTATTTGTTCGTTTTGTTGTGTAGTTTCAATCCGGTTTCTGCCGCGACGACTAACGAAATCGAAACAGTATTTAACTGGGCGGAATCCAGTTTTCCAGAACTGTTTCCAAATCATCAAGCTACACAGATGATTGATCCTTGGGCGTTCAGGTTTTATCCGTCAACGGGTGTCTACGCTGGGGTCAAAAATAATGACGTTTTTGTGTTAGGTGGTCCTTGGGGAACCGAAAGTCCAACATTTGTCGGTACACTGCCAGATGTGCTGGCTCAGATACAAGGTTCCGGAGGGAATGGAACTGTCCCTGCATGCCGTGATACTGCGGGTATTCCACCTGATATGGTTATTACCCAAAGTGGTAATGTAGTCAATATCACCACAAACGGTCAATGTATTCTGATTCCAGACACAGGGAATACCAATTTCTGTGAGCCGCCCGCGCCAGTTGAGCCAACCGGTATTTCCATTTTGAGTACATTCAATATCACTACTTTCCAAACAACCGGCATTATCATCGATCTGCCGGGCATTCCGAACCCATTTGATTCGCTTGCACAAAATACATCCAGTTGTATTATCAACGCTCCGGTAGATGCAACCAATCTTGTCGTGAACAGCGACATTTGTTTCGATATGACCAACCAGCTTTCAACAATTCCAAGTGGATTTGGAATAACCATTAATCCCCCGGTTACTGTTTCTACCGTTTCCTCAAGCACCAGCCAGCAAGTACCTGATTGCTTCGCCACTGATGCAGGCAGTATCTTCGATGCATTCACTGGTGAAACATGGGTTAATTTGAACGGTAACTTTGTATCATCTACCGGCCTTGGTACAAGCTTTTGATCATAGTTTATTGAGTCCACGTGCTCCGTGACGCAGTGTAATCATAATAACGCTATTCACCGCTACCAACCGGATGCGCATATTGCAATACCAATTTGTTTTGTTTTTACGATATGGGGCTGTCGGAAAATGGGAAAAGCAGCGACTTAATGAGATTAAAATATCAATTAATCAATATGTTGAAAATTTATTTTTTCTCAGAAAGCCATTTTCCGATAGTCCCGATATAGAAAAGACTGGCAATAAGAAAGGGCGATTTAAGTATGTTTTCATCAAATATTTATAAAACTTGGGAGCGATTGAATAAGCCTTGAAAGGTATGAAGAAGTGCGTGAGCTGGCGCTACTATTCCATTTACAGCAATATGCTCATATAAAATTCGACTTATATTAAAACGCAGACGGCGGGACAGTGGTTAAAAGGTTGATGTATAAGAAATAGTCCTTTCTGATTTGCGACAATAAGCGTGAAATTTGGTAATAAAAATTCAAATATGCTTGTCGAAATCATATTTTGAACAGAGTATTTGAAATTCATTATGTCAGCGTCAGAGTGTCTGAAAATTTATGTCTGCTGATTTCTTCCAGATGTTTCCTGGCGCGTTTGCTGACACCGGCTCCATGTTCGAGATAAGATCGGGCAGCCTGATCAGGTGAATAATGACTGACTTTATACCCTTGTTTTTCAATTTCGGCCGCTGACAACGAAGCCACTGTTAGCCGCCCTTTACCTAATTTGATGATTTGAAGCTTTTTGCCACTTTTCGCCACGATGATCGCTGTTTGACGGTGATGATTCATGACTACAGTTGGTTGCATGCTAAAACTTTGGCTAAATGAAAGAATACGATATTAACAAGTGTTGGTAGTTCTGAACATATTTTGGACCATGCGCATTACAAAGCGAATTCTATTTTTATCCCAAGGTGTGAATCTCGGCAGCTGATAGATATCAGCATGATTGTTTGCAGCACCCCAGGCAGTGGAAACAGCACCCTCAAAACCAATTTCCTTCAGCATGGCAACATGCTCTGGTAAATAATCCTGCCTGGGTTTTCCATTTGGATAGGCAAATAAGCGGACAGGTGCCTGGATGATGTCTTCCAGTAATTTCTTGCCATTCTTTATTTCAGTGTAAGCGACTTCATTATCCGTGCGTGCAAGAATCGGATGACTGACTGTATGGCCACCGATTTCCATGCCTGCGTGGTGTAGTTTCCTGATCTGATCTGCGGTCATCATCATATTTTCCGAGAGAGTGACCGGTATTAAATGGCATAATTTTTCAAGCTGCGCATATTTTTCTTCATGAGGCAGATATTTGAACTTGTTAATTAAAGCAAACAGTGTTTTTTGACGCTGCTCAAGCGAACCGATGTCATGCTTCCCAAAACCAATCTCATTTAAATCAAGGAGTTCTCCGGGTGCGTGTCGTATGAGTTCAATTACTTTGTCATTCCACATCATGCCGCCATTAATAAAAGCGGCCGCAATAAAAAAAGTAGCCGTTGCATTATATTTCTGCAAAACCGGTAGCGCAACTTCTGCATTATTTGCATAACCATCATCAAATGTAATGCAGGCAGCCCGACTGGGTAATGTGCCATCTTGCAGACGCTGAATTGCTTCATGCAAAGGCAGTATGTTGAAGTGACTGGATAAAAAGCGGATATGTGTATCAAAGATTGCGACATCTTCTTGTTCGGACAGCAATTCGTCGGGTTCAGGAGAAATACTATGATAAAGAACAATGGATAATCGCGCGTATTTGCCCGATGGCGAAAATAATGAAATTAATTTGTTCACGAAGGCGGTTTCCAGTGAGGTGAATAAATCGGACATCAGGCGGTGTCCTGTGGTCGTTGCCCACTCACGATGAATGCGTGACTCAGTAATTGACCAAAGAACGGGATATGACGGAAGACCCATTTGGTCAGACGCGTTTCAACTATCCACTGATAGCGGTACCAGCGTGCAGGTAAGATTGGCAGCCAGTATAACCGAATATTGGTTAAACCGTTTTTTCTCATTAATTGATGTAAGTTACTGACTGTTTCATAGCGCAAATGGATGGGTTTATTTCGGATTTTGCGCGAAAAATGTTCCCAGATGTGTGGCAAGCAACGGCTGTTTAATGCGTCTATAAAAACATATCCACCTGGTCTGATTATCATCGATAACCCCTGGATTGCATTTGCTGAATCATCCAGGGCTTGTGTCACGCCGAAGCAAATTATGCCATCAAAGTAATTTTGTTTAAGGGGAATTTTGTTGATATCCGCTACACACCATGAAATGGATTCTTCCCCCTTGGCTATCGCCTTCTGTAAAGATGGAAAAGAGTAATCTAGCCCAACGATATCCACACCTTGTTTTGCTATAAACCTTGAGTAGGTGCCTGCACCACAACCAGCATCAAGCCAGTATTTTTTTTTCAGTATATAGTTGTTGCTATTCCAAATTTCCTTGAACTTACGCAGGCGGGCATCCAGGCCTGTGGGTGACCATCCCGCTATACCGGCGTCATCCTCTGCATTTGTAGCAAAACTTTCGAATCGTTTTCGCCATAATTTTTCAAATGAACGTGGTTTATTCATTGATTAATAAAATTGATTGATATCCAGTGGGGAAAATTTATTTAATGTTTTTCAGCCAGGGATAAATAAATTGAATGATAGGGTGCAACACTGACTTCCCAGTTACGTTTTTCTTTTACTTTATACAATCCATTTTTGATAATTGAACTAAAATCGGGCTTTAGGTAGGTTGATTTTAGTAGCTCAATCAGGTCATCCAAACTGCCTGCCTTGAATAGCAAACCATCTTCCTGATCAATAATAAGTTCTTTGTGGCCGCCCACATCTGAGGCAATACATGGTCGTCCCATTGCCATCGCTTCCAATGGTTTTAGCGGTGTAACCAGATTAGTTAGTCGCATGGGCAGTCTCGGATACACGAGTAAATCAATGATACTGTAATACCTCATTACTTCGCTGTGGTTAATTCTTCCTGTAAAAGTCACTTGATTTAAAATATCTAGTTGAGAAGCGATTTCTTTCAGTTGTTTTTCAGCCTGACCACCGCCAACCAGTAATAAATGTAAATCCGGGCATTCATTTTTTAAAGCCGCTGTTGCTTTTATCAGTAATTCCAGGCCTTCGTATTCGTAAAATGAACCGATAAAACCAAGAATTCTTTTATTAGAAAGATTTAGCTTTGATAAAAGTACTGCATCTTTTTCGTAAATAGGCTGGAACTGATCGGTATTTACAGCATTGGGTATGACGGTAATTTTGTCTGGAGAAATGCCACGAACCTGAATGTCTCCTCTCAGGCCTTCGCATATGGTAGTGATATGGTCAGAACGTTTTAACACATAGGTTTCCATCGCTCTGGAAATTTTGTAACGCAAATCGTTTTCCTGACAGGCGCCGTGACTTACTGCCGCATCTTCCCATGAAGCACGCATTTCATAGAGCACGGGAATATTATGTTTTTTCCCTGCATATAAGGCTGCTAACCCATTTAGACAAGGTGAATGTGCATGAATGACGTCGGGCTGTTCAATGTTAATAACAGTATGAAGCCGATTGATTAAAGTCAAGATGACATCCAGTTGATTAATGACAGGTAGCTTACTCAGGAATGAAGGGTATGTGCGATAAAATCTCAGACCATCGATTTGTTCAATCTTGTCGGTGCACTGGCTGTTCTCAGCGTGTTTACAGCTCGTAACCAGTGCTGTTTGAATACCCATTTGGTGTTGAATGGATAAGATTGAACGGGTGCGAAATGTATAGCCGCTATGTAATGGTAAAGAATGATCAAGCACGTGAAGCACTTTAATATTTTTAGCCATGACTGATGCGGCGATTAAACATTTTAACAAGGATAAACAAAAAGAGGATTCCCAATATTATGTTCAACATAATAATGGAAATGACTTTGTACTTGAGTGAAAGTAATTTATTTTGTTGTTGTAAACTGTGTGGATCGGGGTATAGTCGAATCTCCTGATTAATTCCGAGTAAAATCCCGGTAATCTGCTCTGCCATCCTGGAGTAGGAGCCTGCTAATTGAATGAGCGGATTAGCATCATAACTAAATACATCATTTGCCCATATTAAAAATAACTGCGGCATACCTCGTTGATAATAATCCAATGCGGCAGCATTATCTTTAAAGCCAAATTGTTCCTGGATAATTTTATGAATGATCAGTTGATCAGGTGAAGTACTAAGCATTTGACGAAACTCCAGGACAGACAAGGGTTCACCTTCGGAATTGCTGACATAAAATGCATAAAAAGCATCAATGAAAACCCATTTACCTAGTTTTTTATCAAAAATTTCATTAAACGCATGACCATAGCCACTGTAGCCGTCAAATGAGATGCCCCATTCTCTGACCGGAATTTCCATGGTATGGGCTATGCCGTTAAAAACCTGGGTGTAGTCAGAACACCATCCTATACCTTCACTCTGCATTTTCTTGAGTGCATCAACCGTATTGGACATAATAGGTCCCCCACGTCTCTCTCGGTCAATGATTTTCTTTGCAGCGAGAAGAAACTTGTCTAATTCCGACATGTCTGGTTCAATAGGCAAGCTCTCAATAAATTGCTTAAAATATAAAGGCGGTAACGCAGTTTCAATTTTAAAATCAGCCGGATAAGTTGATGGGTTCCAGATAAAATCATCAAGATGGCCAGGTTGATGTACCAGAGAATTTCGAATGCGCGCAGCTTCTTCTGAAGGTGTTGCTATAGAGAATAAATAAGCGCAGCTGATTACTATCCCAAGGATAACCATACTTAACTGTAGAAAATAACGTTTTTTTATCATTCCCAGCACATCCCTATATATTTTGCGTTTAATTTATTCCGTTCTTTAATATTGACTAAGTCTAAAATGATTTGTTCTGTTCTGGAAGTTTCAATTAATGTCGTAATCAGGTTTCGGTCTGTTATACCTACAACGATTATTTCGCTTGTATTCAATAAGTTTTCATAATCCGTTGTCATCAGTGAACCAATGTGTGGAATACTTGTTTCTATAAAGCTTTTGTTCGCGCCAATTAACTTGGAAATATTGACTTCAGGGTCATAGATTTTGAGTATGTAGCCCTTGCCAATCAGCTTCTCGGCCAGATCTACTAGCGGACTTTCACGTAAATCATCTGTTCCGGTTTTAAAGCTGAGTCCTATAAAACCAACTTTTTTCAATCCGGAAAGCATTATTTTTTGTAACGCCTGATCAAGATGTACCCGGTTTGACGGCAATACTGCTTTTAGCATCGGAATATCGATGTCATTTTGTTTGGCTATATAGTTGATTGCTCTGAGATCTTTGGGCAAGCAACTGCCGCCAAAAGAAAAACCGGGCTTCATATAAGCACTTGAGATGTTCAGTTGTTTATCCTTGCAAATAAGCTCCATGACAGCGTGCGGATCGACCTTGATAGATTCGCACAAACGTGCCACTTCATTTGCAAATGTGATTTTGAGTGCATGAAAAATATTACAAAAATACTTCATCGTTTCTGCAGTGGCAATATCTGTAAAAATTATTTCCCCAGGAAGACTGGAGAATAACTTTTCAAAAACTTCCTTTGGTTTATTCGAGGTTACACCAGCAACAGTAAAGGGTGGTTTGTAGTAATCTTTGATTGATGTCCCTTCGCGTAAAAATTCGGGCTGAAAGCATACATCGAAATCGACACCATTCACTTTTCCAGAAATTTTTTCCAGCATTGGAATGAGCGTGTTCATTACCGTTCCGGGTATCAGTGTTGAACGGAATATAATGATATGATGGTCATTTTTTAATTTAAGCGCTGCTCCCAGTTGCTCTGTCAGCCGCAATA
Organism: Nitrosomonas aestuarii; assembly: GCF_003046585.1. GTDB lineage: Bacteria > Pseudomonadota > Gammaproteobacteria > Burkholderiales > Nitrosomonadaceae > Nitrosomonas > Nitrosomonas aestuarii. The sequence goes on along the minus strand of NZ_QAAE01000004.1, from coordinate 111,267 downwards.
CCGCTGTTTGATCCTGATTTCCATTGGGTTGAGAAGGTGTGCCAACACAAACAAAAGATAAGTTTGTTTGGGCTATGGCCTCTTGTGTGGATTGTGTAAGTTTTACACGGCCTGCAGCGACAACCTCCTGAACGAGTTCTGGCATTCCGGCTTCAATAACCGGAGATTTTCCTGATCTTATGAGGTCCAGTTTGGTATTATCTATATCAACACCCGTTACGTTGTGGCCTTCTTTTGCAAGACACGCTAAAGATACTGCACCGACATAACCTAGACCAAATACACTGATATCCATTCCAACTCCTAATTTATAAATTTCAAATTTCTGAAATGTTTTTACTTAATTTTAAGCCAGCCCGTTTATGCACTGAATTTATTTACGATTCTTAACGCAATTCAAAATGAGTGATTCCATTTTGCTCATGCTCTCATGCCAAGAATGATTAGATAACATTCGTTCTCGGCCAGCTTTGGCATATTTATCCCTTAACGACGCTGATTCCATCAGGCTAATCAGTTTCTCGGCATATTCGGCTGGCGTATCGGCTGTTAAAAAATGTTCGCCGGAGACAGCATCAATACCGTCTGCAGCAAGAGAACTGGAAACGACAGGAACACCCATTGCCATTGCTTCTAGAATTTTATTTTGTGTTCCACGGGCAATATTCAGTGGCGCAATCATTGCGGCAGTTTTTAAAATATATGGACGTACATCTTTAACGCTTCCTGTCACGTGCACACCTTTTATTCTTTCTAGTGCCTTGATTTCTTTGGAAGGTTCTGCGCCAACAATATAAAGTTCTGTTTCAGGTATTTTTTGTTGTATTAGCGGCAAGGTGTGTTGGCAAAACTCCAGCATACACTGCTGGTTGGGAAAATAATCCATGCGACCTATAAAAGAAATGCTCAGGGGATCATAGGCAGTGCCGTCGGGTTGAAAGAAATCAGCATCAACTCCATTGGGAAACCAATCCGTTCTTATTGCTGTACCATAGCTCCTGAGAGTGGATAACTCCGCTTTTGTGGTGCAGGTGGTTAAATCAAATCTTGGCGCCAGTTTTTTTTCGGAATATTCCATTTTCATACCTTCCCACCAGTACCCCAGGTTTAACGGAAAAGGTTTGAAGCCTCGATAGGTCAGCCATTTTTGGGAATCCATGTCACCATAATCCAATATTTTTGGAATATGCTTAACATTTTCCACATACTGAGCGACAGAGGAGCAGTGCACAAAGATCAGATCAAAATTCTCTGTCTCCAGCCAGGAGTTAATCTGTTTTTTTAATTTTCTACTATAAAAGTAGGCCAAGGAAGATGGTGTTGGTACCGGTAAATATGCAATCATGCGTGCCCATTGCACAGATTCATTGATCAGTCCAATTGTATATTGATGGCAATAATCTGCTATGCCTGCGCATTCATCGTATTCTTGTTGTGACCTGGCCAAAGATGCAACCCACACTTGATGGCCCTGTTCCGTCAAATATTTAATCATGTTAAATGGGCGGATCTTGCCACCACGCTTGGGTGGAAAAGGAAAACGATGACAAATATACAAAATTTTCATTGGATGAGTTGTTTTAAATCTGCTTCCAGGGTTTCCGGTGTGACTTGATCAAGCATCAGTCTCGACCAGATCTCAAAGTTAAATAATCCGATCAAAATATCAGTATGATCGCTTTTTCTATCAAGATGCTCTTTTATCAGTATCTGCACGACATCGGAATTAAAGACGCCACGCGCTTTGATGGCATCAGGACTTAATACAGATTCTAAAAGCGGCAATAACTCTTTCTTTATCCATGCTCCCATCGGTGCACCGAAGCCGCGTTTTTTTCGATAAAGAATTTCTGGCGGCAGCAGATCCGATAAACATTCTTTTAAGATGTATTTAAGCTCTCCGCCGCTAATTTTGAGCTCCGGGGGCATGCTGCACGCTAATTCGACCAATTCATGATCGAGCAATGGTACACGGCATTCAAGTGATGTTGCCATCGTCATTTTATCTGTCAACATCAACAGATCATCAGGAAGTTGCGTTAAGCGATCAACTTCAAATAACTGGTGCAATTCCGAGACATCTGAGCAACCTTGAAAAGCATTCAAAACTACGTCATTAGCTTCCCAATCCATTTCATAATTCAACAAACGGTCACGCAGTTCTTTATCCGTTATTTCAATATACGATTTGTAGCGCTGTTCAACAGGCATTTCAGCTGTCAGCATGAAGCTTTTTGCCAACCGGCTATAGTTTAGCCACTTGGAGTGACGATCGCTGGGTAACAAACGCGCCAACGGCAGAATTGCATTTTTTCTCAACCATGATGGAATTTTTTGATAAAACTGATTGTAGTATTCACCTTGATAGCGCCGATAGCCACCAAATAATTCATCACCACCGACACCGCTCAGAATAACTGTAACATCCTGCTTGGCAAATTCAGATACCAGGTAGGTGGTAATAAAAGCTGTATCGGCAATAGGTTCATCCATATGCCATAAAAGTTTTGGTAAAAGATGAATAATATCAGGCTTAACTATAATTTCATGATGCTCGGTACCGAATAAATTTGAAACTTGTTTAGCGTAAGGCAATTCATTATATAGTCGCGCCGGGCCTTCAGTATCAAATCCAATGGCGTAGGTTTTAACAGGCTTCTGAGTATGTTTTGCCATCAAACCAACAACCAGGCTGGAATCTATCCCGCCGGATAAAAAAGCTCCAACGGGGACATCGCTGACCATCTGGGAAGAAACTGACTTTTCAAGCTGTTCACGAATTTCTTTTTTCCACTGACTGGCAGAATAAGTGCGTTGTTTGTAATCCGGTTGCCAATATTCTGTGATGGAAAAATGGTCTTTGCTTGCTCTGATATATGAAGCAACCGGTAATTTTCGTACGCCTTCAAAAATAGAATGGGGTGCCGGTACGTAACCCAGTTGCACATATAATCCTGCAGCAACTTTATCTAGCTTGGGCGTAAGTCCTTGAAATTGAAAAAGTGCTTTGGCTTCTGTGGAGAATAAAAGAACGTTGTCGTTCAGGTGATAATAAACAGGCTTGATGCCAAGGCGATCACGCGCAATGATCAGCGTTTCTTTATCTGCATCCCATAGTGCCAACGCATACATGCCGTTTAGATGTTGCAGAAAATCTTCACCATACTGCTCATAAAGATGGACTATCACCTCTGAATCGGAATGGGTGGAAAAATGGTGTCCAAGTTTAATCAGTTGCTGCCTGAGTATTTGAAAATTGTAAATTTCACCGTTACAAACCACTGCAATACGTTTATTCTCGTTGAATAACGGTTGATGTCCACCCTCTAAATCAATGATAGACAGGCGGCGCATGCCAATAGCCATTTGATTGGAAGTGAATATACCTTCGTCATCCGGGCCACGATGGGCGGTAATTTTTCCCATCCGGTTCAGTAACGATGCGTCAAGCTTTGTACCCGCACGTAATGCAATGCCGCCGTATATTCCACACATGAGTTAAGACTTCACCAAGTTAATTGAAAGTAATTGGAATGATAAATTCGTAAATGCAATGACCTGGAAAAACCAGGTTTTCAAAAGGTAAGTTTGTTCTTCGATAGGTAAGAAGCTCATGTTTTGCGCTCTATGGATTCCTCGGGCAGGACGGGCTCATTTTTTTCTTTTAAAATCCTTAAGGTTATGATCAATATAGCCAGGTAGTGATAGAAAAGATCAAAATATGCTAAGCCCAAAAAGGCACCGCCCACCGCATATCCTATGAATGAGACTTGCAGCATTGCTGCGAGATCAAGCGCCCATTTGTCTTCCACAGTAGATTTGGCAATTTTTATTATTTTATTTGCAGTGAGCCAGTAATGAACAAATAACATTAAAAAAATGAACAGACCGACAAAGCCATGTTCAGCCAGAATTTCGAAATAAATACTGTGATAATCGTGGAATGTTGCAACACCCGCCTCAACCTGATGTGGGACGTAACGTATATAATTCTCAACGCTATGACTTTCAAATCCCCCTCCTGTTATGGGGCGATCGCGCGCTAACTCATAACCAAATTCCCAGGCTTTTAAACGCGCCATGGCGGACCCATCTTCTTCATAGGTTTTTATGGTACCCATTCGATCATGCCATGATTGTGGCATAACCATATAAAAAAATGGTGACAGCATTAACAAAGCAAAAAAGATTATTGCTTTTCGGGAGCTTTTTAACCATAAAAAAACCGCCACTGCTGCGATCGCCAAAAATGCGCCGCGTGATTGTGTGCCTAGAATTCCAATAGGAATAAGGAACATTGATAGCATTAAGCCGTAGCGCACCCATTTATTGTAGGTATTTAAATATAAATACCAAACCAATGGTAAAATCATAACCAGTGCAAGGCCAATTTCTGTATTGCCTGCAATAAAACCTCCGCGAGGCCCCAAAACATGAGAGCCTCCACCTGTTGTTAATGTAAAAATGCCGCCTTTAAAACCATAAAACCCGATAGAAATAACAATTATCCAGACGAGTATATGTACTTTTTCCCGATCAACCAATGCAAACAGCGTTAAAAAAATAACCAGCTGGATTTTTATTATTTTCTCCAATTGAGGCCAGGCTTCTTCCGGATACATTGCAAAAATAGTCGAAACAAGCATCCATACATTAAAAAAGATCAACCATCCCATTGTGGGTGACCAAAAGAATTTAAGCTTCTTAGAGGAGTAAAAAAAAGAAATTAGCGTTACCAGCCCGGTTATTTGGGCAAAAGGAAAATAAAATGCCAGACCCCAGGCTAATCGATGTGGATTCATATAGCCAATCCAGGACCAGAGATAAATGCCGATATGCGGTCTTTTAAATATAAAAGGTAAGACGCCGAAAATGATCAAAAATACGAGCAAGTCTCTCAAGCAATACCCCCGGATTTCGGCAGTCCGATTAATAGAAGCACAAACTTGATTTGAATCTTAAAAATGTACATCTTTAAAAGGTTTGATATAAGAATGCTCTATATTCGCAAGTAAAATTAGTTTCTTTTCGAAAAATGCCTTGAATCATTATTCGATGACTGTTAACGGCAACTAGCGATAAATCTGAAAGAAATGAGCGCTGTGCTCGATCATTTATGACGACACTGTGACTTTATTTTTCAGTTCGATAACATACTTCAATATTGATTGTATCTATTGAACAGTTGGACAATATGGAGTCCATCGAATGCAAGTAGGTGTTGTAAAAAGTATTTGAAATCAGCCATAAAAACAGTTAACGACCAATGTCTGACGGTTTACCCCGCGCCGGTCGGATGTGCGCTGCATCGAGCGACGCGATGCAAATCGTTTCAACCATGAAAAAAAATTTCTTCTGCTAGTTACATATGTTGACTGTTCCTAACTCCGCTAAGAAATTTATCATGCATGACTTTAGATGTTATATCCATTAATACTTAAAAACAACAAATTAACGCTATTGACCCTTATTGTTTTTTCTATAAATAGATAATATACAAAGTTCCGGATAGTGGAAATTAAAAAAATTCAAAAATTTTCTCAAGATTAGCTCTGCATATAAAGTAAATTTGTACTTTGCCAGTGTGCGGCAGTCATCTAGATACATAAAACTTACGTTCACAAAATCTCTGCGAGAGAAAACTTTATTCAATTGTGACTTTGTGTTCATTTTGTACTCAACAGGAAAAGTGTCACGCTCCTCTGTACGCCAAAAAAAACGTTTTGGCGCATGATGCGCCCAGAAAGGGGTGAGCATGGTAATTATGGATACAGGTGACCACTTGTAAATTGTATATACAATGACGTGAGCATCGTTGGCCGCAATCCTGTCAATTTGGGTTACCAGTTCATCTGGGTCGGCTACATGCTCAGCAACCATACGCAGTGTAATCAAATTGTAGTAATTATCTTCTTGGACACTATCGGCAAAACCCAGATATGCACGATCCAGCAATTTGTTGTCCCGTACATTTGGGCTTGGATCGACGCCGACGGTTTCTTGTGCACGTGAGGTCAGAATTTTCGCGAGTCTTTGATTATCTGGAAAGATATCTCTTCCACACCCGATGTCAAGCCACTTGTCGCTTTTTTTAAGGATAGAAACAATTGATGCCTGGTAATAATCTTCCGGAGTAAAGTATGCAAATTTCTTCCTGATTTGAGGGCCTTCTCCTTTAGGGTTACTTCCATAAGTAAAACGGAAAACGCGTTTGGCAACATGTTCCAGCAAATTTTTCATAAATTTTCGACAAGATCGTAATGACTGGTTTGACTTTGCAGATTTCTCTCAATGCTACACTACGTCAAAGTATAGCATGCACTTAAGAAAATACTGTTCATGTTCAAATCTTGACATTGCTGTCGCCAATTTCGTGATCTATCTTGAAATTTTTTCAGTGTTCATTTCATAACCCAATTTAACTGAAATTACTTTGATCTGGATTATTCATTTTTCCATGGTGTTGATGAATGCATTGGCTTCATCAATTGACTTTTCCATTGAAGATATCAATGCAGAAACGTCCGATTCAATATTGCCGAGCTCACTTTTTAGTGAAGTGATTGCCTGAGCATTCAGGTTGTGTTTTAGGAACATCACCTGATCTCTGAAAACGCTGAGTATCGGTTCGATTTTGGCTTCGGCGCTTTTCATGGAAGCGATTAACTGACGATAATGTGATTTTGTAGTATTCAGCTTATTCTGACTACTGCGTTTCATGCTGGGATTGCTGTATTGCGTAATCTCCTGTTCCCACTCGGCGAATAACGCTTCAGATACATCTTCGATATCTTCAATGCGACTTCTGACTTCTTCAGCCTTGCTGACGCTGGCTTCGTATTCATCATTGAGTTTGGTGTAAATGGCTTCCAGATCGCCGCCTCTAAAATTCGTGGCAGCGGTGAATTGTGCGAGAGCAGACTTGAATTGTTCTTTGGTTTCTTCCTGCGTATCACGTGCCTTTTCCACCCGGTGTACCATTACGTCTCTTTTGGGAATGCCGATTTTTTCCAGACCTTCGTAATACATGGTCGAACAGGCGCCCAGTGTAAGTAACATAGCGAATGCAGGTAAGAAATATTTTGAATTCATGGTTTCTCCATAACATGGTTAGACTGTGGATAAAAATGAATGCTCAACGTATGATACCGCGGCGCAGTAGTTGCCACATGACCTTCAAGCCCCAGATGACCGGATGACGACGCAACACGGGCGTAATTTCAACACTCACACCGGTGTGACGTTCTATTTTCCATGCAGCATATTCCAGGTAACCGCTAAAAGTGAGCGTAGCTTTCGACAAGCGTAAGACTGACAGAATACGGCCTTGCCAACGCCTCAATCGCCAATGTTGTAGCGCAAGTCTGCGTGTGGCAGCAGTATTCCGACATAAATAAGTACCGCTTTCTGGTTGATAGTTAAAAACCTCTGTCAACACCGGATAAGCGGTTTCTGTCAGTTGTGTGAAATCATTCAGATTCAGTGTTGCCAGATGTCGGGCGCGAGTTTCCTGTTCTGCGCGCAATTCGGCTGCATAGCTTAGCATCAGGCATCGAGTCCAGATATCTGCTACCGTGAAAGCGTTATTTTCCAGCGTTTTTCCACCCGATGACAGAAAAGTGATAACCGAATGGGCGATGGCGTTAAAAATGCGTTGCCGGTTTTTTTCATCACGCGCATAAAGCAACCGTGATGGTTGTGCGAAACGTGCCCAGATGTAGGAATGAAACCAGTACTGTGCGCCCTTTTCAAATTCAGCCGTAGTGATGACTGCATACTTGGCACGTAATGTTCGGTCTTGGTGAGATACTTCGAGATAAAACACGTTGGGCGCCAGCCATGCGTTGAGAAGACTTAAATGACGCCGGGTGTAAGCGTTCTTATAATCATCAACCAGCACGTAAAGATCTGCAATACCTTCGTCAAGATCGCTGGTGCGCAGGCATGATCCATAAAGGATAACGCCATCTGCAGACGTTCCATAGCGTTCCAGCAAAGCTTCTGCCAATATCGGGAAATCAGACGAGATACTGCGCGTACTTTGTGCAGCGACTGCAGCAATCAATTTCTCAGGAATTGCTTCCGGTACTGTTGATACAGTGTTTGTCATGGTTGTAAAAGTTAAAGTACCAGAAATGTGACGGGTTGTGTTGCAGTGATGCGTAAAGGCGCATTGGAATCGGTTGATTGATAGAGTTCTCCGTCAACGATATATTCGTCATTCATATGAATGGTGAGTGTATTTGCATTATGGCTATGATAGCCGTCCTGTTCCTTGAGTATGTGGCCTTTTCCAGTTATCAATGGCCATATGGATCGCCATAGTTTTTTGCGTCGTTGATCAACCCATGTGATGTGAAGTGGCGCTGTTTCTTGTCCCCAATACGGACGGAGGTTTAATAACAGGCAATCGAGCGCGCTGATTAGTGCAAAAAGATAAGTACCTTCGATTTTTTCGCCATTTTCTTTCATTATTGACAGGTTGACAGATGCCGACTTCCTCTGGTTTAGGCTAAAAATCATACCGATCAATGAATGCAGCATGATTAAAAACGTAAAAACCCCGCCCGTGATACCGATGTGTTTGACACTGCTGCGTGAGAATTTGACACCTCGAGCGACCAATCCAACAGCAAAGAACATACCAAAAATGGTGTCTTTCCCGTTTTGTTCGATACGCAATACCGGACGTTGAGCCAGCTCAGGTGTGCCAGGTTGTTGTAGATAATCAATCAAGCGATGCAGAATTTTTTCCGGTTTTCCGTGCATACCGAGATCAAGCGGCGTCATGTTAGTGGTACCGCCCGGTATGATCATCAGTACGGGCCAGTCAGTATCGGGCAGTGTTGTAAAAAGATGGCTGAGAACGGCATGTGACGTGCCATCTCCGGCAATGATAACCATCAAATCCACATCAGCCTGCAGCAATGTATCCGTTGCAGTTATAAAGCCTGCAGCATCTGAAGCTTCACAGACGATACTGTGCGGTATTTGATCAAGCATTTGCCGGATTGCTTTCTCTCGTTTGCGTACCTGTCCGCTCATGGGATTTAATAACAGACCGATTTTTCCCGAGAGTGATTTCAAATGATTGAGCTTTGACTCGATAGTCATGTGTCAGTAGCGCGGCCGTATTCAATATTGACGGATTCGAGACGTTTTGGATCAATTGGTGCACGTGTAAAAATTTTTACTGCCAGTATGCTGCGATCCCGAACGGGATCAATATCCTGTAGCCAGGAACGCAGTGTGCTTTGCTGGCGCCAGGCACGCCATCCGGCAATCAATCTTCCGGTTAGAATGGCTGTCGATAACAGATGCCAGGCAACGACTAATAGCAAACCGATATCCGGCTGTGCTATAAACCAGCCATAAGACAATAAAATCAGATTGGGATTGCGCCGTGCAGTAATCAGGCGGTTAAAAGAGTCCAGTTTGCGCCAGATAAACATGTCAAACGGGGCGAGCCAGAGTTGAAATGCGCCCTCGCAAAGGCGGCCACCTACATAACCAAAAAACATCAGCCATATCAATAGATCCAGATTGGCAATCGGAGTCAACGTGTTTGCCAGACCGATACCCCAGGCCAGATACCAGAGTGGGGGATGGATAATATCCAGGCCGTGGTCAAGTACATCGCCGATACGACTTGAGGTTACTGTAACTCGTGCCAATTTACCATCTACGGTGTCCAGAAAGGTCATGAACCACCCCATGAGCAGACCGATTCCAAAATAACCATACCAGAACGCAACACCGGTCAGCAGCGCGAGAACAACGCTGAGCAGCGTCACATGGTTGGGTCGCCAGCCGTGCCGTACGCACAGATGTGTGCACCAGTAGGCGGGGAGCGGCCACACCCATTTTGTAATCAGGTCAGTAACACCTTTATAAGATCCTGAGAACAGTTCTTTTTCCAGCAATTTTTGGTTGTTTTCCGTAATTGGCAGAATGTAAGGTGGATCCTTCTTTTTCAGGTTTTGCTGAAAATCGATTTTGAGATCGTTTAGTGCGTAATGCGGAAGACCTGACAGAATATGTTCCGGTCTCCGGTTTTTCTGATTGGTCAATACACCGAGCAGATGCGGTGCCTGACTTTGAATTGTGCGGACTGCTACCGGTTGATTGTCATGGCTGTATAGCGCCATAGGCGCTTTCATATTTATCAATGCGGTCAATACCCTAATGTCATACAGGTAATGTGCATTCAGTATAATAAGGGATGCCTCTACAGGTATTGATTCTATCTTCTCAACCAGTATTGCGTTTTCGATAGACTGAATCATCCGTCGCAATCGTTCCCGGCCATCCAATCCCCAAATCCTGGTTTTACTTTCACCCGTGATATAAATATATGTAGTTGTTGGCATATGTTCTTTTATTCAATGGAATAAGATTGTTTTTTAATATTTGTTCAATTTCAACGTTGTCGTTTTTATCACGTTGCACATACCGCTTTGCTACTGAATGATTGTTTTTCCTGCATACTATTATATCAACAGAGATTTTAAAAAACTCTACGAAGCAAGAAAATGGCCAGCAGAATTAATACAATGCTGGGTGCGAGTGCCACGAAAGCGGGATCTAGGCGTAATAACAAACCGGCATTGGCGATAATTTGATCGAGCAGATATACCGCAACGCCAATTAATGCAGAGAATACTAGTTTGTTGGCCAAACCGGATCGAATTGACCCAAAAATAAACAGAATTGAAAGCATTAGCATAGCAATGGTGAGTAAAGCACTGCCCGCTTTGCGCCATAAGGCAAGGGCATAGGAATCAGCGTCCTGGCCGGTACTGCGAAGGAAATCGACATGGCGTACGAGTTCAAATGGCGAAAGGCTCTCGGGTGGTTTAGTGAGTGTTGCGATATCTTCCGGATTTAAAAATGATCGCCAACTAAGCGCTTCGGCGCGGGTCAGTAAAATACCCTTTTCTGTAAATTTTCTGACGATAACCTGTCTCAGAATCCATGCGTCATTATTGCGGATGTCTGCAGATTGAGCATGAATATGCGCCGACAAAAAACCGGTATTATCGAGATGAAGAATTTCTATATCTGCTGCCTTTTTAGCATGCAGCATCTGCCCAATCCGCAGGATATTCTGTTCGTTACGTGTCCATATACCTAAACCTCTGCCTAATTCCGCTGTTTGATTTAGTGCGGCAGCTCGATTTGAGATGGCTTTTTGTTGCAGTTGTGGCGCAACAAACTGCTCGAGTCCCGCAATGAATACAATAAGTGCAATTCCTACCGCAAGTGGCGCCAGGCTGATTTGTACCGGAGAAATGCCAGCGGTGCGCATGGCAATGAGTTCGGAATTAACTGCCAGCGCACCCAGTGCTGCCACCGTACCTAACAATGCGATAAATGGTGCGATTTGAATAAAGCGGCGGGGCAACAGCATTGTAGTATACATAAAAGCATCAATCGTCCGATAGGTGCCTTTGCCGACATCATCCAACTGATCCAGCAGATCAAAGAAACTGAATAACGGTAATAAAACTGCTGTGGCTATAATCAAGCCGATGAGTACCTGAATTGCAATATAACGAAAGATAATCATTACCGAAGGGATAACAGTTTCTGGCCGGGTTTTAATGAATACCATAACAATATTATAAACATGGCGATATATAACCACCAGATACCCGGTGCAGTACCGACAGTGCCTTGTTCAACCCAGTTTTTCGCCAGACCGCTCAGATTGTAATACACAGCAAAAACGATCGCGGCAAGCAGATAAGTTTTTGTGGCTTTGTCCTGACGTGGTGCGGTTTGAATGAAGGTTATCGCAATCAAAGCCATCAATATGGTTGAAAACGGCCTGGAAAGTCGCCATTGCAATTCTGCAATTTCCCAGGGTTCCTCGGATTTCCAGAGTGTTCTGGTGGGCGCGGCCTTGCGACGGTATCTGAGTGCAAGCTCGCTGTCTGTAAAATAGGTCAGTTTCTTAAATTCAATAATGTCATCCCTGGATGCAGCGTTCGTGAGTTGGTAAATATAACCTTCGGATAATTGAATGTGAGGACGTTCTTCCTGGGTCTCAGGTTGTTGTTGTATCGCCTCATCGGCGATGATAATTTCACGGGTGTTCGGCGTCTGAATATAATGAAAAATATTGTTCATTTTCTTGTTGGTTTCATCTTTGCTATGTACATAAACAACTCTGCCGCTGCTTTCGCTACCATAGAAACGACCTGCCTGGAAGCGATTGGTGTTGAGTTCAGCTTCCGCCTGTGCATCCAGAATATAGCTTTCGGCATATGCCCATGGACGGACATAGGCTGAAAGCAGTCCACTAATAATGCCTACCGGGATAGCTACCATTAAAACAATGTAAACGATACGCCTGCCGCTGATGCCGGTGGAACGCAGGACGTTAAGTTCCTGATCTTTATTCAGTCTACTCAGACCGCTGATAATGGCAATATAAAGGGCCACCGGAATAAGCACTTCCAACGCAATTAAAGTTTTAAGCATTACCAGTTTAAAAAGAGCGCCCAGCCCTAATGTCTCAGTGACAGCGCCTGCAAGGAAGCGTGCGCTGCTGAAACTTGCAAATAAACCGACAAGTATCAGGATCACGACGATAAAAGGTATGGTCAGCTCACGCGTTATATAGCGCTTTATAATTTTCATGTATTCATCCTATCAGAATTAAATAGATAGCTTGTTGAATTAAGATCATGAAAATACGTTAGAGCGTTTTTTTACGTTTGTAGAATGGAACGGGTGCCTTGTTGAGTATTGATTCGGCCAGTAGTAAATCTTCAATTTTATCTACATCTATGCCTGCACGCGCATCGGGGAGCATAATTCCTTGTGCGCGTACGCCCGACTTGGCGGCCAGGGCATTAAGTGCTTGTGTCAGAGATAACCGTCTGAATAAATAAGACAATACAATTTTTGGGCCAACAATTTGTGAAATCAGTTGCCAGGGTTGTTTGCGCAGGTCTTCTACCTGTCGCCAGAATTGGACAAGCGTGCGTCCCTGCGGGTTAAATGTAAACAGATTGCAGCCGCATATACCGCCATCACGCAGACGAAAATATGTTCGCTTGGATCCTGGGAATGAAGCGGTCATCTGTTTCTGCGTAACCAGACCCACCGTTGCATCATGACCGGCTTTAATCGATTCGGTTAAAAAGTAGTGCACGATGTGCGGTGTGAGCAGTGCGTGATCCGCGGTTGTTATGAGTACAGGGCTATCAGCAGGCAAGTGATTTAACCCATGCGCTGCACTGCGACTGGGCGAATCTTTATTAGGCAGCCAGCTCACTTTACCGGATTCAATGCGTTTCATCAAAGGCGGACAATCGCTCAATAGGAATCTGGGCGGGCCGCATAAGAGGATGGAACCTACAAGATCGCTGGCAGCGAGTGCGTCGAGTACACGTATAATCATGGGTACTCCGCCTACAGGCGCGAAAGCCTTGCAGGCGGCGCCTGTATGCTGAGTGATCGGATCACTTGTTGTGCGGTCTGCGGCCAGTACCAGCGCGGCAAATTTTTGTTGTGTTTTTTTCTGTTGATAACTCACAGTGTTTTTCCATATATGCGGTAACGCTTGTATTCCTTGCTGCCGATGTTTTCCAGAATGCCGCGCATTGACTTATTGTCTTCGAGTATCCAAGACAGTTCCACTTCCCGTACGCCCCGCGCAATGCCTGATTTTCTGGGGGCATCAATAACCATGCAGGCAAGCGCTACGCCTAAAGATGTGTTATGGAATTGTTTGCGAACACCCATTAAGGGTATGCGCGCGGTATGTATTGCATGCTTTCTGATTTTTTGAATCAGTTTAAGCCAGCCAAAGGGAAATATACGTCCATTGAGTTCAGCAAAAATCTCATTCAAATTAGGAAGTGCTGCCATGAATGCGGCGGGATAACCATCAACTTCAGCGATCTGAATGTAATCATCAGGTACCAAGTATTTAAGGCTGTTACCCAGTTCTGCGAACTCTGTTTGTGTGAAAGGTACAAATCCCCAGTTTTCAGACCAGGCGTCATTAAATATATCCCGCAGGATTTCTATTTCCCGGGAAAATTGCTTGCGCTTTATTGTTCTGATATGTATCCGGTTGGAATGTCGTTTAATCAGTTGTTGCATGATTCTGGGCGGTTCAAAGTCAACCTGTATCCAGTAGGCAAGCAGATCTTTGACGGGATAATACTCTTGTTCGGCCAGCAGCCGGGGATACCAGCGGGCAGAATGTGGCATCATGACGGCAGGTGGATGATCATAGCCATCTACCAGAATGCCGCATTCCTGGTTAATCGATAAATTAAACGGGCCCGTGATTACGCGTGTGTGTCTTGCTGCCAGCCACGACTCAGCATGAAGAACCAGCGCATGAAACACTTCAGAATCATCAATGCACTCCAGTAATCCAAAATGTCCAGTGTCGTTACCGTATCGCTCGCGGTGTAGCTCATCAATTTGCGCGCTGATTCTGCCAACCGGGATGTTGTTTTGATAAGCAACCCAGGCCTGCCATTCGCCATGCTGCAGAAAAGGATTATATTTGGAAAAATGAAAGCGGCGCTCTAGACGTAATGGCGGTACCCATACCGGATCATCAGCATAGATAAGCCATGGCACCTCGATAAAATCGCCCATGTCCCGATATGACATCACCGGACGTACGGTTAATGCGCTGGGAAAAACTTTCTTTTCTGGGCGACTCATTGCTTTGTGCTTGTGTTGTCTTTTAATTGCAGATGATTTTTTAATCCTGGGGAGATATTATGAAGAATTGTTGCCAGAAGCAATTCTTTTCAACGTACATACCAAAAATAAACCCGGTTTTTCTTTGCGAGCCGCCGGGTTTGGCCGCACCCATGGCTGTATTCATCTGTACGGTTTATAAAAAAGTGTTTGAGTCATGATGGTTATTTCAGGTGGACGCATTTTAAATACAGATCGAAGGTCTTTGAGAAAAAAGTGTCCAGTATGAAAGTTATAATCAAAGAAAAGAAACTCAGGTTGTTTTCGCGGGAGCCGTGTTGATTGTTGCTGTTCCTGATTCTTCTGGCTGTGCTGTTGCGTCCTTTTTTTCCTGTGCTTCAGGAGCATGTGTGTGTGTTTCGGTTTTTTCTTGATGATCATCTTGTGACCCATCAGCTTCGGAACTGGGTTTTTCATCGAACCAGCGATAAAGTGTTGGTAAAACAACCAGTGTGAGCAACGTTGATGTAATTAAACCACCTATCACGACAATGGCAAGGGGGCGTTGTACTTCGGAGCCTGGCCCGGTCGCAAATAGAAATGGTACCAGTCCCAGCATTGCTACGGTTGCAGTCATCAATACCGGTCTGAACCGCTGTTCACAGCCGCGCATGACAGAAATACCAACGCTGACGCCTAGTTCACGTTGTCCCCGGATATAGGATATCAGTACCACGCCATTCAGTACGGCAATTCCCCATAACGCTATGAAACCCACAGAAGCTGGAACCGATAGATACTCTCCAGTTAAAAACAAACCCATAATCCCACCGATTGAGGCAAACGGGAGTACCAGTATAATCAGTGCGGCTAGTTTGACTGAGTTAAACAGCATAAATAATAAAAAGAAAATGGCTGCGATAGTTAGGGGTACGATAACGGAAAGCGTTGCCATTGCACGTTCCATATTTTCAAACTGACCGCCCCATTCAAAATAATAGCCGTCAGGCAGATTCATTTCTTTCGCAACGCGTTCTTGTATTTCTTCTACAAATCCACCCATATCGCGCTCGTGAACATTTGCACCGACAACAACACGGCGTTTTGCGAATTCACGATTAATTTGTGCAGGACCATCAACGACCTTGACCTCAGCAACGGAGTGTAGAGGAATTAACGCACCGCCCGGCACAAAGCCGCCTTCATTTCCGGGAAATTTCTCTGGCGTGCGTAGCAGTAGATCGCGAATATTATCCACATTGTCTCGAAATTCAAGTGGTAAACGCATTATCAGTGAGAACCGGCGCTCGTTTTCGAAAATGGTGGAGATTTCCTTGCCGCCGACAGTTCTAATTAATTCGTTGATATCAGCAACATTAATCCCATAACGCGCAATGGCATCGCGATTAATATCGACAATTAAAGATTGTTGTCCGGATAAGGGTTGAACACGAATATCTCTTGCGCCTTTTATGGTTCTCATAATGCGCGCAAGTTGTTCCGACAATAATCGCAGTTGTTCCAGGTCGTCGCCGAAAATTTTAACGGCCACCTGAGAACGGACACCCGTAATCATTTCGTCTACACGCTGCGCAATCGGTTGAGAAATGACGATACTGACGCCGGGTAACACTGACAGTACCTTGCGGATATCAGCATCGACTTCATCTTGTGTCCGACCGGATTCTGGATCCAGGGTGATAATTGGGTCTGATTCATGGGGGCCTGCCGGATCGGCTGGGGATTCACCACGACCGAGTCTGGAGACAACACTTTTTACTCCGGGCACAGTTGCAATCTGCTTCATCGCTTCGGTTTCTATTTTGATCGAATTTTCTAACGAAATAGAGGACGCTCGAATAAGGACAGGTGTCAACGCGCCTTCTTTCAAAATTGGAATAAATGATTTGCCCAAAAGAGGAAAAAGCATAAATGACAATCCCAGTAAAGCTGTGGCTGTCATGATAGTGGTTTTTTCGTGAAGCAATGCTTTGTTAAGTAGATTACGGTACCTGGCTTTGAGAAAAGCAATAATCGGGGTGTCGTGATCAGCGCCGCCTTTCAGTCCATAAGCACAAAGTACTGGAGATAAAGTGAGCGAAACGACTAATGAAACGGCTAATGCAATTGCTATAGTGTATGCCAGCGGACTGAAAGTCTTGCCTTCCATGCCTTCCAGTGTCATTAAGGGCAGAAATACCAATATGATAATTGATATACCGAAGATAACAGGTACGCCGACTTCAACGACTGCTTCCCTAATCGTTTTTAATTTGGCTTGTAGTGTATTTTCAGCATAACCCAGCCGGTGGTATACATTTTCAACAACGACAACTGTAGAATCAACCATCAGCCCAATAGCTATGGCAAGTCCGCCCAGCGACATCAGGTTGGCCGAAATGCCCTGATGATTCATGATCATAAAGGTAACCAGCGGTGTAATAACCAGTGTGGCGACCACGATCAGGCTGGAACGCGCGTCACCTAAGAAAACGAATAAGATGATAATAACGAGAATAATGCCTTCAATCAGAACCTTGGTGACCGTCCACAAAGCGGCATCCACCAGATCAGACCGGTCATAAAAAGGGACAATCTGCAGACCGCCGGGTAATAAATTGCGTTCATTAATCTCAGCAACCTTGTCCTGAACGCGTGAAACGATATCTTTTGCATTGCCGCCCATCAACATCATGACGATGCCGCCAGTCGATTCTGTATAGCCACCTTTAATCAATGCGCCTTGGCGTACCCGGGCGCCAAAATTTACTTCAGCGACATCACGTACAAATACCGGCACACCATCAATTTCTTTGAGTACAATATTTCTGATGTCATCGAGTGTTGAAATTAATCCATTACTGCGAATGAGATATTGTTCAGCGTGCAGTTCCAAAATGTTTCCGCTGGCATTCGCGTTATTGTTTGCCAGGGCGCGATCAACCTGTGACAGGGTCAGATCATAATGGCGCAATCTTTCCGGATTAATGAGTACCTGGTACTGCTTCTCGTAACCGCCCATAGAGTTGATTTCAGCAACACCTTGAATTGAACGTAACATAGGCCGTACCACCCAATCCTGTATTGTACGGCGCTCGGTCAATTCTTCAACGCTCAGTTCGCGTGTGGCATCATCGGGATGGTCCAGTGTATATTGATATATCTCGCCCAGTCCTGTGGACACTGGACCCAGCTCTGCATCCACGTCAACAGGAAGTCTATTTCTGACTCCGATAAATCGTTCCATGACCAACTGCCGGGCAAAATAAACATCCGTATCGTCGGTAAAAACCAGCGTGATAATAGTTAAACCGCTTTTATTCAGAGAACGCATTTCGACCAGACCAGGCAGTCCTGTCATAGCGATCTCTACTGGGATAGTTACCAGGCGTTCGATTTCTTCGGCGCTACGGCCTTCGGCGCGAGCAGCTACCACGACCTGAACATTAGTTACGTCGGGAAAAGCATCGACAGAAAGTTGTGTGGTGGCGCGTAGTCCAAAGGCGCACAAAATCAGAGAAATTACAACGACGATCAGCCGCTGTTTGAGCATAAATTGTACAATTGATGACAACATGGGCTTATTCCTGCTTGTCGAGCTTGCGCTCGTTATCGATATCAAATGCGCCGTCGATTACAATACGCTGTCCAATTGAAAGTCCTGATATAACAGGACGCAAGTTGCCAATCTCGGGGGCCAGCTCTACCGGTACGCGAAGATAAGTAAAGTTTCCTTTATCCAGATAGACATAATCTTTGTTAGACTCGCGCACTATTGCTGATTCCGGTAGCACAAGCTGCTCCTGCGCGCTTTCAGTGATGCGCATGGAAGCCAGCATGGAAGGTTTAAGCCTGCGATCCTGATTCTCAACGACAGTGCGAACCATGACTGTTCGTGTCAATGGATTGACCGTGTCGGAAACATAAATAATCAAGCCGTCCAGTGTAATGTTATCCAGTGCCGGTACCTTAATTTCAACATGCTGGCCGACCATGACGTTTGTGGCAATATGTTCAGGTACATCACCCACCGCCCAGACCGTCGATAAATCCGCAACTTTAAACAGTTGATCGGATGGTTGCACCACTTGACCGGTCACTACGTTACGTTCAATTACTGTGCCGCTTTTATGAGCCGTAATGGCGACGGAGGGCAGGATCTGACCGCGCCTGACCAAATCCTTGACAGCGCTGTCATATACCCCCAGTAGACGCAATTGATCTTTTGCCGCGCTGAGTTCTGCGCGTGATACTTGCAGTTCTGCTTGACGGCGCTGTAATTCGGCGGTACCGATGACATCTGCATCCAGTAATAATTTGGCGCGCGTTGCCGCGCGTTCGTTGAGTTCAGTCAGAGAATGCGCGCGAAGATACGCCAGCTGAGCCGTGGTTAATTCCGGGCTGGAAATCCTGGCGAGTGTTGTGCCGGCATCCACATTGTCACCCAGCATTGCGTCGACTTCAACAATACGTCCGGTAACGTTAGCACCGACACGGATCAGTTTTTGTTCATCAACCTTGATCTGGCTGGGTACATGAATATTGTCCGCTAGGCTTACCAGCTTGAGTTCTTCGACTTTGATCCCTTTTGTCATTTCAGGGATAAGTGTGATTTTATTCCTGTTGGCCGGTTCTTCTGTTGTATCAGCCAACTTGACTGATTTTTTGCTATTGTTGCTGTCTTCTCCATTGCTGCATGCTGCTACAAGAAAAACAATGACCAATAAAAAGACGGTAAAACGGATTTGGAATTTCATTCGATGATGTGCTCCTTGGGGTAATGGGCGCGAAGTCTATCAATTTCTGCAGCGGCAGATTGTAATTCAAAACGTGCCTGCAGCAGTTCTGCAAGCACGCCGCGTAATACACGCTGGGTATCCAGCACTTCGATAAACCCACGTTCACCCAGGCGATAAGCTGTTTGCGCAATATTGAGCGCAAGTTGCGCTTCTGTGACTATCCCGCTTTCAAACATTTCTACTCTGCGTCTTGCGATTTCCTTGGCTTGCCATGCTGCTTCCAGCAGTTGGCCAATTTCAAATCGACGGTATTCCAATGTCTGGCGAATACGGGCGGAGTCATAAATAGCGTTGTCGATTTCTCCTCGGCGGCGATAAAACAGTGGAATTTCCAGATTCACACCCGCCACATTAGTGGAAAATTGAGAATCGACGTAGCTTTCATACAAAATATTCACACGCGGCAAGACGGATGCTTTTTCTTGATTGATACGCAAGTTTGTGCTGTTTTGTTCGGCTTGCAGGCGCTGTATATCCGGATTGGCTTCGATGACTTCCTGACGCAGGACTTCCAGTGAAGGGAAATCAACCGGATCATTGAGCGATGCCTCAACCTGAAACCCGCTTCGCAGGGCGCCGGCTGTCAGTTGTATCAAGGCCACACGTGCGCGCTCGGCATTCAATCGTGCTGCTTCCATACGGTTCTCGGCGCTCAGTACTTCGGTATCTGCCCGGATTAGTTCAAAACGGGCGGTTTCACCCACTTCAACGCTGACTTTAATGCGGCGTTGAATTTCTTTCATCAAATCGTAAATGCCGGTTTCCATTTGTGCCTGTTCCTGTCGCAGCAACAATTCATAGGCACTGACACGTAATTGAGCAGCCAGATTGGCGCGTACTTGATCCAGATTGGCCTGGCTCGCGTCAACAAGCGCCTCGGCGGCACCGATACGGGCTGACCGGAAAAAAGGATTTTCAATGGGCTGGCTGACGTTTACCTCGCGATAGTTGTCAGATGGACCGGTTATTGACCTGGGGAGTCGATTGCCTTGAGGTCCGACCTTTATAGAGACGTTCGGATTAGGAAAAGCACTGGCTGCGACTACACCGGCTTCGGCCATATCTATTTGGGAACGCGCCGCATGCACCATTCCATTTGCCTGCAACCCCAATTGCTGCAGTTCTTTAATGGTCAGTTCGGGAGATTCCTGTGCTGATAACAGTGTTGAGTGAAAAACAAAAAAAAGGATGGACAAAAAATACCGCAGTGGAAAGGTCTGCATAGTCTGCATAAGGCCTTTTAGAAAAATACAAAAAAGATTAAGAATGTTAAAAACGTTAACGCAGCTTCTTATTAGATAATGTCAGGAGCAACATGATATAGGAATATCAAATTTCATCAATGCCAAATTAAGTTCATTTTTCCATTTCAATTAAAATAAAAAGGGTATATCGGTTTGATTCAAAGGATCAATACGCTTGGCAGCTTATGATAATCGAAAGAACCTGAATAAAACCTGAACACTTGACGATGGTATTTTAGTGAATCCGGTGTAACAAGCCGTTGAGACACATTTTCGAAGGGGCAATACAAGGCAAAAACAGCAACGCAGATAGTTTCTTAACAGTCTGGTAAGGCATTATTCCGTGGTTTTTACAATGTTATGAATTAACCGGGGTTATCACTACTCAATCAATAGTGTTGTGGTAATACGAGCAGTGATAAGCTCAATTATTTTCTCTGATGATTATAAAAGCAGTATAAATGCTTATAACAGGATGGCTGCAATGGGCCCCCATGGGTGTTTTGCAGATTTTTGAAGCTTTCCAGGGTGTCGTGAACGTTAACTGATGGCTGTCACTGGATTTTCAGCATGATCAAGTCTTGTCTTGAAGTGTGCTTAACTCACTACGATAGGTATTATCTATATCCTAGGCATTTAAATTGAGGCAGCATCATTTCATTTTTTATAGTAAACATAGATATAACCATTCCAGATACATCATTCCCAAAAAAATCAGCGGCGCCATAATATAAGGGAGTGAATCGCTGTTTATTAGTTTGTTGAACGAATTCTTTAAAGTTTGAAAAAAACTTTTTAGTATATTATTTTGCTTTGCAGCTTTTGCTGGCTTTTTTAGTGTGATTATTTTAAAACGTAAAGTTGGCATTTTAGAATAAAAATAGCTATATAAAATTGTATAAATCAGTAACTAATCTTTTCAAAGTATCATTAATTATCGGCGAAAAAAATTCAAAGCAAAGCGAGATTAAAGGAATATAAATAGGCCAATAATTTGGATTGTTTGCAAAGAATTTACAGACTGGATCAGATTTTTGTTTTTCTGCGCTTACCGATATCACGGCAGAACTGGAAGAGGAGTTGGCGTACTCGCGCACGAACCATCAAGTTAATTGTCGAGGTAATGCGCTTACATTTTAATGCACCCTTTGAATATAACTGTCCGGAAAACGACGGTTACTACTATAACCATGTGGCGGGTAGAATATTTGAACTCCAAGGCCTTTGGTTTAATTCAACTGAATTATATGCGTAACTGACCTTAGAACAATTGCTGGAACAAACGTTGCCCGGTCTGCTGGCTGAATGGTTCAAATCGATAAAAAAGACCTGGACAAAATTCTTGTCGCTACAAGACTGAATACCGATCAGATCACAAAGCATCTGTGTATTTTACACATGAATGCGAGCGCATCCATAAGCCGGCATTTTCAGTTAATGATCGATGCAGTTATGTAGAGCAAAAGATTGTACATTTACTCTCATGGCCGTTTCTGGAATCAAAAAACGCAACACCAGGTATCGCCGCAATGCTTCATTCATTGCCGATCGTCCATACAGAGCAACTGAAGAACCGGGGCATTTCCGGCAAAAAGGGGCGTTTCTAGCCGATGGCAGTTACGAGCTGCGAATTCTTCATGCCAATTCACTGAAATGGTCATGGAGATTTTCAAATACGTTATAGACGTTAAGATGATGTCGCGAGAAGAATTGCGCAAGGAAATCCTGGAGAATCTGTGTCGGGGGCAGGAAATCCACTTATTGAAGAAGGAAGAAAAATGAAAATTGGTCGCAATGATCCGTGCACCTGTGGCAGTGGTAAGAAATATAAACAATGTTGCTTGAAGAATCAGGAACAACAACAGAAGGAAGATGTTCTCTGGCGTCAGATACGGCATGTGATTAACGCCTTACATGAGAAATTATTAAAATTTTCCAGTAAGCGTTTCGGAAACGAAGCCCTGCTTGAAGCATGGGCAGCATTTATTGATTCGAATGATGTGGAATTTTCCCCCGAAACGCCACATTTGCATATTTTCTTGTCGTGGTTTTTTTATGATTGGAATCCAGATCAAGCGGTACTAAAAGAAAAAGCGGCATTCGAACCGCTGCGCGATCAAACATTGGCACAGTTGTTTCTTGAGAAACACCGCAAGCAATTGGAACCGCTTTTGGTTCGTTATATTGAGCAATGCTGCTCAGTACACTATAGTTTCTACGATATCGTGTCAGTGCGCGCGGGTGATGGATTTCTTTTGCGTGACATGATGACGGGTGAAGAAGAATATGTCACCGAACATGCAGGATCGCAAAAGGCGCAAGCCGGGGATGTTGTGTTTGGCAAATTCATTAAAATTGATCATGTTGCCGTACTGGAGACCAGTGCATCGATTTCTTTTCCGCCGGTTGAAAAACGCAGCATACTTGACCTGCGTGAAGAAATTTGCGAACAGGAAAATCCACCATCGCAAGCACTGCTCCGGGATTATGATTACGAAATGATGGAAATCTATCGTGAAATTTACGAAAGACTGAGCAACCCGACTATGCCGAAGATTCGAAACGCCGATGGCGATACAGTTTTATTTCATCGACTTAAGTATGATATTGACTCTCCGCAGCAAGTTTTTGACGCGTTAAAGCAGCTAAACCTTGATACGAATAATGATGAAATGCTTGTAGACGCTGAATTTGATTCGGCAGGTGAATTGCATGGCGTTTCATTTCTTTGGCAGCAGCAGACTAATGCGGAGTGTAAATCCGGGAGTAATGCGATTTTGGGGCAAATCAAAATCAAAGGAAATCAGCTTACCGTTGAAGTTGATTCGGAAACGCATGCGCAACAATTTCGTCAGCTAGTCGAAAAACTGCTTCCGGCAGCGCGTTACAAAACCACCGATATCGAATCGATGGAATCCAGGCTGGGGTAGAAAGAAAACAAGCAAACAGGAAAATGATACATACGAAGCACGCTACGCATTCAATACCAGCCCGGGAGCGCACGCGTAAATAACGGAACTGTTACGTCTACATTGCCCCTCGGTGGCCGGGAGAAGCGCTGTTGCTCAATTTTGAACAGAAGAATTTTCGCGACCGTGCGGTAGGGTAGATATGGTAGTGGATTTTGTTGCTGAACAAGTCGGGAGTTCACTGGAGCAAACAATGAAATGGTTTGCCGGAATGGCTGCGGACGAAGATGAAGATTGCGATTCTCGTTTCTTGATATGCCACGCACTGTTGGAACATCCACATGAAAAAAATATATCCTTGCCGGAAAACCTGAGCGAGAGACAGGATGACTGAATCAAACTTTTTCCCTTGAACATGTGTGTCTCGCATATGAGCAACATATTATGGGGAAACACCAAGGCCGAGTCATGATCGCCGGAAATTCTATGAACCAGCAGCCATCATGGAACGCGAAATACGCGGGCAAAAAGAAGACGGACAGTAAGTGTTCCAGGTAGAAGAATACCAAAGACTTGTGCATGAAATGCCGGAACGCACCATTATTTCCCCTCGAGCCAAAAACAGAACTAACAGGCAGTTGAAAAGCAATCTGCGTTACCGTCGTAGCGTGCCACTGGGTGACGGGTTATGGTGGAGATGAGATGGATGATTTGAGTGCACAGCAAATGGAAACTAAAATTGCGTTTGTGCATGCTCAGCAAAATGAGAATGGAAAGAGCATGCGTTAAGCGAACATTTGTACGGGATAGCCCGTCGTGAGGAGGTAAATGCACAGGTATTTGGCAACGGAGACTGGGTCCGACTTGTCGGGCTATCGCAAGCTTGGTTGGATGTCAAAGCACTGTTCCTCGCTGGGCTGTTTGTCACACTTGGCGATATGAAGGCGATAGTATTTTATGCCAGCCTGTTTCCTGCATTCATCGCTATATCCGCGCTGACGTTGCCTGATATAGCGGTCATTCTGTTCGTTACGGTCGTGACTGTTGGCGGCGTCAAACTGGCTTATGCTTTTGCGGCAACGAAAGTCGTGACTATAAGCAAGATAAGCAAGGGGCTAGCGGTTAGGAATCAAGCCCGGCTGGCTTCTGGCACTCTAATAGTTGGTGCGGGCACCTATCTGATCGTAAAGACCTGAAAGAGCATACGCTGGATCCCAGATTATTTTTTACAAATTATTTAATGTAATGAGATGAAAAATCATACTTTAATGATAGTGTTGACTGTCCTGATGATAACCGGGTGCAGTACACGACGAGTCTATGACACTTTCCAGTACGAACAAAGAAACGAATGTATGAAATTACCCGGATCGCAATACGATGAATGTATGGAAAGAGTAAGTAAACCGTTTGATAGATACGATAAAGAACGCAACGAAGCTTTAGTTAAATAGCGTTTTAATATGCAACTTCAATTCGTTCAGTATTAAAATACTTTACTGTTGACCCAGGTACTGGAACAAGCAGAAGGCTGTGCCGTCAGGTGCATTACAGACCGCGAATTGTCCGGTATCGGGAATATCCTGTGGACCCATCATGACATTTCCGCCGTTATCCTTAACGACAGCTATCGTTTCATTTATATTTATAACGGTAAAGTAAGCGTTCCAATGTGGCGGAATATCCTTCATTCCGGGGGGTAAGGCCATCATGCCGCCAATCTCTTCGCCCCTGTTTTTGATCAACGTGTAGTTGTTTTCATCCATAGTCATAGCGCTATACTCCCAGCCGAGAAGATTCTTATAAAAGTCGGCAGCCTGATCGACATTTGTGGTCATGAGCTCCTGCCAGCAAAACATGCCATGCGTTTCACGACTGGCCATTGTGCCTTCACAGTCTTTTGGCTTCGACTGCCAAAGAGAAAAGGCCGCACCGGTCGGATCAAGCAAAACGGCCATACGTCCATAATCAAATACGTCAAAAGGTTCCATCTTGACGGTAGCGCCGAGATTTCTCGCTTTGGTTGTAGATTCATCCACATTCTTCACCTCAATATAATTGCTGATATGAGGTGGCACATTCGCGTTTTTCATTTCATCCGGCATCAGGAAAAGGCCGCCAACACCGCCGCTATCGGCTGTGCTGATCATGGTATAAGTGCCGCCGCAGGGCATTGGGGTTTCAGTGTATTGCCAGTTGAAAACTTTTTGATAAAAAGCCTTTGCTGCTTTTGGGTCAGATGTTGCAAAATCAATCCAGCAAAAATTTCCAGCGATTAATTCTTGGTTCGACATGTCCATATTCCTTTAGGCTGATGTAAATCTAGACGTAGCGATATTTCTTCAATATGACAATACGCTGTGGTGCAAATTAGCTACCTGGAAGATTAGCATATATTGTTCTTCCGTTGGTTGGCGATGTTTTGACTTGATCCATGATACGGTGCAATTACGGTTCACGTTATTCGGCGCGATCACATAAGGCTGACTGCTAGATGTGCACTGTAATACAGTATCCTCTTGGTATGACATAATGGAATGGACGCTCCTTTCTTTTTCAGGGATCATTGCACCACTACATTGGCACTTTGATGCCGTTTTGTGTAGCGGGTTTCCATTCCATTACGTCATAGTCTGCCGACCTATGAAAAATAGACCTTAAAGGTATCGATAAAGGGGTTGAGTTGTTCGTCAGGCAGGGCATTGATGCCGGCAGCGCTTTTTCGGCCGCCACCTGTTTGGAACTGGCTGGCCAGTTTGTCGGCGTGTATTTCTGTTTTGTTAAGCGGTGATCGTATACTGATTTTGTAGGTCTTGTCGGTGTTCTGTGTTATCACGGCATGGGCGCGATCAGGGTGTTGATTGGCAAGCGCATTAATATAAACACCGCTGACGCGGCGCGCCCATTTCTCGTTGTCAAAAAGAACGATTGCGGAGCGGGTGGATTGGTGCAGATAAG
This sequence comes from Nitrosomonas aestuarii, assembly GCF_003046585.1. GTDB lineage: Bacteria > Pseudomonadota > Gammaproteobacteria > Burkholderiales > Nitrosomonadaceae > Nitrosomonas > Nitrosomonas aestuarii. Next base: position 84,681 of record NZ_QAAE01000004.1, on the reverse strand, counting down.
GTGTCGATTTGGCTGCGGCCATGTCGTTTGCGTATCCTTCTGCTAATGTATTATAAATTTCCTTTTTTTCATTGATAAAATCAAACGGCGAGGTAAATGGCAGTAAGTGCCGATACAACGCATCAGGATGATAGAATAGGTCGGAAAGATGTTCGCCATAGCTGTTGTAATTGATATAGACGCCCAGTTTTTGCAGCGTGCATAAGGATTCCCGATCGAATCCGGATGATTCACCCAATGTCATGGCGGCCGCATTGAAATTGTCGCCAAATGCTGCAACCAGGGCCCATGCGCGAAATTGACCGTCAATTTTCCGATCTACGAGCAAGCCTGTACAGATAGCCGATGATTGATCATCGATATAAGTTCTTAATTTGGGGTGGCTTACCAGCGTACCGCTTTTATGGTGATCGTAGTATTCAATGGACGCACCCTGGTGCAATAACCGCTGAATGTCGGCGCGGTTTTTTTCAAAAGAGATATCAAGAACGCTGATATGATCGTTCGGCGTGGCTTCAACGTTCTTCAGCAACTGAATATCGCGTTTGACGCCGGTAATTAACTGCGCGTCTTGCGGGTGGGCTTTGCGCAGTTGTATCAGCGCGCAGATGCCGTCGGCATCACCATTAAAAACATCAATATAATTCATTGTCTGACCAGATCCATTTCATCATGTTATTTAAGCAATCTCAGAATATGTTCGATTGCGGCCTCGGGAGACAATGCCGTTGTTGGTATATGCACTTCGGGAGATTCAGGCGGCTCATAGGGGCTGTCGATACCCGTGAAATTTGCCAGATCACCGCTTCGTGCCTTGGCATAAAGACCTTTTACATCCCGGCGCTCGCATTCTTCCAGGTCGGTATCCACGAAAACTTCAATAAACTCATTTTCGGAAAATAGTTCTCGCGCCATGCGTCTTTCGCTTCGGAATGGAGAAATGAAACTCACCAGAACAATCAGCCCCGCGTCCACCATCAGTTTGGCGACTTCCGATACGCGGCGAATATTTTCAACGCGGTCGACTTCGGTAAAACCCAGATCACGGCACAAACCATGCCGGACATTGTCACCATCCAGTAGATAGGTGTGTTTGTTTTCCTGATAAAGGCGTTTTTCCAGCAGATTGGCAATGGTCGATTTGCCTGATCCGGATAGGCCGGTAAACCACACACATTTGGGCGTTTGTTTTTTTTGAGCCGAGCGGGTGGCTTTGTTGAGTTCGTGCATCTGCCAGTGGATATTGCTGGCGCGGCGCAGGGCGAAGTCGATCATGCCGATACCCACTGTTTCGAGCGATTGTCTGTCGATCAGGAGAAAACTATTTAAGCTCCGGCTTTTACCGTGACGATCAAATATCAGTGGTGCGCCGGTGGACAGGCTAACTCTGCCGGCTTCGTTCAGGTTTAATGTTTTGGTGGCTAAACGCGCACCAGTCTGGCTATCCTGGCGGTATTTGATTCCTGTAACCGTGGCCGTGACTTCCTTGCAGGCCAGTTTCATTAAATACTGCCGGCCGGGTATCATGGCATTTTTGTTGAGCCACAAGAGGTTTGCTTCGAACTGATCGGCAATTTCGGGCGGTGCGTTGGCAGCCGCCAGTATGTCGCCGCAATTGATCTCGGCCGGATCAGTCAGTATTGCCGTTACAATATCGCCTGCATGTCCAACTTGGATTTCGTTACAATCGTTTAGCAGAGTTTTTATCTGCGTTTGTGTGCCTGCAGGTAAAATCCGCACAGCGTCACCGGGATGCACTGTACCGGCAATGATCTGTCCACAGATACCCTGACTATCGGTGTTTTGCTGATTTACCCAATGTATCTGCATACGAAAAGCATTTTGCGCATGAATATCGAACACATCCAGCGTATCCAGATATTCAGGCAGGCTGGGACCTGTATACCAGGGCATGTCAGCGTACTTGCGCAATAGGTCGTTTGTATTAAAGCCGGGCACTGGAATTGCCTGGATATCTGCAAATCCCGCGCTGCCGGAAAAAGTATTTAAGTCAGAGACTAGAATATTGAATGTTTTTTCATCAACATGCACTGCATCCATTTGACCGACAGCCATGACGACATGGCGTATACCCAGCATGGCGGCAATTTCGCAATGAAGGCGGGTTTGCGAGAGAATGCCTTTGCGTGCATCGACCAACATAATGGCCGCGTCGGCAATGGATGCGGCCAGGACCATTGTGCGCATATGTTGTTCATGGTGTTCGGACGGTTTGACAATGATATAACGCCGTTTGTCTGAACGGAACAGATGGTGGGCCGAGTTCAAAACGGCTGTTTCCCCGTGTGTCATATGCAAGCCGTCATGTGACAACGTGTGATTCATCTTGTCATTCGATGAATCATGCAGTTGGTCACTGATGCCGTTACAAATCATCACTCGCACTGTCTGTTTGTTATGGTTGCCTGGGCTTGTGTTGAGTGTTCTATTGTTGAGGCTGGTCATTAGGTGTTTGCTGCGCACGTTGTGGAGTACTTGAAAGTTGTCATATTAATCGAACGTGTTTCAGTTTAATCTGTTTCTTGATTTATGGACATAGATGATAACCTTTCACAATCATGTAAAGGTTATCATCCCAGCGATCGTAAAAATAGAAATTGCCTGGAGAGCTGAGAAAATCTTCAGTAGAATAAGCATCGCGATAGCGTTGTTTATATTTCCGGGTTATATTTCCATAGTAACTTCAATGTATTTTAAGATAATAAAATTAAAGTGAGAAAACAAATATGTGCGGAATAGTTGGTCTGTTTGATACGCGTGGAAACAACGAAATAGATCGACAACAACTTGAACGGATGAATCAGGCCCAGCTTCATCGCGGCCCCGATGAAGGTGAAGTTTATATCGAGCCCGGTTTAGGATTGGGTCATCGCCGCCTTTCAATTATGGATGTCGCCAGTGGCCAGCAACCGCTTTTTAATGAGGATGGCAGCGTTGTCGTGGTATTTAACGGGGAGATATATAACTATCAAACGCTTGCGAAGCAATTGATCGATTCCGGACATCAGTTCAGAACACATTGCGATACCGAAGTGATCGTGCATGCCTGGGAAGAATGGGGCGAACAGTGTGTAAACCATTTTCGAGGTATGTTCGCATTTGGTTTGTGGGATCGCAATCAGGAAACGCTCTTTTTAGCGCGTGACCGTCTCGGTATTAAGCCGTTGTATTATGCACTTCTTGATAACGGTCAGTTTGTTTTTTCATCCGAATTGAAAGCGATTATTGCACACCCGGCGTTGCGCCGGGAGATGGATCCGTGCGCGATAGAAGATTATTTCGCTTATGGCTATATTCCTGAACCGAAGACTATTTTTAAACAGGCCAGTAAACTGTCGCCGGGATATTCTCTGAAAATTCAGCGCGGACAAATGCAAATACAGCCGCAAAAATACTGGGATGTACCTTTTAGGCAACAAGATGTAATGGATACGTCTGAGGCTCAGGAGGCGCTGATTGCCAAATTACGCGAGTCCGTTGATATTCATTTGATGACCGAAGTGCCGCTGGGCGCTTTTTTGTCCGGTGGTGTCGATTCGAGTGCGGTTGTGGCGATGATGAGCGGTATTATGCATGAACCTGTCAATACCTGTTCGATATCATTTGGTGATCCTGCTTTCAACGAATCACGCTATGCTCAGGAAGTGGCTGATCGATACCATACCAACCATCATGTTGAACAAGTTGAGCATGATGATTTTGATCTGATCGATAAACTGGCCTTGTTGTACGATGAGCCGTTTGCGGACAGCTCTGCGCTGCCTACATACCGCGTTTGTGAACTGGCGCGCCAAAGAGTCACTGTGGTGCTCTCAGGGGACGGTGGGGATGAAAATCTGGCCGGTTACCGGCGTTATCGCTGGCATATGTACGAGGAAAAATTACGATCTATTATGCCGCTGTCGCTGCGCAAACCGTTGTTTGGTCTGCTGGGTAATGTTTATCCCAAGGCTGATTGGGCGCCCCGGATGTTTCGTGCCAAGGCCACTTTTGAGTCGTTGGCGCGCGATTCCGTTGAAGGTTATTTTCACAGCGTTTCGATTATGAGTGACAAAATGCGGCAGCGCTTGTTCACATCTTCATTCCGAAACGATCTGCATGAATATCAAGCGGTCAATGTGCTGAGAAATTATGCACAACAATGCCCGGTTGATGATCCGTTGTCGCGCGTGCAATATCTTGATATGAAGACCTATCTGGTTGGCGATATACTGACTAAAGTAGACAGGGCCAGTATGGCACATGCCCTGGAAGTAAGGGTGCCTCTGCTTGATCATGAACTGGTTGAGTGGATCTCCACCGTACCTGCTTCACTCAAACTGAAGGATGGTGAAGGCAAGTACATTTTTAAAAAGGCATTAGAACCTTACCTGTCCGATAATATACTTTATCGAAATAAAATGGGTTTTTCAGTGCCGCTTGCGGACTGGTTCAGAGGGCCCTTGCGCCAGCGGGTGCGTGACGCAATACTGGGGCCGGTATTGGCTGAAACCGGTATTTTTAACCGGGCATATCTTGAGGAAATGGTCGATCATCATCAGTCAGGAAAACGCGATTACAGCGCACCCTTGTGGACTCTACTGATGTTCGAGTCTTTTATACGGAATATCGTTAAAGGCGAAGGGCAGTTTGTGTACGAAAAGAAACAGGTTGCATAAATTGATTTTAAAAAGATGAGTCGTCTGGCATTAAAACCGTTGGAAAATATTTTCGAGACAAGCAATGCGTGGCAAAAACAAATGACAAAATTGCTGCAGGCAAATTGTGGATGGCTGGAAACCGGTTTGATAGGTGAGCCAGTTCGGTACAAAACCGTGGACGCTATGAAGCGCTGAATGAAGTGTTTTAATAAGTCCAATCATAACGTGGCTCAATTGCGATAGTACATCTTATGCAGGCCGAATTTATTCTATTTTAGATGGCGTTAATCCTGAGGCTGTCTGGAATCTCGAAGCATTTCGTCTGCTCAGTCAACTGTACGAGTTAGCCGTGCATCCGGCTGAATTTGCTAATCCAGCGCCGGCTATTACCATTGCTAAATGATTAGTGCCCATTTTGATCCTGCCGAATAAATAAGCATTATGGGCCTTTTTTAACGCAGCGGCGGCAACGCAGATAGCCTGATAAATGACCCGCCGGTGCCAGAAAGTACGGCGTTATACTGTGAAGATTTAAGCCTTGTGGCTGCAAATATGCTCGAGTAACCCCTGGCTGGCTTCTTCAATCATGTCCAGTACCATCTCAAAACCCTGATCTCCACCGAAATATGGATCGGCTACCTCCTGATCACTGTAAATGCCCTTGCTATAGCGCGTTAACAGCTGAAGCTTGTCAATATGATGATTCGGGCAACGCTGCTGCAAAAGCGCAAGATTCTCATTGTCCATCGCCAGAATATAATCGAAATGGTTGAAGTCATCGGCGGCCACCTTGCGGGCGCGTAGATCATGCATTTGATAACCGCGTTTCAAGGCAAATTTTTGTGCGCGATGGTCGGGCGGATTGCCGATATGATAGGCATGGGTACCGGCGGAGTCCACAATAATCTCATGCTCAAGTCCGGCTTTTTGTACGGTGTATCTGAAGACAGCATCTGCGGTTGGCGAACGACAGATATTACCCATGCAGACGAAAAGAACGCTGGTTTTTCTCATTGGCTATGAACTCATATGATTGCTGATATAGTTTGTATCATCTGTATTATACAATTTTATCCAAAATCTGAGTATTTTCAATCTTCGTACAGGTAGCGGGATTTGTGAAAGTTTGAGTGAATTTACTAAAATGAGTGGCTTGTATCTGTCATGTGTAAGCGTTATTGATTGACTGAAATCTCGCATTAGTGTTCCTGTAGAGAAAGGTGTAGAATTGTCGCTTTTTTATTGGGGGCCCATTTTGTAATAGTGGGTCAATGGTGAGTGGCTTTTTACGTTCAAAAATATGGAGGTACTTCGGTCGGAAGTACCGAGCGCATCAGAAATGTTGCCCGCAGGGTAGCTAAATTTCATGATCAGGGCCATCAGATTATAGTGGTTGTTTCGGCTATGAGCGGTGAAACGAATCGACTGATTGCTTTGGCCCGCGAAGTGCAGGACAACCCGGATCCACGCGAGCTGGATGTAATGGTGTCGACAGGAGAACAGGTCTCTATCGCATTGCTGTCAATGGCACTAAAGGAACTCAATGTCAAAGCGAAAAGTTATACAGGGGCGCAGGTAAAAATACTGACTGATAGTGCTTATACTAAAGCGCGTATCTTAAACATTGATGCTGACAATATCCGGGCAGACCTCGAAGATGGCTGTGTTGTGATTGTTGCCGGATTTCAGGGGGTTGATGAAAAAGGCAATATTACAACACTGGGACGCGGCGGCTCTGATACGACGGGTGTTGCCCTGGCAGCAGCGCTAAAAGCCGATGAATGTCAGATTTATACGGATGTTGATGGTATCTATACAACTGATCCGCGTGTTGTACCTGAAGCCAGGCGTCTGAACAGCATCACATTTGAAGAAATGCTTGAAATGGCGAGTCTGGGTTCTAAGGTTTTGCAGTTAAGATCTGTAGAATTTGCAGGCAAATATAAAGTGAAGTTGAGAGTTTTATCCAGCTTTGAAGAAGAAGGGCAGGGTACGCTGATTACTTTTGAGGAAGACGGAAATATGGAACAGGCTGTAATCTCAGGCATTGCATTTAATCGTGACGAAGCAAAAATCACTGTACTGGGTGTGCCGGATCATCCAGGTATTGCCTACCAGATCCTGGGTCCGGTGGCGGATGCCAATATTGATGTAGATATGATTATTCAAAATGTCAGTCATGATGACCTGACCGATTTTTCATTTACTGTCCATCGCAACGACTTTAATAACACGATGAATATCATTCGGGAAAAGATTCAGCCGCATATCGGCGCGCGCGATGTCATCGGGGGTGATAGAATTGCAAAAGTTTCTGTTGTTGGCGTTGGTATGCGCTCTCATGCAGGCATTGCCAGCAAAATGTTCCGGGTTCTGGCGGAAGAGGGCATTAACATCCAAATGATCGGTACTTCTGAAATAAAGGTTTCGGTTGTGGTTGATGAAAAATATATGGAACTTGCGGTACGCGTGTTACATAAAGCATTTGATCTGGAACAACCGCTGTAAATTCTATACAATAGTGGGCTTTATCAAGATTTGACCGGGATAACATAACCCGTTATCCTTCTCCAGTTCGAATTTGGAGAGATGGCCGAGTGGTCGAAGGCGCTCCCCTGCTAAGGGAGTATGGGGTTTATAGCCTCATCGAGGGTTCGAATCCCTCTCTCTCCGCCATAAATGCTTCAATGCATTCCCAAGATTGCCTATTTATTCATAATAAACAATGGTATTGCAATATTTTTGCTAACCTTTGGCAATCCGCGCAAATGTGAGTAACAATTTAAATTTGTGAGTGACTATAATAGTTGAGTCGGCCCGACTTTTTCGGAGACTTTTTTGTTTGAATCAAACTGTATCAGCCGACTCTTCCAATTGGCGATAATATGCCATTTCAAATTCTGCCGGTGGAATATTTCCAATCGGTTCCGGTAACCGTTGATTGTTGAACAGTCAACCCACTTCACAGCAGCAAATTCTACTTCATCAATATTGCATCAGGAACCGCGATGCCGTATGACTTCCGTCTTGTATAACCCGTTAATTGTTTCTGCCAGCGCAATTGTCGTAAGAATCGCCAACACTGCCCACAGAAGTATCAATGTTGGCTTCTGCCAGGCGTTCCGTATAACGAATCGACAGATATTGACTATCACTATGATGGACTAACTTTGGTTTCCCGCCGTGCCCACAAGGCCTGTTCCAATGCATCAAGCACCATATCAGTATACAATGATCGGCTGACCCGCCAACCAACAATACAACGTGCAAAAACATCCGTGATAAATGCCACGTAAACAAATCCTGTCCAGGTTGCTACAAACATTATGTCTGCTACCCACAGCTGATTCGGACGGGTCGCTACCAATTGTCGATTAACCTTATCTGCCGGGCGATCAAGCAAGTCGTTTGCAGTTGTTGTCCAGCACTTCTTGCCGCGCCGGACGCCTGTATCCCAAGCTTCTTCACCAACCGTTCGACTGTGCAACGTGCAACACGAATACCTTCTCGCAACAGTTGTCGCCATATTTTGTTTGCGCCATAGGCTAAAAGTTGTTTTTCCATACGCGTTGTATATCGCATTCAAGCGCTTTGTCTCGCTTAATGCGATCTGGCAACCGATCAGGATCACGTTCACGCGCTTTGTACCTATAGTAGTTTGACGGGGTAATCTGAAGTTGCCTGCAAATCGGCTCGACTCCGTACTGTTTCTTGTGCTGATCAACAAATACCACGGTCACTTCGGTCGGCGGTCGAGTTCCGCATGGGTAAAATATGCGGATGCCTTGCGTAATATCTCATTTGCCCGCTTCAATTCACGGTTCTCACGATCCGCGGTTGATATGCCTCCTCGAATTCTTTGGTCAGCTTCTGATTGCCGTACCCATTTACGCAGCGTCTCAGCGGTACAACCTATCTTAGATGATATCGATTCCAATGCGGCCCACTGCGATTCATACTCTCCCTGGTGCGCTTGCAACAGCCGGACAGCCCGTTCACGAACATCCGGTGAATATCTTACTTGTTTTTTTATGACCCTATCCTCTCAAGAAATAGAGTCTCCTGCAAACTCGGGGCGGTTCAATTCAGGAACTTTCCAAAAATTGGACAATGCCGATAAAAAACTGGAAAGCTGCTTTGAATCGTTTTATGATCGAATTCGAGGATCGATTAAATGGGTATGTTTGAACCTGACAGTTACACAGTTTAATTTACAGTCCCTTCAAAAAGGAAACAACTATTGGAACGCAATAGTAATATCGAGCAAAATACACTACAAGGCACTGCACGATCTTACCTTGACATTCATTCACATTGGCGCAACCAAGGAATTCCGACTTTGACAACCCTAAGCGGTACTTTTAGCGCCAATCAGGCACTTTGGTATCAATGGGTACAAGAAGAAGGCAGGAGGACAACAGTTTGGTCACCAATCAAATCTAAGTCACTGTCAATCAGTTGGCTGGAAAGTTTACTTGCTGAACCCAATCTGCATCATCAATTATTACTATCCCTGGCAGAAATTCGTCGGTGTTCGATAGATCAAATTCTTTCTGGATTGATGAATAAATCGAGTTATGAGCTGGATATTTTGCAACAACAATTAACTGCCAAAATTACCACCCAAGGCTCGTTGCTTGTGCGTTGGTTTCTTGAGCAAATTTCATTATCACAGAAATTAGTACCGGACTCGGCTGCCGATTTGCTTCAAATTATGAAAATAGAAGATGAGCAATTTTTACCACATGGAATCATGGTGTTTAAAGAATTGCTACCCGAGAATATTTTGCCAAGCTTGTTAATAGAGATCATAGATATTGATTTGTCTTGTTCACCTTTAACACTCAAATTGATGCAAACAGCAGAAAACTTACCAAGTCTCCCGATTGCATTATCTGTTCTGCCTTCAACTTTGTATGATTATTTTACGACCGCATCTGAATCAAGATTTAAAACAATGCTGCATAATGGAAGGATAGAAGTACATTCAGATAAAAATTTGCGCTACAGTTTGCCAGAAGAAGTTGACAGTGTTTTGTGCAAATATGGTGCGTCTACACAATTGATTGATGAAGCAAATTCCTTATTCCAACTTGTTGCTGATAAGCATTATGATAGTGTAACTGTCCGTAGCCAAGCTGAATTGTTTTTATTCCATATCTTAGAATTAATGCCGGATACGCGCGGAGTTTTCAAGTTAAATCTCAGAATGCCTTTTCCTTTTGGCAAACAACCAATGGAAATTGATTTATATTCGGTTTCTGATCAAATAGCCGTTGAGATAGATGGTTATTATCATTTTCAGGAGCCAGAAAACTGGCGGCGAGATCGTCGTAAGGATTTGTTGTTACAGATGCATGGCATTTTGGTCTTGCGTTTTTTGGCAGAAGATGTCGTTTCTGAGTTGGAAGAAATTCTTGAAACTATTCGCTATGCATTACAGTTTCGTCGTGAAAAAATAAAATAAGAGAGCCAGCAATGAATAAAGTAAACGATTTGATGCTTCAAGAGTTTATCCAAATTCGGTTTCTATCTTCACCCGATAATGAACTGATTCTTAGTGAATTAAAAAAATCGTTAAAACATTTTTTCTTCAATCCACCTTCCAATAACGAATGGTTACATGAGATTCAGCAATTAGTTAATGAAGGTGCGTTACAAACTATCGGCAAGGCTCGTTATCAACTAACACCTCAGGGAAGAAAAGCTGCTCTACAGGTATTAGGGTTATCCTCATTGCCTGTAAACACTCGGTGGCAAACAATAAAAAATTGTTATCTAATTTCAGTTGTTCTTGGACTACCTGCACCTGTAAATGAACGCGATCGCCAACGCATTGCCAGTGCTGATGGTCTTCGAGCTAGTATTTTAGCTAACGCCTACCAATTATCAACGGATGCTTACCCTACATTGACCAAGGCACGAGACAGCCTACTTTGGCAGCAATTGATCGACACAACGGTAGCTGCAAACTTGCAAAAAAAAATATCAGCTTCTAATTCGAAGAATATCAGACCTTTTACACAAGGCTCAGTTATGGCTTTGTTGCTGAGTAATCTGCTGGGTGCAGAACGTGAATTATCTTGGGAATCTGCTCTGAAACAACTGGTAGCAAAAGCGGTAAATGCTCGACGCACAGATCCAGAAGAACTTCGTATAGCTATTCTGAAAACCGCCACAATAAAATCATTAATTCCCGCACAAAAACACAAATACGCATTACAAGATCCGCCAATCCCTAAGCTAGACTTGGAATCTTTTGCCGCCCAAGTAATGCAATCCGCAAATCGCTGTCAGACAGGCAGGTTTGGTGATAACAAGATTTTTATTTCGCATGTCTGGCGGCAGATGGAACTTGATGGTACGCAATTTGGATTGGATTTAAATCAATTCAAGCTTTATCTAACACTCGCTAATAATAAAGGATTAATCAGCATGACTCATGCAGATCTAACGTATGCCATGGATCGAAGAGATGTCTCTGCATCAGAAACCCCCTATCTGAACGCAACATTCCATTTTATACGATTGGAGTCATAAGATGTTTGATACAGACAAGCACTTAAAAATTTTTTGCTCACGCGTAAAGGAAGATGTATTCCAGGCAATTACTCATCAAAATCAGGTTTGGCAATCTGATCCTTATGATGTGGAAAACATACATCAAGAAAGCCGAGATTGTTTTCAGCGTTTATTAAATCGTATTAATGTGCTGGAATCTTCTGACTCAGGCCGAATTATGTTACTACTGGGTGAGTCTGGCGCTGGAAAAACGCATCTCATGCGAGCATTTCGTAATTTTACGCATGAAAAAGCGCTAGGTTATTTTGCCTATATGCAAATGACTTCGTCTTTTTCAAATTATTCTAGTTATGCGCTTCGTTACACTATTGATTCACTCGACAAACCTTATCATGAATCGAATGGAAGTGTAACAGGGTTAATGCGTTTGTCTACTGCATTAATTGAAGAACAAAATGTTGTGTCACAAAATGACATAGACCGTCTACGCAATAGTGCATTAAATCGAAGTGAATTAACTGACTTAATTCACAAAATAGCTGACGATATCCTGAACAAGAAAAGCGAGAGATTTAAAGGAGTAGATCTTGATCTGATTCGCGTGCTACTTTATTTGCAAAGTGAAGATCCTGCTACTCACTTCCGAGTTAGCAAATATCTTCGCTGTGAAGACCTGTCCGAATATGATCGTAAAATTTTGGGGGATATGAAGCCAAGACTGCAGGAAGAAGACCCTCAACGCTTGTTGCAGGCACTGGCTCATCTGATAATGGCAACCGATTCAGGTTCTTTAATTATCTGTCTCGACCAACTGGAAGATATCTATCCTGCGGATGAGGCAGAAGTGAAGTTCCGTCGAACCATGGAAACGATGATTAAGTTAGCACAATTACCCAATGTAATAGTTGTGATTGCCTGCTTAAACGATATCTATACTTTGCTCAGAAATAGTTTACCTTCACCTCAGCTTGACCGTATTGAACATGATCCTGATACGATATATTTAAAAGCAGGACGTGATGAGGCTGAAATAAGAAATTTAATCACAATTCGCTTGCAAGATCTTTATCAGAGCAAACACATTGATTTAAAAGATAACGAACCACTCTATCCTTTTCGAAACGAAACGCCGTCACGATTGGCACAAATGAGCACTCGTCAAGTTCTTGATTGGTGTCGCCAGCAGCGCGAGCTATCAATACAGACAAGCCAAATACCTAGTTTTCCTGATATCGAGATTCCAGTTGGTGATGATACACCATCATCATCACAACCTCCGATATTACAGTTTAATCAATTGTGGAATGATTATCTTGTAGATTCACATTCAGCACCCGAAACAGACGGTGCGATGCTGCAATTGCTCAATCGCTCTATTACACATTGCAACGCTGAATTAAATAACACATTTAAATTTCGAGCGATGCAACAGAGTGACTATCTGAATATCGATATACAAAATGTTGCTGGTGATACTGAACAACAACTAACCATAGGGTTATGCCAAAAAGCTCCACAAGGTGGCGCTCTGGCGAGACAAATTGATCAATTACAAATAATTGCCGGGACTCGTATTGCGATTGCTCTACGATCTGCTGAATTTCCCTCTGATCCCAAAACTAAAATTGCAGTGCGTTTAGGCGAATTTGTTGCAATGGGCGGTAAACGCGTAATAGTCTCTGATTCCGATTGGCGTGCGATGGTGGCAATGGAATCTTTTCGTAAGCAATATGAGCAACAGCCTCAGTTTCTGCACTGGTTGCAAACTGAACGACCATTACTCGGCTTGCCTTCATTTCAACACATTCTTGACATAAAAGTTTTTGACACCAAAACAATAAACAAACCATTATCACCGGAAGAAATAACGTCTGCCATTGATGCCGGAACAGATACTATACCAATACAACCATTAACCGATGGTACTCAACTGGTAATCGGTATTAATCAAGATTATCAACAATATCCATATGTAATGACAGTTGAAAAATTGGTGCGCCACGCTGCTTTCCTGGGTGGCTCTGGAAGTGGAAAAACGACTCTAGCACTTAATATCATCGAACAATTACTGCTTCAAGGTATTCCGGCAATTTTGTTGGATCGGAAAGGTGATCTCTGCAGTTATGCGCTTGAGGAAGCATGGCGAAATCCAATAGTCGATTCAAAGCGCAAGCAAATGCGGAACGCATTACATGACAGAATAGAAGTTATGGTTTATACACCTGGCGCAGTTGGTGGCCAGGGACGCCCATTAGGTATTCCTGTCGCGCCAAATGGATTGGGGAATTTATCAACAGGTGAATGTTTGCAGTTGGCCAATCACGCTGCATTTTCGCTAGGAAAAATATTGGGTTACAAAGAGCAGAGTCGTCAAGACAAACAAAAAATCGCAGTTTTAGGACAAGCAATCTCGGTTCTCAGTAAATTAAATCCAGATGAACCTTTGGCGTTTGATCATTTAATGGACTTCATTGATAAGAAAGATCCAGTCTTACTGAACGCAATTGGCAAGCTTGATACCAAGCTATTCAATAGACTCGTTGAGGATTTACAAACATTAAGCCTGACAAATGGCAATCTTTTCGCTCAATCAGGTGAATTGCTGAGTACAGAAAATCTATTTGGACTTTCATCTAATAACAAGACAAAAACAAATAGTACCCGCTTAAGTATTATAAGTACCGCATCTCTAGGCAGCAATGACAATATTCTTTTTTGGGTTTCACAGCTTTTATTGGAGATAGGACGTTTTGCTGCAAAATCACCTAGTGACAAACTGCAGGGTGTCATTTTTTTTGACGAAGCAGACCTTTATTTGCCTGCACAATCTAAACCGGCAACGAAAGAACCTCTAGAAAGCCTTCTCAGACGTGCTCGTTCTGCAGGTATCGGATTGATGCTGGCGACCCAAAGTCCTGGTGATATGGATTATAAATCCCGTGATCAGATTTCTTCCTGGTTTCTTGGGCGCATTAAAGAAAAAACTGCACTTGATAAATTACGTCCAGTATTTAATGATTCGAGAGAAGATATAGCCAGTAAACTGCCTATCCAGTCAACTGGGGAGTTTTATGCGATACATAATGGAGAGATTCGTAGTATTAAAGCAAATACTTCCCTAGTGCAAGCAAAGCAGGTGCCAATGGATGAAATTATGAAACTTGCGAGTAAGAAACCAGAAAATCGAATTTCAACATTTTTTCAAAATTTATTTCCAACCAAGTAATTTTCGGAACGAAGTAGCACGCGAGAGCAGTACTTACAATTCTACAATTATCTGAATCGCCTCTAATGATTAGAGTTAATTGAAATTTTGTAAGGTTTGTTTGCAGAAAGAAGAATAAGCATAAAAAATGGATTTGCCGACGAAATATTAATGGATTTCTAAAACATGGGGATGTAGGTATTCTGACAAAAGTGGTTTAAGGATTTGGAAACGGAGAATGCGCGAATCAAACGCTAACGATCGAAACGACTCTAGATTCGGACAGCAATATCTTATCAAACAACAATAATTCTACCATGTGTGACGGCTTCAATATCATGATCATAAAATTTAGCTCCCCAGTCCGACGCTCAATTACCTATTTTATTGCGTAGTGGGGACGTTACCTGGGTAACGTGGGGTAGACGTCAGAGTGGGACTATTTGACCATTTCCCAATGATGGTTGAGTGCGGCTTGATTTCATCAAAAAACGGTAAATGGGAGCTTTGGCACCCGATGCCAGTTTTAATTATCTCTGGCCAGTTCAAGAAAAAAGACCATGATCATTAGTCTCACTGGAAAGACCTGGATAATAGAATGACAATACAGAGTTTATTGGCTGAAAGAAAAAATAAGAAACGGGTTTATTTTGTTACTATCGACACACCACCAGAGTATGCTTGGATACATGGCTACTGGCCGAGATTGATTCGTTTGAAAGATAGCCAAAATTAGCGTACTAACGATAGTTATAAGTTAAAAGAATCTAAAATAAATACAGGTTATGCTCCAAAATTCCAGTATGCCTTCCAATGAGTCAGATGTCTGAAACTTGTCGCCAGGTGATGTAGATTCTAACTATAATACACAAGTAAAGTACCTTTAATTATTAGTTGGAAATTATATGCTTGTAACATTTAAAACTGATGTAGGTAACCTAAGCATGTTTAAAGATGTTGCGCTTCATATGATTAAAATGATGGGGCATAGCGCCACCATACCTGGCGCTATTTTGGCGGCAGATGTGCCTTCGGCGCTAAATCGATTAAAATCCGGTATTAACGAAGAAAAAATTTCTCCGCCAGCCGTTGAAGATGATAATGAAGATAAAGACGAAGACCAAGACCAAGACCAAGACGAAGACGAACCTGTAGTGAGTATAGCTAATAGAGCGCTGCCTTTAATTGATCTACTGACAGCCGCAATTGAAGCAGATTGTAATGTAATGTGGGAATAAATTTTTTAAACAAATTGATACTGAATGTATTTTAAATGTTTTTGTTTAAAGTAAATTTAATAGGTCAAATTGATCGAGTGCATTGTCAATGTGTGAGTAACTTTGTGAGTAACTATAATATTCATAATCGTATAGACACTATAAAAAAATGGTTTTAGAGTTTTTTATGAATCCCTATCTCTCGCGGACTATTGCTGGATGAATAAAGCTGACAAGGCAGGCTCTAAATCCTGTTTGGTGCCGCTCAACCCAAAGGGTTCGATACAGTCATATGGTCCAAAGAGAAATCATTAAACTCCCAGCTTGGCCTAATAGCTGTATTGATGAGTTGCTATTTACACCGGATTTGCTGAATTACTAAAATTGAATGACAGGTGGCAGGGCGGGTACTGATGGTATCAGCATATCGGCTGCTTCTTTAGGAATCAGCATCTCTTTTGCCTACATTGAACCATGAGAGAACTCCCCGCAGACCTAGAAATTTCCATGATTTTTCTTTGTGCCTTAATTCCATTGTCATTTTTTTGATTTTTTCGCACGAAGTAAGTTTACTCTGCGCATCGGTATACAGCCCTCTCGCTCTTTCTAGAACCATTTTGTTTAGGTCGCGATAGACATGCCGGTTACCTGGTATCGGTGACTTTTGTTGCTAAGCCTAGATAACTTGCTGATTTTCTAGATTGTACATGCCTTATTACCATGCCGTGCCTAAGCACAGTCCCATTTATACGTTGACATTATTATGATAATGTAACTTTTAGAAGGAGTCAGGTGGATGAATGTTCGGCGTAAATGGATACGGGAAGAGCTTCTGGTAGCACTCAAAATATACTGTGAGTTGGAATTTGGGCAATTTCATTCGCGGCAACCAAGAATTGTTGAAGTTTCAGAATATCTAAGCAGAACACCGAGCTCTCTTGCAATGAAGCTGTGTAATTTTGCAAGCTTAGATCCAGCAATGCAGGGCAAAGGATTAAAGGGTGCCAGCAAGGCAGATGCTGAAATTATTTTCGATTTTTTGTTAAACCCAGAACAAATGATTTTAGCTTCAGAGGCAGCCTATAACGAAATGCTTCACACTGATCGGACTACAGATCTTAGTGAATCTACAGCAAAGCCGTTCTTATATGATTTTGAAAAGTTTGAAGAGACTGAGCGCGTATCTCAGATTAAAATCAGGACAGTACAGCATTTCTTTAGGAAGGCTGTAATTTCAAGTTATCATAATAAATGTTCCATATGCAGTTTAAACCATACCGAACTGTTAATTGCTTCTCATATAGTGCCATGGTCAAAGAAAATAGAATCGAGAGCCGACCCTGCAAATGGTATTTCATTATGTTCGCTACATGACAAAGCCTTTGATTTAGGATTTATAGGGATAGATTCACATTATAAAATCCTTGTCAGCTCTTCTATGCAAGGTAAAAAAATACAGACATATGAGGACATGTTTTTGAGGTTCGATAACCAACAAATTCATATGCCATTTCGCTTTAGTCCTAATGCAGAGTATTTAAATTGGCATCATCAGAATGTCTTTCGTAAATAGTCGTGCGTGGTCTTTCAAAATGGTAATTATCAAGAAAAGTCAGCCAGCTTCGGAGTGACGTGGTCAGTTGGTGTTGTACTGTTTGTGTCTTTGCTCAAGCAGTCTGCGCGTGGCGTTCGACAGCTTCGAGCTGTCAATTTCCGGATTGAGTCAGACACCCAGAAAATGATTTAATGGATAGTGATAAGTGTCATCATGACATTTGAGTGCAGTCAAAATTGCAGTGCCTGAAAATAAACGGGCATCATACTGACATAAACTGACGACTGGAAATCGGTGTCCCAAACCCTGATTGTAACGCGTTTCAAAATCATTTAATTCTGCAGTCCCAACACCTTTTTGTAATGCCCAGGCCATGTCTCCCAGCACCCGCAGGCCTTTGATACCCTGTTTGTTGGCATTTAGAAAAGCGTTTTCAAAAAAAGTATATAGCTGTGTGCCGTCTGCTATACCTTCTGATAAGACAAGCCGGCCATCCTGGATATCCCGGTCAATACAGGGTCTGACGTCGCGAAGTTCATTGATAATAATTGTTTGAACTTCGCAGGTGGCGATCAAAAAACAGCGATCATCCGCCCGCAGTCCGTCAAGTAAAAAGGGTAATGCCAGTTTTAATCGCCCCAAATCAGTGTCATAGAAGGCACATAAGTGAGTGCCATAATTAATTGAGATACCTTCTAGATCAATGTGTGCAATTTTTGTTGAGGCCCGCTCCAGTGGAGTAATGGTACCTTGTGTCTGATTCTGTTCAAGATAGGCCAGAAGATCGCTCAAGCGAAACCTTCTTTCCCGCCTGACTCCGATTCGTAAACATGGCAATTTGCCAGAATCAGTCCAACGCCTTAATGAAATTTCACTGGCATTCAGGATTTTTGCCGCTTGCTTGATATTAAGCAGCGACTCAGCGGCATTATCAGTTGCGTTCATTTAAATTTCTCCTCAATGCTTAATTAATTTGTTTCCTGATGGAGTGGTATTGCGCTTTTGGGTTGCTGTCACAGAAACTTTGATTTTTATTATAGCATAGCAAAAATTTTATTTGATCGCTAATGATCATCAATGTATATTAAAGATAAGCTGAATATTAAAGATTTTAGTATATTGTGATTTTTTAAAAAACCAATAAGGATGACAAAATGGATTTAAAGCACGACACATCAGATAGCAGCGGTTTTTACAGTGCATTAAGTCACCCGCCCGAAAGGGGCGCTGGCAATTTGCCCGATTTATCCATCTATCGTTCAAGAGGTGCACCCGAATATGGCATTTTTCAATACAGGGCGCCTGCTGAAGGTTTGCTTCAAATTGGAGGGGCGCACAGCGCCGATACGAATTGGTCAGATCATTTTGAAATAGCCTGGACGAAAATGGGTAATAAGGGGCCGCTGGTCCTCTTTTTGCATGGCGTACCGACTAATCGTACACAATGGGAAGAAGTGCAGGGGCAGGTGTCACGCTTTTGTGAAACGATTTCAATAGATATGCTCGGGATGGGAGAAAGTTCCAAGCCTCGCCTTTATGGCCGGAAAAATGATCCGGCTCCGAATGATTGTTGGTATTGGATTAACGATGTTGATTACATCGAAAAACTGATGCAGCAGGAATATCCGGGGCGCAAATTTATTTTTATTGCTGATGACTGGGGAAGCGGTATAGCCTCGCATTACGCCGCCAGACATAACGATCGTCTGGAAGCATTGATACAAATGGATCCTGTCGCTTTCGACGGTTATCCGGTTAATGAAATACAGGCGATCGGCAGAGCTTCTGAAATTCCCAATACACCCGAGGGCGATGCGCAATTTGCCATGCTGTTCGCTGCCTTTGATCAGACGCTGGTACAGATTCTCAAGTCGATGGTTTATGACCCATCGAAGTACAACCAATACAATTTACGATACCTGACTTTTCCCTACATCGATGTCGATTATGAGCGTAATGGCGCGAATGATGGCATAACGGATGTTGCCCGTTCAACAACCATGCGTCTGAAGCTGCACAACCTGCGTGTACTGTCAGACAGAGCCGCTATTCTGAGTCCGGCTTTGTTGCTACCTTATCATTCGCTACATAATCCCAATGGCGTAGACTATCAGAAGATCGCCGTCCCAACGCTGATTATGTGGGGTGAATATGACAACATGATGCCAGCTGCACAGACACAGCGGTTCGCGCATGTGCTCGGCACGAAAGATGTGCAGATTAGTTATATCCCGCGGGCGGGCCATTTTCCCGCAACGGACAATCCGGACTGTGTGACCGATACAATCATCAATTTTATCCGTCGTGTAATGGGCCATCAGGCACTCGCTGACGTTTATATTGGCAATCATGGTATATGGAAAGGTGACGAGCGTCAGATGATTCGGGAACTGCGCGTTTTGCATGGTCTCTCAGAGTAGTCACCATAATTAATATGCAGCAAATGCACTATGAAAACAATCTTGACTGAATCTGATCTCTCCTTTGTGCGGTTTTGTTAAACAAGAGCGTATGCCCACGGATGCCTGTCCGCTAGTAAATGATTGTATGAAACATGATTAATCAGCAGGTTATTAACACGTTTTATAGATATTATGAATGACGATTTGAATACACAGACTTGGCTGAATGAACATGGTGATTATCTGTACAGCTATGCATTTCTAAAGGTCAAAGATAAGCATGTCTCCGAAGACTTGGTTCAGGAAACATTTCTTGCAGCAATTGTTGCAAAAAATAATTTTGCCAATCAATCAACTATCCGAACCTGGCTTACCGGCATACTCAAGCATAAGATGGTTGATTATTTCCGGCGGCAAGGGCGCGTAGTGGCCATTGGCGATCTGGTTGATCAGGATGACGAAGATAATTTGGATTATTTTTTTAAAACCAATGGCAGTTGGATTGAGAAACCGGATACATTTCCCAGTCCCGAATCATTATTTCAGCAGAAGGAATTCTGGAAAATCTTCCAGAAATGTTTGTCCGGACTAAAGCCCAAACAAGTGGAAATATTTCTTGCCAAAGAAATACACGAGACGAGTAGCGAGGATATTTGTAAGCATTATTCGATTACGCCGACCAATGTCTGGGTGATCATGCATCGTGCCCGGTTATCCCTGATTAAATGTTTAAAGATCCACTGGAAAGATTGATTGCCGGGAAATATATGTTGAATTGTAAACAAGCCAGTCTGTTGGCTTCACGCGCAATAGATCAAAAGTTGCCATTTTGGGAAAGAGGCATGCTAAAAATACATTTGTTGCTATGCCGTAGTTGCGCCAATTTCATCCGGCAGCTTGCGTTTTTGAAGAAAGCCTCGCGCCGTTCCAGAATCGATCCTGATTTTCAGCTGACTGACGAAGCCAGACAGCGAATTGCCAATGCTTTGCAGAATAAGCAAAAGGATCAATAATCGTATTGATAATGCCCGTAAGGCACTCGTTGTAATGTGTTTCTTTAACGATACATTAACCGATTCGCGGATGTTACGGGGATTGAGACTTGTCACTGGTGAACGGTTTCGTGGCATCGTGTCATAACACTTGTGGTATGTATGCATAAACTGCTTTGCTGGATTGTAATTTTCGTGCCTATTGTGTCATGGGCGGAGAGTGAACGTGTCGGTATTGCTCATTTTTCGCAGGGTGATCTTAGCGGATGGCAGTCAAAAGTGTTTGCCGGGCAAACAGTCTATGCGTTCGAACGTGAAGCAGATGGAATGGTTTTGCGTGCTGACAGCAGTGCTTCTGCATCTGGATTGTATCGTGCAGTCAGTATTGATTTAAACAAAACGCCCATACTCAACTGGGACTGGAAAGTGGCTAACATTCTGATGGGTAACGACGAACGTACCAAAACCGGTGATGATTATCCAGCACGCATTTATGTGGTTTTTTCCGGCGGAGTCATGTTCTGGCGCACACGTGCGATTAACTATGTATGGTCAAATAAGCAGCCTGTTGATAGCAACTGGCTCAATGCCTACACGAATAATGCGCGCATGATCGCCATACAATCAGGATCCGACCATGTTGGCCGCTGGATGAATGAGAGCCGCGATGTGCTTGCCGATTACCGGCGCTTATTTGGGGAAGAGCCTAGTGTCATTGATGCCGTGGCAATTATGACCGACACTGATAATACTGGCGCTTCTGCAACGGCATGGTATGGGGATATCTGGTTTACTGCACAATGAACGGTATAACAGATTACTGAAAGACAGTTTGCGTTACCGCTGAGACGTTTAAAACAGAAAAAAATACTTATTTCTTATACTTATGCTTTTTTGCATTCATCTAAAACGTTTTTCAATGGCTTGTTAATTGAATATTTTACATAGTATAAAGCGCAATAATTTATAATTAAATGACTGATATAAAAAGGAAAGAACCGTGAAGCTGCGTTGGTGGATACTCATTTTGCTTGGCCTGATGATTGGATTGTTTTTTGCATTCGATCTGCATCATTTTTTTAGTCTGGAAACACTCAAGACGAGGCATGAAGAGCTGAAGCAGTCTTATCAGACCCGGCCTTTGTTGATTATTGGCATATATTCGGCTGCTTATATTGTTATGGCAGCACTCTCCTTACCCGGCGCCACTGTGATGACGCTTGCTGGTGGTGCCATGTTTGGGTTATGGGTTGGCGTACCGGTGGTGCTGGTCTCTGCCACAATTGGTGCAACCCTGGCTTTCTGGGTGGCGCGCTATGTACTGCGTGAAACAGTGGAACGCCGTTTTGGCGATCGTTTGACAACTATCAATAAGGGATTGGAACGGGATGGGGCATTTTATTTATTCTCCCTGCGCCTGGTGCCTGCTTTCCCTTTTTTTCTTATCAATCTCTTGATGGGGTTGACTGCTATCCGTAGCGCCACTTTTTTCTGGGCCAGTCTGTTTGGCATGCTGGCTGGTACGGCGGTCTATGTCAATGCCGGGACCCAGTTGGCTGCAATTTCCAGTTTGTCTGATATTTTATCGCCTGAGTTGATCGGATCGTTTATTTTACTGGCCGCATTTCCATGGCTTGCGCGCTGGGGTATTGGCATGGCCAGGCGACGCCGCCTCTATGCGCGCTGGCCTAAACCAGCCCGGTTTGACCGTAATCTGGTAGTAATTGGTGCTGGTGCTGCAGGATTAGTCACCGCCTATATCGCAGCGGCTACACGCGCAAAAGTAACACTCATCGAAAGTCACAAGATGGGTGGCGATTGCCTTAACTACGGCTGCGTCCCCTCTAAAGCGCTGATTCGTTCAGCTGGTTTTATCAAGCAAGTGCGCGATTCTAAATCGCTGGGTGTCGCAGAAGCAAATCTGAGTTATGACTTTGCCGAAGTGATGGCGCGTGTGCGCCGGGTCGTTAAAACGGTGGAGCCACATGATTCAATAGAACGTTATACGCAATTGGGCGTGGAAGTATTGCAAGGTGATGCACGCATCACTTCTCCCTGGACAGTCGAAATGAACGGGCAAACGCTGACTACGCGGGCAATCGTTATTGCAACGGGTGCACGACCTGCTGTACCGGAAATACCGGGACTGGACGCTGTTCGTTATTATACATCCGATACTATCTGGTCGCTGACAGAACGTCCTGAACGATTGGTTGTGCTCGGTGGTGGTCCCATTGGTTGCGAACTGGCGCAGGCTTTTGCCCGTCTTGGCTGTCAGGTAACGCAGGTGGAGCGAGGAGATTTGATGATGCGCGAAGATACAGACGCAGTTGCCTTGGTAAAAGCGGCATTGCAGGATGACAGCGTGCGCATCTTAACGCAGGTTGAAGCTGTGCGTTGTGAAGCGGAAAACGGCACACAACGTTTAATTGTGCGCCATGAAGATGGTGATGAAGAAGCGCTGTCGTTTGACGCGTTGTTATGCGCCGTTGGCAGAGTGCCGCGTACGGAAGGTTTTGGCCTTGAAGCACTTGGCATCCCGGTTACGTCAAAACGGACAATTGAAACCAATGCCTGGCTACAGACAATTTATCCTAATATCTTCGCATGCGGCGATGTAGCCGGACCGTTCCAGTTTACACATACAGCGGGGCATCAAGCCTGGTATGCGTCGGTCAATGCGTTGTTTGGGAGCTTGAAGCGATTCAAAGTGGATTATTCCGTGATTCCGTGGACCACATTTACAAGCCCGGAAATTGCCCGAGTGGGCCTTTCGGAAGGAGAGGCCAATGCACGTGGTATTGCATTTGAGATAACGCGTTATGACCTGAATGATCTTGATCGCGCCATTGCTGATGAGGCTGCACATGGCTTTGTAAAAGTGCTGACGGTGCCGGGCAAGGATCGCATCCTTGGCGTCACTATAGCAAGTGAGCATGCCAGTGATTTGCTAGCGGAATTTGTGCTGGCGATGAAGTACGGTCTGGGTCTTAATAAAATATTGGGTACGATACATACTTATCCTACCTGGTCAGAAGCCAATAAATATGCAGCAGGAGAATGGAAGCGTGCGCATGTACCGCAGCGTCTGCTGACCTGGGTGGAAAAATATCATACGCATCGAAGAGGTGGAGAATAGAAAATTTTTTGAAACATATATTGTTGCTGTGTTTGTTTATGTTGTGGCAAACACAAGCCTGTTTCAGCCGGCAATGTCAAAATCAGCCATCTCAATCCCACCTTCGTCAAAGCCTCTCAAGCACGTTTTCTGCGGGATACTGGCCGCGTACCGGCATCAACACGGAATGGCAACAGCAAGGCTTATCCACTGCGTATTCTGAACAGGCATGAAATTGTCAATGACCGGTTTTTGGCGGCGAGGAGGTTATTATTACTTACTGCCCGCTATGCCGTTCCGGTACGGCTAATAAAGCAGAAGTGAATGGAAGTTTTATAAATCAGTGTCTCGGGGCTGCTTTATAATGACGATGTATTGATGTACGATCGTCAGACGCAATCTTTATGGTTACAAATTTTGTCTCAGGCAGTAACCGGATCCATGAAAGGAACTATGTTGTCTGCCGTGGTCAACCTGGGGATTGGTGTAACCACCATCCGAATATACTCGTATTAAGACAGGAGACAGGAGACAGGAGACAGGAGACAGGAGACAGGTTATATACCGGACGAATCCCTATGACGGATATGAGAAAGACAGCGATGTTATGTTTCCGGTGCGTTTTCGCTCGAAAGGTTATCGTCCCAAGGAACAGGTGTTGGGATTGATTCTGGATGGACAGACCAAAGCCTATCCATTTCTAGAACTTGCTAAAGAATCGGGTAAGATTAATGACATGTCTGGTAAACACCCGATTCAAATCCGGTATGATCATAACCATAAATCAGCCGAAATATTTGATGCAGATGGAACCGTTGCCCGGCTTCGTTTTATTCTGGTTTGCGTGGTATGCCTTTCAACCACAGACCGAGATTTACCGGACTCAATAATCTGATGGAAACACGACAGCTCAAACTTATAGTTAACCCTGATAACAGATGGATGTAATGAGAATCGTATTTGTATTCGTATCTTTACTGAGCCTATTTTTAATCGTTGCACTCAGTTTCTTTTGGCCAAAAATCGGGATGGTTTTACTAGTGCTGGCTGTGCCTTTGATTGTTATTGGCTGCTTTGATATGGTGCAGACGAAACATTCGCTGAGGCGCAATTTCCCGTTGATTGGCCGTGGCCGCTGGCTAATGGAATTTGCCCGACCATTTGTGCGGCAGTACTTTATCGAATCTGATATTGATGGCGCGCCAATTAATCGTATGTTTCGTTCGGTCATATACCAGCGTGCCAAGTGCAATCTGGACACAAATCCTTATGGCACAAAAATTGACACATATCGCCAGGGTTATGAATGGTTTGCGCATTCAATAGCAGCTTTTCATTTAAAACACCAAGATGCTGACCCAAGGATATTAATTGGTGGGGCCAATTGCAAACAATCCTATAGTGCCAGCGTGTTGAATATCTCGGCAATGAGCTTTGGTAGTTTGAGTAATAACGCCATTCGTGCGCTGAATAAGGGTGCCAAGACAGGAAACTTTGCACATAACACGGGGGAAGGGGGCGTTACTCCATTTCATCTGGCGCATAATGGCGATTTAATCTGGCAAATTGGAACCGGATATTTTGGTTGTCGTTCTGAGACGGGTTTTTTTTGCGAAAAGAAATTTACCGAAACCGCTGCACATGAAAATATTAAAATGATTGAAATCAAATTGTCCCAAGGCGCCAAGCCCGGTCATGGTGGTATTTTGCCAGCAGCGAAGAATACGCCGGAGATTGCCAGGATTCGTGGTGTGAAACCTTATGTGGCAGTCGTTTCCCCGCCAGCGCATACCGCTTTCTCAAATCCGGTTGAAATGATGCTTTTTATACAGAAATTACGGGACTTATCGAAAGGAAAGCCGGTCGGTTTTAAGCTGTGTGTTGGCAGACCCAGCGAATTTGTCGCATTATGTAAAGCAATGGTCAAAACCGGGATCAGGCCCGATTTTATCACCGTGGATGGCGCAGAGGGTGGGACCGGTGCCGCACCACTTGAATTCAGTAATTCCGTAGGCATGCCATTAAGGGATGGACTGCGAGTTGTTTGTGATGTTTTGACAGGTTTTAATTTGAAAAAAGATGTCAAAGTGATTGCAGTTGGAAAGATATTCACCGGTTTTCATATGGCCAGGCTGATAAGCATCGGTGCAGATTTGTGTTACAGCGCGAGGGGAATGATGCTGGCGCTGGGATGCGTGCAATCTTTGATCTGTAATACTAATGATTGCCCGACAGGTGTGGCGACCCAGAATGCAGGATTGACCAAAGGGCTGGTTGTCACGGACAAATCGCAAAGAGTCGCAAACTTCCACCGGGAAACAGTCAAGGCTTTGATGGAGATTCTGGCTTCGGCGGGTCTCAGTGACATAGTACAGGTCAATCGAACGCATGTATTCAGGCGGGTAGATCAGATTTGTATTAAGCGATACGATGAACTGTTTCCGTATCTCACGCCGGGATGCTTGCTGGAGGAACCTTATCCAGCGTATCTTGAAAAAGATGTCAAGGAAGCGTCTGCCGATAGCTTTTGTCCTGATAAGCATATTGCCAGTTGTGATGAAGGGCTGGTAGTCATCAATTAAAGAATATACACAAGTTTAAGAATTTTATGAAAGCGACTGATATTTTTGTAAAAGCGCTGGAAACCGAAGGCGTGGAGTATGTTTTTGGCCTTCCGGGCGAAGAAAATATTGATTTCTTGAATTCATTAAGGACGTCTTCGATAAAACTGATTCTTACCCGGCATGAACAGGCGGCGGGTTTCATGGCTGCAACTTATGGGCGTTTAACCGGCAGGGCCGGTGTGGTGTTAGCAACCCTGGGGCCGGGTGCAACCAATCTCGTTACTGCTGCCGCTTATGCACAGCTTGGTGCAATGCCTATGGTGATGATTACCGGGCAAAAACCCATAAAAAGCAGCAAACAGGGTCGTTTTCAGATTGTAGATGTCGTTGACATGATGCACCCGTTAACAAAATACACACGACAGATCCGCGGAGCTGACAGTATCCCGGCGCATGTCAGAGAAGCTTTTCGTGTTGCCGAAGATGAACGTCCGGGGGCGGCACACCTTGAACTTCCGGAAGATATCGCCAGCGACATAAGCGATATGCCCGTTATTCAAAAAAGTTTATTTCATCGCGCGATTGCGGATAACCGGTCAATTGAGGCGGCCGCAAGCATGATCGAGGATGCTGCGTGTCCGGTATTGCTGCTTGGTGCTGGTGCCAATAGAAAACAAACCTGCGGCTGGCTGCAATCATTTGTTGAGAAAACGGGCATTCCGTTTTTTTCCACACAAATGGGAAAAGGGGTGGTTGACGAACGGAACCCGCTGTTCCTGGGTACAGCGGCATTATCTGATAATGATTTTCTGCACCGCGCCATAGATCATGCTGACTTGATTATTAATGTGGGGCATGATGTTGTAGAGAAACCGCCTTTTTTTATGAAAAAGAATCACTGCAAAGTGATTCATGTTAATTATGTTACTGCGCCAATTGATCCGGTTTATTATCCCCAACTGAGCGTGATTGGTGATGTTGCCGATAGTATCGAGCGTTTATCTGAGACAATAAAGCCACAAAGAAGCTGGAATTTCTCTTATTTATTAGCTGTAAAGAAGAAACTTGAGACACATCTGCAGGAAAGGGCTGATGATTCACATTTCCCAATGTATCCGCAGCGACTGGTTGCCGACATGAGAAAAGTCATGCCGGATGATGGCATCATCGCGCTTGATAACGGGATTTATAAAATCTGGTTTGCGCGTAACTATAAAGCGCATCAACCCAACACGATTTTGCTGGATAACGCACTTGCAACTATGGGCGCAGGATTGCCTTCCGCAATGGCAGCCAGTCTTATTTATCCTGAAAAAAAAATCGTTGCGATCTGCGGTGATGGTGGTTTCATGATGAACTCGCAAGAACTTGAAACGGCGATACGCCTCAGCTTAAATGTCATAATTATTATTTTACGCGACAATGCTTATGGCATGATCAAATGGAAACAGACTCAAATGGGATTTGCAGACTTTGGGCTCGATTACGGTAATCCTGATTTTGTCAAATATGCGCAAAGTTACGGGGCGTATGGTCACCGGATTGCAGCCAGTGATGAATTGGAGCCACTCATGAAAAACTGCTTTATCGAACCTGGTGTGCATGTTATTGAAGTCGCTGTGGATTATGCTGATAACGACAGGATTCTGAACAAGGAAATCAGAACGTTGAGTCAATCGTTCGATTGATTGCTTCAGCAGGTGTTGAAAAACTATCTGCGTTGTTGTTGCGGAATTAAAACCATACGCTGATACAACAGCCGGAAGTGGGACAACCTCTGACACTAATCAATCCGCTGCGCTATTTTCTGATCATAGTGCGCGGCGTGTTTCTGGAAGGCGCCGGAATCGAACAACTTGCACCGCAATACTGGCCGATGGTGGTGATCGCTTTTTTTAATTTGTCGCCAGCCGGTTGGCTTTTTCGCCGCCGAATGTATTGATTGGTTTAGATAGCTTGGTATGCAGGAATGAGAGGGCGCCTTTACGTCTTTGGAAATACACCAGTAATGAGGATACTAAAGCGCTTTGGAGATCGCAATGATAGCAGGATCGTCTTGACTAATGTGCGACGTAAATCCAAGATTCTTGGTCAATCGGAGCATAGCGGTATTGTTCGCCAGTACTTCACCTTCCATTGTTTTGAATCCTTTAGCTTTCGCAGCTTCTATCAAACAGGTCAGGAGTCGTGATCCGATACCTTTTTGTTGCCATTGATCGGCAATTACCAGAGCAAATTCGCAACTTTCGATATCGGGGTTTGTTACGTAGCGCGCTACACCGATTTCAGTCTCTCGATGCTTTGCACTGATGACGGCGATCAATGCCAGTTCGCGATCATAATCAATCTGAGTGAACCGGATCAGCATTTGCGGCGTGAGTTCATAGAGCGATTGCATGAAACGGAAATATTTCGATTGTAGTGAAAGATTATGCACAAAGGTTTGTTCTATTTCAGCATCTTCTGGTCGTATCGGTCGGATGATAATGTCAGTGCCATCGGCAAGTTGCCACTGTCTCTGCAGGTGAGCAGGGTATGGGTGGATGGCCATGTGTCCGTAGGGTTTCAGCATCGGTGCCTGTGCATCAACGACTACACGGACATCCAATACCACCGCATCATTTTCATCAGCAATAAGCGGATTGATATCGAGCTCACAAATGCGT
Organism: Nitrosomonas aestuarii; assembly: GCF_003046585.1. Classification (GTDB taxonomy): domain Bacteria; phylum Pseudomonadota; class Gammaproteobacteria; order Burkholderiales; family Nitrosomonadaceae; genus Nitrosomonas; species Nitrosomonas aestuarii. The sequence continues at coordinate 55,779 of NZ_QAAE01000004.1, read as the reverse complement.
GGTAATTCGCACACCATTTCTGATAAGCGCCGCATCACATTTCGTATGGCGGGAATACTCACGGCAGGAAAATTACGAAATTGCCCCAGCAGTTTCGAGATGCGGGTCTGGTTAATCAGGTCTGTGATGATAAAATCATTGAGCAGTGGAATGGCTACGGCATGATCCAGTAATAACTCAACCATAGTGCCCCCTGCACCAAAGCTGATAATCGGGCCAAATACAGGGTCACGAATCACGCCGACCAGGAGCTCTCTTCCATGAGGATGATGGTGCATACGTTCTATCGTGACACCCTCTATTTTAGCGTTGGGACATAGTGCCTGGACGGTGGCGGTCAATTCGTTATAAGTACCGCGTACTGCGTGTGCGTTAGCGATATTTAATTGCACGCCATTGACATCGGACTTATGACTGATATCCGGTGAATTGATTTTCATTGCAATGGGGAATCCAAGGGATTCTGCTGCAACCAACGCCTCATTGCCCGATCGTGCTGAAATTGCAGGCATCACGGTTATCCCAAATGCGGTCAGCAATGCTCTTGCCTCAAGACTGTTAAGCGTGGTGCGCCGTTCTGCAAGAGCACCATCGATGATCATGTGTGCACCGTTGATATCAGACCCGCTGCTACGCATCAAGGGCTCCGGGACCTGCATCAATAATCTCTGGTTACGGTGGTAGCTGACAAGATAGGTAAAGGCTTCAACGGCAACATCGGGATTTGGAAAAAAGGGTATCTTATGCTTTGCAAACAGCTTTCGCGCAGCTTTTACCTGTGGTTCACCCATCCAGCAGGCCAGCACTGGCTTGTTTGTACCCGTAGACGCTTCAATCACCGCTTTTGCAGCTTGTAGCGGTTTTGTCATTGCCTGTGGCGTAAGGATTATCAATACTCCGTCAATATGAGTGTCGTGCAAGCAGATTTCGACTGCGCTGCGATAACGCGCGGGGGTGGCGTCACCGAGAATATCTATCGGATTGCCGTGCGACCAATGTGGCGGCAAAGCAGCGTTTAGTTGTTGTATGCTTGTTTCAGTAAGCTGCGTTATTGCCACGCCCAAGTCAATTGCCCGGTCAGTGGCCATAATACCCGGACCACCTCCATTGGTGACGATGGCGAGACGGTTGCCCTGCGCACGATGCGTAGTGGCGAGTAACTGGGCGGCTGAAAATAATTGTTCGATAGTCATAACACGCACCGCACCGGCGCGCCGCAGAGCTGCATCAAATACATCGTCGGCGCCTACCATGGCGCCGGTATGAGAGAGTGCGGCATGTGCACTTTCATGGTGACGGCCAACCTTCAACACAATAACCGGTTTCATGCGCGCGCATCACGAATACCTTCAACGTATAACAGGATACTTTCGGTATGGGGATCAAGTGCGAGATAATCCAGCACCTCGCCGAAACCGATATCAAGCGCATTACCCAGTGACACCACGGCGGAGAATCCTATGCTGCGCGCCATGGCCCAGTCGAGGATCGCAGTGCATAACGCGCCCGATTGTGATACCAGAGCGAGATTGCCGGAGTGCGCATTGTTTTTGCTGAAGGTGGCGTTTAACTTATTGACAGGACGAATTAAGCCGAGACAATTCGGTCCAAGGATGCGGATACCTTTGCGGCGTGCTTCTGCCAGTACAGACTTCTGATAGATACCGGCTTCGCCTTGTGCGTCCTCGAAACCGGCGGAGAGGATGATGGCAGTGCACACGCCCTGTTCACCGCATTCATGGATGATTTCCGGTATAGTTGCCACTGGCGTAGCGATTACAGCGAGGTCAACAGATTTGTCAATCGCGCGTATGGAGGGGTAACATGTCTGTTGATCCAGGTTGTTGTACTTAGGGTTGATGGGGTAAACAGGACCTGCGAAACCACTTGCGATAATATTCTGAAATAAACGGGTTCCTACTGATGCGGATTTCATGCTGGCGCCGAATACGGCAATGGCGTTAGGTGCGAATAAATAATCCAGATAATGTTGACCCATACGCTTTATTTAATCCCTGACAGTCTGTTGAAAAACTATCTGTGTTGATATTGTGGCGTTAAAAACAGGTCCAGAATGCATATTGATTATGCCCCTTGTCGGCGAAACTTGCCCCGCCAGTAACGCTGAAAAGCTAACCCGCCGGGCGATCACAGGATGCGCTGTCATCGCGCTGCGCTTTGGGACGAAACATCCTGTGAACGCTGTACCTGTCATCTCTAAGTTGTTGGAGTACTAGTGTAGCAGTTATTTTTTCATTGAAACAACGATCGTTTTGAAACCATTCTTTGGTAACCGCTTTATTTATTCAGAGAAATGTCCTGGTACCCGGTATATTATGTGAATATTGGTTATGATTATAAAACCGCAATCCTACTATCATTTAAAATATGAGCGTTTTGCCGATTGACACCTTGATCTGGATTGGCATCGTGTTTTGTATCAGTCAGTCCGCTATGTTCTCAGGTTTAAACTTGGCATTGCTGGGTATCAGCCGGCTGCATCTGGAAGTAGATGTTTCCGCCGGGAATACAGATGCGGCAAAGATTTTGATCTTGCGTAAAGATTTCAATTTCCTGCTTGCTACCATTTTATGGGGTAATGTTGGGATTAATGTTCTGCTAACGCTGTTATCCAATTCTGTCATGGCTGGGGTGGCTGCTTTTTTCTTCTCAACAATACTGATTACATTTGCTGGTGAAATATTTCCACAGGCTTATTTTTCCCGTCATGCTATGCGTATGGGGGCATTGCTTGCTCCATTGATACGCATTTATCAGGTTATTCTTTTTCCGGTTGCAAAACCTTCAGCGATGATGTTGGATTGGTGGTTAGGAAAGGAGAGTATCCCGTATTTCAGGGAACGCGATTTGCGAACCCTGATTCGCAAGCATATTGAGGCTGAAGAATCGGATGTGGAACGTCTGGAAGGTATCGGCGCCCTGAATTTTTTAGCGTTGGATGACATTTCAGTCACGCAGGAAGGAGAGCATGTCGATCCAGATAGCATAATCAGCCTGCCATCAAAAGATGGCAGGCTGATATTTCCGCAATTTGAACGGCGTGCCCTGGACCCGTTTCTGCTCGAAATCAACCGTTCCGGCAAAAAGTGGATCATTCTTATTGATGAATATGATCAGCCCCGCATGGTGTTGAATGCTAATGCCTTTCTACGTGAAGCACTGTTCGGGTCAGGGCCGGTCAATCCTTATGTTTATTGTCATCGTCCCATTATTGTCAAGGATCCAAACACTTTGCTCGGAAAGATATTATCCCGTTTGCAGGTGAATCCGAACTCGATGGTGGATGATGTCGTCGATGATGATCTTATTCTCATCTGGTCTGATGAAAAACGGGTTATTACGGGAGCAGATATTCTCGGTCGATTATTGCGTGGTATCACAAAACGCGATATTATAAAATAACATTATGTTTTATAAGTTATTTGTGTGTCGTTTAGTTTAATGTTACTCGAGCATATTAATCATTTTGCTTCCATGGCCTTTTTTATTGCTTATCCATCTTGTGTATGTCCATAATGGAACAGCGGCATGCGAAATAGCGCATCAATAACGTGCCCGTTGGATTAATAAAAAAGGGAGTGTTTCACCGTTATCTGCAAATTGATGCGTCTGGATCTATTAAGCTACGTCATGGCGTATTCACGGATTATCCAGTGAGTATTTTATTTTCTCTAATAATATGTCACGCACAAAAGGTTTGACGATTATATCCCTGGCACCAGCTTCAAGGCTCGCCATAATAAAATTTTTTTTACTTTCGCCTGTAATCATAATAATTGGAATTTTTGCAAGGCGTGTAACAGCTTTAATCTGTTTTACTATTTCTACTCCATTGATATCGGGTAACATGATATCCATTAAGATAAGATCAGGGCGTGAGTTTCGTACGATATTAAACACGTCACTACCTTTTGCTGCAAACATCAAGTTATAACTTTCTTCTTTAAGAATAGAGTTAATAATTTTATGCTGAAATTCATCGTCATCTACTATCAATAGTGATGGTTGAATGGTATTAGCAAGCGAGTTTAGCGTACGTAAAGACTCCAGATGAGTATTATTCGCTTCGCGAAATTCATTAGTCCATTGTTTGAGTGGGTTTACCGACCGCGTAAGTGTATGAAGCGGTGCTTCAATAGCGTCCCGCTTGAGTTGCCCAAGTTCGCGTTGTAACTTGTCAGCACTTTTTACCGCAACGATATCCTCTAAATTACCCTGTATGAGCCGTTGTGAAAAATTTTCAAGTGCTGAAGCTGCATGATTGGTGGCATATGTAACAGCTTGGCCGATTGCATCAATTCGATTATCTCCCTGTGCCAATTGATCTGTCAGCATTTTTTCCAGTGTTGCAATGCGTCGTACTTGAGCAGCAAAATCAGCTGCAGTTGGTGTGCTAACTCTGAGACTAGCTTGTTCACGCAATGCCAGGAAAACAGACATTGGAAGACGGGATGAATCAATCGTCATAGGCCAGAATAGTGTGTAATCGTCGAATATTCCTTCCCGGCACAGTTTGTAAGCGTGATGGATTTCATCTTTGCCGCATAAAACGATTGTGCGATGGGGTTGAAGCTGAACAGCGCAACCCTGTCGATACAATCCTAAATAATAACGCTGTGATTTCTCCAGTTCTTTAAAAACAAGTACCAGTACTTCCGGGCGATGCTGATCGAAGTCTGCTGAGGCCTGATCCGGGTCTATTGTCGTTATCGTATTAGGATAATCTGTGGAAAGTAATCTTTGCACGACATCTGCATCGCTTCTGTTGTCCGATGCTACAAGTATGGAGGCATTACTAGTCAAAGAACGATTCATAACAATTGTTTTCCTTTGGTAATATATCTAGCATGCGAGCATGAGTGTTAATTTTGGATCCAATCAAACACATCAGCAGCAGGATAGGATGCACAATAAAATAACCTTGTACCAATAGAGCATAATTTGCGGCGAATAAAAACTTCTAATCTTTGACATCTTCCACGCTAATTATCTTACCCGTACTTGTTGCAACCCTTGGTTGGTAATAATTGACGAGTTGACCTTTGTAAATCGCATCACGTACAGCCTCCGCCCCATAAACTTTACTGTTACTTTGCGGTACTTTAGTTTCCAAGGAAAAATACTTTTCAAACAATGCAGAAAAATCTGCTAATGCAAAAAGTCTACATAGTCCCCCTGGTATAGAAAGCTGATATTGCCTGGCTAGCAGCTCCGGCGACCCGAAGCGTACAGTTATTTTTCACCGCTGACCAGAATCAGGCCACCAGTATAATGCTGCCCGGCCAAGTGACGCATAAACTCAAGACCATCCATCTCTGGCCAGTCATTTAGTGAGTGATACGTAGCTAGCGCAGTAGCCGCACTCGTAAAACTAACAGAGCAAAAATACCCCAGTTCTGTGAGCATATGTGTCAGCAGTTTTTGCATGACGGACTCATCATCGAGTATCCAAATATTGTCAATCCGTTTTTTATCGTTGAGTTTTTTCCTCATCGCTGCGCTACTGCTCATTACTCTTTATAGACTTAACCAGATAACTATTCACAGAAGCCATTTCTAATTCAAACCTGGCAAACAAATCTCCCAATATCTCAGCTTCTCCATTTTTACCCGCTTGCTCGATCTGTTCGCATACATCACCCAGCCTCAGGGCGCCAACACTGCGCGCGGAAGATTTCAATTTGTGTGCGGCTTTTTTGGCTCGATCACAAAGTAAAGCTTCGCACGCAATCTGTAGCTCGCTTTCGATTCTGGTAGCACTTGTACGAAATGCGGATAACATTTCATCTATTACTGTTTCGTCATTGCCAACTAATTTTTTTAAAATATTGACATCCATAGGCGCTACTTCCGGATATGCGTTATCTTTGATTTCCGTCAGGCTGTACCATTTTTCTATTGTTTCTTTCAGAACGGCCAACTGTACTGGCTTCGAAAGATAATCATCCATTCCTAATGCTTTGCAGTGTTCAGCCTCACCCTTTAGCACATTCGCAGTGAGTGCAATAATTGGCATACGATTTAGATTTGCTTTTGTCTCTTCTGCACGTATGGCAGCGGTAAGTTGATAACCATCTATGTCAGGCATATGCACATCGGTCAGCAGCAATGCATATTTATTGGTCATCCATAGTCTGAGTGCCTCACGGCCATTATTTGCTATATCTGCCTTTATACCAAGCAAGGTTAGCTGACGTTGAATAACCTTCTGGTTAATTTCGTTATCCTCTGCAACCAGAATCGGATTACCCAAACATAGATTATTTTCAGAAACGGTCGTTTCTGTGATTGTAGCGTAAGATTCGTTACTGCTTGCCAGTTCTTCCTCTTGAGCAAAGCCGGCAGCTAAAGCCACTGTGTGTATTAAATTACGGCGAGACAGCACATTAGCATCAACTAGAAAAATGTTATCTCCTATACAACGTGGTTTTCTGCGTCTTCCACGGCCAATAACAATAATACGTATATTTTGTTGTGCATACTGATTGGTTATTGTACGAAGTAAGTCCGTTGAAAAATTTACTTTGGTATCCAATAACCAAACCCATGGTTTCCCAGATGAAGTTGTCCCGTGTACATTAACATCGTTGATACTTTCAACGTGTTGTACTTGCGCTCCTGCATGTGTTAAATAACGCGTAGCATTTGAGATGAAACCACCTTCAGAACCGATAGTAAGACATGACAATTCCGCTAAAGGCATAGATTCATTCTGTTTATCGGCGCTCCGATGTGTAAACGGCAATCGTACAAAAAAGATGCTGCCCTCATTTATTGTACTCTGAACGGTGATTTCTCCTCCCATCATATTGGCAAGCTGACGACTGATGGCCAGTCCCAGCCCGGTTCCGCCAAAACGCCGTGTAGTCGAAGATTCACCTTGCTCGAAAGCAGTAAACAACCGTAATTGCACTTCTTCACTCATGCCAATGCCGTTATCGCATACTTCGCATTGTATCCATGTCTGCCCTTGTTCAGGAGAAGCAAGCTTAACATGCACAGACACGTATCCTTGTCTTTTTAATTTGCTTGAGAATTTAATAGCATTGTTAATCAAATTATAAAGAATCTGGCGTAAACGTAATGCATCACCTTGCAATCGACCAGGAATTGCCGGGTCAACGAACATGAGTAATTCAACATTTTTTTGTTCAGCCATACGGTCAAGCAAGGCGCACACTTTTTCGGTTTCTTTCTCAATTGATAGTGGTTCATCTGCAAGTTGCAGCTTACCCGCCTCAATCTTGGAAAAATCAAGAATGTCATTGATAATGCCGAGTAGTGCAATCGCTGACTCCCTTACCAATTCGACAATTTCTACCTGATCTGGTCGTAAACTGGATTGAGTCAGTACTTCGAGCATGCCAATTACGCCATTCATTGGTGTTCGAATTTCATGGCTCATTGCAGCCAGAAAATCTGATTTTGCATGACTGGCTGCCTCAGCTTTATCTCGTGCCGCTTCGACATCAGACATTAATCGTTTTTGTTCGCGTAAGTCATGTAGTACCCCGGAAAAAAAACGCTCCCCGTCCACACTATATTCAGCGATAGTTAAACGAATTGGAAAAAAATGACCATTTTTGTGCTGTGCTTCTGTTTCTTTCTCTAATTCAAACGATTTTGCTTCTTTTGTTTGGAGCCAGCAGTTGGTTAAACTGCAAACCATTTCTGGAATCAAAAAAGTAATACTGGACCCAATAACTTCTGTTACTGTGTAACCAAAAATATGCGTTATTGCAGGATTGATCGACTGCACAATACCATTTTCATCTACGGTAAAAGCCACATCTTTTAAATTTTCCACCAGTGCGTTGGTTCTGGCATTTTGCAATTCTATTTCACGAGTACGTTTCGTTATCTGATGCTCTAAATAAAAACCATAATTCAGTGTATTGAAAGAATATGCGCTAATCAGAATCATGAATATGAGTCCAAATAATAGAAATATTATTGAACCTATTTCCCAACCAAACTCCGGTACATGAAGACTCCACATTTCAATTTGCAAACCTTCGCCTGCAAAATGTTTACTCAGTGAATATTTAAGGTCTGGCGCAGACTGAGCGGGCACCCTGTGTTCTAACAATGTCTCTGACGGATGCCAGCTAGCCATACCCTTTATCCGTAGTGCAATGTTCATATGATCCGCTGTGTTAACTAAATCTTCAAAGAACAACTGCATATTAATTTGTGCTGCTGCAAAACCAAGCAACTTGCTGTCAGGTGTCGATTTGGTATCTAAAGAAATGTCAGCAAACACGGGGTAAATCAACCACCACACTGGTTTGTTTGAATCGACTGAACTAGCTAGGGTAAGTCGTCCAGTTTTCATAGTACGCTGAAGGGCAGGCCCAGAGACTTGTTCGGCAATATCTTTACCATAAAGGTCAGCTTCATGATCTTCTGGATAGATTAATCGATGTGTAAATGTCCCAGCTGTTACGCCGTATGCTTCATTCGGGATCCAGGAAAAAGTAATGACGCATTCTGGTAATCCAGCAGTTTGATTAAAAATTACGAATTCAGAGGAAGTCAAGCTATTATTACTCTTGCTCAAGGCAGCTATGTTACGTAGGCGGTCTTCGCCAATTCTGATTGCATTTCTGGCATGAAAATTGATTTCATTGGCTTTTTCTTCAAATATAATGCGCGAATTACGCGCTTCATTATGATTGAATAAGCACAGTCCTGCTAATAGCAACGCAGCAGTACCAAACAATGAAGTGGTGACGATGACAATTCGACGTCGCCAGCCATTTCCAATGCGCATATATGACTGCGTATAAAAAATAACCGGAGCGAGTAATAATATGCCCAATATATCAAGCGTATATCCGGACATCCAAGTTATCATGATTATTGCATTGTCCTGCAATCCATGGAATTGATATAGAACAAACGTATTAATGGTGGTAGAAATCAGGCATGCAATTGGACCAGCTCTACAAAGAAAAACCGTGGTTTCCACAATATTTAAGATCTTATTAGCGTTTTTAACGAACGGTTTTGCCAGATATGCGCCGATCAGTGCCTGAGTAATCGCGCCACTTGCGGTAAAAAAAGCAGTGATTATATTGATGGCAATCGATTCTGCATCGTGAACTTGATTTACATAATGAAGGAGATCAGCCGCGAAAGCACTTATCCAGATAAATTGCCACAAACGTGGTCCCCAAATAACAAATGTTACAAAAGCGAGTCCAGCTGGTAAGCCGGTAAACAAATTGTAATAATCAGGGAGGTTAACCAGTCTACTGAAATATGCACAGGCAAAATACACCAGTGCCACAAGAAGCATTTTCATCCATGAAGGGTTTGCAAAGGGATTGCTTAATCTTGTTGCAGGTGTAGCTATGTATTCATCTAAGCCTTGTATATCTTGGGGCATCTATAGATTCAGGGGTAATTGTAAATAATACTACTAGCGTAACCGAATATTTAATAAGATTAAGTCGTGATAAGATGCTAAAAAATGATCTAAATTTGTCTATAGATATATTATTTCTGGGTCGTAGATAAGCGCATATCATGCTTCATGATGAACAGAGTCGCGACTGCGAAGATTTCGACAATCTATTGTAATCGTGAAATCGATCTGCTTTTTTTTGACAATTTTTTATTTTGAATCAGGTGATGTGGAGGGATGCCTGCGCTTTGCCAAGACAGTGTCCGTGAACACTGAAATTGGGTTGACATGCATTGAAAATCATAAAAGTCCCAGCACATCCAGGAAATATACAGCAGAGATGTGCTGGGTAACTTGCCTATATAAACTTTTACACTTTAAACAGCTCCAATCATCCGACTACGCATAATGATAATGCCATGCGCTGATTGGTGCGGTACACATCATCATGGTTAGGGCTTCGATGAATGTGTGAAATTGTACATGGTATTATATATGTATGCAAATGATTATTATTATCATTACTATTCGTAGAAAAATACTAGGGCCTAATAAACTTGGTTATTTTGTTCGGAGAAGCAGGTTTTTACCCGGATTTTCCATTAGCCCGGGTTAACACCAGACTGTGCCTGATCTTCTGCGGCGTTTTTATTCGGGCTTCCGAGCATAGTTCCCTTATGTTATATGCAATGCCCGTTACCATCAGCCCAAGAGTATGTTCAGTGAGTGACTTTCCGGGCCGAGTAAGGACATTTTCTGACAGTCGTAAGTGATTCCTGATTTTAATTTCTAATATCGATATGCCAGGCAGCTTTAGCGGGAATTCGATTCTGCAGTGTCTCTGTTAACAATCAAATATACTGAAACAAATTTTAATCGGTTTTCGTTTTCGTTTCCGGCATCATATTTTGCGGTACTCTGGGGTTTGAAAAGTGTATGTTCTCAGGTGAGGTGGTGCCGCCGGTCACTACAAATGTCATCGCTTCTTCCGTGCTCCAATTAGTCATGACGACATCTTTAATAGGCACAATTTCAATATAACCTGAAGTAGGATTGGGCGAGGTGGGAACATAGACCGCTGCCAGTTTCTCCCCTGTTTCAGTGTCATGCATGACCTTGGTGATAAAGCCGATGGCCTTCATCTCGGAAGATGGAAAGCTAATAAGCACGACTCTGCGTCCGGTAACAGGTGGCTGGCTCAAGGTGTGCAAGAAACGTTTGGTGGCGCCATATATAGTTTGTACTAATGGCAGGCGTGCCAGGATATCTTCGTATAGACCAATTACTTTTTTGCCAATCACGAATGAAGCCAATAGTCCGATGCCGTACAGACTGGCAATCGTCAGCAGTGCGGCAACGCCTTGCTGGAAGCTGGAATCGAGCAGCCAACTGGCGATGGTGTCCGAATGTGGACGCACTGCGCGTGCCAGTCCTTTCAGTAAGGGTTCACCCATTTGTGCCAGCATTTTTAGTACAAACTCAAAAACCAGCCAGGTGACCCAGAGTGGTGCGATTGTCAGTGCGCCTATCAGCACATACCGTCCAATATGCGCCGAACGTTCGGTTTGTTGTATGTTATTGTTGCGCGTGTCATTCATAACGATGTACTGTTCCTGTTCATTGTTCTTTTGGAGTTCTGGATTTTTGAGCTATTGGTCAGTGCTATCTGGCGGGTTTGACCTTTCATTATTGAAAAAATATGCTGCAAAAAAATAATGCTAACAAGAAAAGAAAATGGTATTTTCACAACACAGTATTATCAAAACGGCCATTTGCTGGTAAGCAGGATTTGTTCTTGATAGAATCGCCACGCGAGGGTTCTTTATTTTTTACTGAAATTTTACTTACTTAACTTGTGTTAGATCAAATTTAAATCGGTAATTGATTTTCCTGAATACACAGGTGTAAGCATAAACCAAAATAACTTTGAAGAGTGGGATCTTTTTTATACACCAGGATTTATCAATCAAATTAATTTATTATCCATAACATCTTTATCAGGATGCATTTTATAAGGAATGAAAAGGGGCTCTTATGTCATATAGTTCTACACAAATCAATAAACTCCTAAATAGTCTGGAAAAGCATCTGGCTGATGAACATCCAGATAATCCTATACTGGCAAAAGCAGTCAAAAGTTTCAGAAAAATGGATTATATCGGCTATAGTATGGGGTTGCTTAGCAGAGATGAATCTTATGCAACCTGCGTTACCTGGTGGCCGATGATTGCCGTTTTAGGTACTTTTTCTGCAGGTAAATCAACTTTTATCAACACACATTTGGGTCTGAAATTACAACGAACCGGTAATCAAGCCGTAGATGATAAGTTTACGGTTATCTGTTACAGCCGCCATAATCAGGCCAAAACGTTGCCCGGTGTTGCACTGGATGCTGATCCGCGTTTTCCTTTCTTTCATATCAGCAAAAGTATTGAAGAAATTTCTGAAGCTGGACAGGAGCGTATTGATGCCTATCTGCAACTAAAAACCTGCCCGTCCGAAAAAATACGCGGTAAAATCCTGATTGATTCTCCGGGTTTTGATGCCGATAGTCAGCGTGCTTCGACGCTGCGTTTGACCCAGCATATTATAAATCTTTCTGATCTGGTGTTGGTGTTTTTTGATGCCCGCCACCCCGAACCGAAGGCCATGCAAGATACGCTTGCTTATCTGGTTTCTGCGAGTGTTAATCGCGCTGACGCAAACAAATTTTTGTATATTCTCAATCAGATGGACGTTACTGCACAGGAAGATAACCCCGAAGAAGTGGTGTCTGCCTGGCAGCGCTCGCTGGCAGAAGTTGGTTTAATCGCTGGTCGCTTCTATCGTATTTATAATCCAGACGTTGCGGTGCCGATAAGCGATCCTCAAGTCAGGGAACGTTTTGAGAAGAAACGTGAAGAGGATATGGCGGACATTTATGCGCGAATGCAGCAAATTGAAGTTGAGCGTTCGTATCGTATAGTCGGAAAGCTCGAGCAAACAGCAAAAGCCATTAAAAACCAGGCGATGGTCAAGTTGGTAGAAATGCTGGGTGAATGGCGAAGCAAAGTACTTCTACTGGACGGCGTGATCTTTTCAACTTTGACAATTCTTGCCGGAACGGCTTTGCATTTCACTGAATCATGGGATTTGTTGGGCGCGTTTATACCCGGTGAGTCATTTTCTCTTGTAGCGCTGCTGGTATTGCTTGGCGGTTTGGGTTTTATTCATTTTACGATTCGCAGACGGGTTGCAAACAAGATCAAGAAAAAGCTCGTGCAGGAAATGGGTAGTGATCATGAAACCTGCAAGCAATACACACAGGCTTTCAGCAAGAGTACGGCAGCCTACAGATCCATGCTTTTTAAAAAACCAGCTGGCTGGAATGAGGTCACTGAGCAAACAATTGATGAAATTATTGATGAATCCAATGATTATATTCAGGAATTGAATGATCAATTTACCAATCCGTCCGGTAATGATGGAGAAAATGTACAGGTTTTATCAAGTTAGGCTTTATTAATAAGGTGCCGATAGGGGGCAACAGGTAAAACTAAGCCTGTTAATTATTTTATCGATTAATCTGGATTCGGTTTGTTTTCGCTATTTAATATCAATAGATATGTTTTTAGAAAATAGAATTTAAACTGAAAGATACTTTGATCTGTTTTGGACAAGGACCATATTAAAGAGTAAAATTTCGCGTTTTTATATATTACATTAGGTATTAATTGGAGAAATATATGTCAGTTACAACTGATCAGAAAGCACAGGTCGTGCGTGATTTTCAGAGAAGCGAGAGCGATACTGGTTCCCCGGAGGTTCAGGTGGCGCTTTTAACGACCCGAATTAATGATTTGATCGGTCATTTTAAAACACATGTCAAGGATCACCATTCGCGCCGTGGCCTCTTGCGTATGGTCGGCCGCCGCCGTAAATTGCTTGATTATCTGAAACGCCAAAATGTTGATGCCTACAGAACGTTGATTGATCGACTCGGTTTACGCAAGTAATAAAACGCAAAATACTATATCCGGATAGTTAAATCAAACAGCTGCTGTAAAGCGCAGCGCAGTTAAATTGGCTAAACGGATATGAATTCAAGAAAAAAGGATTGTTAATTGAAACCTATCAAGAAGAGCATTACTTACGGGCGTCATCAACTCACTCTGGAAACGGGCGAGATCGCAAGGCAAGCACATGGCGCAGTTATGGTGACAATGGACGATACAGTTGTGTTAGTGACTGTTGTTGGTGCAAAAAATGTGAGTCCTGGACAGGATTTTTTTCCGCTCACAGTTGACTATCAGGAAAAGTTTTATGCTGCGGGGAGAATACCCGGCAGTTTCTTTAAGCGCGAGGGGCGTCCTTCAGAAAAAGAAACATTGACTTGCCGGCTTATTGACCGTCCTATACGCCCGCTCTTTCCGGATGGTTTTTATAATGAAGTGCAGGTTGTGGCTACTGTGCTGTCGTCGAATGAAGAAGTGGATGCGGATATACCTGCAATCATCGGCACATCGGCGGCGCTCGTGTTGTCTGGTATTCCTTTTGATGGCCCGATTGGCGCTGCACGTGTCGGCTATATCAATAACGAATATGTATTGAATCCAACGACGACCGAACTGAATGATACCCAATTGAACCTCGTCGTGGCCGGGACGCAACAGGCAGTATTGATGGTCGAGTCCGAAGCGATGGAACTGTCAGAGGATACTATGTTGGGCGCGGTGATGTATGGTCATGAGCAAATGCAGGCGATTATTAATGTAATTAATGAGCTGGCAGATGAAGCAGGTGTAGCGGCTTGGGAATGGACGCCGCCGGAAAAAGACACTGCTTTGGAAGAAAAGATTGCTCAATTGGCGGAACAAGACTTACGGCAGGCCTTCAAGATTAAGCAAAAACAGGCGCGTACAGAAGCCATTGCGGCTGTGCGTCAAAAAAGTGCAGAAGAAATTGGCGTGGGTAACGACGATGGACCCGAGCCGCGCGCATTTGAGGAAGCATTCTTTGCACTCGAGTCTAAAATTGTTCGCAACCAGATTTTGGATGGCGAGCCTCGTATCGATGGTCGCGGCACGCGTACCGTAAGGCCTATTACAATACGCAACGGCGTGTTACCGCGTACGCATGGCTCAGCGCTCTTTACACGCGGCGAAACGCAAGCCTTAGCCGTTGCAACATTAGGGACTGCGCGTGATGAACAGAGAATTGACTCTCTGCAGGGTGATTATTCTGAGCGTTTTATGCTGCATTATAATATGCCGCCATATGCGACGGGTGAAACCGGCCGTGTTGGTACGCCTAAACGTCGTGAGATCGGTCATGGCCGACTGGCGAAACGTGCATTGATTGCAGTGCTGCCTTCCCAGGAAGAATTTGGTTATTCTCTGCGCGTGGTTTCCGAAGTTACAGAATCGAATGGTTCCAGTTCAATGGCGTCAGTATGTGGCGGCTGCTTGGCGCTGATGGATGCTGGTGTGCCTTTAAAAGCGCATGTTGCGGGAATTGCCATGGGACTGATTAAAGATGGAAAGCGTTTTGCAGTGCTCACCGACATTCTGGGTGATGAAGATCATCTAGGTGATATGGATTTTAAAGTGGCAGGAACGGAAAACGGTATTTCCGCTTTACAAATGGATATCAAGATACAGGGTATTACCAAAGAAATCATGCACGCAGCACTGTTACAGGCGCGGGAAGGACGTTTACATATCCTGGAAATCATGAAAGAAGCGATGCCCGTCACACGTGACAGTATTTCCATTCATGCGCCACGGATCATTAAAATTAAAATCAATCCGGAAAAAATACGGGATGTCATTGGGAAAGGCGGTGCGGTTATTCGAGCTTTGACCGAAGAAACTGGTACAACTATCGACATTACGGACGAAGGCCAGGTAACAATTGCATGCGTCAATGCCGAAAATGGAGAGCTTGCCAGAAAACGGATCGAGGATTTGACCGCAGAAGTAGAAGTTGGCAGAATCTACGATGGTGCAGTGCTTAAATTACTTGATTTTGGAGCGATTGTGAGTGTGCTGCCGGGTAAAGACGGATTGCTGCATATTTCACAAATTGCCAATGAGCGTGTAAACAACGTGTCAGACCACTTGAGTGAAGGCCAGTCAGTGCGTGTTAAAGTACTCGAAGCAGATGATAAAGGCCGCTTGAGGCTCAGTATGAAAGCGGTAACAAATGAAGAAGCAGTTGATGTTGTGGACACGGCAATCGAAACAACCGATACGACTGAAAACTAAGAATTTAACGGACTATTAGTTGTCACTCAGCATGTTAATGACTGTCAAGCAGGCCATTAACATGCAGTCACATGATAAGAGGCAATTCTCTTTGCACTGAGGAGACTTCGGCGTCCTGTAGTGTGTGGATAGAAGAAAGTGTGCTGACTTTTACGCCAAGCAGGCGCACTTTTCTTGAAAGTGGTATTCGTTTCAGACATTTTCCCGCAGCATGGCGTATTTGTACGGGATCGGTTACATATGTAGTCAGAGTTATATCCCGTGTTATCGTATGAAAATCTTCAAATCGCAGTTTAATGCTGATGGTGCGTCCTGTATAGCCTTTGCGCTTTAAATCCTCGCCAACCTGCACGCATAGCGCTGTGAATGATTTTGACAAGATTGCACGATCATGGTGTGGATGAAGGTCGCGATCAAACGTGGTTTCTCTGCTGATTGATTTTGGTTCTGTGTGCGTTATCACCGGACGATGATCAATGCCGCGTGATGCTTCATGTAACCAGATGGCATAGCTGCGTCCAAAATAGGTTTGCAATAAACTCAATTCAGCGCATGCCAGTTCGGCAATGGTTGTAATTCCCAATCGTGCTAGTTTTTGAGTTGCTTTAGGACCAATTCCATTTATTTTGTTTACAGGAAGCGGCCAGATTCGGTCGGGAATGTCGACTGCATCAAGAATGGTAATGCCATCGGGTTTTTTGAGATTTGAACAGATTTTTGCTAACAGCTTGTTTGGGGCGATCCCGATCGAACAGGAAAGTCTGACAGACTTGTGGACAGTTTGCTTGATTTGTTGTGCAAGGGTGATCGTGTCATCAGGTAGATCGCTGAGATCGATATAAATTTCATCAATACCCATGTTTTCAATCTGCGGCGCAATGCTGGTCACAGCAGTCTTAAACAGACGGGAATAGTGGCGGTAAGCGCTAAAATCAACCGGTAATAGAATCGCATCTGGCGCCAGTTGCGCGGCTTTCATAATACCCATGCCGGAGAAAACACCAGCTGCGCGCGCTTCATAAGTTGCCGTTGTGATAACGCCGCGACCTGCATAGTCACGTAATCGAAAAAAATGTCTATTGCCGTCAGCCTGCAATACAGGTTTTTGTTTGTCACAGCCAGCGATGACAACAGGCAGCCCACGCAATTCAGGATAACGCAATAGCGCAACGGATGCATAAAAAGCATCCATGTCCAGGTGTGCAATACGGCGCTTAATAGCTTGTTGCTGCAATGGGTGTTGTTCGGAGGAATTCATAGGGGTACTAATCGAAATAATAACTTTATTTGACGTATCTGTGATCAGGATAATTGATTATGATAAATTAAATCATAAATCAAAGGCAGTGAGTATGATTTTGTCTGGCGCAACAATTTTTGTGAATTAATAATGAAGGTGAAACCAAAATTAAAAGGTTGTCCGTGCGGCGGTCACAAAGCATATTCCGATTGCTGCGGCAGCTATCTGGATAACGCCAAAGTACCTGCAACAGCTGAAATTTTAATGCGCTCGCGTTATGCGGCGTATACATTGAAACGTGAAGATTATCTTCTGGCAACCTGGCATTGCAGTACGCGTCCAGTCTCACTTGAATTGGCTGATCAATCACACGATCAATGGCTGGGGCTAGCTGTGAAGCGTCATGAGCAATTGACGCCCAAAGATGCAATTGTTGAATTTGTGGCGCGTTACAAAGTGGGTGGGCGTGCCTATCGTTTGCATGAAATTAGTCGTTTTGTTTGTGACAACGGGCGGTGGTTTTATGTGGATGGTGATATTATTTAAAATATCGGGATGCGATAGAGATAGGCACGATGGATAACAAAACTTATAAAAAAGAGCTGTACACGCTGCAGGTAGAGCTAGTGAAGTTTCACAAAAGCGTGATTGAACAGGAAAAGAAGGTCTGCCTTCTTTTTGAAGGAAGGGATGCGGCCGGTAAGGATGGCATCATCAAGCGTTTCAGAGAACATCTCAGTCCAAGAGAAGCACGTACCGTCGCACTGGGGATACCTTCAGATCGTGAGAAGAGTGCGTGGTATTTTCAGCGATTCGCGCCGTTTTTGCCGGTTGCGGGAGAAATCGTGTTCTTTAACCGCAGCTGGTATAACCGTGCCGGTGTCGAACGGGTAATGAATTTTTGCAACGACCGCGAATGCCAAAAATTTATGGATGAGGTTGGTAATTTTGAACATCTGCTGACACAGGCTGATTTCATTTTTTTTAAGTACTATCTTGATATCTCAAAACAGGAACAGAAGAAACGGCTCAAAGCGCGCAGGGAAAGTCCGCTCAAACAGTGGAAAATAAGTCCTATCGACAAAAAAGCGCAAACCATGTGGCACGCGTATTCAGAGGCCAGGGATATTATGTTCGTAAAAACCCATTTTGTATACGCGCCGTGGTATATCGCGCACTGCGATAACAAAAAAAGTACCCGCATCAATGTCATTAAACATTTTTTAAGTCATGTGGATTATCAGGGCAAACAAAAGGAAAAGCTGATTTATGATCCATCCATTGTGTTTGAATTTGATCCCTTGTGTTATGAGAAAGGAATGATTGCGACTTGACAATCTGTCGGCTTTTTCATTTTTGTCTGGTCAGACAGGATGTTGTCTACACCGCTTGGCCGGCAGCATAGCCGGATGACCAGGCCCATTGAAAATTGAAACCACCCAATTGTCCGGTAACATCAACAACTTCACCAATAAAGTAAAGTCCGGGTACTTGCGTGGCTTCCATCGTTTTGGAAGATAATGCATGGGTATCAACGCCGCCCACCGTCACCTCGGCTTTTTTATAACCCACTGTGCCACTGGGAACGACTTGCCAGTCATGTATCTTTTCGGCAATTCGCTTCAGTGTGCTATCACGAAACTGTCTGACCGGTTTGTTGGACAAGTGCGATAAGGACAGCTGAGTCAGCATCATATCGCACCAGGCATGTACAAGACGTCTGGGTAAGTAGTTGGCGAGCAGATTAGATAACAGTTGATCGCTTTGTTTTTTTGTATGAAAAATATCCATCAATGCTTGCTGCGGAAGCAGATTGATATGGATGGCTGTACCAGGCCTCCAGTAAGATGAAATCTGCAAAATAGCTGGGCCGCTAAGTCCGCGATGCGTCCATAATATGTTCTCACGAAATGAAGCGCTCTGACAGTTGACTTCGGTGTCAGTCACGATGCCGGAAATATCCTTGAAACAGGAAAAATCATTTTGAGAGAAAGTCATACCTACCAGCCCCGGTCGAAGCGCTGTAACCGGAATGTTAAATTGACGAGCGATCCGGTAGCCAAAATCGCTGGCGCCAATTTGCGGTATTGACAATCCCCCGGTGGCGATTACCAATGAGTGTGCAATTAAGGTATTACCTTCGGTTTGGATAGTAAACCGCTTATTATTTATGTGATCTGCATCGTCATGATTGAGCTGTTTCACAGCTGATACTTTGGATGGTATTTTCCAGGTAACGCCGGCAGCATCGCATTCTTTTTTTAACAAATCGATAATCTGTTGTGAACTGTTGTCACAAAATAATTGCCCGAGTTTCTTCTCGTGATAACGTACACCATACTTTTCAAGCAATGCGATAAAATCGTTCGGTGTAAAGCGGGCCAGTGCCGATCGGCAAAAATGTGGGTTATTTGACAGAAAATTCTCGGGTTTGGTATGCCGGTTGGTAAAGTTACACCGCCCCCCGCCTGATATCCGGATTTTTTCGGCAAGCCTGGGCGAATGATCCAACAGCAGTACAGAGCGACCACGTTTGCCGGCCTCTATAGCGCACATCATTCCTGCCGCCCCTGCGCCAATTATGATGACATCTGCATGACTGACGGACTTCTTTATCAAGTTTTAAATCCGGCGTGTGAGAGCAGATAGCTTATGATTGAATCTGGATGTCTGCAATCAGCCAAAGTCAAATTGTGATTGATAACAATCTAAACTTGGCCGGGCGTTACATATTGAACCAGCTGTAGGCCATCATGATAACGAATAGCAGAATTGATACGCCAATGCGAATACTGAGTGACTTGACCATGCGCGTTGAATCACCGCTGTCTTTATACATGTAATAAAGTGCGGAACCCAGGCTGTATAAAATAATGAGAAATAATATCGCTGCTAAAATGTTCAATGGCTTACCTCTAGTTAGCGAGTTAAAATCAAGACAGCTAGTTTAGCCGAGATTTGCGGATTATCCAATGGGAATTTGAAAAGTGCATTGAGCAATAAGTTGAATCCACGTAACATAACGCCAACACGACAACCGGGAGACAGGGCAGGGTTGAATGTGGATTTCACGCGAGTTTGATCTAAATCAGGTTGGTTTTTGTTAGCAGGTATAAAATTTGCTTATAGATATAGGTATGACAAACAAAGTGGGTAGGTGTTTTGTTGTTATCGTAAATGCGCTTTTATTACGTAAGCGTTCAACAGAGAGAAGAAAAAATGATACCCGAAAAGCATGATTTGCATCATGAATTTCCTGAGTACCATGATCGGATTCATGAATTGAAAATCAGTGATGCGCATTTTTCTCGAATGTTTGAGGAATATCATGATGTAAACCGGGAAGTACGTCGGATAGAGGAAGGTGTAGAGAATACATCCGACGAATACCTGGAAGATTTAAAAAAGAAACGTCTTTTATTAAAAGATTGCCTTTATAAAATGATTACGGAAACATAATTTGCAAAGACTGTAACGTATTGTAAAATAAATTTTCGTTCATCCGTGAATGTGTTTACAGCTAAACCCTTGCTAGGGGAACAGGATGACACCTACCTAGGGAGTACTGGATGTTGCCTTTACAACAAAAACGAGAAAATCGCCGCTTTTTATCTCGGATAACCTGCGTTAAATCCTGGATAGCTTCTAAAAAACCTTTATCTAAATGTTTATAAAGATCTAATGGATGCTTAATGGATGTGGATATTTTAACCGTTTATAAAAGGGAGGAGGTATGGCAGAATATTTAACCAAGTCAGCTGCACGCAATATTTTCTATGGCGGTTCAATCTTCTTTCTGGTGGTTTTCACGGCTTTAACGGTACACAGCCATTACTATATCAAAAATGTTTCTACGGATGAGTCAACCCTGACTGAAGCGGTTGCCCGAGGAAAACATATCTGGGAACGGCATTCCTGCATTAATTGCCATACGCTGCTCGGTGAAGGCGCTTATTTTGCGCCTGAGTTGGGAAATGTGTGGGTTCGCTATGGTGGGCGCGACAACGCAGCGGGCGCGCGTATGGGGTTAAAAGCCTGGATGCGCGCGCAGCCGACAGGCGTGCAGGGTCGCCGTCAAATGCCCCAATTCAATCTGACGGAACAAGAACTGGATGATTTAATTGACTTTCTTGAATGGACAAGTCGTATTGATACGTTGGGGTGGCCGCCTAACGATGCCGGTTAATTACTCGAGATATTTGCAAAAGTTTGCCCACGGAGATTCATAAATGAAATATCAAACCCAGAAGCTTGCCTATCCCTATTTCGCCGCTGCACTTGCTTTATTCCTGGTACAGGTATTGGCTGGCGTGCTGGCCGGCGCCGTATATGTTTTTCCGAACTTTCTATCGGAAACCGTACCTTTTCATATCATTCGAATGATACATACCAATGCACTTCTGGTGTGGCTCCTGCTGGGTTATTTTGGCGCCAGTTACTTTCTGATTCCCGAAGAAAGTGAATGCGAAATTCACAGTCCAAAACTGGCCTGGTTGCAACTGGGTATTTTTGTATTCGCCGCTCTGTCCGCAGTGGTCGGCTATCTTTTTGGCATCCATGAAGGCCGTGAATTTCTGGAACAGCCATTTTGGGTCAAGGTTCTGATGGCTGTCGCCTTCATAGTATTTATTTACAATGTCAGTATGACTGTTCTCAAAGGACGAAAAACTGTCGTTTCCATTGTCCTGCTGCTGGGTTTATGGGGTGCATTGATTTTTTTTCTGTTCGCCTTTTACAATCCTGACAATCTGGCATTAGACAAGCTGTACTGGTGGTGGGTCGTGCATGTCTGGGTGGAGGGTGTCTGGGAATTGATCATGGCGGCTATGCTGGCTTTTCTGCTGATTAAATTAACTGGTGTTGACCGTGAAGTTATCGAAAAATGGCTTTATGTCATTGTCGGCTTTTCACTTTTCAGCGGGCTACTTGGAACCGGTCATCACTATTATTGGATTGGCACGCCGGAATACTGGCACTGGATTGGCGCTTTTTTCTCGATTCTGGAAGTGGTTCCATTTTTCGCTATGGTCTTGTGGGCTTTTTATCTTGTCTATCGAAGCGGGCGCGACCATCCGAATAAAGCGGCGATGCTCTGGAGTCTGGGTTGTCCGATAATGGCTTTCTTCGGCGCCGGGGTGCTGGGTCTCATGCACAGTTTTCCATCGATCAATTTCTATACGCATGGCACCCAGTTGACGGCTGCGCATGGCCACCTGGCTTTTTACGGCGCTTATGTGATGCTGAATCTGGCTTTCTTCACATATGCCCTGCCTGCACTTCGGGGAGTACAGCCATTCAATCAAATTCTGAATATGTGGAGTTTCTGGTTGATGACTGGTGCTATGGTATTCATGACTTTCACACTTGCGTTTGCAGGTGTTTTGCAGACACACCTTCAGCGTGTGCTCGGTATGGGCTTTATGCAAATCCAGTCACAAATTGAATTGTTTTACTGGTTCCGGCTGGGTTCGGGTGTGTTTTTTGTATTGGGTGCAATACTGTTCATTTATTCGGCGCTTGGACCTGTCAAGGAACAGGTAACAACGACTTCAAAGTATTCATAATAGCAGTCGCAATTTTGACAACGAATTCGTCCCAGTTTCAACAGGAATCGACAGCGTCGTCCATGCTGGCGGAAATGCCATTCTATAGACCGGTTGGTAATGAATGTATTTTATTCGAGATGACTTATCGTCAACGGCTTCCTTTACTGATCAAAGGGCCAACCGGTTGTGGCAAAACCCGATTTATATCCCATATGGCAGCCCGGCTGGGGCGTTCGTTGCATACCGTCTCTTGCCACGACGACTTGACTGCGGCAGACCTGACAGGGCGTTATCTACTTAAAGGTGGCGAGACTGTATGGATGGATGGCCCATTGACGCGTGCTGTGCGCGAGGGTGGTATTTGTTATCTGGATGAGGTTGTGGAAGCACGCAAAGATGTGACGGTGGTGCTTCATCCTTTAACGGATGACCGTCGGATTCTGCCGCTCGAACGTACCGGAGAAATTTTGCAAGCACCAGACGAATTCATGCTGGTGGTGTCTTATAATCCGGGCTATCAGAATATTCTCAAGTCACTAAAACCCAGCACGCGCCAGCGTTTTGTATCCATCAGTTTTGACTTTCCACCAGCTGAAACGGAAGTTGAAATTATAGCAGCTGAAAGCGGTTTGCCTGTGAAACAGTGCATTCCTCTGGTAAATCTTGCGAAACGACTGCGGGAACTGAAAGAAATTGATCTGGAGGAAGTCGTATCAACCCGTCTGCTTGTCTATTGCGCTATTCTTATGAAGAGTGGGTTAGATCCTTTTCAGGCAGCTGAAACAGCACTGGTGGAACCACTATGTGATGATGTTGATGTCAAGCAAGGCCTATTGGAACTGATACGCGCGACTTACGGTTAATCAAAGTGAGTCTATGGGAATTTGTCGAGCTGGAAGAGCAAATTGGCCGTTACTGGCATCGGCTTGTTGGCAAGGCGGATAGCTATCCCTATTATCATGACGCTGCTATAACGCTGGATTCGGTTCGCACTTCTCTGGGCGTTTTCTTTAGAGGCCTTGGCGGTGCAGCCGGAGTAGCGTTGGCGGCGGGAACACCACAATCATCAGGGCACCGACTGAGACTATGGCAACGGTTGGGTATGGAACAGGAGTCGATGTCGCCTATCGAATGCAATGCCGAGCGTATGTTGTTACCGGCAGTGATTGCTTTTTTTCCCTCAGCTATTCTAAACCGGCGGCTTTATTTCTGGCTGGCCGCATTTTTTGCCTTAGCTGAAGATTCATCTGAAGAACCGTCAGATGATCCATTGCGAACCGATCTTGCATTTCTACATAACGCTTACTGGAACTGTATTAAAATATGCGGCGATTACCCCGGTCTTGCTCAGGATTATCAAAAACTCTGTACAGCGTTCCGCAAACAGCGGCCAGACCGATCACACGCTCTTTCTGAACAGGAGCAGGCTGTCGAAACTGTGATTCAGGCAATATTGGGTAAAACTTGCCCCGATTCTTCTTTAGGTGCAGTTTTTTTACGGGCTATCACGCTGCCCGTAGCCGATTTCAAACGCTGGCGGGCTGCCAATAACTACCGTACTTTTCTACCCGTTCCGTTGTGGGGGAAAATCCATCCGCATAAAGTATCACCAGGCGAGAAGCCAGACGCCTCTGAACCGGGTGATACCCTTAGCGGCCAGGACAGCGAAGATACACGCAAAAAAAAGAGCCGAAGGGAAAAATTTGAACAAAGTGAGCGGAATGATCCACTGCTATTGAATCGTTTTGAAAAGCTCATCAGCTGGTCTGAAATGGTCAATGTCAATCGTGCCGTGCAGGATGACGATGAGGATGCCGCCAAAGATGTCGCTGAAGCGATTGAAGAAATAGCGCTGAGTCCGCATCAACGCCGTGCTGCGACTAAACTTAAATTTGATCTGGATCTTGCCCCGGATGATGTTAATCCGGCTGTATTGATTTCTGAACTTGCATACCCGGAATGGGACTATCGGCGTAAAGACTACCTTCCCCGGCAGTGTCGGGTGATTTTCCAGAATGCCGAAGAAGAAAAAGCGCTATGGGTGCCCGACCTTCAGGCCAGACGTCGCTTTCGTAAAATCCAGCGCCAGTTTGAAGCACTGCGGCCAAAACGCGAGATTTTACACTATCAGCTGGATGGCATTGAACTGGATATGGACGCGCTGGTGCGTGCACAATGTGATTATATCGCTAACGGAAACAGTTCTGATCAGGTCTATTTAAAGACGCATCATCAGGCGCGCGACCTTGCTGTAGCCATACTGGTGGATGTTTCATTGTCTACCGATAGCTGGGTTAACCGCCGGCGTATTCTTGATGTTGAGAAAGAAGCCCTGGTAACACTGGCCTCCGGCCTGGCCACATGCCAGGATGCATTTGCCATTTACACCTTCACTTCACGCAAAAGGCACTATGTGCGTATTGCCACTGTAAAAGATTTTAACGATATTTTCAATAACCAGGTATTGCGACGCATTGCTGCGCTGCGTCCCGGCTACTACACTCGAATGGGTGCAGCTTTGCGTCATACCCGGCAACTTTTGGAAAAGCGCCCGGAACGGAATCGCCTGATACTTCTGTTAAGCGATGGTAAACCCAATGATCTGGATTATTATGAAGGCCGTTACGGTATTGAAGATACTCGACAGGCCATACTGGAGGCCCGCAGAGCAGGTTTTTCGGTTTTCGGGATTACCATAGACCGCAAGGCACAGGATTATTTTCCCTACTTATTTGGAAGGGGTGGCTATGCTATCGTGGGCCAGCCCGACCGTCTCTCTGATGTACTTCCGAAAATCTATCAGCAGCTGGTTGGATGATCGTGGTAATGGCAACCAGCATGCAATATAGTTATAACACTTGCGTGCGCGCGCGAGTAAGCAATTAGAAAACTATAGGCATTGAGTGTGATATGATTATAATGTGATACTATAACAAACATTGTTTTAAATCATATGGTTATACTATTAATCATTGCCAAATGTATTTATTGCAAGATTAAATCACATTAACGCAAAGAAAATACTGTTACATCGGTATGTTCCGAAGATGATGGCAAGTCTGACGAATTTGTTTTTCAAATTCATAAATAGTAATATTAATCAATGTATTCACTTGGAGGAAATAATATGAAAAAGTTTTTCTATATGCTTCTGATAACCACAACACTTTTAATTTTCGGTTGCGATAACGCCAAAGAAACCGCAGATCAGGTGGCTGATGATGTGAGCGAATTCACTTCAGAAGCAATAGAGGCTACTAAAGAGGCAGCCTCGGACGCTGCTGAATTTGTTTCAGATACAGCAGAATCAGCAGCCGACGCAATCTCGGATGCTGTTGACGATACCCAGGAATCGACTTCCGAAACATATGATGCCGCTGCCGATGCTGCCGAGGATGCAACAGAATCAGCAACTGACACGATTTCAGATGCTGTTGAAGAGGTACAGGAATCGGCTTCTGATGCATATGATACGACTGCGGACGCCGTATCTGAACTTGGTGAGAGCGCAGAGGAAACAGGTGAAGAAGCGATGGAAGCTATTGAAGATGAAGATACAAAATAATTAAATCGGAAACTGACAATAGCATGCAGGCTGAAAAAGCTTGCGAATATCAAAATAACAAACGAAAGGCTGAAATGTCCTTTCGTTTGTTAAGCGGCCTATCCAGATCGCCCTTTTCTCGGATATCCGCCTGACAGGTTTTTGAGAAACTGTCTGTGTTGCCGTCGTAGCTTAAAAAGATCGCATTAAGAACATGTTATAGAAAGTGCATATTTTAGGCACTAAAGTTTTATATTATTTGAGTCCAAAAATATGCTGCACAAAACCTTCTTTCATATCAAATAATTGATCCTTAAATTTTGTGATAGTAAAGTGACTTGTGCCGTGCAGTAAAAATAAAAAATTTTGTTATCACAAGAGCCATGTTTTTTTCAATAAAGTTAAAGTGTCAGCTACGCTGGATGCGCTTAACGATCATACTCTCCAGTTTATTTCTGACAGCCTGCGCCATGGGCCCGGACTATCGGCGTCCATCAATTGAAACGCACACACAGTTTCGAATGACTCAGGCTGAAGGCGCATCAATCGCCAATTTGCCCTGGTGGCAATTCCTTCAGGACGAAACACTGCATAAACTGATTATCGAGGCTTTGGTAGATAATCGGGACCTCAAACAAGCGGCTGCCAGTGTTGAAGAACTTCAGGCGCGTTTAAATACCGTACGTATGGATTTTCTTCCTAACATTGAAGGCGACGCTAATGCGCCCTTTTTTGGCACTCTCGGTGGGTTTGCACGACCCGGATTTCCAACAGGTTTTAACTACTTTGGCCAATCAACGATGAATTGGGAGGTGGATGTCTGGGGCAGAGTCCGGCGTGCCAACGAAGCAGCGCGTGCCGATTTGCTTGCGCGTGAAGAAAATCGCCGCGCAATCATCCTGATGCTGATCAGCGCGGTTGCGCAGTCCTATTTTGATCTGCTGCAATTTGATATGCAACAGAAAATCGCCCTACGCGCTTTGTCTTCATGGCAAGAGTCGGTAGACATATCTCGTGCGCAGCTGGAACATGGCCTTATCTCACGTCTTGATCTGGATCAGTTTGAAGCCGAACGTGCTAATGCTGCTGCACGTGTGGCTGAATTTGAAAGATTGATCGTACAGAAAGAAAACGAACTGAATGTGCTGATCGGCAAAAATCCGGCACCGATTTTACGTCATCATACATTGGATGAACAGCAGATGCCACTTGAGATTCCTGCCGGACTACCATCTGAACTGCTGCAGCGTCGGCCCGATATTTTACAGGCTGAACAAACTTTGTCGGCTGCAACTGCACGGATCGGTATGACAAAAGCCATGCGGTTTCCCAGATTCTCGATCACCGGGTTTCTGGGCGTGGCCAGTCCGGCATTGTCGAATTTATTGCTTTCTGATACTGATTTTGGTGCGGGTGGCGTGGGTCTGGCAGGCCCTTTGTTTAATGCACAAAGCCTGGGGTTCGAGCAGCGGGCGGCTGAGGCGCAGGCCAGACAAGCGCTGGCAAACTATGAACAAACGATTCTGGTGGCATTCAGGGAAGTCGAAGATGCCTTGATTGCAATTCGCACTTCTCGAGATCAGCGAGAAGCCAAACGGGTGCAGGTAGAAGCATTGCGTTCAGCGCTACATGTGGCGGATTTGCGATACATGGGTGGAATTACCAGTTATGTAGACGTTCTGCTGGCTAAACGCAATCTGTTTGAAGCTGAATTTTCACTCACTGAAACGCATCGCTTACATCTGGTGTCGATTGTCCAGTTATACAGAGCCCTGGGAGGCGGGTGGAACCCTGATGATGAATAACATTAATTTTTTTCTCAGAAATTTTTTTGCTGTTTTCGGTTTTTCAAGGCATGAATAATGGACAACAAATATGATTGACCTCGGTATGTTACAAATACAATTATGCGGCAATCGAATAAAAACATTTATTCGGATTGCGTTGGTCGGGTTATGCCTGATGCTGGTTAATGGCTGTTCTACAGACGAATCGACTGATGCATCCATTCCCCCACCGGAGGTTGAAGTCGCTACAGTGACAGCAAGAACGGTGCCTGATGAACCCGAATTTATCGGGCAAACTGAGGCTTTTCGTCCGGTGGAGATCCGGTCGCAGGTTTCCGGGATTATTAAAGAGGTTTATTTTACAGAAGGGCGGAATGTAAAGAAAGATGACAAGCTGTATCTCGTCGATCCCGTGCCTTTTAATGCCATTTATCAGGCCATGAAGGCGAAAGTAGCGCAACACAAAGCGCGTCTGGTTCAGGTCAAGCAGAATCTGGCGCGGGTGCGGCCGCTGCTTGAGCAACAAGCCGTGAGCCAGAAAGATGTCGATGATGCGGTAGCGGACGTTTTAAGCGAAGAAGCTGCTTTGGACGCGGCTCAGAATGATTTAGTCAAGGCAAAATTTGATCTGGACAATACATTGATTTATGCGCCCGTAAAAGGCCGCATTGGCCGTAGCCGCTACTATGAAGGACAGTTAATTTCTGCGCAAACCACTCTTTTAACTACGATAGATCAACTGGACCCGATGTATGTCACTGTGAATGTGCCTGAAAGTTATCTGCTTCGCCGCAGACGCGAGCTCGCTGAAGATACGGTTCAACGGCCTGACATTTTTCAATTACATGGCGTGATGACTTTTTCGGACGGCAGTGTTTATCCGGAGGAGGGGATGCTGGATTTTGCAGCTGTCACGTTGAGTCCCGAAACAGGTACGTTACAAGGGCGGTTTAGGTTTCCTAATCCAGAAGGTGATCTTTCTCCTGGACAGTCGTACTTTTTCCCCGGGCAATTCGTCAAAGTCCGCCTTAAGGGCATTATCCGCCCCAATGCGATTCTGATTCCACAACGTGCTGTTCAGCAAAGTCCTGCTGGATCATTTGTTTATGTGGTTGATGAAGAAGATAAAGTTGAATTTCGTTCGGTAAAGGCCAGCACATGGTATGGTGATGAATGGTTGATTGAAAGCGGCCTTCATTCGGGGGAACGTGTAGTTGTGGAGGGTTTTCACCGGATTCAACCGGGAAAACAGGTTACTGTCACTTCAAAAGAAGGGATTGTATCTTCAACTAGTCTTCCGAACAAATAACTTCCGCAGAAAATACCATGAGCCCTCATTTCTTTATTAACCGGCCTATTTTTGCATCGGTGATGTCTATCCTTATTGTGGTTGTAGGTTTGGTGTCGTTGCGCAGCTTACCGGTAGCGCAATTTCCACAAATCACGCCGCCCATGGTGCAAATTGAAGCGGATTATCCCGGGGCCAGCGCTGAAATTGTCGCAGAAGCTGTGGCACGTCCGATTGAGGTGCAACTGCCAGGTATTGATAATCTGCTTTACTATGAATCCACCAGTACGAATGATGGGCATATGACGATGCGGCTCACATTCGAGATCGGTACCGACATAGATATTGCTCAGGTACAGACACAGAACCGGCAGCGGCTTGCCGAACCGCAATTGCCGGATGAAGTGATTCGCCAAGGCATTACGGTTAAAAAAATGTCGCCCGATTTGCTGGCGGTGATCGCATTAAGTTCCAGCGACCCCAGGCATGATCCTGTTTTTCTTTCCAACTATGCACAGATTCAGGTGCTCGACAATATCAAGCGACTCCCAGGTGTTGGCGATGCGATTATCTTTGGTTCGCAAAATTATGCCATGCGATTGATTCTCGACCCCATGCGTATGGCGCAGCTTAATATCACACCTAGCGAGATTGCGGCTGTCGTGCGTGAGCAGAATCGTGATTTTCCAGCAGGAAGGATCGGTCGGGAGCCTTCTCCAGAAGGCACGGAGTTGACCATTCCTGTAATAACACATGGCAGGATGAGCGAGGTCAGTGAATTCGAAGACATGATTATCCGGGCTAATCCCGATGGCTCTATGGTGCGGATGCGGGATGTGGCACAGGTTGAACTGGGTGCCCAGTCCTATGACCTTGAAGGGCGGTGGAATGGAAAAACCAATACTTTTTTGTTGACGTTTCTATCTCCGGGCGCTAATGCGCTCGACACCGTTAAACGAATACGTCAGGAAATAAATCACCTGGCTGACAATTTTCCGGCAGGTGTCTCGTACGATATTCCCTATGACACCACTCAATTTATTGAAGTTTCAATTCGTGAAGTTGTAAAAACACTTGCTGAAGCGACTTTGCTAGTAATTTTGGTGGTTTTTCTATTTTTGCAAAGTTGGCGGGCAACGCTCATACCGGCTGTTGCTGTTCCTATTTCACTGATAGGAACTTTGGCGGGCATGGCGGCATTGGGGTTTTCAATTAATACATTGACCTTGTTTGGCATGGTGCTGGCCATCGGTATTGTGGTGGATGACGCGATTATTGTAGTGGAGAATGTCGAACGGCACATGTCACAGGGTGGTCTTTCGCCCAGAGACGCCGCGATCAGAGCTCTGAGTGAAGTAACCGGGGCAGTGATCGCAAGCGTTTTGGTACTGGCTGCTGTATTTGTGCCCGTCACGTTTTTAGGCGGTATTACCGGTGAATTATACAAGCAATTTGCGATTACGATTGCGCTGTCTGTCGCTATCTCCGGATTTGTGGCGCTGACATTGAGTCCTGCGCTCTGTGCGCTGGTTCTCAAACCCAGTCACAGCGGACCGAGGGGATTCTGGAAAGTTTTTAATCGCATGTTTGATTGGATACAAAAACGGTATGTTGGCGCTGTTGGCATTATCCTCAAACGGTCCGTAATTGCTTTGGCCGTTTTCGGTGTGTTGTTCGTTGTTATTTTGGGATTGTTCAAAACAATACCGGGAAGTTTCCTTCCAGAAGAAGATCAGGGTTATTTTATTACCATCGTTCAATTGCCTGAGGGCGCATCCAAGGCCAGGACTATAAAAGTTTTAGAAGAAATAGAGAATTACTTTCTATCAATTCCATCAGTCCATTCAACAGATGCTTTAGCTGGTCAAAATTTTGTATTCAATACCCGGGGAACGAATCAAGCAACGATGTTTGTACCATTAAATCACTGGGATGGCCGGCGAAACCCGGACCAGCAGGTGCCCGGACTTATTGCAGCGGCATTTGAAAAGTTTGCCGAGATTCCTGAGGCCTTGATTCTGGCGTTTAATGCGCCTTCTATTCAGGGCTTGGGTTCTACTGGGGGATTCTCACTCCAACTGCAGGATCCAAGCGGGGGTGACTTTGCTCAATTCGCAGATGCTGCGCAGGCATTTGCGGCCAGGGCTACAGAACATCCGGCAATCGCTGCAGCCAGCACCAATTTTCGCGTCAGTACGCCCCGGCTTTTCGCTCAGGTAGATCGAGAGCGGGCTAAAGCGCTGGGTGTACCTATTTCAGAAGTTTTCGATACCATGCAGGCATATTTCGGAAATCTGTATATCAACGATTTTGTAAAATTTGGCCGCGTCTACCGTGTGCAGACGGAAGCTCTGCCGGAATATCGATCCAGACCCGAAGATATCAGCAAGCTTTATGTGCGCGCTCAGAATGGCGCGGAACAGACAATGATTCCTCTGGATTCTGTCGTTTCCACCGAATTTAGCAGCAGCCCCGATCCGGTGACGCACTTCAACGGGTTTAATACCGCCCTCGTGTTGGGGGCCGCCACACCTGGTTATAGCTCAGGGCAGGCTATAGAAGCACTGGAGCAGATAGCGAGTGAAATTCTTATTCCTCGCGGCTATGCAATTGATTGGAGCGGAATTTCTTTCCAGGAGAAGAAAGCCGGAGGACAATCGATTCTGGTTTTTGCTTTTGCACTGCTCATGGTGTTTCTGGTATTAGCGGCATTATATGAAAGCTGGTCGATTCCTTTCGCAGTTATTCTTGCGATTCCTTTTGGTGTCTTAGGTGCACTTCTGGCTATCTGGACACGTGGATTAACCAATGATATTTATTTCCAAATCGGACTGATAACACTCGTTGGACTGGCGGCAAAGAATGCGATTTTAATCGTTGAGTTTGCCAGCCAACGATATGCCGCCGGAAAGTCACTTAGTGAAGCAGCGCTTGAAGCTGCGCAGCTGCGTTTCCGGCCGATCATTATGACATCAATGGCATTTATTTTAGGCGTGTTACCGCTTGTTTTAGCATCCGGCGCAGGTGCTGCCAGTCGTCATTCAATTGGAACGGGGGTATTTGGGGGTATGCTGGCGGCCACATTTCTCGCTATTCTCTTCGTGCCGCTTTTTTTCGTGTTAATTGGTAAGCTTTCACGAAAGACGCCGTAATGTAGCGTAAATTTAAAACAGGCACTGCAATAATGCCGGTTATCAATATTTTTGAAGCACTACCTTGAATGATTGATTGGTGGTATTTGAATTATTGAGTAAAAATTAGGCAACCATGATTTGGTAATCGTATTCTCGTATGCCTATCGTTTTTCTGATTCACGAAGTTGTTTTTTTGCCCTAGAATAGGCGGCGGCTTTTTCAGTTAAAAGTGATGAGATTTAGTAAAAATACAATGAAAAGAAAATTTTTTGCGGTACTTCTGATCGGTTTTATAAGTTTATGTACGCCCGTGCTGGCAGATTGGGTGTTGATTAACTCTGATTCAAATAAGAGCGTGGCACATTATTTTGATCCGACAACTGTCCGCAAGAGTGGTGAACACCACAAAAAAGTATGGGTTTTGTCCAGTTATGATGAGAAGCAAAAAGGTGGATACCGGTCTTTGAAAACTTTTTATGAATTCGATTGTGAAGCAGAGCGTGCGCGATCTTATACAATGCTGCTTTATTCCGGTGTCATGGCAACCGGCAACACGGTTGGTGCACATCACGATGAATTAAAAGAATGGTTCATATACCCCGCCAGCTCATTTTTTAAGCGTATTTCAGCAACGATTTGCACTCACTGAATTTTACCGGCTTTTGCACGATGTGGAGATTTCGAAAACAGCGCATCCGAAAATGCGTAAAAAGAT
Organism: Nitrosomonas aestuarii; assembly: GCF_003046585.1. Lineage (GTDB taxonomy): Bacteria > Pseudomonadota > Gammaproteobacteria > Burkholderiales > Nitrosomonadaceae > Nitrosomonas > Nitrosomonas aestuarii. The sequence goes on along the minus strand of NZ_QAAE01000004.1, from coordinate 22,850 downwards.
GCCGGGTAATTTGTATTAACGACGGGAGATTTACGTGGTAAAAAAACAATTTTTGAATTTGTTGGTTCTTACCGCTTTGCTGCCCTTGTTATCGGGTTGCTGGATGGCTGCCGCCGCGGGCGCAGGTGCGTATGGCGGTTATAAAATGAAGGAAAAGGGCTACATAGTCCAAAACCCTATCACTAAAGAAAAAAAATCAAATAAAAATACAGAGTAACTTTTTAAAGTTTTTCTATTTTTTCTTTTCTTTCTACTTTGCTGTCTGAGTCTGTTTGTGCATTTTCTTTACTGCTGAAGCTTTCAATAATGAGTAGGGCGGCACCAACAAAAATGGCAGAGTCGGCAATGTTGAATGCGGGCCAATGATAATCACCGACATAAAAATCCAGAAAATCAACTACATGCCCAAGTGTTATACGATCCCAGAGATTTCCGATAGCGCCGCCCAGTATGAAACTGAGGGATAAACAAAATAGCTTCTCTGTTTTGTATTTAATCAGCAGATAAATAATGACGATGGATGCGCCCGCGGCTATTGCGCTTAACAACCAGCGTTGCCAGCCAGAGGCTTCACTCAGAAAACTGAAAGCAGCACCGGCGTTGTAAGTCAAAACAAGATTAAAAAACCCTGTAACGGGAATCTGCTGTCCATAGACCATAGTTGATTCCACCCAGTATTTGGTTGCCAGGTCCAGTGATAAAATGATCAGGGCGATACTTAACGAATAGTGTAATTTCATTTCAGTATATGCTTCCAGGAATTTTTTAAAGTCGTAAATTGTTACAAGTGCTTGCTATCATGACTAGGCATACTGTCTTTTTTCGCCGGTACCGTAGAGATTGGTAACACAACGTCCGCATATAGTGGGATGCTCGGCATGTTGACCCACATCATTGCGATAATGCCAGCAACGTTCACATTTTTGATGATTACTTGGTTTAACCCGTACGTCAATTGCTTGTGATTTATCGACCGGTATCAGACTGGACTCGGATGTGATCAATACAAATCTCAAGTCATCTTCAAGCGATTTGAGTAATGCTAAATCATCGCCACTTGCGCGGATTTCCACTGTAGCAGCCAGAGACGATCCAATTTCACCCTGTGCTCTGGAGTCTTCCAGTTTTTTAAGTACTTGAGAACGTAAGGTACGTATTTTTGACCAGCGTTCCAGTAATTGCTGAGAATCTGGTTGATCGGGAAATTGGTGCCATGTATGGAGTAGGATGCTATCTTCAGATTGAAACGCCAGGTGTTCCCATGCTTCTTCAGCGGTAAAGCTGAGAATAGGTGCAAATAAACGCGTCAGGCTATGTATGATGTGATAGAGCACGCTTTGTGCGGCGCGACGCGGTTTTCCGCTGGCAGCGGCTGTATAAAGACGATCTTTGATGATATCAAGATAAAATCCGCCCAGGTCTTCAGAGCAGAAATTATGTAGTTTATGTACAACCTGGTGAAATTCATACTGACCATAGATTTGCGTGAGATCTTGCTGGAAGGCCTGAGCATAAGCCAGCATATAACGATCAATTTCAAGCCAGTCTTCAATTGCCAGCATATCTTTTTCTGCATCGAAATCGACCAGATTAGCGAGTAAAAATCGTAAGGTGTTACGGATACGACGATAGCTTTCCACCACGCGTTTGAGAATTTCGTCGGAAATAGAGAGTTCGCCTGAATAATCGGTAGACGCGACCCATAAACGCAGAATATCAGCACCATAGGTGTCCATGACTTTTTGTGGTGCAATGACATTTCCTTTGGATTTACTCATTTTATGGCCATGGCCGTCTACGACAAAACCATGCGTAAGTAATGCCTTGTAAGGAGCACGACTATCAATGGCACAGCCCGTTAGCAGCGAGGATTGGAACCAGCCACGATGTTGATCGGAGCCTTCCAGGTATAAATCAGCCGGATGTTCCAGTAGGGCATTGGGTTTGACCACGGTGTCATGTGTTGTGCCTGAATCAAACCAGACATCAAGGGTATCAGAAAGTTTTTGATAATCTTTGGCTTCTTCTCCAAGCAGTTCGGTCTCGTCAAGTGAAAACCAGGCTTCTATGCCTTGCTGTTCGACTTTCTGGGCGACCTGCTCGAAAAGTTCCAAGGTGCGCGGATGTGGTTTGTACGTTTCTTTGTGCACAAATAACGCCATAGGAACACCCCAGTTACGCTGACGAGAAACACACCAGTCAGGGCGGTTTTTAATCATGGCTTCCAGGCGGGCTCTTCCCCATGCAGGATAGAAACGAGTTGTGTCAACGGCCTGCATAGCAAGATCGCGCAAAGTTGAGTGCTGTTCGGAAGCAGTGGTTTTTGGTTGCAGGTTCATACCGATAAACCACTGCGGCGTGGAGCGAAAAATAATCGGTGTTTTATGCCGCCAGCAATGTGGATAGCTGTGTTCGATTTTGTTCAGGCAAAGCAAATGGTTGCCTGTTTGTAACGCGTCGATGACGATATCATTCGCTTTCCAGACAAATAAATTTCCGACAAGCGGTTTATCCGCTGTAAATTTACCATTGCTATCAACCGGGCTTTCGTTGGGAAGATTATATTTTTGGCCGATAAAATAATCATCCAGACCATGCGCCGGTGCAGTATGTACCAGGCCGGTACCGGCTTCCAGAGTGACATGTTTGCCGCAAATAATTTTGACCGTACGATCTTCAAATGGATGCTGTAGGTATAAGTTTTCCAGTGCTATTCCCTTGCAATGACCTAATGTCGTACCTGTCAGAGCGTATCGTTCCAGACAGGCTTGTTTGAGTTCCGTTGCCAGTATCAGTAATCCTTGGTCAGTTTGGATGAGTTCATAATCAAAATCAGGATGCACACAAACCGCCTGGTTGGCTGGTAGTGTCCAAGGAGTGGTTGTCCAGATTACCGCCATGATACTGTTATTGGCCAGAATATCATCGCGATGAATACCAAAAATTGCTGTTAGTTGTTCACAGACGGCATTTGTATTTTTGTGTGCCACTTCAAAACCAACATCAATCGCCGGTGAAGTTTTGTTTTCATACTCGACTTCCGCTTCTGCCAAAGCGGAACCACAATCAATACACCAATTAACCGGTTTTTGCCCCTGATAGAGATAACCGTTTTGATAAATCTTTCCCAGTGCGCGAATGATGCCCGCTTCAGTCTCAAAATTCATGGTGAGATACGATTGATCCCAATCGCCCAGAACGCCCAAGCGGATAAAATCCGCTTTTTGGCGTGCTACTTGCTCTCCGGCAAAGGCGCGACAGAGCGCACGTACTTTGTCGGCGGATAGCTGCTTGCCATGTTTTTTCTCAATTTGATGTTCAATCGGCAGGCCGTGACAGTCCCAGCCGGGAATATAAGGCGCATCGAATCCCGCCAGTGTTTTGCTCTTAATAATGATGTCCTTAAGAATCTTATTGACGGCATGACCAATATGAATGTCGCCGTTTGCATAGGGTGGACCGTCATGTAGCGTGAATTTGGGGCGACCCTTGCTTACAGCGCGAATTTTTTGGTACAGGTTTTTTTTCTGCCACGATGCCAGCATCGTGGGTTCGCGTTTGGCAAGATTGCCACGCATGGGAAAAGGGGTGTCAAGCAAATTAAGTGTATTTTTATAATCTGTCATGAAAATGGTTGAAAACGTTGGGATGGGCACTAATCGAGATATTTCGGCACTCTAATGATATACGAATAAGCGTTATCTGTTGCTATTTTATGACATACTGTTGTTTTTTGTATGAATTTAACGGGCCCAAAGGGCATTCAAGAAGCACTGAAAATAATAATTTCTATCATACAATTGATTGAAAAAAGCTTTTTGCCTGTATGACATCTTTATGAATTTGACGAGCGAGCGTATCCAGATCGGGATATTTTTCTTCGTCACGGAGTTTATGGAGAAAATCCACCTGCAAGTGATAACCATAGATTGATCGGTCAAAATCAAACAAATGAACTTCCAATGTCGGTTTGCCGTTCTCATGTACGGTGGGTCTTACACCAAGACTCGCAACCCCTGGAAAAGCCAAAGATGGATTCGACTTGTTTGTGCCGTAAACGTTTACGACAAAAATACCAGATAAGGGTGGACGATTATGTTTGACGTGAATATTCGCGGTCGGAAAGCCGAGTTTTTTGCCTAATTTGTTACCGTTGATAACGCGTCCGCTCATACTGTATGGTCTGCCTAATAAGCGATGAGCCGTTCGTAAGTCGCCATCTTCAAGTGCTGTTCTGATACGGCTGCTTGACACACGTTGACCATCTATTAAAAAGCTCGGCATTTCTTCAACTTCAAAACCATGTTGCTTTGATAAAGCCCTTAACACGGTAACGTCTCCCGCTCGGCGTGCCCCGAAACGAAAATCATCGCCTATCAGCAACCATTGAACAGATAGTTCTTTTTGCAAAAGCCGCGAAATGAATTCTTCGGGACTGATTTTTGCGAAATCGTAGTTGAAGCGGTATACTCGTATACAATCAATATTTGATTTGGCTAGCTGTTCGAATTTTTCTCTTAAGCTGGTTAATCGAGTAGGTGCTTGATCTGGCGCGAAAAATTCGCGTGGATGCGGCTCGAAAGTCATGACACAAGCAGCTATTCCGAGTTTGTTTGCGGTGTTTCTCAAACGGATTAGTATAGCTTGGTGGCCTAAATGTACGCCATCAAAATTGCCTATAGTAAGTGCAATGGGCGTCCTATTATTTGGTGAAGATTTGCTTCGCCAGATTTGCATGTGAAGTTACCTGAAATTTAATAATTTTAGCTTGATTATGCCGAGTCGGTCTAGAATGCATGCAATCATGCCCTATAGGCATTTTATGATTATGGTTTTTTCCGACGTCGTTTTGTGTTGCTGCTTTTGTAATAGCAATCATTGCGGCAGTTTATTTACACTCATACTCGCGGAGAATTTATGAATAATTTATCAAGTAAAACAAAACAAGATTATGGATCTGACCCGGTATCCGTGCGTGAGACAGATCAGTATCGCGCTGAGTATGTTCACGCATTTGTTCAGAAATGGGATTCATTGATTGACTGGGATGCGCGTATTCAATCTGAAGGTTCTTTTTTTATTGATAAGCTTAAAGAAAGAGGTTGTCGACAAGTACTTGATGTCGCAACCGGAACCGGTTTTCATTCCGTGCGGTTGCTAGAAGCAGGATTTGAAGTGGTCAGTGCAGACGGTAGTGCTGAAATGCTTTCTAAGGCATTTGCCAATGCACGTTCCCGGGGCCATCTTTTACGTACCGTTCAAGCAGACTGGCGCTGGCTAAACCAGGATGTGCATCAAAAATTTGATGCAATTATTTGTTTGGGTAACTCGTTTACGCATTTGTTTAATGAGAATGACCGCCGCAAAACATTAGCTGAATTTTATGCGGCATTGCGTCATGATGGCGTTCTGATACTGGATCAGCGCAATTATGATGCGTTGCTGGATTATGGTTTTTCCAGTACCCATACCTATTATTATTGTGGGACAAATGTTTCGGTAAAACCGGTGCATGTTGACAAGGGCTTGGCGCGATTTGAATACAGTTTTTCCGATAATGATAAATTTTATTTGAATATGTTTCCGCTCAGAAAAAGCTATACAACGCGATTGATGCAAGAAGTCGGTTTTCAGAAGATAGAAACTTTCGGAGATTTTCAGGAAACTTATCGTGAAAGTGAACCTGATTTCTTTATTCATATTGCTGAGAAAGCCTATCAATCAACTGACGAGTAAAAATATGAATTCGAACAAAACACAATCTGTTGCTGTTAATACGGCGCGCGATTACTACAACAGTGAGGATGCCGATTACTTTTACAGCAAAATTTGGGGAGGCGAGGATATTCATATCGGCTTATATGAAATGAGTGACGAGCCGATTAGTGTTGCAAGTCAAAGAACGGTGCAAACAATGGTAAGTTACCTGCCTTCCTTAAATGCTGAGGACTTGGTGCTTGATCTGGGTTCTGGTTATTGCGGCGCCGCCCGTTATCTGGCAAAAACCTATGGTTCACATGTAAAGGCATTAAATTTGAGTGAGGTGGAAAATCAGCGTGCACGCGAATTGAATTCGGCCGTACATTTGTCTGAAAAAATTCAGGTAATTGACGGTAGTTTCGAAACACTGCCGTTTGTGACTGGAGATCAGGAAAATGGTTTTGATGTTATCTGGTCGCAAGATGCGATTTTGCACAGCGGTCGTCGCGAGCAAGTTCTGGCTGAAGCTTTTCGTGTTTTAAAACCGGGAGGTTATTTTGTTTTTACCGATCCTATGCAAGCGGATAATTGTCCTCAGGGAGTGTTGCAGCCGATATTGGATCGCATTCATTTGAGTTCACTTGGCTCACCCAAATTTTATCGTCAAGTTGCCGAGGATCTTGGATTTAATGTGGTGAAGTTTGATAATTTTACCGATCAGTTGGTTAGGCATTATCAGCGCGTTCTCGAAGAGACTGAAAAATATTCGGATGAGTTGATCAATAAAATTGATTCAGCTTATATCGAGCGCATGAAAACCGGTTTGGGCTACTGGATAGAAGGCGGCAAGAATGGCTATCTGGCATGGGGAATTTTTTTGCTGCAGAAACCAGAAGCGAATGATTGAGATTTAATTGCGCCTGTCCAACTTGAATAAACGTTTTTACTTTGATCGAAGACTGTCCCAATAACTGTGTAATTGTCTATCATCAAGTTTTTAAAGGATAGACATTAACGAAAGCTGTAATAGAAACGGCACTGAACGCTGAGCTTGATGATTTTCCGGGCTATGACAAGTATGATCAGCCCCATTCAGACAATCGGTGCAATGGTTATCCCTGCAAGACTTTACGAACAGAAGATGGTGCGTTTTAACCTAACACACCACGTGACAGACCGGGAGACTTTGAATCGCCGGTTGTTAAAGAAGCACAAGATGCGTTCTACCTTGCTGGATGCGCTTTATGCGATTGTTTATCTGGATTGCATCCTGTTCAAGATTTGCTTGGACAAGCGGGTGATCAAAAAGGCGGTCCATCTGGCATCAGGGCTGTGGCTGTCGGAAAACGAAAGCGCGAAATTCTGGCTGAATGTACTGACAGAATTTCAGGATCGTGGCGTCAAAAGATATTCTGGTTGCCTGTGTTGACGGCTTGAAGGGTTTTCCTGATGCCATTCATTGTCACGTTTTTTTCCGACTAAGACTGTCACCGCAGACTAGAAGTGTATCTATCAGTCTGTAACTGAGGAAGAAGCCTTGTTGGCGCTGGATCAATTTTCTGCACGCTGAGACGAAAAATACCCGCAGATCGATCGATCATGGCGCGCGCATTGAGACAACATTTGCGCACTCTTTAAATATAATATCAGAAAAACCATCTATACAACCAATGCCATCGAATTGCTCAACAGTATTATTCAGAAGGCGGTCAAAAAACGTAAATTGTTTCCAACTGATGATTTCGCCAAAAAAGTAATCTTCCCGGCGGTGCAGGAAGCATCCAGAAACTGGACAATGCCGATCAAAAACTGGATTGCTGCTTTAAATCGTGTTATGACCGAACTTGAGGATCGGTTGATTGAGTATGTTTAACTCAGGTAGTTACACGGTTAAATTTACAGCCTCTTTGATGAATCAATTATAGAGATCAAGCTCTATCAATTTGCGTCTATGTGGTCTGACAAACCAAGCAGGCTGGGTCCTTATTCAGTTTGATTGTTCGCCAGTTCATGGTGAGTCCGTCCAATAATTGCAATCTACCATTTAACGTTCCATTCATATTCAAAAGAATTTTAAGTGTTTCACCTGCCTGCATGCTGCCGATAATGCCCACCAATGGAGAAAAAACACCCATGACTGCGCAAGGCATATCTTCAGTGTCACCATCTTCTGGATAAAGACAGTGATAACAAGGACTGTTGGGGTGGCGCAAGTCGAAAACTGAAATCTGAGCTTCAAAACGAACAGCTGAACCCGAAATTAATGGCTTTTGATGTACAACACACGCTTTATTGACACTATGACGTGTTGTGAAGTTGTCACTGGCATCAACCACGGCATCGGCTTTTGCAACAAGCTGATGTAGTTCTTTATCTTGTACAAATTCCGCTATGGATACGATATTGACTTCTGGATTGATGCTGGAAAGTGTGCGCTGAGCGGAATGTGTCTTGAAAAGACCAACCGAAGATGAAGAGTGCATGATTTGACGTTGTAGATTGGTGAGATCGACTTTGTCACCATCACATATGGTAAGTTTACCGATGCCGCTTGCGGCCAGATAGATTGCCGCGGGTGAACCCAAGCCACCTGCGCCTATAATGAGTACTTTTGATTCAAGTAGTTTTTCCTGGCCTGATATGTCAATTTCAGGCAGCATGATATGACGACTATACCGGAGCAACTGCTGGTTATTCAAAAAACAACTGCTCCGGTAATTCGATGAATTACTTTTTTGTGATGTTTAACCGTCAGATTTCTCGCCTTTTTTCTCAGGCGACGTGGTAATGCCTTTAAAGTAATTCATAGCTTGAGTGAGTAACTGGTCCTCGCTGGAGCCGAATTCAATAGGACCTGTATTCTTTTTACTGTTTTCTTTTTTAGGCTTATTCGTTGATTTTTGTGCAGCCTTTTCTGTCTCAGGTTTTTTTTCACCTTTTTTGCCATTCGCGATATGGCGATTTAGGTCTGCTTCACGCACACGCTGATCGTCATCGTTTTCGGATTCATCCAAAATGTCAGGAGTAATACCGGTCGCCTGAATGGAATGTCCGTTGGGTGTATAGTAAAGAGCGGTCGTTAGTTTTATTGCAGTATCATTACCTAATGGCAGTACAGTCTGTACGGATCCCTTGCCAAACGTTTGTGAGCCCATGACGACAGACCGTTTATGATCCTGCAGCGCACCCGCAACAATTTCAGAGGCTGAAGCTGAGCCACCGTTAACCAGTGTAATCATGGGTACAGTTTTGACTTCGGATGGTAAATCATGCAGATAATCTCTGCCATGTCCGCGCAGATAATACTCAGGATTGGCGTGTAATCGCATTTTTGCATCCGCAGTGCGTCCTTCCGTGTAAACAACCAGCGCGTTTTTAGGAAGAAAAGCGGATGAAACGGCTACTGCACCGTTTAATAAGCCACCCGGATCATTGCGTAAATCTAGAATGAGACCTTGCATGGGTGTGCTGCTCTCGGAAAAAAGCGTTTTAATTGCCTGCGCTAGATTTTCCCCGGTATGTTCCTGAAACTGTGTAATGCGGATATAAGCAAAGCCAGGCTCTATCAGCTTGGATTTGACACTTTGAATTTTAATGATGTCGCGTACCAGCGTAAAAACCAAAGGTTCTTTTTCACCTTCCCTTACAATCGTAATGATGATCGAAGTTTTAGGTTTTCCGCGCATGAGTTTAATGGCTTCGGTCAGAGTCATGCCTTTAACTGCGGTATCATCCAGTTTAACGATCAGATCGCCTGTCTGGATGCCGGCTCGAAACGCAGGCGTATCCTCAATGGGAGAAATTACTTTTACCAGCCCATCTTCCATGGTAACTTGAATTCCCAGACCGCCAAATTCGCCATGCGTACCGATTTGCAATTCTTTGAATTCATCCTTGTCGAGATAGGATGAATGTGGATCAAGGCCAACCAGCATTCCGTAGATGGCTTCAGTGATCAATCGCTTGTCTTCCACTGATTCGACATAGTCACTTTTTATGCGTCCGAATACCTGCGCAAACGTGCGTAATTCTTCGATAGGTAGCGGATGAACGGCTTCTACTGAATCTTTTTTAGCAATGGCAGAAAAATTCAAGCTGAGCATCACACCTGTGATTGCGCCAACAAAAACTAAACCTGCTTTTTTAATTATGTTACTCATGATGCTGTGTCTCCGCACTTAACGAATTTTGAGTGATTAAAATTACAATTTATCAATAACAGAACTATAAATTTATAACATTCATGCTATTGATGATACATTAAAAACATAGAGAAAGTGTCCGCTTATCTTTCATAAACAACATATTCGTGTATGTTTTATCTGGTTTCAATGAATTATTCTATTTTTATCCAGGTCAATGGGTCAAATGCTTTTCCTTTATGACGCAGTTCAAAATACAGACCGAAGTCAGGATTGCCGCCGCTATTACCGACCGTAGCGACGGTATCGCCACTGCGCACGATATCGCCTACCTGCTTCAACAGTGCTTCATTATTACCATATAGACTCATATAGTCATGCGAATGGTCAATAATGAGCAAGTTTCCAAAGCCGCGCAGCCAGTCAGCAAAAACAACACGCCCCTTTGCGATTGCTTTTACATCACTGCCGCTGGGTGAGCTGATAAAAAGGCCTTTCCATTTTATGTGTCTACCTGAACGTTGACCACCAAAACGGTTCACAAGTTTCCCGCGTACAGGAAGAATAAGCTTGCCCTTAAGTGTATTAAAGGCGGCATTCTGATTTGTAGCGTCTGGAATTCGTGTGTTGTAAAGCGCGTCTTTGTTGTTTTTCTGTTTTAGTAATTTATTGATTTCTTCAACTAATTTTGCAATCCGATTTTCATCTTGCTCAAGCTTGCTGATTTCGTTTTGTTGCTGGGTGATTTCTTTGGATACATTCGCAAGTATCGTTTTATGTTTTAATTTTTCTTGTGCTAGTTTTTTATTTTGCTTGCTATATTCAGTTTGCAGGGTGAGTATTTGTTTTTTTTTCTGTCGTGCGGACTGAGCGAGCGTTTGGAGCTGATTTAGGTTGTCACGAAGACTGTTGATACTTTCAAAACGTGATTTGGATAATTGCCGATAGTAATACATATCACGTGCAGTTTGATTTGGACTTTGTTGATTGAGCAGCGCGCGTAAATAGTTTTGCTCGTTTCCCAGGTACTGCTGAAAAAGCAGTGCGTCCAATTGATCATGGTTTTTTTCAAGATCATCATTTAGTCGATGATATTTCGTCTGAAGTTGTTTCAGTTCATCATCAAGTTGCTGTTTGTTTTTTCTTAACCCAAGGAGTTTTCGGTTGATGTTGCTGATGGATCGTTCTGTGTCCTGGAGCGCGTCTGCGGCATTTTGCTTTACTTTTTCATGTGCTGCTAAATCCATCTGCAATGAATTTATGCGATTGCGTAACGTTTCAAGCTTTTTTTGGTTGTCAGCAATTGCACCTGATGAGCAGAGCAATATCGTGATAGACACTAGAACCAACTTCTGAAGCTGATTACACATTCTGTTTATGGGCTGGATTGATTTCAAGTATTAATATATGAATACTTAATGACCTTATACTAATGGTAAATTGCTACTGTCTGTATGTGTGGCGGTGCTTGCTGATTATCCGGTAGATTTGCCCTGGTTAGCAACTTTTTGCATTGCTTCCTGTATCAAGGATTGCTCTCCCAGGTAATAGTTGCGAACAGGACTTAAATGATCATCAAGTTCATAAATTAATGGAATGCCCGTGGGGATATTGCAATTTAATATATCCTGATCCGAGATGTTGTCAAGATATTTTATGAGCGCACGTAAGGAATTTCCATGTGCCGTGATAATAATGTTTTTTCCTGATTGGACTTGCGGTGCTATTATTTTTTTCCAGTAGGGGAGGAATCTTGCAACGGTATCTTTAAGACACTCTGTGCGTGGTAATTCTGAATGGGAAAGTTGTTTATAGCGTACGTCTGATCCGGGATAGCGCTCGTCATCAATAGATAATTCGGGAGGCCTGGTATCGTAACTGCGCCGCCAGGTTAAAACCTGTTCATCACCATATTGAGCGGCTGTCTCAGCTTTGTTCAGTCCCTGTAAAGCGCCATAGTGCCGTTCATTTAGCCGCCAGGTGTTGTGAATGGGAAGCCACATCAGATCCATTTCATCGAGTGAGATCCACAGGGTTCGTATCGCACGTTTGAGTACTGAAGTGTATGCGATGTCAAAATTGAATCCGTTATCGCGTAGTACCCTACCTGCATTTCGGGCTTCTTCAACCCCTTTTGGCGTTAAATCAACATCTGTCCAGCCGGTAAATCGATTTTCTTTATTCCAGATACTTTCTCCATGTCGAAGAAGGACGATTTTTTTCATGTTGTTTTTGCGTTCTTTTTTGAAAAGCGTAATTCATTATTTTAATATATATTACTGTTTAACGCAGCATCTATCTGATTTTTGGAACGAAAAATTTTTGTATACTTAAATTGTTTTGTGATCAATACAACAAATTACAGAAGAGAGAAGGAGCTGTGAATAAAAGTAAGTTATCGCGCTGTGGAAAATATGGAAAAATGAAGGGTATAAAGAAGAATAGGTAAAATTTGATGAATTTTTTTGCGAGTGAAAAATGAGATCAAATCTCATTCTTGATGTTAATATGCATCCACGGTTAATAGTGCTGGTTTCTGCTAAAATCTGGTAATAATACAAACACAAGGAAAAAGAGTATTTATGGAAGAGTCATCAATATTTCAAGATTATTTTTTACTGAGAATAGAAAATATTTTTTTTGTTATTGCTGCAATTGTCAGTACTGCAATGTTGATTTGGCCTGCTGTGGGAAAACGGGGGACTAAAGAAATTGATACGCGCAAGGCTATAGAATTGATTAATTATGAAGATGCCGTAGTGCTGGATGTCAGAGATGAAAGTGAATTTGCAGCAGGACACTTGCCCAATTCAAAGCATATTCCAACTGGGAAGATTGAAGAACGCTGGGTGGAATTGACAAAATTTAAAGAAAAACCCATTGTCGTAATTTATAAGAGTGGTATACGATCTAATCATGCAAGCAATGTTTTATATAAAAATGGTTTTGGTCAAGTGCATAATCTGATGGGCGGTATTGATGCCTGGAAACGCGCGAGTCTACCTATCGTCAAGAGATAAAAAATGAGCAAGGTAATAATGTATACAACAGGGTTCTGCCCTTATTGCAAAATGGCTGAAAATCTATTGCATGCCAAAGGTGTTGAAGAAATAGAAAAAATACGGATTGATTTGGATCCGGAGCAACGCAATAAAATGATGGCGAAAACGGGTCGTAGAACAGTTCCGCAGATCTATATTGGCGAGAAACATATTGGCGGATATGATGATCTGGCGCGATTGGATCATAAAGGGGAATTGATGCCTTTGCTGGTATCTTGAAAACATCATTTAAATTAAAATTTCATGGTCAAAATAATAACATATGAGTGAACAACAGCAGCCGGCTTTTAATATAGAAAAAATTTATGTAAGTGATTTGTCACTTGAAATACCAAATGCGCCAGGTATTTTTCTTGAGCGTGAAGCGCCGCAGGTTAATCTTCAGCTCAATACAAAAAATCAGACGATAGACGAGGGTCTCTATGAAGTACAGGTAATGGTGACAGTCACTGCCAAAGTTAAAGATAAGGTAATGTTTCTGGTAGAAGTACATCAAGCGGGTATATTCAGAATACGAAATGTACCTGAGAAAGAAATAGCACCGGTTTTAGGTATAGGTTGTCCTAATATTCTGTTTCCTTATTTAAGAGAAACCGTTTCAGATACGGTAACCCGTGCCGGATTTCCACCTGTGATCCTGAATCCCGTCAATTTTGAAGCCATCTATTATCAAAGCGAGCAGCGGGCAGGATCAGAATCATCTGAAACAAAGCAATAAAACCATATGATGTTAGTAAACATGCATAAATATTTGCAGAATAAAAGAGACAGGATTCTTCGATTGATGGATGAATCTGATATTCGTGACTTTGTTCTCGGTATCTCTTTGATCGTTATGCTGGTTATTTGGCCACATAAGTCAGTTGCCGGTATAGATTTTCTTTCAATTGCCGAGAATGCAACCATTATGTATGACGCGCCCTCAGTAAAGTCCGGTAAATTATTTGTTGCAAGCTCAAATTTGCCAGTTGAAGCTGTAGTGAATGTTGAAGGCTGGGCAAAGGTGCGTGATAGCAGCGGCGGTCTAGCCTGGGTGGAGAAGAAAGCGCTGAGCGAGCAGCGTTTTGTCATCGTAACGGTTCCTGTGGCCGATATTTTTCAATTGGCGGATGAGACCTCCGAGTTGGTTTTTCAAGCTCAGAAAAGTGTCGTTATGGAATGGCTTAATTCCGATATACCCGGATGGATAAAAGTGCGTCATCGAGACGGACAAAGTGGTTACATCAAAACTAATCAGGTTTGGGGTGCATGAATATTGCCATTCTGGGTGCCGGTGCATGGGGTACAGCACTGGCAATCAACCTGTCAGCCCGACATCAGGTTACATTATGGACAAAGGATTCAAATCATTTTTCAGAGCTGATTTCCCACCGTATTAATTTAAGTTTTTTTCCGGACTTTCCATTACCGGAGACGTTGCGTCTTACTGCATCGATACATGAAGCTTTGGAGGCCGCAGAGCTTGCGTTAATTGTTGTCCCAATAGCCGGTTTTCGCGAGACTTTACAAAGCATCACAAAAATCGAAAAGAAGGTACCTGTTATCTGGGGATGTAAAGGTTTTGAATCGGAAGCCGCCAAATTGCCGCATCAGATTGTTAAAGAAGTATATCCAAGTAATATTTCGTGCGGTGTCATTTCGGGCCCGAGTTTTGCTAAAGAAGTGGCACAAGGCCTGCCCACTGCACTGACACTGGCATCTGAAGATGACTGTTTTGCTCGTGACATTGCAAGCCAGTTGCACAGCACAAACTTACGGATTTATACAAGCCAGGATGTTGTAGGTGTGGAAACTGGCGGCGCTATTAAAAATGTCATTACGATTGCTGCCGGGATATCCGATGGCATGGGGTTTGGTCATAATGCTCGCGCTGCACTCATTACGCGTGGTTTAATGGAGATTACACGTTTAGGGCTCGAACTTGGTGGAAAAATGGAAACGTTTATGGGACTGGCTGGTGTGGGTGATTTATTGTTGACATGTACTGGCGACTTATCCAGGAATCGGCGTGTTGGACTTTTGCTGGCGGAGGGAAAGCCATTGTCTGATATTTTAAATACCCTAGGCCATGTTGCGGAGGGTGTTTATACAGCGAGGGCCGTATTGCAATTAAGCAGAAAATTAAACGTGGGAATGCCGATAACAGAGGCAGTCTGCAGCATTTTACACGAAAATGTGCCGGCAAGAGCGGCAGTAGAGAATTTGTTAAATCGGGAACCAAAGGCAGAAATATATTAAATGGCTCTTTTTTTTACATAAATTAAAAAATATTTGCGTATGGTGCTATCTCCTTGTTTATTTGAGAGTGCTTCGGGCGCTAAGATTGCTGTATCAATGCAATATGGCTACGGCTGCGGATTTATTTTTTTGTGAGAGTGATGTAATCTCTTGACCTCGTGCAGATGGCTTGATATAAGTGCGTTTGTGCAGTAATTGCTTGTGATTTAATTACCAATAAACTTTAGAAGGGGAATTATATGAACAAATCCGAACTCGTAGAAGCAATAGCGAAATCTGCTGACATCACAAAAGCTACCGCTGGTAGCGCATTAGATGGTGCATTATCGGCAATAACATCTGCACTAAAAAATAATGACACTGTTACTTTAGTCGGATTTGGAACTTTTAAGGTGGGTAAGCGGGCGGCCCGTACTGGCCGAAATCCACGTACAGGTGCGGCCATCAAAATCAAGGCAGCGAAGGTTCCTAAATTTAGTGCTGGTAAAGCACTTAAAGATGCAGTAAACTAGCGGCCTTTCTTTAAGAGAGGGGTGCTTAGCTCAGCTGGTAGAGCGTCGCCCTTACAAGGCGAATGTCGGCGGTTCGATCCCGTCAGCACCCACCAGTACAAAAAAAGAAGTTGATATGTTTGGAGTGGTAGTTCAGTTGGTTAGAATACCGGCCTGTCACGCCGGGGGTCGCGGGTTCGAGTCCCGTCCACTCCGCCAAGAATGCTTCTATATGAATGCGCCTCATAGAACCAGTTTCAGGTTTGATTGAGGTGTTTTTTTAGCATTAGCGCCAGATCTGTTGTTTTCAATCTAAGGCAATCTGAGAACTTTATCCAGCCAAATTTTTCATTCGTTCATCATATCGGATTTTTATAACAGTGTTTGATTTTGTAAACCGTAAAAAACGTATTGTTCAGTTTGTTCTATTGTTGGCGGTATTGCCGTTCATGTTTTGGGGTGTTCAGTCTTATCGCAGTGAAAGCGGAGAAGGCTATGTCGCTGTGGTCGATGGAGAGGAAATACAACGTCGCGAGTTTGAACAGGCATTGCGGGATCACCAGGCGCGCTTGCGCGCCATGTTTGGCGGTAATTTTGATAATGTAATGCTGGATAGTTATGAACTCAGAGATTCAGTGCTCGAACGTTTGATTCAGCAACGTTTGTTGTTTCGTGAAGCTGTGAATAATGGCTTTACTGTCTTGGATTCGCAGTTGGTTAACGAAATCAGTCAGATCCCGGAATTTCAGTTGGATAATAAATTTTCAAAAAAGCAATATGAAGCTTTTTTACGTAATGAAGGACTGAACCCGGTTGCCTTTGAGTCACGTGTGCGCCAGGAGCTACTTTTGCAGCAGCTTCTCGATGGATATAGTGAAAACACTTTCATTTCGGACACGGCTGTCAGCAAGGTCATGTATTTGAGTGAAGTGCAAAGAGAAATCAGTCAAGCGCAGATCATGCCAGAGGATTTTCTGTCGCAGATTGAGCCTGCCGAGAGCGACATTAAAGACTATTATGATGCACGCCAGTCCGAATTTTTTCTACCTGAGCGTGTGCGGGTTGAATATTTAGTACTATCACTTGAATCGCTGGCTGAAAACGAACCCGTAAGTGGCGATGCTATTCAGAATTATTACGATGAACACCAAGCGGAATTTGGCCAGCCTGAAGAGCGAAAAGCAAGTCACATTTTATTAGCTGTTGCATCAACAGCGCCGGATGATGAAAAACAGGCAGTGCGTGGGAAAGCAGAAGGTATTCTGGAGCAAGTTTTGCAGCGTCCTGAACAGTTTTCGGAGTTTGCTGAAAATTTTTCAGATGATCCAGGTTCTGCAAGCCGAGGCGGTGACTTAGGTTTTTTCGGGCGAGGTGTGATGGTCAAGGCTTTTGAAGACGAGATTTTTCAAATGCAGCCAGACGAGATTCGTGGATTGGTGGAGACTGATTTTGGTTTTCATATTATCCAACTGGATGAAATTAAGAAGGCAAAAATTGCTGACTTGAATGAGGTGCGTGAACAGATTGAGAGAAAGTTGAAGATGCAGATGGTCAGCAGTGTTTTTGGCGAGGCTTCGGAAGATTTTAGCAATACCGTCTATGAACAAAGTGACAGTCTTCAGCCTGCAGCCGAAAAATTTGAATTGACAATACAACAAAGTGACTGGGTCGATAAAAATTCAACAGAGCCCGCTATTTTGGCTAATGAAAAATTGTTGAGCGCAATTTTTTCTGACGATGTACTTTTCGATAAACGTAATACCGAAGCTATCGAAGTTATGCCTGATACTCTGGTGTCCGCGCGAGTTTTAGAGCATCGGGAAGCAACAGCGCAATCGTTGTCCATTGTTCGTGATGAGATTGTCGGTCGCCTTAAAAAACAGAAAGCTGCAGACATGGCGATTGAAGAAGGTCAGGCAAAGCTTGAAAGCTTACTGGCGGGAGAGGATGTTGCAATTGATTGGGGTGAATCCAAACAAGTGTCGTATATGCAACCTCAAGGCTTGAGTCAAGAAGTCATACGTACAATTTTTCAAGCAGACGTCGATATGCTACCGACCTATACGGGGGGTAAAAATCCACAGGGAGGCTATAGCCTGATACGTATAACAGATGTTATTGAACCTGAAATGACGGACAAAGAAAAACGTATGAATTTTAGTCACCAGTTACAACAAATGATCACGCAAGAAGAAATGTCTTCTTATCTGGGTGGCATCAGACAGCGTTATGATGTAACCATTAAACGCGACAGTTACTGAAAATATTTTGCCAGGTATCGTTTCCAAGATACGTGGCAAAATTATATGAAGTTTTTTTCTAATCACTGAGATCAAAAGCCACGGTGTTAAATCCGGCGTCTACATAAGTTATTTCACCTGTAATTCCGCTTGCCAGATCGCTACATAAGAAGGCCGCGACGTTGCCGACTTCTTCGGTTGTGACATTACGTCGTAAAGGTGAGACTTTTTCGGTGTATCCTAATAACTTACCAAAATTTCCAATCCCGGCTGCTGCAAGTGTTTTGATGGGACCTGCCGATATTGCATTAACACGAATTCCTTTGGGACCCAAACTCGAGGCCATAAAACGTACATTGGCTTCAAGACTAGCTTTTGCCAATCCCATGACATTATAATTCGGCATGACACGTACTGCGCCCAAGTAACTGAGTGTCAGCAATGAAGCATTTCGATTTTGCATAAGGGGTAACCCTGCTTTTGCAAGCGCAGAAAAGCTATATGCACTGACATCATGTGCGATACGAAAAGCTTCGCGATTGACACTTTCCAGATAATCGCCTGTGAGGGCTTCCCGTGGTGCAAAAGCGATGGAATGGATAATGGAATCCAGACTATCCCAATGATTCTGTAAATCATCAAAACATTTTGTGATTTCGCTGTCACTGGTAACATCACATCGAAACAATAAATTGCTGCCAAGTTCATTTGCTAATTTTTCAATTCTGTCGCGAACTTCTTCACCTTGGTAAGTGAAGGCCAATGTTGCGCCTTCACGTTGCATGGCTTTGGCAATGCCATATGCAATTGAGCGATTGCTCAGTAATCCGGTAATGAGAACGCGTTTATTATTGAGAAATCCCATAAAATTCCTTGTAAATTTTTTTGTAATCGTAAATTATAGCCGAAGCTATCAGCCAATTGAATGAGCCGAATGAATTTTAATATTTCAAAATTTAAATTGATTCGGTTTCAGAAAACTATATACACTGAATGAAAGATGAAAAGTGATTTGCTTCTTTCTCGTTTGTTTGGACTCTGATTTTCGTGAAAACCATTTAATAAAAAGTTTTATCATGATGAAGTTGTGTAAAAACAAAATAAAGGTAGTAATTTTTTGCCTGACATCTGCTGCTTTGATTCAGTTGGCTGCTTGTGGTCAGATGGTTTGGAATAATCCATATCGAACTTCAGATACGGGCAAGAATATTCTTTATAACGTTTTTACGGAACGCCCCAAGCATCTCGATCCGGTGCAATCATATAGCGCAAACGAAATACAGTTTACGGCGCAGATCTACCAACCGCCCTTACAATATCATTATTTAAAGCGACCCTTTACATTGATGCCTTATACATCCGTAGAAATGCCAGTGATTACTTATTATGATCATCATGATTGCCCATTGCCGGACGATGTAGACGCGGATGCTATTGCCTATACGCAATATGAAATCTCTATTAAACCGGGAATTTTTTATCAACCGCATCCGGCATTTGCAACACATGTGCAAAGTGGATGGTTATATCACCAGTTGAACGAAGAGGCGCTTGCGGCTGTTTACCGATTATCTGATTTTCCTGAAACCGGAACGCGTGAATTAACAGCGCATGATTATGCGTATCAGATAAAGCGACTGGCCCATCCTAAGTTGCATTCACCAATTTACGGACTAATGGCAGATTATATTGTAGGGTTGCGCGATTATTCAAATGTTCTAAGGAATGTGCAGAGCGGATTTAAGGAAAGCGGGGATTTTTTAAATCTTAATAAGTATCCACTTGAAGGTGTGGATGTAGTAGATGATTATACGTATCGAATAAAAATAAATGGAAAATATCCACAATTTATTTATTGGTTGGCGATGCCTTTTTTTGCTCCCATTCCTTGGGAAGCTGATTTATTTTATTCGCAACAAGGTTTAATTGAGAAAAATATTACATTGGATTGGTATCCTGTCGGGACAGGGCCATATATGCTGACCGAAAATAATCCAAATTTGCGCATGGTACTGGAAAAAAATCCAAATTTTCACGGGGAATTCTATCCTGAAGACGGCATGCCTGCTGATTATGAAAATGGGTTGCTGAGAGATGCAGGCAAGTCCATCCCTTTTATAGACAAAATTGTATATACGCGTGAAAGAGAAGGCATACCTAGATGGAACAAATTTTTACAAGGATATTATGATGCATCCGGAATCGGTTCCGACAGCTTTGATCAGGCGGTACAATTAGTAGGGCAGGGTGAGGCAACGGTAACCGAAGCTATGGCGGAGCAAGGTATACGCCTTGAGACAACCGTGGCAGTTTCTACTTTTTATATCGGCTTCAATATGTTAGACCCAACTGTAGGGGGTACGTCTGAGAAAACACGCGTTTCTGCGCGTAAACTCAGGCAGGCGATATCCATTGCTGTTGATTATGAGGAATATATATCAATTTTTGCCAATGGACGGGGGTTGCCGGCACATGGCCCAATAGCGCCGGGAATGCCGGGTTTTCGCCATGGTCGGGAAGGGATAAATCCGGTTGTCTACGATTGGATCAACAATGGTCCGCAGCGTAAGTCGATACAAGTTGCTCGTCATTTGCTTGCTGAAGCGGGTTATCCGAACGGGATTGACCAGGAAACAGGTGTGCCACTTGTTTTGTATTTTGATGTAACTGCACGCAGTGCTGAAGATCGTTCATTTCTTGACTGGATGCGCAAACAATTCCAGAAATTAAATATTCAATTGGTTGTACGAAGTACAGACTATAATCGTTTTCAGGATAAAATTCGAAAAGGGAATGCGCAGATTTTTGAATGGGGATGGCATGCGGATTATCCAGACCCAGAAAATTTTCTATTTTTACTGTATGGGCCACAAAGAAAAGTTGGAAATAGTAGTGGAAATGCTGCAAATAATGCAGCTAACTATGACAATCCGGTATACGATCAGCTGTTTGAGCAAATGAAGAATATGGATAATGGCCCCGGACGCCAGGAGATCATTGACCGTATGGTGGAAATATTGCGTTTCGATGCACCCTGGTTGTGGGGTTATCATCCAAAGGAATATGGGCTTTATCATGCCTGGTATAAAAATGTAAAACCAAATCGAATTTCAAATAATAATGTAAAGTACTACCGCATTGACTCGGACCTAAGAGAGCAAAAGCGACGGGAATGGAATGAACCGGTTTTATGGCCTCTCGTGCTTGCGTTTGTTATCATCGTGATAAATTTAATACCTGCAGTTGCAGTTTATCGTCGTCATGAAAGTAGTATGGGCATTAAAAAGTTACAGCCAAAGTCGAGTTAAGTTGCATTTATGCTGAGTTATATCTTTCGCCGCATTCTCTACGCTGTACCGATTCTTGTTGGCGTAAATCTACTTACATTCACATTATTTTTTGTGGTGAATACGCCTGATGATATGGCACGCATGCAGCTTGGTATTAAGTATGTAACGCCGGAAGCAATTGAAAAATGGAAAGTTGAGCGCGGTTATCATAAGCCTTTGTTATTTGACCAAGCGCAGGACGGATTAGATAAACTTACACATACAATATTCTTTGAAAAATCGATTGCGATGTTTGCTTTTGATTTCGGAATTTCAGATGAGGGGCGTGATATAGGTTACGAAATTAGATCGCGTATGCTGCCAAGCTTTGCAATCGCTCTCCCCGTCTTTGTTTTGGGGTTATTTACATATATTATCTTTGCCTTGATAATGGTTTTCTTTCGTTCAACTTATATCGATTTTTGGGGCGTGGTTCTGTGTGTTGCCTTAATGTCAATATCCGGTCTTTTTTATATCATTGGGGGGCAGTTCCTGGTAAGTAAATTGTGGCATTTAGTCCCAATTTCTGGGTTTTCTACCGGACTCGATGCAACCAAATTTCTGATTTTGCCAGTGATTATTGGTGTTATTAGCAGTGCGGGCGCAAATACTCGATGGTATCGAACAATTTTTCTCGAAGAAATGGGAAAGGAATACGTGCGTACTGCAAGAGCAAAAGGATTGCCAGAACATCTGGTGTTATTCAAACATGTGCT
The DNA here is from genome assembly GCF_003046585.1 of Nitrosomonas aestuarii. Taxonomy (GTDB): domain Bacteria; phylum Pseudomonadota; class Gammaproteobacteria; order Burkholderiales; family Nitrosomonadaceae; genus Nitrosomonas; species Nitrosomonas aestuarii. The sequence continues at coordinate 932 of NZ_QAAE01000004.1, read as the reverse complement.
AAAGAATGCATTGATTCCGATACTGACGGGAGCAGTTGTTATTGTTCCATTATTGTTTTTGGGCAGCTTGATTGTCGAATCCTTTTTTGGAATACCAGGGTTGGGAAGCTATACGATTGATGCCATAAATTCGCAGGATTTTGCAGTGGTCAGAGCCATGGTTTTTCTGGGGTCACTGCTCTATATAGTGGGTTTGATCTTGACAGATATTTCATACACTTTGGTTGATCCTCGGATACGTCTCAGTTAATCAGGTGTATTAAATCTAGGCATCGAAGTGATTTTCAAAACCACGGCGCTTAATCTGCTAAATGTGTACAATAAGTATTTGACTTATTGCCAGGATATATTCATAATCACCGGTTTCGTTTGGAGGGGTTCCCGAGCGGTCAAAGGGATCAGACTGTAAATCTGACGGCTCAGCCTTCGAAGGTTCGAATCCTTCCCCCTCCACCAAATGGGAATCAAAAGCAGGATAAAAGCGATAGTGAACAGAGTGGAGTTGCATGCCATTTACATTTTTAGTGGCTAGAATTAGCTCCTTTTTGAATGTGTGCGGGTGTAGCTCAATGGTAGAGCAGAAGCCTTCCAAGCTTACGATGAGGGTTCGATTCCCTTCACCCGCTCCAATTGGGGTTATGGGTATTTAACTTAGATGATAATGATTGCCCATGTAGCTCAGTGGTAGAGCACTCCCTTGGTAAGGGAGAGGTCGCCAGTTCAATTCTGGCCATGGGCTCCAGAGTTAGTAAACATATTGGATTAAAATAGTAAGCTGAGAAGGAGCAGGTCATGGCAAAAAGCAAGTTTGAGCGTTCAAAGCCGCATGTGAATGTAGGTACAATTGGGCATGTGGATCATGGTAAGACCACGCTGACGGCGGCAATTACTACAATACTGACATCAAAATTTGGGGGAGAGTCAAAAAGCTA
>NZ_QAAE01000003.1 GCF_003046585.1 Nitrosomonas aestuarii | reverse complement strand
GAAGCGCCGATGACTGACCTTGATGCGAGTCGTGCTGAGGGTAAGCTGGTATTAAAGGCTGACGACTGGGACGACTGGGATAATGAGGACGACGATGACGATGACGACGATGACGATGACGACGATTATTAATTATTTTAAAAGGCCGTGTCGACTGATTCTGGCCGCGTAAATCTTTAATAATTTATGCATTCATCAGTATCAACAATAACAACCCACATAAGTTTCTGTTTATGTGGGTTGTTGTGTATTTAAATATAAGAAAATTGAACGTTATACAAACAATAAATCAAGTAAAAACCTGTTTCATAAGTTTCATTATCTGTTCAACTTTGTTGATCGATATATCATTTCCTTCCTTTCTAAGAGAAATGCTGTGAAAGCTTTCTTCAATTCGGTCGAGCAATTCATATACTACCGCATATTAATAATCTCGTTTGTCGTCGAAAACAAGAAAGTGAAGTTAGTAATTTACTTATTCAAAGATTAATAAGTTAAGAAGCAGTTATCAGTAGTAATTAAGGAGTGTAATTAATGTTATTTGAGCAACTCGGTTTATCAGCTAATATTTTGCGTGCTGTTACTGAAGAGGGATATACCCACCCGACGCCCATTCAAGAAAAAGCGATTCCCACAATTTTAGAAGGTAAAGATGTTATGGGGGGTGCGCAAACGGGTACTGGAAAGACTGCTGGATTTACCTTGCCGATGCTGCGCCGCCTGGAAATTTATGCCAATTCCAGCATGTCTCCCGCAAAACACCCTGTACGTGCCTTGGTGTTGGTACCAACAAGAGAGTTAGCAATACAAGTGTATGAGAGTATCTTAAATTATAGTAAGTATACCGACTTGAAATCTACGCTTGTTTATGGCGGCGTCAATATGGATGCCCAGGTGAATGCCATTCGAAGTGGTATAGAGATATTGGTTGCGACACCTGGCCGCTTACTAGATCACATTCAGCAGAAATTTCTGACGCTTTCTAAAGTTGAAATTCTGATTTTAGATGAAGCTGACCGTATGTTAGATATGGGGTTTTTGCCGGATATTAAAAAAATTCTGACCTTTTTACCAGAAAAACGTCAGAATCTCATGTTTTCAGCTACCTTTTCTGAGGATATAAAGAAGCTCGCCAATCAATTATTGAATGAACCGGTTTTAATTGAGGTAGCTAAACGTAATTCAATTAACGATCAGATAACACATGTTGTTTATGATATTAAATCGAATCTGAAGTCAGAACTACTGGTTTATTTAATGAAGCACAAGCATTTAAATCAAGTTTTAATTTTCAATCGCACCAAATCCGGTGCTGATCGCCTAAAAAAATATCTGGATCAGCAGGGCGTTTCTGCAGCTGTTATTCATGGGAATAAAAATCAACTTCAGCGCTGCCAGGCTTTTAATGATTTTAAACAAGGTTCCATACAGGCCTTGGTTGCAACCGATGTTGCAGCCAGAGGTTTGGATGTCGAAGAATTATCTTGTGTTATTAATTTTGAACTGCCCAACAACCCGGAGGATTATATTCACAGGATCGGGCGAACAGGCCGTGCAGGTGCGAAAGGCTATGCAATATCGCTAGTAAGCCCGGAAGAAAATAAATTATTAGTAGGTATTGAAAAATTACTACAAAAAAAAATAAAAATAGAAAAGATAGATACATTTGAGAAAACCCAACCTAGAAACAATAAACCTAAAGAAAAGAATCTACAAAATGACAAAAACAGCAATAATAACCTGAAGGAAAAAAATAAAGCGAATGCGATTGCAAATACTCGCGCAGAAGTTGGTTATTTTAAGGGTGAACATGTTGCACGCGAAAAAAAGTCCAAAGTCTCTGGTAAAGATCCACTTTTTACGCAGCCGTATATTTCCGCCGAGCCCAAACCGAATGCCGATAATGAAATGGATGAAAACCGAACAGAATTGAGTCACAGAAAAAGAAGATATCCAGCCAAACCGATACCAGCCTTGTTTGTTCCTCCCGTAAGCAAGTAGAGCTTGCGCCAGAATTTTATATTTTCTTGTACTTGCATACAATTTCGTAGATTTATAATGAATCAATAAATTATGTAGGTTATTATACTTTTTTGGTTGTATGAAACTGAGTTCCCAGAGGGGTGAGTGAGTTTCCGGGGATACGTATTCGCCGCATATTATATACTTCAGGAATTTATGAAATGATTAATGCAAAAATGGTTTTAATTGCGGTATTTTCGCTATGCACACTGCAAACACAAGTAAATGCTCAGCAAGAATACGATAAACAACGTGGCCAATTGCTTTATTCTATTCATTGTATTTCATGCCACAATACTAAAATACATTGGCGAGATAACAAACTTGCAAAAGATTGGTACACTTTAAAAGAACAGGTAAGCCGCTGGCAAGCTAATCTGGATCTTGATTGGCATGTGGATGATATTGCCGATGTAACAGGATATTTAAACGCGGTTTACTACCATTATCCGGTGATGTTAAATAACAACCTGAGTGACAACGATCTGTCTTCACCAACGACTGCGCTTCAATCAGATGCTATAACAGAATAAATATTTGTATTAGAAAATATTCACAATTTAGAGCTTAGCTACAATACACCCGTTAAAATTTTCAGTGGTATTTAGAGTTTCATTTTCCGTCGTACTGCCCAGTTAAAGAGTCGACTGCCTAGGAACCAGCGTGAAATAACCGCAGTTTTAGAGTCGCCGGGCAACGCGTGGCGTATCGGTGGAAAAGATGTTGCAGCTGCCTTGAGTACAGCACGTGCAATGATTTCGGGTCCAGGTGCTTTAGGTTCATCAGCCAAAAGGCGGGGTAGGGCATCCACCAATTTTTGATATGCTGATGGATGTTTGACTGTCTTAAGTAATTCTAATTCTTTTTCAGCAAATTCAGTCTTAATTAAACCCGGCGCAATGACGATCACATTGATGCCAAACTTCATGACTTCGCTGCGTAAGGTTTCTGAGAGTGCTTCTACGGCATGTTTGGAAGCAGCATACCAACCGAACCCCGGAATCGTTATTTTACCCAGAATTGATGCGATGTTGATTATACATCCGGATTGCTGTGAACGCATATGTGGAAGCACAGCATGCATAAAACGTGCATAACCAAAAACATTGACTTCAAATTGTTCATGCGCAGCTTCCATTGAAACGCATTCAATGGCACCTAACTGTCCATAACCAGCATTGTTCACAAGCAAGTCAATATGACCTTTGGTAGCCACAGCATGTTTAACGGCTGCCTCAATTGCATTGGCATCGGTTACATCCAATTGAATCGGTTCGATGTTGTCCGAGCGGATGGCTTCAAGTCGGTCTTTGCGCCGTGCCATGACAAATACATAATAATTATTTTTTGCCAGGAGTTCGGCAGTTGCTTTTCCTATGCCACTCGATGCGCCTGTTACCAGTGCAATTCGTTGTGTCATAATGGTGTTCGATTTAAGAAAGTTTTTATTTTCATTTCAAATCAATTGTTAATTAATGCAGAAATTAAAATACGTTTATTGGCAGAATTGTAAAGAAAATATCATCAATGTTAAGTTTTAAATTGTCGGTAGTTTGTTGTTCTATCGGCTAATTATTCCGTCAGTACAGTCAGTTATATCTTAACTATGAACCAGTTTATTTCCTATTGTACACACATGCTGCGCGAGTGGCGCGAAGGAATTTCCCCGCCGGTTTTTTTTACCGCTGCCGGTATTAATATTACCCTCATTATTGTGGCGGGTATCTGGAGTAAGGCATCTGGTGAGTTATTTGAATCTGTTTTGAATGCCATTACAACGCAATTTGGCTGGTATTACATAAGTGCAACCGCTGTCATTGTTGCATGTGTGTTTTGGTTGCTATTTAGTCGCCATGGTAAGTTAAAACTAGGCCAGCAGGATGATCATCCACAATTCAGCTTGCAGGCGTGGCTGGCTATGTTATTTGCTGCGGGCATGGGCATGGGCTTGGTATTCTGGGGGGTTGCAGAACCGATTCATCACTATCAGATGCCTCCGACTGCAGACCCGCGCAGTCCGGATGCAGCTGCAGAAGCCATGCGCTTTAGTTTTTTTCACTGGGGATTGCACCCCTGGGCAATTTATGTTGTTTTTGGGCTCACAATCGCCTTGCTTCATTTTCGAAAAAATCTACCATTAGCGCCACGAACGCTTCTTTATCCTCTATTTGGTACCCGCATTCATGGTTGGTTGGGACATACGACCGATGCTTTTTGTACTGTCGGCACACTATTGGGTGTGGCAACGTCGCTTGGATTGGGTGCAATGCAAATTAATGCAGGACTTAATCACGTAGTTGACATTGATTACTCGACAACGGTTCAGGTATGGATTATTACTTTAATCACTGCGGTCGCAACATTTTCAACAGTCAGCGGTGTATCGAAAGGGATTCGTTATCTAAGTATTTTAAACTGTGCATTGATGGGGTTTTTTCTAATCTTTGTATTTCTGGTTGGACCGACGTCCTATCAGATAACTACTTTTTTCACAACGTTTGTCGAGTATGTACAGTATATTGTTCCGACCAGCTTATGGCTGGATATGCGTTCAGATAGCGACTGGCAGAAGCACTGGACATTATTTTACTGGGGTTGGTGGTTTTCCTGGAGTCCATTTGTCGGTATCTTTATTGCCCGCATTTCAAGAGGGCGAACTGTTCGTGAATTTGTCGGTTTTGTTCTGCTGATTCCGACACTCATCAATTTCATCTGGTTTTCTGTGTTTGGCGGTACAGGACTTTATATAGAAAATGAAAGCGGGAGTATGGCAGGACCCGTGATAGATAATGTTGCCATGTCATTTCAGGTTTTGCTTGAGCAGTTGCCCTGGGCGAGCTTTATGCAGTGGGGCGGGCTTTTATTAGCAGTTATTTTTTTTATTACATCTTCCGATTCGGGCTCGTTTGTCGACGATATGATAACATCCGGCGGCAACCCCAATCCACCAATTGCGAACCGCATTTTCTGGGGTATTTCAGAAGGTGCAGCCGCTGCTGTTTTACTTTTGGCAGGTGGACTTCAGGCACTTCAAGCTGCTTCGATTTCAGCAGGTTTGTTGCAAAGTCTTTTGTTGCTGGTTGGATGCGCGGGTTTGATCAAAATATTGCACACCGAGTCAGTTTAGCTGCGCGAAATCTTTTTCAATGGTTTGTTAAAAAGCCAATTCAGCTGCAGGACAGTAATGTAACTGTCAGTCGGCTAATTTTCCATTTAAAAACTCCAATATACCGCCGGTTTCTGTGTGTCGAATGCGCGTAATGCCGCCATTACTGACTTTGATTCGATAAAGCCCGACAGGCGCTGCGTGGACAATATTGGCGATGATGGCTCTAATGACTCCGGCGTGCGCTACAATCAGACAATGTTGCCCTTGGTAATGCGTAACGGTTTCGTCATAAGCGGACGCGACACGTTGGATGAAACTATTAAGCGCTTCCGCGCCCTGTGGGCGGTGACTGACGGGGTCTTGCAAGAAAGATCGATATTCTTGGGCTCTGCCAGTTTTTATTTCATCATGACTCAGGCCTTCCCACACGCCAAAACCGACTTCTTTGAATCTATGTTCAACGGACACAGTTATATTATGTTTTTTTCCTAAAGCCATTGCAAATGATTGGCAGCGTTCGAGCGGAGAAGTGATAATATGCTGCCAGGCATGGTAGTCGCCTATGGCATGCCACATCTGTGACCAACCTTTATCCGTCAGCGGATCGTCAATGGCATGTCCTCGATAACGCCGTCCGCCAACGGGTTCGCCATGTCTGATTAAGTCAATAATGGTTTCTGTCATGATATATTTAATCTCATTCTTATAACAAAATTTAAATCAATCAGTCGCGAAAAGAGTCGTGTTGCAGATACTTGTCTAGCTGCGTGTATTCAAGCGGCTTGCTCAAATGTTTATTCATGCGCGGGCATTCCTGTTTGATATGGTTGAACGGCATGTACGTTGCATTGCCCTGGAACGTGACAGTGAGTATTTCATTCATTTTTTATGTGGTTACAAAAAATAATTCAACTAAAAAAACGCACGCGCGGATTTCATTTAATCACGCGTGAAATTATGCAGCAATTGCCGGAACTTAGTGATTTCAATATTGGCATAATGCATGTCTTTATACAGCATACATCCGCTTCTCTGACACTGAATGAAAATGCAGATCCCAGTGTGCGCCAGGATTTTGAATCGTTTTTTAATCGTGCCGTGCCGGAAAATGAATCATACTATATACACATGGATGAAGGCAGCGACGACCTGCCTGCGCACCTAAAATCCAGCATATTAGGCTGTACCTTGACAATTCCGGTTACCGGTGGCCGTTTGAGTTTGGGTACTTGGCAGGGGATTTATTTGTGTGAACATCGGAATGATGGTGGTCCCAGAAGTATAGTGATTACGGTTTATGGTGAATAACAGTTACATTAATACCGGTGTTTATGTGTTAGGGCAGATCAATCTGCCCTGCATCAGGTATAACGCGTTTCAGGATCTGGCTGGAGAACGATGGCTACTGATGTAATCAATCATATCCTTGACGCAGTGAAAATCTTTCACCGCTTTATCTTCAAAAGTAACCCCAAAGATTTCTTCGGCATCGAACAAAAGCTGTATCCTGTCCATGGAATCCAGTCCGAGTGCTTCAAATTCTGATGCAGCATTTATTGTTGAGGCGTCCACTTGTTCAACTTTAGATGCAATAAATACAATTACTTTTTCTTCAATACTGTGTGTATCCATGTCTGATACCTTAATTCAAGTGAGTTATGTAAACGAGACTTATATTATTACCGCCAAATCAGAAAGCATTACATAATCCGAACTGTATCATTTTTTTGCGTGCATAATAGAACATATAGTTGAGATCGCACTCCAGGTTAGCCTCATATAAATTAATGGTTGGATGAATAACACCGGTCTGCAGCGACAGGATTGTGGCAATACCGCCGATTGTAGCCGATGCGCCGTTGGTATGCCCAATCATGGACTGGGTGACGCTGACGGCTATTTCTTGTGCATGTTCTCCAAAAACCTATTTGATCACGTAGGTTTCAACAATATTACCGAGAGCATAGAGGTCGCATGGACATGAATTTAATCGATCATTTCTTGTTTTATAGAGGCGCCCTAAAGTTCAGCCCGCATTGCGGTCACTTGTCCGTCTATACCGGGTGCTATAATAGGCCCCGCATCGTGTGTACAGCCAACCCGCCACAGGTACCAAAAGCAATGCTTTCCATATTATGCGATACAGCCGCAAGATTCCATGCATCAAGATTTATCCGTGGTATGCGCCCCAGGTGTCCGCATGTCACCATTGGCCTGTAGGCCAGTTGCAACAAAACCGGTTGTAGAATTATCGTTAATACAGTAGTTGAAGGATCAGCCCGGCATGCATCCAAAGCAGGCACAAACAGCGGGGACAGGGGATCAACAACAACTGCCTGTGGACCCCCGAAAAAACCATTAAACTGGCTCACACCAATACGGTCATCAATGTTGTTGATGCCTGACTGGAATACAGAATGAGCCGTGCCCAGTACAAGGCCACCACCACGCAGACCCAGTCGATGTGCGTAATTTTGAATCCATGCTTCTTCCGAAGACATGCCATTGGCGTTTGTCCACACCACATCGGATGAGATAATCCGTCCATCGAGAATAAGATTCCGATTAATCAGTCCCATTGTACCAGTCACCAATATTGCTGTAATTCTGCACTTGATTCGCATTCTGATCAGTGCTGTGATACAGATCATATGCAAATACCTGATCAAATGACGTGTAGTCGTTGTATATGGCGGCATCTAAAAAATGCGTTGTTACAGTATGTCCGGCATCTGTTAAAAATTGAATTATTTGATTTCCATCGACAACATAAGATCCATAGTCGTCAACATGAACAAATAAAATATTCGCTGAGTTCGTCGCAACATAAACTGCTAACAGGCAGGAAGCGACAGCCGTTTTTACGGTGCGGTATCCAAGTCATGGATTTCTCGGCTTCAATCAGAAAAAATTCAGAAACGACTATCTGGATAATACTTGAGCAATCTTCTGGCGAAATATATGAAGATGTAACCGCTTATGCGTTATATGCATACATTGCGGCGCGGGATTTACTGTCGATACTTCCGATGCAGCCAACACCGAGGACGCAAAGGGACAAAATAAAATCTTAATTACTGCAGCAACTGTTCTCGTTGTTCCCTTTTGAAATCTGAATTGGCGGACATGGTATTGAGCCATAGGAACAAAACACGCAGCAGTCGCCTTGTAATGGCTTCAAGAGCGTATGACACTCTTCACACTCATAAAACCACAGACAAGAGTCAGTTGGCATTGTTTCTATTTTCCGATAACCACACTCAGGACATTTTATGTCTGATTTCAAAATTACATCTTGATTGGTAGTCATCTCGCTCCAAATTTCATTTGTATTAGAAATTAAAAACCATTATCAAATAACCAGCATAACAATTAATATTCAGATACTTTAGTGGAGAAGAATCATGAATAAATAAATGGCATTAATTGGTTTTGTGGCTTTAGGACTAGTTTTATCCCTATCAAATCATACAGATCGTATGGTTGTTTTGAAAGGGTATGCTTATTTCTCTGGCTGCAGATGATCATCTAACTGTTCGTCCAGGTTCCCACAACACTTCACTTTCCTGTTCTTTCGACGCTGGAACGGGTAATTTTTTCCTGCTGTATCATTCCTTATACAAATTCCAGTAAATTGAATTTTTCTCAAAAAAGCTATTTTTCGACAGCCCCTTTCCAAGGGGTGCGCCGTCTACCGGCACGTGGTACAGCCGCCTAATTAATCCTAAAGAGAGTTGATTGCTTGCCGCTAAACAGCTTGCACGTAACAAAACTAACGGCATTTCAGGCACATTAATGCCATTCGACTGTTGTGGGCAATTTGAGCATTATTATATAGCTCTTCATTAACCTAATTATGAAGGTTGGAAATAATTCATGCAATCTGATGTAGAAAAACTGGAAACATTACTTTTAACAAAAAAAATACAACTTAACGTTGCAGAGAAAGTTATATTATCAAAATTGTTTGTCGTATCGCTTCGAAAAGAAATAAGGAAACTTAGTACACTATTGGAACTGGCTAAACATAAAAATATTTAATGTATTTCTTCTGTCCCGAGATCGGCACCCAGAGCCCCCCCCCCGAAGACATCAAATACCTTACTAGCCATTTTGAAGGCTACATCATACGATGCATTTCCCGAACGTCCAGATTTATGGCGCAGCTATCACAGATCAGCGCATATGTTGGATAGTGATTACTGTTTATTGGAAAAATATGACCGGTTTGCACCGACGATAAGGGAGAAGGCGCGTACCGGTCTAAGGGAGAGTTAAACACTTTACGCTGCAGTTACACGTAAAGCTAGTCTCACGAATGAGACAACAGCATCAAATTTTCAGTAAGGCATCGACGAGAAATGATGAATGCATTTCCTGTCTTTGTGAATTATCTGACCATCCGACAGGTTTATAGTTCAGAAAATTATTAATAATCAATGGAGGCAGGGTGGTCGGAGTCGATTCAGATGTGCGCAAGTTAAAAAAATCTTACTTTTTGTAACAACGACACCCGTCTTTCTCATTTGAAAGTTGTATTGGTGGACATGGTATAGAGCCATAGGAACAAAAAATGCAGCATTCAGCTTGTAACGGCTGCAAGAGCATATGACATCTTGCACATTCATATCGCCACAGATAAAACTCAGTTGGCATTGTTTCTACTTTCCGATAACCACACTCAGGACATTTTATTTCTGATTTCAGAACTACATCTTGATTCATAGTTATCTCGCTCCTAAATACTGGTTGTAATAAATCTAGCTTAAAACTAAAAATACAGTACATGGGTCGGGCCGCCGACCAGCGTGAGGGTATGGCCCAAACGGCCAAGTGCCCAACCCCAAATGAGAAAAATCTTTAAACTAGACTACACCATTCCAAAAGCGAAATAAACCCTTTTAAATTATCTGCATAGATTAATTAGGAGCTTATATTTCGGACAGAGTCAAAATGTTACAGGCAAATAAATTTGATTATGAGGGTTGGCAACTTATTTTAATGCACTTTTTTACCATTAATAAAAGAGCTACAGCTTAAATTTCAAGTTAACAAACAGCACATGAGTCGCACCACCGACCGATGCGAGGGTATGCCCGAACCTAACCCAAATTAACCCTTAAACCTGATTACAACTTTCTATAAGCCAAATATCCTCCATTTCTACTTACGTTAGTTACAAGAGAGCATCACGTTGTCGATTATTTTGACAGTAGGGTTTTTATATGAATAAACAATCACCTACAATCAATAATTTAATTATTTGGCATAAAACTTGCTAATGCTATTTTCGATGGCACTATTTAATAGCTCAGTCATTTTTTTACATTGATTGTTCATTAAATCAGTTAATTAATTTGTAAATATCGTTTGGGACACGTTATGACTAGTCTAGTTTATGGAAAAACATATCGCATTGAAAATGGATTCAATGACTGGCAAGGTGGATTTTTAGATGCTTGCGGCATCACATCTTGCTGTAAAGAAAATCTCTATGATGTATCAACTTGCAAATCTTTTAATTGCGAACAGGTTAGCAGTAATACCTGGGAAATACAGTCAGTAAATGGAAACGCTAACGGAACTCCTGTGCTAACGAGTGATTCGGTATTTCTTATTAACCAATATGGAGAAAAATCGTATTTAGATGTCTGCGGAGGCGGCATTCATATGAAAGACGTATCAACAACTGCCATTAGAAAAAAGGAAGAAACTATGATATGGATAATATTGGCTCACTCCTCTGGTGAAATACATGAAGGTGATACTGTTTCCCTCCTTAATGCTTCGTTCGACTTGAAAGATGCTTATTTAAATATTGATAAATATCCACCTGTTTGCAATGAAAATCTATTTAATGTAATCGCTGGTTACAATCCAGACTACAACCATGGGAGCGTACAGTGGCGTTTTCTAGGATAAACATGGGCAGGCCGGAATACTGCCGCAACCCTGCAGCACAATCCAACAAAAACGCCGCGATCACATTCGACTACAAACTACCCAAGCAATCCTTCAACCTGTACCACTCAGCAACCCAACACATCAAACCTGAAAAGCGTATACCAATGGCTTTTTATGTCTTCGTCACATTCCTGATACAGACCGCAGTATTTGTCTATTTCAGCGTTGACCGGATACTGAGCAAAACCGACATACCCAAAGAAGAAACACCACATGATCTTCTATCAGATCATGAAAATACTGAAACGACTCAGAAGAACATACAGACAGTATCAGTCAGCCAGGTGAACGACCCAATACCACAGCAACAACAAACTGCAACAAAGCTATTACCAACAATTCTTTCAGAAATCTACGACTGGGACAGGGTAGCCGCTTGCCTCAACTCTGAACAAATTGGGTTGTGTCTGCTACGGTCAATCAGCCGAACGGCTAATGATTCCAAAAGAAAGCTGTCAGCTTGCAACTAAACATGGGTGGACTCAGTTATGAGTTTTAGTTTGATAAACGTCACCAGAAATAATTTGGAGGATTAATCTGTGGAAAGTATTGAAACGTTTTTGCAAGATATCGTTTTTAAAGTTCTGTCGTTTATTTTTGCTTTTACCATTATGTTTCTTTGCTTGATCAGGGTTATTTCTAATGATCGAATGCGTGAGATTCTTTTTAACCCGAAGTGTTTTTTTGTTTAGTTTTTTATTCCTCGAGATAAAACTCAATTTCATCAGTCAAGTTGATGGGGTTTGTCCAAAAAGCAGAAAATGATTTATTTCCATCTGGACTAGCTGAGTTGGTAAATACATTAGCAAGAAAAGAAGCGCTTCTAAGTTTGAAAACCTGCCTTGATGGTTCGTAATCAAAAACAAGAGTAAATGCTCTCGGAAAACTAATATCTTCAAATACTTTCTTCTCCATTAATCGATTATTAGATCAACCATACGAAGGACTATATTTCATAACTTTATGAAACGCAACCTTATTATTGTTAGGACAAATAATTTTCAAAAGCTTGACAATAATGTCAATTTATCAGTTAATTAACGGATATTTGCATTTAATCGACCCGATTATTATTATGGTCTTTAATGGGAATTATGACTAGCCTGGTTTACGGAAACACTTATCGCATTGAAAATGTCTTTAATGGCTGGAAAGGTGGAAATCTGGATGCCTGTGGAAGAGCAGCTTGTTGTAGGAAAAACCTTTATGATGTTTCTACTTCTGAATTTTTTAGCACTGAAAAATTAAGTAGTATCTGGAAAATTGAATCAACAAATGGAAAAGGTGATGGAACACCTGTTGTAACTAATGATGCTGTATATCTTGTTAATCAATATGGAACAGAATCATATTTAGATGCCTGCGGAGGTGGCATTCATTTTCAGGATGTATCAACTAATACTAAAAAGAATGAGGATACTACGATATGGATAATACTCGCTCACTCAGGTGGTGGAATACATGAAGGTGATACTGTTTCACTCCTTAATGAAGCAACTGAATTGAAGGAAGAAGGTTATCTGCATACGGATAAATATCCACCTATTTGTGATGAAAACTTGTTCAATGTATCCGTAGGCTACTACAGCCCGGATTTTGCTAATGGTAGCTTACAGTGGCGCTTTATAGAAATACCAGCTTAAGTATCATTCATTACCGCTCACAAAAACGCGAGCATGTGCCCGAATCCTTACGAGCAAAAAATACATTTAATTCTGACTACACCATTTTAATAAATACTAGATTTTTGTATTTCCTTGATCATATCGCAACAAGGGGCATTAACCATCATTTTGTAGTGGTTTATTTTTTTGGAAAGAATACGTTAACTTATTTAACTTGATTTCTTCGGGGGCTTAATATGGACGTGTTAGATCTAATATTGAATCATTTAACGCACGATTTTTTAATGGTATTTATTGCTACATTCCTGTTGTTTTCTTTTTTTTCTGTTTATATCAAATCAAAGAGGAAAGAAAATTCTGAATTTACTTATTGCGCTCTGCCCAACTTATTTACGCCTGCCGAGTTATCTTTTTATTTTGTTATAAAACAAGCTGTTTCTGATTCATTTGATGTATTTGGCAAAGTACGAATTGCTGATGTTATAAGTCCTGATAAGGAAATGAACCGTAAGAAATGGCAATCAGCCTTTAATCGCATATCCTCCAAGCATTTCGATTATGTGATTTGTGATCCTAATACATTAACAGTTGTCGCAGTTATCGAATTAGACGATAAAAGCCATAATCTTAGAAAGTCTGTCAGTCGGGATTTATTAATAAATGATGTATGCAAAAGTGCAAATATTAAACTCATTCGTTTTGAAGCTAAATCAACCTATCAAATAGCGTTTGTACGCGAAGCTATTAATGATGTTTTAAACGCGCATCAATAATAATGTTCTCGAAGCTTTATAACCTGTACTGGCATATTCGATATACACGCAATCCAAGTGTGAAGCGTAGATATTATCGCTATGTTTTAGCCGAAAAAAAACGCCTGCTGAATGCAGGCGTTGATCAGGAAGAATTGCGTTTATTGTGCCGGTCGCTTAGTGGCCGGTTAAACGTTCACGCCGAAAAACATTTAGCAAATTATAGAAAAAATTGGCCAAAAGATCGGATTTCCTCCTGAATTTTTTACGATGTTCCAATTGCTTATAATTTATATTATGTTAAATTGTAGGTGTAAAAGACAATATCGATTTACCTACATGATTTGTGATTATTTCTATAATCTTCTAATCGCTTTTCTGCGTGTACGTTTCGTAAATTAGATAAATGCCTACAAAGCAATCTAATTTCTTCACCGTCAACGCCTGCATCCAGCAGGCGTTTTCTCTCTTTAGCTGCCTTACGATAATAATGTCTTTTTTTGGTGTTATCTCTTGTCGTTCTAATGAATCAATATAAATTATGAAGTATGGAAAACATAAAAAATTTGATAACTAAATAAATATAATAAAACGTAATGGAATTACTATAATTTACCTAAGATAATTATGGTTAAAGATGAAATACATATATATTGATATAAAAAATATCATGAAGTTATAGATTTAGAGATTTATGAAGAAACAACACATGATTAAACAGGCCATGCCTTTATCGCATATATCGACATGCGACGTTGTCTATCATTTATATATTCTGCTTTCCAATCGCCTTCATATTGAGCAAGTTCGCTAGTTAATACATAAGGCGATTCTTTAAAGCGTTTCTTCTTTTCTTCAAAGGCGGCACTTTTTAATTCAGAATTAACTGATTGTTGAAGAAGTGTTTGATTGCCCAACCTATTAAGATAAAGTGAAGAATCATCATCATTAATTAAAGGATAGTTTCCTTGGGGTTTTTTGGGGTATATATGCTCTAAAGTAATCTCAGCTGGATTATCATTTAAAATATAATATGCTTCTCTATCCTCTGTTATAGCTGTTTCAATTCCTCTAATATAATAACGAGAAAATTCTTCTTTAGTTGATTTAAAGGTCGAGAATGCCTCCGAGAATTCTTTGTCATTTGGAGTAATAGTTTTTAGATTCTCTTTTAATTGTTTTGTAGTTGTTATACTACCGTTATAAATATTCTCAGCAACTGAAGCAAGAGGATAAATTTGTCCTCCACTCCTTGTAGAAGAAGCGATTAAAAGACGCGCCGTCAAAGAAACTAAAAATTCAAATGCTTGTTTGCATTCCTTATCAGTAAATTTCTGAACAATTGCTAACTGAAGTGGAATGATTGGCTTAACACTAAACATTATTAAAGTTCTGACTGCAGCCCTACTAGATTTAAGTTGACCATTCCATTTGTCATGTTCGGGCATTTTGACCGCAGCAAAGGACTGTGCCAAAGATTCCATTTGTATAGCATAATTTACAGCTTTTTGTTCTGATGAAATGTATTTTTCTGTGAATTCATATACCTCTGTTTCTTTTGTATACCCTACCATGCAGGTTAGGGCATATCTAAGGAAATCAATTGTAATATCTTTATCTGAAATACCATTTAATATAGCTTTCATGGAATTCCATCTGATTTCAACTTCTTCGAATCGTTCACCAGATGCACCGAAGAGATAATTCTTAACCAAATCACTTTGTGTTGTTTTTAAACCTCTATCATTAAGGGTTTCAAACATTTTATATGCACTTGCATTACTATTAACTGTTAATAGTAATATTTGGACACCATGTTCAATATAATCCAACCATTGATTAAGTTGATCACATTGATCTTTTTCTTTGTTATAGGGAGCAATGATTTTTTTAATTCTATCTTGAGCAATTCTTCGAGCAGTTGCCAATTTTTCAGTTGAAGGAGAGCTAGGAGACTTGCTATCATCTAAAGATTTACCCAACAAATATATAAAATAGTCATTATCATTTCGACCTAACCTTAAATTTGGTAAAACTTCTCTTTTACCTCTGTCTACTGAAAAAAGAATTTCTTCAACAGATTTGGCCAACATATTATCTTTATTATTGAAAAATCGCATCATTTCTGCAAGAAATATACTAACAGTAGCAAGTCTTTGTTGGCCATCAATAATTTCTATCTTTGAACCACTTTCATGAGGAATGCCAACTATAGTCCCCACAAAATAGGAAGTACTATTATCTAAATCAATAGCTTTTCCAATATCTTGAAACAGTGCTTCAATCTGTAGTTCAGTCCAGCTATATTCTCTCTGGTTAGCAGGAATTATTAATTTGTTATTTGCAATAACACCACCTAAGCCATAGATGTTAAATTTCATATTAGAATTAAAATTAGCCATTTCTAAATTCTCTCACTAATTCATCAATAAATGGGGCTCGTAGACCAGCTGCTTCTAGCTCTGCAATCGAATTCATTCGAAGTCTTTCTCTCATCCATGTGGCTAAGGGGATGCCCGCTAATTCTGCACACATCTCAAAAGACTTCTTTTCATCATCAGATAAGCGAACTTGAACTTGTTTTATTTTATTCATAATATGATGTATAGTAATTTGTTATGCATAATAATATATTAATTAAAATAACATATCTATATGATATGCATAATTCCTATATATTTTATTTGCATGTGTATATATTATGCATTATATATTCAATTTGTAAAAAAGAAGTTTGTTTTGCAATATGTAAACAGTGAACAAGCTGGAAACAAAATAAAGTTTTTTTCCAAACAGTTTCTTATGAAATATATAACGCTTTTATATTGCTACTTTTACTCTGAGTCCAACCGTGCTTAGCTGCTAACTGGCAACTTTCTTTCGGGATCATGAGCCGTTCTGCTGGTTGACCATAGCAGACACACCCCAATTGTTCAGAGTTGAGGCACGCGGCTACCCTGTCCCAGTCGTAGATTTTTGAAAGGATTGTCGGCAGTATTTTTGCTGTGGTTTGCTGTTCTATGATTTGTTGCTGCTGTGGTGTCGCGACATTTTCTTGGCTGACTGATACTGTCAGTATGTTCTCTTGAATAGTTTCTGTATTTTCATGATCTGATAGAAATTCATGCGGTGTTTCTTCTTTGGGTGTGTCGGTTTTGCTTAATATTCGGTCAACGCCGAAATAAACAAAAACCGCGGTTAATATCAGGAATGTGACAAACACATAAAAAACCATTGGTATGCGCTTTTCAGGTTTGATGTGTTGGGTTGCCGAGTGGTACAGGTTAAAGGATTGCTTGGGCAGTTTGTAGTTGAATGTGATGGCGGCGTTTTTGTTTGATTGTGCTGCGGGGTTGCGGCAGTATTCCGGCCATTCGTAGATTTTCCGGCCTGCCCATGTCGGGCGAATGTGCAAATGGCGGTCTACCAGCGCAAGTACGTTTCTATGTATCAGTGTTGGTGATTGGGTGATTAAAAAGAATGTCAGGCCGAAGTGTCGGTGAATGGACAGGTCTTTAATGTCTTCGGTTATCTTGCTGCCAGTGGTCGGCCACATTCTTTGTACTTCATCGACGACGATTATAGAGCCGTGTTCTATGTTGGTGAGTTCGGGTAAGTTTTGTTCCGGTTCTGTGGTCTGGTTCCAGTTTTTAACGTCGTCATAGGTCAGTTCAATTGTCGGAATTTTTAGTTTTGGAATACCGACTGTATAGATGATTTTTCCTTCGTCATGGGCTTTTTTGATGACGTTCCAGACGGCGTATGAAGTTTTGCCGCCGCCAGGTACCGAGGTTAGTAATGTAATGCTCATGATGTGCCTCTTGATTAGAACCGTCTTGATCCGTCAGGGTTATAGTAGTCTTCCCATTCACCGCCGTATTCATGGTCGTAGTCGTAGAATTTTGTGGCGTTGGAAACGGTTTTGCGGCTTTTGGCGATTGAGAACAGGACGACGCGCAAGACAAGGGCTAAGCCGATGATGTGCCAGACATCTGCAAGCGCTGTGGTGATTGCGGAAACGACGATTGAGGAAATGTCTATCATTTTGGTAATATTCCTAGTTTTGACATTGATGTGAATGTGACCCTGAAGGCCATTGCACCGGCTATGAGCCCTAATGCTTCCCCTATTCCGGCAAGGCCAATGAGTTGAAGCGCGTCGGTTGCGAGTGAGTCAAATTGGCTGCGGGCGTAGTTCAGGGCAATGTCAAAGGCGGCACTGATGGCGGCGTAACTGATAACACCCACACCGGCGGCAGATAGTCCGGTTTTAACGATTGCGCCGATGTTGGATTCAAAGAACTGGCCGAGCGGGACTAATATTTCCTTGATCATTCTGTTTTAATCCCTGAGATGATGAACATTGCAGACAGGCCAGCGATTACGAGAATGATTGGCCGCACGCCGGTTGCAAAGTCGCACGCGGGTTGCATGGACAGGTTTAAATTGCCATAGCCATAGCTGACTGACCTGTCAGCGGGACAAGAGCCTTCACCCCATGATTCATAGCTGAATATGTCGGGTAATTCGTATTCTTCGAGGTCTTTGTCGTTTACGTTGTCAAAGTCTATTTCGTAGTCGATGTCTGGCGGATCAGGTGGCGCAGGTGGCCGGATTTCGCTTTCTGTGGTGGTTGATCCGGTGGGGTTGTTGTTCAGGTCGTAGGTAGTGACTGTCTTTTTTTCTTTAACGTCGATCTGGTTCGGGTTTTCGGTGGTGGCTGCGTCGGTGATGTCGACTGATGTTTCAGTTACCTGCGTGCCGGTGGTGTTGCCTTGTGCGTCTTTGGTGGTGATGGTTTCGCTGCCTATGGGCTGGTTGATCGGTGCGTCCAGTGCTGGCGGCGTGCTGACATCGACGGGCACATCACCGCCGTTTTCCAGTATGTGGTCGGTTGATGCGGGGTCATTGAGTTGTGTTGCTGCATTATCCCATTCGGTTTCACTGGGTACGGTCGGTTCTGATGTGCCATCTAAAATACATTCCGTACCTTGTTGTACATAGCGGGACGGACATTGCTTTGGTATTGTTTTCTTAAAAAAGGAGGAGTCCGTATACTGATTGACAATAAGGAGTACTAGGGGTGCGAATATTATTTTTGATATTTTTATTGTCGCCTTGTTTGAGCTATGCGGCAGAGTCTATCAATTGTCATTTTAATCGCTTTCATCAAGTCAATCATGAAGTACCTGATGTGACTGGTTATGCGGACCTTGAAGCAAGTATTGCGTACATGTATTTGTACAAGTACAATTATGAGTACATTACTGAGAGGTACTAACGATGGATACAATGAGCTATTCCGCATTTCGCAGCCACCTGGCAGGTACGCTGGATAAGGTGAATGATGACCATAAACCGATCTTGATTACTCGGCAAAATGGTAAACCTGCTGTGGTGATGAGTCTGGAAGATTTTCACGCCTACGAAGAAACTGCCTACCTAATGGCAAGCCCTAAAAATGCAGAGCGATTGAATCAAGCGATAGCGGAAGTGGAAGCAGGAAAAGTGATTCAGAAAGGGCTTATTGAGGAGTGATTTTATCCTGGGCTGAAAAAGCATGGGAAGACTATCTATATTGGCAGCAAACTGATAAAACAGTCCTGAAGCGTATTAACACACTAATCAAAGACATCAAGCGAGAACCATTTGACGGACTTGGAGATCCAGAATCTTTAAAACATAATTGGTCTGGCTATTGGTCGCGTCGCATTAATCGAGAGCACCGCCTGGTTTACAGAGTGAAAGATGATTCATTAATTATCGTACAGTGTCGCTACCACTATTAGGCCCAAATACATCATAGCTGTTATGCGACGCTTAATTTAACTGAAAATTTTGACCGATCTAACGTTTATCAGCGTGAACGTTAGATCGGTCACTTTGACACATACCGATATGTGTTTAGGGTAACGGGTTATATTTTTAGTTTTTTGTCAGGGAATAATTTCTCATGTATTTCGTGTAGCTCATATATCTCCTGCATTACTTCCGGAGGAAAACCATTTCTTGACCGATCATGATCGTTCACTAACAATTTATTTATGAATGGATAGAATTCTGGAAATCCCCAGTGTAGCTCAATTTTATCTGCTACATGTTTGAAGTCGCGTTCAAGTACAGATTCATTGTTATTTAGATAGGCATTAAATTCTTTGATTAATTTTCTTAGAGGCACTCTAATTCCCTTATCAGTTTTAAAATAAGGGAATTATATTTTGAGGAATTCAACTAACGCAATTGAGAAAAGATATACTAAAGTAATCTTTTTCCAAATTACATTACTTTATACATGTAATATGTTGAAAATAAAAATTATTCATCTTCTAAAGACTGGGAATTAAATTAAGGACAGTTCAGTTGTTTTGTAATAAATGGGTAGTCAGACTTGAAGTCTGCTCACCTTTAGGTTCGGTCAAATGCCAGCCTTGTACGCATATCATTTCTTAGTTTAAAGTATTCCCACATTTGTTTTGTATTGCAAAACAAGGTTGAATCCGCTGCATCCGGACTAGTAATCGGTTTTTTTGTTTGAAAGTAATAAAAGTTAATGTCCTTCGTACATTCTTTCAATTTTGGCTTTAAATTGTTCCATAATTTTGGATCGCCGTAGTTTTAAAGTCGGTGTTAACATTTCATTATCAACAGTCCATGGTTCGGGCATGATTGTGATTTTGCGGATGCGTGCATAGCCGGGAAACTCACGGGTTTGGTAAGTCACTTTTTCAAGCAGGATTTCCTCGATTTTTTGCTTTTGTGCATCATTTGCATTTATGATATCTGCATCAATCCCTTGTTCTGCGGCAAATTTGTTCCAGTTATTTTTATCAAGCACGACCAGCACACTTAGGAAAGAACGGGCCTCACCAATGACCATGATCTGTTCGAAAATCTGATCTCGTAAAATGGCTGTTTCCATGTCACCGGGAGGAATTTTTTCGCCGGTAGACAATACTATGATATCTTTTAATCGTCCTGTAATCGTAATATGACCTTGCGAATCAATCGAAGCAACATCGCCTGAATTCAGCCAACCATCAGTTGAAATTATCGCTTGGGTTGCCTGAGGATTGTTCCAGTAACCCATCATGATATTCGGACCGCGGATCAATAACGCATCGTCTTCACCCAATTTGACCTCAACGCCGGGTAGCGGCAATCCTACACTGGCCGGTACATTGTCTTCATGACGGTTGACGCAGACAACCGGGCTGCTTTCTGTCATGCCATAACCTTGCAGAATGGGCAGCCCCAGGCCGATAAATACGCGGGAAATTTCGGCTGACAGTGCCGCGCCGCCACTCATGGCATGGCGCAAACGCCCACCCAGTTTATTCATAAGCTTGGATGCCACCAAATGATCCAGCAACGGCCATAACAAAAATACAGGCCGCCAGGATGCGCGTTTTTGTTGGTGCTCAAACCGGCTATATCCAACCTCAGCGGTAAATTCAAACAGCCATCTGGCAAATGAAGAACCTTCAGCAAGTTTTGTACGAATGCCTGCGTAAATACGTTCATAAATTCTTGGTACCGAGATCAGAATGGTCGGACGAATCGTCAACAGGTCTTCCTGTAATTGTGGAATTGAACGCGCATAGGCAATGGTGGCACCACACATCATCGGCAAATAGTAACCCACAGTTCGCTCAAACGTATGTGACAAGGGCAAAAAAGACAAAAGTAAATCATTTGGCGTAACCTGTACAACCTGTAAGCTGCTGTAGGCATTCGTCAGAATATTGTGGTGATTGAGCATCACACCTTTGGGACGGCCGGTCGTTCCTGAAGTATAAATAATGGTAGCCAGGCTGTTGGGATCGCTACTGATATGCTGTATTTCTTCGGCTTTGGCCGGAAGCCACTTTGACAGTGTCATTAAACGAGGGTCATTTGAAAGTGAGGAAGATGTGTTTTTTTCACCAGTCGACTCTACCAGTACGATGCGCTGCAGACTTTCAATATTACTGCAAGCTTCACAGATTTCTGGCGTGTGTACAGAATCTTCAAGTATTAACAGTCTGACACCTGCGTCGGCCAGCATGTAAGCGATGTTATCAGCGCGATCTTCAGTATAAAAAGGCACGACAACCAGTCCCAGACCTAAAGCAGCCTGATCAAACATAACCCATTCCGGGCTGTTTCGTATCATCACGGCGACACGATCTCCAGGGGGCAGCGATTCTCTAATCAAGGCAGCTTGCCAAAGGGCTACCTGTGCATTCATCTGCGACCAGGTATACACACACCACGTTGCGCGTTCCGCATCGTAGTAACGGTAGGCTTCTGCTTCAGGGGTACATTTCACGCGTTCGTTAAATAAACCATCCAGTGTTTTTGCCTGTTCAACTGAAATAATATGATTCATCATTTTGCCTGGTTTGTCTGAGATTTGTCTGCGTTGCTGTCACCGCTTTGTTGATTTTCTTCTTCTGCCTTGTTCCCAGAAGGGGCCGAATCAGATGTGGTTGCTTGCTCGGCAGGTGCTGGCTTTTTATGTTTCTCAGTTTCTGAATCTGGGGCTGGTATTTCTTTATTCTCGCTGTTAGGTTGCACAGGTTTTGTGTCTGTAAACAAATCCGAAGCAGCGATTTCACTTAATTGTCCTGATTCAAACAATTTGGATTGTTCAATTCCACTGATTGGAGGATTTTCACTGGCGTCATCCTCAGGCTGAGTCACTTGCTCTGGTTCAAACTGCTCAAGCTCAGGCTCAGTCGAAGCAGCGAGCGCGGATTGATTGGACAGATTGAATGGTTCGTATGCTATATCCTGTGAAAAATCGTCAACTTTAATGACACGGCTACGCAATTCTTTCATCTTTTTCAGTAATTCAGCTTCCGCGGCAGTGATTACATTCAGATGGTATGCCTGCGTAATTTGCTTGTCACCCTGTGCCGTCACCTTTCCTGATTTCACAGCGTTGCGTACTTTGGACTCAAGTGGAGCGCTTTCGATCGCACATTTGAGGGCTTCTTCCAGGTCGGACATCGGGTCGCCCGGTGTGGTCGGTATAAAAATACCGGAAGTCAATCGGTCCCGTGCTTCACCTGGTTCCAGCATTATTCTGGCAATTTCATGTCCTAAATCGTCAGTTGGTGGAGAATACGGTTTTCCAACAGGGAAAATCCACTTTCTAAGTAACCATACAAAAACTTTGTTAGCAGGAAAATTACTCAGAACTTCGTCAAAAGTCTGCTGAATGCGATACACAGCATCCTGCATGGACCAGTGCAATAAAGGCAAATCTGCTTGCGGGCGGCCATCGTCTTCAAACCGTTTCAGCGTCGCTGAACAAAGATACAGATAACTCAGAATATCACCCAAACGCGCAGACAGTCTTTCCTTGCGTTTCAATGCACCACCCAGGAACATTAAGGCAATATCGGCCAGAAAAGCAAAATTTACGGATAACCGCGTGAGTTGCTGATAATAATTTGCAATTTCCGGCGGGCTGTTTTCAGGAACGCTGCCTTTCATGTATTTACCGAAAAGACCATACACGATACTGTTCATCGTGTTGCGCATGCTGAATAAAACATGTCCGACCAGCGCGGCATCAAATATTTTCGAGGCGCGTTTCTTGTCCGTATCGTTTGCTGCAGTGACTTCCTGCAAAATATAAGGATGGCAGCGGATTGCCCCCTGACCAAATATAATCATGCTGCGCGTCAGAATATTGGCGCCTTCAACGGTAATACTTACCGGAATATGCTGATAAGATCTTCCCAGATAATTGCGCGGGCCAATACATATTCCTTTACCGCCATGAATATCCATGGCGTCATTAACTGCCTGACGTGCTCGTTCGGTTAAGTGGTATTTCACAATAGCTGAAATCACAGACGGTTTTTCACCCAGGTCGACGGCTCCGGCTGTCATGACGCGTGCGGCATCCATCATATAGGCATTGCCGCCAATCCGCGCCAGAGCCTCTTCTATACCCTCAAAATAACCGATCGGTGTATTGAATTGCACGCGCACCCGGCCATAGGCACCACTGGTTCTTGCCGCCAGTTTTGCAGCGCCTGCACCGGTTGCCGGTAATGAAATCGAACGGCCTGCCGCCAAACAATTCATTAGCATGCGCCAGCCCTGCCCTACGCCTGCCTGACCGCCAATAATCCATTCCATTGGAATGAAAACGTCTTCACCTGAATTGGGGCCGTTTTGAAATGCTGCGTTGAGTGGAAAATGACGCCGTCCGATATTGAGTCCGGGAGTATCTGTTGGTATCAATGCCAGCGTAATGCCGAGATCTTCTTCCTGGCCGAGTAAATGATCGGGATCATACAATTTAAAAGCCAGCCCGAGAATGGTCGCTACGGGACCAAGCGTAATATATCGTTTCTCCCAGGTAACGCGCATGCCCAGCACATCCTGTTTGCCTTCAAATTCGCTTTTGCAGACAATACCGTAATCCGGGATAGATCCGGCATCCGATCCGGCTTCAGGTGAGGTCAAACCGAAACAGGGTACTTCCAGGCCTTTGGCCAAACGGGGTAAATAATGATTCTTTTGTTCGTCAGTCCCGTAATGGAGCAGTAATTCCGCCGGCCCCAGTGAATTAGGCACCATGACCGTAACTGCCGCCGTGCCACTTCGTGAACTGATTTTCATGACCACTTCGGAATGCGCCAGTGCAGAGAATCCGTAGCCACCATACTCTTTCGGGATGATCAAACCAAAAAACCCATTGTCTTTGATAAACTGCCAAACCTCCGGCGGTAAATCTATTAGTTCATGAGTAATCTGCCATTCATCCAGCATTTCGCATAATTGTTCGACCGGGCCATCAAGGAAAGTCTGTTCTTCGTCACTTAATTGCGGCTTGGGGTATGCCAGCAATTTATTCCAATCCGGTCTGCCGCTGAATAAATCGCCGTCCCACCAGACAGTACCTGCATCAAGCGCTTCTTGTTCGGTTTGAGATATTTGCGGTAGCATTTTACGAAACATTTTCAATATCTGATTAGTGACAATCAGGCGGCGTAAAACAGGCACAAACAAAATGATTGCGATTACAGCCAGTATTGATAAAAAAATATAAAATAGCGACAGGAGCATCTTTTTTTCCCTTATTGATCGAACTCAGTTAGTTAAATTCCTGCTTGCGCACATGGTCAGTGCATGTCTTTCAACAGACGTGTAGAATTCAGATTCTGCCTCAAGGCATAAATTTACATGATAATCACATAAATCCCTACACCCGGATTGCAGTTTTGTACTTAAGGTGTTGTTTAATACATACACTTGATATCTGTCCATATCATTCAATCCCTTTTTTTATATATGAAGGATTCTAAATGACCAATGAAACATTGGATTTAGCTCAACAATTAATTGCGTTGCGCTCTGTGACACCCGAGGATAACGGTTGTCAGCAGATACTTGCGCAGCGGTTGGAAAAAATAGGTTTTCATATCGAGAATATGCGTTTTGGTAAAGTTGATAATCTCTGGGCCAGACGCGGTGAGGCGTCACCCGTACTGTGCTTTGCTGGACATACCGATGTCGTTCCTACCGGTCCATTGGATCAGTGGAATAGCGATCCCTTTGTTCCATCAATTCGCGATGGGAAATTATTCGGGCGCGGCGCAGCAGACATGAAAGCATCGCTTGCTGCTTTTGTAACAGCCATAGAAGCATTTATTGCCGACCATTCGGCTCATAAGGGTTCTATCGCGTTGTTAATCACGTCGGACGAAGAAGGTCCTGCCGTTGATGGCACAGTCAAAGTCGTTGAAACACTCAAGGCGCGAAATGAATTACTGGATTATTGTATCGTGGGCGAGCCCACTTGTACCCATCAATTAGGCGATACTATTAAAAACGGACGGCGCGGTTCACTCTCAGGCAATTTAACAATTAAAGGTATCCAGGGTCATATTGCCTACCCGCATCTGGCAAAAAATCCCATTCATATTGCCGCACCGGCTATAACGGAGCTTGCGCAAATGCAGTGGGATGAAGGCAATGAATATTTCCCCCCTACCACCTGGCATATTTCCAATATCAATGGCGGCACTGGTGCAACCAACATTATCCCAGGTTTGGTGAACATGCTTTTTAATTTCCGCTTTTCAACCGCCAGCACAGTTGAGTCGCTGCAGACAAAAGTACACGAAACACTCGACAAACACCAGCTAAACTACGATCTAGGCTGGGAGCTTTCTGGAAAACCTTTTCTTACATCCGATGCCGAACTTGCCAGCGCCATGCGGGAAGCGATAACGCAAGTTACCCATATTGCACCGCAACTTTCTACTTCGGGCGGTACTTCGGATGGGCGATTTATTGCAGATATCTGCAGGCAGGTGGTTGAATTCGGACCTTGCAATGAAACCATACACAAGTTGAATGAACATGTAAATGTGACTGATATCGATCGTCTGTCAAAAATTTATCAGCTTACAATGGAAAAATTATTAACTTAACAGGTCATTGAAAATTGTTATCGAAAGACTAGCGATACCAGGTAAAAACAGGCAATAAAGCGATATTTACGCATAATTTGAACATTTTATGCCTGTTTTTAACGCAACAGAGATCACGCAGATAATTTTTCACACGGCCTGTTAAACGTTTCTCAATTTACTGTTAGTTTGGCGCAGTATGCTTCAAATTAACTTTTGCTTTATCTATTTGCAGACTTCCATCATCATGTCCTGGAATAACGGTGGATTTACCTGCCAATGATCTATGATAAGCTGCTTTTTCTTTATACTCCTGCTGTGCTTGTTCGTAGCTGCGTATTTTAAGTGCAATGCGTGACTTAGTGTTTTTCGCATTTTTGCCAAAACGGCTGGTATGCGAATGTTCTAATGCCTCAAGTTGTTCTTCAGCTTTAGCCTGCATTTCTTCAGCCAGTTTTTCATACTGTTGCGCCAAAGCATCATGATTGTGATTGCCTTTGCCAGGTTGTATTATATCGGCTCCATTATCTTGAGCAGATATTAATGGACTCACGGGTGCGCAGGCAATTAACAATGCAAACATCGATATGATTGCAAGATATTTACCTACAAGAATGAGTACTGGTAAAACAAGAAAATTATTGATGGTTTTTAATTGCATGGCAGTAATACTCCCGATAAAAAAATAGCGCTTTAACGGTGAATTAAAGCGCTATAACACTTAACAAAGATATGATTCAAGGGGTGTCATTATGGATAAGCTGTTTAATAAATACTCAAAGCAGTGTCTGATCGCGTCAAATCTTATGAAATACGTCTAAATTACAAACCATTGTGCTGATTCGCTTTGTATGTTGCTTTATTAAATTGTTTGTTAATTTGAGCGGGTCGGTCAGTTAATTCTGGAGATGTTTGGGCAGCAGCAACAGCCTTATGGTACGCAGCTTTTTCCAAATTATCTTGTGCTGCTTGCTCGAATGTAGAAATTTTATATGCGATATGCGATTTTATATGTTGCCCGTTCTTGCCAAAAAAACTTGAGCGTGGTTTATGCTCAAGTATTTCCATTTGTTCCGTTGCCTTCGCCTGCATTTCTTTAGCCAGATTTTCATATTGCTCGGCTAATGCAAAGTGATCATGCGAACTCACGTTATTCTGAGCGCCATAACCCGCCTCTGTCGCCCAAGTATTCATTGACAAACTTGCAACGAGTAAAACAAGTGCGCTTAATATTGTAAGGTACCTGCTTGTTTTCATGTGGATATGACTCCATTCGATTAATCAGCAGTCATTATATTAGCGAGCTAAGCTGAATAAAGATATGAGGGAAACTATTGTTTTATACTAAGCGAAACCATTAGTCGTCTGTTAAGAAAACTATCTGCGCTGACGCTGCGTCTGCAACTGCATCGAAAAGTTGTATTTAACGGCTTGTCAGGACGCGTTGAGGCATAATTCCATAAAAATACCCGCTTTGATTCTTTTCCATCAATCACAGTAATTCCTTTGACATCGAAATTTTGGATACCACTCAAACAGCAGTTTTACTATCTGTTCTTCTTTTTTGGTATTTTGTCTTACTTTATCTTTTAATTTTCATTTAGTCTAAACATAATCCATCATTGTTATTAAGGTTATACATTATACTTAAACTGTCATTGTTGATTTTCCAAAGCGCTTCGCCAGTGAATAATAAGAAAAATACATGATGGCGTTTATTAAACAAACAAAATGAGAGGGGCTATCTTTATGAAAATTTTGATAACGGGCGGAACCGGTTTTATTGGACGATCACTGTGTCCGGCGTTGTACTCCGCAGGGCATTCAATAACTATGTTAAGCCGTTACCCTAACAAAGTCTCGTCTATTTTCGGCGATCAGATTCAGCAACTTAATTCAGTTAAGCACTTAGCTGATGACGCACATTTTGATGCGATTATTAACTTTGCCGGCGCACCCATTTTTGCGAGTCGTTGGACTGATAAGCGTAAGCAGATTCTTCTAGAAAGCCGGGTTGATATCACACGCCAGTTGGTTGAATTCATCGAACGGGCGGCGACTAAACCGGCCGTTTTTCTTAGTGGCTCAGCGATTGGATTCTATGGCGATCAAGGAGACACTTTACTTGACGAGTCCGCATCAGTATTGGAACAAGATAATTTCGGCCATCAGTTATGCGCAGCCTGGGAGCAGGCAGCCAATAAGGCAAAAGAACAGGGTGTCCGTGTTTGCATACTGCGTACCGGATTGGTGATCGGTAAACATGGCGGATTTTTGCAGCCTATGATTTTGCCATTTAAACTGGGGCTGGGTGCAAAACTTGGCTCAGGCACACAATGGATGCCCTGGATTCACATGGATGATTATGTCGCAATTTGCGAAACATTACTCAATAAAGACGAATTAGAAGGTGTCTTTAATCTGACAGCGCCCAATCCGGCCACCAATAATGATTTTACACGCGTGTTAGCAAAGCAACTGAAAAGACCTGCATTTTTAACAACTCCTGCCTGGGCATTAAATTTATTACTGGGAGAGATGTCACAGTTGTTACTTGGCAGCCAACGTGTCATTCCGAAACATCTGCTCGATTCAGGGTATCAATTTAAATATACAGAATTGGAAGCGGCATTAGAAAATGTGCTGCAGAAATGACTGGCATGAATGTATTGGTCACGCAGTTATATACTGTTATCCTTATGTTTTAAAAACTTTCAGATAAACATGCAGAGGAAAAGCACATGAATCAAGAAATGCCGCCCTTAGACCCACACCCACTGAGCGAATATGTCGCTTGGGCTGGAGGACGTAATCGTGAGCCCATTCTGGGCGTTTTAAAAGATAAATTACCCCAAGACCCTGCTGAGCGCGTGCTGGAAATGGCCAGTGGTAGCGGCATGCACATTAATTACTTTGCGCCTCATTTTGAGCATTTACATTTTCATCCCACTGACCGTGATACTGAGGTTTTTGACAATATCAAGAACCTGACCAGTCAGCAAGGTAATAATAATATTGCTGATCCGGTGCATCTGGATTTAACAGACCCAGAAACCTGGTTTAACCCGGGTCCTGAAAAGTCTTTTGCTGTCATATTCTGTATCAATATTTTTCAGGTTGCTCCTGTTTCTATAGCTGATGGCATGATGAAATGTGCAGCGCATTTGTTGAAAGACGACGGTTTTTTACTGATCTACGGACCATTTCGTGTAGAGGGTGAATTCTCAACAGGCTCCAACAAGGAATTTCATGACACACTGAGTTCTGCCGGCGTGCCGGAATGGGGATTAAAAGACATTGCTGATTTAAAAAAAGCGGCCGCTGAACATGGCATGGAACTGAAAGAAAAGATCGATATGCCCAGTAATAATTTTTCACTGATCTTTGGAAAAATATAATTGATAACTGCATCAGGTTCGGCGATTGTCGTTGGTGTTGGGCCGGAACGCGGATTGGGCGCAGCGCTTGCGCGTTGTTTTGCCGAAAAAGGATTGCATGTTTTTATAGCCGGTCGCAGCGAATATAAATTACAAAGCGTGGTTAAAAATATTCAACAGGCAGGCGGTTCTGCAACTTACGTGGTCGCTGACATAACGAGCGAAACCAGTGTGAATCTTTTATTTGATATCATACAATCCCGAAACGACACGATACATGTCGCTGCTTACAATGTTGACAGCAATATCCCTGCTTCTTTTCTGGAAACCGGCGTCGAAACATTTACAGCATTATGGCAACAGAATTGCCTGGGCGCTTTTTTATTTGCAAAACAGCTAATGGCACTAATGCAAACTCAGGCACAGGGAACGGTTTTCTTTACAGGTGCGACCGGTTCGCTCAGAGCAAAGCCGCCATTTACTGCATTTGCAGCTGCCAAAGCCGGATTACGAGCGCTGGCGCAAGGTCTGGCACGGGAGTTTTCTCCGCAAGGCATTCATGTGGTGCATACCATCATTGATGGTGTGATCGATGGAGAACGAGCGCGACTCCAATTTCCAGAATATGTTAAAACGAAAGGTGCGGATTGTCTGCTGCAACTGGAAGCGATTACCCAGACTTATTGGGCCATCCATCAGCAGCCTCGCAGCGCATGGACACATGAACTGGATTTGCGGCCCTTTAAAGAGCCCTTTTAATAGTATTATTTGACGCACTATACATACAAATTCGGACAATATTTATGAACACTTCCACTGATTGGAATCTGCAAGGCAGCTATTTTGAAGCGTGTAATTGTGCAACCGCATGCCCTTGCGTTTGGCTACAACCACCTACTGAAGGCAACTGTAAATTACTGGTCGCTTGGCATATTGACAAAGGCCACTTGAATGGTGAGTCGCTTGATGGTTTGAATGTTGCATTAGCCTGCTTCGCACCCGGCAATATGAAAGACGGTAACTGGGAGGCGGCATTGTATATTGATGAACGCGCCAGTGACACGCAACTTGAAGCAGTTACAGAAATATTCAGCGGTAAGCATGGCGGACACCCTGCGCTGCTCATGAGCTTTGTCACCGGAATCTGGGGCATCAAAAAAGTAAAAATTGATTTCCGGATGCAAGGCAATAAGCGTGAATTAACAATACCTGACATCGCCGACATAACTGTTGAAAGCATACAGGGGATTAAAGGCAGTGAATCAACAATCGATAATCCGCCGTTATGCGTGGTCACCAGTCATCCGTCGGTCGTTGCACGATCAACTCATTATGAGTTTCATGACTACGACAAGGCCTGGAAATTCTCGGATCGCAACAGTTACTACTCACCGTTTACTTATCAGCCTTAACTCACAAGCGAACTTTCAACACATCACTGCAGGATTATTAATAATCCGGTAAATTTCGTTGGTTAATAGCATGTCTAAGAACCAGGCAATCATTTTTTCAACCTTGTTGGCAGTAATTATTATTGCCTGGGCGTATCTTTTTTATCAACATTGGCAAATGACAACATTGCCAATGTCTGACATGTGGATGCTGCCATCCGATGCTTCTGTCTGGCATTGGATTGATTTTGGTCTGGTCTATATGATGTGGGCGGTAATGATGGCCGGAATGATGCTACCTTCGGCCATGTCGATGATTTTAGTTTACGCAAAAATTTGTGAACAGCGCTATCAAACATCTCATCCTTATACTTTCTTATTTGTGTTTGCTTATCTATCGGTGTGGTTAATATTCAGTGTAGTACTGACTTTGTTGCAATGGCAAATGCATGGTCTGCAGTTTTTATCGCCCATGATGGATGTGCAATATAAATGGATGGCTGTCATAATTTTTCTTCTGGCAGGCATTTACCAGTTCACACCGCAAAAAAACAGCTTTCTTCAATCCTGCCGTACCCCATTGGGTTTTTTATTGACAGAATGGCGTGAAGGAACGCTGGGTGCCTTCAGGATGGGTATTAAGCACGGCAGTGCTTGCCTGGGATGCTGCTGGGCGCAGATGATGATCATGTTTGCAGTAGGTGTTATGAATCTGCTGGGCATGGTGTTAATCACTGCATTAGTTTTTGTAGAAAAAATTATACCGCATCATTATCAGTTTTTTTCCAAAGCAATGGGTATTCTGTTTATAGTATGGGGCTTCTGGCTGATATAAATTATCCAAACAGCTTACAATAATACCGGGAATTTTAATGCATTCAGACAACACGTCATCACCTTTGGCTGCCAACAATACAGATTCGTTGAGAAAAGAATTACTGGGTATTTCTCAACATCAGCAAAGACAGGAATTGCATAGCGAACTTAATGCGACCGCGCAAGATTTAGTGACCATTCCTGCGCAGCTTTCACATCTGGTTTTGTTGTCTGAACGGCAATGGATTGATCAGGAGCGTAAACTACTAAGCGAATTGTGCGAGCATTACAACATTGCATTACCTAACTGCCATGAAAACGAATTCACAGTAAATCTGGATGAATTACAACTCAAATGGGAACGCCACACTGAATATTCAACATACACAATTTATCAGACAGGATCTTTTGAAATCCCTTTTGACAATCCACCTATCAGACGCCTTCCGCACAAGTGGCTGGCCAGGTTACCTGGCGAAATTCTAGTCGCCACTCATATTGCACTCGATGATCGTTCGCGTCCCAAGCGTAGTTTGAGCGAATTGGCGCAGTTATTTTCCTCTAATACTGTCATTGGTTCTAAAGTAGCCGGTGGCAGCGCCAGTGTATGGAGTGACAATCAAATTCATGAAGACGGATTTGGTCGTATTCTGATACATGATGAAAATCTGCGTAGCAGACAAATTGGGCGACTGGTACAGCGGTTGCTGGAAATTGAAACTTACCGCATGCTGGCCATGCTGCCGTTACCCATAACACGCCAAATGATCCCCCAATTGGCTCGTGCTGAACATCTTCTAGCTACATTGATTGCTGATAGTGCCAATTTGACCAGTATTGAAGACGAGCAACTATTGCTGGATGAAATAACCAAATTAGCAGCACAAATTGAACGGCTGTCAGCACAAACTGGGCATCGATTCAATGCATCCCGAGCCTACTATAGTATCGTAAAATTGCGTATTACCGAGCTACGCGAGGAACGTATTGAAGGTTTGCAAATGCTTCAGGAATTCATGTTTCAACGTTTATCGTCAGCAATGGGTACTTGTGAACTGGTATTTTCAA
Source organism: Nitrosomonas aestuarii (assembly GCF_003046585.1). GTDB lineage: Bacteria > Pseudomonadota > Gammaproteobacteria > Burkholderiales > Nitrosomonadaceae > Nitrosomonas > Nitrosomonas aestuarii. Next base: position 271,381 of record NZ_QAAE01000003.1, on the reverse strand, counting down.
AACTAGAAATACTGTCTATGCGGCTTGCACGTGGTTCAGCTTTGCTGCGTACGCGTGTGGATATTTCCATGGAGGCGCAGATCCGTGACTTACTCAAATCAATGGATAATCGCGCGCATGTCCAGTTGCGCCTGCAGGAAACAGTCGAAGGTTTGTCTGTTGTTGTGCTGAGTTATTATTTGCTTGGCTTGATTGGTTACGGTTTAAAAGCGATCAAGGCGACCGGTTATATGATCAATGTGGAGCTGATAACCGGTATCGCCATTCCAATTGTTGTTGTTGCTGTTTTTTTTACAGTAAGGGGTTTTCGAAGAATGGTAAACAAACAGCATCAAAAAAAATGACTCATGCGGTCACTAGCATTCTGTAATACTGACTGCCAAACCACCCAGTGATGTTTCCTTGTATTTCACTGACATTTCCAAGCCTGTCTGTTTCATCGCGGCAATGCAGTTGTCTAATGACATAAAATGCTGGCCGTCACCCCGGATTGCCAGTGATGCAGCCGTATAAGCTTTAATCGCACCAAAACCATTACGCTCTATACATGGTACCTGAACAAGGCTGCCGACCGGATCACAAGTCATCCCAAGATGATGCTCCAATGCAATTTCTGCAGCGTTTTCAATCTGTTCGGTAGTGCCGCCTTTTATTGCACAAAGTCCCGCCGCTGCCATGGCTGAGGCTGAACCTACTTCACCTTGACAACCCACTTCTGCACCTGAAATGGAGCTGTTATGTTTGATTAACCCCCCTACTGCTGCGGCCACCAATAGAAAATCCCGTACCTGATCGTTTGTGGCACCTTCATGTGTGACCGCATAAAAAATAACTGCGGGAATAACACCAGCCGCTCCGTTGGTCGGTGCTGTAACGACCATATGGCCTGCCGCATTTTCTTCATTAACAGCCATGGCGTAAGCACATAACCAGTCATTTAAGTTTGCGTGCTGCGGATTATTCTGTAATTGGCGATACAAGGATTTAGCGCGCCGCTGTACATTTAACCCACCCGGTAAGCGACCTTCGGCTTCCAGGCCATTCTGAATACATGTATACATCGCATCACGGATCGCATCAAGCCCGGCGTTCAATTTATCCTCGCTGATACGTTCCGCTTCATTACAGCGTTTCATAGCAGCAACGGATAATTTACTATCGGCTGACATTTTCATCATTTGGTTTGCATTTTCAAATGGATAGGCACAAGATTGTTTCGCTTCCATTTTAAGCGGCGCAACAAGTTGATTGATCTCGGCTAATGTTGTGATAAATCCACCGCCAATTGAGAAATAGGTTTCCGTCAGAACCGTTTTACCAGTCGCATCCATGAGTTGAAAAATCATTCCATTAGGATGCTCAGGCAATGGGTCTCCACGATCAAAAATAATACCATCCGTTGGAGAGAACAGAATCGAATGTGTATTATCGAGTTTTAGCGTGTCACGCTGCGAAAGATCGTCAACCAGCTTGTTTACATCTTCTTTAGCAAGCTCCTGCGGTGTGTAATCATTCAGTCCCAGAATCACCGCACGATCGGTCGCATGGCCCTTACCGGTAAATGCCAAGGATCCCTTAAGGGTACAGCGCAATTGGAGTGGCTGCGTATTTTTATGATCGTTAATAAATGCCTTACAACGACGACGAAAGTCCTTTGCAGCTACCATCGGTCCCATAGTATGGGAGCTGGAAGGGCCTACGCCAATTTTGAAAAGATCAAGAACACTGATGAACATGAGTAACGCCCAAATAAACAATAAATGAATCGGTTAAAAAATAATAGAAACATGAAAAATCTTATGGCCAGTATCACCATAAGATTCATGACATCTTTGATTCTAATCATTCTACAGATAAAGCCAAGTTATTGGCTAGCCAATAAAGAAAAAAGCGTTGGAAGGGTAAAAGAATTGATTCTGATAGCAAGTATTAGGCTACCTAACACCTCACGCATTTTCACTCGAGAGAATCCGTGTGTCCGCGCATTATCACTTATTTTGTTTGAAAGCAGACACCGTTTTTCAATATTGTAATGTTATTGCGGTGTGATACAAATATTGCAACACAATGATTAATATTTAGTTTTATTGGCGACAAAAAGTGACGGCAGAAATACGGGCTAATTTCGCGTTTTCTCACATCTTTATATTTATATGTATATGTTAACTTTTGCTAAATTTATTAAACCAAATGACTATTTAATTTACTCCTAGGGACTTTTTACAATGTTAGTTATTGTCGGTTACGTTATTATCATTTTATCTGTTTTTGGTGGATTCGCGCTTGCAGGAGGCCATTTGGCTTCATTATGGCAGCCAGTCGAGGTGTTGATGATTGGCGGTGGAGCATTCGGAGCTTTTGTTGTCGGCAATTCTGGTAAAGCAATCAAAGCCACCATGAAAGGCTTGCCGAGTGTTTTCAAAAGTTCAAAATATACCAAAGCGGTTTATATGGAGCTCATGACATTACTTTATGAGATTCTGGGGAAAATACGTAAAGAAGGTTTAATGTCAATTGAAGCAGATGTTGATGATCCGAATAATAGTCCGATTTTTACAAAATATCCTACCATTCTGGCCGACCATCATGTAACAGAATTCATTACCGATTATTTGCGCTTGATGGTCGGTGGCAACTTAAATGCTCTGGAAATTGAAAATTTAATGGATAGTGAATTGGAAACACATCATCAGGAAGGTACTGTTCCGATACATAGTGTTGCCAAAATGGGTGACGGTTTACCGGCTTTTGGCATTATCGCTGCAGTTATGGGCGTCGTGCACACCATGGAATCTGTCCATTTACCACCGGCTGAATTGGGTGTTCTGATTGCTGCTGCATTAGTAGGTACTTTTTTAGGTATTTTGCTGGCGTATGGTTTTGTCAGTCCACTGGCTGGAAAACTTGAACATCAATTGCACGAATCAAGCAAACTGCTTGAGTGTATCAAGATTACATTGCTTGCTAACCTGAATGGATATTCACCTGTACTGGCGGTGGAATTCGGAAGAAAAGTATTGTTTTCCACGGAGCGCCCTTCATTTCTAGAACTGGAGGAACATGTGAAGAAGAGCAAAGGAGACTAAGTTCCACTTTGGAATTAAGACAAAAGATTAACAATAAGACTTAACGAGGTATATTTATGGCTGACGATCTTTCGCAACGTCCCATCGTTATCAAGCGTATTAAAAAAGTTGCGGGTGGTCATCACGGCGGCGCATGGAAAATTGCCTATGCCGACTTTGTGACTGCAATGATGGCATTCTTTCTGTTGATGTGGTTACTAGGATCCGCTTCACAGGGTGATTTAGAAGGCATTGCTGAATATTTCAAAACGCCATTGAAACTTGCTATGTTTGGCGGTGCCAACGTTGGTGACGCAACCAGTATTATAAAGGGTGGTGGTACTGATCTGACATACAGTACGGGCCAAGTTAAAAAAGGCGAGGCTGTTACTGAAAAGAAGATACTTGATCTTAAAGCTGCGCAGGCCGAACAAGAACGTATAGAAATGTTGCGCCTTAACAAATTAAAAAAGAAAATCGAAGCTGCAATCGACGCCAATCCAATATTAAGGAAATTTAAAAATCAGTTATTACTAGATATTACCACGGAAGGATTACGGATTCAGATTGTGGATGAATTAAACCGCCCTATGTTTTCCAGTGGACGGGCTGAATTACAATCTTATACCAGGGTCATCCTTCAAGAGATTGGAAGAACACTGAATGATGTGCCCAATAAAATCAGTCTTTCAGGTCATACCGATGCAACTCCTTATCCTTCCGGAGATAAAGGTTACAGTAACTGGGAGTTATCGGCTGATCGCGCCAATGCCTCTCGCAGAGAGCTGATTGCTGGGGGCATGGAAGGTGAAAAAGTATTGCGTGTTGTCGGACTATCGTCGGCAGTACTATTTGACAAGGAAAATCCTTTCAATCCAATCAACCGTCGCATCAGTATCATCGTAATGAATAAAAAAGCCGAAAATGCAATTACCCAGGAAAGCGAAATAGTTAATGTAAGAAATCAAACAGAAATCAATGCGCTGACAGCACCGGATTCTGTTAACTGATCATTCTTACATTGGAAGAAGGCCGTTAAATGAAAAAAGGTAAATTCAATAGCCGTTTGCCAGTACTGATAGCATTTGTGGCCCAGCTGGTGGCCTTAACAATGATTTTACCTTTAATGGTCACATTTCCGTCTGCTGGCATTCTTGAATGGGCCATATTACATGGTATTGTGGCCGCCATCTTCAGCTACCTCTTTAAAATGGCCACTTGGTGGATTCCAATACAATTGAGTTTCATGCCGGCTGTTATAGCTACACTTTCAATTGGGTTATCCCCGTATTGGTTTGGCCTTGGTTTTTGTTTACTTGTATTGATTTATGGTAAAACATACCAGACGCAAGTACCTTTGTATCTCTCCAGCAATGAAGTTACAGTCGCTTTGACGTTATTCTTACCCCTCAATAAAGAGTTTACTTTTATAGACCTTGGGTGCGGCTGCGGAGGATTACTCAGCAGACTCAATAAAACACATGCCAATGGCGCATTTTACGGCATAGAGGCTGCGCTATTGCCGTATTTAATCGGTAAAGTAAGAAATTTATTCAAAAAATCTGGTTGTAAAGTTCAATGGGGTGATCTGTGGAAGCAGAATCTTTCTCAATATGATGTCGTTTATGCCTATCTGTCTCCAGTGCCCATGAAATCAATATGGGAAAAGGTCTGTCGCGAAATGCAACCTGGCAGTATTTTTATCAGCAACACATTCATGATTCCGGGTGTAACACCCGAAAAAAGTATCAGATTGAATGATTTCTCCGGCTCCACCTTATACATTTGGCGTATTTAGCTCAATGTTCCACAGTATATGTTGTGGATATTATGAAGTTAAAAATATAGAATTCTTAATTTCGTCTCCAGGTGGTACCTTGTGGCCCATCTTCAAGAATGATACCCGAATTAAAGAGATTCTGGCGTATTGTATCGGCTTCTGAATAACGACCAGTTTTACGTGCTTCCAGACGCTCTTGAATCAACTGCTCTATTTTGTCGGGTGAAATTTCTTCTTCCGATGTTTCGACTGAACTGTTCTGTAGATAGAATTGTGGCGTTTGTTGCAATAAACCCAATACTTTACCGAGTGATTTAAGCAACGATGCGCTTTCAACAGATTGTGTTTTGTTAACTCTACCGGCAAGTTCAAATAACACAGCAATGGCCTCAGGCGTATTGAAGTCGTCATTCATTGCCGTCATGAATCTTGATGCATGTTCATTTGTCCAGTCTATATCATTATTATTCGCTACTTCAATATCTTTTAAAGCAATATATAAACGATCCAGTGCAAGTTTGGCATCTTTTAAATGCTGATCGGAATAATTCAATGGACTGCGATAATGTGCACGTAGAATAAAAAAGCGTACAACTTCAGGCTGGTAGCTTTTTAGAATTTCTCTAACGGTAAAAAAATTTCCCAGTGACTTAGACATCTTCTCACTGTCAACACGTACAAAACCATTATGCATCCAGTAATTAACAAAAGGATGATCATGTGCGCCTTCACTTTGAGCGATTTCGTTTTCATGGTGTGGGAATTGCAAATCCTGTCCACCTCCATGAATATCAAAGTGTTCACCCAGAAATTGCTCACTCATCGCTGAACATTCAATATGCCAGCCAGGGCGACCTTTGCCCCAGGGTGAATTCCAGTAAGGTTCTCCAGGTTTGGCTGATTTCCATAAGACAAAGTCAAGCGGATCTTTTTTATTGGCATCAATTTCAATACGCTCACCTGCTCGCAAATCAACCAGTGATTTGCCGGATAATTTCCCATAACCTGGAAAATTATGAACAGCATAATATACGTCACCATTGTCCGCTTTATATGCCAGTGATTTTTTGACTAATGTATCAATCATGACAATCATGTTTTCTACATATTGAGTTGCACGCGGTTCATATGTCGGCCGATCAACACTTAATGCTGCGGCATCTTCTTCCATTGCGTGGATAAAGCGATTTGTCAGCGACTCGATTGTTTCCTTGTTAGCGAGCGCACGTTTAATAATTTTATCATCAATATCAGTAACATTCCGTACATAAATGACTTCAAATCCACATGCCTTCAGCCAACGGGTGACCATATCAAAGACGACCAAAACGCGTGCATGACCCAGATGGCAAAAGTCGTATACGGTCATGCCACAAACATAAATTTTTACTTTTCCGGGTGCCAGGGGTACAAAATTTTGTTTATCACGAGTGAGCGTATTATAAATTTTTAACATGCAAAAATTAGTTATGATTGTAGAAATGTCTATCTTCTTGATAGAATCCTGAATGCACTGAATTTAATCAAAAAAACCTGAGGAGTATAACATAACAAGTAATCGTTAATTCCTCGTTAACAAACAATTCATCAAGGAATCCAATGCGTATTATTCAATCTATAATATCCGTCTTCGTTTTTTTTATTTTTTGTAGTACAACAAGTTATGCAGCTAATCCACAAGTGATGATAAAAACAAACCAGGGTACTGTCACGCTTGAGCTTTATCCTGAAAAAGCACCCAAAACAGTTGACAATTTTCTGCGCTACGTTGAAGAGGGGTTTTATAAAAATACGATATTCCATCGTGTGATCTCCAATTTCATGGTTCAGGGCGGTGGTTTTGACACATCATTTCACCAAAAATCTACGCATGCTCCAGTTGAAAATGAAGCCAATAATGGCCTTAAGAATGAAGTTGGTACGATAGCGATGGCACGTACATCCGACCCACACTCGGCAACAGCACAGTTTTTTATTAATGTTGCTAATAATACGTTTCTTAATTTTACTGCGCCACATCCAAGAGGTTATGGCTATACCGTTTTCGGCAAGGTAATTGATGGCATGGAAATCGTGAATCAAATTGCCAAAACACCCACTGGATCTGGTGGGCCTTTCCCGGGTGATGTTCCCAGAAATATGATTATCATTGAAGATATTTCAGTGCTATCATCCGCCACAGAAAATAATCAATAATAGGTAATTTTTATGATCAAACTAACCACCAATTTTGGTGATATCACGCTAGAGCTCAATAGCGACAAAGCACCTGAAACGGTACAAAATTTTCTAAACTACGTTACAAGTGGATTTTATGACAACACCATTTTTCATCGTGTGATCGATGACTTTATGGTTCAAGGCGGCGGTTATGAGCCGGGTATGAAGCAGAAACAAACGCAACCCCCCATTCAGAATGAAGCCGCCAATGGTTTGAAGAATGATATCTATACCATTGCCATGGCCAGAACCGCTGATGTTCACTCAGCAACTTCACAATTCTTTATTAATGTCGCCAGTAACGGGTTTCTCAACCACAAAGAGCCTACCACACAAGGATTTGGATATTGTGTTTTTGGCAAAGTTGTTGAAGGACAGGACGTGGTTGATAAAATCAGGAAAGTAAAGACCGGCGATCGCAGCGGACACCAGAATGTTCCGCTTGAAGACGTTATTATTGAGAAAGCTGAGGTTATTTAGATATTCAGCTTCATGTAAACAACAAGCCGGTCTTGCAATTGGTAATAGGTAATTGATTTTTATTGTCCGATTTCTATTTTATCCTAAACCGGTTGCCAGATCGGCCTGAATATCCTCCACAGCCTCAAGACCAACTGCGATTCGCAAAAGACCGTCGGTAATGCCTGCAGCATCACGTGCTTCCTGACTGATTCGTCCATGTGTGGTCGATGCCGGGTGTGTTATCGTGGTTTTAGCATCGCCCAGGTTTGCAGTTATTGAAATTAATTGAGTTTGATCTATCACGCGCCAAGCGGCTGCTCTATCCCCTTTGATTTCAAACGTTACAATACCACCACCTGTATTTTGCTGTCTATTAGCGAGCTTGTATTGTGGGTGCGATGGCAGACCGGGATAGAAAACCCGATTGACATTAGGGTGTGCTTCCAGCCATTGCGCAATTTGTAGAGCGTTTCGCGAATGTGCATCCATGCGAACTTTAAGTGTTTCCAAGCCTTTCAGGATAACCCAGGCGTTAAAAGCACTCAATGTGGGACCTGCGGTACGCAAAAAACCATAAACCCCCCCTTCCATCATCAGTTCCCGATTACCTAGAACGGCTCCGCCCAGCACTCTGCCTTGTCCATCCAGATATTTGGTAGCTGAATGTATTACAATGTCCGCACCTAAAGCGAGAGGTTTTTGCAGAACGGGGGTGCAGAAACAATTATCAACTGCAAGCCATACACCTGCATTTTTAGCCACTTTTGCCAGCTCAGAGATGTCAGAGACTTCTGTTAATGGATTAGAAGGCGTTTCAAGGAAGAAAAGTTTGGTGTTTGGCTTGACTGCCGCTTCCCACATTCCGACATCAGTCGCAGAGACAAATGTTGTTTCAACACCAAATTTTTTCAGGATATTATTAAATAAATTAACAGTAGCGCCAAATAAGCTCTGTGATGCGACTATATGGTCACCTGCTGATAACAAGCCCATTACACATGCCAGAATCGCAGACATGCCAGATGATGTAGCAACACACGTTTCCGCACCTTCCATAGCAGCAAGACGTTCTTCCAATGCTGTTACGGTTGGATTGGTAAATCGCGAATAAATGTTACCGGACTCTTCACCGGAAAACCGGGCAGCAGCCTGTGTCGCATTATCAAAAACAAAACTGGAAGTTAAATAAATAGCCTCAGAATGTTCGTTAAACTGGCTGCGATGAATACCTGTTCGCAGTGCAAGCGTTTCAGGTTTGAGTTGATCAGGCATTTTTAACAATTACTCCAGAAGAAACTTGAATAGAAGAAAAATGACAGTATGTGCTGTAATGGTACTGTCATTTAATCAGACACAGCAAGGCTTAAATCAAGCTGTGTTTTTGACGCCGATCGTGAAACAGTCTGTTTGGCGTTTCTTTTTGCTTCCAAAGTATTTAAATATTCAGGGGTTACATTTCCAGCGATATAGTCGCCATTAAAACAGGAAGTTTCAAAACGGGATAACGCAGGATTTACTTTTGACACAGCTAGTGTCAACGCTTCCAAATCTTGAAAAATCAAATAATCAGCACCTATTTCACGGCAGATTTCATCAGTGTCACGTTCAGTTGCAATTAGCTCCTGTCGGGTTGGCATATCTATTCCATAGACATTCGGGAAACGTACCGGTGGTGATGCCGAAGCAAAATAAATTTTATTAGCACCTGCATCACGGGCCATCTGTACAATTTCACGGCTTGTTGTCCCACGTACAATTGAGTCATCAACCAGTAATACATTTTTTCCCTTAAACTCGATACTCATTGCATTAAGTTTCTGACGCACAGATTTTCTGCGTTGCTGTTGTCCTGGCATAATAAATGTCCGTCCAACGTAACGATTCTTAATAAATCCCTCGCGAAACTCCACACCCAATTGATTGGCCAGCTGTAATGCGCTTGGACGACTAGAATCAGGTATGGGAATAACGACATCAATATCCAGATTGTCCATGGATTGTGTAATTTTTTGAGCCAAAGATCTGCCCATATTTAATCTTGTTTCATAAACAGAAACTCCATCTATCACGGAATCGGGCCGCGCCAGATAAACATATTCGAAAATACATGGATTCAGGACTGTTTTGTCAGCACATTGTTTACTGTAAAAATTCCCTTTATCATCAATAAAAATAGCTTCGCCGGGCGCAATGTCACGTATCAGTTGAAATCCAAGGGTATCCAAAGCAACACTTTCAGAAGCGACCAGAAATTCTTTTCCTTTTTCAGTTTCTATTGTGCCAAACACCAATGGGCGAATACCGCAAGGATCGCGAAAAGCCAACAGGCCATAACCGGCAATCATCGCAACAACTGCATAGGCACCTTCACAACGCTGATGCACTCCACTGACTGCTGCAAAAATCGCGGCAGGATCAAGATGGCAATTACCCGTGCTTTCCTGTAATTCATGTGCCAACACATTCAATAATACTTCAGAATCCGAGTGAGTATTGACATGACGCAAATCCGTTTGAAATAATTCCTGATTAAGTTTGTCTGCATTAGTGAGATTGCCATTATGGCTCAATACAATGCCAAAAGGGGAATTCACATAAAAGGGCTGGGCTTCTGCAGGTGATTGAGATGATCCTGCTGTTGGATAACGTACATGCCCTATTCCCATATTACCCAGTAATGCGCGCATGTTTCGGGTACGAAAAACATCACGCACCATGCCCAGCCCCTTATGCATATGAAAAGTGTTTCCTTGCGCTGTTACAATGCCGCCAGCATCTTGTCCACGATGCTGTAACATGAGTAAGCCATCATAAAGCAACTGATTAGCCGGTGATTTTGCAACAATACCTAAAATTCCACACATACCAATACTCCGTGAGTCCAGTGTTTGGATAATGACATAACAATTATTCTTCTCCAGCTATACGCAGGTTTCAGTCGCGAAACGTCAGTTCGATTGCTGGATAATTTCATCTTTTCTTTCAAAGCTAATGCGTTTAGACAAGTCATCAGGTAACCAGGGTAGCACTTGTTCAGCCATTGCTTCCATGGGAGGGCTTAACACAGCTTGATGCCATAAAGGTTGCTGGGGCAAAGCGGTTAAACCTGCGATCAAAACTAAAGTCATAATGATGATCAATGCCCGGGCAAACCCAAAAAAAGCACCTAGAATCCGATCAATAAAACCTAAGCCAACATTCTTAATAAGTGTATTCATCAACGTGGTGATTAAAACGGAAACAATCAAAGTTACGATAAACACCAGAATAAACGCAGAAATAAGCCGCAGCGACTCACCACCTATCTCAGGTGGCATATAAGGCTCCAAATCATGTGTAAATGTACTTGCCGCAATAAAAGCAACCACCCAACCTGCGATTGATAAGACCTCGCGCACCAAACCCCGAATGATACTTAAGATGACTGATATAAAAAAAATACCTAGGACAACATAGTCAAAAATAGTCATTGATAAGAAAGCTTACGCGCTAAATTGAGCGCTACTAATCTAATTTGATCTGGGGACAAGTGACAAAGTTAAAATAGTCGCATTTTTTATCTCGGCGTCACTACACCGTCGAGCCCCAATCTTTTGAGTTTTTCAAGCTCAAGCTCCGCAACATTACGATTTGAAAAAGGACCAATACGTACACGCGTGACAACATTGCCGTTGATCATATGTGTTTCTGTATATACACTTCTGACTCCACTAGACTTAAGATTGTTCAACTGTTGCTGTGCTTTTGTTTTGTCGGAAAAAGCGCCTAACTGCACAACATATTGATCGGAGGCTTGACTTGGCTGTTGTTTCGTATGCACAGTCTGTGCAATCTCGAATCTCGGCTTGATTCCTGGTATAGGAATGTGACTTTTTACGATATTTTCATCATTTTCATTGGCATCATAAACCTGGTCTAACGGTTGGAGTACATCTGAAAAATCAGGCGATAAAGCAGATGAAAACTCTGCTTGGTCAATCGTTTCATTTATGTTGCCTAACGGTGGTGGGGTCTCAGATGGCAGAACTAAAGGCGGTATCTCGGTAATATCTTCTTTAGGGAAAAGATGAATATCAATTTCATGTGTTTCTGCATCAGGTTTGGGTTCATCAAATATCATGGGCAGAATGATGATTGCCGCCACAACCAGCACAATTGCACCTACCAAACGCCTCCGGGCGCGCTTTCTGAGCAATAGCTCTTCTTCAGTGATATTTTTGTTCATTTTAGATAGTCAAGTATTACTGATTATTTTCCCTTTCTTAATTCCTGATGCCCTAAAACTGCACCTACTGTATAGAAAGACCCAAACACGCAAATTCTATCATTTTTGTCTGCTTGTTCACAGGCAAATACATAAGCCGATTCAATATTCTCAAATTTGTGAAAATTGTGGCTTTCCCGGATAGCTTTCAGTTTATAAAGATTTTGTAATAATTCATCGGCATTAGCACCTCTGTATGCATCAATGGAAGATAATAACCAGATATCTATATGTTGCTCAAGTTCCTGTATCACTCCATAAATGTCTTTATCACGTAGCATAGCAAAAACGGCATATGTTTTACCGGATGGTTGAGTGATTTTAAGATTTTTTGCCAGCGCTTGCGCTGCTGCAGGATTATGTGCAACATCCAAAATAATCATAGGTTGATTTGATGTCACCTGAAATCTTCCAGGCAAAGAAACCTTTAATAATCCTTCACGGATTGCCTGCATGCTAACCGGTAATTGATCGCTGAGCATTTCCAAAGCCATTAGGCATGCACTGGCGTTTTGCAATTGATAAGCGCCGCGCAGTGCAGGAAGCGGCAGAGTCCGACGCCACCCTTTATGGCTCCAAAAATTCCAGTGATCAACCTTCTCGGTATAACCAAAATTCTGATTGATTATTTTCAACTGAGCACGGGTATTTTCTGCAAACTGAACAATGCTGCATGGCAGATCTGCTTCTGCGCAAATGGCTGGTTTGTTCTGTCTAAATATACCCGCCTTTTCATATCCGATAGCGTCACGGGAATCTCCTAAATAATCCATGTGGTCAAGGGCTATACTTGTCAGGATAGCGCAATCAGCATCAAAAATATTAACAGCGTCCAAGCGCCCGCCCAAACCTACCTCAAGTATGGCAACATCAACTTGTGCAGAAACAAATAAGTGCATCGCAGCAAGTGTGCTGAATTCAAAAAAAGTTAACGAAATACGGCGATTCTCCCTTGCCTGATTGACATGGAAGAACGCTTCACATAATTGTTGATTCGTTACTTCTTTTTGTCGAATACGGATGCGCTCGTTGTAACGATTAAGGTGCGGTGATGTATAACACCCGACATGGTAACCTGCTATGGTTAAAATAGATTCCAGCATCGCGCAGACAGACCCCTTTCCATTGGTTCCGCCAACAATAATCACCGGACAGGTCGGTGTTAACCCAAGCTCAAAACGCACCTGGGCGGCGCGTTCGAGTGTCATGTCAATTGTTTTTGGGTGTAGCTGTGCAAGGTATTCCAGCCACTGTGCAAGTGAGTTATTTTTCAGATCAGGGTGCATTAAGGTAAACTATTACCCATGTTTGCACATGAGATAATAAATCAATCAGAAGAGCAAACAATTAATTATTTTAATTTTCGTTGCGATTTATTTAACTCAAACCGATATTGTTGCAGGTGCTGGGATGCGCATCAGTAAAGTGGATAGGTTTGCAATTTTTTCGCGCATCTGCCTGCGATCAATAATCATATCTACTGCCCCGTGGTCTAATAAAAACTCAGCCCGTTGAAAACCTTCCGGTAATTTCTGCCGTACAGTTTGTTCAATAACACGTGGACCAGCAAATCCAATTAAAGCACCTGGCTCGGCTACGACAATATCACCAATAAAAGCAAAACTGGCAGAAACACCGCCCATAGTTGGGTCAGTGAGTACAGATATAAAGGGTAATTTCTCACGGCTTAGACGCGTAAGTGCTGCTGATGTTTTGGCCATTTGCATTAGGGAGAATAATCCTTCTTGCATACGTGCACCCCCACTGGCGGTAAAACAGACAAAGGGCACTTGATGATCAATGCAAGCATTTATTCCCCGGACAAAACGTTCTCCAACAACTGATCCCATTGAACCGCCCATAAATCCGAACTCAAATACGGCGACAACAAGTGGCACAGACAGGATGCTGCCTTTCATTACTATCAGGGAATCATCTTCATCGATATTCGATTTGGCTTGCGATAGACGATCAACATAGCGTTTACTATCTTTAAATTTCAAAGGATCGGTGGGTTGAACTTCAATCCCAATTTCCTGACGGATATTTTCATCAAGCAAATAATCAATACGTGTTCTGGCAGAAATACGGTTATGAAAATCACACCGAGGACAGACGTTCAGATTTTTAACCAAATCAGTATAGTAGAGCACGGCTTCACAAGAACTGCATTTGCTCCAAAGTCCTTCTGGAACAATTTTCTTTTCACCGTTTTCTTTGCGTTTTATTTTAGGTGGTATGATATTTTGAAACCAACTCATAAATAGTACTCTCCTCTATGAGAGATTATATTCAGCTGCATTTATTATCAATAGCCTTACGCATGTCTGCAACCAAGTTACCAACATTTTTTACTATCTCTGACTGGGGTGAATGCTCAATTTCTTCGATTATACGGCTACCGATTACAACGGCATCTGCCAGTTGTGCAACCGCACTCGCTGTTTCACTATCACGTATGCCAAAGCCTACACCAATGGGTATAGCTATTGCTGCACGTAATTTCTCCAGCATGGATTCAACATTTTTTAAATCCAGATGCGCAGCACCTGTCACCCCTTTTAAAGAAACATAATAAATATAACCTTTCGCAAGTTTTGCAACTTGTTGAATGCGAGATTGAGCAGTTGTGGGAGACAGCAAAAAAATTGTATCTATACCATACTGTTCCAGGTATTTAACCCATTCTTCGCATTCTTCAGGTGGATAATCGACTGTGAGCACACCATCTACGCCAGCATCTTTTGCTTTTAGTACGAAATGCTCGTAACCCATTGCTTCCACAGGATTTGCATAGCCCATTAAAACGACAGGCGTTTGCTCATTTTTTTTTCTAAATTCCGCTACCATCTCAAGTACAGTAGTCAAACCTACTCGATGCTTCAATGCGCGTTCTGAAGACCTTTGTATCGTTGGTCCATCCGCCATCGGGTCTGAAAACGGCACACCAAGCTCAATAATATCGGAACCGGCATTGACCAAACAATGCATCAAATCAACAGTTAATGCAGGATCTGGGTCGCCTGCAGTAATAAAAGGAATCAGTGCTTTTTTTCGATTTGATTGCAGTAAAGCAAAAGTTTTCGCTATGCGACTCATAGTAATTGATAAAAAATATTCAAAATTCAAAATGCAAATAAAGTCAGCATCTGAATTCTAAATTTAAATTTTGTGAAAAAAGCTTATCAGGTTGATAATTCTCAGAGAGAAAGTCCAGACATTTCTGCAACAGTTGCCATATCCTTGTCACCACGTCCGGAGAGATTGACTAAAAGCAATTGATCCTGAGCAAGAGTTGGTGCAAATTTAGCTGCATAGGCCAAGGCATGGCTTGACTCAAGTGCGGGCATGATGCCTTCAAAACGACATAATGCGTGAAATGCTTCCAAGGCTTCTTCGTCTGTAATACCAACATATTCAGCACGATGAATATCTTTCAGCCAGGCGTGTTCAGGTCCAACGCCAGGATAATCCAGCCCAGCCGAAATAGAGTGTGTCTCGATGATTTGACCGTTTTCGTCCTGAATCAAATAAGTCCGGTTTCCATGCAGTACGCCGGGCTTACCTTTCATTAATGTTGCAGCATGCTGGTTTGTATCCAAGCCCTTTCCAGCGGCCTCCACACCAACCATTCGCACATTCTCATTATCGATATAGGGATAAAACAAGCCGATAGCATTGGAACCACCGCCCACACAGGCAATCAACACATCCGGCTGCCGTCCAAAGGTTTCTTCCATCTGTGTTTTGGCTTCTTTTCCAATTACCGTTTGGAAGTCACGCACCATCATGGGATAAGGGTGTGGGCCAGCAACGGTACCGATGATATAAAAAGTATCTTCAACATGTGTCACCCAGTCGCGCATGGCTTCATTGAGCGCATCTTTGAGTGTGCGCGAACCGGATTCAACCGGGATTACTTCAGCACCCAATAATTTCATTCGATATACATTGGTAGCCTGGCGTCTGACATCTTCAGCACCCATATAAACGACGCATTCCATTCCGTAGCGTGCTGCTACTGTTGCAGTCGCCACTCCATGCTGACCAGCACCTGTTTCAGCGATTACACGGTTTTTACCCATGCGCCGGGCCAACAGTGCCTGACCGATAGTATTGTTCACCTTATGAGCGCCAGTATGGTTTAAATCTTCGCGTTTAAGAAGAATTTGAGCGCCACCCAGGTGCGCCGACCAACGCTTGGCATGATAAATGGGGCTTGGGCGCCCCACATAATGTTTTAATTCATATGCGAATTCGTCCTGAAAATCAGGATCACTACGATAGTGCACGTATTGTTCGCGCAATTCATCCAAAGCCGAAATCAACGTTTCAGCGACAAACACACCGCCATAGGGGCCAAAATGACCACTTTTATTCGGTAGATCATAAACATTCACAGTTCTCGAACTCCTTGCATGAAAGCAATAATTTTTTGCTCATCTTTTATACCTTTTGCCGATTCTACACCACTGGATACATCTACTGCCCAAGGACGAACTTGTTTGACTGCAGTTGCGACATTTTCGGTATTCAATCCTCCCGATAAAATCACTGGCAGCGGTAAATATTGTGGAATTAACCGCCAGTCAAATACTTGTCCGGTGCCACCTGGCATGCTCTTTGCGTAGGTATCCAGCAGCAATCCTTTGGCCGTGTGATATTGATTGGCATATTGTAACAAATCCACATCATCCTTGACGCGAATTGCCTTAATATAAGACAAAGAAAATTGCTCGCAAAACCCGGGGTCCTCATTACCATGAAATTGTAACAAACTTAATTTGGCGGCTGATGCAGTTTCTTCAACCCAGTCGGAATCAGGATCGACATAAACGCCTACTGTATTGATAAAGGCCGGTATTTTTGCTGCAATTTTACTTGCTTGCTGTGGCGTGACATAACGCGCACTTTTGGGCCAGAACACAAAACCGATGGCATCCGCACCCCATTTAATCGCTGAAATGACATCTTCTACGCGGGTAATCCCGCAAATTTTTACGCGGACCGTCATATTTTAAATTGACTAGAAGTCGTCATGAAACACGCGAATAATCCATAAAACTTAAACTTTCGCTCAATTTGGGAAAATTCCACTTTGGATCATACATAATGCCGGTTAAATATAAACCTGCCGCAGAAAATGTGGGGGCAGCGAATGTTCTATTGCGGTTTTCCAATAAAATCTGCATCCAGTCTGGAGAATATTTTCCTTTGCCAACATAGACTAGACACCCTACGATGTTTCGCACCATATGATGTAAAAATGCATTAGCACAAAAATCAAACAGCATCATATTACCACGGTGTGATATCTCCAGGCGTGTCAGTGTGCGTACTGGTGTTTTTGCCTGGCACTCAGCGGCGCGAAAGGCTGAGAAATCATGTCTGCCAATCAGTTTCTTGGCACCGGCTTGCATCTTTTCAAGATCAAGTGGCTGATGGAACCAACCAACTTTTTGGGAGAAAATGCCTGGCCGTATAGGATGATTGAGCAGTAAATATTGATAACATCGGGCATGTGCACTGAAACGCGCATGAAACTGGTCTGAGACCGCGTGGGCCCATAGTATCGCAATATCTTTTGGCAAGAATGCATTGACACCTCGAACCCACGCATTCAGTGGGCGCAACGCTGATGTATCAAAATGGACTACTTGATACAAAGCGTGCACACCTGTATCGGTTCGTCCGGCTGTTACCACGCGAATTGATTCACAGGCAATTTGTGATAAAGCGAATTCTAACTTATCCTGTATTGAGCACCCACATGGTTGACTCTGCCATCCACAATAATTGCTTCCATTGTACTCAAGTATAAGTGCAATTCTCACAATATTGCTGGAGTCAGTCTATGATGACAAGCCAAAAAACTACACACACATTCTAAATAAGCAAACAAATACACTACAGCTTTTCCAGTAATTCTGTTGCAGTTTTTTGTTGATTATCATCGCCTTCCTGAACAACTTCTTCGAGCATTTCTCTTGCGCCTTCCTTGTCTTCCATTTCCAGGTAAGCTCTTGCCAAATCAATTTTAGTTTCTATTTCATGCCATTGCTCATTTTTTGCATTTGGCTCGGAAAATGCGGCAGCAGACTCATTTTCTCTGTCTTTTTCCTGATGATCAGAAATTTCGTCGGTATTTTCTATATCCAGATTGATATCAGAGAAATCAATTTCCGACGCTTCCTTTTCTGAATTTGCTAAAGCATTGGCGTTGACATCAGGATCCTGTAATTTAGACGATGAATCCAATTCAGGTATGTCAAGCATATTTACTTCGCTGTCTTTTTTATGGGCATTTTCATCAATCGCATTGCTATCATCGGCTAAATCAATTGCTGAAGGGTCGATTGAAAAATCAAGGGCGTTATCATCAGCATGAGATTCAGACTTTGAGGCTTGTTCCTTGTTTGATTCAGCTTCATTCCATTCATGAGCTTCTGGTGACTCTTTCGTTTCATCAAAGTCAATTTTCAATTCATAGTTCTCTGTATCATTATCCGCAAGATTCACTTCATTATCTGGAAAATCAATTGAATGCTCATCGTCAATTACGATGTCATTTTCTGGCACCTCTGCTTTTGATTGATCACCAGAACCAAGCAAATCGTTTAACTCATCTGGCGCGTCACTCAAGCCGCCAATACCGGAAGAATTGTTATCATCAAATTCATTTATTTCAGCAGATGATTCTGATTCACTTAATAACTGGGTTGCTTCATTCTCAGATTGTTCATTTTCATTAGAGAAGTCGAGTTCTATTGCCTGATCGGAATCAAATGATTCTTGTTCCAAAGTTTTAACTGGTTCATCAGAATCAGACGTTAAATCTATTTTTGTTACGTCATCACTTGTTCGCGAGTTTTCTTCCGGGAAAAAATGGTCCGGTTGATCGAACTCATCTTGATCATCCTTTTCATTTTCAACAACGTGAGCAGCAGCCACCGCTGCCGCTGTTTTGTTACGTAGCGCTGACGATAACTCTTCATATTTGGATTCTTCAGCTTCGGCTTCAGCCTCCGCGGCTTTTCTCCTTCGCCTGAAAACAACTGCAAGTAGAGTGAGCAATAAAATTGCTGCAATTGCGCCTAAATAAATCAGATTGTCCATGACTTGATCCAGCACTGATGCTTCTTCCGACTCAGGGGACTGTATTGGATTTGAGCTGGACTCAATCGGTACTGCGGGTGCAACAGGTTTTGTTTCAATCATTTCTGCTTTATCTGTTGCTGGTAATGTTGTTGAATCTGCTTCTGTCATAACGTCTAATTCAATTGCAGAATCTGCAAATTCAACTTCTGATGATATAGCATCAGATTGAATGACTTCAATTGACTCTATTTCAGACTTCGGTCGTTGCACCTGTGTCTGTGCATTTATCTGTGCCTGCGTTAAATCTGAGCTCTGCAATGCTAATAATTTTTGTAAATTCTCAACATTCTTTTCTAGCATGGCAACTCGTTCATTCGCTTCTCGTAAAGCGAGATTACGAGCAATGGCATCCTCCTCCATCATGCGCACGCGTTCTTGCGTACTGAGATCTGAAGGTACATTCTGAGAATCCGAGGCGCTCGCGCCGCTCGACAACCGCAATACTTCTTCCGGCGTTCTGGCTTGTGTAACTGCGGCGCTGTCAATTGTCGTAGTAATTTGTCCAGAATCAGTTTGTTTAAGGGTTTCAGAACCTTGCTGTTCTTGTGATGACAAAGCCAAATTCTGGCGATATTGATGCCAATTGCTTACCTGTACTTTGACTTCAGCACTTGCGTCCTTTTCGCTGATTTCAGTTAACGCTTGCAAATCCGGAATTTTTAAAACCACACCTGTTCTGAGCAAATTCATGTTGTCTGCGATGAAAGCTTCACGATTTGCCCGATACAGTGCTACCAGCATTTGGTTTACATTGACTTCTTTGGGTTTAACCTGCCTGGCAATTGACGACAGCGTATCTCCCTCTAATATCGGACCATATGTATCAGGTGGTTGAACGGCACGCTCAGGGGTCAACTGCCGCATTTCCATGGCTGGCTGCGCTACAGGGGGCGAAGTGACAGGCGTCATTTGTGACGCACCCTGTACTGCAGAAATAGTCTCCGTTCCTGCAATAACCCCTGTATTTTCCTGAACTGAACGTACAACCGGTACTACTGGTTCCGATACTTGAGTATCCGCAGGATCAAGCAATACAGTGTATTCACGCAACAAACGTCCTGAAGCCCAGCTGAGCTCCACCAACATATTTAGAAAAGGTTCGTTAATTGATTGCGGAGAAGTAATTTTGACGTAAGGAGTACCATTGACACGCGACTCTATTAAAACCCTAAAAGTCGAGAAAAAAGGTTCATACCGTATACCCGCTTGCGCAAATGCCTCACGGGAAGCAAATTCGGCTTTTAATGTTGACAGCTCTTCTTCACTGACGGAAACCAAGTCGATTTCTGCATTAAGAGGCTGCCCCAGGGAGGAATTGATTGTTAATTTACCAAGCCCAGCAGCATTAACTGTTATTGTGAAAATTAAGCCGAATAAATACAAACATGCTCTTAAAAAAGAAGTATACACAGAGGACCCTCTCTTGTTCTCAAAAGGAAATAGATCTAGCCTAGCACTACCTTTGATGATGCAAGTTCTAAATATTCCGCGAATTATATGCTAATTCTTTGAAAATAATTCTGAACTTTATGGTAAGACGATACCATTTGTCTTAATAATCAGTCAATAATTGTCTGAATTTAATGTTGCACTAGAATTCTAAGCATTCTGCGTAACGGCTCAGCAGCGCCCCAAAGCAATTGATCACCAACGGTAAATGCTGATAGATACTCATCACCCATTGCTAATTTTCGAATACGCCCGACTGGTATTGATAAAGAACCGGTAACAGCTGCAGGGGTTAGTTTTTCTGTTGTTACCTCGCGCTCATTTGGAATAACCTGAACCCATTCATTGGCTTCGGTAATAATATCTTCCACTTCGTTTAAAGGCACATTCTTTTTGAGCTTCATTGTAAGCGCCTGACTATGGCATCGCATGGCGCCGATACGTACACAAGTCCCATCGACCGGCACTGGAGAGTCCTTTCTGCCCATAATTTTATTGGTTTCAGCTAAGCCTTTCCATTCTTCACGGCTTTGACCGTTGGCTACAGCTTTATCAATCCAAGGAATCAAACTGCCTGCTAACGGTACCCCAAAATTGGCAACCGGAAAATTTTTATCACGAAGTGTACCTGCAACTTCACGATCAATATCCAAAATACTTGAAGCCGGATCATCAAGCAGATCTTTGGCTACTCTATGAGCTTCCCCCATTTGTTGCAGTAGTTCACGCATATTACGTGCACCGGCACCTGATGCAGCCTGATAAGTCATTACATTCACCCATTCAACCAAGCCCTTCTCAATGAGCCCCCCAACAGCCATTAACATCAGACTGACAGTACAATTGCCGCCAATATAGTTTTTCACACCATCGTGCAAAGCTCGCTCTATTACAGGCATATTTACAGGGTCGAGAATAATGACTGCATCATCATTCATTCGCAAGGCTGAGGCAGCATCGATCCAGTATCCCTGCCACCCCGCCTGTCTAAGTTCTTTGGCAATCTTATTGGTATAATCACCGCCCTGACAAGAAACAATGACATCCATTGCAGCAAGATCATTTAAATCATAAGCATCTTTAAGCAACGGAATATTTTTTCCAATATCGGGTCCTTTCTCCCCTTTTTGAGAAGTTGAAAAAAACACAGGATCAATCAAAGAAAAGTCTTCTTCCTCACGCATACGCTGCATCAAGACAGAACCCACCATACCACGCCAACCGACAAAACCAACCTGTTTCATTGCTTACCTATAATTTTTGAATATAAAAATATATTGATCTTTTGAAAAATTAATTATTATTTGACTTATTGATTTATAAGTTTGACAACACTGCATCACCCATCTCTCTTGTTCCTAAAACATGTGTCCCCTGACTTACAATATCTCGTGTGCGCAGTCCCTGTGCCAGAACTTTTTTGACCGCATTTTCTATGCGTTGCGCTGCTTGCTCCAGATTAAATGTATAGCGCATCATCATCGCAACGGAAAGAATGGTTGCCAGCGGATTTGCGATATTCTGACCTGCGATATCCGGCGCCGAACCATGAATCGGCTCGTACAAACCTTTATTATTACTATCCAGCGAAGCAGAAGGTAGCATGCCAATTGAACCAGTCAGCATGGAAGCTTCATCAGACAAAATATCGCCAAACATGTTTCCAGTTACTATCACGTCAAATTGTTTAGGATCACGGACTAATTGCATGGCTGCATTATCCACCAACATATGCGAGAGCGTGACATCCGGATATTCGTTACTAACTTCTTCCACGACATTGCGCCATAGCTGGGTGCACTCAAGAACATTCATTTTATCAACCGAGGTTAACTTATGATTTCTTTTTTGTGCGGCCTGAAAAGCAACATGTGCGATGCGTTGTATTTCAGATTCATTATAAATCATAGTGTTGAACCCAACACGTTGTCCATCACGGGTTTCTATACCGCGCGGATCACCAAAGTAAATATCGCCGGTTAATTCCCTAACAATCAGAATATCGAGTCCAGCAACCACTTCAGCTTTTAAGCTGGATGCTTCTGAAAGTTCTGAATAAAGTATTGCAGGACGTAAATTGGCAAACAAACCCAACGCTTTGCGAATAGCAAGCAGTCCTCTTTCGGGTCGCAGAGCTCGGGGCAAGGCATCGTATTTGGGTCCACCTACCGCGCCGAGCAGTATCGCATCTGCTTGCGCAGCCAGTTGATGAGTGGCGTCAGGATAGGGTTCACCGGATACATCGACGGCACAGCCTCCTATCAAGCCGTGCTCAATTTCAATATCAAGACCATCTTTTTTTAATACATCCAGTACTCGCACTGCCTGTGCAATAATTTCCGGCCCTATACCATCACCTGCCAAGACTGCAATTTTCATAGTTGTTGTTTCATTATTATTTTTACATATTTACGTAAAAAGCCAAGGCTGCTCTTCACGATGCCTTTGTTCAAATTGCTTGATTTTATCGGTTTGTTGCAACGTCAACCCGATTTCATCCAGACCATTTAACAAGCAGTGCCGGCGAAATGCATCCACGTTAAAAGTAAATTGTTCACCATCTGGCGTAATCAGCAATTGCGTCTGCAGATCGACCTTTAATGTATAACCCATCGTTTCAATTACTTCGCGAAACAGCTGGTCCATGATTAACCTATCCAAAATAATGGGCAGCAATCCAATCTTAAAGCAGTTGTTAAAAAAGATGTCTGCAAAGCTCGGTGCAATAATAACTTTAAAGCCATAATCCTGTAGTGCCCATGGAGCATGCTCTCGACTTGAACCGCATCCAAAATTGCTTCGTGCCAGCAAAATTTGTGCAGACTGGTAACGTGGTTGATTCAGAACAAATCCAGGATTCAGATGGCGCTGCGTGACATCCATACCCGGTTCGCCGTGATCCAGATAACGCCATTCGTCGAATAGGTACTGTCCAAACCCAGAACGTTTGATCGATTTCAGAAATTGTTTTGGAATAATGGCATCGGTATCCACATTAGCACGATCCAGCGGTGCTACGAGTCCCTCAAATGCTTGAAATGTCTCCATTAGCTAAATTTTATTCTGCTGTTCGTTCAATTGCTTCACCACCTTTTTGAATATCCTTACCAAAACCCGATATCGTATTGCAAGCTGACAGATATAAAGAAGCGGCAGCTGCAATCATCACTATTGATAATGTTTTCATGATTTTCCTCATTAAAAAATAATAACATTTCATCGATTGATTAATCGATTTCTCTTACATCGACAAAATGCCCTGCAATAGCTGCTGCGGCAGCCATTGCAGGGCTGACCAGATGCGTACGGCCACCTGGCCCTTGCCGTCCTTCAAAATTGCGATTGGAAGTTGAGGCACAGCGTTCGCCTTTACTCAATCGATCATCATTCATTGCCAGACACATAGAACAACCAGGCTCGCGCCATTCGAAACCGGCTGTCTGAAAAACCTTATCCAGACCTTCTTTTTCCGCCTGGTGTTTGACCAGTCCAGAACCTGGCACAACCAACGCCAATTTGATTGTCGAAGCAACATGCTTTCCTTTGACCACATCTGCCGCCGCACGCAAATCTTCAATTCTCGAATTTGTACACGACCCAATAAATACTTTATCGAGCGTTATGGACTGAATCGGTGTATTTGGCTGTAAGCCCATATAATTGAGTGCTTGTTCCATATCCTGACGTTTGACCGAATCAGCAACGTTCGCAGGATCAGGTACAAAACCGTCAACCGTTGTAACCATTTCAGGAGAGGTTCCCCAAGTGACCTGTGGACGAATACTGGCAGCATTTAAAGTAAGCGTTTTATCAAAAATGGCATCCGGGTCGCTATGTAGTGTGCGCCAATAAGTAATCGCTTTTTCCAACAACTCACCTTGCGGAGCGAATGGTCTTCCTTTGATATATTCAATGGTCGTTTCATCAACCGCCACCATGCCTGCTCGCGCTCCGGCTTCAATCGCCATGTTGCATAAGGTCATGCGCCCTTCCATCGTGAGCGCCTGAATCGCGCTGCCCGTAAATTCAATTGCATAGCCCGTCCCCCCAGCAGTGCCAATCTCGCCAATAATTGCCAGCGCAATATCCTTAGCGGTCACCCCCAGTCCAAGCTTGCCGTCAACCACGATTCGCATGGCCATAGATTTTTTTGTCAACAGGCACTGCGTTGCCAGAACATGTTCCACTTCAGATGTCCCAATCCCAAAAGCAAGACAGCCAAAAGCACCATGTGTACTGGTATGTGAATCACCGCAAACCACTGTCATGCCAGGTAACGTAGCGCCCTGTTCCGGACCGATAACATGCACAATTCCTTGACGCAAATCATCCATCTTAAATTCGGTAATGCCCAGTTCATCACAATTTTGATCAAGCGTTTCAACCTGCAAACGTGAAACTGGATCGTGGATGCCCTGGTCTCGATCTGTTGTGGGCACATTATGATCAGCCACTGCAAGTATTGAATTTATTCGCCAGGGCTTACGCCCGGCTATCTTCAAACTCTCAAACGCCTGCGGACTGGTTACCTCATGGACCAGGTGGCGATCGATATAAAGCAGCGTGGTGCTGTTCGCACTATCTAATTCAGTATGGACAACATGCTGTTCCCAAAGCTTATCGTATAACGTTTGCATCATCTTACAATTTATGGATTTAATTTGATTATGTAACGTTAAATTATTACATAAAGTACGATTAAGAAATAGCCATAGTCTTTTTTTAGACAGCAGTTTTCGCAGCAAATTTCGGATGGAACCCTTATTAAATTTTAAAATGGGGCACAATTAAATTTATGCTAATTTGGAACTGATAATCCTATATTCAATGTTGTTTCATGAGATTCCACCATAAGAAGAATGAAATGCATATGCCAAGAATGCCAGCAACGCACCTGATTTTGAGTTGCAGTGCTGGCAGAATTGAATAAAAGTACGAAGTGACGATCATCTATTCCAAGCTAACAAGCTGCTGAAGAACTGTCTGCGTCGCCATTGCGAGGTTAAAAACAAGTTTAAATACTTATTGTTCAACTTCTTATTCGGCATATTATGCGCCGCGCTCGTTAAGCCAGCTTGGCTTCTAACCGTTCAAAAAATGTTTGCAACAATAATTTACTTTTTTTACTGCAAATGGATTCGCTCTGTCACGTAAAATGATTCCGCAACCACACTTCCAGTTTGCGCGTAGCCAATACATCATCGCGATTATAGCCAAGTATTTCAACTTTTAACCGCTGTTTTTTTTGTGTCTCGGTAGTTTTCAAAAAATGATTGAATTGTACTACGGACCATTGAGAACCAGATTCTTGATTTTGCCATTGAAAATTAACCAACCCGGGGTGTTTGCAGATATCCTTTAAACCGTAGCCTTGTAATGGCAGTATAAGGTTATCCATGACCGGTCTCTGCATGTCAAATAATGGTGTATCTTCGTCGTGCTGTCCCAGCAACCATTGCACGGTAGCATGCTTATCCATGCCGTAGCGTTCTGCATATTTTTTAATCGTGTTTTTTTCATGATTTGAATAATGGGCGAGAATAAGCGAGGTATAACGCGTACGATAAAGTTCTATTTTTTCCAGAAATAACAGCCAACCGTTATAGTCCTGTGTTTCATCATCAGTCCATATGTAGTCAAAATCATTACGAGTATAGGGTGGTATCAGCAGACCCCATAAATAAACATGCCGTTCGCGTGTAGACGTCAGTGGATTATCTTCAATATCGAAATGAATCCAGGTGCCCGCAGGAAGTGTTACTTTATTTAGTTGAAATAATTCATCGTTAAGAAAAGAGCGAGCCTGCAGGATGACACGCTGTTTTCGTTTCAGACTGGTCAGATGCGGCATATCCGGAATATCTTCGGCATTTTGTGTGGCAAGTTGTGAGATAGTTTCAATACCATTCTGAGCTAGATGTTCGGCTGTGTGTCCGTGCACGCCATAGAGCAATGAGATATCCTCCATAATGTCAAATTGTGGACGACAATGCGAAAAATAAGGACAAATACGGCATTTGCTATGGCTATACCGTACGACCGGCTGCTCATGTTGTTCACGTAACCGCCGCATGTCGTTAATAAACGCATCAACAAGCGAATCGATTTCGTCGCCAATATTTGCTATACGTCCATCTCCAAGAAATACAATGGCCGGTAATTGACCGGCCAGCAACCGACGATACAGACCCAGTTGAATCTGCAGCGCCTTTTTGTTTTCTTTTTGTGACAGTTTGGCATCAGCCGCCTGATATTCCCCACATTCATGACGAATCAAAAAATCAGGATAACCCACCAGACCAAGTTCATGATCAATCAATCGAGCCTGATAAATGACGGCTACGCCCTGTTGCATTAACGCTTGCGTATGTTCGAAAGTGGCTGCACGATACACCTCATGCTTTGACTGTAATTTGGCCAATATATTGGTTTCGTGCTGCAGTCCGGCATTAAATAATAGCTGATTGAATGGATCTGCATCATGGTTAACTGCCTGATGCAGATCGAGCCAAGTGCGTCTTTTGCAGGACACCCAGGTTGTCGCATCACTGGGTTTGATTAAATAAAGATTGGGATTATTACTGACTGTCATACTGTCATTCAATGGTTTGCAATCCTATCTGGTCCAACTGACTATTTAAAAAAATTAAGTTACGATAGTTATAATTCATGGCAGGCTTTATTTTCATGCTTATGCAAATAGCTACACAGTCTTACCAA
Organism: Nitrosomonas aestuarii; assembly: GCF_003046585.1. Taxonomy (GTDB): domain Bacteria; phylum Pseudomonadota; class Gammaproteobacteria; order Burkholderiales; family Nitrosomonadaceae; genus Nitrosomonas; species Nitrosomonas aestuarii. The sequence goes on along the minus strand of NZ_QAAE01000003.1, from coordinate 244,263 downwards.
AAAATGTCAAATCTCGATAGAACCTCACTGAAGAATAACATTCGTTTCCCTTGACGATTACTATCACGTTGTTATTTCAAAATATTTTATTATATAGTGCAGCAGTGTCGTAGAATTTCTTACCGCACTAAATAAGGCAGCATATCAATAGAGCAATTTATTCTTAAATAAACCTCGCTTGATCAATATTTGCAAAGGACAACCCATGAAAAACTTAAAATTATTTATAATTCCAGTAGCAATATTCATAGGGCTAGGTGGTTGTATATCATATAGTTCAAAGAAGGAAGAAACAGTAGTGCCAACTCAGTCAAGTTACATCGATGCCCAAGAGCGAATTAGTGAATATAAAAATTAAACGGTTTTTTACCAAAGACGAGATATTTACAAATTAAAAACTGCCGAACATCCACCGAATGTTCAGAAGATGCATATTTTGGCCCAATCTTCACGAAGTACAAAATTACATCTTCATTAACGATTCCCGCCATAGAGGTTACGGATTCCGGAAAGACACAGATCAATATTGAAAAAAACTAATAATTATTTGTTATTTGACAGGATCAATGAACAAATTCGAAGTATAACGCCTTCTATGACATTTAAGCCTTGTAACATTGCATAAATTCTGGAAAGCGCTTTGTTTGCAGTTCGTGTACTGGTATACTCACGCTTCCTGTAAAAACTGTTATCCAATGGCGGGCCTCCCCGCATTGCAAAGTAGCGAATCTGGTCAGGTCCGGAAGGAAGCAGCCACAGCTATTTTTTGCAAGTGCCGGGGGTCTGGCTCGCCACCCTGATAAGCTTCAATTGAAATTTCTTGTTCCGTTTTTATTACGCCTTTTCAGAATAAGTTACCCTGCAGTGGATCGCGCGCCTTTTGGACAACCTGCTCGTAGTTAATTCACCTGCTATAATATACATTTAGCGCATCATTATATTCAGAAAATTTAATAAGATCGTGTCTCAATCACAAGTCCTTGCACGAAAATGGCGACCCAAAACCTTTTCCGAGTTAACCGGACAGGATCACGTTGTAAGAGCATTAACGAATGCACTGGAGCAGAACCGGTTACATCATGCCTACCTATTTACTGGTACACGGGGTGTGGGAAAAACAACAGTAGCACGTATTCTTGCCAAGGCACTGAATTGTGAAAAAGGTGTGACATCCACACCATGTGGAAATTGTGCGGTCTGCATGCAAATTGATGACGGACATTTTATTGACTTGATCGAGCTTGATGCCGCATCCAATACACAAGTCGATAACATGCGGGATTTATTGGAGAATGCACTTTATGCGCCCACCAATGCCCGTTTCAAAATTTACATTATCGATGAAGTACACATGCTCTCCAAGTCAGCATTCAATGCCATGCTGAAAACCCTGGAAGAGCCTCCTGCGCATGTTAAATTCGTGCTGGCGACGACAGATCCGCAAAAAATTCCCGTTACCGTCCTTTCCCGCTGTTTGCAGTTTAATTTGAAGCATATCCCGCCTCCCCTTATTTCGGAACATCTGAGAAATATCTTGGCTTTGGAAGAAATTCCTGCGGATAGTGTTTCGTTGGCACTTATTGCACAAGCCGCTCAAGGTAGTATGCGGGATGCTCTTAGCATTCTGGATCAAGCGATCGCTTTTGGGGACGGCAAGGTAACTGAAAGTACGGTTCGCGATATGCTGGGTGCCATTGATAAACGCTATCTCTATGACATACTCACAGCACTCGCAGCAAAAAATGGACAGCAGATGCTATCGCTTGCTGACGAAATGGAAATGTTGTGTCTTTCATTTGAATCTGCGCTGCAGGATCTGGCAGCAATATTACATCGCATTGCACTCGCACAAACGGTACATCAGGCAATTGATAACGAAATGCCGGACCACCAGCAGATTTTCTCGCTGGCCAAAATATTTGCTCCGGATGATATACAACTGTTTTATCAAATAGCGCTGCACGGACGTAATGATTTAAGTCTGGCACCAGATGAATACGCCGGTTTTACTATGACGTTAATACGTATGCTGACTTTTGCGCCAGATAATCTGGTTACATCGCACTCATCACTGCAACAATCACACACCGTGCAAAATGCCCCAGCAACAAGCACGGCACATGAATTTACCCATACAAAGAGTAATGCAGTCATCTCTACAAAACAAAAAAAAACCACAGAATCCTTGGCTGACCAACACATATCTTCCACAGGATCCTTACAGAACTGGCCCGATCTGGTCAAACAGCTGAATTTGACCGGTATGGCGAAAATGCTGGCGCAACACAGTGAGGCAAATATCTTAACCCATGATAAGATTGAATTATTTGTTCCGGAAGTACACAAACACCTGCTCGATAAAAAATACCAGCATGCAATACAGACCGCGCTGGACGTACACTTTTGCAAGCCCGTTTCTCTCAACTTTGCTATTGGCAGTATTACCGGCATGACACCGGTTGCTATACAACAAATAGAAAACGAAACAAAACAGGCAAAGGCGATAGCAGCAATCGAAAAAGATCCGATTGTGCAGGAATTGGTAGACAGTTTCGATGCGAAAATCATAGAATCATCAATTAAACCTATTCAAAATTAAAGGAGATTCAAGCATGAAGGCTAATCTGGCAAACATGATGAAACAAGCCCAACAAGTTCAGGAAAGCATGAAACAGATGCAAGAAAAACTGGCTGTTCTGGAAGTCGAAGGGCAGTCTGGCGCAGGCATGGTCAAAGTCGTAATGACCTGCCGTCACGATGTTAAAAGCATACATATTGACGACAGCCTGGTCGGTGACGGCGATGACAAGGAAATGCTGGAAGACCTGATTGCAGCTGCATTCAATGATGCTGTACGCCGTGTTGAATCAACAACACAGGAAAAAATGGCCGAGATGACAGGCGGACTGGGTTTGCCACCCGGCATGAAACTGCCATTCTAATCAAAGCATAAGAACACGATTCTATGTCTACGAACAAGCCATTCAGGCCAGCAAAAAGAAAAATGCCTTTGCGGACTCCGGCATTTGCAAAACAAGATTCTTCTGTTGCCACCGCAACCACTTATAAACTGCAAAAACTTTTAGCACAAAAAGGGCTGGGTTCGAGACGAGAAATGGAAACACTGATTGCCTCAGGTCGTGTCAGTATCAATGGCAGGGTGGCTGTTCTGGGTGATCGCATCGGCTCGGAAGACAGAGTTCAAATTGATAAACGTGTCATACGCTTTGATCTGGCTGAACGTTTACCACGTGTGTTGCTTTACCACAAACCGGAAGGTGAAATTGTCAGTCGGAATGATCCGGAAGGCCGCCCAACCGTTTTTGACAAACTACCCCACCTTAAGTCTTCTAAGTGGATTGCGATCGGTCGTCTGGATTTTAATACCAGCGGTCTATTGATATTTACCACTGACGGTTCGCTGGCAAACCGCTTGATGCATCCGCGTTTTGAAGTAGAACGGGAATATGCAGTGCGTATCATTGGTGAATTGACTACCGAACAGATTACACGGTTGACAACAGGCATTCAGTTGGAAGACGGCACCGCTTCTTTCAGTCAACTTGCTGAACAGGGCGGCGAAGGCATAAATCGCTGGTACCGCGTGATATTGCAAGAAGGCAAGAATCGTGAAGTCCGACGCATGTTTGAATCACTCGGGATCATGGTCAGCCGACTGATGCGGGTGCGTTTCGGTCCGATCAATTTACCCCCGAGAATAAAACGCGGCAAGTGGCTGGAACTTGAAGAAAAGGAAACGAGACGTTTGTTAAGTTTACTTTCCTGACTTGCGATCATCTGCCGCCAGTTGATCGCGACTCAATAAAAAAACAAACGCATCACCGGCGCTGGTTTCCAGCCATGTGAACGGTATCCGTGGAAAAGCCGCTAACAAGGCGTCTCGGTTGTGTCCGATTTCCACAATCAGTAAACCAGATTCTGTCAAATAATCGGCGGCATTGGATAAGATATGCCGTGTGGCATCCAGTCCGTCAATTCCGCTGGCCAACGCATTAGAAGGCTCATGGCGGTATTCCTCTGGCAACGCTGCCATTGACTCGGCGTTGACATAAGGTGGATTACTGACAATCAGATCATATTGTTTGCCGGTTAAGCCGGTAAACATATCAGATTCAATTAAATGAACCCGTTTTTGCAAGTGATAATTCATAACGTTCTTTTTTGCAACATCCAGTGCGTCTAAAGCAATATCTGTTGCATCAATCTCGGCCTGTTCAAATACATCTGCCATTATGATGGCCAGACAACCCGATCCTGTGCAAAGGTCCAGGGCAGAATGGATGTTATCAGGATCATGAATCCATGGCTCCAATTGAGCTTGTAAGAGTTCCGCGATAAATGATCGCGGTATAATCACACGCTCATCCACATAAAATGAATAGTCTCCCAACCATGCCTGGTGTATCAAATAAGCCGCCGGTTTCTTCTCTACAATGCGGCGCGTTAGAATATGTTCAATCTGCAACAATTCATCATTGGTTAAACGGGCATCAAGAAAAGAATCCAGTTGATCCAGTGGCAAATGCAAGGTATGTAGGATAAGATAAACCGCTTCATCATAGGCTGTGGCAGAACCATGACCAAAAAAAAGTCCGGCTTGATTAAATCTACTGACCGCAAAACGAAGCAGATCACGTATGGTATTTAACTGATTTCTTGCTTGAGTAAACATTTGATTTATTCTGGATGGAAAATTTGAATTAGCAGAACAAATGAGATTCAACTACGTAAATGTAGCATAAAAGCCATCTTAAACGCCTGAATTTTTAAATAATTGCATCAAATTAGCATAAGTGATACAAAACAATCTAGACAGAAAATATATGCGTTTTGCACTTGAACAGGCGTTAAAGGCGCAGGCATTGGGCGAGGTACCTGTCGGTGCTGTTATTGTACAAAAAGAGAGTATTATCAGCCACGGATTTAATTGCCCTATTATAGCGAAAGATCCAACAGCCCATGCCGAGATCATGGCATTACGTAATGCCGGTCAGTACTTTAAAAACTACCGGCTGCTCAACTGTACGCTTTACGTCACACTGGAACCCTGCGTTATGTGTATCGGTGCGCTTTTTCATGCGCGTATTGAGCGTTTGGTTTATGCCGCTTCTGATCCCAAAACAGGAGTTTGCGGCAGCGTGATCAACTTGCCGGCTGAATCGCGTTTGAATCACCATATGCGGGTAGATAGCGGCATTATGGCAGAAGAAGCCAGCGCACTGTTGAAACAGTTTTTTGCGCAACAGCGCAGAAAACACCTGGTAAAGTGACATTGAATGCAAGAGTAACCATGTTATGAAAATTAATATTTCCATATATAAGCAACAGCTTGAGCTGCTGAATGATGATGAACAGGTGATAAACAACTATCGAATTTCATCTTCAAAAAGCGGTACAGGTCAGCAAAACGGCAGCTTTTGTACCCCGCTGGGAAAACATATCATTCGTGCCAAAATCGGTTCAGGACAACCCGCCAATACAGTGTTTATTCGCCGTCGACCGACCGGGGAAATTTACACACCGGATCTGGGATATCGATATCCAAATCGTGACTGGATATTAACGCGCATCTTATGGTTGTCAGGATGTGAACCGGGTTTTAATCGGGGTGGATCAGTTGACACTATGCGGCGCTTTATCTATATCCATGGCAGTCCGGACAGCGTGGAAATGGGTAAGCCTGGTTCCATTGGATGTATACGTATTTCAAATGACAATTTATTGGAATTGTATGATTTGGTTTCCACAGGTACAGTAGTTAATATCATCCAGTAACCGGTTTATAAATCATTTTTGCTGATAACACTCGTTATAGATTTGGCCTTGACTTTTAAATAATTATTACCCGTCTGCGCCTAGGGTTCTATTTGTTCATAAAAATCTTATCAAACCGAAACTAGTGATAAGGGAATAGTATGTATCAAGCGCTTGTTAAGTTGCGTTGTCTTTTGTTGGCAACGCTAATAATTTTGCCCACTTGTGTTATTGCAGAAGAATGGATTTATACAGTGCGGCCGGGTGATAACCTGTGGAATCTGACCGAGCGTCATCTGACGGGCATGCAATATGTAACAAAATTGCAACGGCTGAATGGTATTCAGAATCCGTATGTCATACCACCCGGCACCCCGTTGAGAATCCCAATGGCCTGGACCAGAATGGGAGAAAATGTGCATGCACAAATTGTCAGTGTTTATGGTTCCGTCTTCATTCAACGACCGCCACAAGAAAAAATACCCGCAGAAGTTGGGATGCAGTTATGGGCGGGCGACATAATCCAAAGCGAGAATGACTCTTTTGTTACTATTGAGTTTACAGACAATTCAGAAATGCGTGTGCAGGACAACAGTCGCGTTCGTATAAAAAAAATGCAAATATTGGGTGATTATGGCCTGGTTGAAACATTAATTGATCTGGAACAAGGGCGTATTGAGAATTCAGTACTCGAAAAACCTTTCACAGGAACCCGATTTAGAATACAAACACCATCTGCAATCAGCTCAGTCAGGGGAACGTCGTTTCGTGTTGGCACTATAGATTCGCACACAGCAACTACGAGTGAAGTACTTTCGGGTAATGTGAACGTCAGCAATACGAAAAGCGATGTCCAGGTTCCAGCTGGTTTTGGTACAGTGACGCCTTTAGGTGCTCCGCCTTCACCGCCTGTAGCGCTTCTGCCACCGCCTGATTTATCTGAAACCAGTAGCTACTATGAAAGCTTGCCTTTGGTCATTCATCTGAAGCCATTATCAGGTGTCAAGGGGTATCGCGCACAGATTGCCACGGATCGGGACTTCAAGAATCTATGGTCGGAATTCACCACAGTGACACTGCCTTTTCGTGATGGCGATATACCGGACGGTGATTACTGGATGAGAATCCGCGGCATTGATGCATCCGAAATTGAAGGCAAAGATGCAATTATCCGTTTTTCACTCAATGCACGGCCCGAGCCACCTTTTATAATCGCCCCTATACCAGGTGGTACTACAACGCCTGAAAATCAGGAATTCAGCTGGACGACTCAGTCTGAGGCATCTCATTATGCGCTTATGATCAGTCAGGACTCTGAATTTTCCAGTTTAATATATTTTAATTCTGAAATTAAAGAAAACAATTTAACACTAACTGAACCACTTGTCCCCGGTCACTATTTTTGGCGTATTTTCTCAGTCTCGGCAAATGAAGGGGCCGGCCCGTTCAGTGATGTAATGTCTTTTAGAGTACCTTATCCTGGACCAGCACTTGAAGAAACAAAGCTGGGCGAAAATGAGATTACATTTTCATGGCGTGCAGCTGCAACAGGTCAAAGCTTTCATTTCCAGCTTGCACGTGATGCAGCATTTAGCGATATCATTTATGACGAAATGACTTCGGCTTCTCAAATAACCATTCAGAAACCCGATGGTGGCACCTATTACCTGCGCATCAAAACTATTGAATCTGATGGCTTTCATGGTCCCTGGGGACCGAATCAGCTTATTGAAATCCCGCGTGATATGCCTTACTGGTTAATGCTGTTGTTGCTATTGCCACTCCTTGTTCTTATATGATTTTTCTAGAAAATTTCAGGAGACAACAGAATACTTTTATCGTACGTACATTTTTTCTTCTGACTACAATTACAGTTATCGCTTACACCGAAATACTGGAGCGCCTGGATTTTGTGGTCTATGATGAAATATTGCATTTTATTGATTCAACGCATGATTCGAATATCGTTATTGTAACAATTGATGAAAAAAGCCTGAGCGCTTTGGGCAGTTGGCCATGGTCGAGGGGAGTGCATGCAGAACTGATTAATCGATTAACATCCATTGGCAATAAAGTGGTGGCGTTGGATTTACTTTTTTCCGAATTGCAGAGTACTGATGCACATGCTGATCTGTTACTGGCAAAAGCAATTGCAACACACGGAAATGTTATTTTGCCTGTGGCGCCGATTTCAAATAACAATTCCGGTGCATTATACTTAACCGCGCCCCATCCGATTTTCAGACAACATGCTGTACTCGGACATGTAGATATAGAACTCGACAGTGACGGTGTTGCGCGGCGTGTTTTCCTGTATGCAGGTATTGATGCACCGGCATGGCCTGCATTAGCGCTTGTTCTAGCAAACCCTTCAACGGCAGGGCATTCACTTCAAATCAATGATAATAAAAAAGGTGATGACCGCCTCAAACACTGGGTCCGTGCTGAAGAAACACTTATACCTTATACAGGTAAATTAAATAGTTTTCGGCATGTTTCTTATTCAGATGTTTTATTCAACGACGCAAAGTTAGCCGATTTAAAAGGAAAAACAGTTATTGTCGGCATGACGGCAGCCGGCATGGGTACGCGTTTTGCAACACCTCTTTCAGCTGACAACCGACAATCTATGACCGGTGTAGAATGGCACGCAAACGTATACGTAATGTTGCAAAACAATCATGCCATTCACCCTTTGCCGGAAATATGGGTGACGATACTATCATTTTTATGGGTAGCGATTATTCTTACTGGTGTTTGCTGGACAAAAAATAATTTCACAGTCCCATTATTGGCTTTTTTCATGGTTGCCGGTTTATTTCTCGTATACCAGTCACTAAAGATTTACCATGTTTGGATACCTCCCAGTGCAGCCCTGTTGGGTACGCTTGCCATCTACCCTTTGTGGAACTGGCGTCGCGTCAATCAATTTATACGCGCATTTTTAATTACGCAATTACGCTCCAGCACCGCATTGGAAGCAATACAAGATGGCGTCATTATAACTGACGCGCATGATCATGTTGTCTATATCAACAGAGGTGCCGAAAAAATTCTGCGTACAGAATTCAATCAGATCAAAGGAAAAGTGTTGCAGCAAATTCTACATCTCTACACAAACCACAACCACCGACCAGAAGATCGATCCGTTAAAAAACTTCTAACACCTGGCCTGGATTGTCCTGGCGTACTCGAATGTGGCTTGAAGACAACGCTTAATACTGAACGTACCGTGCGGATTACACGTAATCAATTACATGATGAACACGAAGCGTTAATAGGATCAGTCATCGCCATCACTGATATCACTGATACCGTTGAGCTGACACAACGCATAGCACATCATGAGGATTATGATGCGTTAACTAAATTACCCAATCGGACAAAGCTAATGACACAGTTTGACCAATTGATTCAGGTAACTCAAATCACAAACAAAACTATTACCATTTTTTTTATTACTCTGGATAATTTTAAAAAAGTCAACGATGCTATGGGACATCAGGCTGGCGACAAACTGCTGCGGATGGTTTCCGAGCGCCTGAATGAAAGTGTGAACCAAGATGATATCGTTGCACGCTGGGGCGGCGATGAATTTATTCTACTCTCTGTATACTTGACTGATAAAGATATCGCTACTGGAATGGCACAAAAACTTCTTGAAGTCATCAGAAGCCGTTTTGAAATTGATAGTTTAGAAGTATATGTATCTGTCAGCATCGGTATCAGTTTTTATCCTGAAAATGGATTAACAAGTGATACGATACTAGAAAGAGCTAGAACAGCCATGTATCGTGTCAAGCGAGACGGCGGCAACTGTTTTAATTTTTATTCACCTGAATCGACTTTGGTGTGGACACGCGATCGGCTTGAATTGGAAAAAGAGCTGCGCGCGGCTATCACAAACCATGAGCTTCAGGTTTTGTTCCAACCGATAGTCCATGCAGAAACGCACCATATTGCCCGGATGGAAGCGCTTGTGCGATGGCCTCATCCAGCGCGAGGTTTCTTATCGCCAAGTGAATTCATACCGCTTGCTGAAAATGTTGGATTGATTGACCAACTTGGGGAGTTGGTTTTAAGAACCTCCTGTTTAGCTTCTTATAAATTATTAAAACTGGGTTATTCCGTCAACGTTTCGGTCAACGTGAGTCCTCGACAACTGCTAAATAAAAATTTCCTGCAAACAATTTTTAACGCGCTGCATGATTCGGGGTTGCCCCCTCGTTTATTAATACTAGAAATAACTGAAAGTGCTATCGTTAATGATATGGAACGCGTTGGTAATATTCTTACAAAAATCCGAGAGCTTGATATTTTAATCGCTCTGGATGATTTTGGCACAGGATATTCATCACTCACATTATTACGTGAACTTCCCATCGATATTATAAAAATTGATAAATCGTTCGTTCGTACACTGGATCAAAATCAGAACGATTTGACTATTGTTCAAGCCATTATCGGTCTGGGGATCAATATGGGACTGTTAGTTGTCGCAGAAGGAGTAGAAACAGCAAAGCAAGCCAGAATTCTGCTTCAGCATCACTGCTACTATCAACAAGGATATTACTTTAGTCGGCCTATTCCCTATCAGGCGTTATTGGAATTAATCAATAAAAATAGATAATTAACACACTCAGATAAATGCAATCTGAACATATCAAGAACTGATGAAAACTCTGTCTATTTTCAAAAAGTTAATACTTCATTTGGATCGCCAATGGCGCTAATTTCACGAACTGCTTGGACATAAGTAGCATCTTCACGTAATTTTATCATTGAAGCAAAATGCTTCTTCCCATGCATATGCGCAAAACGTGCAAGACTGGCTGCAGAAGGATTCCATTGCAGTTTATCAAGCAACTCATCAGCTCCCTGTGAATTGTTGCATACCAGAATCATGTCACACCCGGCCTCAAGTGCGGCATTTGCCCGCACAACAATAGAATCAAAATGTGCAACACCCTGCATGCTCAGATCATCACTGAAAATGCAGCCCTCAAATCGCAGTTCTTCACGTAATATCGTTTGCAGCCATGTCCGGGAAAAACCTGCTGGCTTTTGATCGATTTGGGGATAAATAACATGTGCTGCCATAATTCCGGTTATACCATAATCAATCATGCGTACGAAAGGTATTAAATCATCCATTTCAATATCCGCATATCGGCGTCCATCGATAGACTTCTCTAGATGTGAATCTGCTTGTATAAAGCCATGTCCGGGAAAATGTTTGCCAACCGCTTGCATTCCGCCTGCTTTTAGCCCTAGTATTAAAGCGTGAGCAAGATCGGAAATTGCTTGAGGATTACGGTGAAATGCACGATCGCCGATAACACCACTTTGACCATGATCAACATCCAGCACCGGTGTGAAACTCAAATCAACACCACCGGTTATCAATTCGGTTGCCAGCACGTAACCTATCTGCTTGGACAGATGTTGTGCACGCTTTGGATACTTATCCCAGATCTTCCCAAGTTCTCGCATCGGCGGCAGCCGTGTAAAGTCGTTTTTAAAGCGCTGTACACGCCCGCCCTCATGATCAACTGCAATCAATAAATGCGGTGCCCTGATAGCTCTGATCTGTTGAGTCAGTAATGATAGTTGTTTAAACGAGGAGAAATTGCGCGAAAACAGAATAACGCCGCCCGTTAAAGGATGCTGCAATCGCCTTATATCCTCGTCAGTCAGACTGACACCAGTTAAATCGAGCATAATAGGGCCAAGCGACATATTATTTTTCCAAAATAACGAAGGCGCAGGCCATGTTCAATTCATCACTAATAGACAGATAATGACTGATGATGCCTTTTTCACTGATTAACTGGTCAAGTTTCGGGTGAAATTCAAAAAAAGGCTTACCCAACGCATCATGTGTTATCGTAATAAACTCAAGATTCACAGGATGGCGTAGCCCAGTGCCCATTGCTTTCGAAAGTGCTTCTTTGGCAGCGAACCTTCCAGCTAGAAACAGAACGGGTTTGCTACATTTTTGGTATTCATTCCATTCAGTATCTGTCAAGATTCGCCGTGCAAATTTTTCTCCATGTCTTTCCAATGATTGGGCAATTCTTGAAGGATCAACCAGATCTGTCCCAATACCGTAGATCATCTGACCGCCTCAAAAATAAGCCGTTTCATATCTTTAACCGCTTGTTCCAGGCCGGTAAAAATTGCACGTCCGATAATGGCATGGCCAATGTTTAATTCCGAAATACCGGGAATTGCCGCAATGGCTTGCACATTTTGATAATGTAACCCATGACCTGCATTAACTCTCAGATTCCGTTCGAGTCCATATGCAACAGCTTTTTTAATTTTCTCAAACTCACTCGTCTGCATGGCTGAAGTGATGGCATCCGCATAACCACCTGTATGAATTTCAATAGCTGGTGCACCCGCACTGAATGCCGCATCAATCTGTTCAGTATCCGCATTGATAAACAATGAAACACGTACTCCCGCATCGGTTAATTGACGACAAGCATGTTTGACTTGATTAAAATTTTTGACGACATCCAACCCTCCTTCTGTTGTAAGCTCTTCACGCCGTTCTGGCACAAGACAGATATCATGGGGCTTAATTCGCATTGCTATTTCGATCATTTCAGGCGTAACAGCGCTTTCCAAATTCATTCGCGTCGTGAGCAGGCCTCGCAGCTGTTCTACATCACGATCCTGAATATGTCGTCGATCTTCGCGCAAATGCAGTGTGATTGCATCGGCACCGGCTGATTCTGCAATAATTGCTGCTTCAACAGGACTTGGATATTCCGTGCCGCGTGCTTGCCTGAGTGTTGCTACATGATCAATATTGACGCCAAGTTCAACCATAATGTTCTATCCCGGACAAAATCGGATCAATCAGTTTTTTTATAATCATCTTCCGCAGTGTGCTATGTGAATTCTAGGTTGGTTGTTGTGTCATTTTTCGTTAGGTGGCAACGCTATTCATATCCAAGCTGCTTTAACACACTGGCATTATCAGCCCATCCACTTCTAACCTTTACCCACACTTGTAAAAATACTTTTTTTCCAAATGATTTTTCCATTTCTTTACGTGCTTGACTCGCAATTAACTTGAGTTTCTCACCATTTTTTCCAATGATAATAGCCTTTTGACCGGATTTATCAATCAAAATAGTTGCATAAATTTTGTACAATTTTTCAGTTTCGGAAAATTGATCGATAACAACACTCGTTGAATATGGGATCTCGTCACCCATTAAACGAAACAGTTTCTCACGTATCGACTCAGCAGCAATAAACCGCTCACTTTTGTCGGTTATCTCATCTGCACCATACAAAAAAGGGTTCTCTGGTATATGCGGACGAATTACGTCAAGCAGTGTCGACAATTGCGTTTGATTTTCCGCACTCACAGGGACCATGGCCGAAAAATTAGATTTTTTGGCCATTTTATCCAAAAAAGGTAATAATTGATTTTTATCAGTCAACCGGTCAGTTTTGTTCACAACGAGTATAGTCGGCACCGTTTGGGGTAATAAATTCAATACAAGCTGGTCTTGCTCATCGAAACACAGCGCTTCTATGACAAACAACACAACATCAACGTCCTGCAAGCTTTGCGACACAACTCGGTTCATTGCTGTATTCATTCGATTCTTATGCCGTGTCTGAAAACCCGGTGTATCCACAAAAACAAACTGAGTATTCTGGTCAGTCAAAATTCCATTGATACGATAACGCGTTGTTTGCGCTTTTCTGGATGTGATGCTGATTTTTTGCTGTATCAGGTTATTGAGCAGTGTCGATTTGCCAACATTCGGACGACCTACAATGGCAATATATCCAGTGTGAAAACGGATATCAGATAGCATGCTGAAAACAGATTACCATAAATTATATTTCTGTATACTCAGGTGAAAAAATTTAACTTGAATGATTATTACTAACCATCAACACAGGCCAGTTCATACGCTTTTTTTGCGGCCGCCTGCTCAGCGCTGCGGCGGCTAAAGCCTTCACCCGCAGTACGAATATTGAATTTGGGTATTACACATTCGACTTTAAATTTTTGCTGATGGGCTTTTCCGATGGTTGTGACAACTATATATTCTGGTAAATCCAGTTTCTGACTTTGCAATAATTCCTGCAACATCGTTTTTGGATCTTTCCCATGGGTGGAATGATCGATGGTGTCAAGTATAGGTGTATATAGCTTGGTAATAACTGCTTCTGCTTGGACAAAATTACTGTCCACGTAAATTGCACCAAAAACAGCTTCAAGCGCATCAGCCAGAATGGATGGTCGGCGATTGCCGCCGCTTTTTAATTCGCCCTCACCCAATCGAATCAATTCATCCATTTTCAGATAAAGCGCCAAATCAGATAAAGCTGTTTGATTAACCATACTTGCACGCAGACGAGATAACCGGCCTTCGGGTACCTCAATGAATTTTCTAAAAATCAATCCGGCAATTGCACAATTCAAAACACTGTCGCCTAAAAATTCAAGGCGCTCGTTATGCTTTAGACTATGGCTGCGGTGGGTTAACGCTTCGCCTAATAATTCAGCCCGAACAAACTGATAGCCAAGCCTGCTGCAGAACGAGTCAAGTATTGCTTCTCTGTTATTTTGCATACTTTTTAAATGATCTTGTTTTACGCAATGTCAGTTACTTTGTGTATTAAAATCGATAAGCAGAGAAATATTTGCGGCTAAGGGTATTTTCGCTGAATAATCCACGCTTAAAACTACCTCATTTCGATTCCGATTTCGAGTAATGTTAATATCTTTTGCAGTGACGGAAGTAATGTTATCGATTTGCGCGCGTTTACTAAAAGCAAGCCGTAATTGACTATGATGTACATTTTGCAGACTTGAATCATTAGCAATCGCAACTAAATTTTGCTTAATGGCAGCGTTCTCAATATAAACAGGGGCAACCTTCATGCCTAGTAATGCAAAAAGTACCAGCACCACCGACCACATCAACAGACCAGAAAGACTCAGTCCCAACTGTTTATAACGATACCCGTACAAGTCCATATGATAACCTCTCAAAAAATAGTGTTCAGTTACTGTATGCGCATGCCAATTCGATCAAAATCGCCAAAATTCCACCAAATCATAAACGCTTTCCCCACAATATTTTCCTCCGGTACAAAGCCCCAGTATCGGCTGTCACTACTGCTATCCCTGTTATCACCCAAAGTAAAATAGTTGTCAGGCGGAACTGTGCAGGTAAATCCGGTACGACTATATTGGCAGTTTTCGCGGAATGGAAACACACGCACACTCGAATATTGTAATCCATTGATTTCCTGATTCATTAAAATGGAATGATTGGTTTCTCCAAGATATTCTGCATATTTTTCCGAATAAATATAACCCAATCCGGGTTCCACGTATTTGTAATCACCCTCATATTCTTGCCTGACTATTTTATCGTTAACAAATAATTGCTTATTATGATAAGTAATAACATCACCCGGCACACCGACCACTCGTTTAATATAGTCTACGGCAGGATCCTCCGGGTAGCGAAACACCAAAACATCACCGGCTTTAGGGTTGTTCATGTCGATTATTTTTTTATTGATCACCGGTAATCGTATGCCATAGGTATATTTGTTGACCAAGATAAAGTCTCCAACAACCAATGTTGGTATCATCGAACCAGAAGGTATTTTGAACGGTTCGATGATAAATGACCGCAAACAAAACACAATCAAAATAATCGGGAAAAAACTTTTAGGGTATTCAATCCACCAAGGTTCTTCCTTATCAGGATCACGTTTATGGCGCAAGATAAAATAATCGAGAACCCAGACGGCGCCGGTAATTACCAGCAGACTAAATAAGATCAAGGGAAAGTTCATGAAATTACCTTTCTGAATTTACTGAATAATTTGTAAGCACCATCACATTTTCTTCGGGGAATAAATAAAGACTTATATTTGATAGGCTGCTGTATTTTTATTTTGTATCAGCTTGTAATATTGCTAAAAAAGCTTCTTGTGGAATTTCAACATTACCGACACGTTTCATTCTTTTTTTACCAGCTTTTTGCTTTTCCAGTAGTTTACGTTTCCGGCTAATATCGCCACCATAACATTTTGCCAAAACATTCTTACGTAGAGCCTTAACGCTTTCTCTAGCGATGATATGTGCGCCTATTGCAGCCTGCACAGCAATGTCAAACATCTGTCGGGGAATCAATTGACGCATTTTTTGCGCCAATTCACGGCCACGATACTGGCTGCTGCTGCGATGCACAATTAATGATAAGGCATCAACCTTGTCGCCATTGATCAATATATCCAGTTTAACCAGATCGGAAGCACGAAATTCCTTAAATTCATAATCGAGCGAGGCATAGCCACGACTTGTCGATTTAAGTCGATCAAAAAAATCCATTACGACTTCATTTAATGGCATTTCGTAAGTAAGCATAACCTGCTTGCCCATATATTGCATATTTTTCTGGATACCACGCTTGTTCACACATAATGTCATCACGGCGCCGACATATTCTTCCGGCACCAGAATGGTCGTGGTAATTATCGGTTCTCGAATTTCAGCAACTTTAGACAAATCGGGAATTCGGGATGGATTATCAATTTCTATAATTGTTTCATCGCGCATGAGTATCTGATAAACAACTGTCGGTGCCGTTGTAATCAAATCCATGTCATACTCTCTTTCAAGACGCTCTTGCACAATATCCATATGCAACAAGCCAAGAAAGCCGCAACGAAACCCGAACCCCAGCGCTTGTGATGTTTCAGGCTCAAACTGCAAGGAAGAATCATTAAGTTTTAGCTTTTCCAGAGCCGAGCGTAGCGCATCGTATTGATTCGATTCTATTGGATATAAACCGGCAAAGACCTGTGGTTTGATTTCTTTAAAACCCTTTAATGGTTTTTCTGCAGGATTATTGGCGAGTGTAACAGTATCACCTACCTTTGCCACATCAAGTTCTTTAATACCTGAAATTACAAAACCCACTTCGCCCGCACTCAAAGAATTCCGGCTCAGTAATTTTGGTATGAATACACCTACCTGTTCGCAAAGTTGAGTTACTTTGCTAGCCATAAGCAGCATTTTATCGCCTGGTTTAAGCGTGCCATCCATAATGCGCACTAAAATCACGACACCCACATAATTATCGAACCAGGAGTCGATAATTAATGCTTTTAATGGTGCCTCTGGATCTCCGACAGGCGCAGGAATCCGGAAAACAAGTGCCTCTAACACATCTGCTATACCAACACCTGTTTTAGCGCTGACCTGAAGTGCATTCTGAGCATCAATCCCGATAACATCTTCAATATTTTCGATCACTCTTTCGGGATCTGCCGCTGGTAAATCTATTTTATTTAATACAGGTACAACTTCAACGCCTTGTTCTATGGCAGTATAGCAGTTTGCAACAGTTTGGGCTTCTACGCCTTGTGACGCATCAACGACCAGTAAGGCACCTTCGCATGCGGCCAGTGATCGAGAAACTTCATATGAAAAATCAACATGCCCTGGCGTATCAATTAAATTGAGCAAGTACGTTTCACCATCTTTTGCCTTATACTGCAACGCTACAGTCTGCGCCTTGATGGTAATACCTCTTTCACGTTCCAGATCCATAGAATCCAGAACCTGGTCTTCCATTTCTCGTTCCGTTAGGCCACCGCAAAATTGAATAATACGATCAGCCAGTGTAGATTTTCCATGATCGATATGCGCGATAATTGAGAAGTTACGAATATGCTGCATTAAGTTTTAATAAATGATGGTCTGAGCTGTTAAATTTAGACTATTAAAATTCTGGAAACCAGCGATGAATACGCTAAGTAACCAGAGTTATCTGAGTCAGAGGCAGCATTCTAACGAATTTTTGCGAGATAATCATCCAGAGCTGCTAAATCAAGATAATAATGGCAAATCTCTTTTTGATCAGAAAGCGACATCAGGACAGGCACTTTATCATTAAACCTAACCCTGAGATCTGGATCTGTATCAATATCAATAACTTGAAAATCAAACGTTATTTGTTCCTGTCGTTTTTGCAAGTCAACGATCATTTGATTACAAAGATGACACTCCTCACGACCAAAGACTACCAGCGCACATACTTCATCGGACTTTGTCATCACTTGTACTCTATCAATCGTTATCTTTTAATTTCATTGTAATAAAAGTTGTCAAATCATCCCGTTTGATCAGCAGAGCAATATTCCGACCTTCTTTTACTTGATCAAGTAATTGATTGAATTGTTTTGCACTTTTAACATCTTTACTGTTAAAGCCAAGTATGATATCACCTTTGCGGATACCGGATTGACCGGCAATCCCTGGTTCCACATGCTCGACCAGCAAACCATTTTCTATATCCATCTGCTTTTTCTGTTGACTCGTTAATTCACCCAACACAAGTCCAAGCCGATTCGACTCGCTGGTTTTTTTATTTTGTTTTTTTTGTGCGTTTTGATCGGATTCGTCCCTTGGAATTTCACCCACTGTTAATTGAATATTCTTCACTGAGCCATCCCGCCAGACCTTAACGGTAATCTTGGAGTCAGGTGCAGTATTACCGACTATACGCGGTAAGTCTGCAGAAGCTTCAACTTCTTGAGCATTAAAACTAAGAATAATATCGCGGGCTTTGATACCGGCCGTGTCAGCCGGCCCATCTTTTTCTACCGATACAACCAGTGCACCACGGGTATCAGACAAGCCGAATGAATCAGCCAATTCTTTAGTAACCTCCTGTATCATCACGCCAATTCTTCCACGACGAACAATGCCTGAGATTTTAAGTTGATTTGCAATATCGGTCGCAACATTGATCGGTATTGCAAACGACAAACCCATAAAGCCACCTGTACGGCTATAAATTTGCGAGTTAATCCCAACCACTTCTCCACTCATATTGAATAATGGTCCACCCGAATTACCTGGATTAATGGCAACGTCCGTTTGAATAAATGGGACATAATTTTCCTGTGCAAGCGATCTTCCTTTTGCGCTCACGATACCAGCCGTCACACTATTTTCAAATCCAAACGGAGAGCCAATCGCCACAACCCATTCACCTACTCGGAGTTCATCAGGATCTCCCTGATTGACTTTTGGCAGATCTTCAGCTTCAATTTTAATCAGCGCAATATCAGTTTTTTTATCAGTACCGATCACTTCACCGACAAATTCACGTTTATCATTCAACTTGACTGTTATTTCATCAGCGGCTTCAACAACATGCGCATTAGTCAAGATGTAACCATCGGAACTGATAATAAAACCAGAACCCATAGACCTGGGCTCAGATCTTCTGGGCGCAGAAAAAGGCTCCATATGTCGCCTGAAAAACTCATAAAATGGTGAGTCTTTAGGAATATTTGGCAATTCCGGGAAAAACTGCGCTACGGCATCTTGCTGTGATTGAATGGTACTGATGTTAACTACGGTAGCCCCATACTTATCCACAAGACCTGTAAAATCTGGAAGTTCTCTGACCTGCGCAGAAACATTTGATGAAAAAACAAATAACAGAACTAACATGAAATGACGCATTATTCTTATCCTCAGCATACCAATCCTAAACATCCTAAACAAACATATTTATATAAAAAAGCTTTGCTATACCCTCGAATCTTCTAGTCACGGTTTATTCTTGTGGGGTATATCCCGTCAATAAAAAAGCGCTTACAAGCGCAATTAAATGTATTTAATATCTCTCGTTCAATTCATCAATTGAGTTATTGGAGGCGTACGGCATCTCCAATCAATTTAATTGTATTTAGAGGTACTTCCCCAACCGTGGTTATTTTATTATTATCCAGTTCACGCACATATATATTGATAGCTCCACGGCTAGAATAAAAACCGGGAACGGGCGATGACGTATCCTTTATTACTGGTTCAATAAATACCGATACAGAGGCCAATTCATCAGATAAAACAATATGGTCGACCATCAAGCTTTTTCCAACCAGATTACGTTTCATTTCAGCAACTTTCTTAAATCCAGAGGGCAATTTATCCAAACGCCATGCCAGTTCACCTTCATCTAACAACACAGTTGACAAATTAATTGTTTTCCAATTCTTTGTGGCTTTGATGGATGAATCAGGATCTAATATACTGGCGTCAATTTCGCCATCAATCTCAATCTGTGCAAAGGCAAACTGTTCGATAATGTTCTCTTTATCCATTACCGCCGCTTTAAGCAGCAAGCCGCTATCAACATGTATCCAGAATTTGTACCCATAACGCAAATTATCTTTTGGTACAAGCATCAATATCTGACCATCATATCCTGCTACACGTTCTTGTTTTTTGATTTGAATATTATAGTTTTCTTTAATTCTTTCAGATGGTTGCGGCAACAAATCTGGGAAAAATTTCCTAAACCAGCGTTTTTCTGTATAAATTTTTTTACTATCCGGTAGATAACACTTCATTTCATCGTTATTACGAAAAACAATACGTGTCGAACCATCAAGAACCTCAATTTTTTCAAATTCCCCTTCATGATCCACTTTATGTGTTACCTGAGAGGATTCCATATAATTATCAGCATAGTATACAAACGTACCTGAATAATTATACTGTCGCGGCGCGGTTGCAACTTTTTGTAACCAATCAAACGCCTTGTCAGAAGATTGCGGCTGGCTCTCAGCAATGACTGTCTGAAACGCAGATACTAGCAATAATAGGAGAATTGGCAATATATGGTTTTTCATTTACCATATTTTTTATGGTTGTCATGAAAATCGGTTACTGGATATATGTAAACTGATTGCTCATGTACTGCTCTACCCGGCGCAAATTCATTATGAAAGAATAGATAGTTATTCATATTTTCAACAGGTATATGTGAATACGAAACAGCTCTTGATGGATGAGAAACCAACACGGGTGTCATTGGTTGATCTGTTTCGGTTTGGATTTTCGAGTGATCAACTACCATTATCGGTTGAGATTCCTGATATACATTATGCATCACAAGCCATGCCGAAACCATTGCGACCACTGATGCGGCAGTTGCAAATGCAAATACTTTAGTCTTATTACTTCCTGATGCTGATTTGATTGGACTAAATACCGTAGGTTCGGAATCGAGTTGAAGTCGAACGCGTTGTGTAAAATTTGTTGACAGCGTTGTTGATGATTGTCTTAAGATATCACCGATCAAGTGATAGGTATCCCAATCGTTTTGTAATTCATTTTTCCTGTTAAGCGTTTGTATTGTTTTTTTTGCATCCTGATTATTAAGTTCACCGTCCATTAATTCGGATACTTTATTTTTCACTTTACCACCTCTTATCTTTGCTGGTACCCAGTAGTGGGCGTAATTTCTCAGATATTGCCTCACGCGCCCGAAAAATGCGTGAACGTACAGTACCTATGGGACAATCCATGATAGTTGAAATCTCCTCATAACTTAGTCCTTCAATCTCTCGTAACATAATTGCAGTTCGTAATTCTTCGGGCAATTCCTCTAAAGTTTGATTTACTGTTTGAGCAATCTGTTTACTCATCAGTTCACTTTCAGGGGTATGCATTTCACGCAAAAAACCACCTTCTTCAAAATTTTCAGCGTCTTCGCTATCAATACCCTGTAATGTTGGTGCTTTCCTTCCTTGTGAAACCAAGTAATTTTTAGCAGTATTAATGCCGATTCGATACAACCAGGTGTAAAATGCACTGTCGCCCCGAAAAGAAGGTAATGCCCTGTAAGCTTTGATAAAAGCTTCTTGAGCCACATCTTCGACTTCAGCCGGATCACGCACAAATTGCGACAACAAACGGGTTAACTTGCGTTGATATTTGATAACCAATAAATCAAACGCATGCTTATCACCATTTTGTACACGTTCCACCAATTGTTGATCGACTTCCCGATCACCCATACTACTTGATCCTTAAGCATTTAAATTGAGAAAAACTACTAATCACTTTTATGGCTATGATTAATGCCTGCCAGATCAAGTATACCTATTCAGAGGGTTCACGGGAACCAATAAGCTACAATTATTAAAGACATCATATAAAACAAATAAGTTCATTTAAGTAAACAAGCAAACAAAGTCATTAATCGAGCACTTTTCATAAGAAACAGATTTACTGCAGCAATACCGAAATGCGGTACTCGAATCATTTTAGATCTATTAACTTAGAATTCTCTTTATTTAACATCCACTGTGCTGTATGAACCATTTGGAAAAATAAATCCTTCAATATCTTTTA
Organism: Nitrosomonas aestuarii; assembly: GCF_003046585.1. Classification (GTDB taxonomy): domain Bacteria; phylum Pseudomonadota; class Gammaproteobacteria; order Burkholderiales; family Nitrosomonadaceae; genus Nitrosomonas; species Nitrosomonas aestuarii. The sequence continues at coordinate 222,269 of NZ_QAAE01000003.1, read as the reverse complement.
ATATTTGACTGTTCAGCAAACGAATGCAGTGAAATACACGGTTGCGGTTTCCATCCGGATTTACGATGATCGACAATCACATTGGTAAAAATACCTCCTCTCACAAAAAAACGTGCTGTCAGGCGAATATATCTCGGTTTTAATACGACAACAAGATCTTCCAGCACCTGATTGGTTACGGCTTCATGAAATGCAGCTTCATCACGGTATGACCAAATATACAGTTTCAGACTTTTCAGTTCGACGCATTTTTTATCTGGAATATAATCTAAAATTAAACTGGCAAAGTCTGGCTGCCCTGTTTTTGGACATACGCAGGTAAATTCCGGAATTTCCATATGAATTTGATAATCTCTTTTAACAAACGGATTTGGAAAAGTTTCTAGATGTTTGCTTGGTTTGGTCGACATTCAACAATTCTCTTCTTTTAATTATTTCAGTTACAATAAACAACGATTATATACAACCGATTCACGTTTTTTTCCATTATAACTGTTTACCCACACATCAAATTGCGCCTTGTCAAAATTAAACTTGCTGGTTTTAAATCGTTCGTCGAGCCTACTGTTATCCCAGTCACTCACAATTTAGTCGGCATAGTCGGGCCTAACGGATGTGGCAAGTCCAATATTATAGATGCCGTTCGCTGGGTATTGGGGGAATCCAAAGCTTCGACTCTACGTGGCGAATCTATGCAGGATGTGATATTTGGTGGATCTGAAAATCGCAAGGCAGTTGGACGCGCCAGCGTAGAGCTTTTTTTTGACAATAGCTTCAATAATGTTGCCGGGGCATGGTCCAGTTATACGGAAATAGCCATAAAACGCATCATTCAACGCGATGGCAATTCAAATTATTATATAAACAATATACATGTCAGAAGACGCGATATTACTGATCTTTTTCTGGGGACAGGTGTTGGCGGACGTGGTTATGCCATTATTGAACAAGGCATGATTTCACGTATTATCGAAGCCAAGCCTCAAGAATTAAAAACTTTTCTTGAAGAAGCAGCCGGTATTTCTAAATATCGAGAAAGAAGACACGAAACTGAATTGCGATTAACCGATACACGAAAAAATCTCAATCGTATTGAGGATATTTCTAGCGAATTACAAAATCAGATTGAACGCCTGAAAAGTCAAGCCAGAGTCGCCAGCGAATATGCTGCATTAAATACACAACTTCAAGAAACGCAGCAAGTACTATGGCTTCAGCATAGAGTGGAAGCCGAACAACAGCGTTCCGCTGTAGAAGAAGAAATTGAATCAGCAGAGCAAACGTTAGAAACAGAAGTCACGCAATTGCAACTAAACAAGAATCAACGGGAAAATACCCGTGTGTATGAGCAAAACTGCAGTGAAAATCAGCACGCGCTCCAAGGCAAATTATACGAAGTAAGCGCTGAAAAAGCACGTCTTGAGCAGGAGATCAGACAATTTCATAAAAACAGGGAACAACTTTTTCATCAAATACAGAATATTGAAAAACAGTTAACGCGCAATCAACAACAACTCAATACAGCTGTTGAAAACTTGCAGCACTGGCGCACTGAAAAAAAAAATGCGGAGACTGTGCATGAAGAAGGAGTTCAAAAAAACAAAGCGCACATTGCAAAACTACCTGAGTTAGAAGCAATTTTTAATCAATGTCAGAAAACATTTGATACCGCCCAGCAAAACCTCATATTTACTGAGCAAGCGGGCAACGTGGCCAAAACACATTTACAGCATACAAACAAAGCCATTATACAATTGGAATCACGTAACAATCGTTTGCAACAAGAATTCGATTCACTCGATGAACCAGACCACCAAGCACTTAAGGCAATTGAATCGAAATTAGAACAAACACACAATAAAATAACAGAAAACCAGAGCAAACTTTCACAAACAGAAACCGCGTTCTCAACAGAGAGTCGCCGTAAAGAAAAAGCAGCATCTCATATTCATGAATTGCAGACAAAATTATCTCACTTACAAGCTCGTTTTCATGCGCTTCAAAACCTGCAACAAAAAATTGAAAATAATGAAGCATTAAACAACTGGTTGCAAAAATATGAACTAAGATCTCTGCCACGCTTATGGCATCATATACAAATTGACAAAGACTGGGAGAACGCACTTGAATCTGTTTTACAAGCACGTTTAAACAGTTTTGGATTTCCACAGATTGAAATTATCAATAACTGGGAAAATGATTTGCCACCCGGAAAATTAACTATTTTTGAATATCAGAACCAGGATGACAACGCCGCAACAAATTATCTATTCATACCAGCCAGCCGCCATACACAATGGACAACGTTGACAACTTTCCTGACTTGTGCTGACAAAGGCATTACATCTGTAATCAATGATTGGCTCAAGAACATCTACGTCATGGACACCATTCAGGATGGATTACGACAAAGACATCAACTGAAGCCCGACGAGTTATTTGTGACGCGGGAAGGACACACCCTCAACCGTAACAGTATTAATTTTCACTCTCCTGATTCACAATTGCATGGCGTTTTGTCCCGGCAAAACGAACTCAATCAACTTCAAGGAGAGATAGCAGCAATCACAAATAAATTAAAAGCACAACAATTTGAATTCAAAGAAATTGTTGACAGTCACGAGACATTAAATGAAACAATTCAACTTCGCCGCAGCGAGCAACAACAACTCACGCAACAACAACATCATTTGCAATTAGAAAAAATTAAACTTTCTCAATTTAACGAACAGATTGGGCAACGCAGAGCCCTCATTAAAGATGAACTGGATGAGATTCGTCAGCAGCTTGCCCTGGAAAACCAGCAAAAAGATAATGCAGAAAAAGAAGCTCGAGAACATCTTAGTCAAATTGAACAAATCGAAAAATGTGCACTAGCTGCAAAAAAAGAGTTAGCCGCAGTAGGACAACAGCTTACAGAACAGCGTCACAAGATAGAAAAGTATAATAAAGAGATGCAAGAAGCGTTATTTGACGAGAAAATATGTCAAAATAAAATCAATGATATAGAAAATTCAATCAAATCACTCGAGGAAAACGGGACGCATTTATCTAAAATCAGGGATAACTTGTTATTAGAGAATGGTAGTCTGGATGACGCCACTTTGAATTCCCAGCTTGAGGCGTGTGTTACACGGTGCAAAGATCTGGAACAGAAAGTTGTAGAAAATCGTGGCGAACTAGAAAGAGCAAGACAACAAATTCAAGAAATTGAAAATAAATTGATGGCTTCTGAACACCGCCAAACATCGCTGCGTGAATCAATTAATCAACTTTATTTAAATAAGCAATCATTCAAACTATTGGAAGAACGATACAACGAACAACTGCTCGAGGCAGGCTCAAACGAATCAAGTTTAATGTTCTTAGTGAACAAAAAGAGTATCACTGCTTTACAGACCGAAATCAATCGCACCCAAAAAAAAGTAGCTGCTTTGGGTTCTGTGAATTTGGCTGCGTTAGAAGAACTTGAAGCACTTCAAGAGAGAGAAACAGTTTTAGCAACCCAAACCCAGGATTTAGGAGAAGCGATAATTATTTTGGAAAACGCCATTGAGAAAATTGATAAAGAAACGAAAAAGAGATTGGAGCAAACTTTTAATGCGGTTAATGATAATTTAAAAGAAATTTTTCCGATTATTTTTTCTGGTGGGAAAGCTCAGCTTGTTTTCAGTGATGGTAAGATACTGGAATCTGGTTTAATGCTCACAGCGCAACCACCCGGTAAAAAGAATAATTCAATACATTTATTATCTGGCGGCGAGAAAGCGCTGACTGCATTGGCACTAATTTTTTCATTATTTCGATTGAATCCAGCGCCTTTCTGTTTATTGGATGAAGTGGATGCTCCACTTGATGACAGCAACACTGGACGGTTTTGTGAATTAGTAAAAAAATTATCTCAGCACACACAATTTTTGTTTATTAGCCATAATAAAATTACAATGGAAATTGCTCAACAGCTGATAGGAATTACAATGCAGGATCAAGGTGTCTCCAGGGTGGTAGCGGTGAATATTGCAGGTACCGTTAATCCTGGCAATACAAAAGACACCGCATTTTTATAAAAAATAAACGACAGATAGTCGGCCTATCAGCGACAAATTAAAATTAATTTTTAAAACAATCATTGAGACAAGATAGTAAAGGAATAGTATGGATATATTGAATATGAGTGACTTGCAAGTCAGTTTGATCATTATCGGTATCGTTATTATTATCGGTGTTGCTATCTTTAACTGGATACAGCATTCACGCTACCGGAGTAAAATTGAGTCTGCTTTAGATCAAAAACTAGACGACGCTCTATTTGAAAAAAACAATAACTCCAAACCACATGAACCGCATGAAAGAATTGAGCCACAGCTGAACAAAGATTTTTTTGTAAAGCATGCCCCCAAAAAAGATAGCTTATCTGCAAGACCGCTTGATGTTTTAACAAAAGAAAATGTCGCTGACAACTATTCCGACAATCAAGAATATGTTATAGAACCAGGCATAGCAGAATCACAACCGGTTTTAGATGAATATAATAATCTAACAAATTATATAGTTATCGTTTCCGCTGATGCAGTCATTCCTAGCAATCAATTGAATACGCTGCTACAAAGAAAATTTGACTTTAACAAACCGCTGGTCTGGTTTGGTCAACGAGAAAAAGCGGGATCGTGGGAAGAGATTGCACACACTGAAAACACTGACTATATTAACTTGAAAGGATGCTTATTACTTGCAGATCGCTCCGGACCAATTAGTGAAATTGATTTATCAATATTTCGTGATACGGTACAGGATTTTGCCACACAAATAGGTGCGGAAGCAAAATGCCCGGATATCGTACCTGCACATGAACAGGCCATCCAGCTCGATAAATTTTGTGCTGATGTTGATGTCATGATAGGCATCAACATTATCAGTAAAGATGAAGGCGCTTTTATTGGCACAAAAATCAGAGCCCTTGCAGAAGCATCGGGCTTCAAACTTGAATCGGATGGTTTATTTAAATATAGAGATGAAAATAATCAGGTTTTGTTTACCTTGACCAACTACGAATCGGAAGCGTTCATACCCGAAAGCATGAAAGCACTTACAACGCATGGCGTTACTTTTTTATTAGATGTGCCACAAGTGTCTAATGGAGAAAAAGTTTTTGATCAGATGACACATCTGGCAAAAATTTTCTCAAATACACTCGGCGGTATTATGGTCGATGATAATCGTGTTCCGCTCAGTGAGAATGGACTTTCAAGAAGTAAACAGCAGCTCATCAATATCCAGAACTCAATGAAAGAAAATAATATCATTGCAGGTAGTTCAAATGCATTAAAATTATTTAATTAATTTACGTTTCTTACTAAACACCTGAAGCAGACAATTAAAAAATACAACTCAAATTGTATCTAAAAATATGGAGAAAATTTATGAGTCATGATGCTAAAAAATCCTTTTCCCCAATTGAAGTTCAATTAGAGGTAGGCAGGCAATATTACTGGTGTACCTGTGGCCGCAGTCAGTCACAGCCATTTTGTGATGGCACGCACAAAAATACGGAGTTCTCACCCAAGGCATTTTCGGTTGATGAAAACAGATCTGCCTGGTTATGCACCTGTAAAAAAACGAGTAATTCACCTTATTGTGATGGAACACATAATAAGTTATAAATTTAATTGATAAAAAACTCCGGATAACATTGCCAAAGAAAACTATTGTCAATCTCCAATTGGGCAATTATGGAATCAGAACTAGAATTTCTAGAAGAAGAAGTTCATCAGTTGGTACGTTTGTATCAGAATGCATGTATTGAAAATAAAAAATTGCGCCAACAGATTGCAGAAACAAACGCTAGAAATGAAAAGCTTACCGAAAAGATTCATATTGCCAGCAGTCGTTTAGAAATTCTTTTAAAGCACTTACCTGATGATGAATAGTGAAGAATTATTAAAAATTACTATTATGGGACGTGATTTCAACATAAGCTGCCCCGAACAAGAACGCGCAGAAATTTTACTTGCTGCAGAATTTCTGGAGAAAAGAATTCAGGAAATCAGAGAAGAAGGCAAAATAATGGATTCTGATCGCATCGTCATTGCCGCGGCACTCGGTATAGCACATGAATTACTTGTTTTACGTCAATCAAGTGGCTTTGACATTGAAGATTTTAAGCGTAGAATAGTACTCATACGAGAAAAACTAAATAATGTCCTTATAAAAAAATAAATAGTCAACCAATTGATATTTATTGCTTTATGCAACATTTACAAACCGTATTACTTTTTAAAAAAGTTTTAAAAATAGCTCCCTGCCGTGTACGTGTAAGACTGAAATTCTTTGAACCAATTATCAAATCAGGTTGTTGACTAAGTGATACTGTTGTGCACACCCTCCAAGGGTATGCCTGATGTATCCGGGAAACGACCACCTTGAGCCTTTAGGTTCAAGATGATGGTCCAGGCGGCATATGCGGGGGGCTCCTTTTTATCTACTAACAATAAACACACCTAATTATTCAAAACTGACCATCTTTCTCAAATTAAAATGGTTTTTCTCTTCGACATCGGTCGTGTTCTACTTGATTTTGATTTTGAACAATCACTAAAACAGCTCCTTCCTCCTGAAACACCCGGCGTAAATGAGCGTATCAAATGCATACTGGATAAAAAAGAAATACTTGAGGCAGGCTTGATAACCTCGGATGAATATACCAGTTGGGCTTTGGAAGTGCTGCAAAATAATGTCACCGCTACTCAATTTCATCATGCATGGCGGTCAATATTTACGGTCAACAAACCCATGTGGAAAAACGTTCATGAACTCGCCGAAATTGGTCACCGATTAATTTTGATTTCTAATATTAATTCAATTCATTATCCATGGATCATTACAGAGTTTCCCCAATTTTCTTATTTTGAAGAAGCCATACTATCTTTTAAAATTGGTTATCTAAAACCACAAACCGAGTTTTACCAACATGCAATTTCGCACTTTAATCTAGTGCCTGAAGAGACAATATATATCGATGATTTGCCACAAAACATTACTGCAGGCAGACAGTTTCAATTTCAGTGCTGGTGCTATGATCTTTATAAACATTCAGACTTTGAGCAGTGGTTAAATAAAACGTTAAGAGTAAATCGCTAATTCGCTCAGAAAACAATTTTTAATGGTTAAGATACTCTATTTACACGCTAAAAGTTGCTCTATGGCCGGTTGTTTGTGTTCAACCTGGCCAAACGAAACATCCTGTAACTGTCCTTCTCGATCAAAAAGAATAGCTGATGGCGTTCCTTGGAGTGAGAAACGTTCAAATGTTTCGGCTTTCATAATTTTTTGCTCTAAATAAACCCGTATTTGACTTTGAACAGTCTTTTTTTGATCTTCCTGTAGTGTATCGAATTGCGTTAATAGCTGCCGTGCATATGCCAGGACACGTTCATCTGTTACTGGGTCATTATCAGGCTCAATACGATCCATGCCTATAGCAAAGGGTAGCTTCCATGGGAGTCTGCTATTATCGACGAGTAATCCATGTTGATTCATCGCTTTAAACGTCTCACCCACCACTTCGCCTGTGTTTACTAGAAGCTGCAGGTTTTCTAACGTATTTTTATCGTAGTCTTCAAAAGCAGTTGCCAAACCAATGATCACAAGCCCTTTATCAGAATATTTTTTGTGAAGTTCGATTGCATCCGGTAAGGCATAAAGGAAACAACCAGGGCAATTTACTTGGAAGACTTCGATAAGCACAACTGAGCCCAGTAAATCATTCATTTTAATTGGCCCGGCCTGCACCCAAGAATCTACAGTTACATCAGAAATTAATAAATTATTCATTAATCTAAACGCTTTGATTTTTGTATTGAGAAAAAAATATAACTATATCTGTTATGATAAACGCCGGTAAAATAATGATTATCAATCGCCATCTACAAAGTGTCTAACTGCTACTCAAATGGATGACGCAGTACAATAGTGTCTTCCCGATCTGGGCCGGTTGAAATCATATCAATAGGCGTTTCGCAGACTTCTTCTATTCGTTTTAGATAAAATTGTGCTGCTTTGGGCAACTGTTTGAAATCTTTGATCCCGGCTGTACTAGTTGACCAGCCTGGAATTTCCTCGTAAATGGGTTCACATTGATTTAATTCATCAGCACCCACCGGCAATACATCAGAGCGAATACCTTGATTCGATTTATATCCTACCCCCACATTCAAGGTTTCTACGCCATCCAGCACATCAAGCTTAGTAATACACAATCCCGTTACACCATTAATCTGTATCGAGCGTCTCATCGCAACAGCGTCAAACCAACCACAGCGTCGAGGTCGTCCTGTTGTCGAACCAAATTCGTGTCCACGCTCGGCCAAATGATTTCCAATCTCATCCTCCAATTCTGTAGGAAAAGGACCTGATCCAACACGAGTTGTGTAAGCCTTTGTAATTCCTAAAACATACTGCAACATTTGCGGCCCTACACCACAGCCGGGAGCAGCCGCACCGGCGATACAATTACTGGAAGTTACAAAGGGATAAGTGCCGTGATCTATATCCAGCAGAGCACCCTGCGCACCCTCAAACAGCAAATTCTTACCGGATTTATATGCATTGAATAAAAGCTGCGATACATCAGCAATTAAGGGCTTTATACGTTCAGACTGGAGAATTGCTTCATCAAGCGTCTTCTGAAAATCTATGATAGGTACGTTAAAGTAATTTTTTAAAACAAAATTATGATAATCCAGCATTTCACCAAGTTTTGCAGCTAAGCGGTCTCTATGAAACAAATCCTGCAAACGGATCGCTCTACGCGCGGCTTTATCTTCATAGGCCGGACCGATACCGCGTCCTGTCGTTCCGATTTTACTTACGCCTTTAGCCGCTTCACGTGCGTGATCAAGTGCTGTATGGCACGGCAATATAAGTGGACAAGCTGTACTTATTCGTAACCTGCCATTTACATCGATTCCCATTTTCTCAAGCATTTCTATTTCTTTGATTAATGCTTCAAGTGAAACTACCACGCCATTTCCGATATAACAGGTTACATCATTACGTAGAATGCCTGATGGTATCAAATGTAGTATGGTTTTTTTCTCACCAATTACTAGCGTATGGCCCGCGTTATGGCCACCTTGAAAACGAATAACGCCCTGTGCGTGATCTGTCAGCCAGTCAACTACCTTCCCTTTGCCTTCATCCCCCCATTGTGTACCTATTACCACAACATTTTTAGTCATAGTACAGAATCTCTAAAAATACTATTAATAATCGATGAACTTAATTTTCTCAACAATCCACTCACCTTTACGTTTTATTATTTTCCTGTCACAGTTTAAAGTATTCTCAGGTTGTTCTGGTAATTCAGTAATGACAATTTGACCATCATTACGTAACTGCTCAATCTTTAATTCAAGCTCTCTATCTTTTTTCTTATATGGTGCGCGTATACCCATCGGATAAGGTGATCTTTCAACAAGCCTGGACAACTCCCTCAAGTCCATGCTGAATCCAGTAGCTGGTCTAGCTCTTCCAAATGCTTTACCTATTTCATCATAACGCCCGCCCAGTGCTATGGCATTGGAACAATCGTGTGCATAAGCTGCAAACACCATACCACTATGATAGTGATATCCACGTAAATCTGCTAAATCAAACGCGATTGTACTTACAGCCGGTTTTAGTTCTTTGCTCACCATGTCAAGTTGATTGAGCGCCGACAAAATGTCCATATGCGTGGGCAATCTTTTTCTTGCCTCATCCAGTATTTTTTGGTCACCATAAAGTTCAGGTAACAATAATAGAGATTCTCGTGTACTTTTTTTAAGGCCTGCACAAATTTCTTTCAGCGCAGCAATATCCTTTGCTTGCAAGATGGCAAACAATTCTGTTTCCATTTCGAGCGAAATTCTGGCAGTTTTTATAATCGCCCTAAACACAGCAACATGACCGAGATCCAGATGCACTTGATGCAAACCTGCCATTGCAAGACATTTCAGCATTAAATGCTGAATTTCTAAATCACTTTCTATACCTGAATGCCCATAAAGTTCCGCGCCGATCTGAAACGGTTCGCGAGTCTGTGTAAGGCTTGAAGGGACTGTGTGCAACACATTATTTGCATAGCACAGACGCGTGACGCCTTCACAATTTAATAGATGTGCATCAATACGCGCCACCTGCGGCGTCATATCAGCACGCAATCCCATCATTCGACCACTGAGCTGGTCAATGACCTTGAACATTTGTAAATTCATATCACTGCCGCTACCTGACAGCAATGATTCAACATATTCCAGTAACGGGGGTGAAACCTGCTGATAACCATGAACCATTAAAAGATCGATCATACGGCGTCGCATTGTCTCGATATGAAAGGCCTCAGCAGGCAATACATCTTCTATATATTCAGGCAGCAACCAATTACGCATGGCTATAAATCAAGAAGAAAAATAAAGCAGACAAGCAATCAACTCACAAGAATAAATAACGCCAAGCCAATCAACATAGATGTCAATCCTATAAAACGAAGCTGACTATCTTGAATCTCGGTCATTTTCTTAAAAGTCTCACGCCAAGTACGTGGTGATATGAATGGTAAAACACCTTCCAAAATCAGCATCAATGCAAATGCCATCAGAAAAGTCTCTAGCATGAAACGCTCCTCATCAAACCTTGCCTTGGGTATGTATGGACAAATTCGACATGTAGAAATAAAGGTCTTGCGCTACTTATGTAATCAGAATATTACGTTAGCGAAAGCCATATGCTATACAAGGTAGCCCATATGATATACAACGTTGGAATTACAAAATTTATATATCATCTGATATCACTGAAAGAAAAAAAATACTTCTTGACGGCTTAGAAATTACCCGTATCAATGTTTAAAGTAGTAATTTCAATGATACCAGAATAAATAATGTATTATCAATTAGTTGTATTTGTTGGGTCTTTAAGATACTTGAAAAAATCCGAATTTGGCTCTAAAACCAACATATCATTTTTATGTTTGAAAGAGCTCTTATAGGCATCCATACTGCGCCAAAATGAATAAAACTCCGGATCTTTTTCAAAAGCCTCTGCATAAATAGCAGCCGCTTCTTTATCGCCTTCACCCATCGTTTTCTGTGCATCGCGGTAGGCTTCAGCTAATAGAACTTCGCGTTGCCGGTCAGCATCAGCACGAATCTTTTCTGATTCAGCAGCACCGGTGGAACGCAATTCATTAGCTACCCGTTTACGCTCTGCTTCCATTCTACGATACACTGATTCGCTGACTTCTTGGGGCAAATCAACACGTTTCAAACGCACATCAATGACCTCGACACCAATAGTTCTCGCATCTATATCAGCCTTTTGACGCATTATTTCCATAATCATATCCCGTTCACCCGACACAACATCATGAACTGTACGATTACCAAATTCATCACGCATACTTGCATTAATTGTTTGCGCCAATCTTATTTGCGCCAGACTTTCATCTCCGCGCACACTGATAAAATACTGTTTGACATCTACAATACGCCACTTCACAAACAAATCCACAAGAACGTTCTTTTTCTCAGATGTAATAAAACGCTCAGGTTCTTCAGCATCCATTGTCAGAATGCGATCCTCAAAAAACCGCACATTCTGAGCAATCGGAATTTTAAAATATAGTCCAGGTTCGGTCTTAACATCAACCACCTCACCTAACTGAAACAAAATCGCCTGCTGTCGTTCATCTACAATATAAATTGCCGAAGTAGCCAATAAAAAGCCAATTACAACAATACCCATTAACACCGAAGTAAAATTTTTCATTTATCTCATCTCCCTTTCACGGCCACGGAATGCCTCACGTGAACGTATGCTGCTATCAGGTGTCATTTCCTGATTAGCTGATGACTGTGTATTCGCAACAGGTGGCATTGGTGCTGAACCAGTCGCACCCATTATCTTATCCAACGGCAAATACAAAAGGTTACCTCCGCTTTGTTGATCAACCATGATTTTACTGGTACTCGACAATACCTGTTGCATCATATCCAGATACAAACGTTCACGCGTTACTGTTGGCGCTTTGCTGTATTCTTCTACAAGCTGACTAAAACGACTGGCATCACCGATCGCACTTGCTATTACGCGCTCCTTATAACCCTCGGATTCTTCGATTAACCTTGCCGCATTACCCCTGGCTCTCGGAATCACATCGTTGGCATAAGCTTGACCTTCATTCTTTTGACGTTCTCTATCCTGCCCGGCTTTAACCGCATCGTCAAAGGCTGCCTGCACCTGTTCGGGTGGTTGCGCATTCTGCATGGTTACTCTGCTGATCGCTATACCGATCTTGTAACGATCCAAGATTTCCTGCATTAAAACCGTTGCAGCGGCGGCAACTTGTTCCCGGCCTTCGTAAAGAACAAAATCCATTTTACTTTTACCGATAATCTGCCTGATTGCCGTTTCAGCTGCTTGTAAAACCGAATCATCCGGGTCTCTGTTATTAAACAGAAATTGTTCTGGATTATTTAATATGTACTGTACGGCGAACTGAATATCAATGATATTCTCATCATCCGTCAACATCAGCGATTCTCTTAATACTTTACTTCTGACATTGTTACGATAACCTATTTCAATTGTACGTACCTGACTGACATTTACCAATTCAACTGTTTCGATCGGATAAGGCATGTGCCAGCGCAAGCCCGCTGGGGTTGTATCCACATACGCACCGAAGCGCAGCACAACACCACGATGACCCTCATTAACAATATAAAAACCACTGGCCACCCATACAACTAGCAGCAGACCGATGATTACTAAAATACTGCCGCGACTGTGTGGTTTTGGTTCCTTGCCACTTGAACCACCGCCACCCTTACCATCCTTCGAGCCAAATATATTGTTGATTTTCTTATTGACATTACGCAATACTTCATCCAGATCAGGTGGTCCAGAGTCACCTTTATTTTTTCCCCACTGAGGATCATTTAAACCCATAATTCTTCCTGTTTTATTTGTTCAAAATGTATTTATACCGTAACGCTACTACGCTTCACCTTAACGGGATCCACAGATCCCGTATTTTCCGACTCAGGTTCTTTGTTTACAACAGCCTCGGCCAAAGCCTGCTTTACAAACTCCAAACCCTCACCTGTTTTTGCACTTAAGCGAATTCGGGATATTCTACCATACTCATCCCGTACAAAACCCACACCACTTTCTGACAAATCACTCAGGTCAATTTTGTTTAATACCAAAATCTGAGGGATATTATCCGCCCCTATTTCAGTCAATAGTTTATTCACTGCTTCTATTTGTTCATCTTTGTTCGGACTACAAGCGTCGACTACATGAAGCAATATATCAGCTTCGATAGTTTCTTCGAGCGTAGCACGAAACGCAGCGACTAACGTATGCGGTAAATCACGAATAAATCCAACTGTATCAGAAACAACAACAGGTCCGCATGCAGGGATATATAATTTTCTCGTTGTTGTATCTAATGTCGCAAACAGCTGATCTGCCGCATAAGTCTGTGCACGGGTCAGTCGATTAAACAATGTTGATTTGCCGGCATTAGTATAACCCACAATCGAAACTGACAAAATTTGAGAACGGCGCCTTGCACGGCGTTGGATTTTATGTTGACGTTGTAAACCAGTCAGTTTTTCCTTGAGTAATCTAACCCGCTTTCTTAATAATCGACGGTCAGTTTCCAATTGCGTTTCACCTGGACCTCGCAAACCAATCCCGCCTTTTTGCCGCTCAAGGTGCGTCCATCCTCGAACCAAACGCGTGGCCAAATGCTCTAATTGTGCAAGTTCGACTTGTAACTTTCCTTCATGACTTTTAGCACGTTGCGCAAAAATATCTAGAATAAGACTGGTACGGTCAATTACCGGACAATTAAAATGCAGCATTAAGTTACGTTGTTGCGCAGGTGTAAGGTCATGATTAAAAATTACAACGTCAGCACCAGTATCATCGATTAATCGAACGATTTCTTCCGCTTTCCCACTACCTACAAATGTTCTCGGATCCGGGCGTTTACGCTTTCCTTCAGCAACTGCTACTACTTTAATCTGGTCACTTGCGGCAAGTTGCTGCAATTCTTGTAAGCGTTCAGACTGCATGCCTTCACCAAAGTCATTATTTACCAAAATAGCGGCATGCATGCTACGGACGTTGGATATACCTGACTTTTCAGGCATTAATTATCTCTTGGTTCAGAAACTTCTACTGGAATTGAAACTGCTCTCGCGGGAACGACTGTCGATATAGCATGTTTATATACCATTTGTGTCACCGAATTTTTCAACAGCACAACATACTGATCAAACGAGTCAATATGTCCTTGCAATTTAATACCATTTACTAAATAAATCGATACGGGAATATGCTCCTTTCGCAGTATATTTAGAAATGGATCTTGCAATAACTGCCCCTTGGTACCCATGCGTAGCTCCCTGTTCTAATTATTGGTTATAGGAATAATGACTTTACTCGATTTTCATTTACAAATCCAGTATCCATAGATATTTTCAGTATACATTCCTCTGATGTGTTATGCGTTTTTAAAATTTATCTACTAATATTCAACTAAAAATATTGAAGCAACAGAGATGCCTGAATTGTTACCACGGTTTTCAGTGTCGCCCAGACTGATTTTTGGGCCTGGGCGATACTAATAATCTACTGAAAAGCTCTTGCCTATTCAACTTATTTTCGTCACAGCGAAGTATCTCTTTTTAGAAAGGTTGCGGTCTTGGTGTATCGTTGTTCGAAGGTGGTAGAATCGGCAGTTTAATATCAGGTTGCTCCCCTGTCAGGGTTTTCATGAAGGCCACAATGCTATCAACTTCTTTTTTATTGAAATCACGATCGAGCTGTAATTTTCCCATTATTGTCACAGCTTCCTCCAATGTCCAGACAGCGCCATCATGGAAGTATGGATAGGTTAGTTCAATATTACGCAATGTTGGCACTTTGAATACATTTAAATCCGTATCTTTGCCAGTAACTGATTTACGACCTTCAATTTTGCTATCCGTTTTATAGGGATGATGAACGCCAAACTTTTGATAGAGCGCTCCACCTACTGCAGGGCCATTATGACAACCTGTACAACCACTACTTTTGAAAAGTTTATAGCCTTCCAATTCTTGTTTATTTAACGCGTTTTTATCACCTTCCAGCCATTTGTCAAAGCGTGATCCCGGTGTTACCAGTGTTTCTTCGAATGCTGCGATGGCCGTTGTTACCCGATCTATGTCTACCTTGTCCGAGCCAAACACTTTTTCAAATTTTGCGCGATATTGTGGCATTGAATTTAAAACACTGACAGCCAGTTCATGTGTTGATGCCATTTCTCCCGGATTTGCAATTGGACCACCCGCTTGTTCTTTCAGATCCTTAGCGCGACCATCCCAGAATTGTGCCAGATTCATGCTGGAATTCAATACAGTTGGCGCGTTAATCGGGCCTTGCTGCCAGGCATGTCCAATTGATGAAGGAATATTATCCGTGCCGCCCATACTGAGGTTATGGCATGAATTGCAGGATATCCAACCGGATTTTGACAAACGTGGATCAAAAAACAGCATTTTACCCAATTCAACCAAATCAGGATTTTTTGGTGTAACTGCCTGGATTGGCTGTATTGGTTCGTTGGTAGCTGACGCATTAAACGAGGTGACAAGCGCGCCAATTGATAGCAACGAAATCACCAATGTACGTAACTTCATCGACATTCTCCCTAAAAATACGGCTGATAATGGCGCAGCCGATTACGCCTGATGTAACACTCATAAATGGGAACTCAATAAAAAAAGGAGCAGTTTCGCCCCTATTCCTCTTTTTCTTTACTCAATTTATTTTAGCGTATGAATTTTCACATATTATTTTGTCGAACTAACTATATAGTTAAAGTATTCATCATGCGCATTCAATTATCGTCCTTTACAAATTCAATCTTACCATGAACCGACAACCCGCCTTTATCTATCAGAAGCATTTTCCGTATTAGCCTGCAATAGAGCAGATAGCTCAGTCAGTGCCTGTTTATACACTTTGCGTTTAAACTCAACAACTGAATCTAATTCCACCCAATACTGATTCCACCGCCATGCATCGAATTCAGGGTGCGTGCTTTTACGTAGAGACACATCACTGTCTCTACCAATCAGGCGTAGCAAATACCAGATTTGTTTTTGTCCTTTATAGTTTCCACGCCATTCACGTCTAATCCACTTTTCAGGCACCTCATACCGAAGCCAATCGCGCGTACGCCCGACAATCTTAACATGATCTGGAAGCAGACCGACTTCTTCGGCTAATTCTCGATACATGGCTTCCTCAGGGCTTTCCCCTGATTTAATGCCCCCTTGCGGAAATTGCCAGGAGTTCTGTCTGATGCGTTTGCCCCAGAAAACTTCATTCTTAGAATTTAGCAGGATTATACCGACATTAGGGCGATATCCATTACGGTCAATCATGTTAGCAATCCATTTGACCTATTTAAATAATATAGATTTTTTCATACTTTATCGCAGATTTAAAGTGTCTTAAAAAAAACGTAATTCCATATCGCACCTTAATACTCAGAGTACGTTAATTTTAATTTATATTAATGAGACTAAATCATACTTGTGCAAAGATTTCAAGGTAGAATTGCATCCCTTCTTTAATCATAAAGGAATCAGGCATGCGCGTCTCGCAATTTTTTATTTCGACACTCAAAGAAGCACCTGCCGAAGCGGAACTTATCAGCCACAAACTTATGTTGCGTGCAGGATTAATTAAGCGCCTGGGCAGTGGTTTATATACTTGGATGCCACTCGGTTTAAGGATTTTACGCAAAATAGAAAATATTGTTCGCGAAGAAATGGACAAAAGTGGTGCAATAGAACTGCTTATGCCCGCCATTCAACCTGCCGAATTATGGCAAGAAACAGGAAGATGGGATGTTTTTGGCCCACAAATGCTAAAAATTAAGGATCGACATGAACACGATTTTTGTTTTGGTCCAACGCATGAGGAAATTATTACAGATATTGTGCGCAGAGAATTAAGCAGCTACCGGCAACTGCCATTAAATTTTTATCAAATTCAAACCAAGTTTCGAGATGAGATTCGCCCTCGATTCGGCGTTATGCGCGCGCGTGAATTTCTGATGAAGGATGCTTATTCTTTTCATGCCGACGTAGAAAGTCTGGAAGAAACCTATCAGTTGATGTATCAAGCTTATGATCGAATATTTACGCGCTTGGGATTAATTTTTCGTGCAGTAGCCGCTGATACCGGCGCAATCGGTGGCAGTGGTTCACATGAATTTCACGTCCTTGCCGAATCAGGCGAAGACGCTATCGCATTTTGTCCTGATTCAGATTACGCAGCCAATATAGAACTGGCTACATCACTGCTGCCCGCAAAAACACCGCAAAAACCCGACGCTAAAATACAAAAGATACACACACCAGGTCAGAAGACTTGTGTAGATGTTGCTAATTTTCTTAATTTACCATTACAACAAACAATTAAAACACTCGCGGTAACCGCCAACAGTACGCTGTATTTATTGTTATTACGAGGCGATCATCAATTAAATGAACTTAAGGTTAGAAAAATTCCATTTCTGGCTGATTTTGAAATGGCCAGCGAGGAAACCATTTTAAATGAAACGGGCACTGTACCCGGTTATATCGGTCCGGTGGGATTAGCAACAAAGATTGTCGCCGACAAGGCAGTTATGGAAATGACTAATTTTGCGTGTGGTGCCAATGAAGAAGGTTTTCATTTCACGCAGGTTAATTTTGGGCACGATTTTAAAAAACCGGATCATGTTTTTGATATACGAAATGTACTTGCTGGCGAGCTTTCTCCAGATGGCAAAGGCAATCTGGAAATTCGTCGTGGTATTGAAGTAGGACATATTTTCAAGTTAGGCACCAAATACTCTGAACAGATGAAAGCAACCTACCTAAATAAACTTGGACAAAAACAAAACTGCGAAATGGGCTGTTATGGCATTGGTATTTCTCGTATTGTTGCCGCCGCAATAGAGCAAAATAATGATGATCAGGGTATTATTTTTCCAGAAGCCATAGCACCGTTTCAACTGGTTATCATTCCCATCGGACTGCACAAAAGCGAACAGGTAAAATCAGAAACCGAGAAACTTTATAACATGTTCACAGATGCTAACATTGAGGTGTTGCTGGATGATCGCGATGAACGACCTGGTGTCATGTTTGTCGATATGGAGTTGATTGGCATACCACATCGTATCGTTCTCGGCGAACGGGGATTAAAACAGTCATCGGTTGAATATAAAGGACGTGCCGATAAGAATGTGCAAACGATTGCTTTGGATAAAATCAACACATTTATCATGACAAAATTATGTATCAAGTAATTGCTATTTTATTAATTATATTATTCCCAATCACCGGGCACGCAAGCATTCAGCGCTATGAGCATCTCATTATCAGCACACAGATATTTACACAAACCGAAATCAACGATGAGGCGGTGACGTATCAGGATTATATCAAACTGACAACCGACAATGTCTGGCTTGCCACAATGAGTGAGCGGCTAAAACGTTTTAAGTCAGATCAGAATGAACGTGAATCTTTCTTACGTACAGTTTATTATGAAGCCACACGTGCCGGACTTAATCCACAACTTGTTCTCAGTGTAATTCAAGTTGAAAGTGGTTTTAGAAAATATGCAATTTCACATGCAGGTGCACGTGGCTATATGCAAATCATGCCTTTTTGGACCGATACTATAGGTGACGCAAACCACAATCTTTTCCACCTGCGTGTAAATCTGCGTTATGGCTGTATGATTTTAAGGCATTATCTTAACAAAGAAAATGGTGACTTGTTCCGTGCTTTGGGTCGCTATAATGGCAGTCTTGGGCAATCCACCTATCCGCAGCTGGTATTCAATTTGTGGCATAACACATGGCACTATCCTAGCGATACCCTATAAAGATCGCCCAGTATGGACGGCGTCAGAACTATCTTGCATTAATAAAAGATTCAATGCTTTCACGCGTAACAATTCCTAATTTGCGCGCAGCCGGCTTGCCGTCTGGATCAAAAAAATAGGTGCTGGGTAACATCGAAATCTCATCAAGCTGAGAAGCAATACGTCTGGTTCCCAGTACCGTTGGATACGAAATCGACATTTTTTCAACAAATGCCATAACGACTTCAGGATCAGAGAATTCCATGGCAACACCAATGACCATGATATCCTTGCGGTCCTCATAAAGCGCAATTAATTCTGGAATTTCCTCCAGACATGGGGGGCACCAGGTTGCCCAAAAATTAATAATTACCCAGCGTCCCTTATAATCAGCCAGCGTATGGATTTTGCCATCAGTATCCTGAAACTGAAAAGCTTTAACTTCTATCGCAAGCAACAATAACATCAGGCCCAATACAAGATAGAAGCGTTGTCTGAGTATAAACATTTTATTTCCCAGCAAAGATAAAATGAAAAAGTTACACTTGAGGATGGGCGCGCTCCAGCTTAGTATGCAACTTATTCAAAGCGCTCAAATAAGCTTTTGCAGAAGCTACGACAATATCCGTATCTGCTCCATGACCATTTACGATACGGTCAGATTTCTGTAAACGGACAGTTACTTCGCCTTGTGCATCGGTCCCACTGGTAATATTGTTTACTGAAAATAGCTGAAGTTGTGTACCACTTGTCAATAACTTTTCTATGGCACGAAATGTTGCATCAACCGGGCCACTGCCATCCGATTCGGCCTGCATTTCATTGCCATCATCTGATATCACTAATCGTGCATAGGGAATCTCACCTGTTTCACAATGAATCGTCAATGACAACAAGCGATAGCGTTCCTGTAATACAAGTACTTCGTCAGACACTAAAGCGTGTAGATCTTCATCAAATATTTCATGTTTCTTATCAGCCAGCTCTTTAAATCGCATGAACGTGTTATTGAGCATTTCTTCTGATTCCAATTCGATCCCAAGCTCTTTCAATCGACTTCGAAAAGCATTGCGACCCGAGTGCTTACCCAATAACAGTTTATTAGCCCCCCAGCCTACATCCTCAGCGCGCATAATCTCATAAGTTTCACGATGTTTTAATACACCATCCTGATGAATACCAGATTCGTGAGCAAAAGCATTAGCGCCCACTATCGCTTTATTAGGCTGCACCGGAAACCCCGTAATGCCCGAAACAAGTTTACTGGCGGGTACAATATGTTTAGTATCAATTTTAGTATCACAAGTAAAATAATCCTGGCGCGTACGAACTGCCATCACCACTTCTTCCAGAGATGCGTTACCGGCTCTTTCTCCAAGACCATTAATGGTGCATTCAATCTGTCGTGCACCATTAACGACCGCAGATAAGGAATTCGCTACAGCAAGTCCAAGATCATTATGGCAATGCACTGAAAACACTGCTTTGTCAGAATTCGGAATCCGTTCGCGTAATGTATGGATTAGTTTGCCAAATTGTTCTGGCATGGTGTATCCGACCGTGTCCGGAATATTCAATGTTTTAGCGCCCGCATCAATTACTTTCTCCAGAATTTTGCAAAGAAAATCAATTTCAGATCGCCCTGCATCCTCGGGTGAAAATTCGATATCATCTGTGTATTGACCTGCCCAGTTAATCGCTTTTACAGCTTGATCAATCACCTGCTGCGGTGACATACGCAGTTTATTTTTCATATGAATCGGCGAAGTTGCGATAAACGTATGTATGCGAGCAGGCCCAGTATTTTTAAGCGCTTCACCGGCGCGTCTAATGTCTGATTCTATTGCGCGTGCCAACCCGCAGACAACACTTTCCTTTACCGATTCAGCGACAGCCCTCACAGCTTCAAAATCGCCATTAGAAGCCGCAGGAAACCCCGCTTCAATGACATCCACACCCATACGTTCCAGCTGCCAGGCAATACGAACTTTTTCTTCTTTTGTCATGGACGCACCAGGGCTTTGCTCACCATCACGCAGTGTAGTATCAAAAATAATTAATTGTTCTTGCATTTATATGCTCCGATTCAGAGAGAAAATATGTATCTGATAAAAACTCAAGTGCTGAATTTTTATGAATTAGGAACTGATGAGGAGAGAAAATTTATCTATAGCGCGCAAGGCGCAGCAGTTCCAACAAGACCAGCGGAACTGCAAAATAGTATGAAGAGACAAAAAATATTTTAAACATGATTTTGCAATATAAATAGTTTTTTTATTTTATGCAATAAAATTCTCAGCAACCGGTTGACTCAATTTTTTTTCTATTTTTGACCAAACGCCATAGTTTTATGCAATAGCCTGAAAGCGCGTAACCTGTAAACAAGCAAAATAACACCACTGGTGGATGGCTCGGGATGAGTACAAAAAAGAATAATACTAATAATAAAATAGTTACAAATGGAACCCTTCTCATAAGATTGATTTCTTTTCCGCTATAAAATGGAATATTGCTGACCATTGTCAAGCCGGCAAACAATGTAACGATAAGAGCAAGCCATTTGATATCCGTGCCCGCTACTTGAAAATCTAACATGATCCATACCAGGCCTGCAATAAGTGCAGCTGCTGCCGGACTTGGTAATCCTTGAAAAAACCGCTTATCAATTACATTGATATTGGTATTAAAACGCGCCAGCCTTAAAGCTGCACAAGCACAATAAATAAACGCAGCAATCCACCCCCACTGGCCCAATTCTTTGAGCGCCCATTCATACATGATCAACGCAGGGGCCACACCGAATGAAACCATATCAGACATACTGTCGTATTCAGCACCAAATTCACTTTGCGTATGCGTGATTCGCGCAACACGGCCATCTAAACCATCCAGGACCATGGCAATAAAAATAGCCACAGCAGCATGTTCAAAGTTGCCATTCATAGCCTGCACTATCGCATAAAAACCTGCGAATAAAGCGGCGGTGGTAAACAGGTTAGGTAATAAATAAATACCGCGACGCCGCAGTCGGGACTGTACGACTGTTGATTCTGGTTGTGAGTCGGACATTATAATATTTTAGAAAGGTGGGTTCGAAACTGTATCACTACATATTTTTATATCAAAATCAAAACCGTAACAGTTAAAAAATATTAAAAAATACATTTCCGAATAGTTTCTAGGTTTGTTTTTTTAACTCAGCCAACACTGTTGTTGTTGCATGAACCTTGTCACCAATGCTTACATTAATTTTTGTATCCAGCGGCAGGTAAACATCGACGCGTGACCCAAACCGTATAAATCCGAATCGCTGACCGCGCATCAGATGATCTCCCGGCAATACATTACATATGATACGTTTGGCAATAAGCCCCGCTACCTGAACGCAGGTCACATCTGAGCCATCATTTGCTTTAATCCACAGTGCGTTACGCTCATTCTCTAACGAAGCTTTCGGCAGATCGGCATTAATAAATTTACCCGGAAAATACCATTTGTTTTGCACGTCACCGTCTATCGGGCTGCGATTGGAATGTACGTTGAAAACATTCATAAAAACACTGACTTTAACAGCATCCCTTTTTAAATATGGATCGTACACTTTTTCAACAGACACAATTCTGCCATCTGCCGGCGATAAAACCGCATTAGCAACAGATGGCACTTCACGTGGCGGATCACGAAAAAATTGCAAGACGAAGAAAGCCACTAACCAAAAAAAGATCGCCCACAAAAAACCGGCATAAATATTCACCAGCAAGGCAATTAAAAAAGCAGTCGCAATAAAAGGCCAACCTTCTCTAGCAATTAGAGGATGCGGGTAGTTTGACATAGATAGCGTATTGAAAAAATATGAATAAAAGTCCCAGGCAGTTCGATAATTAACTAGTTTTTTCCTTGATCAACCAGTTGGTTTTTCTTAATCCAAGGCATCATGCTGCGTAGTTGGGCGCCTACCTGTTCTATTGGATGCTCAGATGCTAGCCGGCGGCTTGATTTTAGCATCGATGCGCCGGATTGATTTTCAAGTATGAATTCACGGGCATATTCTCCCGTCTGAATTTGGCGCAGAATTTTACGCATCTCGACACGCGTCTCATCCGTAATAATACGTGGGCCTCTTGAGATATCACCATACTCAGCATTATTCGAAATTGAATAACGCATATTGGCAATGCCACCTTCATAAATCAGGTCTACTATAAGTTTAACTTCATGCAAACATTCAAAATAAGCCATCTCAGGTGCATAACCAGCTTCAACCAATGTTTCAAAACCGGCCTGTATCAAAGCTGTCAATCCACCACACAAAACAACCTGCTCACCAAACAAGTCCGTTTCAGTTTCTTCGCGGAAACTGGTTTCAATTACACCGCCTTTGGTTCCACCGTTTGCAGCTGCGTATGATAAAGCAACGTCACGCGCCTTCCCAGATTGATCTTGATGCACAGCTATGAGTGATGGTACACCGCCCCCTTGCAAATAAGTTGACCGCACCAAATGTCCAGGCCCTTTTGGTGCGATCATGATTACATCCAGATCCGCACGTGGCGCCACCTGTCCATAATGAATATTAAAGCCATGCGCAAAGGCAAGTGTCGCGCTTTGCTTCAATCCAGGTTCAATTTCATCGACATAGACAGATGCAATCTGTTCATCGGGTAGCAGTACCATAACCACATCTGCATCCTTGACAGAATCAGCAACTTCCTTAACGGTAAGCCCTGCTTTTTCAGCTTTGCCCCAGGACGCTCCATTTTTGCGCAGCCCAACAGTCACTTGCACACCTGACTCACTCAGATTATTAGCATGCGCGTGTCCCTGAGAACCATAACCTACAATAGTTACTTTTTTTCCTTTGATTAATGACAAATCTGCATCTTTATCATAATAAACTTTCATTATTTTCCTTTTATACTTAATTTAGATCAGCAATATAATTACTTCTCAAATTTAACATTTCTGATCTTCATACTCTAAGACCTGGATTTCCGGATAAGCGTCCATTATACCTTTAAAACCCAATCTCCGCGCCCAATGCCTGACGCACCCGTTCTGACCGTTTCAAGCACTGCGCTTTTTTCTATCGCATCCAGAAATGCATCCAGTTTTAAACTCGTTCCGGTCAATTCAATCGTATAAGACTTGTCCGTAACATCAATAATACAACCACGAAAAATCTCTACCAATCGTTTAATTTCCTCCCGATCAGGTCCAATTGCCCTTACTTTCACCAGCATAAGCTCGCGCTCTATATGGTTACCATCACTCAGGTCAATCACCTTAACAACTTCGATAAGCTTATTTAGATGCTTGGTTACTTGCTCAATCACGTCATCGGAACCAGTTGTCACCAATGTCATGCGTGACAATGTCGGGTCCTCCGTAGGTGCTACTGAGAGTGATTCAATATTGTATCCGCGCGCAGAAAATAAGCCTGCCACACGAGACAAAGCACCCGCTTCATTTTCCATTAATAGTGAAATAATATGTCGCATTTCTTTTACACCAGAATCATTTCTGAGAGCCCTTTACCACCCGGCACCATTGGAAAAACATTCTCAGTCTGGTCAGTAATAAAATCCAAAAATACCAACTGATCCTTGAGTTTAAATGCTTCTTTCAACGCACCTTCCACATCTTCAGGCCGTTCTATTTTTATCCCTACATGACCATAACTTTCAGCCAGTTTAATGAAATCAGGCAGTGCATCCATATAAGATTCCGCATAACGATTGCCATGAAAAAATTCCTGCCATTGTCTTACCATACCCATATACCGGTTATTCAAATTAATTATTTTTAAAGGCAGCTTATACTGCTTGCAAGTTGACAGTTCCTGAATGCACATCTGAATACTGGCTTCGCCAGTTATGCACGCCACTTTACTTTTTAGGTTGGCAAGCTGAACACCCATCGCCGCAGGCATCCCAAAACCCATCGTGCCTAATCCACCTGAATTAATCCACCGCCGTGGTTTGTCAAATTTATAAAATTGTGCAGCCCACATCTGATGTTGGCCCACATCCGAAGTAATAAAAGCGTCGCCTCTAGTTATTTCATACAGTTTTTCAACCACCATTTGTGGTTTTATTATGCTGCTTTGCCGGTCATATTTAAGACAATCCCGATCTCGCCATAATTCTATTTGCTTCCACCACTCACCCAATGTTGTCTGGTCCGGCGCCTCTTTAGTACTTTTCAATAGCTTAATTAATTCTTTCAAAACATCCGGTACATTCCCGACAATGGGTATATCGACTTTCACCCGCTTGGAAATCGATGATGGATCAATATCAATATGAATAATTTTTCTGCTTTCGTTTGAGAAATGTTTGGGATTACCAATAACACGGTCGTCAAAACGCGCGCCAACAGCAATCAGTACATCGCAATACTGCATCGCCATATTCGCTTCATATGTTCCGTGCATGCCTAGCATACCTATGAATTGTTTGTCCGTAGCAGGATAACCGCCCAGTCCCATGAGGGTATTGGTACAGGGATACTCTAACAATTTGACCAACTCAGTTAACTGTTTTGCGGCATCGCTAAGAATGACGCCACCACCGGTATAAAAAACCGGTCTTTTCGCACTCAAAATCAGCTCAACCGCTTTTTTGATCTGTTTCAAATTACCCTTGACAACTGGATTATATGAACGCATCGAAATTTTTTCGGGATATGCAAATACCATCTTTTGTTGCGTCACATCCTTGGGTATATCTACAAGAACCGGACCGGGCCTGCCTGTAGCAGCAATATAAAATGCTTTTTTAATGGTTGTTGCCAATTCACTGATGTCGCTGACAAGAAAATTATGTTTAACACAAGGCCGGGTAATACCCACTGTATCCACTTCCTGAAAAGCATCCAGTCCAATAGCGCTGGTAGGTACCTGTCCGCTGATCACGACTAAAGGTATGGAGTCCATATACGCCGTTGCAATGCCTGTCACAGCATTGGTTACACCAGGGCCTGATGTAACCAATGCTACACCAACTTTATTACTGGATCGTGCATAGCCATCAGCAGCATGTACTGCTGCCTGCTCATGTCTGACTAAAATATGTCTTACCTTATCCTGCTTGAATAATTCATCGTAAAGAAACAGTACTGCCCCGCCGGGATAGCCGAAAATACAATCAACCCCCTCTTCCTGTAAGCAGCGTATTGTTATTTCAGCTCCGGTTAATTCCACACTCATGCTTTTTGCATCCTAAAATCAAATTCGAATAATAATAAAAATTCTTACTTATATGTTGCGGTTAATTTCCTGTGCCGCCTACGGTGAGTCCGTCAATACGTAATGTAGGCTGCCCTACTCCGACCGGCACACTCTGACCATCCTTTCCGCATGTTCCTACTCCGGGATCGAGCGCCATATCATTACCAATCATGGATACGCGGGTTAAAACATCAGGTCCATTACCAATCAAAGTGGCGCCTTTTACTGGATAGGTAATCTTACCATTTTCAATGCGATAGGCTTCTGCAGCTGAAAAAACAAACTTGCCGCTGGTGATATCCACTTGACCGCCGCCAAAATTGGCTGCATACAACCCGTCTTTAACTGAAGCAATGATTTCTTCAGGCTCTTTGTCGCCATTATGCATATAAGTATTTGTCATGCGTGGCATGGGAATGTGCGCAAACGATTCACGACGCCCGTTACCGGTAACCGGCAAATTCATTAAGCGCGCATTCAGACTATCCTGCATATACGCCTTAAGTACGCCGTCTTCAATAAGTGTCGTACACTGTGTTGGGTTACCTTCATCGTCTATATTCAATGACCCGCGTCTGCATTTAATGGTCCCATCGTCTACAACTGTAACACCCGGTGCGGCTACGCGCTGGCCAACACGGCCAGAGAAGGCAGAGCTACCTTTGCGATTAAAATCACCTTCCAAACCATGCCCAATGGCTTCATGTAACAAAATACCGGGCCATCCATTTCCCAGGACTACCGTCATCGTGCCAGCGGGTGCAGGACGCGCCTCCAGATTAATTACGGCCTGATGTACTGCTTTAGAAGCATAGTCACGCAACATCTCATCAGTAAAATAAGTATAATCGAAGCGCCCTCCGCCACCGGCAACACCTTGTTCACGGCGTCCATTTTCTTCTGTAATTACTTGTAAAGATAATCGCACCAGCGGCCTGACATCGGCAGCGAGCACACCATCGCTTCTTGTCACCAGGATAACTTCATACTCTCCGGCCAACGATGCCATTACCTGAATAACACGCGAATCGAGTTTTCGTGCATATTTTTCCAGCTTTTCCAATAGGGCAACTTTTTCTGAGTCTCTCAAGCTGGCGATAGGGTCTTCCGGCAAATAAAGCAGGGAGTTTTTTTCAATTTCAGTGCTTTTATTGACCTTCACCGATTGCCCGCCACCCTGGCTTGCAATCGCACGAGTTGCTTTCGCAGCAGATTCTAGCGCCGGCATACTGATATCATCAGAATATGCAAAAGCCGTCTTATCGCCACTAATTGCCCGCACACCGACACCCTGGTCAATATTAAAGCTACCAGATTTAACGATACCTTCTTCCAGCATCCACCCTTCAGAGCGATTATATTGAAAATATAAATCCGCATAATCGATTTCATGCGTCAAAATTTGACCAAAGACCTGCTGCAGTCCAGTTGTGTCAATATTATAAGGTGACAATAAACAACTGTCTGCTATGGTATAAAAATCATGTGATGCAGTAGTGGTTTCAGTATTCATATTATTTCTAATTAGTTTAAAAGCGCAGTTGTTTCATTTATTGATATGTAACAGGCAAAAAACGTTATTGATCACAATACAGTTTACGGTGCTTAAGTGCCGGCAAGCTCGTTCGTATCCGGGCTTGATATTCTGGATCCAGCTTTGCCACAACTGCTCCGGAGCCACGCGGCAAACGTTTCACCACAACACCCCAGGGATCTACAATCATACTATCACCATTTGTTTCACGGCCATTGGCATGATATCCACCCTGCGCAGGCGCTATCACATAAGCCAGATTCTCTATGGCGCGGGCGCGTACGAGGACCTCCCAATGCGCTTTACCGGTAACGGCAGTAAATGCTGCGGGCGCAAGAATGATGTCGACATTTGTCATCTTGCGAAATAATTCCGGAAACCGTAAATCATAACAGATTGAAAGTCCGATTCGGCCAAAAGGTGTATTTACTGTCACCACTTCGTCACCAGGTGTTATCGTATTTTCCTCAGCATAATATTCATGACCCATGCTCAAACCAAACAGATGAATTTTGTCATAGCGCGCAACGAGCTTTCCATCGTCAGCATAAACCAGGCAGCTATTGTAAATTTTTTTTGGATCGGGCGACGCCAGCGGCACAGAACCACCAACCAGCCATATTCCCAAACGCCTGGCAGTATCACTGAGAAAAGTCTGAATCGGCCCATTGCCCGCTTGCTCCATCACCGACAATTTATCAGTATCTTTCATTCCCATGATACAAAAATATTCTGGCAACACAACAAGCTTTGCATTTTGTGAAACTGCGTCCTCAATATGGCGCGTTGCTTCTTCCAGATTTGCATCGACACCGGGCCCTGAGGCCATTTGTATGGCTGCGACATAAAAACCGTTTTCAGTCGCATTTTGATTGGGTTTTGTTGAATCAACCGACATCGCTAACAACTAACACAAAATTTTTCTTCATTCATAAAAATATCAACCAAAATCTCCTGCTTCAAAAATGCAAAAACTATTTGCAATATCAATTCAGCCCACCCAGTCACAATGCCAGATCGACACGATATACATTACCAAACTCGGATTCTAACATTTACTCTGAATTGATTCTATTTTCAATTACACTATGTCAATATTTATATTACAAAATCGTTGTATGAAATAGACTCTATGAAGCAGACCGCCAGCCACTGCTGTAATTGCACGCAACTATGACCATATTAAATCAGATTACCAACAACACATTTGAACAGGCAATATCATTCAGCCGGCATGTGCAGCGCATTTTGTTCAGCGATCCATCACAAAAGGAAATATTGTTAAAAAACTGGGGCCGGCCTTATCAAAAACCAGAAATGCTGGATTTTTTAAATGACAACATGCAGTCCGGCAATGATGAAGCCGAATTGAATTGTGTGTTGCGTAAACTGCGCAAACAAGTCATGCTCAGATTAACGGTTCGTGATATCAGTGGCTGCGCTGACCTGACCGAGGTCATGTCAACCATGTCCGATCTTGCAGAGGTCTGCGTTAATTTCTCGCTCGAACATCATGAAAAATGGCTGACTCAACCCGAGCGTTTCGGGATGCCAATAAGCAAAAAAAACGGCAACGCTCAGTACTTATGGGTAGTCGCCATGGGGAAACTGGGCGGGCGCGAATTAAATGTTTCTTCCGACATTGATTTGATCTTTGTTTACCCGGAGGATGGCCAAACCAATGGTAACAAACCCATATCCAACCATGAATTTTTTGCGCGCCTTGGTCGAAAATTAATTGCAAGCCTTAATGATTATACTGTTGACGGGTATGTTTTCCGGGTAGACATGCGTTTACGCCCTCATGGCGAAAACAGCCCGCTCGCAATCAGCTTTGAAATGCTGGATGAATATTTCAAAACACAAGGGCGCGAATGGGAGCGCCATGCCTGGATTAAAGGCCGCGTGATAGCCGGGCGTGCAGACAAAAAAAACAAGCTCAGGCTCATGGAACAAATTGTCAGCCCTTTTGTATTTCGCAAATATCTCGACTTTAATGCCTATGAATCCATGCGACGCTTGCATATGCAGCTGCGCAAGGAAGTGGAACGACGCGAAATGCATGACAATATCAAGCTCGGGCCTGGCGGGATACGTGAAATTGAGTTTATCACCCAAGTATTTCAATTGATCCGTGGCGGGCGCGATGTGGATCTGTGCATCCGCCCTACCCTGGATGTTTTGCAGTGTCTGCAAAAAAAACAACAACTGCCGCACAACACGGTTGCCGAATTAACAGATGCCTACCAGTTTTTACGCAGACTTGAACATCGCCTGCAGTATCTCGACGACCAGCAGACACAAACGCTGCCCAAAAACCCTGAAGATCAGCAACGCATCGCCACTGCCATGGATTTCGAGAATTATGAGGCCTTTATGCAGGAACTGGATGTGCATCGCATGCACGTGACGCATCACTTCGAGTTTATTCTGGCAGCGCCAAAGAAATCACCCGCACATGATATTCTGGCACACCTGCGGCAAACACAGACCGAAGACACCGCCAAAACGCAAGCCGCAACCACGCAACTAAGTACTCTGGGCTTTAATGAGCCGGTAAAAATATCCGAACGACTGCAACAATTCTACCAAAGCCATTTTTACCAACAACTGCCGGAATTCAGACAGCAAAAAATTAATATGCTGGTTCCGATTCTGGTGGAAGCGATTGTTCAATTTCCACCGGTTGAAACAACACTCGAACGGATGTTGAAGCTTCTGGAAATTATCAGTTCACCGAAATTCTCACCGGCATCATATCTGACGCTGCTGTTGGAACATCCGGACACATTGCCACGCGTGGCAAAACTGGTCAGCATCAGCCAGTGGGCCAGCGATTATTTGGGCCGTCACCCTATTCTGCTGGATGAGCTTTTACGGCATCATGAACCCAACCCATTACCAGACTGGGCTATGCTCAAAAACGAATTGGCTTATCAACTCAATCACGTCAACAAACCTAAAAGTGACGTAATTGGTTGGCAAATGGACCTTTTACGTCACTTTCAACATGCGCAGGTCTTTCAATTATTGGTCAACGACCTGGAAGGCGTGCTCAAACTGGAAACGTTAAGCGATCATTTAACCGCGCTGGCTGATCTGGTTTTGGAAACCGTGCTGGGCCTTGCCTGGTCCAGACTCAGAAAGCAGCATCGGGCGACACCGCGCACTGCCATTATCGGTTATGGCAAGCTGGGTGGAAAAGAATTAGGCTATGCCTCTGATCTGGATATTATTTTTTTGTATGACGACAATCATCCGGATGCATCGGAAATCTATGCCAAACTTGCCCAAAGTATCAATTTATGGCTTAACAGCCACACTTCAGCCGGACTGCTTTATGCAACCGATTTACGTCTGCGTCCCAATGGCCACAGTGGGTTGCTGGCGCATTCAATTGAAGCCTTTGCAGAATATCAACGTACCCAGGCCTGGGTGTGGGAACATCAGGCATTGACCCGCGCACGTTTTGTCGCAGGCGATCCAGGTGTTGCAGAAAAATTTGAATCCACAAGAAAAGAAATTCTCTGCCAACAACGAAATTTAAGTGAGCTTAAACAGGATATTATGTCGATGCGGGAAAAAATGCGCGATGCGCACCCCAATCCGACAACGCTGTTTGATATCAAGCAAGACCGCGGCGGTATTATCGATGTGGAGTTTATCGTGCAATACCTGGTTTTAGGCTACGCCCATAAACACCCCGGATTAACCGGTAACATCGGCAATATTGCCTTACTGAAACTGGCCGCAGAACTCGATTTGATCTCCGCACAGAACGCCGAAAAAGCGCGAATCGCCTATCGTGAATTCAGACGCATCCAGCACCGCCAGCGACTCAACAGCGACAGTGAGTTATCCGGCACAACTCCGGGAGATGGCGCGCTGCAAACACTTTCCAGCGCTGAGTCCGAGCGCTTAAGCGATGATCGCTTCGCGGTCATCGCACTATGGAAAGAAGTCTTTGGTGCTTGAAGCAAACCATCGCATATATAATAATATTACAAAAAAAGATATCAAACTCAGAATTGGCACAATTACTGCTTTATATTAAAGCACACACACGCTGTGTGAGATGACTAACTATTAGGAGATTATAAATGCAAAAAGTACAAAAAGGTTTTACGTTGATTGAATTGATGATTGTTGTCGCAATTATCGGTATTTTGGCTGCAGTAGCAATTCCAGCGTATCAAAACTATACGCTGAAGGCTCGCTTCACAGAAGTAGTTAATGCAACCGCCCCATACAAAACAGCAGTTGAGATATGCATTCAAACAGGCAATTGCGTTAATGCTGGTGCAATCCAAGTTGCCGCAACTGGCGCACGCCAAAATATAGAAGTACCGAATGATATGGGTGCCCAAGGAATAGTAACTTCTATCACAGTAGATAACGTAGGTGTAGTAACAGTTACTCCTGTTGCTGGGCAAGGCATACAAGCCGCTGACACCTACGTTATCACCCCAACACTTGTAGCTGCAACTGGAGGCGTCACTTGGGCAGTAACAGGTGGTTGTCTTGCTGCTGCTGGCGGTGCCGGTAGAATCTGCTAGACAAATTTTATTCCTAGCACTTTAAATAAAGCAACACTCCAATTATGGAGTGTTGCTTTATTTTATATAGTAACAATATAAATGGAATCTCAGAATTATGAATTGATCCAAAAGAATTTTAGTATCAATCTACCATTCGGAGAATAACAACCTTGGTCACACCAATATATTAGATTAAAATCCCCGCAATAATTAACTAATCCGGGTTAAAATATACAAATGGCCCATCTAAATAATCCAACCGAAATCATACGCCCGGAGTTACTTGCGCTTCATGCTTACCATGTTCCAGCGGCAACCGGCATGATCAAGCTGGATGCGATGGAAAATCCTTATGCGCTGCCGCAGTCATTACAAAACGAGATTGCACAACTGGCGGCAACAGCACCCATCAATCGCTATCCGGACCCCAACGCAGCTGATTTAAAAGCCTCGTTGCGCGAAGCGCTGGATATTCCGGATTCCATGGCTGTATTACTCGGCAATGGCTCGGATGAGATCATACAACTCATCGCCATGGCCGCGGCAAAGCCTGACGCCGTATTGTTGAGCGTTGAGCCTGCTTTTGTGATGTTCCGTATGATTGCGACATTCGCTGATATGAAATATGTCGGCGTGCCATTAAAAACAAACCTTTCGCTGGATATTGATGCCATGCTGAAAGCGATTGAACAGCATCGGCCGGCTGTTATTTTTCTCGCGTACCCCAATAATCCGACAGGAAATCTGTTTGACGAAGATGCCCTCTTGCAAATTATTGAGGCCACCCCGGGCATTGTTGTTATCGACGAAGCCTACCAGGCTTTTGCAGGCGTCAGCATGATGAACAGACTTGAGCAATATCCCAATCTGTTGCTGATGCGCACACTTTCCAAATCAGGATTGGCCGGTTTAAGATTGGGGCTGCTGATCGGTCGTTCCATGTGGCTGGATGAATTTGAAAAATTACGTCTGCCTTATAATGTAGGGGTTATGACGCAGCTGATAGCACAAGCCGTTTTACGCCACACCGATGTGCTATCAGTTCAGGCCGAGCGAATCAAAATAGAACGTACGAATATGCTCGCACAACTGGCCGCCATGGACAAATTGGCGGTTTATCCATCAGATGCCAACTTTATCCTGTTTCGGGTAAAAAATGCTACTGAAATATTCCAAACACTCAAACAAAAGGGTATTTTGATAAAAAATCTTGATGGCGCGCACACCTTATTGGATAATTGCCTGCGCGTAACCGTTGGCACGCCTGAAGAAAATGCGCAATTTCTGGCAACATTACACACCATTTTGCGTGAAAAAGTTTAAAATTCACCTGATTGATAATTTTATTTCCAGATACGCTTTTATTATCCTACTACAACCACAAATAGAATTTTTAGTTTATGCGCCAGGCACAAGTTACACGTAATACGCTGGAAACCCAGATCACGGTTAGCCTGAATCTCGATGGCACAGGAAAAGCCGTTCAAAAGACAGGTGTGCCATTTCTCGAGCATATGCTGGATCAGATTGCCCGCCATGGCATGCTGGATTTTGAAATAACTGCAAACGGCGATTTACATATTGACGCACACCATACCGTTGAAGATATCGGCATCACACTAGGCCAGGCATTTACAAAAGCGCTGGGCGATAAGAAAGGCATTCGCCGCTATGGCCATGCTTACGTCCCGCTTGATGAAGCATTGTCACGTGTTGTTGTTGACTTGTCCGGCCGCCCGGGTCTGACTTTAAACATTGACTTTGTACGCGCCCGTATCGGTGATTTTGACGTGGATTTGATCAATGAATTTTTCCAGGGTTTTGTCAATCACGCATTGGTTACCCTGCATATTGACAATCTGGCTGGAAAAAATGCACATCACCAGGCAGAAACTGTTTTCAAAGCATTTGGTCGCGCCTTGCGCATGGCACTTGAACATGATCCAGCCGCCGCTGGCACGATTCCCTCCACCAAAGGCACTCTATAACGCTACGTTAAAGTTGCATTTCTCCATAAACAAAAATGACTGATATTGCAATTGTTGATTACGGAATGGGAAATCTGCGTTCCGTTCATAAGGCACTGGAACATATCGCGCCTGATTCGACTGTAGTCGTTACCAGCGACCCGGCAGTCGTCAATAAAGCTTCGCGTGTTGTTGTACCGGGTCAAGGCGCGATGCCAAACTGCATGTCTGAACTGAAAGCATGCGGCCTGCAGGATGCCGTGATACGGGCGGCCCGCAGCAAACCCTTTCTGGGTATTTGCATCGGCCTGCAAATGCTATTTGAAGAAAGCGAGGAAGGTCATGTAAAAGGCTTGGATATCCTGCCTGGCAGAGTTATTCATTTTCCGGTTAAAACCATGACAACACCGGAAGGTCTCAAGCTGAAAGTGCCGCATATGGGATGGAATCAGGTTTGTCAGACTGTCAATCACCCGTTATGGAAAGACATTGCCAAAGACGCACGGTTTTATTTTGTGCATAGTTACTATGTTGACACACCCGATACCGCTTTAATTGCAGCACAGACCCACTACCCTTTTGCATTCACTTGTGCAGTTGCAAAAGATAACATTTTCGCGGTACAGTTCCATCCTGAAAAAAGTCATATAGCTGGATTAACGCTGTTGCGCAATTTTGCGACATGGTCGCCAGGCTCCTAAATTCAGCCCATATGTATATATGAAATCAGGCGTGAATAATAAATTTCATCTCTCTACAACTTAATCAAAATTAGGCTATGTTGATTATTCCTGCAATAGATCTTAAAGACGGACATTGTGTTCGCCTTAAACAAGGCGTTATGGAAGATGCCACGGTTTTTTCGGAAAATCCGGGCGAAATGGCGACGCACTGGCTGAACCAGGGTGCTCGACGGTTACATTTGGTTGATTTAAATGGCGCTTTTGCCGGAAAACCAAAAAACAAAACGGCTATTCGTGAAATTGTGCGCGCCATCGATGATCAGATTCCAATACAGTTAGGCGGCGGCATACGCGATCTGGATACCATCGAAAGCTATCTTGATGAAGGCGTCACCTACATTATCATAGGCACAGCAGCAATCAAAATACCCGGATTCCTGCATGATGCCTGTAATGCCTTCCCCGGTCATATATTAGTCGGACTCGATGCAAAAGAAGGCAAAGTTGCTGTCGACGGCTGGTCCAAGGTAACCGGTCATGATGTTATTGATCTGGCCGTAAAATTTGAAGATTATGGTGTTGAGGCGATTATTTATACGGATATAGGACGTGACGGCATGTTAAATGGCGTCAATATCAAAGCCACCGTTGATTTAGCCAGGGAACTGACAATACCGGTCATAGCCAGCGGCGGCATCACAAACCTGGACGATGTCAAAACACTCTGCGCGATTGAGTCTGAAGGCGTCATGGGCGCGATCACCGGGCGCGCAATTTACCAAGGAACGCTTGACTTTATGGCAGCACAGGCATTAGCGGACAAATTACTTCAAGGCGGCGATAATGCGTGATTCTTCATTGCAGTTCCGATTATTTTCAATCCTTTTTCCCTCATAATTCACTATAGACGTTTAATCGAATGGGCCTTGCCAAACGCATTATTCCCTGTCTGGATGTCACTAACGGGCGTGTAGTCAAAGGCGTCAATTTTGTCGAATTACGCGATGCTGGTGATCCTGTCGAAATTGCGCATCGATATGATGAACAAGGTGCTGACGAATTAACTTTTCTGGATATTACGGCCAGTTCTGATGACCGGGACCTGATACTGCACATTATAGAAGATGTCGCATCGCAGGTGTTCATTCCGCTTACTGTCGGTGGTGGAGTCCGCAAAGTTGATGATGTCCGGCGATTGCTCAATGCCGGTGCAGACAAAGTCAGTATCAACACATCGGCTGTTCTGAATCCTCAGCTGGTTGCCGATGCCTCAGGTCATTATGGCGCGCAGTGCATTGTGGTCGCAATTGACGCCAAACGGGTTGAAACTCGGAATAATACACCACGCTGGGAAGTTTTCACACATGGCGGCCGGACACCAACCGGGCTTGAGGTAATTGACTGGGCAAAAAAAATGCAAAAACTGGGTGCAGGCGAGATTCTGCTGACCAGTATGGACAGAGACGGCACGCGAAACGGTTTTGATATTGAACTGACACGCGCTGTTTCGGACGCTATAGACATTCCTGTCATTGCCAGCGGCGGTGTCGGCAACCTGGACCATATGGTAGATGGCATTTTGAAAGGCCACGCAGATGCCGTACTGGCGGCGAGCATTTTTCATTACGGTGAACATACTATCGAGCAGGCCAAACAACGTATGGCCGAACATGGCATTGAAGTGCGCTTATAATGAAAAAAGTTTCCTACAATTTCACACTTTTACTTTTTTAATGACTTATGGCATCAACTTGGCTGAGTGAAATCAACTGGTCTGATGATGGATTGATTCCCGTTATCGCACAGGAAGTAAAAAGCGGTAAAGTTTTAATGGTCGCCTGGATGAACCGTGAGGCACTGAAATTGACGGTAGAAAAAGGTGAAGCCATTTACTGGTCGCGTTCGCGAAAAAAATTGTGGCATAAAGGTGAAGAATCTGGCCACACACAAAAAGTGATGGACATCCGTCTCGACTGCGATGGTGATGTATTATTATTAAGTGTTGAACAATCAGGTGGGATCGCGTGCCATACTGGCAGGCATCACTGTTTTTTCAGAAAACTGGAGTCCGACCAGTGGGTAATTACATCACCCATTCTTAAAAACCCGGATACAATCTACAAAAAATGACACAATCAGACATTCTGCATCGTTTATCCGAAACCATAGAAGCACGCAAGCAAGCTGATACTGATAACTCATATGTTGCCAAGCTGTTGAAAGAAGGGCAAGACAAAATTCTCAAAAAAATTGCCGAAGAATCAGCAGAAACACTCATGGCGTCAAAAGATGGTGATGCGCAGCATGTCGTACGTGAAACGGCTGACCTCTGGTTTCACTGTCTGATATTGCTTGCGCACCATGGATTAAAGCCTGAAGATGTTTTGCAAGAATTAGAAAAACGCGAAGGCGTATCAGGTATTGTTGAAAAAGCTTCACGGACAACAGAAAAAACAGGATAATCAACTGATGGATAACTGCATTTTTTGCAAGATCTTGCGTGAAGAAATTCCTGCACAGAAAATATATGAAGATGATGATCTTATTGCCTTCAATGACATCAATCCTGCTGCGTCGGTGCATTTTCTGATCATCCCCAGAACGCATATAGCATCGCTCATGGAATGTGAGAAATCAGATCAGCAATTACTCGGAAAAATGCTATTATTAGCACCCACGCTCGCGAAAGAACAAGGTTGTACAGATGGCTTTCGCACTATTATCAATACAGGTCGAGTAGGTGGACAGGAAGTTTTTCATTTACACATACATATTATCGGCAGTAAAGATCGCTTGCCTGCCATGATTCATAAAGGTTAGCACTCCATCAACTTAGTAATGACAGGCGCAGCGTTCACGAGGGGGCTACTTCACAATGAAGGCGCGTGAAGATAATTACCGTGAGACACTTGGCAAGTGCTGCCACGCAGTGATGTCGCAACCTGTGATTACCCGACAGGCCAGTTTTCCAGCGCTACTGATTGATGGAGCACTGGGAGGTTGTCTAAAAGAGTATTTGTAGCGGGATGTAGTAATTTCAGGCAGATTTTTTGATTATTTGAGACGAATAGTTATTTTATTTAGCGAGAACAATTATAAAAATGACCGGAATCGCTTTTTTGCACTAGCGCGGCCTGTAGTCGGACAATCTTCAGGTATTGTTCCATTTCCAATTATAT
Source organism: Nitrosomonas aestuarii (assembly GCF_003046585.1). Taxonomy (GTDB): domain Bacteria; phylum Pseudomonadota; class Gammaproteobacteria; order Burkholderiales; family Nitrosomonadaceae; genus Nitrosomonas; species Nitrosomonas aestuarii. The sequence goes on along the minus strand of NZ_QAAE01000003.1, from coordinate 184,174 downwards.
AGGGAGGCAATAATGGGAACATTCAGCATTTGGCATTGGTTAGTGGTATTAGTAATTGTTGTTCTGGTTTTCGGCACCAAAAAACTGCGTAACCTGGGTGGTGATCTGGGCAGTGCCATCAAGGGTTTTAAAGAAGGGATGAAGGATGCCAGTTCTGAAACTGAAAACGCTTCTTCTCAGCCCTCTGATAAAAGCAGTTTAACATTTGACGATGATATCAAGGACACTACCGAAAGTACCCACGCCTTTAAGGAAGCAGTCAAATCAAAAGAAACCACAACCGCGTCCAATGACACAAAAGAAGAAGGCGAAAAAAAATCAGATAGCAACAATCAAGCTACTGACAGTGTACCCAAGGACAATTCACAATCTAAAGCATAGTGATTCCAACTTGCACGATACATAGCATCCAATAAATATCACCGTTTGCTATTTAGCGCAATATGACAACGCTTTCACTGTTAAGACAGTAACATGTTCGATATCAGCTTCTTTGAAATAATGATCATCTCGATGATTGCACTGATAGTCATTGGGCCTGAGCGCCTGCCACAAGTAGCGCGAACGCTAGGCCATCTGATCGGCAGGTGTCGGCAATTTGTGTACAGCGTCAAAACGGATATCCACAATGAAATACGTATGGAAGAATTGAAAAACATGCACAACACCATGCATGAAACAGTTCAATCAATTGAAGATTCCGTGCGAAAAGAAATTGACGAAATCAAATCAGCGACGGACATCGATTCAACGCAAGAAACGACCGAGGCCAAACCTGAGGCGGCCACTAACAAAGCAAAAACTGATTCACTGGCAAAGCCAGTCACTCAGGATTCACGCCAATTACGGCATGACACACCTGATAAAGACAACGCATCATCTTCACATGAATAGCTTCAATTACATGACCGTTCTCCATTCCGGTCGAACCATGCAATCTTATTTATAGCATGAGTATCCTGCTGTCGAATCGCAATGACTATTGAAGGCTCGCTTTTATCGCATCTGATCGAACTGCGCACCCGGCTCATTCGCATGCTGGGCGGTCTGATGCTCGGCTTTATACCCTGCGCTTTCTATGCACGGGAACTCTACACGATTCTGGCACAGCCACTTCTTGAGAAACTGCCGCAAGGCGGACAAATGATTGCTACAGATGTGGCAACACCGTTCTTTGTCCCAATGAAGGTCGCCATGATGCTCGCCTTTGTCATTACATTACCGCATACACTTTATCAAATGTGGGCTTTTATTGCACCCGGTCTTTATTCACATGAAAAACGCCTGGCGCTGCCGCTGGTATTCGCCAGCAGCCTGCTATTCTTTTTCGGTATGCTGTTCGCTTATTTCGCCGCTCTGCCACTGGTATTCGAGTTTATTACTTTTTTTGCACCGGAGGGTGTTGCGGTAATGACCGATATCAACAAATACTTAACCTTTGTGTTATCCATGTTTATGGCTTTCGGCATTACCTTCGAAGTCCCGGTCATAGTAATGGTGCTCGTCAAAACAGGCATCATCACAATTGACAAGCTTAAAGAAATACGCCCTTATGTCATCGTCGGATCGTTTGTCATTGCAGCTATTATCACTCCACCTGATGTGATATCGCAGTTCATGCTGGCCGTACCGCTCTGTTTGCTATACGAAGTGGGTATTCTCATCGCCGCCGTTACCTTTAAGAAAGTCAGGAACGACGGTAAAAGTAACATTCCGCCGCAACCTGAAAACGACAACTCCAAAAAATAGCAATTTTCATCCTAATTATTGCCGTTATCCACCTATACACTGCGTGTAACGATCTCGACCATCTGAAACGAGCCGGGAGAAACTTTGCAACACACGCGGTGTTCAAACAGGAAATTACCGTTAATGCTTGCAAACAACAAGCATACTTAACCAAAGGACACGACAATGTTATCCAGATACGCAACATGGGCGATTCAAAACTTATTTATCTTTATTGCTATTTTTTATACAACCCAGGTAACAATGGCAGAGTCCGGCAGCCTGGGTGCATCAACACAGCACCAACCGATTGTACATTCTGCACAGCCGCCGATACCCACACCCGGGGTCAAACCGAACCCGGGCCTTCCAACCAGGGCCATGCACCGCACTGGCACAGCAATTATTGGCGCCCGGAACAGCGTCAGTATTAAAAGTACAGATGCCGGTATCATTCACTATCCTTCTGCTGCACCTGCAACACATGCGCCCAATGTATCTGGATCACCCTACGCCTCAAATTGCATCAATTGCGGCATTATCGATTTCATCAACAACATCAATCAGAATAACGTACTGAATGCAATGGCTAGTGGCATCGTGGCCGGCACTATCGCCAGAAAAATAGGCGAACATGGTGCACATCCGCATCCCCAGAATAACGCAGGCCGGGGACATTCGAGGCATAGTGGACAACAGCACTATCATGTCGGCATCATCATGCATGACGGCAGTCAGCAAGTCATTACCGTCCCTGACGCGTCCCAACTGCATCGCGGCGATAGAATTCAATTGATTGACGGCATGATAGTCCCAGAACACACTGTCGGCCGATAAAAACACAGCATAATCCACTTGATTTGTTGGCAGCGGCCACCATATGATAAGCACTGCTTTTAAATTCAATATTCACATCGGTTCACTGGTTTCATCTGCCAATAATGAGGGAATATCTTGATGAACACTGCGACGCCTAAACAAATCGAACTACCCATTGAAGGCATGACCTGTGCAGCCTGTGCAACACGCATCGAAAAAAATCTGAATAAGCTGCCTGGTGTCGAAGCTGCGGTTAATTTCGCCAGTGAAAAAGCACGCGTGCATTATGATGACGGACAGATAAAAACAGACAATCTTATCGAAGCTATCGAGAAATCAGGGTTCCACATTGCACCGCAATCGGTGCAGTTGCAACTGCATAAAATGACATGTGCAGCATGTGGCGGACATATTGAAAAAGCTTTAAACAATCTGCCTGGTGTAACCGCTCATGTCAATGTCGCTACCGAAACCGCCAAAGTTACTTTTATACCGGGATTGGCAGCCATCGACCAGTTGATCGCTGCAGTTGAAAATGCGGGCTATGGTGCCAATGAAATCAGCGAATCAAGTCATGCTGAAGAAAAGGCACGCCGTCAGGCCGCTTATCAGGCTGAATTGCGCTTGTTCTGGATATCGGCCATGCTCACTTTGCCACTGGTGCTGCAAATGGGTGCGATGTTCACTGGTCACGGTATGGCGGCAATGGACATAATACCCCGCTGGCTGCAATGGCTGCTGGCCACGCCGGTGCAATTCTGGATTGGCAAACGTTTTTATATCGGTGCCTGGCATGCATTGCGCGGCGGCGGGGCAAATATGGACGTATTGGTCGCATTAGGCACCAGCATGGCTTACATCTTTAGTGCAGTCGTCACGCTGTTTTCACTCGACCAGCATATTTATTTTGAAGCCAGCGCAGCGATTATCACCCTGGTATTACTCGGCAAACTCATGGAAGCACGCGCCAAAGGCAAAACATCCGAAGCCATAGAGGCGTTGATCAAACTGCAACCCAAAACAGCTCGTATTGAACGTGATGGCAAAGTTTGTGAAATACCCACCGATAGTCTGCAAGTCGACGATATTTTTATCGTACGTCCCGGTGAAAGTCTGCCTGTAGATGGCGTAGTGATTGAAGGCACATCAAACGTCAATGAATCGATGCTTACAGGAGAGAGTCTGCCCGTCAGCAAACAACCTGAATCAAAGGTATTTGCGGCAACCATGAATCAACAGGGCCTGCTCAAATGCCGTGCAACCAGTGTCGGTGCACATACGCAACTCGCGGCTATTATCCACCTGGTTGAAGAGGCGCAAGGCTCAAAAGCACCGATTCAACGCATGGCGGACACAATCTCCGGTATTTTTGTGCCGATTGTCGTTGTCATCAGCCTGTTTACGCTGGGCATTACCTGGTGGTGGACAGGTGTTTTCGTAACAGCACTTATCCACGCTGTAGCTGTGTTGGTCATCGCCTGCCCATGCGCACTGGGTCTAGCAACACCAACTGCCATTATGGTCGGAACCGGACGCGGAGCGCAGGTCGGCGTTCTGGTCAAAAATGCGGCTGCACTCGAGCATGCCGAAAAAATTCAAACGGTTATCGTGGATAAAACCGGTACGCTAACCGAAGGCAAACCGGCAGTCACTGACAGTGTACCTGTAGATACAATCAGTGAGCAGGATTTCATACAAATTGCCGCCTCATTGGAGCAAGGCTCCGAGCACCCACTTGCCAAAGCGGTGCTGGAACGCGCTGAAAAAATGAATATTACACTCAAACCGGTAACTGATTTTACGGCTATCACCGGCAGCGGCCTCAAGGCTTGTATTGAAGGCACCCAATATCTGCTTGGTTCACCCAAATTTTTAACCCAACAAAGTGCCATCCTGGACGAAGAAAAAGTTACTGCCCTTCAATCGGCGGGTAAAACAGTCGTCGCCATTGCTGCTATAACAAATGACAAACCGCGCACCCTGGGTTACCTGGCCATCGCCGATCGCTTGCGCGACACATCCAGCAAAGCTGTTAAACGACTGCAAAATATGGGTATTCACGTTGTCATGCTCACCGGTGATAATACCGTGACCGCCGAAGCGATTGCCAAACTTACAGGCATTAGCGAATTCCGCGCCGAGGTGCTGCCGCAAGACAAAGCTGTAGAGGTAAAAAAACTAAAAGAAAGCGGCCGTTTTACCGCCATGATCGGTGACGGTATCAATGACGCCCCTGCACTCGCGGCGGCAGATGTCAGCTTCGCCATTGGCGCCGGTTCCGATGTTGCCATTGAAGCAGCCGACATCACATTGATTCGCAACGATCTGATGAGTGTCGCTGATGCCATTTCGCTATCGCGCGCCACCCTCAGGAAAATCCGTCAAAACCTGTTCTTCGCTTTTGTTTATAATTCACTTGGTATTCCACTGGCGGCGATCGGCATGCTGAATCCGGTCATCGCTGGTGCCGCTATGGCAATGAGTTCGGTATCAGTCGTCAGCAACTCATTACTCCTAAAGCGCTGGCAGGCAAATCAATAAAGGAAGACTCAACATGCAAACAACCACAACTACACTCAAAATACAGGGTATGACATGCGGTGGCTGTGTCAATAGTGTCAAAACCGTCCTTAAAAATCAGACCGGCGTTGAGAAAGTTGAAGTATCTCTTGATGCAGCACAGGCCATCATTGTGCATGATCCAGCCAGTGCCAGCATCGATCATTTAAAAAAAATAATTGATGATGCAGGTTTTGAAGTCACCAATTGACGAGCTATCACGTCATTTTACCAAGCGTCCATCGCACAATTTCTGCTGCATTCATCGCACCCGGATGACGCGCAACTTCATGACCCTGCCGGAATAACACCAACGTTGGAATGCTGCGGATACCAAATTGCGCACCAAGCGTATGCTCGGCATCGGTATTCACCTTTGCCAGCCGGACTTTTGGTTCCAGTTGTGCAGCAGCTTGCGCAAATTGTGGCGCCATGATCTTGCAAGGCCCGCACCACGGCGCCCAAAAATCAACCATTACTGGAATATCACTTTGGTTGATATGCTTTTGAAAACTGGCTGATGTCAGCGCCACGGGTTGACCGTCAAACAGCAATCGATGACATTTGCCGCATTTCGGCCCTTCATTCAACCGCGCAGAAGGAACACGATTAGCAACGTCGCAATATGGACAAACAAGCAAGGCCGATTCAGACATTGTGCTTTGTCATGACAATTTTAGAGAATAATGAATGAAACCCAATAACTAAACCCACGAAATTATAAATTCCGTTTATAAAACCGAAGCGTATCACTATACAAGGCATTAAGTGAATCCTGGTGGAAGTAGAACATATGTCCGCCATGATAAACATTAAGCTCAATATTACGGCTTATTTTTGGATCCAGCGCCATTTGCCTGATTAATATTTCAGAAGCAAAGTAAGGCGTTACCAAATCAAACACACCATGTACAATCTTTACACGCATATCCGGATTCAGACTCATGGCCAGCTTCAAATCAGAAACCGCCTCGGCAAAACCCTGTTGGCCATGAATCCCCGATCGCCAGTTCCAGGCACTGGATACATCTTTATTGAGAAGTAAATAAGGTAATTCAGACTTAAATGTTAAATGTTTGCGCACATAACTGTTAAAGGCCGCCGTAACAGGCGCATTAAGCCTGTCAAGATAGAGATCGCGGCCACTCATAAACTGTTTAGCAGGATCCGGATCAATCAGTGTTATTGATCCGTCATATAAACTCAGCAAGCGGCGCTGGTCGGCAAGAAGTGTCTTAACAAAGCGCGCCGCCGAAATACGTCCTGTAGAACGCTGTAAAGTATCCTTATCCAAGGCGATGATGTTGCTGACCTGATCTAGCCAATCAGGTTCAGGCGTTCCTGCCGCCAGCCCACTCAGATACCCCGTTAAGGCGAAACGCTCCACCTCTATCAGTGTATCTCGCGGCCGTTCGGCTATATAATCGACCTGATCGCTGCGCTGATGAATCGCAGCCACCGCCGCATAGCTTGGCAGCAAAGACACCCATGGCCACAGACTGTACTCGCCGCCCCATATAAAACTGAAATCCAGCGCCGGCGAGATCAGAATCAAGCCGCTTGGTGCGATACCATAATCCGCCTGTAACCGCCTGGAAAGGCGTGCCACCCGGAATCCGCCATAACTCTCTCCAGCCAGATAAACAGGCGACAGCCATCGATTCTCTTCAGTGAGATAGTTACGAATAAAGCGAGACAGCGAATGAACATCTTCCTCAACACCCCAGAATTGTGACCGGCCGTGTACTTGTTTGTCCGATGCTGATTGACTTGTTTTCTTACTCCCGGATTTGCGGCTGTAACCCGTCCCAACCGGGTCAACAAATACCAGGTCAGTAAAAGCCAGCCAGCTTTTCGGATTATCCACGATGCGGGTCGGTGTAGGCACTGTCCCGTTTTTATTAAATACGACACGTTTCGGTCCCAGTGCGCCAAGATGCAAATAAGCGGACGCTGCGCCGGGGCCGCCATTAAACACAAAAGTCAGCGCCCGGCGCTGCTGATCCGGCTGGTTCATTGTATAAGCAACGTAAAAAATTTGACCTGCAGGTTTGAACTGCTTGTCATGGACAGTTACCGATGCGGCAGTCGCCGTATAATCAAGCGTTGCCTGACCTGATTTGAAAATATGTGTAGTTACGGATTGATTCGCTAAATCAGATGCGCGCGCTTCACTCGGAGATTCTTGCTTTACTCCAGTCTCTTCCTCTGCGCTCATAGCTACCGGCATCTGCACCAAACCGATCCAGACAATAATCACTATCAACATCAGCTGTGAAATCAATTAAACCTCCCCATTCTGATTCATTCTTTAACGCCGTCCATGTGCCGTTTGCCCCCGTTACACTTCGTTTTCATATTGCAGGATGTAATGATCACAAAGCACTACCTAAGTAGCATTCATGATCAATGTAAAACTGCATGGCAAAGCATTTCATTCATTACACCTTATCTTTAAGCTTTGCACTCAATGACATCTGGCAAGACAAAAACAGAGACGGCTATCCAAGAAGAGGGGTTCGCCGATCAATCTGACCACGGCCCGAATGCTGACTCGTCCAGTTTGATGTCCTGTTTTCTGGAGATATTTAACGAATGATAAGATGTTTTCGGACATACATTTTGTTTTATATTACACATTAATTCGATGATTATACACTTTGCCGTCAGCTACAAATTATCCCATACTGGTATTCGCATGTATTCGACAACAAGGCCGAATATGATTTGAATATCCCCATACTCAAGGTAAAATATCTGGCCTCTTATCTTTGGGGTCTTAAGACGCCATCATCAACCATGATATTAGATAAGTGTACACATGCTTAAAGCGCTGAAATTCATTCAGAGTTGTACTGGAAAATCATCAACGCTTACTTTGCTGTTGCTGATAACGGCGATACAAGAATACTTATAATAATATGTTTGAAATCATTGCTAATTTTTCACACTGGGCACAACTGTCTGCTAATTTAATTCTGTTTGGCAGTTTTTTTTTCCTCGCTATTGTCTGGCAAAAAAAGGGGGTACTGGAACATCCCGCATCTTGGCTGGTTCATCTGGAAAAAATTTTTCCCTGGCTGGCTGGCGTAGTTGTGTTGGGCCTGATAGGCATTCTGGCCACTACGACCGGTGAAGCCACGGGTCATATAGCCAATACCTGGAATCCAGATGCATGGATAAAATTTGTTCAACGGACACAGGTCGGCTTGATCGCTTTTGTCCGGATATTACTCGCTGCTTCTCTGCTTGCTACAGTTGCACTCGTTCTGCGTAAAAACCGGCAGCGCTGGCATTATGTTGTTTGTGCCTTTGCGGCCTCGCTTCCCTTGATAGCAGGAACATTTGTCAGCCATTCGAGCGCGGATGAAATGTCTTTTGTAGCCATTGCGCCGTTTGCACTGCACATTCTGCTGGCAGGCGTATGGTTTGGCGCACTCCCCGCTTTTTTGCTGATTGTACTTAACAGCCAGCACGAAAGCGATAAAATCACGCGCTTGTTAAATGCATCGTTTCTCAATCAATTTTCCACCATCGCCCTGCCCGTCATGTTTTTGTTGCTGGCAACCGGCCTGATCGTAGCCGATCGCATGGTTGAAGGTTATTACCATACACTTGTTTCCAGTCCTTATGGCTGGCTATTAAATTTTAAGCTGCTCATATTGGCGATTATTCTGATAATTGCCTATCAGGCACGATACAAATGGTTGCCTTTGATTTCCCAAGTGGATATAACTGACCAAATAAAGGACAGTATTACGCATCTTAAAAAATGGGTGCGTATTGAGTTTATTCTTGCATTAGCATTGATGCTGGTTGCCACCGTATTAGCCAATACGCTTCCCGCCAAGCATACGATTATCGAAAACTGGCCTTTTCCATTTCGATTCGCTTTTGAGACAGCATCTGAAGAATCCATTGACGAAGAACTGTTTTGGTTTGGTACCGCATTGTTTTTCGTCGCGCTGAGCATAGCCTGGATCGGAATACAATTGCACTGGAGCTGGAAGAAAACGATTTTTGCGCCGGGTGTACTGACGCTCACTGCAATGGGAATAGCGTTACCCCCTGTTACAATAGAAGCTTACCCTGAGACTTATCTTAAACCGCTGATCCCGTTCGATGCCATTTCAATATCGCATGGCGCACGCTTGTATGCCGAACATTGCGCCGATTGTCACGGTCCCCAGGGAAAGGGCAACGGTGCGCTTGCCGGAACACTATCTTCCGGGCCGACTGACCTGCTGACGGAACCGCACACAAGAAGACATACCGTTGGCAATTTTTATCATTGGATAGCAAATGGCATCCCTGGAACTGACATGTCTGGTTTTTCTGAAACGCTGTCCGAAGATGATATCTGGGATGTGATTAATTTTCTCCATGCTCTTTCACGCGGTTTTGATGCACGCCTGCTTGGCACCATGATTCTCCCGGAAACCCCCGCTATTGCTTCACCTGTATTTTTCTACGCTGCAAATGACGGCTCCAGTGGTGATTTAAAGGATTTTCGCTTGGAAAAAAATGTCATTCTAGTTTTCTTTTCCTGGCCGCAATCGCACCAGCGCTTACTTCAGTTAAAACATTTTTATGAAAAAGTCTCGCGCGATCACAACACTGAAATCCTTGCAATTCCCATGCAAAAACTCACCGATCAAGAAATGGAGGCTATCATCGATGTCGTTCCTTTTCCCATCGTGACTGAAGGCTGGTCTCAGATAAGAGACACTTATTTACTCTATCGCCGGGTCAGGACTGTACCGGATTTAAGCGGGCCCGGCATGACACCGGTCCATATGGAATTTATGATTGATCGCTTTGGTTATCTACGCGCAAGATGGAACGCGCAATTCGAAGGCTTTGGCTGGCAAAACTTTAGCGCGCTATCCCAGCAACTGGATTTACTCAGTTCGGAAGACGAAATTATGCCACCGCCAGGTGATCACGCGCATTAAGATATCATTGAAAAATGTTTTCGGGGCAGGCATACAAGTCAAAATGGCAACGCAGATAGTTTTTCAACGGCACTGTTGAAGTGCAGACGCCGGCGCCGTTCGGTTCTGATTCATCCATATAATTGACGCCTGAGTCCGCAGCGATTCAAAATAGTCGCACTGATTTCCTCAATGGAAATACGTGTCGTATCCAGATGAGGAATATTGTATTGACGAAACAGTGATTCCTGCCACTGAATTTCATGCTGACACTGCGCCAGTGAAGCATATGTACTATTAGGCCGACGTTCCTGCCGAATGAAATGTAGTTGCGCTGCACTGAGCGTCAGACCGAATAATTTCGCTCTGGCATTTTGCAAAACTTTTGGTAACTGCATGACCTGCATATCATCTTGCGTCAACGGATAATTGGCTGCAGCAATACCGTACTGCAATCCTAAATAAAGACAGGTCGGCGTTTTACCGGATCGCGAAACACCGATCAGAACGATATCGGCTTCTTCGAAGCTCTTAGGATTAACACCGTCATCATGCGCGAGCACATAGTTAATTGCGGCAATGCGTTTGAAATACGACAGATGATGCTGTAGACCATGTGATCGTCCGGCCATACGTGCGAACGGCAAACGCAATTCTTCCTCAATAGGACAAATAAATGCTTCAAAAAAATCAAATACACGGCAATTTGCCTGTTTAATGATCTCAAGAAATTCAGGATTTAGCAATGTGCTGAATACTAAAGGTTTATGATCTTCACATTCGGCGATTTCGTTAATTTGCCTGGTGACGTTATGCGCTTTCTCGATATCATCCAGAAAAGGCACATTGATCGTGTTCCATTCAATGCCATCAAATTGCGTCAACAAACTGTGGCCGAGCGTCTCGGCCGTAATGCCGGTACGGTCGGATAAGTAGAAGACAGTGCGCTTTTGATTAACCATCCTGCATGCTGAATTTTGCTAAATCAAGCCATGTCTGCATCACTGAATCGGGATTGAGCGACAGGCTGCTGATTTTCTGTTCGAACAACCAGGCTGCAAAATCCGGGTAATCCGAAGGCCCTTGTCCGCAAATGCCAATGTATTTACCTTGCTTGTGGCAGGCGTCAATGGCCATTTTTAACAATCTTTTCACAGCAGGATTTCTCTCATCAAATAAATGAGAAACCAACGCGGAATCCCGATCAATACCCAACGTTAATTGGGTCATATCATTAGAGCCAATGGAAAAACCGTCAAAATACTGTAAAAATTCTTCCGCGAGTATTGCATTGGATGGGATTTCACACATCATGATCAACCGCAAACCGTTGTTGCCACGCACAAATCCCTGCGAAGCGAGCAATGCTGTTACCTGGTCAGCTTCATTCAGCGTCCGGCAAAATGGAATCATAATTTCGACATTAGTTAAACCCATTTCATCACGCACTTTACGCAACGCCCTGCACTCCAATTCAAAACAATCCTTAAAATCATCCGAAAGATAACGTGATGCGCCGCGAAAACCGATCATCGGATTTTCTTCATGAGGTTCGTAGCGATCACCTGCAATCAAATTTGCGTATTCATTTGATTTAAAATCGGAAGTACGTACGATGACAGCATTGGGGTAAAACGCCGCAGCCAGCATTGCAATACCTTCAGCGAGCTTTTCCACATAAAAATCAACCGGACTCGCATAACCTGCAGTACGGCTGCCAATTTCATTTTTCAGATCAACGGGCAATTGGTCAAACTCCAGTAATGCTTTGGGATGAATACCAATCATATTGCTGATAATGAATTCCAGCCTTGCTAGTCCGACACCCTGATTCGGGATGCGTGAAAATGAAAAAGCATAAGACGGGTTACCAACATTCATCATAATTTTGACAGGCAATTCCGGCAACTTACCCGCATCTACCGTGCTATGCTCAAATTTCAATAGTCCTTCATATACATAACCGGTATCACCCTCAGCGCACGATACGGTAACCTGCGCGCCGTCTTTGATGCAAGCCGTTGCATCGCCGCAACCCACTACCGCGGGAATCCCCATTTCCCTCGCGATAATTGCCGCATGACAAGTGCGGCCTCCACGATTGGTTACAATAGCGGCCGCCCGCTTCATAATAGGCTCCCAGTCCGGATCCGTCATATCAGTTACCAACACATCACCCGCCTGAATTTTGTTCATTTGGTCAATGCCCGTGATCAAACGCGCCGCTCCCTGACCTATTTTCTGTCCGATCGCCCGGCCTTCAGCCAGCGCCGCACCTTTCTCTTTCAATTTGAAACGTTCCAGCCCTGTACTGCTGCGACTTTCAACAGTCTCGGGACGGGCCTGCACAATATACAACTGTCCATCCGAACCGTCCAAAGCCCACTCAATATCCATTGGGCGTCCATAATGCTGTTCAATAATCACAGCCTGACGTGCCAGTGTCTCAACCTGACTGTCGGACAAGGCAAAACGCGTGCGCCGGTCAAATTCCACGTCACGAATGATTGTGGCGTCACTCTGATTGTTTTTCCGATCACTGTAAATCATTTCGACGGTTTTAGTGCCTAAGCGCCGCGAAAGAATTGCTGGATTACCTTCAGCCAGTACACGCTTGTAGACATAAAATTCATCAGGGTTAACGATGCCTTGCACGATGGTTTCTCCCAGTCCATACGCGGCGGTGATGAAAACGGCATCACGGAAACCCGATTCGGTATCCAACGTAAACATTACGCCACTTGCACCAAGATCACTGCGTACCATTTTCTGAATACCTGCTGACAAATACACTTTATCATGCGGGAATTGTTGATGAACACGATATGCAATGGCTCGATCGTTATACAGCGAAGCAAACACTATTTTGATGGCCTCAAAAAGATGATCCAGACCGCTTACATTCAATAAAGTCTCCTGCTGACCCGCAAACGAAGCATTGGCCAAATCCTCAGCGGTGGCCGAAGAACGCACAGCAAATGAAACTGCATCCTGGTCAGCATTGCTTGCCAGCAGTTTTTCGTATGCCTGCGAGACTGCCTGTATAATCGGATTCGGCAGTGTGGCGTCAAGCATCCAGCCGCGAATCGTTTTGCCTGCTGTAGTGAGTGCATCAATATCGTCAACATTCAGCCCGTTCAATAAATGATTAATACGATCAACAAGATCGTTAGCAATCAGAAATTCCCGATAAGCCTCAGTTGTAGTCGCAAAACCACCCGGTACATTAACGCCTGTTTGAGATAGATGACTGATCATTTCACCCAGGGACGCATTTTTACCGCCAACGATGCCGACATCGCTCATAGTCAACTGATCAAACCATACAATATATCCAGTCATTATAAAAACCACTCCCATCAACTAAAATTGGTCATAATTGCTGAAAAAAATATCCACGCACCGTTTTATAAACCTGTTAATACATCATCAATACAGTAATTACACATATATATTAGCCTATAGTTCGAGGGCTTGTCTGTTTATAAAACAATTCGAACATTAGTATTGGGACATGGAACGACTATCTGAGAAATGACAAATCACCCTGTTCAATAGCCGGTTTATAGTAGTAAACAGATACAATCTCCATCGCACTTTCGAGTGGACCATAAGCACGACCCAGGACTAAATGATGTTTATGAGGATTGCACATAACAGGTGTCGATATTTTGATCAGTACGGGATTAATTGTTATTCGGGTTAATGGCTTACAATTACATCAGGTAGGTTCCTTCGTTTTTCGATATTGAGGCGCAACATAGCGTTATTTTATGAAGTCGTAGATGTACCGGGATCTGACTCGATTATTCTGCTTATCTGTTACCTCCCAAAAAACTCTGCACATTGACAGACGGGAAACAGGCATGAGCAACAGACTTGTTCACATGGATGCAGGAATGTAACAATACGTTAAATCGGTCTCTTATGATAAAAATTAGAATCACAGAATCAGCCTAAAATTATATCCCTGGCGACAGCAACCGAGTGTGAGGACTTGTTTGCATTATTATCAAATCAAGACGTGTAATTTTGTTTGCTTCACAGGAATATGAATATGTGTTCACATTATTTAAGAAAGAAGCTCAAAAAATCTTCATTTTTTACTTGTGTATTTTCATAAATAACCTCAGATTATCAAGATAGTGTTTTTATTCTGTATTAAACTAAAGCGCTTAAGGAAACAGGAAAAAGTTTTGCCTTGATCTACAAACAATGAGGGCTACAACATGAAAAATTTTACAGCTAATTTAGTTATCTGTTTTTTCACACTTTTCCTCAACAGTCAAATCAATGCATCCGGCTTTTTTGGCAGCAGTGATTCTGAAGGGAAATCAGGCCTAATGGCTGAAGCAATCAAATATGCAGAACTGGCCAAAACTCATAAAGCACATCCGGAAGAAATTCACGAATACGCCAAGATGAGTCTTGAATATGTCAAAAAGGCTGAAATACAAGCAATTGAGCATGACAATACTCAAGCAAGAACTCATATAACAGAATCGCTCAGACGCCTGGTCGAAGCGATAAAACACGCCAGAATGGGGCATGCACGCATCGCTACCGAATACATTGATGATGCTTTGGTTGAAATGTATCAATTGACCGATAATTGATTGAAAGTTTTTTCGGAAGACTGTGGCATTAAAAACTCTAGAGTCCACGTCTTATAGACGCGGATTGTTAAATCGTGACATGCCGTATTGTTAATATCAAACAGCACCACAGATAACGGATTTTCGTTTATTTGTCGTTTCTAATTTGAGACAAAAAATATACCTAAAAATCAAAGTACTGTAATTTTTATCTTTATTTATTACGAATTTAACGACACCCGAATCACTTCTGCTAGTTTAACCCACTGTTTTTTTTATGTCAAACCATTATGGCATGAAAATTGCTTATGTTTTTCTGCACGAAGTGCTTTTTCAAATGCACTCATCAACAGTATTTATTCATTAGTTGATAGGGTAACAACAAAGCACCTTCGTAATGACGTTCATATGGTTTATTGATGAATTATACTGCTTTTTCTTTATAAACAGTTAATTCTCATATTATTCAAAACATTAAACAGGAGTATGTTCAATTTATGTCACAGGCAACTATTTATGAACAGTTTATGCTGGAACTTATTAATGCAGAGCGCAGCAAAACGGGGACTCAGCCACTTGCTTTTAACAGTGATCTCAACGAGTCATCCGAGGCACACAGTTCCTGGATGATTGCAACGGATACTTTTTCACATACAGGTCTCGGCGGGTCCAATCCGGGTGATCGAATGACCGCTGCAGGATACAGCTTTTCAGGTTCCTGGACCTGGGGTGAAAATATTGCCTGGATGAGTACACGCGGGCCTGCCGGCCTGGCTGACGAAGTGCAGCAGTTACATACCATGCTTATGAACTCTGCAGGTCATCGGGCAAATATACTCAATGGTTCCTTTAGGGAAATCGGCGTAGGATTCGAAGTGGGTGAATTTCAGCGATTCGAAGGTGCTTTTGTAACACAGAACTTTGCGCGCACAGCATCAAACTCATTCCTGACCGGAGTAGCTTTTGATGACCGGGATAGCGATCAACATTATGATATTCATGAAGGACTGGGTAATATCACTATTACTGCCAAAAACAATAGTACTGGTACAGTCAATACAACATCCACTAATCAAGCTGGCGGATATAGCCTGGAGTTAATCCCAGGAAATTATACAGTCAATTTTTCCGGTAACGAAATTGCGACAACCAGTCAGGTTATTAGCATCGACAGTCGCAATCTGAAACTTGATTTAATAGATCCAGCTTACGGTAACGACAACCCCGCACCTCAGCCGGCACCGGCACCTGTCCCCGACCCAATACCTCAGCCACTACCAGAACCAAAATTGAATACAATAACCGGCACATCAAGTTCTGACAGATTGACAGGTACTGTTAATAATGATGAACTTCTGGGACTTCGTGGTAATGATTTACTTCTGGGTCACGCCGGAAACGACCAAATTGATGGCGGCAGCGGTATGGACATGTTATTCGGCGGCGATGATGCCGACATTCTCACCGGCGGGCCCGGGCGCGATTATTTTGTATTCGACGCGCCTTTTATTGGTGCAGTAGATACGATTACTGATTTCAAACATGCTTACGACAAAATAATTCTTGATGATAGCGTGTTTGACAATCTGGATCTGGGCAGATTGCGCTCATCCGACTTTACTACAGGTACTGAAGCACGCGATGCAACAGACATGATTATTTACAACGCGCAAACAGGTGAGCTCTATTATGACTCTGACGCTACAGGCGCTGCAAATGCGGAGCAATTTGCACAACTAACACCAGGCCTGAACCTCACATACCTGGATTTTTATGTAATCTGACAAAGTACATCTAAACAGAATTGATAAAACATCCCGCACATATCATGTTATAGTGCACATGCAACACTTAAATAAGAGTAGTAAGGTAATACTTTTTTATAAATTTCTATTAACAAGGCTACAAACAATGAAACTTTCATCAATTTTTGTAATTATATTCGCGCTGACATTGGTTGCTTGTGGTGGACCTTCTGCACCAGAGAGTGCTCAATCTGAAGGTTATGGTACAACACATGAAGGCAAACCAGCTGAAGGTCGTAACGCACTTCCTGAAGACTGATAATAGCCTGGATGTTTTTTGTACAATTTATCGTTATTGCTTAACAGTCAGAACGATATGCTGCAAAAACATACATAAGAGCCAATGGGGTCAGATTTTTTGTGTGACCCCATTTTTACCTTAATCAAGTAAAAACTACAAATCCATAACAAAGTTTAATCTATATAAACTATAGATTCATCGACACTTCACTACTGCATCACCTCCCCTTAGGAAACGCAAAACCATAGATATAAAATCACGAGTCATATCATGTGTTTTATCTCCGGAGTCTGATGAATCCTGCTTTTATCTTTTGATCTTTTTTTATTCCGATAGTTATTCTCAATTCGTTATCTGTCACATTCACAAACACTTGCCTTACGCATTCTTAAATATAATGCGACAAGCTAGAATCAAATACCAAAAATGAGAAAAAATACTATATTTCAGAGGACTGGTTAGCTGCGTTGGAAGAGTATGAAGGGATATTGAACATGTAGTCAATTTTAAAAAATTCCTACAATTTAAACCAAGAACTGGAAGCAATCCGAGTGCAATGGGATGAAGCTTTGCAATATAGTCCTAATCTACCATCACTTATTCATGGCCTTGCTCAGACCCAAACCAGGAAATCAGTTTAGCCAAAGTCAAACAGCTGCCCCCCGCGAGGCGCCCTGCCCTGCTGGAACGCGCCACTGCCACCGTTACTCCAGTGCATTGAATAATTGAGTATCAACCAGCAAGCTATCGCCAGTAAGCGCACGCAAATCAGTTTCCCAGTTTTTGAGTTTATCGTGTGCATGCCGACGCTGAGTTGGCGTGGTGGTGTTGTGGATCCGCGCGATAAAATCACAAGTGTGTTCAGCCATTTCCTTCTGGTAAATACGGTAGTTCGGATCATCGGAATGATAGGTGTGTTTTACCAGCTGGCGAAGCTCAACAGCTGCCTGTTCTTGCGATACAGGTTCTTTGGTGAGTTGCTGCAGGATTGACAGCGTGATTTGTTGCCGGCGTTGGCGCTCAAACAGCCAAAATTCGGGATTGAAAGGCGAGGTTTCGATGCCGGCAATGATCAGATTGCGTTGTTTTTCATCAATAACACCATAAATATTTTCGATGCGTTTAACAGTACGTTTGATAGCGGCACTCAATCGATCTTTTGGATCCGGTTGCAGATATTTGCGGCGTAATTTATTATTACTTTTTGTATAACGTTTTTCCAGATAGCGCCGCTGTGTCTCACCCAAGCTCAATATTAGCGGTGTACTCAACTGCACTGCGTAATCGAAGGCCGGTGCGATGATGTCTTGCAGTTTCTCGGACCAGCCGCAAACCTGCTCAGATGTCAGCGGATCGCTGATCCGGCTGCGCACTACTGACAGCCAGTTCGCGTATTCAGGGAGTTGCTCGATGCGGTGCCAGTCAAACCATTGCCGAATAGCCTGTTTAGCATGCGGCTTTTGTGTACGGTCAAAATCGACATAACTATCAAGCCACCACCAAGTCAATTGTGGTCCGTGATCATATCCCAATCGTACTATGCTACAACCGCTAAATAATACTAGTACAGCGAGCGTTGCGATTTTTACAAACGTTTTTGGAATGACGCTCTTCATTCGGATCAGTATATATTAATTGACACTATGCCACTAAGTACTTGCAATAAAACTATCTGGATCATATCCAATTTACGCTACACGGAGATCATTATGTAAGGAGCGGACAGCCACTCGTTTTTTCGTTTACAACATCGTTAGTTCATAATCAAAAAACACCTGGCAGGTTGCTGGAAAACTACCTGCGTTGCCGCTGCTACGTTAAAAAACGGACCCAAATCACTCACTTATTTTACACAAACACCGATTTTTACTCGACATGTTATGCACCTCATTTTTTGGACCGACTTCCTGCCGTTCAAAATCTGCATGCAGTAATTTCACCTGTTTTCGCCTTCCCTACCTGCCTCGTAATTATTTTTGACGGCCAGTTAGACTGATGCACTGCTTTTATTATTCTTAGCAATCAAATTTAATTTCTCAAGAAGAATGGGGGCAGTGAAAGGCTTTGCCAGAAAACCGTTAGCACCTGCTTGAACTGCATCAACAATATGCTTTTTATTTATTTCAGCCACCACCATAAGAATAGGAATATTCCTCAATTCAGCTATAGCCCGTATATTCTGTAACATCGTGAGTCCATCCATGCTGGGCATTCGCCAACTCGAAATAACAAAGTCAAATTTACCCGTGCGTAATTTTTGTAGTGCAACCAGCCCATCTTCAGCTTCATCAACATTTAAACAGCCAATTTCTTTTAAGAGATTTTTAACATACTCACGCATGTTCGAAAAATCGTCTATAACCAAGAATTTCATGTTATCGCTGAGCATACTGAATTCCTTGAAAAAGTTTGATATTACCGAAGTGGAAAGTTACACCGATGTGAGAAAAACCACAGTTAAATAAACTTCTTGCATTCTGATCCATATTTATTTTCCTTCTGATCTGAATGCTGTTCAGATCTTCTTCGAAATCGGTCGGTGAATAAACGCATATTCTTGACGTCAGGTCATAACAATCGATAGTTAATGCATTGTTAACAAACATATTAAAGCAACATACATTTGGCAAAAACACGTTAAAATGTGAAGTTAATATCTGAGAAATACATATTTAGGTTATCCTTATCATTACAAAGGCAACTCAGACAATTATTCAACAGTCTGCTCGCTATAATAATGCTGATGCTTTTTCCCAACAGAAGCTATGCGCTTTATACAGAATCGGTTGCCTAATCGCAAGTATTTTATTTAACAAAACAAAATGACTGTCTTGGCAGCATTCGGATATCGGTGTATGGTGAATCATTCCTTTTCATTTTCAACAAATTCACCACGCAATCAAAATTCAAAACCCGATCAATCGTACCCTTTGTATCAGAAACGATTTGGCAGAACGCATTATGGAAAATTCTAAAAAACATCCGCTTATCGAGGATTATGGGTTAATTGGAAATTTAAACACGACAGCGTTGGTGTCGAAGCAAGGATCGATCGATTTTCTATCCTATACGCGTTTTGATTCTCCAACCATTTTTGGTGCGTTACTGGATCGGGAAAAAGGCGGTTTCTTTTCAATTGAAGTAGAATGCGAGCAGGTAAACCACAAACAGCTCTACTTACCCGATACTGCCATATTATTGACGCGCTACCTCACTAACGTAGGGATTGCGGAACTGACCGACTTTATGCCATTGGAAGAAGAAGAAAATCAATTTATCTTAGTAAGAAAACTTAAAGTCATTAAAGGCAACTTGAACATCCGCGTTGAACTAAGGCCACGTTTTGAATATGGAAAATACGAATTTAATTTAGAACAAGAAGACGATCATCTCGTCATGCGGAGTAAAGGACCGGAAGCAAACACATGCCATCTGTTATGTAATCTCGATTTTAAGATGGAAGGCGCCAGTTTAACGACTGAAATCTGTTTGAATGCAGGAGATGAAATCAATTTTGCACTTGTATCCGCCAACACGGAGCATTCAGAATCAAACAAATCTAAAAGCCTCGAGTATTATGCAAATCAAAGCTTTGAAAATACGATTCACTTCTGGCGTAATTGGACAAATAAATCAACCTATACCGGAAGATGGCGGGATATCGTCAACCGCTCGGCGATTACCCTTAAGTTGCTCACTTCATGCCGGTATGGATCACCAATAGCAGCCGCCACTTTAGGTCTGCCGGAACGTATCGGTGCCGAAAGAAACTGGGACTACCGATATACATGGATCAGAGATGCAGCTTTTACCATGTACAGTTTTTTACGGCTTGGTTATGCTGATGAAGCTCGAAAATTCATCGCATGGATACAGCAACGCAGCCTGGAAATTGATACAGCAGAAGCACTTAAACTGATGTACCGTATAGACGGCACAATCAATCTTGAAGAAGTTACCATTCCTCATCTCGAGGGATACCAGGGTTCTGATCCCGTGCGTGCGGGTAATGATGCATTCAACCAATTTCAGCTCGATATTTTTGGCGAGTTGATCGACACCATTTATCTATATAACAAAAACGCCGAACCTATCAGCTATGATTTCTGGTTGAGTCTGATCAAGTTTATCGATTATGTTTGTCAACACTGGAAAAGAAAAGGTCACGGCATGTGGGAAGTGCGCGACGAAAAGAGAGAATTTTTAATTTCAAAAGTGATGTCGTGGGTGGCACTTGACCGAGGTATACGGATTGCGGAAAATCGCGCATTTCCCGCGCCACTTGAACGATGGCGACAAACAAGAGACGATATTTTCAACGACGTGTTCAACAATTTCTGGAATCCTGAACTGGGGGCGTTTGTACAGTATCGCGGCGCTACCACGCTTGATGCATCCGCGCTGCTTATTCCATTGGTGCGTATGCTGAGTCCGAAAGAGCCGCGCTGGATATCGACACTGCGCGCCATAGAAAAAGAACTGGTAACTGATTCGCTGGTATACCGTTACAAACTGAGCAATGGCGCGAGCGATGGCCTCTCTGACGACGAAGGCACATTTTCCATGTGCTCGTTCTGGTACATTGAATGTCTAGCCAAATCGGGACAATTGGAAAAAGCCATTCTTTGTTTTGAAAAAATGCTGGGATATGCCAATCATCTTGGATTATATTCCGAGCAGATCAGTTTAAATGGCGAACAACTGGGTAATTTCCCGCAGGCATTTACACACCTCGGATTGATAAGCGCCGCATATCAGCTTCGGTTACTCCTCACGCAAGACAATATGTCATAAACAACGGCAGCTTCCATTCACAAGCGCAAATGAAATCACTTAAAAACAAAATTGTATTGATAACAGGTGCTGCATCTGGCATTGGAAAAGCAATCGCTTTGCGTTTCGGTTGCGAGGGTAGCCATGTCGTCGTTAACTACCTTAACAAAAAAGAAGCAGCAGAGAAAGTTATCCATGAAATTAAAGCAAAAGGCGGTCGCGCTACAAAAATTCAGGCGGATATCAGTCGGGAAGATGAAGTGGTAAACATGTTCTCTGAAATCACTGAGCAATTTGGCGGTCTTGACGTACTTGTCAATAATGCGGGCAGGCAAGAAGACCGTAATTTCGTGGATATGACGCTGGCTGACTGGAACGCGGTACTTGATGTTGATTTAACCGGTCATTTCTTGTGCGCGCGCGAAGCTGCCCGTATTTTCATGAACCGGTATTCGGACGACAGCAACCATTCACCAGGCGTGATGATATTTATTACCTCAGTGCACCAGAACATTCCATGGAGCAGACGGGCCAATTATTGTGCCGCTAAAGCCGGTTCTGCCATGTTAATGAAAACTGTCGCTCAGGAACTGGCTCCGTATAAAATTCGTGCCAACGCTGTCGCTCCCGGTGCGGTTAAAACCGCTATAAATATCGAAAACTTCCGGGATCCTGAGAAGAAAGAAAAAATCATGCGCAAAATTCCTTACGGCCGTCCCGGAAAAGTAGAAGACATTGCCGCAGCTGTTACCTGGCTCGCCTCTGATGAAGCTGATTACATCACCGGCGAAACAATTTTTGTAGACGGCGGAATGGAACTTTTCGCCGATTTTGCACATGGCGGTTAGTATGAAAACCAACTTGAAGACAGCTTTTCTGGATTCTACACCCACCCGTTAAATTATACCGATACTGATGAGATTGATACGCCCGCCGTTTTTTATCTGTGCAGAAGCAGACTTCTGACTGGACAAAAAACCAAGGTTACTCCCATTCCCAACAACCAAATCAAACGCATTATTCTGATTCAGGTTTACAATGACAAAGAATCCAGAATAATTACTTGTTAAAATGCATAATAATTTTGTATTCGCAGTGATCAATCAATGAAGGATGACTTCTGAATGAAAAAAACAGTTTCAGACACTAAGCTTTTTGCAGTTTTATTATGCCGTCTGCTGCTGGTACCACTGCGAAATTTTGTAGTCATACCCATTGTTTCCGCAGTGATAGGCATTATTCTTGTGAGCCGAATTACCGATTGGTGGACTGGCGCAGACAGTTATTATATTTATCTTGTAGGTGATCATAAAAATGATCAAGTGATTGCCGATGTGTTTGAGGGCTTTCGCGAGCAACCTTGTAATAACGGAGACATTCAGATTGCAGATAAAACCATTAACAATGTACCTGTTAAAGCAAAGTGCGTAGATGACGAGGGCGAACCTGCCAAAGCACGGCAAATTTCAGATGATCTTGCAAAGCGTGATGATACGCTGATGGTAATAGGACATGTTAAGAGCACGCAGACAAAGGCAGCGTTACCTAACTATCTGATACAGGCCCGTCCGCCCATCCCTGCCATTCTCACCCTGGAAACCAATCCGCATTTAATTCCAGGCAACCAAATGGATAATGAATCATCCGAAGATTATCAACCGGTATTTCGTTTGTGGCCTACGGATGACAAGCAGGCAGCTGAAGCCGGGCAATTTGCCCTCAAGCATAACCATTCAGTTTTGTGGGTCGTAGAGGATAAACATAATCCAGTTTATTCCCAGTATCTGGCATCCAGGTTTGTTCAGTGGGCGCAGGCGAATCACGGCAAAGTTGTTATGTGGTCGACTAATATGGCAGTGCCGCCTGCCGAAACACTCAGAGAACTCAAGATTGACTTTGTTTTCTTTGCTGGTGACTGGTCAAATGCATTAATTCTGATTAACCAGATTAAGCGCATTTTTCCTCCCAAACACAGACCGACACTGTTTCTGAGCGATGCTTCCGTAAATCCGCAACTCATTACTTACGGCGGAAGCGACTTGGATGGAATTAATATATACCTGACTTTTCCACTCACCTCGGCTCAGTATTTTAACGATGGTTTCAAAACGATCGGTAAAGATGCCCGGTCGATTGTTGATTGGTTAATAGACGACACAAGTCAACATTTCGAAACAGATCGCCGTGAAAACGCTTCATTTAAATACTGGTTGTTGTTTCTGCTGAACAGGCATGAAGTTGAAGATGCGCGTACTGTTTTAAATTCAAGGATGGAAAAGGCTGTTCGGGATGATAAAGTTTTTGAAAGCACATTAGACCAATATCAGTTTGTTCGTGACAATGGCAAAAACAGTCTGGCACAGTGGCATATCTGGAAAGTCGAAAAAGTAGAGCAAGACGACGCAACAGGCTATCAATTTGTCGATGGCCAATGAATATCTTTTTCATCAAGAAACAAACAATCATTCTAAATTGAATAAAGTGTTTATCCATCTGTAATTGCTGTAGGTCGGCTGTTCGAACCTTGACCTGCGTTGTTGCGACATTCTTGCCAAAATCTGTTTGCATTGTGTCAAGTCAACGTCACTCAATACCGCCTTGCCCGCGAACGGCGTTTTATTGGTGCACAGATTCGCCTTCAGTTCGGCACGCCTAGATGTAAGCGAAAGAGAAGCGAAATCGAAATCGCTGAACCAATCGTTCGCGAATATATTCACTTTTCGTCACATAGCGATGATCACGCACCAAATGACTAAAATCAGGCTTATTACCAGAAAATGGGTGCGTGACGCTGACAAGCTTTTAAAAAAGCATGATCTGATTCAAAATAAATCGATTGTCTGATATTTGTAATAAATGTTTTCTTCCGCCACAAAAAGGATAATAATTTTTCATCCTCCTCCCGGGTATCCAGGCTATTGCTTCACCAAAAAGAACAGGATTGCCGGCAGTAAAATAAGGTTCATGTATACTGTAGCAACTTGGAATATTATTTTTAACAAAAATGTGTAAGGTAACTGCTACCTGAACGCCCACTCGGCAACACAAAAATTGATTTCATGCGGTTACATTTAACTTAACAGGTCGTTGAAAAACGTTTTCAAGGCAAGCGATGCAAGGAAATAAACGCTGCGCAGTATCGCAGATAGTTTTTCAACACACGGTAACCGCTCAACCGAGGCCATCAGCAAGTTGTAATCCGGCGCCTTTAAGAAATAGTCAGCATACGATCCAAAGCAAGTTTTGCCAATTCAGCTTCAGATTGAGGTACTCGAATTTGGTTTACAACTACACCATTGGCTAGATTCTCTAAAGCCCAGGTTAAATGCTGCGGGTCGATACGTGCCATGGTTGAACACATACAAACCAATGGCGACATAAATTGAACAATTTTGTTCTGCGGTTTGAATTCTTCGGCAATTCTGCTCACCAAATTTAATTCAGTGCCTACCAGCCAACGCGTACCCTCCTTGGCTTCGGCAATCGTTCGGATAATATATTCTGTTGAGCCGACATAGTCGGATGCATTACAAACTTCGAAACTGCATTCAGGATGTGATATGACAATACCGTCAGGATGTTGGTTACGAAACTTGAGAATATGTTGGGGCTGGAACATTTGATGAACTGAGCAATGACCTTTCCATAACAAAATTTTGGCTTGCTTTATTTGTTCCGGTGTCAATCCCCCCATTGGCTGATCAAAATCCCACACCTGCATTTCATCAAGTGAGATACCGAGTTGATGTCCGCTCCAACGACCAAGATGTTGATCTGGAAAAAACAATACCTTTTCGCGTTGCTGAAAAGACCATTCGAGAATCTTGACAGCATTACTGGAAGTACAAACAATGCCGCCATGCTCGCCACAAAAAGCTTTTAAGTCGGCAGCCGAATTGATATAAGTCACTGGCGTCACCATTTCTTCGGGTGACAAAATTTCTGCCAATTCGCGCCACGCACGTTCGACTTTTGTCAGGTTCGCCATATCTGCCATCGAACATCCTGCAGCCAAATCAGGCAGAATCACGGTTTGCTCATTACTGGACAGAATATCAGCGACTTCTGCCATGAAGTGAACACCGCAAAAAACCAGATAATCCGCATCCGTTTTTGCAGCCTGATAAGCAAGCTTTAAGGAATCGCCCGTCAGATCGGCATGGCGGTATACATCCGCACGCTGATAATGATGCGCTAAAATAACCGTGCTTTTCCCTAAACTGCGCTTTGCTTCTTCAATACGCTGCACACATGCTTCATCCTGTATGTCGTCAAAACTTTCAAAATTAATCGCTTCTGCTTGCATTATCAATTTTAATTTTATCCAATATATTAACAATCAAAATTCGCACATTACCATAGTAGAAAACGGATTCAAACGTGAGACCCAAATTTATTATACAAAATAAGTCGGTTCAGCGTACTGCCTGCAGGAGTTTCGCGCCAATCGACGAATTCAAACTACAAACTTCTTAGTATTAGCAATCCAAAACAAGGATACCTATCTATCCTTAAGGACATGCAATTGTAGAAGTAAGTTCTGATATAATTCTCATTTCATTTATCTTGTATCTTTAATAAGTCGTGAGTGCTTTTCTGCCTGCTCAAGCCTGTAAACTCCAAATCCGGACCCGGCTGCATTGCTAAGTCACATAATTTTCATAAAATTTATGACAATACAATAGCCTTCTGAACTTATATTCCCATGTTTCGGCGTTCATACTTCAACTTCTATCTCATTCTATTTATCGGTTTAGGTGCATTGACTTTTTGGCTGGACAAGGTAACCAAGCCGCTGTCGACAGAAACGGGTACCGATTTTTTCCAACTGCCCGATTATATAATTGAAGACCTTTCCGGTCTGCGTATTGATCATGACAATGCGGTCCACCGTGTTTTCCATGCAAAAAAAATGTTTCATTACTTGGGTCAGGACCTCACACGATTGGACCAAGTTCATTTTATTAATACCAAACCGGGAAAGCCCCTTTTTCGTGTATTTGCCGATCAAGCCGAAATACACGGTAATGGTGAAAATATCTTTCTAAATGGTAATGTTACCGTTATAAGAGGAGATGAAGATAATAAAGGAAAAATAACAATGAAAACAGATATGCTCCATCTCATTCCAGATGAAGATATGGTTAAAACAGATAAAAATGTAACACTCTCGAGAATGAACACGACTGTCCATGCAATAGGCCTGCAATTGGATAATGAGACGGGTATGATCGAACTTTTGTCCCGTGTTCGCGCTATTGATCAATAATTCTATAATTTATGAAAATCTTTTTCATTATTTGTTTTTTTTCAATTTTTTCATTTAATGTGCTGGCTGAACGCGCCGATCGAGACAAGCCAATTCATCTTGAAGCCGATCGTGCTACCGTTGAAGATATTAATCGTAAGGATTCCACGCGTGTCAGCGTTTTTACCGGCAATGTCATACTGACACAAGGTACATTGCGCATCAACGCCGATAAAGTCATCATGAAAGAAGACATCAACGGATTCCGCTTTGCTACCGCCACGGGTAACCTGGTCAGTTTTCGTCAAAAACGTGATGGTATTGATGAATATATTGAAGGTTGGAGCAGACGTGTCGAATATGACAGCAAAACAGATAAAATTGAATTGTTTAGACAGGCCCGTCTAAAACGAGGTCTGGACGAAGTAAATGGAGATTATATTTCTTACAACATGAATAGCGAGTTTTTTCAAGTTATTGGCAGTAACGAACGTGGCGTAGAAACAGGCGCTGACAATCGGGTACGTATTATTATTCAACCAAAAACCCTATCTGAGGAAGTCGAATCAGATACGCCGCCTCCCGAATAAACGTCTGAACATATACGATTATTCATGAGTATACTAAAAGCTGAATATTTAAAAAAACGTTACAAATCACGCACAGTGGTTCATGATGTCTCCTTTTCACTGAGCAGTGGTGAAGTGATCGGTTTGCTGGGACCCAATGGTGCCGGTAAAACAACCTGTTTTTACATGGTGGTCGGCTTGGTGCCGTTGGATAACGGGAATATTTTTCTGGATGATCGCAGTTTAAGTCAACTTCCGATACATAAAAGAGCGCATCTGGGTCTCAGTTATCTGCCACAGGAAGCCTCTATATTCAAACGGCTTTCTGTCGAAGAAAATATTCTCGCTATTCTGGAATTACATCGTTTGAGTGATGATCAGTTACAACGGGAACTGGATGATTTGTTACATGATTTGCATATCAGCCATATCCGTAGCAGCCCTGCTGTCAGTCTATCGGGTGGAGAGCGTCGACGTGTAGAAATTGCGCGCGCACTTGCTTCTCGCCCTCGGTTTATTTTGCTCGACGAACCCTTTGCAGGTGTTGATCCTATTGCAGTCATGGATATCCAGAAAGTTATCAGTTTCCTGAAAGAACGGGATATCGGTGTTTTAATTACCGACCATAATGTTCGCGAAACGTTAGGCATCTGTGATCGTGCTTATATCATCAGTGAAGGGAAAGTATTAGCACAAGGCAAGCCAGATGAAATCATTTATAATGAGCACGTAAGAAAGGTTTATTTGGGAGAGCATTTTCAGTTGTGATAAGTAATACTTTATCTTTTACTTTAGTCAACAAACCGGCTGTTTCTTGAGACTATGAAACCAACGCTCCAATTAAAATTATCACAACAGCTAAATCTTACGCCACAATTGCAACAATCGATACGATTGTTGCAATTGTCAACGCTTGAACTAAACCAGGAGATAGAGCGCATCATTCAGGAAAATCCACTATTGGAATTGAATGAGGGTTGGAACGCGAAATTATTTGATTCAGATGAAACTAAAAATGAATCACAACCGGACACCGCATTAGATGGAAAAGAAGCAGCCCAAACAGATCAGGATTACAGCCTTGATTGGTCTGAGGGAAGCACTTATTCCAACAATACACACAATGACGAATATGAAATACCACAAATAGCCGCTGAGCCGGTCAGCCTCAGAGAATATCTGAATCAGCAGATATCGCTCAGTCATGCATCGGAAAGAGAGAAAAAGATTACCACCCTGCTGATTGACAGCCTGGATGACGACGGTTATTTAATACAGGATCTGAATGAGCTATTAGAAATGCTGCCGGTCGAATTAGGCATCAACATTGATGACCTTAATCAGTCGCTTACATATCTTCAGCATCTGGATCCTCCCGGCGTTGGCGCACGCAATCTGCAAGAATGTCTTTTATTACAGTTACAAAATTTACCTGAGGATACGCCACATTTAAATCAGGCAATTGAAATTGTGGCGCAATATTTAGATGTGCTGGCATCGCATGACTTTGCCCTGATTAAAAGACTATTAAAATGTGACGATCAGAGTTTACGTGTGATACAAAAATTAATTACCAATTTGAATCCCAAACCCGGTTCAGATTTCAGTAACACCGATACACGATACATAATTCCTGACATTATTGTCAGCAAGGTTAATGGCGCCTGGGTTGCCAATCTGAACATGGACGCGGTACCGCGGCTAAACATTAACCATTTTTATGCAAACATTCTTAAACAAAAACACGAAGAATCATCACAAGGTCTGTCTACTCAATTAACAGAAGCCAAGTGGCTCATAAAGAATCTTCAGCAACGCTCAAGTACCATTTTAAAAGTATCGAATGCAATCGTCGAACGGCAACAACAGTTTTTTGAACATGGTGAAATTGCCATGAGGCCGCTCATATTGCGTGAAATTGCAGAATCCCTGGAGTTACATGAGTCGACGGTATCACGCGTAACCACCCAGAAATTCATGCGTACCCCGCGCGGCATTCTCGAACTCAAATATTTTTTCGGCAGCCATGTTGCTACGGATACAGGTGGCGCCTGCTCGGCAACTGCGATTCGTGCGTTAATCAAACAACTCATTCAGAAAGAAAATACTAAGAAACCTCTTAGCGACAACAAGATTGCGAACATCCTGGAAGAACAAGGCATCGTGGTAGCACGCAGAACCATTGCCAAATACCGGGAATCTATGCATATACCGCCAGCGAATCTTCGTAAAACATTTTAACAATCTAAAGGAAACAACATGAATCTAAAACTAACTGGAAACCATGTAGAAGTAACGCCAGCGATGCGCGACTATGTCAATTCTAAACTCAGCAAAATTACGCGCCATTTTGATCATGTTATTGAAGTTAGTGTTATTTTATCCGTTGAAAAACATAAGCAAAAAGCAGAAGCTAATTTACATATTCCAGGTAAAGATATATTTGTCGAAGCTGATGGTACAGATATGTACGCATCAATCGACAGTTTGATTGACAAACTCGACCGTCAGGTTCTAAAACATAAAGAAAAAAACCTTGAAAAAAGAAATCATGGCACCTTGAAAGATCAAGAGTTTGAATAATCAAATTCAAAACACATGGAAACCAAAAATTTCATTATTTTAGATAAAATTCATGAATCTTATTTCACAACTCTTGCCACAGTCTAACGTCATCGTTGATCTGGATGTGGCAAGCAAAAAACGCGTATTTGAACAAGCAGGCCTATTGTTTGAAAACACAATTCAAATTGCGCGCAGTCAAGTATTTGACAGCTTATTCGCACGTGAGAAACTGGGTTCTACAGGTTTGGGCCAGGGTGTTGCCATACCGCACGGACGCATTAAAGGACTCCGTGAAGCAGTCGCTGCGCTGGTCAGAATGAAAGAAGCTATTCCATTTGATGCACCCGATGGGCAACCGGTCAACATTGCCTGTATTTTACTGGTTCCAGAGAAAGCAACTGATCAGCATTTGCAAATTCTAAGCGAACTTGCGCAGATGTTTAGTGACAAACAATTTCGTGAAAGTATTTTGAACAGTAGAAATGCTGCTGAAATCCATAAACTGATTGAAGAATGGTCACCTAATGTCTCAAATTAGCATTTCCGAACTTTATGAAAATAAGAAGGAAAAACTGAAGTTAACCTGGATAGCCGGTAATGACGAAGGAGACAAAATACTCAGTGATGACCGGATAGCACAATCCAATCAGGGGACAATCGGCCATCTTAACTTCATACACCCGAACTGGATACAGGTACTCAGCCGCAATGAAGTTGATTATGTCAATAACCTGGGTTCCGACAATCTGCAGAAAAAATTTGATCTTCTGAAACAAAGTAATCTTGCCTGCATCGTCATAGCAGACGGTGCACCCGCACCTGAGCCTCTTCGCACTATGGCCGATGTCACCAAAACACCGCTTTGGGGTTCACCTTTCCCCAGCGTAGAGGTCATTTGGCTGCTGCGTTCTCATTTGGGAACTGTATTGGCACCTTCGTGTTCCTTACATGGTGTTCTTCTGGATGTCTTGGGCATGGGTGTAATGATTACCGGTGAAAGTGGTGTCGGCAAGAGTGAACTTGCACTGGAACTAATCAGCAGAGGACATGGCCTCGTCGCTGACGATGTCGTTGAGCTGCGCCGCATAGCTCCGGAAACACTTGAAGGGCGCTGTCCGCCAATTCTGCGCGATTATCTGGAAGTTCGCGGTCTCGGTATGTTAAATATCCGGACTATTTTTGGTGAAACGGCTGTTCGCCGGCACAAAAACATGAAGCTGATTGTGCACCTGCAAAATACAGCCAGCGCCGAAGCCTATCAACTGGAAAGATTGCCGATCAGCAACCTGAATGAAACAATTATGAATGTGGATATACCCAAGGTCATTATTCCCGTTGCAGCAGGCCGCAACCTGGCGGTATTGGTTGAAGCTGCCGTACGTAACTACGTTTTGCAGTTACGCGGAATAGACAGTACCAAAGATTTTATCGAACGTCATGAACAGGAAATGGCTAATCTACCGGCAGATGTGAATAAAGCGGGAAAACCTTAGAAATTTGACAACATCATCATTAAACTCATTGCGATAATCCTTCATTACACTGTGTTATTAACAAACAGCAATCCATTCTAGACACCATCCGACTACAATTTTTAAGTTAAAATGAGTCTCGAATTACGATAAAGTACATCCTGGCTGAAATTCTATCCAATGAACAAACCTCGCACCATTACGCTCGCATTCACCGGTGCATCTGGAATGCCTTATGGTATGCGTTTACTGGAGACACTGCTGCAGCACGGGCAGCATGTTTATTTACTTTATTCCAAAGTTGCGCAAATCGTCGCACAACAGGAAATGGGCATAACGCTCCCTTCACAACCCAAAGAAGCTGAAGCCTTTTTAAATCAATTTTTTAACACATCGACTGGACAGTTACAAGTATTCGGTCGCGAAGCGTGGTTCTCACCGGTCGCTTCGGGTACGAATCCTGCTGATGCGATGGTTGTTTGCCCTTGTACCATGGGTACACTTGCCGCCATAGCTGCTGGAATGAGTGAAAATCTGATAGAGAGAGCGGCGGATGTCATGCTCAAAGAAAAGCGACAGCTTATTTTAGTGCCACGCGAAAGCCCTTTTTCTACGATTCACTTAGAAAACATGCTCAAACTGTCACGCTGTGGGGCCATAATCTTACCGGCAAATCCGGGTTTTTATCATCACCCGAATACAATACAGGATCTGGTTGATTTTATCGTCGCGCGTATTCTTGACCACTTGAAACTTGAACAACAACTGATGCCGCGATGGGGAGAATGAGTTGCCATTCGCTTCCCTGGGCAAACCAGCACTGACTACAAGTTACTAGTTATTCTCAAGGTATCAGGTGTTTAATTTCCCATACTGCTAACCCATTGCAATCCTTTATGCTGCCATCTATAGAACAACGCCTTGCCAGCGAAATCGCTGTAAAGTCAACTCAAATCACTGCTACCGTCAAAATGCTCGACGATGGCGCAACCGTGCCTTTTATCGCACGTTACCGCAAGGAGACAACCGGTGGACTGAGTGATGTGCAGTTACGGTTACTGGAGACGCGTCTGCAAGCGCTGCGCGAGCTTGAGAAAAGACGTGCTGCAATTATTTTGGCAATAGAAAAACAAAATAAAATGACGCCGGAGTTATATGAAGCCATTACACTGACCGAGGACAAAACGAAACTGGAAGATTTATATCTGCCATATCGTAAAAAACGTCGCACCAAAGCACAGCTGGCACATGAGGCTGGCTTGCAGCCATTGGCAGATTTATTGTTGAAGAATCCAATGATACATCCGGAAGTCGAGGCAGAAAAGTTCTTGAAAAGACCTTTTATCACCGAAGAAGGCGACAATCCTGGCGTCGCCGATATTAATCAGGCTCTGGAAGGCGCGCAACATATTCTAATTGAGCGCTTTGCCGAACATGCACCGCTGCTGCATTCATTGCGTGGTTACCTGGGAGCCCACGCTGTATTGACCGCAAAGGTTGCCAAGGACAAAAAAGATATTGATACTCGATTTGTCGATTACCATGACTATCATGAAGCAATCAGCAAAATTCCGTCGCACCGTGCACTAGCATTGTTACGTGGCGAACGGGAAGCTGTCTTGAAACTAAAACTGTATCTGGATTCAGAAATCGCAGAACAAAAACGCGCCACATTGTTAAATCCCTGCGAGGCATTGATTGCACAACGATTCAATATTGATAATCAAAAACGACCAGCAGATGCATGGCTGACCGATACGGTACGTACAAGCTGGCGCAGCAAAATCCTGGTACACCTTCAGACCGAGTGCATGAATCAATTACAGGAACGCGCAGAAACCGATGCTATTCAGGTCTTTGCGCAAAACCTGAAAGCGCTGCTGCTGGCTTCACCCGCAGGCCCCCGTATTACCATTGGCCTTGATCCAGGAATAAGAACAGGCGTGAAAGTCGCCGTCATTAATGCAACGGGGAAAGTACTCACAACCGCGACAATATATCCGCATCCGCCGAAAAATGACTGGCATGGCGCTGTCGAAACCTTAAAGCAGCTCGCAGAACAATATCATGCATCGCTGATTGCTATCGGTAACGGCACAGCGTCAAGAGAAACCGACAACCTGGTCAGAGATCTGGTTAAAAAGCACCCACTGCTTAAACTTACATCATTGATAATCTCAGAAGCCGGCGCTTCAGTCTACTCGGCCTCTCAACTCGCCTCGGAAGAACTACCCGATCTGGATGTATCACTGCGTGGCGCGGTATCCATCGCGCGCCGCTTACAAGATCCATTGGCGGAACTGGTTAAAATTGACCCCAAATCTATCGGTGTCGGCCAGTATCAGCACGATGTCAATCAGAAACAACTGGCACAGAAACTCGACGCTGTAGTCGAAGACAGCGTCAATGCTGTCGGAGTCGATGTGAATACTGCTTCAATGGCTTTGCTGCGTTACGTTGCCGGACTTAACAGTAAAATTGCGCACAGTATCGTCACGTATCGTAATCAGAAAGGCATATTTACCCGCCGCACAGACCTGCTGAAAGTTTCCGGCCTGGGCGAAAAAACCTTTGAGCAGGCAGCTGGTTTTTTACGCATCTTGGATGGCGCCAACCCGCTTGATGCTTCTGCCGTTCATCCGGAATCTTATCCGCTTGTCGAGCAAATTCTAACGGATGTTAAGCTGGATGTTGCAGCATTGATCGGCAATCAGACAGTTTTAAAATTAATTCACCCGGAAAAATACACCAACGCGCAATTTGGATTGCCAACCGTCAAGGACATTTTGCACGAACTCGAAAAACCAGGACGCGATCCTCGCTCCACCTTTACCACAGCAGTATTCAAAGAAGGCGTTGAAACCATCCAGGATTTACACCCGGGTATGGTGCTCGAAGGGGTTGTTACCAACGTAGCTGCCTTTGGTGCATTTATCGATATCGGCGTGCATCAGGATGGACTCGTCCATATTTCCGCCCTGGCAAACAAGTTTGTAAACGATCCCCATGCCATTGTCAAAGCCGGGCAAGTTGTAAAAGTTAAAGTGCTGACAGTAGATGAAAAACGTAAACGTATCGCACTAACAATGAGACTGGACAAAATGTAATAATAACCCAAGCCATCGGCGTATACATCGCATTCATAATAGTTTTTCCTTTAAAAACTTTTATGGTATTTTTAAACTGTTTTTTACCTGTAACAGTTGCCGGATTTGTAACGATGAAAAATACTAAAAGAAGCAAGTTTTATAAATATTTATGGCTTACCGGGCTAGTTCATTTTTTCGTTCTTGGCTTGTTATCAGCACCACTTGCCGTTGCCAAAGAACATCTGGATATTCGTCCCTATGAAGCCGCTGACCCGTGTAACCCGGAAATTGCTCAAGTCAGAGTAACCGTCAACGGTGTTGGTTCCGGCGGCATTCTGAGTGTTGAACTTTATCATGATCCGAATAACTTCCTGAATAAAAAAGGCCGCACCAAACGCATCCGCATTCCTGCCACCGAGGGGCAGCACACAGTATGTTTTAATCTTAAAAAACAGGGCATCTACGCAGTCGCCAGTTACCACGATATCGATGGCAATCGCAAATTAAACAAAAAATGGAACATGATGCCTGAAGAACCTTTCGGGTTGTCGAATAATCCTGAACAGCATTTCGGTTTCCCAAAATTTAACGATTCGGCATTCACAACGGACGAACTGGGTGCCGACATTATTATTAATCTTCAAGGCCCATAAAAATGTGTTGTTGGTATCTTATGAGACCGTAGCATAATGGACGAAAAAAGCTGGAATCGGCTACTAAGGCGGATAGAAGATGGTCTTGTAGTTCCTGTGATTGGACAACAAGTGCTCACTTGCGGAAAAGATAATGATTCACTTCAGTCTCAGATAGCACAACACCTTCTAAAACAATATGATATTGAACCGGTTCATATATCGCTTACACCTTTCAATCAACTAAATGATGTCGTTATTCAAATTAAAAAGGAACAGGAATACGACCTGCAGGATTTATACGCGGACATCCATGACGCTATCAAATATCTGACAACGGGACCCGATGCACATATCCCGGAACCGGTGCGGCAAATTGCGGCAATCACTTCTTTCCAACTGTTCATAACACTTACGCCGGATGACCAGCTCGCCCGCACCCTGCGTGAACGCTGCGCGGTCAATGAAATTATTTATTCCCCTTATTTGCCTACCAGCGAAGGGTCAGATCTACCCTCAGACTGGCAGGCACGTCATGGAGAAGTACAACTTCTCTACCTGTTTGGCAAAGCCCGCGCCGGTCCCATGTTTGCAGTGCATGATGAAGATTTGCTGGAGTATGTTCATAACATCATAGCCCGCGGCAGTCATGTTCCAGTCAAGTTTCTGGATGAATTGCAGCAGCGCAGCCTCTTATTGATTGGATGTAATTTTCCCGAATGGTTGAGCCGCTTCTTTCTGCGCCTGACCAAACAAGGACGGCTTTTGGATACACAAAGAAAAAGGGAATGGTTAATTGAAAACAATTGTCTCGATAAAAATCTTGTTTACTTTCTGGAAAGTTACAGCACCGGCACAAAACTCATCTCTGATATCTCACCGACAGCGTTTATCTCCGAGCTTCATCAACGTTGGCTGGCTAGAAACAAAGCGGTTGAACATACATCTTCTTCCAAAACTGGAACCGTACCAAGAGGCGCCCTGTTTTTCGTCAGCTATTGCCGCGGAACTGATAGCCTGTCTGCCACAACACTGATGGAATCACTTCAATCCCAAGGTGTATCATCTAACGAAATCTGGTTTGATAAAAACTCGATTGAACCTGGAAATGATTTACGTAACCGTATTCTGGAAGGTATTCAAACATGCCGCTATTTTATTCCGCTCATTTCCAAAAATGCAGATTCCCTGGACGAAAAATATTTCCGCCGGGAATGGCATGAAGCAATTGAGAGAAGCAAAGCCATTCAAGGACGGACTTTTATTTTTCCCATCATAGTCGACCAGGATTTCAAACTTGAGACATACCGATGTATTCCGCATGAGTTCAAACAATTACTCATTGGCCACGCACCGGTCGGCCAGCCTGATGAACAAACAAATGCCGCATTGAAAAAACTCGTGCGCAGCGAGCGCCTGACCCAGAATCACGCCTGAGGATTTAAAAAGTGAAATTCGAACATGACTGTTGACCCGCTTCCTACCGCTTCCGCGCGTTTTGCTGAACAGAGTGCTCAGCAGGAAACTGTTCGTTTAAATGCACAGCATCCATGGCCTGGACTTGCGCCCTATGACGAAGCATCGAGTGCGTACTTTTTTGGCCGTTCAGAAGAAGCCAGAGAATTATTACGTATGGTGCGGCTAGCACCACTGACTGTTCTTTACAGCAAATCGGGCCTGGGAAAAACATCGCTATTACAGGCAGGTTTTTTCCCGCTGCTACGCGCCAAGCATTATTTTCCGGTTCATTTGCGGCTTGATTACAGCCCGGCAGCCACATTGCCGCCTTTGGAACAGGCAGCCAGAATATTACGGACCGCATTAGAAACCGCACATGCTGATTTTACACCGTGGAATAAAGATGAAAGCCTGTGGCAATATCTGCATAAACGTGATCTGGAGATATGGAGCCATGATAATTACCCGCTGATACCGGTACTTGTTTTTGATCAATTTGAAGAAATATTTTCCCGGGGAGAAGGAAACACAAGCCGAATCCAGTCAAATCTTAACAATCTGGCCGATTTAATAGAAAATCGTATCCCGAGTGAACTGGCAGTCTATTTTACAAACAGGCATAAAATATTGTCACTTGACCTGACCTCTCAGCGTTATCGCGTCTTGCTGGCATTTCGTGAAGACTTTCTTCCTGAAATGGAAACCTGGAAAGAGCAGGCTCCTTCGCTTTTCCGCAACCGGTTAAGGTTGTTGCCCATGAATCGGGAACGCGCAATCGAATCAGTTAGTCACGCAGGTGCTGCCGTACTGGCGCCAGGCGTTGCCGAACCGCTGGTAAACTTTGTCGGCAATCTGGATCCAAATGCAACGGGCACCACTTCGGTAATTGAACCTGTGTTGTTGAGTTTATGCTGCTATCAGCTTAATCAACGCCGCCTTCCCACAGGTAAAATTGATGTGTCACTGCTGCATCAAGCAGGTCAGGATATTTTACAGGATTTTTACGACGAAGCCCTCAGCGGCATGCCCGACCAGGTCTCTGAATTCATTGAAACGTATCTTATACAAGGCGATCAGTACCGCGGCAGTTATCCGGTTGATCAGGCGATCCAGGATGGTTTCATTACGCGCGTTCAGCTATCTATTCTTGCCGACAAGTATCGATTACTGCGAATTGACCAGCAGTTCGGAACCAATCGAGTAGAACTCATTCATGATCGACTGGTCAACGTCGTCAGTAAAGCGCGTGATGAACGTCTTCGGCAGATTGAAAATAAAAAACTCAGAGCACAAGAACAGGCACGCCAGCGCCAACTGGCATTTGAAAATCTAAACCGGCTGGCACGCAAGCTTCGTGCCGCATTATTACTCGCGGTATGTCTGGCAGGAATTGCTGTCTATGGCTGGTATACCGCAAATGTGGCCAAAGAAAAAACCTTTCTGGCACAAAGCAGTCTGCGCGTGGTATCCGAAAGCCTGGATATGGCGAATGGTACAAGGGTTGGCGGTGACGAACGCGCAATTTTGCAACTGCTCGCAATCAATCAGATAACCCCGAGCGAAGCTGTTGACTCGGCGATTCTAACCGTTTTATCGAACAAAAATGCCACGCAAAAAATCTGGAGCACTGGTGACAGAATCACTTCAGTTGCTGTCAATCAACAGGCCACATTGATTGCTACAGCCGGGATGGGGAATACGCTGCGATTATGGAATTTTCAAGGTCAGTTGATTAACCAGCAGGTGCAGGCGCATCAATGCGCCCATGAAGGCGAACCTAACCGCCGGTGCGGCATTTTGAACGTTTCATTCAGCCCTGACGGCACCCATATTGTAACGAGCGGCCAGGATGCTACTCTGAGGCTGTGGCATGCCAGCACACTGAAATTTATAGGGAAACTACAAGGACATAGCGATCAGGTGACCAGCGCCACGTTCAGTCCGAATGGCGAACACATCGTCTCAGGCAGTCTGGATAAAACCCTGCGCCTCTGGAGCACCAATACCCTGAAATCCGTCGCTACACTAGAAGGTCATATGGAAGGTGTGACCAGTGTTGTTTTTAGCCCGGATGGTACGCGTATTGTCTCAGGCAGCCATGACAACACTTTACGATTGTGGGATGCAAAAACACTGGCGTCCATCCATGAACCGTTACAGGGACATAAAGACAGTATCACTCGCATTGACTATAGTTCCGATGGATTAATGATTGCTTCCAGCAGCCAGGATAAAACCCTGCGGTTATGGAACGCACAAACCCTGGAAGCACTGGGGGAACCGCTACAGGGTCATGATGATATCGTCTGGAATGTAGCGTTCAGTCCGGATAACACCAGAATTGTAACGGCAGCCCATGATAGAACGCTGCGTCTGTGGAAAACCGAAAACGGTCAGCCCATTGGCAAGCCGATACAAGGCCATGAAGAATCCGTAATGGCGGTAGCCTTTAGCCCCGATGGTAAATATTTCGTTTCCGGTGGCCGTGACACTACCTTGCGTATATGGGATGCTAACGATCATCAACCCATTCATTCACAATTGAAAGGCGGGCATAAAAATTTTGTTGCGAGTGTTGCCTATAGTCCCGATGGAAAACTTATTGTATCCGGCAGTGATGATGCCACCGTGCAGCTTTGGGATGCCGAAAGCGGAAATACGGCCGGCAAACCGATGAAGAATCATACCGGTTCATTAAACGGCGTCGCTTTCAGTCCAGACGGCAAATGGATTGTTTCCGGTGCCAGTGATCAATTGTTATGTTTGTGGGACACGGCAAGCCAGACACTGATGGACGTCATGACAGGACATGAAGACGGTATTGAAAGTGTCGCTTTCAGTCCGAGCGGCAAATTTATCGCTTCGGGCAGTAAAGACAATACGGTACGGCTGTGGAATAGAAAAAGCGGCCGGCTTATTCACCACCCCATGACAGCACATGACAAAATGGTGAGAGGTGTTGCTTTCAGTCGGGACGGTGATTTAATCGCATCGGCAAGCTACGATGGAACCGTACGTTTATGGCATGTCCGTTCCGGCCGGTCCATCGCCGAATTAACCGGCCATGAAGCCGCCGTAACCAGCGTCGCTTTTAGCCCGGATAACAACCACCTGGTTTCTGGAAGTAAGGATCATACCCTGATACTTTGGGACTTAAATACGCATCAATCTGTCGGAGAGCCCATGGCCGGGCACACGGATCGCGTAAACAGCGTTGCTTTCAGCCCGGATGGCAAGCAGATTATTTCAGGCAGCAGTGATCATACATTACGTCTGTGGGACAGAAAAACCGGCCAGGCTATCGGCGGCCCTATGCGGGGTCATGAAAAACGTGTCAACAGCGTCGCCTATCATCCAGACGGCACCCGTATCGTATCCGGTAGTGATGATATGACGCTGCGAATTTGGCCCGCGCACAATAACTGGGTTGAACAGCTATGTAATAAACTGACACGCAACATGACTGAGAAAGAATGGCACGAGTGGATTTCTTCAGAAATTGAATATCAAAAACAATGCCCTGATTTACCCGTTGCATCCTGACAGGCCAGTGAAATCGATCATCAGTTATGCGCATTATCAGCCTGATGCACCACCACTTGATTAAACGGAATGTTCCATTGCTGCTGGTTGCAGACATCCACCGCAAAACGCTGCAGATCGCGCACTATATCATTGTAGTTCCCCGCAGCGCTTCCATCGAGTACGGCAACGATTTTATAATCCAGAGATGAGCTATTGGCCTGGTTGAAATAGACCAGAAGGTCCTTGATCGCATGGCCATAGTTTTCCTGCAGCAACCCCTTGCGTATCCCCTCCCTGAAAATTCCGGGGATATCGGTTGTACATCGCGGCTGATATTTGTAGTCGATCCCAATCACGCTGACAACAATAAACCCCTCTGAGAGATTCTTTGGACAGGCTTCGATAAAATCCTGTACAGGATAGATTTGCGGCATTGTGCCATTCCCCAGTGTAAGCTGCACATGCTCCGGTGTTATGCACTTGACCTTAAGACACCATCCATTCGAAAGCAGCACAAAATCACCTTCCTTGCAGGGAAACCAGGGTTCCTCGTCTGTATAAGGGCGGGATACATAAGTATTCAGTTCTGACAACGGCAGTCGCACTCTTAATTCAGGCATAGCGGGATTCGTCAGTCTTGTATAAAAATTGAGCCGGTCTATTTTCATAGGTACGCCATTGTACAAAATACGTTCACCCTCCCTGACCGGGCCTGCATTGAGTATAGTCTGCAATTCATTGATGTAGCGTGGAACAGAATTTTTTAACGCCCAGATAGCAACAATCAGCACTAATACCGCTATCCCCACCAACACTTGATCATTACGTTGATCCAACACATAGAAAATGGTCGCTATGGAAAAAAGTACCATCATCGTACGATAGACAAGATGGGCTAAACGTTGAAAATAGGACAGTTCGCCATTTCGATTTCGCGTGCTTACCCACATGATTGCATTCCAAACAAGCGACATGGAAAAAAATACCAGCACCGCTGCCAGCACCGCCATTAGAATGGTAGCACCGCGCCCCAGTACAAATTGCTGAATATGGTCGCCGATTGATACTTCCTTTTCAATTTCAGCTGCGATCATGCCATCCAGCTGCATTTCCACAACACCCAGTTGATGCTTACTATCCTCCAACAGGTTATCCCACTTTTTCTTGACTTTCCTAAACCTGTCGAGCGCTGCTTCCTCAAGGCCTTCTTTATTAATACGTGCCATTTTCTCAAGCGCCTTGTTACTGTCCTCAATTTGCGATTGATAAAATGCTATTTTGTTTTGAAGCTGAATGACCTTGCGTTTGTCCTCGGTATACTGATGCAATTCATTCATGATCGGCTGCAGAATTTCAAGTAAATTTTTCTGCCAGTCAAAAATTTTATCCTGTGAATCATCAACTTTTGCCAAATCCAACCCACCGGTCTGTATTACCTCAAACGCATTTTCCTGTTCTTTAATTAGTTGGTTAATTTCATCTATCTCATTGAGGATAGTTGTTTTTTCCTTCTCTGTTTTTGCCTTGTTCAACAAAATTGTTTTATCTTCAAGTTCATTCTTCAACACATTGATATTATTGATAATCGTGTTTAACCTATCAAAAATGACCTCTTCTCGAGAAGATTGTTCTGCAAGTTGATCGAGCGAAGGTTTGCGTGCCGGAGAAGGTGGCCAGGATGT
Source organism: Nitrosomonas aestuarii (assembly GCF_003046585.1). Lineage (GTDB taxonomy): Bacteria > Pseudomonadota > Gammaproteobacteria > Burkholderiales > Nitrosomonadaceae > Nitrosomonas > Nitrosomonas aestuarii. The sequence goes on along the minus strand of NZ_QAAE01000003.1, from coordinate 142,480 downwards.
TGCTGTTTGAATGGCGTGATTTTTCTCAGATTGGGGTACAGCTATATTTTCAGTCTTACTACCAGCCATGATTACGAACGAGATTGAAAAAAATATGGCCAGGAAAGTGAGAGCCACTCTGCTTTTGGTACTGAATTCAAATTTCTTTCTCATAGTGTTCATTGTTTTCCTTACTAACTGATAAATTCTAAAGGCTGATATCGAGCGTATCCATCAATGCAAACTGCACAATCATCACAATACTGTCGGTTGATTTTCATCCATAAAAAACTGCTCAACGTCTTTCAACTGACGGGTGCGCTTCATCGGCGGCAGGCTTTGCCAGATTTTACGGCCATACGATTTGGTCGTCAGTCGCGGATCACAAATCATCAGCACGCCCCTGTCCGTTTCGTCACGAATCAAGCGGCCAGCACCCTGTTTCAGACTGATCACAGCGTGTGGCAATTGATATTCCATAAAAGCATTACCGCCTTCACGGTTTATTTTTTCGATACGTGCGGATAAAACCGGATCATCCGGTGGCGCAAACGGCAGTTTATCGATGATCACCAATGACAGTGCCTCGCCGCGAACATCAATGCCCTCCCAAAACGAATGACTGCCGATTAAAACTGCATTTTCCAGCTCTCGGAAACGTTTCAGCATGCTCGAGCGTGATCCGTCTCCCTGCAGTAGCAATGGAAACTCAATTCGTTCCGCCTTAAAATCAACCATTAACTGATCATAAACCTGCTGCATGGCACGCAGACTGGTGCACAGAAAAAAGGCACGCCCACGACTAGCCTTCAACACCGGCAAGGCAGACTTAACGACATGTTCCGTGTAACCCTTGTGATATGGCTCTGGCAGGCCGTCGGGCACATACAGCAATGCCTGTTCGGGATAATTAAACGGGCTGTCCCAACTAGCTGACTGCGCTGCCGCCAAACCCATTTCACCCAGATAATGATCAAAATTCTGCTTGACCGATAAGGTTGCCGAAGTAAATATCCAGGCACGCGGCGAGGCATTCAGCTGGCGGTTAAAAATTTCGGCAATCGACAAAGGCGTGGCGTTCAACTGCAAAGCCCGACTGTAAACCTCCACCCAGCGCACAAATCCCGCCGCACCTGTATCTGTATTTGCATCTGTATCATTCCGCCAGCGTTTGATCGCATCGACATGATCGCTTGCGCGCCGCCAGCAATTTTCCAGACTTTCTGACCGCTCCGCCTGACCCTCCAGTATATCCGTCAATTCTGACAGTTTTTCCAGCAAATTATCCAGTGCCTGAATAAATGCCTTATTCTTCGCAACGGCAAGTAATGAAAAGCGTACGTTCTCTTCCTGAATTGTCAGCCGCAAATCCTTGGCAGCCTTGTCTACTGCAGCTATCGCATCCGGTAACACCACACAGTCCTGCGCCGTTTGCACGGCCTCCACCTTGCAGTCCTGCGCCAGATCAAGCAACTGACCGGTACTGATCGATTCACCAAAGAACAAACTGGCTGTTTCCGGTAACTGATGCGCCTCGTCGAAAATAACCGTATTACAGGCGGGCAGTAATTCGGTCAGCCCTTCGTCACGCAGCATGACATCCGCAAAAAACAAATGATGATTCACCACCACGACATCCGCCGCCAGTGCTTTCTTGCGCGCTTCCATCAAAAAACACTGCTTGTAATTCGGACACTCCGAACCCAGGCAGTTTTCCCGCGTGGCCGTCACATGGTGCCAGATCGCTGCGTTTTCAGGCACCGTATTCAAACCGCCTTTGTCGCCGTCCCTGCTATGCATCGCATAGCGTTCAATTTTCTGCAAATATTTGATTTCTTCGCGATTAACAAAAGTCAGATAATTATCCTGCAGCGCCCTCTCCAGATGATAATGGCAGATATAATTGGCGCGGCCTTTCAACAAAGCCACACTGACCGGCACATTCAGCGCTGCGCGCACACTCGGAATATCCCGATTGAACAATTGATCCTGCAACGTTTTAGTGCCTGTGGAAATAATCACCTTGCCGCCCGCCAGCAAAGCGGGCACCAGATAAGCAAACGTTTTACCGGTCCCTGTTCCCGCTTCCGCAACCAGTAAACCGTTTTTTTCAATCGTTTCCGCAATCGCCTGTGCCATATCCAACTGCTGGGCGCGCGCACGGAATCCCGGAATCTGTCTGGATAACAGGCCGTCTGATGCGAAAACCGATTTGAGATCGAGCATGAAAAAAGAAAGAAATATTGACTCTCCCCTATTATACGCATCGAGTAAACAGCAGGTAAGGCTGATTAACACCCCCTGATGATTGATTGCTAAAATTTTACAGGAAGCTTTGTCACAGTTAAAATAAAACCCTGTCTACAACAAAATTGATCGATAACTTTGACAAAAGTGTTATCTAATTGATAGCGCTTAGAAGGCTGTTCAAGCACATCATCGCAACAAATTCAGGATGATCAACAAGCTGGCAAAAAAGATCGTGTAATACGAATATTGTCTGACATTTCTGGAATGATCGGCTTTAGAAGGAAAGTTCATATCATTATCACCACCATCCCCATATTTTTTTCGAATATAGGCATAGACCTGATCATGGTAAGCGTACATGTAACGATGATAAATCATCGACAAAAAAGAAAATATCAGACCAAACCATCCTAAAAGCTCAATCATCGTGCACTCCCTATGGATTCATAGACTGACTCTGCAAAAACATCCAATCAAATTTCAATTCATTAAAATCATATCGGCTCATCGCTGATATTATCTCAATCATTCATAGCGTTATGCGCTCTATTATAGTAGACACTTGTGCAACAAACCCAGTTCTCGCGCCGAGAATGATTGATTCGGGGTTGAACTGCCCACATGACATTCGTTCATCAGATAAGTCAAAAATCTTTCGCTTGGGCCGCATCCATATCTCACCATTAATACATTTGAAGAATTAATTTTTACGTCACCAGAATTACATTCAAGACGCGACACCTCTTCCTTACAAAATGATTTAGCCCCAAGGAAAAGTCAGCTCATGACAATTGGCGTTGAATATAAGAATAACCGTGTTAAAACCACCGAAAAATATGCTGTTACATCACGCAGTGACTAGAGCGTGTCTGCCCAACATCAGGCAACCATTGCCAAACATGATCTGCAACTATCACTAGGCCGTGATGACAATGAACAATTTGGCAGCCGCGTAACAGGCAGAATCGGCCTGGGGTTATACACGTAGCATCAAGGGAATTCCACTCGTCAGAAAATCTTACACCTGGCCGTGACGGCGCTTTATGATGAGTTCAGGAAAACAGTTAAAATACCACACAATCAGTAATCTATAGGAGTTTTTAATAACCTGGCATATTAATTGCTTTACATTTTTATCAAGAGCTTTTTATATGCATCCTTATAACTTTCAAAGGAGAAAGCTTGCACAATAATTAAGAACTAAATAAAGGAAATTATTATGTCTATCAGCACAATATTAACTAATTTTAATGTCAATAGAGTGCAGCGTTCACGCAGCACCACTTTTGCTGCTGTTTTGCTGACACTATTACTATCGATTGGCTCAACACACGCCGCACCAATAAAAACTGACTTCGTCTTTATGATCGACGCAACAGGTTCAATGTCAAGTGAGATTGCGGGCGTTCGAGCCGGTTTTTCCTCTTTTGTCGGAAGCTTGAATGCGGCAACGGTTGATGCCCGATATGCTGTCGTGGTATATGGCGGCGCCCCGGAATTGACGCTTGATTTTACCGCCGACGGCACAGCCGCGCAGACTGCGCTTAATAACATAACCATCGGCGCGAATCCTGGTATCCAAAATAACCACAACTTCAATCCTGAAGCCGGACTCGAAGTCATTCGAATGGTCCTGGGTGCCGCACCTAATAGCGAGCTTGCTAATAACAATATTCCTCAAGACGGCTTCCTCAACTTCCGCGTAGATGCACGTAAGAATTTAATCTTGGTAACCGATGAAGATTCAGATAATCCATTTCACGCAGTCAATGATGGATTTAACCTGCAGGAAGAAATAGATGCAACCGCATTGGCAGTGATCGGTAATAGCGCATTCTTGAATATGCTCGTCGGCCATGACGGAAATTCTGAACAACAATATGGTGACTATATTCATGATGTCTCCGATGCAAACCTACTGAACTTTGATGCTGCTGCAACGTTGGCAAATTTAACTGGCAATACTGTAACCGATAATAGCTTACAGGCGCAGGTTCTTGGAGCAGGGCTTTTAGCGAGGACTTTCAATGTCGCCGGCGCAAATAATTCGGACTTTGTAGACAACTTCTTTGCAGCAAAACTTGAAGAAGTGATTACAGACCCGGGCCTGCCTCCTTCTACAGTTCCTGAACCTGGCATCCTTGCTCTTCTGAGTCTTGGTCTGGCAGGATTCGGATTCTCACGGAGAAAGAATAAAATATAAGGGTGAAAGGATTCAATAAAAAAGCCTCGACTGGATCGAGGCTTTTTTATGCTTGAATCAAAAGGAACAGACTCACTGCTGCCGCACTTGGCACTTGGCACTTTGCAGTTAAAAAGCGGCTTATTAATCTCAACAAATTGTTACAATGGCAGCGCGAACAAACACTGTGAAACAATAGGGTGTAACCTTTTTTTCACCATACCACAGCAGAATTCTCGATTGGCAAATCCGCCGCGGCCCTTGTCAAAAGAAGCGTCATGATGGCCGCAATAAAACAATCGAGTCTGACCCCATTGATTTTTGGGGCGGGCTAATTTTGTGACCCCATTGATTTCCTTAGTTGCGATCCATATGCCTTTTAACGAACTGGCTAAGCTTATCTTCAACAAAATGGTTAGGACGCCACCCTGAAAATAATTTATCAATAATAAAGTCATTTGCGAAACCCGAAGCTGATCCTGCAATTGGATTTACACATCCAGCTCCAGTAGCAAATAAATAGCGAACAATTTTTGCAGGAAGCTTCTGAATCCAACCTCTAGAACTACAATCTTTGATATACGCTTGAATTAAACCTTCATCAGGATTAACACTTCCAACCCAATTATTAAATTTTCTTGTGCTAGATTTATCGAGCAAATTTAGAAATTCACCGAAAGAGCGTTTTCCCGAATCAATAACTTCGGCTACTGTTGGCGTATCAGGCAAAAAAATTTCTATGAATTGATGGCTGGAATCCAAATTAATCTCTGTCCTTCTCAGTAATTCGGCATATTTAATTTGAATTATTGAGGAAGTGGTTTTGGAAGTTATAAAATCCCCACCATAAAAAGACGCTAAGGTTAAGTCGACACGCGCATCCAAAATCTTGCCAAGCAAATGGGCTAACTTTATAGGTTCAACTGGTGGTGTAAATTGGTTCCGTTTTTGGTTAATTAACTTAAAATCGATTCTAGTAAAAACAAATATGCCAAGTTCAGTTTTGGTTAATTTTAATTCTAAATCTTCTCCTGGATCATAACCTCCTGGAGTAGCAGTAACCGCAGCACGTATAGCCTGCTTTGCATACTCTTGATCAAGTAAATCACTTCTTGCAGCATCCGCAATATCATTTTTACCAAAATGCTTTCCCGATAATTTACGCACTGCAACCAAATCAAAAAATGCTTTTGAGAAACTGACTGCTTTTGCTTTTCCGATTGTATTATGACGTTTCAATCTATATTGCAATCGTTCACGTGGACTTTTAAATACTCCATCATCTTGATGGCCAACAAATTTAATGAAACCAAAATCGTAACCTGGAGTGACGCCAATATGCGTTGTATGAGTAGCAGCTAATTCTTCACAATATACAGCCGACACTTCTGGCCGTTCTAGCAATCTTAGGATACTTGTCGATCCAATTTGTTGAATAAGATTTATTAATGTTTCATAGTCTATAAAAAGATGTACTCGCTGATAAAAAAGCAACAACTCAGCTATCTGTCCGGCTGAAATGGGGCCGTCATGCTCTGATCGACGAAGAACGATACTCTCAAACATTATGTAGAAATAGAAAGTAAAAAAATAATTTTATTGTCACATAGAATACATTTTACTGGTAAGTATTGACGACAAGTGTTGTGAAGCAAATTAAGGCGATTGAACAAGCACTCCCTTTTACCTTGCGCGATTTTGATTGCGACAATGGTAGTGAGTTTCTCAATTACTACTTGCTGCGGTATTTCACACACTCATACACTCATACACTCATAGGGTCACACTCATAGCACTCATAGCACTCATAGCACTCATAGCACTCATAGAGCACTCATAGGGTACACTCATAGAGTCAGGTCTATATAAGATGCCTCATGAAACACTCATAACAACACAAAGGGGCCACCTATTATCATATTCTTTACCTGATGCATTAATACTGCTCAATGTAAGTTTTCGTTAATCTGTCGATCAAATATAGCAATTGAACCTGACATACTGCCATAGTGGCTTAACCCAAAAAACATTACAATCAGTTATAAATATCCCAATAACTGATTGATTCATAATACTTGGATAGTCTATTTCACAGACTTCCGGCATTTTTCAATTGTGTTACCGCTTTATCAAAACTGTAAAAAGCTGACAAAGAATCCCCGATATCCTCTGCGACAAAGTGCGATTTATTGGCAATGAGTGAATCGGCAAAATCGAGTTCTTTGCCACGTACTGACCTGGCTTCCTCGTAATCGCATAGTGCAGACCAGATCACCCGGGAGTTCTCAAAAATAAAAGTCCCGTCACCTATCATGCCGCGCACAACAACACATACAGCGGCTTTGTCCAGGCTGTCTCGGCTAAATCAATACCTGTAATCAATACAGGATATTTATTTTTAATCAGGCTTTTTGCCTTTGCATGTTGAACTGCATCGTCCGCCAATAGATACTGAAGTAACATATTGGTATCTATTGCAATCATTCAAAATGGCCCTGTCTTGACTGCACATCACTGACAGTCTTGCTTGCTTTGGTTCCTTTCAATAAACCTGCTGCCGAACCGATTTCTTTTTGTATGATATTGAATTGATTTCCATGGAAAAATTTCTACTTCATTACCTGGTTAGATACCCAGTTCGTTACAATCGGCAACGGGTAATGTAATTTGTCTTTTTGCACTTATTCTTGGCATCGCTAACCTCCATTGTCTTTGCTAATATTGTAGGTAACATCGGTAAAACTTAATTCCTGGGGCTAAACTTGCTAAAACTGATCTTAAGATACTGTGCACGGCACCCGGATGTTCATCCCCTAACCCCATTCACATAAGCGGCAGTCAATTCATGACTCGGTGATTCAAAAATATGCTGGCAGCGGCCGAATTCGACCAGTTGACCAGCACGTTCCTTGATCCAGAAGAGTGCGGCGTAATTGGCGATGCGTCTGGCCTGCGCCAGATTATGGGTAACGATAACGATGGTGTAACGTCCTTGCAGGCGGCAGATCAAATCCTCTACCACGCCGGAAGCGATAGGATCAAGCGCACTGCAGGGCTCGTCCATGAGCAGAATCTGCGGATTCAATGCCAGCGCGCGCGCAAAACAAAGGCGTTGCTGCTGTCCACCGGACAGGCTTAATGCCGATGTATCAAGGCGATCATACACTTCAGCCCACAAACCGACATCGCGTAGCACCTGCTCGGTAATTGCAGCGACTTCTGCTTGTTTGCGAATACCATGTTCATTGAGCGGTAGCGCAATATTACGGCGAATGGAAAGCGGAAAAGGTGTCGGTTTCTGAAAAACCATGCCGATCTGTCTGCGCAACTCCTGTACGTTACTGTCAGAGCGATGGATATCCTGATCGTATACAAAAATGTTGCCGTTGACGCAGCAGCCTGGAATCAAATCGGTCAGACGATTGATGGCCGACAAAAAACTGCTCTTGCCGCAACCGGACGGCCCGATCAACGCAGTGATGCAGCCTTTGTATATATCCAGTGTCACTTTGTCGAGCGCGATTTTGTCGCCATAATGCAGCGACAGGTCTTTCACCTGAATAACCGGCTGCGGATCGCAGCAGACCGGGCCTGCTTCAAGCGGCCCGAGGGTAAATGCATCATCCTGGTTTGCGTTCATGTCATGATTCTCCAGCGCTGCAGACCATAGGCAAGCTTCATGGCCAGAATATTAATGCATAATAACAGCGTTACCAATACCAGTGCTGATGCGTAGGCAGGCATGTCGCCCCCAGGCACGTTCATGGATAAGTCAAAAATATGCAGTGCGAGCGCTCGGCCTGAATCAAGCAGCGAGCCCGGCATGCGCTCGACATAACCGCTGGTAAACAGCAGTGCGGCCGTCTCGGCCAGCGCGCGACCGATACCGAGCAGCAGGCCGGCAGCCAAAGCCGGTGCCGCAGCGGGGAGGATTAAATGTATGAGTGTTGCGGTACGAGTCATGCCCAGCGCAGATGCGGACAATCGATAAGTATCCGGTACGGCGCGCAAACCGGCTTCTGCCGTACTGGTCAGAATCGGCAACAACATACACGCCAGTGTCAAACCTCCCGATAAAATCGAAAAACCCAGACCCAGATAAATACTGAAAAAGGCATTGCCAAACAGGCCAAAAACAATAGACGGCACACCCGCCAGCACATGCAGGCTGAATCGTACCGTTTTGCCAAATGAACTGGCTGCGGGCATGCATTCAACCAGCAGTATCGCCGTGCTCCACGCCAGCGGCACGGCCGCAATCAACGCCACACATAAAATCAACAACGTGGAAATCAGAATGGAAGCAATCCCCCCTGCCCGTCCGGCATCGCGTGGCGATTCGGTTATAAATTCCCAGGAGAGATGCATTATGCCGCCACGTGCCAGATCAGCCAGTATCCATATGAAAACCGCACCGACCAGAAACACGGCACTATAAATCAGGCATTGCGCCAGACGATCCCGGATCCGATGTACTGTATGCAGCTGCTGATTGTCACGCATGGCGCTGCTTTTCCAGAAATCCGGCAATACTGGAGAGCACCATTACTAACAGCAACAGCAGCAAGCCGGAAACAAACAGGACTGCGCGATGATCGCCCATGGCATAGGCCATTTCCAGCGCAATATTGGCGGCCAATGTGCGTATGGGATCGAATACGGTTTCAGGATATTGCACCACATTACCGGCCACCATCAATACCGCCATAGTTTCGCCCAGCGCGCGCGCCGCCGCCAGAATGATGCCGGCGGTAATCCCTGAACCTGCCGCAGGCAACGCAACGCCACTGATCATACCCCAACGCGACAGCCCCAGTGCCGCTGCATTATGAATAAGTTCATCCGGCACCGCCGCCAGCGCCGTGTAAGCGGTTAATGTAATCAAAGGCAGCACCATTAATGTCAGTACCAGAATTGCCGCCAGCAGGCTGGCGCCGGGTGGATGCCATTGATTAATCAGCGGCACCAGTGTCGTCAGTCCCCAGAACCCAAAAACCACCGAAGGAATACCTGCCAGCAACTCAATCAAACGTTTGTATAACGTAGCCAGATGCGATGGCGCATAAAACACGATAAATAGTGCTGAAGACATGCCCAGTGGCACTGCCAGCAGCAGTGCGCCCATACTTGCCAGCAGGGTTCCCGCCAACATCGGCATTAAATTATAAGCGCCTTCCAGTGGATGCCAGGATGTGTCGGTGACAAAGCGTGTCAGTGACAGTTGCATTAGAACAGGCCAGGACTCAAGCAGCAGAAAAGCAAGAATCAACAGCAGCACCAACACCGTATTTACCGCGAAAATGCGTAAAATCGCAATTAATAATCGATCAGTCGGTATCAATCGGAACAAAATAGTGCGCCTCGATAAGGGGGTATAGCTGTGGTGACCGGGCAAATTCGATAAATGCTCGAATTATTCCCTGTGGCACACGCGATGTAATCAGATTCAGTGGCCGCGATAACGGAAAAATACCGCTATGCACATTTTCTACAGACGCGGTCACGCCATTCAATGCCAGCAGGCGGATCGGCGTGCCTCGCTGCGCTTCATACGCCGCCGCGCCGATTGAGACGTATCCGATCGCGTGCGGATTACCGGTCACTGTTTTGATGCCCTGCGCGTTATCACCAATAATAATATGTGGTTTGACTGCACTGTTTTTAAGCTGCAGATAATCCAGAAAAAGTTCTAATGTGGAGCGTCCTTCTGCCTTGTTGACAACAGTGATACGTGCATTCGGGCCACCGACGGATTTCCAGTGTGTGATTTTTCCGGTATAAATATCCGCAATTTGCTTTGGATTAAGTGATCTCACCGGATTACTGGCATGCACGATGATACCAATGCCATCCATTGCAATTGAAAACGCATGCAGATCATCTTCATTCGGTTTCAACGCGCGCGACACCATACCGATATCGGCAATGCCTCTGCGCACATCATTGATACCGCGCGACGAACCGCCGGTTTGTACATCAATGCGCACCTCAGGATGCTGCAATTCAAAACGCCTGGCGATTTCACTCATGAGTGGCGCGACGGTACTGGAACCGGTCACTATCAAACGTTGCGATGCGGCACTTACACTCGTTAACCAGCTTGCCCAGATAATCAGGCAAAACAGGTTAATCAGCAGGTATTTTGCACAGTTTTTCATGCCTATTTCCTGTCATTCAACGACCAGTCATAATCTAGATAGCGCATCCTGACACCCCCGGCCTTGACCACTTGCCTGGCTTGTTCACTATCGGTCAGACTGTGTGCGTACTGCGAAAAAAACGCAGCCAAAGAATGCCAGCCTCCCCAGCCACTTTCAAAATCCTGGGTATACCAGTCAAAAATTTTTGAAACTTCAAGCCTGCCTGTTGATGCGTTATAACGGTTACGCGTACGGTCTTCGAGAAAAGCTTTGGTCACAGTCTCCAGTTGATCTTCCAGTTTTCCGCCGGCAAACGCTTCATTCAATAACGCCGGGCAGCCGATTGAAGCGCAATTGACGGCGAAATGAATGCGCGGCTCATTGTAATCACCAGGCTTACGAATCATGCCATGCTCAATATCATCGAGTGAACGCATTTTTCCGAGCAGCGGCACAAATTCTTTTTTCCACGGACTCTGAAATAATGATCCCAGTTCTTTGATTGAATCGACATTCGGGTAGCGCGTCAAAATCAGTTCCACGGTATAGGCGTTATAGGCGTTAATCAAAAAAGCCAGTCGCTCAGCCTGTGGCCACCTGGCGAATTCGCTGTACGAAACTGCGGATAATCGGGACAAATAACTGCGCAATTCATTACGTTGTTTCAAGAACGCGTGATAGTCGACTTCGCTGGCCTGTCCTTGCCGAACCATATGCACATGTTTGTGCAAAAGACCGTCCCAAATACTATGGTCAAAATTGCTCGCTGCGGCAATACTATTGATACTCATGAGAATTATCAGTAGTACAAATGCGTGAAATTTGATTTGCTTCATGATCTGGTGTTCCTTATCTTTGCTGCGCTGACCGATTTCAGCCTATTCGATAATATTTTGTTCATGTTGTGTTAGTCGATAAGACGCCCAACGCCTTACAGCAAATATCATATCGAACTCCCTCAATTTTATCGACTGTGTTCATCGTAACAGGTTTCATGCTCTTCTCGTTTTCTGCCTGTTAATTCCACGCTCACAAAGGAAGGTAAATGGGTCTAAAAGCCAATCCTTTACTGTCAGTCTGCCCTTTGGTCCTGGCGGCGCGAATATCGTAGTGACTGAAGCGCAGCAAAAAGATGCCTGGGCATAATATGTTGAATTAACTACGCGGGTTGCCGGTGTGAAGCTGGAACCAGGGGTTGGATCGGCGCGCGAAGCACTGAACTCGACACACTCATTTTTTGAAACGACCCGCTCAGTATTGAGAGAAGTCGGCCCCGGCGCCGCGTATGGATTAAAATCGGTCGGGCCGATTGCCATTGATATTTTGAATCAGGGTTTATACCTTGTTCTGGTTAAATGGCATAGCAGGCTGAACAGTTTTGAAGATCAGCAAGCCGAAGGCCGAAGAACAAGTAAACAATTCGCCGGTAAGGATATTGTAATTTTGGATGAATCACGCTGGCCTGAACGCAACACATTTTACTAGAAACTGTAAGAAAACCGTCAGCGCATGTTGATATATACGCGAGTTATGGCACGCATAGCCGGTATCGATAGCGGCAACAGCAACTGATTGAATTAGAATGTTGTGATGGTTTATGTATTGTAAAAATTAACGACCCATCGTGCAAACAGCTGATCGTCAAGTGCCGCTGTTAATGATGCTTTGCCTTCCCGGACACGATCTGCAGGTATGATGTTGCGTCGAATATCAATCAGCGTTGATGAATAATCCTTGTTAAATTCAGGATGGCCCTGAACACTTAAAAAGTGATTACCATAGGCCAGCATGTAATAAGGACAAAATGTACTGCCTGCCAGCACATCTACTTTAACATGCTGCGGCAAAGTAACAACCTGGTCCTGATGACTGTCGATCAGGTTGAGCGTTGGTTGCGCAGGTTCCATCCAGGGCTTTTGGTGCGTTACCTGATTGATGGAAACGCCAATTCCCCAGCCTTTATCGGATTTCCTTACTTCCCCGCCCAATGCCTTGATCATTATCTGATGGCCGAAGCAGATGCCGACATATGGTTTTTTTACCTGATCCAGTCTGATGACGAATGCCTCCAGATGTTCAATCCATGCGGCGCCATCGTAAACGCTATGACGGCTGCCGGTGGTCATATAGGCATCACATTCATCCAGGTTTGTAGGGTATTCAAACCGTTGAACGTGAAATACTTTAAATTGATAATCCGGCGCGACTTTGGAAAACAATGCAGCAATCATATGAGGATAATCGCCAAATTGCGGCTGCAGTTCATCGCGGACATGGTCACACTGTAAAATTCCTATTTTCATCTACTGCTTGTAATATTATCGGGTTAAAGGATTGTTAAAGCGCACCATTGACGGCATCGGTAAAAATTGCTGCATAACGTTGCGCGTTGAAGGCAATCGGATTGCCACCAGCGGCTGAATCGACGGCCGCCATCGCACCGACGCGCTCTGCCTGGGCGGTATCAATACCGATTGCAGACAAGCTGTGTTGAATACCCAGCTGACTGCGTATTTCCAAGATCCAGTTCAGGAATCCGTCAAATGATGTATCACTCAGCATTAAATAACGGCTCAGATGTTCAATCCGGATTTCTATAGCTGTCCGATTTGCTTTAAGAATATACGGCATGAGAATGGCATTGAGCAAACCGTGATGTGCATTATAAAGCGCGCCTAACGAATGCGCGATGGCGTGCATGCCACCCAGCCCTTTTTGAAAAGCAGTCGCGCCCATCAGCGAGGCGGCCAGCATCTGCGTGCGCGCTTCGAGGTCTTGTCCCTGTGCATAGGCTCTGGGCAGATAATCTTTGACCAGCCGGATGCCTTCCATCGCAATACCGTCCGCCATCGGATGGTAGAAAGGCGCACAAAATGCTTCCAGATTATGCGACAGCGCATCCATGCCGGTAGCAGCGGTGATCTGTGCAGGTAACGACACCGTTAATTCCGGGTCAAGAATGACGCGTTCCGGCAACATTCTAGGATGGAAAATAATTCTTTTAATCTGATGCTCGGTATCGGTAATGACGGCGGCGCGACCGGCTTCCGAACCGGTTCCAGCGGTAGTGGGAATAGCAATCACAGCAGCCATACCCGCTTCGCTGACACGCATCCAGTTATCGTTGCTGTCTTCAAAGTCCCACAGTGGACGGTTCTGACCCGCCATCAACGCCACTGCTTTGGCAGCATCCAGTGCGGAGCCACCACCCATTGCAATCACGCCGTCATGGTTGCCGGCGCGATAGGCATTGACGCCATCGCTGACATTCCGCCCGGTGGGATTACTCTGGATTTCACTGAATAATCCGCATCGCAAATCAGCTGCAGCGCAACGATCAATGGTTTCCTGAATCACCGGTAATGCCGCCAGACCCGGATCGGTAATCAGTAACGGCGACTGCATACCCAACTGTTTGCACGTTGCAGGTAATGTTTGAATACGCCCTTTGCCTACGCTGATTGCATTGGGATAATTCCAGCTGGCTGTCAGATCGGACATTAAACGTCCCCCTTACGAAACAATTTTGATATGGTAAGACTTGGGTCGTGTAAACGCATTAAAACCCAGTTTAGACAAAGTGCATCCCCGTCCCGTATTTTTCACGCCGGTCCAGGCCAGTTCGGGATCCAGATAATCACAGCGATTGACAAAAAACGTGCCGGTTTCAATCTGCTGTCCCAGAGTAGCTGCAATTTCGATATCCTGAGAAAAAACGGATGCAGTCAGGCCGAACATGCTGTCGTTCATCAGCATTACCGCTTGCGCATCGGACGTCACTTTCATAATCCCCACGACCGGCCCGAAGCTCTCTTCTGTCATCACCCGCATGCTGTGGTCGACTTGCGTCAGTACCTGAGGCGCCATATAAGGCGTTCCTTCCTGATCCATGGAAAAATCAGCCGGATCGATATGCGCCACGGCACCTTGCGCAACAGCCTCGTTGATCTGGCCCCGGACAAACGCTGCCGCTGCCGCATTCACCAAAGGTCCCAGCATCGTCTCAGGATCATCAGACCGCCCCAACCGGTATTGCCTGACCAGCGCCACAAATTTCTCGACAAAGCGGTCATAAATCGATTCATGCACATAAATGCGCTCAATGCCGCAACACGATTGCCCCGAATTAAAGAACGCACCATCCACTGTATTATCCACCGCATAATCCAGATCTGCATCGGCACGAATATAGCTCGGATCTTTACCGCCCAGCTCTAAACCAACACCGACAAAACGTCCGGCGGCCAGTCTTTCAATGCTTGCACCCACCGACACCGAACCGGTAAACGCCACAAAATTAATCGTCCCCGACTGGATTATCGCTTCGGTGACTTCATGCGTCATATGCAGATATTGGAAAACGCCTTCAGGTATTCCGGCCTGCTGAAACGCCGCAAAGATGCGCTCGGCACACAATGGTGTTTGTGCTGAATGTTTAAGCAATACCGCATTACCTGCGAGCAACGCGGGAACAATCGCATTAATGGGTGTATGCAGCGGAAAATTCCATGGCGCAATGACCAGCACCACACCTACCGGTTCCCGGTCGATATAGCGTATAAAACCTGTTTTCTCGCTGACCTGCACCGGCGCAAGGGCCTCATCGGCCACTGCAATCATATAGCGCGACCGCTCGGCAAAACTGTTGATTTCGTTCGCTGCATACTGAATGGGCCTGCCCATTTGCCAGCACAACTCTCTGGCAATGACATCGCTGTCAGCAACAAACGCATCAACAGCGCGGCTGCATATCGCTTTGCGTTCACTGAGCGGTGTATTGCGCCACGCAGCCTGCGCCTGTTCAGCTTTTGTTAACGCTGTACGCACCTGCTCACTGTTCGCATAAGGACGTTCAACAAAAAGAGAGCCGTCAATTGGACTGAATGTTTTGAGTGTAGATGCCATTAGATGATCTCGAAGTAGCGTTCCATTTCCCACTCGGAAACATGCTTGCGGAACTGGCGTTCCTCCCATTCACGGGTAGCAGTATAGTGGTCGACAAACGCATCGCCGAAAAGCGTGCGTGCGGCTTCAGAATGTTTTAACCGCTGCGCCGCATCCCACAATGTTACCGGCAGCATCAAATGCGCAGGCAACGGATAATCATAGGCATTGCCGGTTATCAATGGTTCGGGCTCCCATTGATTGGTAATACCGTAAAGACCGGACGCCAACGCTGCGGCAAGGGTAATGTAGGGATTACCGTCAGATGCGCCCACACGGTATTCAATACGCTGTGACTGTTCGCTGCCGGGAATAACACGCAACGCCGTGGTTCGGTTTTCCACGCCACAGGTCGCGCCCGTCGGTGCCCAGGCGCCGGGAATCAACCGGGTATAACTGTTAATGGTTGGCGCAACCAGACATAAAAATTCCGGCATCAGGCGTTGCTGGCCAGCCAGAAAATGACGCTGGATGGCGCTCATACAATGTGCCTGATCAGGATCATAAAACGAAGAACGTCCATCGCTGCGGTTGCGCAGTGATAAATGGATATGGCCGCTTTGTCCGGGATAATCCATCGACCATTTGGCCATAAAAGTGGCCATCAAATCATTTCGCTGTGCCAGCACTTTCATAAAAGTTTTGAATAGCGCGCCCTTGTCAGCCGCATATTCGGCATGATCAAACACAAGTGCGGCTTCGAGCACACCCGGCCCGGTTTCGTCGTGCAACCCTTCGATGGGAAAATCCATGATCTCAGACATCTGCAGGATCTGATCCATTAAATCAGCGTACACTGAATTACGCAGCAACGAATAACCAAACCAGCCCTGTGACAGCGGTTGCAAGTTTTTGAAATGTTTCTCACGCACGCTTTCAGGCGTTTCCCTGAACATAAAAAACTCATATTCAAGTGCGGCAAAGGGATCAAATCCCATTTCCTGCGCATTATCGATCACCCGCTTCAACACATTGCGCGGACAGATTGCCGCCGCGTCACCGGCAAATTCGCAAATGAACATCAGCATGTTATCTTCAAAAGGGATCTCCCTGCAGCTTTCCGGAATGATACGTACCGTTGCATCGGGGTATCCGGTATGCCAGCCCGTATAAGCGGTATTATCATAAAGCTGATCTTTCGAGTCCCATCCCAGAATCACATCACAAAAGGCAAGTCCCTTTTCAAGCGCCGCCAGAAACTTGTCCTTGTTGATATATTTACCGCGCAGAATACCATCGATATCAAACACACCGATCTTCACATGTGTCGCGTTACGTTCAGTGACAATCAACCTGGCATCTTCAATCGTTTTAACAGCTCTGGGATTTAGCATGGCGACCTCAAATCGTTATTAACAACTGGTTACATGAACCGGTCTGTTTATAGATTACCGCAAGACTATTAACGCAGTGTGACCTTGTTACAAGTCATCTCAGTTTATCCGGTTATCTACAGGCTTATCAATACAAATTCAATTGCATAATGCCTTCAGCGTAATAGTGCCGCAAACCTCACTCTGTTTAAAACAGCCACATCATTATCGATAACCTTTATCCATAACGATGCGACAACGCACCCAGCACTTCTATCGGGTAGCGCCGTAACCGAAATGCTTGCGGGTCGATAGCGCAGATATGCAGATAACGCCAGGCTTGCGGACTGTTAATCCGCAGGTCCCAGGTTCGAGCCCTGGTCAGGGAGCCAATTATTTTCATGGAATTAAAGTGACACACACTGATCATCGGACTTTTGGATTTTGAATCGGTGTGATTGCAAAAGGCTAATTTTTTAATATTGCGACTATCAATACAAGATCATTGGTAGATAATATTATTATGAAAAATCCAGCCATTCTCATGAATTTTTTCAGGATCACGATGCGTCCAGTGGATGACTCCACCTTTATCATTCCATTCGTATTCACCAAAGAATTCAATTGGATCATTTACTGCTAACGTATCAATTCTTGGCGCCAAATCTATATTGTGAGCTATCAGTAGTGTTTGCTTTGACTTTAATTCAATGATGAATCTCTGATGACGGCTGCCACTAAGATCATCTGACAAAATAGAAATCACGACACCTGTCCCGGAAACCTGAACATTACTTTGCACATTAGCAAAAAATTGAGCTAATAATTCATCTCCATCGGCTTCTAACTCAATGTAGTCGGTAATTACTCCCGCCCTCAACAACCCATTAAAATCATCACCATAGACATAAACTTCCTTGCTTCGAGTACCGATATAGGTATCAGTATTGGGATAGTAACGAACCAGATATTCATCCAGAGTAGTAGTTGCTACTCCAGCGGGACTAAATAACTCAGGATAAGATTCCTCAGCAAAATTAAATAACTTATTGCTATTGATTAGAAAATTCTCTGCAGCGGCTATTGATGGAATTAATGCCAGGAACAGCAAGGTAGTTAATTTCATAAGTTATAAATTATACGGGGAAAATATAAAAATACTCAGAAGACCATAACGGCAGACAGCTTGCGATAATAAATTTAATTTAGTAAAAAATATGATAATCGAAGGGTAACCCCCCCATTATTAACCGAAGTTAGAAGTAGAGGTTAATGATCAAATAGAGCAAGCTGTTGTTTCGGTGTTATTCCGCCAATGGCCGTGTTAGGTCGTTCATGAGAGGGTGTTTAGAATTCTGTGTCAACCTGCACTACAGGATATCCTGGTACTTAACATTACTCGCGCCGTGCAATTGAGCGTGGACATCGGCAGTCACGTCATCAGTGATACCGAACAATCTGCGCCACAGACGATGGGCAATGTATTTGTTGTGCTTGAAGAAATCGGCGCTATTTCTTCGCAAACATGTGACCCGATGAAAAAAGCCGTCGGTTTCAGAAATATTGCGGTGCATCAGTATGAAGCAAACGACTGTAATGTCATTTATGCTGTTTGCGAACAATCGGTAACCGGCTTTCGTCAGTTTGCACGTTAAATCAGTCAGTATGCGGGTGGGTGATTGACGCCCTGTAACTGCCCACCCTGATAAATCACGCAGTCGTTTTATCAAAACTACAACACTCTTTTAATCGTCCCGACAACCGTGCGACTGCGACAATAACAACAGCATGCAATTTTTTGATTTCATCGCTGGGTTATTACAACGCTTTAGCTTATAATTTAGCGCTTGATATTATAGGCATAGCGTACTTTTAGCCCCCGGTCTGGTTCTTATCACCCATAAAACATTATTTAAATAAATACATTTCTTCACAATGAATGTCCGGAATAGCAATAGCACCGTAACAATGGCTGATGACTTGTTGGATTAACAAACGGCAACAAACACAATCAGGCGCTGAATATTAAGCATGAAAAAACAAAAAAATTGCTCTTTGCGTTCGCTTAACTATCTGATCATATGTTTTTGCATTTCTTCGAATTTAATTGCTGAAGACGTTGTCATTAAACCCCGCCAGAAACCTGTCACCATCAAAGCAGATCGTGTTGAAGGCATTTATGAGCAGGAAATGGAAGCAATCGGAAATGCGCAACTATGTTATGGCGATAATACGTTGACAGCCGATCGAATGAAATATTTTCCATCGACCAATGAAACCGAAGTAACAGGAAACATTCGTCTGGACAGAAAAAACGATTTCATTCAAGGCAATTATCTCAAACTGAATCTGGATACAGAGATCGGTTTTCTCTCCGATCCCCGTTACACCATGAAAGAAGGCGATGGCCGCGGCGCCGGCGAAAAACTGTTATTCGAAGGAAAAAACCAGTATCGCTTGAAAGAAGGCAGTTATACGACCTGTCCTGTCGGTGATGAGGACTGGTTTATTCTGGCGGATGATCTGAAAATCGACAGTGAAAAAGAAGTCGGTGTGGCGCGTAATGTCAGTGTACGTTTCAAAGGCGTACCCATTTTGTATACTCCGTGGCTGGATTTTTCTTACAGTGGCCGCCGTAAAACCGGTTTTTTAGCGCCTATTGTTGGCCATACTGCCCGCAGTGGCGCCGATCTGGCCATACCGTTTTATCTCAATATCGCACCGAATATTGACGCAACCATCGCGCCGCGTGTCATGTCGAGACGTGGTTTCATGGTCAATAACGAGCTGCGCTATATCGGCGAAAACGTCCACGGCCAGTTCCTTGCGGATGTATTGCCCAGAGACATTGATTCGCATGAAACACGTTATGGTGTTTCATTCCAGCATGCGCAGTATTTAGGGCACGGCTGGCGCGGTCAACTTGATTATAACCGTGTATCAGATGATCGTTTTTTACGCGACCTGTCCAACAATCTGTCGCAAACCAGCCGGACAAACCTGCTGCAGCAAGCCGGCATGTTTTATCATGGCGCATTAGGCCATGATGGCACGTTAAGTGTTTCTGCAATTGCGCAGCGTTTTCAGACTTTGCAGGACCCCTTTGTTGATCAGAATTTTGATTTACTGACAATTTCACCTTACAAACGTTTGCCGCAAGTAACCATGAATGCGATCAAACGCAATGTAGGGGGTCTGGATTTTGCGATGAACGCAAGCTGGAGCAATTTCGCACATCCGACCCGTATTGATGGCAAACGGCTGACCATGTTTCCAACGGTCAGTCTTCCATTTCGCAATTCCTATGGATTCTTGACGCCCAAATTCGGCATGCACTATACCAATTATGCGTTGTCTACTGCTGCGGGTAATGCGGGCAGCAATCCGGACCGCCTGATACCGATCGTCAGCCTGGATAGTGGCGTTATTTTTGATCGCAATATGAGTATCAGGGGCAATAACTATATTCAGACGCTTGAACCACGCGCTTATTATGTTTATGTACCGTTTGAAGACCAAAGCTTTCTGCCTAACTTCGATTCGGCTGAATCGGATTTCAGTTTTGCACAAATGCTGACGGAAAACCGTTTCAGCGGCAGTGACCGTATTAACGATGCAAACCAGATTACCTTAGCGCTGACTTCACGCTTAATCGAGCCTGCGACCGGTATTGAACGATTGCGCGTCGCTGTTGGTCAGCAGTTTCGTTTCAGGGATCGCCGCGTGATTCTGGATTCATCACAGGTTACCAGTCGCAAGGCAGATTTTATCGCCGCGCTTTCCGGTCGTCTGACACAGGAAATCAGTACCGACCTTAATATACAACTGGATCAAAGTGAACTGCGTACGGAAAAGTTTCGCGGCGGCATCAGTTATCGGCCGGAATTAGGCAAAGTCATTAATCTGGGTTATCGTTACACACGTGATGTCCGTGAACAGATTGACATCCCCGTGAACCAGCTTAATACAGCCATCAAACAGGTTGATACTTCTATACAATGGCCGTTTTTTTCAAACTGGCATACGGTGGCACGCGTCAATTATTCGTTACGGGACGACCGGTTACTGGCGGGGTTAGCGGGTTTTGAATACATTTCCTGTTGTTATAAGTTCCGCGTCGTCGTACAAAAACTCACGACAGCAACAACGAAAACGACAACGGCCGTTTTCGTGCAACTCGAATTGAACGGTCTGATGGATATTGGCTCTAATCCACTACGCATTCTGGAGCAAAGTATTCCTGGCTATGCAAGTATTTATTGAAATTTAAACCCAATTATTATTGAAAAGATCGTTGCTTTCTTTGTTACATTTATGAAAAAAAGAAACATCACTATTTACCCACTAATCGCATTTCTTTTTTTGCTTTCGGTAAGTCTTGCGGCAGAAACAATGACAGATGTAGAAATGGAAACAGAGGCATCCATTTCTGACAATATCAATGATGCACCTGATACCGACACTGAAATCCCCGATCAAATGCCGGCGGCACAAGACAAAATCGTTCTTGACCGGATCGCAGCTATCGTGAATGAAGAAGTCATTACCCAGAAAGAACTGGATAATGCCGTCACTACAGCCACTCGAAATCTGATGCAGCAGGGCATAGAACCACCCGAGCCGGATTCAATGCAAACACAGGTGCTGGAAACACTTGTCATCAAATCCATACAATTACAACATGCCAAGGAAATCGGCATGTCTGTCAGCGACAGCGAACTGGATGAAACTATCCAGCGTATTGCTGACGAGAACAAGCTGTCGATACAGGAATTTTATTCAGTGCTCGAGCAGGACGGCATCAGTTTTAACAAATTTCGTCACGAAATTCGTGACGAAATTATCATGGCCAGATTGAAGGAAAGACAAATTACCAGTCAGGTCAATGTAACAGAAGGCGAAATCGATAATTTTCTGCGAACCCAGGAAACTTCCGCTGTCGGCAATGATGAATATTTGCTCGCGCATATTCTGATTTCGGTGACTGAACATATGGACAACACACAAATCCATGAAAAAAGCCAACGTGCCGAACTGGCGTTGGAGAAACTGCAGGAAGGCGCTGACTTTGCGCATGTCGCCGCCGAATTTTCGGATGCACCGGATGCCATGAACGGCGGGGTACTGGATTGGCGTCCCATTACGCAAATGGGTCCCACATTTGCCCAGTTGCTCTCGCCACTGGAAATAGGAGAAATCACACCTGTCGTACAAAGCCCTAATGGATTTCATATCTTTAAATTGCTGGACCGACGCGAACAGGAAAACAAAAATGTCGTCATCGACCAGACGCAGGTGCGTCACATTCTCATCAAGGTTAACGAATTAACTTCAGAAAGTGACGCACTAGAGCAGATAACTGACCTGAAAGCACGCATCGATAACGGTGCCAATTTTGCAGAAATAGCCAGACTGCATTCTGAAGACGGCAGTGCTTCATCAGGCGGTGATCTCGGCTGGCTCTCACCCGGCAATACCGTTCCGCCATTTGAAAAAGCCATGAATGCATTATTGCCGGGACAAATCAGCGATCCGGTTAAATCGCAGTTCGGCTGGCATTTAATACAGGTGATTGAACGCAGAACACAGGATGTCAGTAACGAGCATCAACGCGAAACCGCCCGCAAGGCGATTCGTTCAAGAAAAGCGGAAGTTGTCGTTCAGGAAATGCTGCGTCAGCTCCGTGACCAGGCTTATATTGAATACCGGGCTGAAGACATTTGATGTCTGCTAAAAATTTACCGACCATCGCACTGACCGCGGGTGAACCCGCAGGCATCGGCCCCGACCTTTGTATTCAGATTGCACAGCAGTCATTGCCTTGCCAGCTTGTTATCATTGCTGATAGGCAATTACTGGAACAACGCGCACAACAGCTCCAAATCCCCATAAAACTGACTGATGCCGCCACGGCAACACCCAGCTGCCATCAGACCGGGCATTTACAAATTTTCCACCTGCCAACGGCGCAGACTGTGACTGCGGGTATTTTAAACACAGCCAATGCACCTTATGTTCTCGATACATTGCAACATGCCGTCAGCGGGTGTTGCCAGAACCGGTATGACGCACTGGTTACTGCACCTGTTCACAAAGGCATCATAAACGATGCAGGTATCACGTTTACCGGGCATACCGAATATCTGGCAAAACTCACAGACAGTCAAGTCGTAATGATGCTGGTTGGCGGCGGCATGCGGGTAACACTTGCCACCACCCACCTGCCGCTTAAGGATGTCCCTGCCGCAATTACGCGCGAATGCCTGGATAGCAAGCTGCGGATTATTCATCATGATTTAATTAACCGGTTTGGAATCTCCCGTCCACGTATTGCAGTTGCCGGCCTGAATCCACATGCCGGCGAATCGGGTCATCTGGGCCGGGAAGAAATCGACATCATCATTCCGGTACTGGATCAACTGCTTGAGGAAGGCTTCCTGCTCAGCGGTCCACTACCGGCTGACACCTTGTTCAATCCATCGCAACTTGCGCACTATGACTGTATTTTCGCCATGTACCATGACCAGGGATTGCCGGTACTCAAACATGCAAGTTTTGGCGCCGGCGTGAATGTAACCCTCGGATTGCCGATTATTCGCACTTCTGTCGATCACGGTACCGCACTGGACCTGGCCGGCACCGGCAATGCGGATGCCGGCAGTCTGCTTACCGCCATCGAAATGGCAATTACGTTAGCAGCCAACACAAAAAACAAAGAAAAACAAAACAAATCTGCAACGCATGGCACATAAAGCCCGTAAACGTTTTGGTCAGAATTTTCTGATCGATCAGCAGGTCATATCAAGCATTATTGATACCATTCACCCGCAGCCGGATGACCGCATGGTCGAAATCGGCCCAGGACTGGGTGCCTTGACAAAATCTCTGTTACAAACGCTTAATCACCTGATTGCCATAGAATTGGATCGGGATATTGTTGAAAAATTAAGAAAAGACTTTTCACAAGAAAAACTGACTGTGTATTCTATCGACGCGTTAAAGTTTGATTTTGCTATACTGGGCGGCAGTCTGCGCATTATCGGCAACCTGCCTTATAACATATCAACCCCTCTGCTCTTTTACCTAAGTCAATTCTCAGAATCCATTTTGGACATGCATTTCATGCTGCAAAAGGAAGTCGTCGAGCGCATGGTTGCCAAACCCTCCACTTCCGATTATGGCCGCCTGTCTGTCATGCTGCAATACCGATTTCAAATGGAACAGATATTTAATGTCTCGGCAGAATCTTTTCATCCTGCGCCTAAAGTCGAATCAGCTATCGTGTATATGCAACCCATTCAAAAAAAATCGTTAACAGCAATTGATGAAACGCTTCTGTCCAAACTCGTCGCTGCCGCATTTTCACAACGACGCAAAACGTTACGAAACACGCTGGCAACTTTTCTCACAAAAAAAGATTTCACGTATCTCGAAATCGACCCAGGTTTACGCGCAGAAAATATATCCGTTGAACAATATATTTCCATCGCAAATTATCTGGCTGAAAGCGCACAAAGTAATTGATATCAATTAGAAACCGGATGGATACATTGTCGAATATTCAAGGAGCCTCTAGAGGCATTTCGAAAGATAGCTGACGTCCTGAAACCTTTCATTATCGCCACACACCGGTAAAAAAACCAGATTTTCTGTCGCTTGTAGTATCTGGCAAAGCTGCTATGAAAACTGGCTCGGTGTATAACCCCACAGACGCCACATTTGACGGAACAATTCAAATTGCCAGGGGACTGGAGCCGGATTTTCAAAAAAGTTAAAACACTGCGGCTGCACACAAGTTGGACTGCTACCCAACGATGAATTGTCTGATAAGGCAACAATGCTGGAACAACATCTGCCACATTTGCTCGAGAAATTTCAGAGACGCGTGCGCTCATAGTCAGATTTGACAAACCAGCTAAACAATATGTTTATGGTGGCGCACTCTCTTCTGCGAATACAACAGCAATTTCAACCCTGCGGTTCTGTGCTCGACCTTCTGGATTATCTCCGCCTTCCTGTGTTTCATCTGAGACGAGTGGATGCTTGTTACTAAAGCCTCTGATTGTAATCCTGTCAATGTTTACACCACTTGATATAAGGGCTTCCGCCACCGTCCTGGCTCGTAATAATGAAAGTTTCTCGTTATACTTGTCACTGCCACGAGAATCAGTGTGCCCTTCCACATTGATACTGCTGGATACCATTTCTGGATTGTAAAGTACTTCGCTAATAATAAACAGTCTATCGTATGCGCGCTCATTAAGTACATAACTGTCAAAAGCAAAAGATATTTCAGGCAAATAAATTAATATACTGCTATCTGTTTCTTTAACACTAAAGCCTTTGCTGTTTAAAATACCATAGAGTTCGCTTTTTGAATTTTTGATTATGTTGTTAGCACATCCTGTAACAAGCATAATCAAAGTAAAACTGACAAAACTATATCTTGATAACTTTATCATGATCTCAAATAAATATTTATGACTTACTAATGAAACTGCTGCTCGCTGTATCAAACGTCCTAAATATTTATAAGCTTTAGCGCTATTTAAACGCCTCGATAGTGGATCAACTTCGTTTTCCCCCCAGACGAACGTTAGTATGATGCCATGTAGAAGCAAAATTCATGCATGAGGAAATCGTGTCCATCACATGGCAAGTCTTGGAAAAATTGATTATTAGAATCCTGTCACTTCACTTTGACAAATCTCCATTTCGTTCAGCGTTTGATGCAGATCATCTAGTGCAGAACCCATGATCAGACCGGAACAGCTATGAAAAAGCCATAATTTAGTGGCGATAGGTCGATGTAAATCACTACGCGCATGTACTTCAAAATCGCACCATGCCAGTACCGGTTGATCCTCAGCAAAACTGTCAACACATAACCAATTATCAGCGTTAAGAATCACCTCCAGACCACGATGTTTTTGCAATGACACGCGTAAAGCACCCTTTGTCCGCAATTGGGCAAGGCGTGCCCGGTTATAACAGGCCGCTTCAATTTTTTTAGGAAATATACGTAACGGTTTAGGTAACGACTTCATATCATTTAAGACAACATGTTTTATCCCTGTTCTTTTGCTTCCGTAATGGCGGTTGATCCACTATCCGGCTTGCCCTCAAGAAAAACACGGCTTGCAAGAATATCTTCCGGTTCGAGTGTCATCAGATCAGTTTTAGTCAATGCCTTCTTCGTACCAATGAATAACCGGTTAGCCTGGCGAAGTCGTGCACGATCAAGTGCATTACGAACTGAACGTGCGTTTGCAAAATGCTCCATTGTCATGCGCAAGCGGATGTATTTACCAAATGCTTCTTCTCCAGCCGGACTCAATCGGTAATTCTGATCTGCTAACATCAACTTGGCAATTGCAACTAATTCATCTGCGTCATAATCCGGAAAATCAATATGGTGCGCTATGCGCGAACGCATACCAGGGTTACTGTGGAAAAATTTATCCATCCGGTCTTTATAACCAGCCAGGATTACGACTAAATCCTCGCGGTTGTTTTCCATCGTTTGCAACAGTATTTCAATGGATTCCGCACCATAATCACGTTCGTTCTCTGGTTTATATAGATAATAAGCTTCATCAATAAATAAAACACCTCCCATTGCTTTTTTGAGAACTTCTTTGGTTTTGGGGGCGGTGTGACCGATATACTGACCGACTAGATCGTCGCGTGTGACAGAAACAAGATGGCCTTCACGTACATAACCTAATCGGTGAAGGATTTCGGACATGCGTAGCGCTACAGTTGTTTTTCCGGTTCCAGGATTTCCGGTAAAACACATATGCAAGCTGGGGGCGCCCGCAGACAAACCCATCTGTTTGCGAACGCGATCAACAAGCAACAGTGCCGCGGTTTCACGTATGCGCGTTTTCACGGGCTTTAAGCCAATCAACTCCCGATCCAGTTTGTCCAACACTTCTTTGATGTTGGATTTGCGAAATTCCGCATCTAAATCAATTTGTGAATCGTCGGATGAAGTTTGTTTTTCAGATTGCTTGGACATGTGCTTGATCCCTTGTTTGAGACTTCATAGAATAGACACAGGAAGCACGCATCAATTCAAATTGATTTGGTTTATTGTGTCAGTCAAGTTTTTTATCGAAAATACAACAAATTATTCATTAATCTAAAACGATCGCGCAATTTACGAATTCTCTCTCTTCCGCTTCGAAGAGAGAGAACACCTGATTTTAGTAACGCTCGCCTTCAGGCTTATCAGTTGCATAAGAATGTATACTGTAACTTACACTCCTGCCTGCGCCTTCTTGTCGCACCAGACCAAAGCCTGGTTCTTTTTTCGGTCGATTAACAATATATGACATTGTCGGACTCTCTACGCCGCGTAAAGAGTTAAATGCTGTGACGCGGATATAGTGATTTGGAAAAGTTTTACGGCAACTGTTGATTTCCATCAGAATTCCAGCAGGATCTTTCAAATCAAACATGGGGTTGCCGAACATTTCCCAATATGTGTTACGTGGATGGGGGTCATCGGTATATTCAATGCCGATTGCCCAGCCATTTTTTAGCGCATATTTCAACTGTGCCGAGATCTGCTTATCAGTCAGTGGGGGTAGGAAAGAAAACTGTCCTTGCGTAAGCAGATTACCTGTATTGGTCATCATAATAGTTTC
The DNA here is from genome assembly GCF_003046585.1 of Nitrosomonas aestuarii. Classification (GTDB taxonomy): domain Bacteria; phylum Pseudomonadota; class Gammaproteobacteria; order Burkholderiales; family Nitrosomonadaceae; genus Nitrosomonas; species Nitrosomonas aestuarii. The sequence goes on along the minus strand of NZ_QAAE01000003.1, from coordinate 115,020 downwards.
TCCTGAATATGATTAAACACTTGCGGTAGTGGATGGTACAAAATCAGCCGTATCGGTGGATTCATAGTTGAACGTAATATCTTTCCATGTCTCCAGTGCCTGTTTGAGCGGCGTACACGATTTAGCAGCATCTGCAAGTATCTGCGGACCTTCTTTCACGTAGTCACGACCCTCGTTCCGTGCCAGAATCATGGCTTCAAGCGCGACGCGATTGGCTGTTGCTCCAGCTTGTATGCCTTGAGGATGGCCAATGGTACCGCCACCAAACTGCAACACCACATCTTCACCCAGATAATCAATGAGTTGATGCATCTGGCCTGCATGAATACCACCTGAAGCTACTGGCATGCATTTATTCAGAGATGCCCAATCCTGATCGAAGAACAATCCATGCTCCAGGCTTTTCTCAGTACGTGTTTCACGTAAAGTATCATAAAACCCCTTGATCATGAGTGGATCGCCTTCAAGCTTGCCAACAACAGTACCTGCATGAATGTGATCTACACCGGCCATTCGCATCCATTTGCAAATGACGCGGAAATTCATGCCGTGATTTTTCTGACGTGAATAAGTTGAGTTACCAGCGCGATGCAGATGCAATATCATGTCATTTTTGCGTGCCCATTTAGCCATTGATTGAATCGCGGTATAACCGACCACCAGATCAATCATGACAATGACGGAGCCCAGCGATTTGGCAAACTCTGCACGTTCATACATATCTTCCATGGTTCCGGCCGTGACATTCAAATAATGCCCTTTAACTTCACCGGTGGCTGCCGACGCCTTGTTTACGGCTTCCATGCAATACAGAAAACGATCACGCCAATGCATAAATGGCTGAGAGTTAATGTTTTCATCATCTTTCATGAAGTCTAAGCCGCCTTTGAGACCTTCATACACCACGCGTCCATAGTTGCGACCTGAAAGACCCAGTTTCGGTTTAGTTGTAGCGCCTAACAATGGGCGGCCAAATTTATCTAAACGTTCCCGTTCAACAACGATACCGGTTGCTGGACCCTGAAATGTTTTGAGATAAGCAACCGGAATGCGCATATCTTCCAGCCGCAGTGCCTTAACCGCTTTGAAACCAAACACATTACCGATAATGGAAGCAGTCAGGTTAGCAATTGATCCTTCTTCGAACAGATCCAGGTCGTATGCAATGTAAGCAAAGTATTGCGCCTCGTTATCGGTACCAGGACCAGTATTAGGCACAAGTTCAGAACGATAGGCTTTAGCACGATATAACTCGCATGCAGTCAACCTGTCTGTCCACACTACAGTCCATGTAGCTGTGGAGGATTCGCCCGCGACTGCCGCCGCTGCCTCTTCATGATCAACCCCTGCTTGCGGTGTAATCCGAAACATTGCAATAACATCGGTGTCTTTGGGCTTGTAATCGGGTTCCCAGTAGCCCATTTTTTTATACGGAATGACACCTGACTTATAACGCTCTTTACCTTCTTTCATAGTTTGAGAAGCCATAATTTTTATCTCCAGAATATTTAGGAAACCCACTGTATATACATTTTTAACAACGAGATCAGCGTGCACACCGGATCAATAAAAAAGCATCCTATAGCGGGCTTCAGGTATCATGCACTATTATATGCATTTATAATAGTCATAGTTTTCTATGTATACTATAGATTATAATCTATGATATGGAGGGATCACGATGCGTCATAGCACTTTGCGCCAACTTGAAGTCTTTGAAGCAATCGTTCGTTATGGTAGTTACACGCGTGCTGCAGAAGAATTGTTCTTGACCCAACCAACAGTGTCCATGCAAATCAAGAAGCTAACTGATGCAATCGGCTTGCCACTGTTCGAACAAATTGGCAAAAAAATTTACCTCACTGATGCGGGAAAAGAACTGCATGAAATGAATCAGGATATTTTCAAACGTTTCGAGCGTTTTGAAATGATTGCTGCAGATATGAAAGGAATGAAGACCGGCAAACTGCGACTTGCAGTGGTAACAACGGCCAAGTATTTTGTACCGCGATTACTTGGCATGTTTTGCCGCAAATATCCTGGAATTGAAGTTTCTCTGAAAGTAAGTAACCGCGCACATATTCTGGAGCGTTTAGCCAACAATCAGGATGATCTTTATGTTTTGGGACAACCCCCTAAGGAGATAGATGTGATTGCTGAAACATTCCTGGAAAATCAGCTGGTCGCACTTGCATCGGTTGATCATCCACTCGCCAGTGAAAAAGGAATTACAGCGAAGCGCATCGTCAAAGAGTCGTTTTTATCCCGCGAGTCTGGTTCCGGTACGCGCATAGCTACTGAACGTTTTTTTGCTGACCTGAATCTGAAACTCAAAGTGAGAATGGAACTGGGCAGTAATGAAGCAATCAAACAGGCCATTATTGGAGGATTGGGCATATCAATCCTGTCACACCATACTATTGCGCTGGACGCACCTGCGGGGCAGTTCGTTGTGTTGGATGTAAAAGGCTTGCCCATTAATCGCCATTGGTATTATGCCTATCCAGCAGGAAAGCAGTTGTCGGTCGTGGCGCAAGTATTTCTAGAATACTTACAGCAGGCATCACAACTGTTGACCGATGTTTCTTGCCACTATGCGAGTACCGGTCACTGTCCACTGTTACCCAATCAAAACCAGAAAAGTTCAAATCAATTCAGAATCAAGAATGTATCGTCAGACTCGTGATTTATGACAAAATATTTCCGATTTGTTTTCAGTTACATTTTATAATCCTACAATTACAAGAACGCTTGAGGAATAAATCTCATGGCATACAATGAATATAAAATACTGCATATTGCAGAAGGTGGTCTGGGCACCATTTTTTTAGGCGCTTCAGGTCTGCCGCTTAAAAAGCTGGAAACAATTCTCAATAAAGAAGCCGCTGACGGTTGGCAATTGGTATTTCAATTGGTTGAACAAAAACGCTTTATGTTATTCTGGAAGCGTGAAGCCGTCATCATCACGCTCGGCCGTTAGCGCACGAGACTGCAGGCATTACTCATGGTATCAAGCGATGAAGCACTTGAAGAAGAAGAACGTCTGCGTAAACTGATTCGTGCATTACCGGATGACAAGCGGTTTGCTTTTCATAAAGAGGCAGAAAAACAGTTAAAAGACCCGGATACTTATGCAACCTTAAACTATCTGTTCATTGCCGGTCTTCACCATTTTTATTTAGGAAAATGGATACGCGGTTTTTTCAATATTGCCGTTTTCCTGGCAGGTGCGATAATGTTGTTCACTCCTCTGACCATCGTTGGCATTTTACTGATTATCATCATCACGGTTATCGAATTTTATGCGCTTTTCAAATCGCAGACTATTGTTCAAGTTTACAACAACTGCGTCTCGGAGAAGATATACCGCCAAATAATCAAGAAATAAAAATACCTCTGATATGTTAGAGCGTCTAACACGGCTTTGATTTCAATCAGAAACTGATCCGCACACCCAGATTAAACTGACGCCCTCTGCGGAATTGACGTGTCAATTCGCCACCTTGTAAAATCAAAACATCATCATCCAGTAAATTTTGCATATTCAGGCGAACTGACAACCATTTATTAACAGTCTGGTTATATACAAAATCCAGTTGGTGGAACGGTTCCTCATATTTATCAGGCGCACCCAGCAGACCGGCCGAGACAATACGCTTACTCGCGATGTTATACAGCAGTGTTGCCTGCGTTCCCCAACCGGGATTTTCATAGCCGATCTGGAAATTGAAAATTTGCGCAGAATGCCCTTGGAGCGGGCGATTATTTGTCGTTTGCGCTCCCAGATTCTGAGCGTTCAATTTCACATTGGAATCCGACCAGGTATAGTTCCCACCTGCATAAAAGTTTTGCATCACAGGATGGATAAAACCTAAATCCTTGAGTAATTCCACTTCAAACCCAAATACTGTTGCTTTGTCGGCGTTCTGATAAGTCTGCAATCCGGCTGTGCCTGGTAATGTCACCAGCTCGATCGGCTGTGTCAGGTCTTTCCAGAAGAAACTCGCCATCACTACCTCACTCGGAGACATAAAGTACTCCCAGCGCACATCGAAATTGGTGATATCCGTTTGTTGCAAATTCGGATTACCGGTTGTTTCCTGATTGGTATTCAGATCGGTAAAAGGTGCCGGCGACAATTCTCTGAAATCCGGTCTTGAGATTGTCTGGCTGAAGCCGGCGCGCAATTGCTGCTTATCGGATATCATCCAGGTGGCTGTGGCCGAAGGCAGCATATCCGTACGATTGATTTCACTTGTGACTGACTGATTCGAGTTGGCAACATTTTGGAATGTTTCGACAAACTGGTCATTCTTTTCCCATCTTGCACCCCCTGTAATATTGACACGATCATATAGTGCAAGATCCACTTTCCCATAATAGGAAAACAGTTTCTGTGACGCATTATAGCTATCGGTTGGACGCGTAGTGTCACGTAGTTGGAAACCATTCGATCCGATATTCGACGGTTGAAGAATGGATTCCAGTGATGATTGTCGCAAAACAGCCGGATCTGAACCGCTCGGCCCTACCGGGAAAAAAGCAAAACGCTGAATACCGGATTTGCGTGTTTTGTCCTGAAGAATGAAACCGCCGTTTAATGTAACCTTATAATCCTGAAAAAATTCTAAAGGCAATTTGGTATCTACGCGCCAGCTTTCATCTTTATCAGTCAGATCACCAAAAGAAATCTGGTTGCTATCCGCTCTTCGGGATAATGCAAAGTTGCCATCGGTTAATTCATCAAAACGATAGTCCCGTGTATTGGGTTCTTCCCGGTTTGCAGTTGCATTAGTATACAACCAGTTAATCGATAAATCCTTTGCCCAGTCGAACCGGTGATCGCCACCGACCTGTTGCATAAATAATTGGTTGGAAAAAAACCGCAGTTTTGTTCGACGCACATCGGTAACCTCGGCATCGGTAAAGCCCTGACTGATTCGGGCCTCATCGACCGCCTGACGCAGAAACATGGTTCTGGTGAAAATCCGGTGATTATCCTTGTACTCCAAGTCCGCCGCCACATAACCATTCAATTCCATAGTACTTAGCGTACGTCTGGTATCGAAATCCTGAATCAGCCTTAAACTGTCATCTGTCGTTGTTGGGGTGTATTCCCGATTGATTTCATTCTGATTTCTGAATTGCTGATTCCAGCCACCGGCAGCGATATAACCCGCCCTGAAATTGCCCATGTTAAACACATCTCCCAACGCCGCCTGAAATCCGGCATCAGGTCCCTGTTTTTTCTCCGTTACATCCCATACACCTGAGATGTCTTCGCCGAAGGATTCAATTTCTGCAGCTGTAAAGCCGCCAGGATTAAAAAGCGTTTGAGGTTGTATGGTTCCGCCATTGGCTGTCGCTGCAGCAATTGAGCCGGGGAGATCACGCGCGCCATCATCAAAACTCAGAAAATCGATGCCGCCGCCTTTGTAAGAAAGTCCGTCAGCAAATGATGTATTGTCATTAAACCCGGTACTCGCGCTCAGATTAAAGAAAAACTCGTCCGGTATGCCGCGCGTACGCATTTCCAGTGTCCCGCCCGCGAACTCACCCGGGCGATCTGCTGAATAGGTTTTTTGCACCAGTACACTGTCCAGAAAATTCGTGGGAAAAAGATCCAGCGGCACAACGCGACGAGTTGCATCCGGACTCGGAACCGCAGCACCGTTTACCAGTGTCGATGAAAATCGTTCACCCAGGCCGCGAATAAAAATAAACTGACCGCCGACGAGCGTTAAACCGGATGCTCTGCGCAATGCACTGGCAACATCCGAATCCCCGCTGCGGCTGAATTGTTCGGCGCCCAGGACCGTTGTCACTTCGGTCGATGTTTTTTGTTCTTCCATTACAGAAGCCAACGTACCCGCCAGATGGGGTTCCAATACTACATATTCAGCCAGTTCAACACCTGCAGGAGTCAAGCTGAAGGCTATTTCAGTCGTCTGATTAATGATAATCTCAACTTCATCCTGGGTCTGACTGCTATAAGCTGGATGCAGTAACGAAACACTGTAACTGCCGACTGGAATCGTGGCTTCCAGCCTGCCTTCATCATCGGTTCTGAGCTGCTGCCGGAGACCACTCACAAAAACCTGTACATCTTTAACCGGTCTGTTTGTTTCTACGGAAAGCACTTTCACACTGATCACGCCATCGCCTTCAATGATTTTTTCTTCCGCTGTCTCTTCAACACCTGCAACGGTACCAGTCACCGAGCTTTCAATATTCAGCTGCGGCACGCGGCCATCCGGATAAAAAGTCAGCAAAATCTGTACATTCTCAGCCGGCCGTAGCGGCAGATCAAATACATATGACTGGTCGCTTGTTGTCACTTTCATATGATATTCACCCGGCGGCAGTTTTGCTGCCACACTGCCGTTGTCATTTGTTTTGATAGCCGCCTCGCCATCGGTGCGCCAACTGAATACGGAAGGTGAATCATTAATCAATTGCGTATCGGTTTTATCATAGTCCACACTGATGACTGTTAATTCGGCATCCACAATTGGCAAACCTTCCTGAAACAGGTGAATTGAGAATTCAGCCAGTTCCGGTTGTTCGGTTTCTCCCCATGCGTAAGCGCAAAACAAACCGACCAGCATCCATACAGCCAGACAGGAAAGGCTTTTTTTGATTTTGTTTTTAACCGTTTTTAAAAGGGTGTTCATGAGGAAAAATGATTGATCAGACTGCGGGTTATTGTTAGCTTAAGCGGCTTCCGATCATTAAGGAGATATATCTGTAATAAGTTGGAGGCAAACCGAATACGCTATGCGCCCGAGATGCAAAACAAACAACTGCTAAATACATTTCCATGGTTCTTCTTTACACACTTGCATCAAACGGCGCAGCTCCACGCCTTTTCTAAACAATTCGCTCTCGGACAAATGATCCAGGTGCTTATTGGCTTCGGCAAAACGACCACTTGAAAAATACGCGTATGCTAAGGCGTAACGTACATGCTGGTCTTCAAGCAGTCCCGTCCGGTACAAAGCAGACTCCATATTGGCGGCGCGTTCAAATTGCTTGAGCGCCAATAAAATTGACAAACGTTGCTTTAATTTTATTTTTTGATCCTGCACGCCTTCATTGAGCGTTAACGCTTTATGAAAGCGATTTGCCCGGCGGTAGACTTCCGCCGCTTCCGATAACAAATCCGGATTAAGCAATGCTGCCTGCTCAAGAATAAATGCCGCCGAATTGAGTTGCCCTTGATCAAGATAGGTATGTGCCAAAAGTTTTGCAACCATCTGGTTATTATTAAATTGCAAACGGGCGATTTCCAGAATATCCAGCGCTTCCTTGTATTGCCTGCTTAACCGCAGCGCGTTGCCTATCGCAATATAATCTTCTGCAGCAGCTTTCGATTGCGCAAGATATCGCCTCCCTAGCTGGGTAGCTTCATGAAACAACTGCAACTCCACGAAATAAAACACCTTGCGTCTGAGAAAGCCATAATCTTGCGGAAACAGGCGTATTCCTTCATTCAGAGCATTGATAGCAGCGGCCGGTTCTTCCAAGTGCCAATGGGCTTGTGCTTTTAAAGTAATTAAGTTGGCTTTTTCGGCATGCGCACCCGATTTATCGATGGCTTGAATCGTGCTTCGATAATCTTTAAGTGAATAATGCGCCTGTGCCAGATAAACAAAAATAACCGAATCCGCCTGACCGCTCTTCACCGCCGACTGCAAGCTGTCCTTCGCTGCATGAAAATCGTTCAGATTTAGATAAGCCAGGCCCTGCAACGTGTAGTAGCGCGACAGGTCCGTTTTTTCATCCTCCAGATCCACGCTCTGCAATGCCAACAAGGCACGGTCACTATGGCCGTCCCGCAACATCACTGCAGCCAATTCCATAAAATCTGTCTGCTGTGATTTGTTATCACCCGCCCACACAGACATACCTTGCAATCCCAGCCAGATAACGACACTAAGCAGGCAAAGGCTTCTGAAAAACGGAAATACGATACTAGGCACAGTTGTATTCAGCTCAATCAGGACAAGTCAAAGCGGATTCTTTGCTTAGCCCACACTTTGACGACATCACCTTGATATTTAGCCGGCTCGAATTGCCAGGAACGTATGCCTTGCAGGGCAGCTGCATCAAAAACACCGGACGGGTTTGATTCCAGCACCTGAACTTGATCTACCGAACCTTTTTCACTGACCAGTATCGATAAAACCACATACCCTTTGACACCGTTCTTTTTTGCCGAAGGTGGATATCTGAATGCACTTTGCGATATTGCTTTGGGCGGCACATCAACCAGATCGGCCGTCATTACCACATTACCCTTATTGCCGATTAACGAATCATCCAGATTACCAAGCTGTCCGGCATTAAAACCCAACAGCCCAAGATCAATTCCGGATAGTGCCGTATCGAGCCCGGTAAATGGCGCAGGCGCCTGACTTGGTGTAATGCGCCGCGGTGGCTCTACCTTTTTGATTTCTTTTTTTGGTTGCTCCTGGATCTGTTTGACTATACTGATTTCAGTGATTTCCTGCCCAGGTGTTTTGTCAACTTTGCCAATAAACTGATTCATGGCCAGAATTAAACTAAAAACCAGCACCGGGCCAATGAGCATTGAAAACGTTGCCGCCCAATGTTTACCATTGAATCCCTTTTGGTTTGTTGATGTCATTGTCGTGATTGTTTCCATAATTGATTATCCCGCTTCTTTTTTGGTTGCCACGCCTACACTTTCCGCACCAGATAAACGTGCCTGGTCCACAACTTCAACCAGCTTACCGGCAGGAACACCTTCATCCGTTATTACCAGAACAACTTTACTGGTGGATGTGCTTAATAAATCCCGCAGCTTGCTCTGTATCAGCCACATACGAACCGGTTCGCCATCCAGATATGTGTCGCCATGCTGATCCACAAAAAGCCGGATGGCTTTGCTGGATGCAGCCACCGCACTGCTCGCCTTAGGGCGTTCCAGTTCGAGCTTCATATCCTTTACAAAAGTTGTCGTAACCATAAAAAATATCAACAAGATAAAAACAATATCAATCATCGGACCGATATCAATGGTTGCATCGGTTTCTATTGGATCGTCGTGATATTTCATGATGAAGAACCTTTTTCCTGATTAGCCAGGTGTGATGACTGAGTGAATGGGGTTGGCTGTGTGCACAGCAGTTCTCTGATCTGTAATAGCTCCCGCTCGATTTTTTGTTGCTTCTTATGCAGCATGCTATGAATCAGCATACCGGGAATTGCGACTGCCAATCCTGTCTGGGTGGATATCAATGCCTGCGATATTCCGCCCGCAATACCGCCAGATTGAGTGAATAATGACATTGATCCCAGCGAATCAAATGTTTCAATCATCCCGATAACCGTTCCAAGCAGTCCAAGTAAAGGGGATACCACAACAATGGTTTTGGTCATGACTGAAAATTTTTTGATTTCTTTTAGATAAACATAAAAAAATTCATCAAGGTAGCGCCGCAGATTGTTAACGCCTCTATTACGTAAAGCAAGTCCCTGCTGAACGGCCTGTTCAACGATATTGCGGGGCGATTGATCGATGTTTTGACTAAAAAAATCGAGCATGTCATGAATTGACATGGAACGCTTTGACTTCATCGTCCAATAGCGGTACCCCAGTCCATACCAAAGCAGCAGAGCGCACAAAAATAACGGTGGCATGACAAAGCCGCCGGCGCCGAACAGCTCCTTAATCAACAGAATGTATTCATGCAGATTGACAGACACTGATTCGTTTCCTATCTGGATGGATGACCCAGGGCTGGTGTCATGTTGCTAGCGGATAATTCTGCAGAACTTGTCTGTAAGTCCGACATCGGTGCGCCAAGAAAGGCATTGGTCACTCTGAGCGCCGCATGTTCCATATCGCGTTTAATATTTCTTGCCCAGGCTGACAATACTGAACCTACTAATAAGGCCGGAATAGCCACAATCAAACCGAGTTTTGTTGTCACAAGTGCTATGGAAATGCCGCCGGACAGCAGTTTGGGGTCTCCGGTGCCAAATTCGGTGATGACGTCAAATGTCGCTATCATTCCGGTAACGGTTCCAAGCAGACCCAGCAGTGGAGAAACAGACGCGATCACTAAAATGGCGGAGCCAAAACGATCCAGCACGCCGGATTCGCGTAATATCGCTTCATGCACAACACTTTCCATATGATCGCGGTCATCTTTCAGGTGACGCAGTGTGTTGGACAGAACACGGGTTATTGCAGCAGACCCCGCTTCAGAGCTTTCTTTGGCCGCTTCCAGATCACCAGCGATCACCTGCTGTACCACCTGGTCAGAGAGTGCGTGCGTATTTGAACTGTTGGCACGCAGCAAATAAATTCGAATGCATGCCAGTAGCAACACGAATCCACCAAGTCCGACAATCACCCAGCCGATAATGCCGCCCGAATGGATAACTTCGATGATGGTTTTTTCAGCCATTTCATCAATGGCCTGGGTGCGCGATTCGAAGAGAAACAGCTGTAGTAATTCTGGCTGCTGGTTTTTACTCAGTGCTATCGCGCTATCCGCACTGGGTTCTCTCCAGATTTTAAAATCACCACCACCTGCCGGGACCAGGCTGCCGCTGCCTTCTGGACTGACACCATAGGCAGCGATGTTACCTAAACGAATAATTTCACCTTGAGTCTGTTTGCCATTTTCAAGAAAGAAGGTGCCTTGTTCGGTCTGGATCATACCGAGTTCCCGAATCAGTGATAAAGCCTGATTAAATATATATCCCACTTTAGTAGGGTCAGCCCCACGCATCTCCATTAATGACGCAGGTACTGTTATTTCGTGATTTTTTAGTGTCGCTTCCGCCTGTGCATACGTAATTTCCAATGCATCACTTCGTTCAAATACCGCTGCTTCGTCCCGTTCCGCTTCGGCCAGCAATGTATTCAGTTGATCAATCTTAGCGGAACGTTCAATGGAACCGCGTTCGAGTACACTAATCTTATTGCTGAGACCGCGCTCTTCACTTTGTATACTCGACTGATATTTTTTCAAACGTTCGATCAGTTCTCTTTTCTGTGCCTCAAGAAATGCATACTCGCGTTTATAAGCGGTTTCCAGGTTTATTTTTTCCTGTGCAGGTGATTGCTGTTGCGAATTTGTAGCTGCTGCAGGCGTCGGTCCGTTTGCCGGCGACACCGTCTCTGCATTTACTGATTCCTCAGCATGGGTTGAAACTGAAGCAAAAACTATAACAGCTGAAAACGCCAGCGTTAAAAACAACAAAAAATTCTTTTTCATTTTCTGAGTGGATTTGGTAATTCAAAATAACCTTGACGAATTTGTTTTTTTAATGCGTCAAACAGCTTTGCAATACGCTCGATGTCACCCGTTGCATTGATCGCCTCAAATTTCCAGCCATGCTCATCCGATTGCCTGGCTACCCCTGCCCTGTTGTCCCGGGTCTGAAAGAAAAGAAATACTGTTCCCAGCTTTGCCACATCTGCGAGCACTTTCTCTCCGTCCAGTGAGATAGTTTGTTGATAAAGACCATTTTCTTTGCTCAAACGAATTTCATCTTCAATTAATGCCCATGCCTGATTAACTGCTTTATTCGGATCAACCAATTGATTTTCTATATTGTTCACAAGAGATTCAATGGCCTGGATGCGATCATCTACTTTGAATGGGAACCCGGTCAGCACATATTGTTTATAGCTCGCCAGCACTTTCAGCAAAACAGGTTTTAACTGTTCACCGGAATGTTCTGCCTGCGAAGATGCTTCCGATAGTTTTGCAAGTGTGTGCTCGAGTTTTTCGATAGCCGTTTTTTGCCTTCTTTCTTCCACACTCAAATCTGCTAACTGGGACGATAAAGAAGTAATTCTGCTCGCGTGCTTTTCTTTCTCAAGATCAAGTTCAGTCTGAAGCGATTCAACCTCGCCTCGTATCTTCGCTAAAGATTTCGCCAGGTTTCCAAGATTGGCGGCGTCTACCACAGCCATCGGTGCGAGCCATATCGACATGCTTAGCACGAATAAAAGAAAAGGAGCCTTCCACGAATATTTCAACATAATTTTTTTATCAGTAACTTATAACGCAATCAAACAGCCATATATGTTGTATTTATTAACAGCACATTGTCATGTTTGATCAATATGCCTGCATGCTACTCAGCAAATGTTTCATTTTCATGACACACAAATGAATTTACATATAGCTATTTAATAAGGTGGTAGAGAGCTGATTCATTGATTACCGATAACCGCCCGGTCTTTAATTATTTATCGATAAATAAAGAAGAAATTAAGAAAAAGAAGCTACGGCCGATAAACATTCACAATGATTGACGTAATTACCGATTGTTATCACAACAAACTAACGCATCTATGAATATCTGGAATCTAAAAAACAAATCAGTTCTAATCGTTGATGATTTCGACAAAATGCGCTTGCTTATACGCGAAATACTCTCACCTTTGATGCCGCAAAAAATCACAATGGCCAAAAATGGCGAGGAAGCCATCGAATTACTTGAAAAGCAGTGTTTTGATATTGTGCTGTGTGATTACAAGCTCGGGGACGGAAAAGATGGTCAACAAGTTCTGGAAGAAGCTCGCCATCGTGACCTGTTAAAATACAATGCAACATTTATCATGATTACAGCGGAGAACACGTCTGCAATGGTCATGGGAGCCATCGATTTTTTACCGGATGATTACATTTCCAAACCTTTTACACCTTCACAATTACAGAAACGCCTGGAAAAGGCTTCCCGAAAAAAAGCTCAACTCGACAATATAGCTACTGCCATTTACGATAAAAATTATTCCAAAGCCATTACATTATGCGAGCAAAGACTTCAGGAGAGTCCGACTGGCCAGATGGAAGTTCTGAGAACAAAGGGTGAGTTACTCAAAAAGCTCGGTCGCCTGAATGACGCCGAAAATTTTTACACATCACTTCTGAAAGAAAGAAATATACCCTGGGTAAGACAGTCTCTTGGACAGGTATATTTTCAAAAAGGAAATTATTCTGAAGCAGAAACGCAATTTAAATTGCTGCTCAAAGACAACCCCGCAAATGTAAATGCACTGGACTGGCTTGCCAGCACGCTGGAAAAACAGGGCGAATTGGAGAACAGTCAAAATATACTGCAGCAGGCAATTCGAAGATCGCCCAAATCACCTGTCAGACAACGAAAGTTAGCAGCTATTGCACTCATAAACGGTGCCTATGATGTTGCCGAGAAAGCATACGAATATGCCATAAATGAATGCAAGCACTCCTGTCTTAGCAGTATGGCCGATTGTTCCGGTCTGATTAAATCCATGATAAAACAAGGCAAAACAGAAGAAGCGTCCAAATCAATTGAAAATATACAAAAGAATTTTAAAAACAATCCCGAAGCCCGATTCCATACGGCGCTAGCCAGTTCAGTTCTGTATCGTGAAACCAATGAACTCGAAAAATGCAGAAAAAACCTTGAAACTGTATTAAAACTAATAAATTCGCAATCAGAGGAGATCAGTACGGAAGCCGCACTGGACATCACTAAAAATTGCCTGGCACTTGATAATCCTGAATTGGCAATTAACGTTATCAAACAACTGGTCAACAATCACTCTGAAAATGAACAATTGATGAATCAGGTCAGAGATATTTACGAAAAAGCGGGCAGATCCGAAGAAGGCAATGCAATCATTCAAAACACAAAAAAAGAAATTATTAGAATCAATAATGAGGGCGTAAAGTTGGCTCAGGATGGCAAACTGGAACAATCGATTGATTTCTTTATTCAGGCAGCTAAAGGCCTGCCAAACAATGCAACGATTAATTTTAATGCTGCCTACTCAATGATCCAGCAAATGAAGAAAACAGGCGATACCGGCAAATATTTTTCATTATCCAAAACACTTCTCGAACAGGGTCATAAAATCGATCCCCATAATCAGAAGTACTTTCAGTTGATTAAACTCGTTGAAGATTTAAGCAGTCAGGCAGCTTGAAACAATCATCATAAAAGGACAACCATGAAAACAATCAATTTTTCAACTGTGCTGGCCAGTGCTGTTCACGATATAAAAAACGCGCTCAACATATTGATCAATAATATTGATGCAATCAGCAATACCACGGTTAATGCAGAAAATAAAACCGAACTGGAGCAATTGCAATATCAGGGGAAACGCATTAATAATCATCTGATTCAATTACTGGTCTTGTATCGTATTAATCAATCACAATATTTCCCCAATCTCATGGAAACCGGGATCAAGGAGTTTCTCGATGAAGCAATTGACCAGTATACATCCCTGTTTGCTCTCAAAAACATCACACTCACAGTGGACTGTACAGATGATTTGTATTGGTATATCGACTGTGATCTCATCAATGGCGTTTTGACCAATATCATGAATAATTTATACATGCATGCAAAATCAAAAATTGAAATCAGCGCTCGACAGGAAAGTAACACCCTTATTTTACAAATTAAAGATGATGGCTTTGGTTTTTCCGATGAGATGTTGTTAACGCCATTCTGCAGTCAACAGAAAAAATTCAATTTCAATTCCAGCAGTACAGGGCTTGGACTTTATTTTTCCAGCATTGCTGCTGAAATGCATCAGAATAACGGGAAATCCGGTTATATCTCCACCAGCAATGACGGACTCAATGGCGGCGGTTGTTTCTCTATTATGCTGCCTTAATTTCCTACAGCTTTCTACGAATACTACACGCGATCTTTATCGGAAATAATCGGGTATTATTATCAATTATTACAAATTTTCTTCAATTGTCACAAAATTGTAACCTAATTTTTATAGCATTCTTGGAAAGTTAACTGAGATTTAAGTGAATAATCACATAAATTTGTTGATTTTAGAGTCCCTAAAATACTTTGGTCAGTTATAACAATCTGATGGAGCTTCTCTCATGTCTATAACCGTACTGGTCGTAGAAGATGAACCGGCAATACAGGAACTAATTTCCTACAATTTAAAAAAGTCCGGCCTGGCGCCGGTCTGTGCGGCAAATGCTGAACAGGCGACTGTCATGGTCAACAATGTCTTGCCGGATCTGGTGCTACTCGACTGGATGCTGCCTAACTCGAGTGGCATTGAATTCGCCCGCCAACTGCGGCGCAATTCGCGCACACAAGCCATCCCGATCATCATGTTAACGGCCAAGGTTGAGTTGGATGACAAAATTTCCGGCCTGGAAGCCGGTGCGGACGACTATATTACCAAACCATTCTCCCCCCGCGAACTGATTGCCCGTATCAAAGCGGTATTGCGCCGGCGCGTGCCTGAAATATCTGATGAAATTATAGAAGCCGGTGGAGTCAAAATCGACCCTACCAAACACCGTGTATTTGCATATCTGAACGATACATCTGCCGAGCTGACCGAAGTTAAACTCGGCCCCACTGAGTTTCGCCTACTCCATTTTCTCATGGCGCACAAAGAGCGTGTCTATACCCGCACACAGTTACTGGATCGCATCTGGGGTGATCATGTTTTCATCGAAGATCGAACCGTCGATGTCCATATCCGCCGTTTACGCAAGGTATTGGAAAAAATCGGCAAAGAAGACCTGGTGCAGACCGTCAGGGGAACGGGTTATCGTTTCTCAAGCGAATATGAAATGAATCCTGAAGAAGAGCATCAACAATCCTGACGCTAACCTATCAACGCTGCAAATTTACTATCTTCTCCATCGAACAACTTTCAACTGGCATCATGCCGCGGCCAAAAAATATTCTATGAGATAAAGCCCGCCCACGCTGCCCAGAGCGGCATGAGCAAAGATAATAAGATGACGGCCGATTGGCTGGAAAGATCCGGTGCTGAGGTTTTTGGTCTCTTCATTGTAGAACCTACTGTCTATAAATTACAAGAAAATTCTACTTTTGACTTCGGTTATTTTTCGGGGGGATTACCCGAGCAATTGATATAGCCAAAGTTATAGCCAAAAGAAAATATCCAATTGGAAAACCGTGTAGTCTGGTTGGCAGTCAGCCCATCGCACAGAGGACTGACTATAGATCAATATTGAGTAGCTCATGTTCTGTTTTCATGTGCAGCATGACGGCACGCTGTATCTCATCATTATAAAACAAAAACTTATTACGACCAGCTTGTTTGCACTGATACATGGCAGCATCCGCCTGCTTCATGAGTGTTTCGATATCTTTTCCATCCTGGGGAAAAAGTGCAATGCCGATACTACCGGATGTAAATGTCTCAGATTTTTCTCTCAGAAAAACACGTTCTGATAGAACTGCAAGTATTTTTCCAGAGATCATAAGAATATCGGGAATTATTCTATAATTTTTTAAAATAATGACAAATTCGTCGCCACCCAGCCGTGCAACTATATCCGATTTACGTACGCAATTCTTCAGACGTGTTGCTATCTCTATTAATAAATTATCACCGGCATGATGTCCCAAGGTATCGTTAATCTGTTTGAATCGATCCAGATCAATGAAGAGTACAGCTAATTGTGTATTCATACGCTCTGCAATCTTCAATTCCTCAGACAAACGATCCATACACATTTTACGATTAGGCAAGCTGGTCAAGGCATCAAAATTGGCCTGATACCAGATACTTTCTTCATATTGCTTGCGTTGAGTTATATCAGTAAACATGCCGATATAATGCGTTATCACACCCGCTGTATCCTTAACCACACTGACATTCAGCCATACCAGGTATTCCTGGCCATCCGGTTTTTTGTGCCAGACCTCACCTTCCCAATGAGAATCAATGAGCAGTTTATTCCACATCTGGCGTGCAACAACCTCACCCTCCATGGCTTCACTCATAAACAGAAAATCTTCTCCTAAAATCCTTTCCGTACAATAACCGGAGACCCGGACAAATGCAGGATTAACCATACTTATTTGTCTGTCAGCATTGGCAATCATGATTGCTTCTGTAAGATTTGCAAAAACCTCAGCAGAAAGACGCAATTCTGTTTCAAATTTCTGACGCTCATTCATAAGTTGATTGAATGTTTGTGCCATAATGCCAACTTCGTCCCTTCCAGTTACCAGCAGCGGTTGATCGTACCGATGCTCTATAAACATTCTTCTCATACTACTGGAAATATTTTTGAGTTCACTTACCAGCCTGCGCATAATTAAAATACCTAGAATAAGTGATAACATCAGGGTCACCAATGTAATATTTATGAACAACCACAAACTGCGCTTCGCCGAATGCATGTTGGCAGCAGTTTGTTCATGAATACTCATTTTAAGTTGATCACTTGCTTCTTTTATCAGGTTAATCCGCTCTGTGGAATTTTTCCACCATGCAACGGCATCTTTCCCGGCCAGCCCCTTGCGAAAATATGAAATTGCTTGCAAAGCCGACGTATCATCCACCTTTGTTATCTCATCAATAGTTTGAATAGGTATTCCCTGCTGCTTCAGGGTCGTTATCTTGGCGACCATTCTAAAATAATTATCAAATGTTTCTTCAATGGCCGTCAGGTGCACATGGTCTTCTCGAGTCATTCCCGGAATATCTTTAAAGCGTTTAAAAAGGTCTTGTACTTGTGCTTCAAGATGCAAGATATTCTCCAACTGGACTTTATCGCCGTTAATGACGTAATTCTTGTAATTGTATATGAACCCTCCGTAACCGATGAGAGACTGTAATTCATTCAATAGCTCGTTGCGCACGACTTTATTAATGGCCGCATTACGAAACTCAGTTACTTTTTCATTTACAGGGTGGGATAGCTGCTGTTGAAGCATGTCACGATATTCAAGCGGCGTTTTAATTGCAAAGTTTTTCAGCAAAGTTTCCTGAGACTCGATATAGGAAATAATCTGACGAAAATAGTCTGCATTAATTTCCCCTGAGGCAAAAACCCAGATCAATGTGGCCCGCTCCTGTCCGGCGCGCTCCCGCAACCAGAGTAGGTTATTATAGGCGTCGATCAACCTGTTTAATCTCTGATTACTTGATAGTTGTTGCAGATTTCGAATAAAGTTAATGCCCTGTGCATTTAAAGCAGAAAATTTTTCAATCGTATTACCAAAGTTCACTGAATCAATGTTACTTCGAATTACCGGGAGCGCATATAACGATTTGTCCAGATCAGAAGATAGTTCATTTGCGTCGCCATTTATAAAATTGAAATCAATATCTTTCTTTTGTTGGAGATAGCTGCGCAGTGCGCTGTTAGTCAATTCGCGCTGAGCATTTATTTCTTTTTGAAAGAATGTAGAACCGGTTTCGATAAGGCCCGTACTGATCCCACGCTCTTTCTGCATTTCGAATATCAGGTTATCAAGCTTGATTACCATGGACAAAAAAATGTAAGTATGCCTGCTATTTTTGTAGTACTGGTACTTCTCCGCAGCGCCAGAAATCGCAAAAAAAAGGATTGCGATAATTGGAATAGTCACATAAAGAATGAGTTTATTACGAACACCAATGTTGTTCAGCCATCGTTGGATGTGGCGGTACATTAACGAATTCCTTTTATCGCAAAAAATCAGGCATGCAGACGTAGAGGCAAGCAATCCGATCTAATAAATATGCCTGATCCAGGTTTTATAAAGAAAGAAGCGTTTTTTTGTGTTCGAGAACAAAACCAGTCAATTTTATCGCGTTCTTTAGATAGCCAAATCAAATGACTCAACCAGTGCAGAGAATTCTAAATAATACAGACCCCACCGGATATATTGCACAGAACTTGCACAAGAAAATACCGGAAATTTCAAACCAATATGCCTTGCAACTTTACGATACCAGAAATACCTTCTTCACACCATTTCCTCATGCTAAAGATTGCACTTTTAATTACTCCTAAGGTAACCCGTTTTTCATATAAATTTGTATTTTTGCGTTTAAAATTCCCTATGACGTCAATAAAATATTCGCGGCATACTACCTACCAAAGGGCTACGCCATTGCCTGCGCGCTGCATCTGTCATTGACTAAGTTGTTTGAGAATTAGCATGTAACGCGCCGATGCTTGGCCAAATAAAGCGGAGTCCAGGCATGCGGCAGTTTATAAACAAAATGATAACGTGCCACATGGTAACTGGGATCAAAACCATAAAAATTCAGTTTCATACGACGCAGTTCTGCTTCCCGGTAGCTTTGCAAAGGTTTTTGTTGCTCATCACATTGACGCCGTTGCACTTTTAGTCGCAGACGAACAGAATAATCCGGTACATGGGCACATTGTTCAGCAAGTTGCACGATTTGTTTGATAAAAGCCTGCCGATCCAGCGCAAAACAAGCATCGATCAATCCTATACTAACGGCTTCCTGAGCACCGATCGGCAAGCGGTTGTGTGTCAACGACACGGCTGCATCCTGGCTGACACGTTTGGGCAGCAAATATGTCCAGTATTCCGATCCGTACAGATTGCCCATACTTTTATAATGCGGATTCAAAATCACACTTTTTCTTGCATAAATATAGTCCGCAGCCAGAGACAGAAAAACACCACCCGCGCCGGCATTACCTTGCAGAGCGGCGATAGTGATTTGTCGTTCACTGGTGATAATGGCACGTACTAGATCATTCATGGCGTTGATGTTACGCCAGGATTCGTCTGCAGGGCTTGCTGCCTGCTCAATATGATTGAGGTGAATGCCGTTCGACCAGAAATCCGGCCCGCCCATAAGTACAATTACTTTAACATTCTGCTTTGTGGCACGTACAAAAGCTCGTCGCAAGCGTTCACATTGTCCGGTATCCATTGCACCGTTGTAAAAGGCGAAATGCAAATAACCGACACCATTCTTCTGTTCAAACCAGATATCACGATAGGTACTATACGAACTGGTCACAAAAGGATCATAAGCGACTTCAGGCACGTCCTTGAGCACATCACCTGGAAGTTGCCGCAAAGCCATTGTAGCCGCCTGTTTGAACGAGAAACCACTTTCGGCCTGTTCAGCTTTAGGTTTTAAATAACCGATCCATACTGCTCCATCAATGGTCGCGCGGCAAAGAGCATTATTGCGCGTTGCGATAATATCTCCTGGCTCACCGGTTAAGTGTTCTTCAGGATATGCGTCAAACAAATACCAGGATGAATTGTAAATTGTGTCGAGCACACCCGGAAACCCATCTGCTGCAGCTATTTTTTTCAAGACCGTATCGGTATTATCGTGTTGCCAATTGATCGCACGATCAGTCTGACGAATGGGCCGATGCAGTCGTCCGTGCACTTCGGGATACGAATATTCCAGTGGCAGGGGTGTATAGTTACCGGACGCAAAACGTTCAACAGCTGTCAGTACGGCACAGACTGCAGCTTCAACCACCTGATGTCGATACAAACTGCTTTTTTTAGTCAAGTGAATCGACGGCATCGAAAAAGTCTCTGTAGCCCAGATATCTCCGGCATCCATTTGCGCATTGGCCTGTAAAACGGTTACGCCCCATTCTTTTTTTTCATACATGATGGCCCAATCAAGGGCGGAAGGCCCGCGGTCACCTATAATGCCGGGATGAACGACGAAACACGGAATTCTGCGCCAGATGGTTTCAGGAATAGCACGTTTCAGAAACGGCGCAATAATCAATTCGGGTTGAAATAATTCAACCGCTTCAGTGCTAACGGCATCATTGATATCAAATTCGATGGCAATGTCATGATTACGACGTGTCATTTCGACAAAAAGACGCTGTGTGAGGCTATTGAAACTGTGTGTCAGAAACAAGATCTTCACTGGTTCAATTTTGCTTCTCACCCGCAGGTATCAACAGATCCGAGGCAACTGATCGCCACTCAACCAGTCTACTACACGCCTGCCACCAAACCGGGTTTCCATTTGTACAAAAGAGTGGCTGTCTTCAATCACCTCACCGATAATGGCAGCATTTTGACCCAGCGGATGCGCTTGCATAACCGCCAGTAATTTATCAGCATCTTCAGCTGAGCAGATAGCAATCAACTTACCTTCGTTTGCAATATATAAGGGATCAAAACCAAGAAATTCGCAGGCAGCGCTTACCTGAGTTTGCATCGGAATCTGATTTTCATACAGTATCATTCCCGTACCAGATTGCTGCGCGATTTCATTAAGTGAGGCAGCAATGCCGCCACGGGTCGGATCGCGCAGCACATGAATATCTGGTGCAATTTTGACCATACTAGCCACCAGGCTATGCAGCGATGCGGTATCGGATTCGAGCGTACTCTGAAAAGACAGATCCTCACGTATCAACATAATTGCAATACCATGATCACCTACTGTACCGGATAGCAGTATTTTGTCTCCGGGTTTGGCGCGCTCCGAGGAAATGTTTACACCTTCCGGCACCGTACCGATGCCCGTCGTGGTGATAAAAACACCGTCACCGCTGCCCTGCTCTACGACTTTGGTATCTCCGGTAATAATGGGAATAGGGATTGCCCGAGCGGCGGCGGCCATAGATTCCACAATTTTCTTGAGGTCGGCAAGCGGGAAGCCTTCTTCCAGAATAAAACTGGCTGCAAGATAGCACGGCTTCGCGCCTGACATGACAACGTCGTTTACCGTGCCATTAACCGAAAGGCTGCCAATGTTACCACCCGGAAAAAATAATGGTGTGATGACATGGCTATCTGTCGACATAACCATACGCCCGCTGTAGCCCATAAAACTGGCCTGATCGTTCATTTGCCGCAACAACGGATTATCAAATGCTGTCACAAAAAGGTTGTCGATCAATTGTGTCATAGCACGTCCGCCGCTGCCATGCACCATTTCCACAAGCCCATTTTTAAAATCCAGTGGCCGCGTGTAGACTTTTTTTCTTTTGCGTGTTTGCTGCATTAATTCTTTGTCACTGTATTCCCAGGACGGGGCTCTCGAAATCTGCCATAGCGGTAATACGCAGCACAGGCTCCTTCTGATGACACCATGCAGGAACCGATCGGATTTTCTGGCGTACAGGCCGTCCCAAAAATTTTACAATCACGCGGATGTTTGACACCGCGCAAAATCGCACCGCATTCGCAGGCCTTGTTATCGGCAATTGATAACACGGGTATGTCGAAACGTTGCTCCGCATCAAAGTCAGCAAAACCGGATTTGATGCGCAATGCGCTGTAAGGCACCAGACCTAGACCTCGCCATTCAAATGATCGCCGTAGCTCAAACACTTCAGCCACCAATAATTGCGCTTTCAGGTTGCCGTCGGGCAAAACAGCACGGGTAAATTCATTTTCCACATCTGCGCGACCTGCGTTTAACTGTCGAATGAGCATCAAAATGGCCTGCATCACATCAAGTGGCTCAAACCCGGCAATCACCACGGGTTTTTGAAATTCCTCTGCAAAATAGCGATAAGGCTCACTGCCGATCACAGTCGACACATGCGCAGGACCAATGAAACCGTCCAATTGCACCAGTCCCAATTGTCGTATTTCTGGCGACTGTAAAATATGCGATATGGCAGATGGTGTTAATACATGGTTACAAAATACCGTGAAATTAGTCAACCCCAGCGCTTGCGCCTGCTTGATAATGACTGCTGTCGGCGGCGTGGTGGTTTCAAAGCCAATCGCCAGAAAAACCACCTGACGCTGCGGATTTAGTTGCGCAATTTTCAAAACATCAGCACTGGAATAAATCATGCGTATGTCGCAACCCTGCGCTTTTATTTTCAAAAGGCTGTTGCCCCCTGCAGCCGGTACGCGCAGCATATCGCCGTAGCTGCACAAAATCAGCCCGGGTGTCTGAGCCAGTTGAATCATGTTTTCCAACTTGCCCATCGGCAAAACACAAACGGGACAACCAGGGCCATGAATCATGTGAATATTATCAGGCAGCAGATCAACGATGCCATAACGTGAAATCGCATGGGTATGACCTCCACAGAACTCCATCAAACTGTATTCGCGACGCGGATCTGCTTCTACAGCAATGTTATGAGCAATTTTACGCGCCAGAGTCCCATCTCGAAATGCATCGATATATTTCATGCGTTATTTAGTAGATTGCGTATTTTCATCAATCTGATTGGACATTTCATCAAACAACAACAGTGTCTTCTCGGCTTCATCGGGGTCGAGTTTCTGCAATGCGAAACCTACATGGACGATAACGTAATCTCCCGGCTCGACTTGATCAACCAATGCCAACGAAATCTCCTTACGGACGCCTGCCAGATTAACAATCGCGTTGTCTCCTGATGTAAGCCGTTCAACAAGTGCGGGTATAGCCAGACACATTAGATAATTTCACAAAATTAATTCTGCAATACGCAGATTATGTCATAATTTGCTGTCACATTGATATATGATCCTAATAGCATGGAATGGAAGGTTTATATGCATAATCAGGCTTTATTGAGCAGTGTACTCTCTCTGCTTTTTTTCTCTATTCTACCTTTCAGTGCCAGTGCCAATGGGATATGGGTTGACGTTAACACAACCGAACATACCTTAACCGTTATGCAAGGCGATAAAGTTGAACATATATTCGAAAATATTGCTATTGGCCGTTTTGGTACTACCTGGCACAAAATAACGAAAGACGACAAAACACCACTCGGCGACTTCAGAATCGGTTGGATAAATGAACAAAGCCGCTATTACCGCTTCTTCGGATTGGACTATCCCAATCGGGAAACAGCGCAGCGTGCATTCGAAGATAATCGAATCACAGAAGAGACCTGGTTAACCATTCTGAAAGCAACCAATCAGGAGAAAACACCCCCTCAAAATACTATTTTAGGCGGCTTCATCGGTATTCATGGTATCGGTAGAGGCGATCCTGAAATACATGACCAATTTCATTGGACAAACGGGTGCATTGCTCTGACTAACAAGCAGATTGATCAATTAGGAAAATGGTTAAAACCCGGCGTTATGGTTAAGATTCGTTGACACGGGATTTTGTCGTTCAGATACATATATATTTTAGCTTCTTAAAAAGATATCCAAAATTTGCATGGAACCCATTTATTTTATTGAATAAATCAGCTAATATTCAAGATAGCTACTGATATGAAAATAATCAGGAGTGAGTTTATGAGATGGTTGAATTCATGTGTTGTAATGGTTTTTTAAAAAAAGATAGAGGAGATAAAATAGTATGACCCAAGATATTAAACGTACACTGGCATTAATCGTAACAACCGGCGCATTTATTGGTTTAACAGGATGTGCAACAACAGGTGATTTAGATTCCACCAGAGGAGATTTGCAAACTCAAATCGATAGACTGTCTGCTGATGTTTCTGCCGCCAAATCAGAAGCTGCTGCTGCCAACTCAAAAGCAAATGATGCTGTCAATATCGCCAATGAAGCAAATAGACGCTCAATGGATACAGCAGAAAAAATTGATCGTATGTTCAGAAAAACAATGCAAAAATAAGCTTTTGTTTTCTGGCCTATTTGTAACAAGCCCCTCGTTTTGAGGGGTTTCTTGTATTTTTTTACGATTCTATATTTCCATTTCATCGGCCATTACCGCACGGTCATGAGCCCATGCCCGCAGTTTACCAATCCGCTCCGCCATTACCACAGCCAATGGACGCGTGCGTTCAAGTTCTCGCAGAATATCATCCGAAGTAAGCGCAGTGTTATTATCACGTGCTCTGACCTCAAAAATAGCGGCAATCACAGCCTGCTCAATCTCAGCACCGGAAAAACTGCTGGCACTGGCAGCCAATCCGGCCAGGTCAAAAACTGCCGGATCAAAACCACGTTTCTTTAAATGAATGGCAAAAATCTGTTCCCGTGCTGCAGCATTCGGAAAGTCTACAAAAAAGATTTCATCAAATCGCCCTTTGCGGATGAGTTCAGGTGGCAGCGTTGATATATCGTTGGCCGTAGCTACAATGAATACAGGTTTTGCCGCACTACTGCGCTCGGACAGCCAAGTCAGGAATGTACCAAGTATACGCCGAGACACGCCACCATCCTGTTCGGAAGCACCCGCTCCAAGCCCTTTTTCAAGCTCATCTATCCATAATACACAAGGCGCCATACCTTCTGCTGCAGCAAGTGCGGTACGCAAATTACGTTCGCTCTCACCGTAAAATTTATTATAGACCGCACCAAAATCCAGACGCATCAACGGCACGTTCCACTCCCCGGCAATTGCGCGCGCTGCCAGGCTTTTACCCCCGCCCATCACTCCGAGTAACAATATTCCTTTCGGTCTATCCAGTGCTGCCGTCTTGAGATCAAGAAACGGTTTATGACGCAGTGTGACCCAATGCTTCATCCGCGCAAGTCCGCCAACAGCGTTAAACTTGAGCACTGATTCTTCAAAGCCGAGCACCCCGGCCCCACCCAATGCTTTATGCTTAATTGACAGTATACGGCGAATATCATTCTGATTAATTTCACCATCGGCCCGCAACGCCTGGCGTACCAGACGACGCACATCTTCGAATTCAAGTCCAAGCAGATGCATAATGAGCAGAT
Organism: Nitrosomonas aestuarii; assembly: GCF_003046585.1. GTDB lineage: Bacteria > Pseudomonadota > Gammaproteobacteria > Burkholderiales > Nitrosomonadaceae > Nitrosomonas > Nitrosomonas aestuarii. Next base: position 89,655 of record NZ_QAAE01000003.1, on the reverse strand, counting down.
CAACCGTATGACGATCACCGCGGACTTTATTACCATTCTGCGTCTGGTATAATTGCGCTTCATTGATGACGATTGCTTTAATATCGTCCCGTGACGGCAGTCTCGGTTTGAAATGTCCTGCCAGCCGCAATAATTCCGAGGGAACCTCTTCCAAAGTCGGACTGACAAATACCAGTGTGCGACCGCATTTTGCGTGATCCATCGCGATTTCCCGAATCAACCTCACAACAACAGCATCTTTGAATCCAGGATGTGCGTCACATAATACGTAAACACCATTTTGTAAAGATTTATCGATATGCCTGAGACAGTCAATTAACTCGTTTGTCTGATAAATGGCTTTGCCATGATCATCACCTGCTTTAGCGGCTTGAATGCCGCCCACAAACCCGCCGCCAGTCCCCATAACCCGGCCAAGTCCATCAACAATGCTCCAGCGCATCATCAGTTGATTCTCCAGATTGGCTGCCTGCGTCAGCAATTTCAGCATGCGCGGTTCTTCATGGGTTTCAATCAGAATCAACGGGACTCTGGCGCGTATTAAAGCTGAAAGTTCGTTAATTTGAGCGCGTTCGTTCATATGGCAATTCTTATGCGATTATTCGGTAATGTAATAGTCTTGCAACGGCTGTGGCCTGATCAATCTTGAATGCAATAACAACGAGACCGTTTTTCAGAGTGAATTTAGAATTGAATCCAACGCTGCGAATATATGGGCTTGACTGAGACGGTTTCTCCACCAGTAAAAATTAAGGAATATAGTAAAACCAGCTTGATTATCTTTGACAAAGTTGGCAGTTTATTACTGAAGTCCTTCAAGGAAGGATAAATAAACGAGACTTTTTTCAACCCTACAACGGACAGTTGCTACTTGAATCCGCACTATATACATAGAAGTATCGATTTAATCTGACACTGCGTTATTTTTAAATAACAGATAAAGGCTTGATGGATATGACTCAAATAGAAAATCATATCAAACCGAAACTGGGTTTATTGGAACTGGCCAGGTGACGTAAAAACGTTCAACAAGCGTGCAAGGTGATGCGCTATAGCCGGGACAGTTATTATCAATTTAATTCAATATGACACTCAGGATGCCTTTACAATCTTTGCCAACAGTACCATGTGCAATACGCTGCATGGTGCCATCGCCACTGAGTGTGGAGGTATTCAGCGACGCTCCAAGCGCGAAAGTCTCGCCAGTAGCCGACGTATATAAAATGGAGACCTGGAAGTTGCTCGTTACAGGGTTGAAAACAGTGCTTCCTCTGGCAGGATATGTAAATCCATTGGACTTCGCCACCGCCTTGCCATCCAGCGTATAAGTATTCTGGTCAGGCAAATGCTGCAAGTCGAAGTCAAAGATGACGTTCTCCGAGCAACCCATTCCATCCCATTCAAGAGTAACCGGATCCGCCTTACTATAGGATATAGGTCCAAACATAACACCCAAAGCAACAAAAACTACAGTAATCAGTTTATTCATTTCATAGCATCCCTTATTAATGGCCGCAATCGCTACCCTTGACTTATGGAGTCAGATATATACCCAGTTTATAAGCAAAAATTAAGCCTGTTTTGACATAAGCTGTAAATTCAATAAATTATTTATTACCCCCTCCTGCAATACAATATAAAAGTAAAATATTTCGACAATAAGGGCTAAAGCCGTGTTGTAAAAAATGGGCGTACTCAGAGTTAACCAACGCTTTCTAATAGAAAGACTGATCTGACTTTCAATTCTGTTTTTGAAAATTCCCGATTAAATCCACACTTTTACATTTGAATTACAGGAAAACTAAATTTCATTTTCTAGGCTATTGATCTGCGACACCTGATAAGAGATTTCTCGGGGGTCTTCTGATAGTTTCAGCAATCATATGAGAAAGACTCTTTACGCCAAGTTCAGATGTCAGCATAATTTTGTCGTCTAACCCTGGATAAAAAGATACCACTTTATCAAGCTGTATATCATGCAGAATTATGATCATTTTTTTTGATAACAGCTTCTTTAATTCATACTCGGTCCATTTCCGGCCAAAGTATTCCTCACTTAAAATAACCACCCCGAATGGGCATGCGTTCAGCCCAACATTGATACATTGCAGCAAAGAGTCATTTGCGGCTAACGTTGCAGAATCAAACCAAACCTTAAGCCCTCTCATTTTTATTTCATCGGCCAGATTGTTGGCAAAACCTTTCTGAGCTGTCTGATAGCTGATAAAAACATCCCATCTGTTTTCTGTTATCCAATAAGCTTCATAGTTATATATGATTACCCCAAATTCTTTGGAATCTTTGGGAAGCTGAACGTTTTCCCAATCAATCCAGTCATCCGTATAGGGTTGACGAACCAATTCAAAGTTAACACCCTTTTTAGCAAGATATGATTCCAGTTTGGAATCTATCTGGCCACGTTTAATGTCCGTAGCATCAAATGAATCGCCGTGAAATTTACACGCTGTAAAATTACAGTTGTAGAAATGTGCATGACTCAGTTTTAAAGCGTTAATCTCTGCGCCAACAAACGAAGTATGCCGGTTCTTCCATAGATAGGATTCAATCCTATGGATTGTCGATTTGTTCAAACAGCATTTATTAAGATCAGTACCTTTTATTTCAGCGTCATCAAAACTTGATTCGCTAAAATCGGTCAGTGTTGCTGAAACGCCATTAAACCTTGCACGAATCAAATCGCAATTGGACATATTCACATTTAAAAGGCGAGTGCCGTCAAAGTTGGTTGCACCAAAATTTGCGCGCGATAAATTGGCGTTTCGTATGTCCAAATGTGAAAGATCCATTGTGTCGTCGCGGTATCGATTCCATTCCGATACTCCGGCACAAAGCAGCTCAACGCTTTTTTGATTGTCCACTATTTTCCCTGTACATCACATCCGAATGTTGCCATGACTAAATATTATATCCGCATTAGAAAAGGAGATTTGATTAAACCAACTCAGAAGAAAGTTGCAAAATAATCGAATCCTGAAAACATAGATTTTGAATTATTTACAAGCGAGTGTCTAAGTATGTGGAAGAAATACTAAAACGCGGAGCAAGTCAGAAAATCAATTTGATATATAATCCATTGATTTTATTGGTGGGCGGTTCGGGGGTTATCTCGAACCAAAAAAATGAGAACTTACCAGAGTGCAGCCGGAATAACAAGGCGTCTGCATCAGAGCTAAATTCGGCATTCAGCGCAGAAACATGCCGAGAGCTTTTCGATACGCTGGCGCAATGGAACAATTATCTTGAAGATCATGTTCCATATTTTCAAAGCCAAACACAGGAGCCGACACCATGAGCGGCTCTATCAATACTTTATCTGTGGGTGATGCGTTTTCGGTCAGTGCGGCCCGCCCCCGCAACAAACCCAAACGGCGCTATACGCCGCCATTTTCTTTGCGCCTCACGGTCGAAGAACGCAAGCGGCTGAATGAAATGGCGGGTAATCAACCGCTGGGGTCTTATATTCGTGATCGCCTGTTTGGCGCAAAGGCCGTAAAACGCCGCAAGGTTAAAAAGCCGACCGTTGATAGCGCTATGCTCGCACTGGTGCTGAGTGAATTGGGCCAGTCACGGCTGGCTTCCAATATTAACCAACTGGCCAAAGCCGCCAATATGGGCGCGCTCGATATAACCCCGGAAATTGAGAAAGAGATTGAGCAAGCTTGCCGGGAAATTCAGACCATGCGAGCCTTGCTCATTGCAGCCCTTGGCGTAGTGCCGGAGCAAGATGAATGATCCTTGTTGGCAACCAGCGCGGCGGGGCCAAGAATTTGGCTTTGCACCTGCTCAAAGAAGAAAATGAGCATGTCGAAGTTCACGAAGTGCGCGGCTTTGCCTCGCATAACCTTATCGCCGCGCTGAATGAAGCCTATGCGATTAGCCTCGCCACGCGCTGCAAGCAGTTTTTATTCTCGCTCAGCCTTAATCCACCAAAAGATGAAAATGTTTCGACTAAAGTCTTTAAACAAGCCATTGAGCAAGCCGAGGAAAAACTTGGTTTAACTGGCCAGCCCCGCGCTATCGTCTTTCATGAAAAGAAAGGGCGCAGGCATTGTCATGCTGTGTGGTCACGGATTAACGCAGCGGAAATGAAAGCGGTGCAGCTTTCTTTTACCAAACGTAAGCTGAGCGGCCTATCGCGTGAATTGTTTCTGGAACATGGCTGGGAGATGCCCACTGGGTTAAAGCAGTCTCATGCCCGCGATCCGCGTAACTTTACACTGGCGCAGTGGCAACAGGCCAAGCGCATTGGTAAAGACCCGAAACAAATCAAGGCCGTGTTTCAAGAAAGCTGGTCGGCCAACGATACACAAGGCGGTTTTGCTCATGCATTGAAAGAAGAAGGCTATGTCCTTGCGCGTGGTGATCGGCGCGGCTTTGTCGCGGTGGATCATCGGGGTGAAGTTTTTGCTATTTCAAAGTGGGTTGGCATTAAAGCAAAGAAAGTGCGCAGTAAATTGAGCGATGAGCAAAGCTTGCCGTTGGTCGATGAGGCCAGAATCCTGATTGCGAAGGATATGACCTTGCGGCTGGATACGCTGTTTCAAGAACAAGCAAGCGCATTTGAAGCCCGCATGGCGCAGCTTGAAGAAAAGCGCCAATCAATGACGCGCCAGCACAAGATTAAGCGGCAAAAACTGCGCGATGGACAGCATTTGCATTGGCAACACAAACAGCAGGAATGGCGCAATAATCTTAACAAAGGGTTTCGCGGTCTGTTTGACCGCATTACCGGAAAGCGGCGCAAAATCGAAGAACGTAACGAACAGGACGCTTGGCAGATCAAATTAGACCAGCAGAAAGAGCGCGATACGCTGATTTTTAGCCAGCTTGAAACAAGCCGCACCCTACAATCACGTATCGAGCGGTTGGAAGCGCTGAAATTTCACCGGCTGGATGAGCTGGAGCGCGATAAGTCGCAGTATCAAGATATGCGTCAGCAACGTATTGAGCAGCTCGAAACACAGCGACAAGAACAAAACCGCAGCCGTCCACAGCCCCGCCAGCGCGGCCCGGATTGGTTGCTCTGATATTTGGCGCTCAATGGTTGTATATGCGCTGGGCCGGGGGATTAATTACGCGCAGGGAAAACTTAATGGTGGGTTTTTTGTTATTGACATCCGCAGGTTGTCTTAATCTATTGATATATAGATAAACTTTGACATCCCTGAAATCGATCATTATGGTGCTTACGATTGAAGGGAAGTTGAAAATGGAAAAGTTTTTATTACTGTTGTTTGTTGGGTTAACAATATCTAGTTGTTTACCGGAAGAGAGAGATTCAAGTGCGGTGCGGGTTGAAATCGCCGGGCGAGTTTTTAAGGTTCCCAAAGGATATTTTGACGGCGCGGGCGCATATGGAAAAGATACAGAAAGTGTTGTGCTGGAATACTCTTTGCCGGGATTTGAGGTTTTGCCAGAATATTCTCAACACAAAGCGGAGCGCCAAAAGCTCATCAGTGCAGGGCGAATGCGAGGAATGCTTTTGCAGAATGAAGCCAATAGACCTTCGTTCAATCCTGTTGTAAAGGAACATATGCGCAGCGCAGATTTTAAAAAAGAAGAGAACCTAGTCTATGGACTAGAAAAATATGTCCATCAAGTTCCTGAACCTATATCACCGGACCCGAATTATGGTCCAAATATTCAGAATGACATTCTTATAGAAAGAAGTAGCGATGGATCAGTCAAAAGCTATTTACGCTGTAGTCCGCCGGGGAAGTATGAAATTCCGGGTTGTGAGCACAGATTTATAGATAAGGGGCTTCTATACGATATTCACTGGCGCATCCAAGAGCTTCCAAATTGGCGGGCGCAAAGAGAGGCAGCCATTCAGTTTATCGATTCCTTGGAATATATACGGCCAAATAGACTTTTGGAAACATTGGAAAAACATCAATCTTCTCTACCCTTTAAAGAACAGGAATAAGCACCATGGGACTTTCACAAACTGAACGCACAGAAGCACTAGCAATTCTTGGTGATCAAACAAAATCTAAAACCGAAAGAAGTCGTGATTTTTACTCTTATTTGAATGATAAAGGTGAAGATTATGGCCGTTTGGGCTTGGGCGTTACAGAGAACAACACATGGCAAGGCAAGTGGGCGAATGGCTTTGCAGAAAGCGCCGCGCAAAATAATGGCGGCGGTTTTGAACATGGATCACAAAAATGGGTTGATACGAACTTTCGTTTAGCCGAACGGCACATGCAAACCTATATCGACAACCAAGGTGAAACACCTGGACGTTCCGATATTCAACAATACCATAATGCAGAGTATCTTTTTCAAGGCCTAAACGTTAACGACTGGCTGCCAAACAAAATGCTTAATGAATCTAGTGATCCGGATGGGCTTTGGGTTGACTGGATGCGCAATGATAATCCGGCGGATGTGATGCAGGATGCTGTTCTTACTGCAAAAGCCGGGGGCGCTATCATAATTCCGCCTTTCTTCATGGTACAAGCGATCAGTGACCCGCAAGGGCTTCCTGAGGCAATGGAGTTTGCGCGTAATCTTCATGGGGGTATGACGAATGTAATGTCTGACCCAAATGTTCGCAGAGATTTCCTGAAGGATTTATTTGGTGATGCTGTTGGGGGAATCCTGGACGATTTATATAATGTTCCTAGCGACGTATCTGGTGTTCCTGACGATTACGGCTGGGCTTTGGGTAATCCGGATGCAATTATAGGTGAGCTTGCTCCATGGCTTCAAGATGCTCTTGCGCCGATAGACGGTGAACCCGGAGAGCGGCCTGCTTTGTCCGGAGGGTGCCCGCTTATAATTGATATGGACGGAGGCGGGATTGAGCTGATTTCGTTTGAAAACTCCAGCGTTTATTTCGATTTCCTCGGCAATGATGTGGCTGTAAAAATGGGCTGGGTGGGGGCTGATGATGGTTTTCTTGTCCATGATCTGAACGGCGACGGGCAGATTGAAAGCGTGGAGGAAATGTTCGGCTCAAAATACGGGCGGTCCTATTTGATGACCACGATTCAAGAAGATATTGACGACCATAACGGCTTTGCGGCTTTGTCGGTGTTTGATAGCAATAGCGATGGGCAAATCTCCGCGCTTGATACGGTGTGGGGCGATTTACAAGTCTGGCAAGATGCGAATAGCGATGGCGTGACCGATGCCGGAGAGCTGATCACTCTTGACGGGGCCGGAATTGAAAGCATTGATCTGGCTGGGGTGGTGACGAAACTAGGCGAAGGCCCCTTTGCGGAGGAAATCGAGGGTCACAGGGTCACGCATTTTTCAACCGTAACGATGAGCGATGGCGCAGAGCGCGAGATTGTCGATGCCTGGCTGAATACGGATTTGATGGATGCATATTATGCTGGGGATTATACGCTCGATGTGCGCACGCTCTTTTTGCCGACATTGCGCGGCTATGGACAGCTCCCCGATCTGCATATTGCCATGAGCCTTGATAACGGCGCGGGCGGTTTGCTGGAACAAATGCAGAGCTTTGCAACCAGCCATACATTTGAAGAGATGTTCGGGCAGTTTGATGCGGTGCGCGGCGAGGTGGAGGATATTCTTTATGCATGGGCCGGGATTGATGAAGCCGCTATGCGCGCAAATCCGGATTTTAGTGATAACGGGCTTTATAACCTCATGCCTGAATATCATTTCGTGCGTACATTCATGGGGCAAAACACGGAATATGTCGGGACATGGTTTGACCGGACGGGGCTAATGCCGCGAGCCATAGATGGCATAAGCGCAATCACGGAAAGCTATCAGAATTTAGTGGATGCTTTAACCGCGCGGCTGGTGTTCCAAAGCGGCGGCAATGCGCTGTTTGATAGCGGGGTGAGCTATAGCCCATTCTCAGACACATTTGAAGGGACATTCGCGCTTTCGCAAACTGCGCTTGATTTGCTCGAAGCCGAAGCAACCGGGCATGCAGATCTTCTGGGTTTCTGGAATGGTTTCGCGAAATATCTGGATAATACGCAAGAGATCATAAATTTAACCCCTGCCGAGGTCACGATGCTGGAAACGGCTGTGAGCGATAGTAGCGGCGGCGCTCTCGGGTGGGGCGATGTTATAAACACGCTAAGCGTTAATGTAATGCAGGCAGCCGATGGTGGGGATAGTGTTACCGGAACAGCTTTTGATGATGAAATCACCGGCAGCTATGAAAGTGACACGCTTTATGGCGGTGATGGCGATGATGTGTTTATTGAAGATGCAACGCCGGGGCCTAATAACGGCATCTCTGATGATATTTACATTGGAGGCAAAGGAAATGACACATATATAGATGGCTTTGGAAACGATATTTTCCAATATGACTATGGCGATGATGTCATTCTTTTAGGCCATGGTGGCACTGATTATCAAACGACCACGGATGCCATTCGCTTTGGCGCGGGGATCACGCTCGAAGATGTCAGCTTTCATCTGTCAGAGGTTTTGAATAACACGCCCAATGGAGAATTCAACACTATTAAAGTTGCCGGGCGCGGCACGATTTCAATTCAGGATATTAGTGCAAATGCTTATGAAATCATTGACGAACTGCATTTTGATGATGGAACAATCATCGATTTTTCTACCTTCTTCGCGACCTATCACGGCGATCGGCATGATAATAGCTTTGGCGTAAATGTAGGACAACGCTGGCATATGCTAGGCGATGCGGCGATTTATGGCTACGAAGGTAATGATCAACTCACTGCGGGAGGGATGGCTGCCGGCCGGAACGTCACAATGTATGGCGGCTCAGGTGATGACACGTTCGCCCCGTTGGACGCCAATGGCGTAGTTTACGGCGGTAGCGGTAATGATGTGGCGCTTCTGGGAAGCGGCGATGATATTTATCACTATGAAAGCGGCAATGACATTATCCGCACTGGTGGCGGCGGGCAAAACACAATCACCCTGCCGGAAAATGTGACGCTGAGTGATCTCAATTTTTATCGCTATAATGATCCGCGAAAAGGTAATCCACAAATATTGGATGCCAAAATTGATGTTGATGGTTTAGGCTCAATTTCTATTTGGCAGCAGTTTATCGGCACAGCCTATCAGATTGTACAAACGTTGCAGTTTCATGATGGCTCAACTGCCGAGTTAGCCGATCAAAGCTTTCTAACAATTGGTACCGATGGCGATGATAGATTTTATGGCGGCTATGGCTGGCCAAATGATGACGACACCTATTTATTTAGTTCTGGCAAGGACACTATAAGCGACTCTAGTGGCACGGATACGCTGTTATTTGGGCCGGGAATTACATTTTCTGATTTGAATATATACCGCGTGGCCTATGCAAAAACCGATACCAACATTTGGCGGGGCAATGATCTATTTATAGAAGATCAAAATGGCAATTCCATGGAAATAGAACTTTATGACCTTGATTATCTGTCTAACGATTACGCGCTTGAACATTTGAAATTCTCAGATGGGTCTGTGATTAATCTTACTGATTTAGAGATCGAAGTGCATGGCACCGATGCGGCTGAAAATTTTTATTGGGTGAGAAAAGATGCTTCTGACGATGATACGTTTTTTGGGTATGGTGGGGATGATAACCTTTATGGCGGTGAAGGCAATGACATCTTACATGGCGGGGCCGGAGATGATGATATTGATGGCGGTAGCGGCATTGATGAATCCGTTTACCAGGGTTATTACGCTGATTTTAGCATCACCGCTGATACCTATTATACGTATGTAAGTGATACAGTCGGAAACGAAGGCAACGATAGGCTCAGAAAAGTTGAAACGCTGCGCTTTGCTGATGGCACATATGACGTGGCAAGCGGTGTATTTACGCCTGCTCTTGTCAATGCCGCGCCTGTCGCTGAGGATGACAGCGCAGTAACAGCGCAAGACACATCTGTCATCATTGACGTGTTGTCTAACGACAGTGATCCGGATGGCGACCTGCTTTCTGTGGCGCAGCTTGGTGCGGCGCTGCATGGCTCTGTCGTGCAAAATGCGAATGGTACGCTTACCTATACGCCGGATGCTGGCTTCTCTGGTGCAGACAGCTTTACCTATACCGTCTCCGATGGCGTGGACACGGGCGGCGCGACGGTAAATATCACTGTGCAGGCGGCTACGGGCGGCGGCGATGTGAATAACGCGCTGCAAACTCTTGTGCAAAATGCCGATTATGAGGGCGCGGATGCTATTCTTGCTGGCCTAAACGCGCAAGAAATGGGCAGCCTTTCCGGCGATACCCTGTCCGCCCTGCTTGGCGCAGGCATTTACCTGATGAGCGATAGTGGCAATTATCTTTACAACGCAGGCAGCTATCATTCTGTGCATAGTTTGGGCGGGAATGACACAATATTTGGCGGCACCAATAATTCCCGTCTGTTTGGCGGCGACGGTAATGACAAATTATATGATTATCGCGGCGGGGATGATTACCTGAATGGTGGCGATGGCGATGATTATCTCAGCTCAGGTGACGGTGATGATGTTTTATATGGCGGCGACGGCGCAGATACACTTGTTGGCGGCGCAGGCGCTGATACATTTGTCTTCCGGCAAGGTGATAGCGGTATTGATAAAATCTATATGAATATTGCGGATGCAGACCGGCTTGATGTTTTGGATATGTTAACCGGTTATGATCCTGCGCAAAATGCCCTTGGTGATTTTGTTCAGCTTACAAGCGATGGGTTTTCAACTCACGTTTTTGTGGACGCGGACGGGCAAGGCCCCGGCAATGCAACCGAGATTGCGGTTCTCTACGGCAATTCAGGCGTTAATATTCAAGATGTGATCGATACTGGAAGCGTTGTTAATGCAAATAATTCTCCAGTAGCGGTCAATGACAGCGTTGTAACAACAAAGAACACCGCCAAGGTTATAGATATTTTGAATAACGATAGTGATCCGGATGGCGACCCGCTTTCTGTGACGCAGCTTGGTGCGGCGCTGCATGGCTCCGTCACGCAAAATGCGAATGGTACGCTCACCTATACGCCCGGCGCTAACTTCTCTGGCGCGGACAGCTTTACCTATACCATCTCTGATGGTGTGGACACAGATACGGCCAGCGTTTTTGTGCAGGTCACGGCGGTCAATGCCGCGCCTGTAGCTGAGGATGACAGCGCAGTAACAGCGCAAGACACATCTGTCATCATTGACGTGTTGTCTAACGATAGTGATCCGGATGGCGACCCGCTTTCTGTGACGCAGTCTGGTGCGGCGCTGCATGGCTCCGTTACGCAAAATGCGAATGGTACGCTCACCTATACGCCCGGCGCTAATTTCTCTGGTGCAGACAGCTTTACCTATACCATCTCCGATGGCGTGGACACGGGCGGCGCGACGGTAAATATCGATGTGCAGGCGGCTACGGGCGGCGGCGGTGATGTGAATAACGCGCTGCAAACTCTTGTGCAAAATGCCGATTATGAGGGCGCGGACGCTATTCTTGCTGACCTAAACGCGCAAGAAATGGACAGTCTTTCCGGCGATACCTTGTCCGCCCTGCTTGGCGCAGGCATTTACCTGATGAGCGATAGTGGCGATTATCTTTACAACGCAGGCAGCTATCATTCTGTACATAGTTTGGACGGAAACGATAAAATGTTGGGCGGCACCAATAATTCTCGTCTGTTTGGCGGTAGCGGTGATGATACCTTGTATGATTATCGCGGCGGGGATGATTATCTGGATGGTGGTAGCGGGAATGATACTCTAAGCTCAGGTGACGGTGACGATATTTTATATGGCGGCGACGGCGCAGATACTCTTGTTGGCGGCGCAGGCGCTGATACATTTGTCTTCCGGCAAGGTGATAGCGGCATTGATAAAATCTATATGAATATCGCGGATGGAGACCGGCTTGATGTTTCTGATCTCATATCAGCTTATGATCCATTAAGCGATGCGATTAATGATTTTGTGCAAATTACGGACAATGGAGCGAACAGCACCCTATCCGTTGATGTTGATGGCGGCGGAGACAGCTTTGTTCAGATTGCCTCGCTTGCAGGTGTAACGGGGCTCACGAATGAAGAGGCATTGGAAACCAGCGGCATTTTGATTACGGTTTAAATCCAGAATCATTTGTGTGAGATTAAGTTCACGCAAATCATTTTACCGAAATCTGCAAGATTTCGGCGGCGCGATTTTTTGAAGCGCTCAAAATAAAAACGCTGCCAGCCTTGAGCTGATAGCGCCTAACTTACTCTAGTGGTTCCAAAAAACGTGAACTTCCTCATATCCTGTTTCTATGGTGAAAATATCGCCGCTTAGCTCTATATCCCGGCCCATGCGCTCATAGTCGATATAGTACGCCAGGTTTTCAGGAATCTGCGTTGTGCCTTCGGTCAGCTCTTCCGCATAATCCGCGAGTGATTTATAGCAGCCGCAATAATTTTCTTCTGCCGCTGTTTTAGCTTCATCCAGATTGCCACCAACATTATTCAGTAATTCACCGCCAAAATCCGGATATTCTTCAATGAAGCAAGCGATTTCATGCGCGGCTTCAAGTCCTTCATACTCACCCAATGAATAGCCATCAAATCCTTCATAGTCATGAATGGCGTATTCTTCCGCGAACCCTTCGGGGCTTTCGGCCAGCATTTGATTAACCTGATTCCAAATATCATCCAGATCGTCGGTCGCGTTAATCCAAACGCCGTGTAATTTACCATTATTGTATGCCGCCAAATCTGCAACATAAATTCTGATTTCAGTGCTCATAGTCTTTTCTCCTTAAATCGGTGTTGAGGTTTTGAGCGAAGCGTCTTTGCCTCGCGCTTAACCTCTGCCGACTAGGGCGACTAAGGCGGTGGTGAAAAAGTCCAGAAAAATTGCGGAGGGTCTGCCCCACGCAGTGGATCAGGTGGAAACCGTCATTTTTCTTTACTTTGAGGGGAACAAGAACCCCTCTATTTGTTTTAAAATAGGCGCACCTTTTGGTGCGACATATGTACTCTTCAATAATTGCAATACTGGCAAGCCTTTGCTTAGGTAGTAATATTCTATCTAGTCTTTAAGTCCTTTATATCTGCCTCATTCATAAAGTACAGGCTTCTGTTCGCTCGGGTACAGGCTACATACAGTTTGTTTCTACTTGAAGCAGGCAGTTTAGAAAAATTTCCGCTCGTATAAGCTTTAAATGCTTTCGGGTACAGCACCACGCAAACATCGTCATACTGATCCAGCCCTTTAGATTTCCCCCAATTATTTGAATAGCAAGGGTATTTGCTATGCTCTTTGAAAAAAAGTTTTACAACATTATCGTCGTAGAAAACCTTTTTAAATATCTTCTCTCCATCAAGATAATAAACCCCTGTCTCTTCTTTTTTGTGAGATTCGATATTGACACCAAGACTTTGCATAACAAACGCACAAACTGAAGACGAACATCGATAGCTGCGAGAGAGCGTATCTTTATCCACTGTGATGTCGATGTCAGAAAAGTGCTTCTGATACCTTGTAAAGTCGTGAAACAGGTTTTTATTTGTTGGCCCATCTCTGCTTGTATCAAATGTATGCTGATAGAAATCACCGACAAGCAATATATCCATATCGCTCCTGCATATTTCTTTCAAAAGATTGAAATCATGTCCGGCAAAATCCTGCACTTCGTCAAGCAAAAACTCATCGTAGTATTTTTCTAGCCTCGCTCTCACATCGTCGATGACGTTATCAAGGGCAAGCTTCGCTATCCTATTGCTATAAAGGCGGGAATGGCCATCAATGAAGAATCTTCTGTCAGTTCTTCTAAGACGTAATGTAAAGGCTGGTGGTACATCCCAGTTAATACCTTTCGAACGCCAGGCGTAGTGCAAAAATGGCTTGTAGCAGAAGGAATATAAAAAGGTGAAGTATGTTTGGACTGTTATATTTTCTGGTAAATATCCAAATTTTTCAATTATTTTACGCCTTAGATGATTATAATTGCTCTCAGAATACGTGATGACAAGCGACCGCTTTTCAAAAGAAAGGCTGTTTACTATATGCGTTGTCTTGCCAGACCCAGCGACAGCAAAAATTACCCTCTTATCCATTCGAAAGCCTGCTTGATATAATCTGGAGCTTCAAGGCGATCCATACCAGCATCCAATATTGTTAATGCGGCGTCTGCCTTGTTAGATAACATGTAGTCTTCAACAGATAGTGTTCTTCTTCCGGCTGCAAATAACTCATCACATAATGCTGTATTGTCTTGGTAAATACATTTTTCAAGCGTGGTTCTGTTAGCATTGTTCGTTTCACTAAATACCTGAATAGAATCCCCAACATAACCAGCATAGTTGTCTACACAGTTTGATTGGTAATTTCCATCATTATCCCGAGTTACGGCTGTTTTTATCTTAAGAAGTGAAGCCAAATCCAAATATCTCTTGAAAGCTGTACCACCGACAGAAATGACGTGTATGTTTGTGTCTTCCAACTTTTCGCTATATAGCTTTTCATACATACCATCGACGAGCATATATTCGGCATCACCTTCCACGAGTATCACTTTGGCTGAAAGTATGAACTCAAGTATTTTATTATTTGGCGCTTTAACGAAATAACTCGCAGTGTCATCAGGCAAGTCAGAGAGCGAAACGGGATCCTTTTTAGATGGGCTTATTAGAGAGGCATTATGAAGGTCTAAACGGGAGCAAACGCTGTTACTGTGCGTAGCAATAATTATCTGCGTCTGCGTTGCCTTTTCAATTTCATTGATCAATTTCTTCATATTGAGGTGGCTGAGATGGTTTTCAGGCTCCTCAATGAGAATTAGATCAATGGGCCTAGCCCCTTCCTTTTGTTGTAATGCAAATTCAGTTTTTATGAAGCACTGCTTTCCTTTTCCCATTTGAGCGACAGGTATGCCTCCTTGAGTAATCATTAAATCCTGCTCAAGATTCGATTTTCCGTCATTTTTTAAGTCAAACTTAGTTGCATCTAACGCATCATTCAGCGTGACCAAGGATTCTGACGTAAAAGTAGCTTTAGTATGTCTATACGCATGACTATTTTGATGGCGCTCGACGAGACTTGTATTCGCTTCATACAAAGACTTTGTATATTGTCGAGTGGCGTATTCCGTTCCGATCAGAGAACTGTCTATAAAGATATGATTAAGGAATTTTCTGTTTTGGGTGTAAAGCTGCCCGGAAAAGGTTGAGAACTGGATATTGTAATATTCAAATGGAAAAAGAGCCTGTTCATTTGCCAATGCGCTCTCAATTTCCTGTCCATATTCGTCAATCATGGGCTCGCAAACAAGTTTGAGACCATGGCACGTCACCTCATCACTATTATTCTTTCCATCAAGCCATATTTCTCCATGGTCATTCAAAAATATTTCGATAGCCATCCTAGGTAAATCAGACAGCTTCTTATCTCCATTTAGAAACTCTAAAACTGAGACTTGGTTAAATAGTGTTTCAAGACCAAGATTTTCGACCCGAGACCGACTACCTGTTAGAACTAGGTCAATTGCCTGTAAAATTGTGCTTTTTCCAGCTTCATTGTCGCCGATAAAAATATTACGTTTCTCTCTCGCTACATATTCAAAGTCATCAAAGCGTTTAAAATTAAACAGCTTTAGCTTCTCAATGTATTTCATGAGTGCGCCTCCGAAGAGTCCATGTCTTCCAAAAACTCGGATGGCAACTCCCCGCTGGTAACAAGAAGTCTATCTCTTGCCCTGGTACAGGCGACATATAACAGATGGCGCTCTGTATCATAAACCTCTTCAAGATCAGCATTGTCAGCAACAGACTCGATCCGCTCCTGTGAAGGAATGATCTCATCGTCACAGGCCATAACGACAACGGCTCTAAATTCCAGTCCTTTAGCCAGGTGCATTGTGCAGATCGATGCGTATCCGTGCGCAAGCTGAATGTAGCTGTCTAACTGTTTATACGTTATGCATGCCTTTTCAATTGCCGATACCGCTCTTGGTATTTCCTTGTCTGAACGAACAATCAAGCCGATTTCGTGAGCCTCATATCCATTTTCAGTTAGCTTTGACAACCAACTTGAAACAAACTCAATTTCTTCTTTGTACGTGTTAAAATTGCGAATAGTTGGCTCTGGGCCATTAAATACTGATACTGTATTGGTTCGATCATCTTCATAGCCATCAACATCAGCAACACTGGGGCCGAGTAATCGGTCTGATTGCATTCGAATTTGATGCGATGTCCGGTAATTCACGCGAAGCGTCTTTGACCTACCGCGAATATCAACACCCAAAGACTTCCAGGAAAAAGCCTGCTGGAATATGCGCTGGCCTAAATCACCTGCAAAAAATAGAGCGTTTGACTTTTTACCACCAAGTGCGGCTAGAAATCGTAATTGTGGAATGCTTATGTCCTGAGCCTCATCGACCACTACGAAGTCAAAGGGGCTGTTTTCCTTTTCTTCCAGGGAATGAGTTAAATCCAGATATATTCCAGCCATAGAAACTGAATTGGTTTCAATGAGTTCAGCGTTTACCTTTTCAAATATCGCCCATAAAACTTGCCGCTGGGTTTCCGCCAACCTGGTTTTTCGCCCCAATCTTTGAACACTTTTGTATTCATCCCATGTATTGATCTGCCAGGCATTCACTACCTGAAGCCATTCTTCAAAAATGAATGCTGTCGAATAGCGAAGTCCCTCGGCATCTTGGGAGTGTTTCGAGATGAGTTCAAATAACTTATCTCGATTGAGTAATTGTTTACTGCTGGCATTAAATTTGTGCAGCCGAACGGCGATAGAATCCATTGAATGGATTTCCAAACGCTCTGCCAGTCGTGGGGTATTTCCGATTAAGTGCTTAAGCTTTTCTTTGAGTGCATTGGCCAAGATGTCAGAGAATGTTGTGAGCAAAATCCGCGCCTCGGAATTTTCTCTGGCTAAATGCACTGCGCGATGTAAGGCCACAATGGTTTTACCCGTTCCAGCAGAGCCGGAAACACGGGCTGGCCCATTAAAATCTTTTTCGACTAGCTCCTGCTGGTCAGGGTGAAGGAAAACTGTCCACTTCTCCCATGGAGCATCGAGCGCTCGTTCCAGCTCTTCCGTATCAACCATGGTACGGAAGCGGCGCTGAGCATCGGGGTGATCGAATGGGCTGCTCTCTGGAGGAGCGACCACAGGTGGTCTTGGTGTTCCACCAACGGCGATTTCAATAAGAGCTTCTGCCGCTTCCGCGGGCAGGTGACCCGATAACTCTAAGATCGAATCTTCATCGGATGCCTTTACATCGGCGAGCCACTCTGGTGGTACACCATATTCCAGCAACTGATCATCGTTGAACCCATCGAAGAGCAAGGGTTTAGGCGGTGGCGTGGCCTCCACATTGACATAGTAAGGAACACGTATCTCTTCGACGCGCTCTCTGATTTCAACGAGCTGGGCCGCGCCTGTTTTTGGATGCGTTTCAAGCTTTCGCTTTTCGGCCCACTTATAGGCATCATCATGATGATCGACATAGCAGAGCAGCAAACTGGCATTTGAGCGGTGAACAATGATGCGGATGTCACGATTAACACGTACCGACCAGAAATTTTTATCCTGAGCACGATCCAACTTGTGGAAGCTATGGCCTGGATTTTCAGGGCTTATCTGAAGGTCAAAGGCAGTGGTTTTCACAGCCTTTTGCTCATCGCTTGTTAGCTTAGCGAGGCTACTGGTAAACGAATCTGAGATGCGAAATTCCATGGCCATTTAACCCCCTAAACTCGATAAACCTTCATGACCTCATCACCAAGATGGTTGATAACCTTGACCGCAATACGTCCGTTCTTAGGTTTATCAAATGGACGAGATATATCGCTATTCAACGTATCCCATACTTCTTGATTGATTTCGGCCTTGAGTGTCGTTTTTAGCGACTTGTAAGGATCATTCGCTCCAAGGAAATAAGCCTGACGCACGAAGAAGCTTTCTTCGTTATAGTCAGTGTCGATAAACCAGCAAGCAATACCCTCAGCACCATCACTGCGCACCTCACCTGTATTAGGGTGAAACACGTCGACACCATTAATTTTGATTTGTATTTGTCCGTCTTCTACATCCATAACGTCAATGTCTGGCTCACCAAAGATCACGAACAAATTGCCTTTACCTGTATTTTTCAGGTCGTCGGCCATGTGCAAGTCGGCATTCATACGTGCTTTTAGTACCGGAACGCGACCAAGTTTTTCAAACTCTGTGGAGTGCGCATCATAGTTAAAGGCGCAAGCGATCAACACATCAAAGCCAGCATCAGCGGCTTCTCGAGCTGCTTGGACCAAATCGGGACGAGAGACAGTACCAAATTCCGACCCGATAAAAATTGCGGCGCGTTTCTCCTTCTCAGTTTCGTCAATATACTTACCTTCGGCGCACACCAAATCACCTGGCCAAGGGGCTAGTGATAAAAAGTCAATTTTGTCTTCTTTATTAGCTTGCTGTACGCCAGCAGTTTTGAGATTTTCAAGGATGATCTGAACAAAATCTTGCTCGTCTTCAAACTCTTCTTTCTGCTCTGTAGGATCAATCAGTTCGTCATCAATGCCTACGGTTAGGGCACGATGCGGAGAAAGGCTTTCCACGGTGAACGGCCCAGCGACACGAACCTTTTTATTGTCTTCGTATGGCTTATCGTATAGATACTCAGAATCAGCTTTTACAGCTATCGAAGCGTCTATTTCTTTTTGTCTAGCAATGCGCTGCTCCCACCAAGATACGTGTAATTCTTTGGCTTTTTTTGAAGATTTATCATCAATCTCGTCAGGAATTTCCCATTCTTCCCAAGCCTGTCCTAGCGCCTTGTTTAATTCTGTTCTGAGTGGTTCCAGCTCCTTTTGAAACCTATCCCATATAACATCAATTTCGGAATTATTAGCAATCGCTTTTAACGTGATGTGTGGTACTCGTTCGTAAACAAAACCATAGCGAATATTGTCTGTTGTAGGTTTGACAGAAGGAGCTGAGCGAGTTATTTCCGCTTCCTTCACTAGACCATCTTGAGAATCAGAAAGTAAATAATAGGGATACCTTGCACCCATTATTCTTGCTCTAGCAAGTGCAAGAGATACTCTAGAGGTATCGATAGTTATCCAGCGTCTCCCCCACTGTTCTGCAACATAAGCAGTTGTGCCTGATCCACAGGTGGGATCTAACACCAAATCACCTGGATCGCTTGCCAATAACAAACATCGTTGAACTATTTTTTGATTAGTTTGTACTACATAAATGACATTGGAAGCCCCCCCACTATCAGTCCACAAATTTGTTAGTGATTTTACAGGGTTATCGCTCCAATATTTTTTAAGTCGAATCTGCTTTCTTTGTTTAATTATCCTATCTGCACGGGCCAGTGTTTCCATTCCCGAAGTCGTAGTTTTCCAATGGGCCTTTTTGCCAGGGTGGAAAACTTGCCCCTGAAAAAGAAAATCAACAGTTCCTTTTTCCGACGCACCATCCGAAGTTAGTGGATCAGGAGAATAATCGCCTTCATCTCCATCCTTTGGCAAAAATATCTTCTTAGCTTTAACTTTTGATTTGTCTTTAGCAAACCAAAGTATATAGTCAGACACGTTTCCTATCATCGCCCCCGGCTGACTCCCAGTCTTTTGAAAAGTAATTTCGCTAATAAAATTGGAATCGCCAAATACTTCATCCAGCACTGATCTGACACGATGTACGTTTTCATCTCCGATCTGGACAAAAATTGAACCTGTTTCATCGAGCAAATCCCGAGCAACAGTTAATCGATCACGTAAATAAGTTAGGTACGTATGAATCCCATCCTTCCATGTGTCGCGGAAAGCTTTAACCATTTCCGGCTCTCTTGTGATGTGCTCAGATTTTCCATCTTTTACATCCCTTGTAGTGGTTGACCATTGGAAATTTGAATTAAACTTAATCCCATAGGGTGGGTCAAAAAATAAAGTCTGTACTTTTCCCCGTAGTCCTTCGCGCTCCGCTAATGAAGCCATAACTTGCAGGCTATCACCCAAAATCATGCGATTAGACCAATGTGCATCATGTTGATAAAACTCAGTTTTAGCATCTTCACTTGGCAACCCATTGAAGTCTGCAAAAAGGTCGCCCATAAAACCCTGATTTTGCTCATAAGCTTTCGCCTGAGCCTTCTCGGTTTGTCGGCGCAAATCATCGATCAGAACTTTGGGGTGAACCTTTTCCTGAATATAAAGCGGCGGCGCGTGAACAACAAGATCAGACCAATCCTGCTCATCCTTACCTCGCCACACTAACTGAGGGTCGAGGTCACGGTGGCGCCGTTCATAAGCGACACGAACGGAGCTTTTATCTTTCTCGTGGAGTACCGCTTCATATTCCGCTGTCGGAATATTTTTGCGCGATGCATCTTCGTGGGTAAGGGTTTCTACCTGCTTTTTGGCTTTGCTTCTTTGGGTAAAGGGTGTCGGTCTCGCCATGTTATTGTCCTTTCCCCAACGCTGTTTCTATCATCTTGTTAAACTGCTCTTCGACTTTCTTTTTAAAATCGTATTCCATCTCAAACACATCCCCAAACTCGACAAATGCCCACCTGCCATAGTTTTCTATATTGTTTACGCCTGGTATCCAGTAGGTATCCATTGTCAGTTTCTTTTCTTTTGCATCTTCTCTTCGATAACCTTTGATCTCTACGATCAGGTTTAAAGGGTCATCATTGCCATCGTTTACCTGAACAATAAAGTCCGGCCTGTATTTTCTAGTTTCGGAACCATAGCGATAGGGAACTTCTAAACCAAGGCTATGATTTTTAACGTAGGCGGTCACACGCTCATGGGACTCCGCCACGCGGCAGAATTCAGCTTCCCAGTCACTGTCGAGAATGACCCAGTTAATATGGGACTTCAGTGGGTTGGTTTGCCATCGTTCCGTTTTCGAGGTGTTAAAGCTGACATGTATTGTCGATCCGGTTGGGTTATAGGCATCGAGCAATGCTTTTATCGGTCTGTCTTTATTTTGCTCTGCTTGTGTAATGGCTGCTGTTATCCTGGAACACGCCATATCGGCAAGCTCTTGGTACATGAGCTGCGCGGGATAAGTTTGGCCTTTGCATACCAGACACCCATCCAACCACTGCTTGGTAATACGTTTAAGCTGACCGAACAAATGCAGTTTCGGCTCTTCACCTGGGTCTCGCCATTTGGTGTAAAGCAGTCGCTGCGTCAGGTTGAAGAGCAATGTGGAATGTCGCAAATCACCAGTGTGAATGAGATTAAGGTCAACAGCCTCGCCGATAATACCCGCATTTTGGGTAACGGAAGGGCCGACTAATTCAGGTGTTAATTCGAGAATGGAGTCTTCATTAAATTCTGCTGTAAGTCGCTCTTCTGGCAGTTCTACACGATAGCCCGTTACACGAGGAAAGCGGATTTCAAGTTTATCGCGTTCTGGGCGAACTGCTTTTACGTGGATAGTCTCTCTTGGAGGCTGCGGTGGGGCAACAACCGGCTTGGCTGTAAAGTCGAAGGGAATACCCAAAACATCGGCATATTCAACATTGAAACGATTCTCTTCGTTAAGATCGTAAGACTGCCTCCTTAGTGCGCGACCGATTACTTGCTCACAAAGTAACTGAGTACCAAATGCTCTAACCCCCAAAACATGTGTCACTGTATTGGCATCCCATCCTTCGGTAAGCATGGAGACAGACACAACACATCGAATATTTCCGCCTAACGCTCCATACTTCCCAACCGTATTCATCACCTCACGGAGAAGGTCTTGGTCGGTTATATTGTCTGCTGCACGAACGTCTTTAGTACGCTCAATGATTTCTCGGCGATAGCGCTCGATCTCATCGGCTGCCATTGAGCGGAAGTTTGTATCTAAGGCTTCACCAGATTCTAGTTGTTCACTATCAATCAACAATGTGTTTGGTTTAGCCAAGGGATTTCCGTGGTCATCGAAATTTCTGAATAGTTTTAATCTTCCATTTTCAAGTTCAGTTGAACCATCCTCATTTTCACGATGAAAGCCAGATATATAATCAAATACCAGCTTGGAAGTAGAAGTATTGTTACAAACAACAATGAAACACGGCGGCACTTTTATACCTTCCTTTTCCCATAGCTCATAGGTTTTCTCGTAATGCCCATACAGGGCTTCGAGAGCCGTTTTTAACTTGCTTGGAATGCTTAAAGGATCGAGTGCTTGCCCTTTGCTGCGCCCTTTTTTGGGCATTTCTGGCCCAATATGCTTCCATAGTTCACGAAATACTGGCACATCCGCACCTGAAATGTTGTCTGCGACAGGGACACGGGGTAATTTCACAATGCCGCATTCTATAGCATCCATCAGAGAGAAATCATTCATTGTCCAGGGAAACAGTGTTCCTTCGGCATAGCCGGAGCCACTTAAAAAGAAGGGAGTCGCGGAAAGGTCAACAACTCGGTTGATTCCGAGTTTTTTTGCAATAATTTCCAGCCCCGAAATCCAAAGCCGCGCGGCTTCGCGATTGCTATCCGCTTCTTTCTTTTCGTCCCCCTTTAAATCTCCTTCTTCATCTTCCCCTGGCTTTTCACGGTAACAGTGGTGAGCCTCGTCATTTAATACCATGACGTTTTTCATACCCATCAATTCGGGCACGACACGCTGAAGCATCTGACCTTCTGTTTCCTGGGTATTTAGGTCTTCACCTCTTTTACCTTTTAGAAGTGCGCGACCACCAGCGGAAATGTCCACGCGCTCGCGTAATTTGAAAGCGTGATAGTTGGTAATTACGATCTTGGCGCGCTCCAAGTCTGCCAGCATGTCGTTTGGCACAATTTCACGATTTTGATAATAGCTGTCTGGGTCGTTGGGCTGAAGAACACGAAGGCGGTCTTTAATCGTCAAACCTGGCGCTACAATTAGAAAGCCGCGAGTGAATTTTTTACTGCTGGGTTGGCGAACTGCGTTGATTGTCTGCCATACGATTAGCATGGACATAACGGTGGTTTTTCCTGCACCCGTAGCCAGTTTAAGTGCTAAACGCATCAAACCAGGGTTAGCATCGTCATTTGCATTTTTAAGATAGTCGAGGAATTTCTTGCCTGATTTTCCCATTTTCGGCGCAACTTCTGTTAGCCAAATCGCCACTTCGACAGCTTCAACCTGACAGAAAAATGGACGAATGCCATTGAACTCATAGTGCCGCCAATGTTTCAACAATCTTGCAGTATCCGGCGTGACTAGCCAATCGCGTTCACTCGGTAGTTCACGCCATGCGTCTATGTGGCTGCGAAGTTCGTTAATAAATGAAATCGGATCATATTTCTGACTGCCATCACTCAGCCCAAGACTCTCGTCGAACAGTTCTTGAGATCTTACGTCTTTGCGTTTCCTCGGCTGCGGTATAGGTGTGATGAATTCCGCTTTTCGGCGAAAATTAACAATATGTTGAGTTGGTAAGCCATCGACCATTTCCCAATGAGCGGATGGATACTCATAAGGGGAGTTTATTATAGGCTTGTTAAAAAAATCATCGCTCATACTTAATTAGCTTTTTATATTCCAGAAGTGATTGCCTACGACGTCTTCATTCATTACTATTGCGTAACATCTCTCTGTTTAATATTCGCATTCTTAAATTGCCAGCCCCTACCAACTATTAAGCTTGTTAGGTCTTACTATGCATTTAATCAGCAGGTGAGAGAGTAAAGTAAAACCGAAGAATCAACAACCGCAAAAAAACACTTTGCATCAAATGGTTATTCTCTTATGCGCTGTCTAAATATGCCAAATTCAAAACTGAATCGCATCCAAGGATGCTTCCTTGGTTGTCATCCACTGGCGAAACAGTGGTCGAGATTGAGCGGCGAAACGCTCACGACATCCAATCGGCGCACGATTGGTCTCAAAGAATTTGTCGATGGGATTCCAAAGGGAGGTATGAAATGCTCCCTTGGCCATGGGGGTTTTGGGGGCAGCCTGGAGGCTACCCCGAATGGTGATTGAACGGCCACACGTTCTGATGGTGCATGATGGCTCGATGCCTGAATGCACCACATCAGCGCTTGCCTGAAAATTTTGCAACGCAATTTTTGAAGCTTAGCGCACCCGAGAGGGATGCAACGGGAGAACGGCAGTATCTCCCTTGCCAAGATAGGCGTTGGGCTAGAAAATGGCACATTTTGTAGTACAACGCACATCTTGCGTGTAACGGGAAGCGATGTAGGACAATAAGCGCCTGCGTAGTACAAAAGAATTGACGCATTAATGGCTTGGAAATTTTTCGATCAGGGTAGTGGGACTGGACGCTTACAAAACAACCTGAACTGTATTGACTCACCCACGATCTAATATCTGGTTATTTCGCAGGAAGTCGAAGGGGTTGTCCAGTACGAACAACCCGCCCGATTGGTGGAATTAATCTGTAGCAATTTCAGCAACACGAAAGTCATCTGAAGAAAGTTCTGGGCGCGTCTGCAAATAGTCTTCCAACTCCATTCTGGCTTCTTCAAGTGCCGGAAATCTCACAGGCCGCCCGTTTTCTGACCAAGTGTTGATCCAGCCTTGGCCTAAGGTTTTATGTTGTATTTCATATGCCATCGTTCTATCTCCTTGTTGGTTTTTCAAAGCGGAGACAAAAGCCGACGGCAAGACAGAATCGGCTATCGAAGCAAAAGAATGAAAAACCAGCCCATGGGATGAGCGTCTATCGAAATATAAAAATCAGGGTAAAAATACATGAGAAACAAGAATTAGAAATACTTATCGCAGTTTGCACGAATCTTTACAAAGTATTAAAACTATAAGCGTATGATATTTATGAGTTCTGGAGAGATTAAAAATGAGTGAGACAAGTTACAAATATTTTACCAACGGCGTTTGGCCGATTCGAGCGGTTTATGATGATCAAAACCGATTAAGAGGAACCGAAGCACCAAATCGTGAAACAGGCGAAATTGAGTTGAACATGCATTGGGTTAATAAGGTTTTTGATGACAGAAGCGGCGACATTGACGAAATCACAAAAGAAGAATTTGATGCGCGTGTTATTGAGTTTTTGGCGCAAAAAAAAACTAATCCCGAGCCGTCGCCTTAAATCGGCAGCATGGGGTAAAACTATTTCAGCAAATAAAAAATAATAAGCTGAAATAACAAAAAAACAGGGTGCGTAATGGGAGACGGTATAAAACGGCCACAGCCGGATTTATCCTTTGATGAACTGTATCAGCAGGCGCAAGCTTCTGCCCCTGTACTGGAAAATACAGGGCAATCCGTTCTTGATCGCTTAAAAACCCATAATCCTGAAATGTTTGAAGGCGTTGTTTTTGAGGTGGGGCCTTTGAAGGAACCTGAACGGGCGCTTGATAAAATCAATAGTGATTATGAGGGTGATCCGCGGCAGATAAAAGATTTAGTGCGCGGGCGGTTCGTTGTTGATAAACCGGAGCAGATTGTCGCGATCAAACAAGCCATTTTAGAAGAACTGGATGTTGATTCCTTGAAGGATAAATATGCCGAGCCATCATCAACAACCGGATACAGGGACTTAAACACAAAAATTGCTCTGGAAAACGGGCATATCGCCGAAATTCAGGTTCAGCAGCGCGATATGATGCGCGTGAACAAGCCTACACACGACATCATGGAAGAGATTCAGGAGATTAAGCGTCTTGCTAAAAATGAAAATAGAATTTTTAGTGGTTACGAGGCATCAAGAATAGAAACTCTTAAACAACAAGCTCTTGAACTCCACAATGCCGCTGCCCATGACGGCAATCTGAATACGCTTGTAAAACCGGAACTGAGAGAGCAGTTTTCCTATAAGGGTGAGCTTGATGCCAAAGGCAGCGCCCTTGGAAAAGTGGCCGAAACATTTGGACGCCTTGGCAAAAACGGTGGCCTTATCGCAGGTGTAGCTTTTGGCACTTTATCAAGCGCATTCACGTATGCTGCCGGTGGTTCAACAGCAGAAGCCGCAGAAGCTCTATATGAAGGAGCCATTCCTTATGGTGAAACGCAAATAGATGCGCTGCGCGGCGATCCACAAGCCATGAAGCGCTCTGGCCTCATCGAAACAACTTCCAATATCGGCGCGGCGGGCGGTGCATTGGCGGGCGCAGCCATAGGCACGGCTGTTATGCCCGGTGTCGGCACCGCCGTTGGCGCTGTGGTTGGTGGCATCGGCGGCGGACTTGCCAGCGGCGAGATTACAGCGCTTGTTTATGATAATTTTGCAGCGATTAAAGGCCGCGCTCTTCATATTTCCAATGAAGCTGCAGGCGCGCTCAACATGGCTGCGCTGAAAACTGCCAGTCTTTGGAATTGGCTTAAGGGCCCGGACACGCCAAATATTGATTTAACGGCTGCGTTTAACGGACTCCCCAACGCGATGGTCGATGATATGCCGCCGGAAGTGGTGTCATTGATTGAACTCAAACAGTCTCCGGATTTATTTGAACAACAATTTGAATCGCTTAAGGAAGACGGATCGCTTTATCAAGTTGCCGCTTATATTGAAAATAATCCTTTGCCCCCAAAAAGTGAGCAAACCTATGAGAACCGCGCAGACCCGCAGAAAATTTATACCGCCAGCCTGAGTTTTTAGTGCGGCAATATGAAACCGGTGAACCATTTAAAACTCTGGAGACTTCTCGATCAGGCTGCGCAACTCAATTGAAAACTCATCCAGTCCGTCATTGTCGATGAGTTTAGTAATGTATGCTTACATATATATCAAGACGTAGAAAATAAAATTGCTTTTGAAACGCTTGAAGAGGTTTAGCTCTCAGCCTCGAAAATTGGATCAAAGCCAGCCCACATCATGCGTGCACCATCAAACGGCATTTCTGGCATTTCTTTCCATCGTGGGTCAGATTCCATTTCTTTTGCCGCTGCTTCGTAGGTTTTTTTATCTGGCCATTCAATCCAAGAAAACACAACTGTTTCATCATCTTTAGCTTTCACGGCGCGTTTAAAATCCGTAACCTTGCCATCAGGTACACTCTCACCCCATGCCTCAACGATTTTCAGAGCGCCATATTCTTGAAAAATGGGCGCGGATTTTTCTGCTAATTTTATATATGCGTCTTTGTTTTTGGTGGGAACTGGTATAAGAAATCCTTGAATATAACTCATTTGTTTTTCCTTATTATGTTTAAGACTTTACCCGGTTGGACGAGCACAACAAGATTGCCGTCAAGATCGCGAAGCCGCACGAGATTGACCGATGGTGCTGGCTCAACATCTCCCGGATTAAGCCCAGATTTTTCGAGTTGCGCGTGCTCGTCTTTTAAGCCATCGACAATTAGAGTGAGCGCCAAAAATGACTGATATAGTGCTTCTTCAGTTTTTGGCGATCAGGTAAGTACCCGCGCCAACCATAAGAGCGCCCGAAGCTAGCCGGGCTTTATTCTCAATTGCCAGCCCTTTGCTCATAAGCATAACTTTCGTTGCCGTAAAAGCATAGGTCAATTTGACACCGCCGACAGTGACAACCGTTACGAGTAAAATGACAGATATGTCCGGTAACGTCAGTGCAGATACATCGACAAATGCTGGAAACAGGCTGGCATAAAAGAAAATTGCTTTAACGTCGCCAAGCGTTACAAACAGGCCTGCGAGGAAACTGGCGCATATTCCGTTGCTGGTGCGGGAATATTCAAAGGTTATTTTTTTCGTTCTGCTTCTGATCAAGGTTATACCGAACCAGATCAGGTAAATGCCTGCTACGAATTTGATCGCAAAAAATAAACCGCCCATCATTCCGGATAGGGCTGTTAAACCCAGTATTGCCAGCATCACAAATATCAAATCGCCAGCCACGATGCCCATTGAAACGGCAACGCCATTGGCCAGATTCATCGTGGCCGAGCGAGCAACAACCAAAGCCACACTCGTGCTGGGAATGGCGGCGAGCGTTATCATGATGATAAAAAGCACCAAAGCGTCAAAAAGACTCATGGGGGTTCCTGCGATACGTTTGGTAATAGCCGGGTTTCATTAACATGCATATTCAGAAAAAGCTTCACATTCTTTTACATGTTACAGCCGATTACGTTGGTATAAAAGTAATTGCATACTTTAAAGCCGCAATCGCGTCTTTCCCCTGAACGGTTTGCCAAACAGCGGGATAAATCTTGCATCATTTCACCGTACATTTTCAGGTAGACGCGATAGTGACGGATTTTGTTTTGGTTACCTGGCATTGACGATCAGCCTTTCCTTAGCGGTCGCATAGTGCGAGAGTGCGCGGTAAATGGTACGTGAAGACACATCGAATTGATTTGCGATCTGTCCCGGAGTTATACCGGGCTGATGCTGTAGCAGGTTTTGCATGTAGGCAATCTGAATATGTGAGAGCTTTCTTGGTCTGCCGATATGTACACCTCGCTGCCGCGCTGCTTCCATCCCGGCCTTGGTGCGCTCGCGAATAAGATTACGTTCCAGCTCTGAAAACGCATGACGTATTTGGTACATGCATTTACCCATTGCGGTGCTGGTGTCGATATTTTCGGTTAAACAGCGAAACGCCACGCTTCGGTTTTCAAAGACTTCCAATATATCCAGCGCATTTTTAAGTGAACGAAAGGCGCGATCCATCTTCCAGACGACAAAAACATCGCCCGCTTGCAAACCAGCCAAAGCCTGCTCAAAACCGGGCCGTTGTTTGGCGGTGGCTGATACGCCGCAATCCTCAAAAATAGCGCTGCATCCGGCCAATTTCAAAGCATTGAGTTGCAGATCGAGATGCTGATCTTCCGTAGAGACACGGGCGTAACCGATGATGCGGCCAGAATTTTCCACCATGTGATTGTGCTTTTCGTACATTTTAATCCTTTAGCGATAGACAAAAGGGAACCCTTCTGACTTACCTTCATACGCGCTCCTGATCAACTAAAAAATGTAAAAACTGCGGCAAAAAACACCCGAAATCGGCTATTATTCCGCCGCAAGGAAATATGTGAATTGTGACAAAATGGTTCCCTTTTGTCACAAAGCAAGATACTGAAAAACATAGCGTTTTTCTGTGTTTTGGGTATGGTTTTTGGCGCGGGAATTGCGTTTGCGCAGGGCGAGTTACCATCAGTGAAAAATGACTATATCTCTTGTGATGTACAGCCTTGCGTCACAATTTCCGGAAGTGAGTGGTCTGAGAAAAACCAAAATGGCGTTGCTGTTGCCGTGCGAATGGGCGTGAAACCCGCTGTTACCGATGAACAAATAAAAATGGTACTCACCCACGATTTTAAGAAACATGGCGTGAATAACATTAAATTCTTTTACGAACAAAATGACGCGCCTGCTAACCTTATTTTTCTACATGTGCGCGGCGGATTAGAAGGGCCATTCCTGATAGGCGACGTGAGGGAACAAATTCCTTCAATTGCAAAGCGGGCATTAAACACCAACCCGCTTTTTGGTGTCGATTAGGAATTAAAGTTTGAGGAAAGCGTTTACTTCGGATACCTGTTCATTTTGTGCAACAATATCCTGATTGCTATCATCCGCATTTTTGATTTCATGTTGTGTATTTTGATCGGTTGTCGTTCGGGCGGCTAACATCATTTCTTCGGCATAACCACGTTCCTTCATTTCATGGAGGATTTGCTCCCGGCGCTGCGGGCTGGTGCTGTCATTATCCAATTCCGCAACTACCGCTTTGGCGTTACTCAAGTGGTATTGTTTCTGCGCCCATTCTGCATAGTCGCTATATTGTGGATCGTTTTGGTATTTGCCTTTAATCGAGCCATCTGGATTCAGCATTTCTTCGATGAGGTGTTTTTCCAGCCGCTTGCGGTAAGCTTCAATATTTTCGCCGGATTCCTGCTGCGGAATATCGTCCGCGCCCAATATTTCAAGCGCCAGTTTCTCCCGCCATGCATCACCATCACGCTGTTGGAATGAATCTTCCAACGCCTTGATACGGGCTTTCATTTGTTCCATATCGGCGCGGATTCGCTCAACCAATTCGACAAGCTGCGCCGTTCTACGCTCTTTGGTTTTGCGTTCTTGGTCTTGTTTGGACTCGTTGTTGCTAACGACAGAACCGCGCTCCATGACACCGCTGACGGAATCGCTGAGCTGCCCATGTAGAATTTTGGTTTCAATTTCGGCGAGTTCATGTCCGCGCAGACGGTTAAATTCTGCGTCTGACAAACACGCATCGCAATGAATGAAAATATTCGTTAATCCGCCGGAAACCCGTAAGCTTTCGTCCGTTGGCTTAACCATTGGCGGCCCCGCTTTGGGACGGTGCCGCCGAAACGCTTCGGTATACTATCGCCTCCCGAAGATTGAGAATAACAGCGTTATTCTCAATCACTGCTAATGAAATTTCAGGCACACTGCGCCCCATTGTCCCTGCCTCCCGGTTAGTAGAGTATTGGCTTGAAAGCGTTATCACACACACAAAATTGCCCTTTTACCCTAACAGGAACAGGTTAATAAGCGGTTAATTGCTTGGTGTTTATCTGAATTTTAGTATCGCGTTTTGCGTTCCAAGCGTCCCAACCGGGACGCTGGAATTGTGACGTGGGATTATTGCAATCCCACTACGCGTAAAGGATTGATAATGATGGATTGAGGCTGGTTTGCATGGCCTGATTCAATAGCTTCCAATGCGCCCTTGCCTTGATTGCCTGTAGTAGCCGCAATATGAAAGGTTGAAGCATAAGTATGGCCATCAATCGATAGCCGCAACTCACCTGACACACCTTGCGGCGCTTGACCCTCATAAAAATTGATGGCGATAGTCAATGTGCGCAAATCCAGCGGCACATCAAAACCAATGGTTTCATAACCGTTGGTTGGGCCGGGAGAATTGCGGTAATCTTTCCAGTAGCGCCCATGCGGCGTGACAATGCGTCCGAAATACAGCACCGGCGCACCGGGCATTGCCTGAGCGTATAAATCCAAATCGCACAAGGCGCATTGCCATGATATGCCGATCTGCACGTTTTCTGCACGGCGTATTTGCGCCTGAGCCAAAACGGTTTCACTGACGGGCCGCTCGAATATGGATTGCCTGCTTTCCACCGGGGGCAGGATGACCATCTCCAGCTTGTTTGACTTTACGGGCTTGAAAGCATGAGCAGGCGGCGCGGCATTACTTGAAACGCTTCGGAACACTGTCGGCACATCGCCGACAAAACCGCCCAGCTTGCCGCCAAGTAATTCAGCATAAAGCGTCCAAAAGCGTTTGACGAAATAAGCATGCCGGTCGCCTTGCATGATATTGTCGCTGCCATAGCCGATATGGACGATGACATTTTTAAGTAAGCCGGAATGACCGGCAGCGCCAAACGGCGTTTTGCCCTGCGAGGCGAACAAATGACCATCGGAAGGAAAGCGCCCGCCAGCCATAGAAAAGACCGGCTCTCTTGGGTCGTCATATAAAGGCGAACCCAAAATAATTACATCCAGCCCACCGTCTCGCTCAAAGTTATTGGCGACATAGCGCAAAAGTTGCGGCAGGCGCACAGCGCCGGATATGGATGGATGACCTTTTCCGCCCGGCGCGACAGATTGATCGGCAAAACGCTTGAGCGCGGTTGCAGCCTTGCGGTTTACACCCAGTCTGGCTTTAGGATTGTTATAGGCCGGATTATCGGGAATGTTGAACTCCCCAATGATTGACAAATTATAACCATCAAGCAGCGTCACCCGGCTGCCTTGGTTCAGCTCCGTGAGCTGTTGCAATAACGTAATGGAATGCCGCCGGGCTTCATCCGGCGTATAGTAAGGCGAAACCGCCACAACCAGATTGCGGGCCGAAGCTGCTTGAGCAGCTAACAGCCACATAATGAGTATGGTGCAGAACAACAAGGTATTTTTATACATACGAACCTCCTTAAAATTAACGGCCAGCATGGGAGTTCATCGTGGCGATATGACGTGCCCGCAGGCTGATATATTCCACGATCCGCTCGTTGATAAAGGCTTCACGCTCGGCCTCTAGCTCGACCCGGCGGCCATGGAGCTGCCCGCGTTTTTCACGCAAAACTTCATGAGTTGCGTGATGTTCCTTGAGCGCTTTTTCGATTTCGATAAATTCGAGATTCTCAACATAGACATCCGGTGAATAGCGCATATAGATGTCTTCCACTGCAAGGAACAGGGCACTGGCGGCCAGCATCTCGACCAGCAATTGTGACCAGATGAACGCAAATCCCGGATCGGCGCTTTCACCGAAAGAATCCCAGTCAATCGATCCGGCAACGCCGGTGTGAATCACGCCAAACATGCTGCCCCAGAATAGAAAGGCAATGCCGGTGGCGGCATAGATGCATTTGGCGTAAGTCTTGCGCGAGCTGTCATAGGTCATGAAGTTGGTCACAAACTTGACTGACACAGAGGCGATAGGCATTAATGCTGAAATCATCAGCGCCAGCCATGGTTTTTCAATGAACACAGCATTGCCGGAAGCAACCAGATTGGCATAGACATTACCCATGCCCAGACCAGCGGCAATAACGAGGAAGGACAGCAATACGCACAGCAAAATCTGGTCTTTGCGCCGCCAATCTTTCCATTGAATATCGCTGGCATCTTTTTTACCGGTACTGTGCAAAGCCCCGCTTTTGATATATCGCGCAGTATTCGCTTTTTTGATTTCAAGATCACCGAGCAATTTGTGAGCGGCCTTGAATCTGGTGTCGATATTTTCGGTATCCAGCTTCACCTGCGCCAGTTCCGCGCCGAATTTCAAATCGGCTTCAAAAGCGGCTTGCTCCTTAATCAATGCAGCGGCAGCTTCCCCGTCGGGATGATGAATTAACCTTTGGGAAAACTCAGGCGGCGTTGATGATGGCGCTCTTCTACCGATTTTCTTATTGCCGGACTCAATCAATGAGGCGGCAAAATTTTGCTTTTTTATTTTGGATTTGGGTTTTGTTGTAGCCATAAATTAATCTCCTTGTATCTATGGCGCAGCACTTATGCGCTGAGCATTGAACATCATAGAGATGATGTTTTTATGCTTTGGGAAACAGGGAATGAAAAAAAACAACGGGCATGTCAGAAAATTTAATCTGACATGCCCGTTGTTGTTACCTGTCGAAATGTCTGGCTATATTGGGATGCTTAATTTTGAAATACAAATCGATGAGCCTTAAACGCTCGAGCAATCGCACATCGCGGCGCGGCTCACCTTCCTCATCTTCTTCAAAATAATAAGAAAACCAACGCGGGTCGCCTAGGATATTATCAATATCAGGTATGGGCCACCGTATACTGCCAACTATAATATCGCCATCAAAATTGTATATAGAATCGGCTATTTCATCTGGCCAATTACGCCGTGAAATCTTCAAATTCCGTGCCGCCAGCCACAAACGTTTTCTACGATGAGGGCTTTTGAATTTTTCTGCCTCTGTTACAAAGACAATTCTCTTTTTCTTATATTGCATTTTTTTGTCCTCCATTTGGGAACTAGTTGGAATGGAGAACCCGGGTTCTCTGTCGCTGAGAGCGTCCTGCTCAGTCAAATCAGTGTCTCAATGATTGATCCATGTGCGAAGTCGTAGGGTTTCTGTGATTTACATGTTTTATCCATGTAAAAAAACTATGGGGCTACGGAAAATAATTTATTTGACGGTTATAGAAATAAAATATATAACTATTAATAGGTTAGGTGATTTAGTTAAGAGAAAGAAAAGTAGTTGGGAAGGTTGCCTGAATTAGGGTCGTACACCGTGGAGGTTATTTATAACAGCCTTGATCTGTCCGAAGAAGGCAGTGATTTAGATTACGATCCTACCCCTTGTGTCTCAGAAATTTGGAAAAAAAATGGTGTTCTTCATCGTGTTGGTGGGCCAGCCATTACTCGCTATGATGAGGATTCCGGTGAAGTTACTGTTCAGGAATGGTATGAAAATGGAAAGCGTCACCGTGAGGGTGCGCCCGCATTTATATACAATGATCGTGGCTATAGTGTAGAAATTTGGTATAAAAATGGCCAAGAACATAGAGAAAATGCACCTTCTCTAATCGATAAATCAATTGAAACCGGTTTGGTTATCAATGAACAGTGGTATGTTAATGGCCAACCCCACCGTCATAACGGTGCAGCGATAATTCGTAGAGAATCAGATTCAGGAATAGCTGTTTGTGAAGAATGGTATCTCAATGGCAAACTCCACAGAGAGGGTGACGCGCCAGCAGTAATAGTGCGTGGTGAAGATAGCGGACTTGTTCAAACGCAACTCTGGTATCGGCATGGCAATCAAGTAACTGTTAAATCTAGCACCAACGATTTAGATTTTCCAAAGTAAGAATTTTCTATCCGGATAGCATTAAATTCCTGTCTGCCATAGAATTACTTGTATGGCAGATAACAGCTTATATAATCTTTACATATACGATGCTAAATGTATCCGCAAACATCAACGGTTGGATTTTGATAGTAGCGGTCAAAAAACAAAACCTACATTTGAATTATGGAAGATAGTAATCCGCCTTCGAGAGGAAAAGTGGGGCAACGATAACCAAATGTTTTATAACTATCTTCACGATGAAATAGGCATTGTTCCTGCTTTGGGTATGGAGCAGCAAGGTTTTCAAGATTTAAAAAAAGAACAAGATAAAAAATATAAGACTACCCTAAAAGGAAATTTAATTGGTAATGCCATAGCAGAATTGAAACGTGGTCATACTAAAACATATTGGCCATACCTTTTAGCTTGGCTTTGGCATGATCATCCGGATGATATTAGAAATTTTTATACGAAAATTGGCCTCAAACACAACGAATTTCCAAATCCTAGCGACTTGGAGCAAGTTAAAAAAACAGAAAACAATCATCAACTAGAAATCAAATCAGCCTCAATTTCTTTATCAAAAGATACCTATATAGATCCCTTCCAAACACGTATAGAAAAACTTTCAATAGATTTTTTTGAAAGAAAACATGTTTTTAAAGAAATAGATAAATTCCTTCAAGAGAATGACAGCGGATTTATTACCGTTCGAGGTGATGGCGGCACAGGAAAAAGCGCCATTCTTGCCAATGCGGTTAAAAAATACAATAAATCAGATGAATTTAATTGTGTTTACTACTTTGTAAGCCATGGAACCGATCACGATAATACAACCAACTTCATCGAATGTATTTATGAACAGTTGAACAGAATCTATGATTTATCCTCTTTAAAAGCTGATTATGATAGATTGCCAACGGCTTGGCATAGTCTTTCAGGAACATTTCTAAAGAAACTCATCCAAACAGTAGCTTTGCAGACAAAACGACCGTTACTCATCGCTGTCGATGCGCTTGATGAAATTTCTCATAAAGATATTACAAAGCAAAGCGACGATAGAAATTTACTCTATATTCCCGAGCAAGAATTGCCGGAAAGCATCTTTTTCTTGATTTCATCGAGAAACAAAAAGAAACAAGTCTACGCAGGAAAACAGCTTAACCTTTCTTTAGACAAAAAAGAGCCACATCAGAAAAAAGATATTCGCGATTATATAAAGGAAAAGTCGGCGCTGGACGAGGTTAAGCGCTGGATTAAAAAGAATAAACTTGATGCCAATTCATTCACAGAGATTTTATACAAAAAAAGTGAATGTCGTTTTTTATATTTGTTTCACGTCTTTCAGAATATTACGGGGTTTGAAGATATAGACGCTCTGCCACAAGGCATTGAAGAATTTTATGAGAAACAATACGACAGATTTTTTTCTGATGAAAAAAATAAAGAAATAAAAGAAGTAAAAAAAATAATTTTGGCGGGGATTTTACATTTTAAGCCCGATATTTCCCTTTATCATCTTTCTGCACTATGTGGACTTAAGCAAATTAAAGTTGACGCTATGATTGAAAACTGGATCGCCATCCGGTTAATCGACGAAATTATTTTGGATAATATTGCCTATCTAAAATTTTCACACCAACTATTTTATGAGTTTATTAACAAGCACATCATTGAGCTACAAAAGATAGAAAGCAGACCGGAATCATATGAAGAATTAGCAAAATGCACTGTTGAAGATATTGCTCTTGATAATGAAGCAAAGAGAATTACTTACAAAAAACATCATCAGTCAAAAATGCAGATTGAAACAATAAAACTCATTCCTGAATCTCTTTTCAGGTCAGAGGATATGCTCAAACTGTCAACCTACCTAACAAATTGGACGTTCTGCAAAGAATATGTCAACCTGATAGACCGTGGAGAATGGAAAATAATCGATTATCTTGCGCAGATGTATACGCAGATGTCGAATAAAAACTATCCTCAAGAACAACTGGATAAAATCCTCACCGATTTTATCAAGAATATCGTTGATATAGAGA
This sequence comes from Nitrosomonas aestuarii, assembly GCF_003046585.1. Taxonomy (GTDB): domain Bacteria; phylum Pseudomonadota; class Gammaproteobacteria; order Burkholderiales; family Nitrosomonadaceae; genus Nitrosomonas; species Nitrosomonas aestuarii. The sequence continues at coordinate 53,459 of NZ_QAAE01000003.1, read as the reverse complement.
ATGAGACAAACACTATTATAAGCAATAAAGAAATCACATCGATTTTTACAAACGAGGACAGCAGACCTGGAGATACAGACAAGCACTGCTCTGGAAACCGGGGTCGTAAGTTTATAAAAAGATATGATCACCTAATTTTTAAAATAATATGCGAGCATGCAAGTGATGACGGATGAAATTGAGGTTGAGCAAAAAGATTTTTCGATAGAACAACTTAGAAAGTTGAAAACAAGCCTTTTACGAAGTTATGCAGGGCAGATTAGAGATCGCTATCGTCGCAAAGGAAAACTGAAAGAGGCTGCCGAAAGATATGAAAAAGTTCTGAGCGTTTATCTTGAATCGCTGCGTAACAATACCGGTATTACTTATGCCGATGTATCAGAAATTCAATATGAGCTAGGCACAATAAAATTTCTCAGATGTGAGACACAAAGCGCTGTAGCGTTATTTGAAGAAAGCGCTAAAAACGCTGATTTAAATAATGATCCGGTGCGGGCTGAAATTGGAAAATTTAGAGCCATGCATGCAAAGCTTTTTGCACAGGAAATTTCCTATGAGCAGGCATATGATGAAATGATAGAGAGTCTGGACAGACTTGCCTCATTGAATAATCAAGGAAATGAAACTCACTTATGTGAAGGATGGATACACAACATACAAAGCCATATTTTTGACTTGGCTATTGATATGAAAAATATTAAGGAGGCGAAACTACGAAATGACCAATTCCTGGAATCGCCGCCATATATTGTAAATCTCAATCAAAATCCACCGAACAGGTTCCTCCTGATTGCTACACATTCAAAGCGGGTCCGTATATTATTTATTGAAGGTAAGTTTGACGAAGCATTGAAACAGTTTGCAATCTATCTGGATGTCGATCTCTCCGAATGGGGAGAGCGAGACACGCAAAACATACCGACCTCAAAAGATATTCAGGATATTGCCCGTGATTATCTTTATGCCGGAATATGCTTGAAGAAAAAAGGATTGGATGACAAAGCACAGGAAGTTTTTAAAGCCGGGCTCGAGCTTGATCCCTATAATGCCAATTGTTATTTCCAAAAAAGGATTCGCGCTGAGATGTAGCTCTGGCCTTAATCTCCTGATTTAGGTTCGCATTAAACTTCTGTATTTCCCACGATAAAAATTGGTGAGTGATACAAATAAGCAATCTCAATGCTTATTTATATCTGTAACCACCAATGAATCCACAATACTCCCCCAATCAAAATCAACCCAGCCTGCTGGCAATTGCTTCAATTGCGGGCGGACTGGTGTGGTGGGCGCTGCAACTGGATGCGCCGCTGGCCGGTGGCCATGTGGATTGGTTTTCGGCGTTTGTTTATTTCATGGCTGGATTGTTTTGTCTGCACACAGCTATTCGCTTGCTGGAAAATATCTCGCACTTCATTGACTTTTTGGCCAGCCGCAAACCATCAGGCCAGCACGGCAGCGCCGCATGGGCAAAAATCAAAGAATACAAAGACGCACTAAGCAGAAGCAAACGCGGCCCATTCTGGGGCCGCGCTTTGGACGGCTCCCGGCCCGCTCTTTTCTTTGATTATGCTTCCAATGCGATGACCATCGCGCCAGCCGGATCGGGTAAAGGTATTTTTACCGTTGTGACCAATATCATGAGTATTTTGCACAGTAAGGTGATCGCTGATTTTAAGGGCGAGTTGGTGTGCATGTGCAAGGCTGCATTGGAAAAACGCGGTGAGATTGTGCGCGTTCTTAATCCCGGCAATTTATGGCAGAACATTATCGGCCAAAGTGATTCATACAATCCACTGGATATTATTGCTGACGATCTAACGCGCCCCAGTGGATTACGGGATGTGATGGATGATTTGCGGGAAATGTGCGCACAAATCCTGCCGGAACCCGGTGATAAAGAAACGGATAATTCCTACTTTCGTGAAGGGAGTAGGCGGCTCATCACCGATGCGATTTTTTTTGAAGTCATGGTGGATTTATTCGATGCCACGCTCTCATCTGTCGCGCTGTTAATCGAAAACCGCACCCGCCTTGAAGACATGGCGCGATGGGTGGCCGGAGTTGATCTTGAGGGCAAAGCGCACCCGGAAGGCCCGTTTCCGATAGAACGCACCGAATGGGCGCAAGGACACGATCCGCAAGATTTGGCCGAGTTTGCGGGATTAGTCAGAGCCAGAGCAAAAAATCTCATTGCGCTTATGTCTGGCGGGGATAACCGCACATTTGATAGTTTCATCACGGGATCGCAAATTGCCTTGGCCCCATTCGCATTTGGCAGGCTAGCACCGGCCATGGGCCGCTCAACTTTTAGGATGAGCGATTTAAAAGAGGGGAAACGGCCAACCACGCTATTTATTGTGGCCGATGCCAGCCGGATGGAAGCCTATAAGTCCTTTGTTGGTCTGATGCAGTGGTGCTGTATGACGGCTGTGAAACGCCATGATAATAAAGAGCGGCCTGTGCATTATATTTTGGATGAGGCCACCAATTACAAAGTAAACGGCCTTGAAAATTTACTCACATGGGGCCGGTCGTATGGACTGCGCCTGCATCTGATCTTTCAGGATTTGGCTGCGTTTGAGCGCACTTACGGCAAAACCGCACTGGATACCTTGTTGAGTGAAACTGAGATTAAACAATTCCTACCCGGTCAGCGCTCGCCTAAAACACTGGAACTCATCTCCAAACAAATGCTGGGGGATCAAACCATGATGGCCATTGGCACCAGCCGATCCAATGAGCAACCCGGATTAAGTGAGAATTTAAGCGAAGCAGGCCGCCCGCTCGCCACGCCCGATGAGATCAGACGATTACTTGCAGGGATTTTATTCGTGCGCCAGCACCTCCCGATTTTGTTTGAACCGGTTTCATACGCCGAAATCCAGCCGTGGCGCGCGCAGGTTGGGATCAATCCGTTCCACGGCAAGCCCTTCAAGAAGAAAGTGAAGATCAGATTATAGGAGAACGAACCCATGAAAACCTATTCCCCCAGAAAATTCCGCCCGCTGCTATGGGCCTCAACGCTGCTGCGCGGCATCGTTTATCTGCTGCGCCACTGGTTTTTGATTTTGATCGCAGCGCTGATTATTTTTCCCACGGGGCCGCATGTGCTGGTTTGGTACAGCTACACCAATTACGGCGCATATAAAAGCATGAATGAATGCGTTTATCTGGGCGGCGGCGGGCTGGTTGAAATCAATGACGGCGATAACTGCCCGGTGATTGTGATTTTTGACCGGCGGGCTATGCATTAACCCTTGAGAAATGATTGTGCACGGATACCCGGCCCGCCTGCAACCGGGTGGTTGTTAAAAACATGCAGGAATTTTTTATAAGGAAATAACCATGAATGATGACAATGCAAATACGGGCCGCAAACCCGATCAGATCGCTTATTCGGTAAAAGATACGCCAGACGGAAAAGGATACTGGAACCGGGTCGGCGCAGTATGGAATCATAAGGACGGGCGCGGCAGCGATCTTATTTTAGAAAGTATGCCGATAGATGGGCGCATAACCTTACGCGAACAACGTGATCAACGGATGCAGGATTATCAGGAGGAACGCGATACGCGCCAGCCGGTAAATAAAGGCCAAGCGCCAGATTATGGCCCGCAACGATAACAGGAATGTTTCCCCGCGAACAACAAGTTTTGCGGGGAAACGCCCGGAACTGGCCGGAGATATGCCTGATAGCTTTCGCGCAGCGCCGCCCAACCGACGGGAGTTTGACCATGCGCGTGACCGCTATATCAGTTTGCAGCTTAAAGCCATGGAGCAAACCGAAGCGCAGCGGCGCGGCGAAAGTGAACGCAGTGGCCGCGGCTCTGAAATGGTGAAGCTGAACAAGCCGTTCCCAGAATTGCGTCCTAAACATGAGCAAGCCCCCATCCGTCAAGCCTTTAACCGCGCATGGCTGCGTGAGCAACGCGAGGCGCGTTTGGCTGAATTAGAGCGCCAGCGTGAGCGCGAACAACACAATGCCATTCAGCAGCAAGCGATTGAACAATCCGCAAAAGGCATGGAAAGAGAATGGGCCAGAAAGGCCAAAGAGCAGCATGCACCGCAGCGCTAGCTCGGATTGACAATTTTTTTACAAAGAAAAATGAAAAGGTTTTTCCCAATAAAACGCGGCGGATGATGCATTTTTTAATTGCCCGCCGGTGAAAAATATGTTCTCTGTTTGTTCACTTTTATTGCGTTTTTGAACAAAGAAGAGGACACCAAAACGAACCCATAACACCACAAGGCAAGGCCTTGGATAAAGGAGGATGTGAAATGCACGATAAAACTATAAATGCCAATATAACAAAGGATAGCGCTGCACCATTAAAACTAGAGCCAGATGCTTACCGGCATCATCTTGATGAGTTTGACCTGACACAAGACCAGCAAAATGAATTGCTGTCTTCACTCTGGGCAATCATGAGCACAATGGTCGACATCGGCTGGGGCGTTGATACCGTGCAGATTTTATTGCCTGATATTTACGCAGAAGTTGCACCGGATTCTGAAAAGTTGCTAGAGTCTCAAGATGCGCCCGAATTTGATCAGGCTGCCGACACTCACAAAAAAGGTCAAAAAAATGACGAATGACACACCCACAAAAGCGCTGATTTATTGCCGCGTATCCGATACCAAGCAAAAGATTGAAGGCAGCGGGCTGGAAAGCCAGGAATTTCGTTGCCGTCAATATTCGGCAGAAAAATTCTATGTGGTCGACAAAGTATTTCATGACGATGTTTCAGGCGGGGGTGACTTTGCTAAGCGCCCCGGCATGATTGCGCTATTATCTTATCTTGAGAAAAACCAGAAGACCGGTTATGTCGTGATCTTCGATGATCTCAAACGCCTTGCCCGCGATACGATGTTTCACTGGCAGTTGCGTCACGCCATGGCGAATTTTGGAGCGCGTCTGGAATGTTTGAACTATAAATTTGACGATAGCCCGGAAGGTGAATTTGTAGAAACGCTGTTTGCCGCGCAAGGCCAGCTAGAGCGCAAACAAATCGGGCGGCAAACACGGCAAAAAACGCAAGCCCGGCTGGAAGCGGGTTATTACGCTTTTGTTGCCCCTGTTGGGTATCATTACCGTAAAACAAAGGGGAATGGCAAAATGATCTTTGTGGATGAAGCTGTCGCCCCGGTTCTCCGCGAAGCCATGGAAGGTTTTGCATCGGGACGGTTTCAGACGAAACGCGAAGTACAATATTTTTTGGAAAGCTGCCCGGAATTCCCCAAAACGGCCAGCGGCAAACTTGGTAATGAGCGCGTTGATAAAATACTCAGCAATCCACTGTATGCCGGATATGTTGAACATAAACCATGGGGCGTGTCCTTACGCAAAGGCCAGCATGAAGGCGTTATCAGCTATGAAACCTTCCTGACAATTCAAGAGCGTTTAAAAGGACGCGCATATGTTCCGGCGCGTAAGGATTTAAATCAGGACTTTCCTTTGCGCGGCAGCGTAGCCTGTGAGTGCGGCAATGCTCTGACAGCCGCATGGTCAAAAAGCAGAACGGGCAAGCTCCATGCTTATTATCTGTGCCAGAACCGCAAATGCGAATATAAGGGCAAATCAATCCGGCGTGATGTATTGGAAGGGGAGTTTGAGGCTCTGTTAAAAAAGCTCACGCCAACACGGAACCTTATGGCCGCTGCTACAGATATGTTTAAGACATTGTGGAACCACCGCGAGGCCACACAGCACACGAGGCGCAAAACACTGGAGCAGGAAGGCCATAACAACCGGCGCAAGATCGATCAACTCTTAGACCGGATTGTCGATGCGGATTCACCGCTGGTCGCCAAAGCGCTCGAAAAACGGATTGAGGATTTGCAAAGCCGCCAGCTCGTAATCGAGGAAAAAACAGGCCGCTGCGGCAATCCGATCAGGTCATATGACGAGATGTATCGAACCGCCCTGCAATTTTTGGCGCAACCGCATAAAATGTGGGCCTTTGGGCGGTTTGAGGATAAACGCGCGGTGCTAAAACTCACCTTCACAGACCGCCTAACCTATGTCCGAAATGAAGGGTATCGAACCCCTGATTTATCATTACCTTTCAAGATGTTAGGTAATGGTTTGGGGCAAAAAGTAAAAATGGTGGCCAAGGGCGGAATCGAACCACCGACACAAGGATTTTCAGTCCTCTGCTCTACCAACTGAGCTACTTGGCCATTTTAGAAATTGAAGACAATTTGATGGCGCGCCCGGCAGGATTCGAACCCACGACCCCTTGGTTCGTAGCCAAGTACTCTATCCAACTGAGCTACGGGCGCTTGGTGCAATCTGTTATGTCCAGACTGCATCTCACAGTCGGGTGGATTATAGCAGATTGAAGCAGGTAGCGGGCTACGAACTTTTTATTTATTTTTATGATCGGATGCCATGAAACAAACCGAACCGCTCTAGTCACCGCGAACCGATGCTATCAGTCTGATCGTTTGTTTTGCTACTGATAATTGTCTCAATTTTATTTGCGGGGGCGATAATGGTTTATTTGGCGTGTCTTGTCAAGGAAAAATTCCGGATTCACTTAAAAATTCGATTGAATTGCCGTCTATAACCTGAATTTAACTTTCTTCAGGCTCCGGATCTTCTTTTAAAGGTATGCCGTCAGCATTTTGCTCAAAAACATCCGATGTATTTCCAATACTTCCCTTTATCTTCGGGGTTGTACAGACGACATCTGCATTTTGCGCACGGTGACGCAGCGCATGATCGATTAGTACCAAAGCAAGCATGGCCTCCACAATCGGTGTTGCACGAATGCCTACGCATGGGTCGTGCCGGCCATGCGTCTCCACAATAACAGGATCACCGTTTTTATTGATGGAGCGACGTCCCAAACGGATGCTTGATGTCGGCTTGATCGCTACATTGACTGCAATCGGTTGGCCACTGGTAATGCCCCCCAATATACCACCCGCGTTATTGCTAAGAAATCCTTCCGGCGTCATTTCATCAGAATGCTCAGTTCCTTTCTGGGTAACACTTGCAAATCCCGCCCCAATTTCAACGCCTTTAGCTGCATTAATACTCATCATGGCATAGGCTATAGCAGCATCTAGGCGGTCATAAACGGGCTCTCCCCATCCAACCGGCATATTATCTGCTACAACACTGATTTTTGCGCCGACCGAATCACCGGATTTTCGTAACTGATCCATGAAGGCTTCCAGTTGCGCCACATAGCTGCCGTCGGCTACAAAAAAAGGGTTCTGGTCGACATCTTCCCATTGTTTGAAAGGTATTTCTATCGGCCCTAGTTGCGACATATAACCTCGTATGACAATGCCAAATTTTTCGAGAAGCCACTTCTTGGCGATTGCACCGGCGGCAACCCGCACGGCCGTCTCGCGGGCTGACGACCGCCCTCCTCCACGGTAATCACGGATACCGTATTTCTGCCAATAAGTATAGTCGGCATGGCCCGGGCGGAAAGAATCCATGATTTTGCTGTAATCCTTACTGCGCTGATCTTCATTACGAATCAGCAAACCAATCGAGGTGCCCGTGGTTTCACCTTCAAACACACCCGACAGAATTTCAACGGTATCGGATTCACGCCGCTGCGTAACATGGCGTGAGGTGCCGGGCTTGCGTCTATCCAGCTCATGTTGTATATCCTTCACACTAAGTACCAGGCCAGGCGGACAGCCATCGACAACACAGCCGATTGCCGGACCATGTGATTCACCAAAAGATGTGACGCTAAAAAGTTTGCCAAATGAATTACCAGACATTCCGGGAGTATTCCTATACGTGTTTTCTAAGCGTTTATAAAATCTGCACATCACATATAAACACATTTAATGCACATGTTAACTTGAGGTAATTCAAGCAAATGATGCTTTAATCATGTTATATAACGAGTAAAATGCAGCAGAATAATCAATTCGCTATTATAAACGCATTAAAACAGGATAATAACGTTAAAGTCTCGCAACACAGACTTATCGAAGCTAAATATCAAACCGTGAAAGACAGGTAGATCTTTACACCCTGCTTTAAAAAAATATACGGACTAACAGGAGACTGAATGAGTACATCACAAATAAAGGAATTTTTGATTAATTTACAAGACAGCATAGTTGCCGCATTGGAACAGGTTGACGGTAAAAGTTTTCGGCGTGATCAATGGGATCGTCCGGGCGGCGGCGGGGGAGCAAGTGCGGTGATTGAAGAAGGTAACGTACTGGAACGCGGCGGCGTTAATTTTTCTCATGTCTACGGCAATGGACTTCCTCCATCTGCAACAGCGGCACGCCCGGAGTTATCAGGCCGGTCATTCGAAGCTATGGGCGTCTCACTGGTTTTACATCCACGTAATCCCTATGCGCCTACAGTTCACATGAATATACGCTACTTCGAAGCACGCAAAGAAAATGCTGATCCTGTCTGGTGGTTTGGCGGTGGCATGGACTTAACACCTTATTATGGTTATGAGGAAGACGCAGTGCATTTTCATCAAGTGTGTAAAGACACCCTGCAGCCTTTTGGAGATGACTGCTATCCACGTCTCAAAAAATGGTGCGATGAATATTTTTTTTTAAAACATCGTAACGAGCCGCGCGGCATCGGCGGTGTATTTTTTGACGACTGGAACCGACCGGATTTTCAATCCTGCTTTCATTTGACCAAAAACGTAGGCAACAATTTTCTGACAGCATATCGCCCGATTCTGGAAAAACGTAAGGACACCCCTTATGGTGAACGTGAGCGTGATTTTCAAGCCTATCGACGAGGACGCTATGTTGAATTTAATCTGGTCTGGGACAGGGGCACACTTTTTGGGTTACAAACCGGTGGTCGTACGGAATCGATTCTGATGTCACTGCCGCCGATTGTCAAATGGCGCTACGACTGGAAGCCCCAGGCTGGAAGCGTGGAAAACAAGCTCTACACTGACTTTTTAATCGGAAAAAACTGGGTATAGACTGCAACCAGTAATCAACAGCAAATGCTATTTTGCCAATACGGGTTACAATGTCAAATGCTGCTGCACTTGTCTTGCCGATCAAACAATCACGGCAACCTCAATCTGCCGGGCTTTGTAACGTTTTAATCTTGTAGTATCTCATCCAACGTAGAAAATCTTAATGAGGAAATCTTTCGATGTTCATACCCAGATTGATTACTACATCACAGCTTCTCTTCTTATTTTTTGTAAATATATCGCTGGTGTCAGCCGAACCTCGACTAGGCACATGGACTCAAGGCGCACCTGCACCGACCAAACGCACTGAAATAGCTGCAACGGCCCTTGATGGCAAAATATACGCAATAGGCGGCTTTAGCAAACCAAGTATTTCAAACATACTTGATTTTGCTATAAGCCGCGATGTTGAGGTTTATGATCCGGCAACAGACAACTGGTCCGTAACAACACCGCTGCCTGAAGGGAGACACCATGCCGGTATCGCTACCCTCGATGGTTTTTTATATATCATTGGCGGATTCGCCAAATCAGGACTGACTATATGGCATGCAGTCAATACCGTTTATCAATATAATCCCGCAACACAAGCATGGCGTGAACGTGCGCCAATGCCGACATCCCGTGGCGCACTGGGAATAGCATCTTATCAGGGACGACTATATGCCATCGGCGGTTATGATGGCGAACAAAATTCAGGCGCAACTGAAATTTATGATCCCCAAACGGATAGCTGGTCGACGGGTGCGCCATTGCTGGCACCTCGTGATCATCTGGCAGTCGCCACCGTTGGTTCCAGAATCTACGCAATTGGTGGCCGTTCTAATCTGAAATACCGTCAAAATACAAGTATGGTAGAAGCGTATGATCCCACAACCAACCAATGGCAAACCGTAGCGAATCTGCCTACTGCCCGCAGCGGCATCAGTGCTGGAACAATCAATGAACAAATCTATGTACTCGGTGGAGAATCTGAAGAAGGCACGTTCGACAATAATGAAAAATACTATCCCGACGAAGACCGCTGGATGACGATGACACCCATGCCAACGGCACGTCATGGCTTAGGGGTCGCTGTCGTCAACGAACGTCTTTACGCAATTGGCGGCGGTCCGACGCCTGGCGCGTCATTTAGCCGAATCAATGAAATCTTCTTCATTCCACAGCCGCAAAATGATTAGATGTGACGTATCTATTATAAAATTCACATTCATTTCAAAATATATAATAATCAAAACCGTGGTGATTGATGGTGAGTAGCCATAGTCTATGGTCCCTATATACGTAAATATACTTATGTTCTTCTTTTCTGCTTTGTGTTATAACTAAATACAATGTATTTGCAAAGCCATATCTCCTGACCAGTATAGGGAGGACAACAAATGCAAGTACATGTATTACGGGCTATCTTTGTAATGTAATTTCATTACTAATTCGCAAAAAAGGAAGGAGATTATTATGAAGCAGGTATCAACTACATTTGCAATTGGAATCTTAGCACTTTTCCTCAGCAGCCAGGCTTTGGCATCCGACGCAGGGCATACGTCTGAAACAATGGAACATGCAGGACAAGCACTCGCCCATGGTGAAGACGGTCATGCGAGCGAACTGGTAAAACATGCTGAAAAAAGCCTGCACCATGCCAAGGCAGCTGAAAAAGCACATGCCGATGCGCATAAACATATGACCGAGGCAATTAAACATATAGAAGAATCTATCAAACATGGCAAAATGGGACACGCAGATGAAGGCGCGAAGCATATGAAGGAAGCGATGCAGCATATTCGCGAATCAGCCCATTAATTTAACCCTTAATTTAAAAACCCTCAGTTACCTGAGGGTTTTTTAAACTCTGATTGATTCAAATTCAGGTGATTACTGCGCTGTCATAACATGACGTATTTTCTGGATGGCTTTGGCTTCAATTTGGCGGACACGCTCAGCTGAAACGCCTAATTCATCAGCCAGCTCGTGTAATGTCGCAGTGTCTTCTTCCCGCAGCCAGCGCGCTTCAATAATATGACGGCTGCGTTCATCCAGACTGGCAAGTGATTGCTGTAAACCTTCGCCGCGCAACGCCCTGTCCTGCTCCGCCTCTAATACTTGCGAAGGATCCGATCCATCTGTCAGATATGCAATCGGACTATAATGCTCGTTTTCCTCCTCTGATAAAGGTTCAAGAGAAATATCATTTCCACTAAAACGCTTTTCCATTTCAACTACTTCTTCGGGCTTAACATTCAATTGCTCAGCAATGATATCCACTTCCTGTGGACTCATGGTTTCCAGCCCTTTTTTCATACTGCGCAGGTTAAAAAACAGTTTGCGTTGCTGTTTAGTGGTTGCGATTTTAACCAAGCGCCAGTTACGCATTATAAACTCATGAATTTCAGCCTTAATCCAGTGCACTGCAAACGATACCAGCCTTACGCCGCGTTCAGGATCAAAACGTTTAACGGCCTTCATTAAACCCACGTTACCTTCTTGAATCAAATCTGCTTGCGGCAGGCCGTAGCCTTTATAACCGCGTGCAATCGTCACCACAAAACGCAAGTGGGACAATATCAGCTGCTGCGCTGCTTTAATATCGCCTTGATCCCGTAAGCGCCTTGCCAGTTTATCCTCTTCTTCCTGAGATAATATAGGGAAAGAATTAGCTGACTGGATATAGCTCTCGAGACTTCCTCCAACAGCAGGTATCGTTAAAGCATTCGTCATAATATTCTCCTCCGTTTCTCTTTTAAATGACCATTATTATACTTATTTTAGCACTCTCAGCGTTAGAGTGCGAATCCAATGAGTAAGTTCAACGTTATGTCAAATCGTTTGCGCCTGTTCGATACTCACCTACAAAATTGTATAACGACTATTTTGGCTCTATCTGCCATAAATGACTCGCTACGGATATGCGCGCACCCAGCCACCCCAGCCATGTTGCAAAAAGCAACAAACTGATACTGTCAGCGTTAGAAAGGTGTTTCAAATGTAAATCCATAGAATAAAGACTTGCCAGCGCTCTAAGCTCATCGTTCATCATTTGCAATGCCAGCGCAATAATCAGCCAGGCCGTAACACCACTGGCCAGGCCTTGTATGGCTCCAAAGTATAGAAAAGGGCGCCGGATAAAACTATCCGTTGCACCGATCAGTTTGGACACCTCAATTTCATCCTGTTTGGTTAAAATCTGCAAGCGGATGGTATTAAACATCACCGCAACAATAGCAACACTTAATAAAGCAAACAGCAACAAAGCAATGACGCGGCCAAAAGTCAATAAGGCATTCAGCCGCTTTGTCCAGGCTGAATCAAATTGTACGTATTCAACTTCCGGCCATGCCTGCATGGTTTCTCGCAACTGATCAAATACTTCAACGTTTGTATCCCGCATATCAACGGTAAATGCATCAGGCAATGGATTATGCGTCATACTACGCATAACATCGCTTAGTCCACTGTTTTGTTGTATTTGGCGCAAAGCTTTATCTTTAGAAACAAATTCAAAACGTAAAACCTGTTCGTTTGCTTCCAGAAGCTGTCTAACTTTATCGATATCAAGCTGATTTGAATTTTGTTTTAGAAAAAGACTCATTTGTGGCGTGGTGCCAGTTTGTCCGGAAAATGCATGCAGATTTTCCATCAGCGTATAAATTCCTGCTGGCAGACTGAAGGCAATCCCCATCACCAGAATACTAAGCAAACTTGTAACAGGCGCAGACATAAGCCGTTTAAGCGACTGGAACAAAACAAACAAGTGCTGACCAAACCAGGCTTTTATCATGCCGCCAGTTTTCCTTGCTGCAATGATAAGATGCGATGCCGCGTATCCTCCAATAAAGCTACATCATGCGTAGCTATCAATACGGTCACACCTACCTGATGGAAAGCATAAAACATCGCCATGATATCCCGCGCATACGCTATATCAAGATTCCCGGTTGGTTCATCGGCAATCAAGATTGATGGCCGATGCACAACAGCACGGGCTATACATAGCCGCTGTCTTTCCCCGCCCGAAAGTGTAATGGGCATGACTTTTTCCTTTTTTAATAAACCCACTTTATCAAGTGCGGCCCGAACCCGGCTGGCGACAACTCTGTTATCAAAGCCACTGATCTGTAACGGCAACAATACGTTGTCAAAAACATTTCGATCAAACAACAATTTATGGTCTTGGAAAACGAAACCGATTTTACGGCGCAAAAAAGGCACAATACCTGGCTTAAGCTGAGCAATATTTTGTCCGCTGATTGAAATACTGCCTGCAGTCGGGCGTTCTATTGCGGCGATTAACTTCAGCAATGTACTTTTGCCCGCACCCGAATGCCCGGTCACATAAACCATCTCACCCGCAGCTATATTCAGATCAATATTATTCAACGCAAAGTATCCATCCGGAAAACGCTTACTGACATGCTTGAATTGAATCATTGAGTGTCCACCCACTGGATATAAAAATACTTAACGGAAGATTCAAGTGTGAGACAAGACAAAACCGTAAAAAAGCGATGAAAACAGAATGACAACAGTTTCATACGTATTTTAAGGCATTGTTAATAATAGATATTGTCAACGCTCTTGATTTTTAGCAATACATCAATCAAACATGGCATCAACAAATTCTTCGGCATTAAATGGCCGCAAGTCATCCACGCCTTCACCTACACCGATAAAGCGCAACGCGGGCGGATTTTGTGGATACTGACCACAGATTGCAGCAACTACGCCACCCTTTGCCGTACCATCGAGTTTGGTTAAAATCAATCCTGACACATTCAGTGCTTCATCAAAAGCCTGCACCTGTGTCACCGCGTTCTGTCCGGTATTGGCATCCAGCACCAGCAATACCTCGTGCGGCGCATTAGACATGGCTTTGGCAATCACACGTTTGACTTTTTTAATTTCTTCCATCAGGTGTAATTGGGTCGTTAAACGTCCTGCTGTATCCGCCAGAACAATATCAATTTCACGCGCTTTGGCCGCATTGATCGCATCAAAAATAACGGCAGCCGGATCACTCTTTTTATCTCCGCTACTGTCCGGTGCAATTACAGTGACATTGTTACGCTCTCCCCAGGCTATCAGCTGTTCACGTGCAGCGGCACGGAAAGTATCCCCGGCAGCGAGCAAAACGGATTTACCCTGGGACTGAAAATATTTGGCCAGCTTGCCGATTGATGTTGTTTTGCCAACTCCATTGACGCCGGTAATCATAATAACAAAAGGTTTATCTGCCGTAGTATCCAGTGATTTTTCAAGCGGCCTGAGCATATCAACAAGTGATCGCTTAAGCGCCGACTTTAAGTCCGCAGCATCTGTCAGTCCGTTCTTTTTTACCTGTTTACGCAGATCCTCAAGTAATTGATGAGTTGCACTAACGCCTGTATCTGCCGTAAGCAAAATAGTTTCAAGTTCCTCATAAAGCGCTTCATCAATTTTTCCACCGCCGCTAAACAATCCGGATAACTGTTTACCCAGATTTTGGCGCGTACGTGAAAGCCCAAGTCGGATTTTGTTTGCAAAACTGAGTGACTGGGTTTCTTCTATTGTATCGGGACCGGAATCAGGTTGCGATTCTGTGCCAGACATGTCTCCAGTTGCAGACTGAGCCTCGGGTGTCCGTTGCGCATCTGCTGTTGTTTTATTTGTCGTTTCCGTTTTATTCTGCGTTTCTTCAGTTGTTTCGGGTTGCTCCAGTTGCTCTGGTTGTTTCTTTTTGGATTTAAAAAAATTAAACATTCTGGTAGGCTCTATCCTGGTTGCTTTAAGATTTCACAATCTTTAATTTTATTCTGTTTAGTCACTCTTAGGTTAGCAAAAATGAATCCAGTTTACTCAAAAACTTTCTCGATCAATTATCTGTTGATAGTGTTTATGCTCGCAGTTGTACCTGCTGCAATCGCCAACCCGCATGAATTCATGCTCGATAACGGTCTAAAATTGATTGTCAAAGAAGATCATCGATCACCTGTAATCGTATCACTGCTTATGTATAAAGCCGGCAGTATTGATGAATTAAATGGCACTACGGGTATCGCGCATGTACTAGAGCATATGATGTTCAAAGGAACTGAGAAAGTACCTGGCGGAGAATTTTCCAAGCGTATTGCGTCGGCAGGTGGCCGGGAAAATGCTTTTACCAGTCGAGATTACACAGGATATTTCCAACAGTTGCATAAAGATCATCTGCCACTGGCCATGGAACTGGAATCTGATCGCATGCATAATCTGAGACTGACAGAGGAAGCATATTCCATGGAAATCAATGTGGTCATGGAAGAACGGCGTTTGCGTACCGATGATCAGGCTCGTTCGCTGCTTTTTGAAAAAATGATGGCAACAGCGTACCAATCGCACCCATACAGACGCCCGGTCATTGGCTGGATGAACGATCTGGAACATATGCGCGTGGAAGACGCGCAAGAATGGTATGACCGCTGGTATGCACCGAACAATGCCATTCTTGTCATTGTGGGTGATATCAGCGCTGATGCAGTTATAGCGCTGGCACAAAAGCACTACGGCAATATTCCGAAACGTCCGATACTTCCCATTGATGAGCGGAAACCGCAAATTGAGCCGCATCAGCTTGGAATTAAGCGCATTACCGTCAAAGCGCCCGCAGAGTTGCCCTATCTGATCATGGGCTACCATACACCGGTTATCCGAGACACCGCGGAAGACTGGGAACCGTTCGCGCTGGAAATGCTCGGAGGTATACTTGACGGCCATGCGTCAGCCAGACTGAATAAATCCTTGGTACGTGATCTTAGAATAGCTAACTCAGCAGGCGCAAGCTATAACGCAACAGGTCGCGGCCAAGGCATGTTTATGCTCAGTGGTACTCCTAGTCCCGGCAAAACGGTTGAAGAACTGGAACGAGCCCTGCGTACTGAGATCGAGAAAGTTATCGAGGAAAATGTCACCGAAGAAGAATTGAGCCGCGTGAAAGCGCAAGTTGTCGCCGGCCATGTTTATCAATTGGATTCCATATTCGCACAAGCCATGCAAATCGGCAGGTTGGAAAGCATTGGGTTGTCATATCGGGATATCGATATCATTCTGGAAAAATTACAAGCAGTTACCGCAGATCAGATTCGAGCGGTGGCAAAAAAATATTTAGTTGACGACAGTTTAACTGTTGCTGTACTTGATCCGCAACCGATCGAGCAGACGCAGCCTGTTAAAACACCTGCAGAATTAAGACATTAACAAACAAACCGGTAAAAAAACGTTTTTGAAGCTGCCGATGCATGATCAAATGTGTTGGTTTCAAAAACACTTACTAATACAACTTTCTTCAGCAAGAACACATTTCAATGCAGGAAGCCACACTCGAATTTCCTAAAGCGGTTCCTGCCATCAGATTTATATATCAAATACCGCCGGCATAGCCGGTGGTATTTTAACGAGGCATACTTTACAACTACTTGAGATATTTTTTTAATGATTCGCGTGCGCATCTTCTTTATCATCACTGTCATATGTCGCCTCGCCATGACTTCCATGCGGTGAATTCTCGATTTCTTCATCATCATGACCATGACCTTGGCCATGATCTTTGCCGTGATCATCACCATGTCCGTGTCCGTGTCCGTGTCCGTGTCCGTGTCCGTGTCCGTGTCCATGATCTTTGCCGTGGTCTTTGCCGTGGTCTTTGCCGTGGTCTTTGCCGTGGTCTTTGCCGTGGTCTTTGCCGTGGTCTTTGCCGTGATCATCGCCTTTCATATGCTTGTGCATATCTTCCATCATCCAATGGATTTCGTCCATATCCAGGAAACGATCATCATTTAGATCATGTTTGTCAAATTTCTCGCCATGAAATTTCATAAACTCTCTTCGACTGATTTTACCGTCTTTATCAGTGTCCATTTTCGACAATTTCTTTTCGCAATGTCGGCATTGATCATGACCGTGATCGTCGTCATGGCCTGGACCATGTGCGATTACAGGCGCAGCGCTGAGTACAAATAAAAACGAAGCGCTGATAGTCGCAACAGAAATCCATTTTTTTTGATGGGACATTTTTTCTCCTCAACATTCGGTTATATGATAAAAGTGTATAAACAAGAATACGCTTACAAGTTTTAATTGTAAACTCACCTTCCTGAACAGTTCCTGACAATTCAGGAAGGTGAGTTTTCTAGTGCTATGCCACGATAAAATGCTCGCGATAATATTTAAGTTCGTTAATGGAATCATAAATATCTGCTAACGCTTCATGCTTGCTTTCCTTCTTTAGACCGGATGCGATCTCAGGCTTCCAACGTTTGACCAGTTCTTTGAAAGTACTGACATCCAGATTACGGTAATGAAAATACGCTTCCAGTTGCGGCATCCAACGCGCCATAAAACGTCTATCCTGGCAAATTGAATTACCACACATGGGCGAAACGCCTGAAGGAACATGCTGTTGCAAAAAAGCAAGCATTTGCGTCTCGACCTCAGCTTCCGTCAGTCTCGAAGCCTTGACCTTGTCAATCAGGCCCGATTTGGCGTGTGTAGACTGGTTCCACTTATCCATGCCATTGAGCACCTCGTTTGCCTGAGAAACGACCAGAACAGGACCCTCAGCAATGGTGCTCAATTGCGAATCGGTAATGACGATCGCAACCTCAATGATACGATCCTTATCCGGTTCAAGCCCGGTCATCTCCATATCAATCCAGATGAGGTGATGATTATTGTTTTCTTGTGTCATAATTAATAAAATATAATAATGTAACGCAATCTTAGGTGAATGTAATTTGTTTTATTTTGTCATATTTGGTACCAAATCGTCACTTTTCATTATTGATTACTTAAAATACGGACATCCATTATGCAATCTTTTACCTTGATTTTTATTACCGCCCTGTTACTCATGACGTTGATTCAAGTGTGGCTGTCATCAAGGCATATTCGTCATATCCGCGCACACCAGGACAAGGTACCTGAAAAATTCGCCAGTCAAATCAGTCTGGCCGACCACCACAAAGCAGCTAATTATACTTGTGCCAAAACGCGCGCAGGTTATCCAGGTATTTTTTTACATACTGTTATATTGCTGATTCTCACGCTGGGTGGTGGTTTAAATGCGTTAAGCAACTTCTGGACTGACTGGTTCACCGATCCTATCTTCCACGGCATGGCACTCATCATCAGCACGTTCCTGATTATGGGGCTGGCGGAAATTCCTATGAGTTATTACCGTACTTTCGTCATAGAAGAGCAATTCGGTTTCAATAAAATGACCCGCGGCATGTTTTTCGCTGACCTGGTCAAACAGGCAACCCTGATGTTGTTGCTGGGCGCCCCGCTGTTATTTGGAATCCTATGGCTGATGGAAAAAATGGGTGAAAACTGGTGGCTTTACGCCTGGGCGGCATGGATTACGTTTAATTTATTTCTGTTAGCCATTTTTCCCACCTGGATTGCACCACTGTTTAACAAATTCACGCCACTTGAAGATGCAGCGCTTAAAACACGTATTGAACAATTACTGAAAAAATGTGGTTTCAAATCCAGCGGGCTTTTTGTCATGGACGGGTCACGCCGCAGCAATCACGGCAATGCCTATTTCACCGGTTTCGGTAAAACAAAGCGAATTGTTTTCTTTGACACTCTGCTTTCGCGCCTGGAACCAGCTGAAATAGAAGCCGTTCTTGCACATGAACTAGGTCATTTCAAGCACCGCCACGTCATCAAACACATCATCATCTCATTCATCATGAGTCTGGCGTTCTTCTGGCTTCTCGGTTATCTTATGAACCAGACTTGGTTCTATGAGAGCTTAGGCGTTACGATTGATGCCGTACCTGCGACTGCTATGGCGTTGCTGTTATTTTTCCTCGTCATGCCAGTGTTTACATTTTTATTTCACCCTATATCGAGCATTTTCTCGCGCAAGCATGAATTTGAAGCCGACGCCTATGCTGCACAAAACGCATCTGCTGATGACTTGATCCGTGCATTAGTCAAGCTCTATCAGGATAATGCAGCCACGCTCACACCTGATCCGCTTCATTCCACCTTTTATGATTCGCACCCACCGGCTGCCATCCGGGTAGCTCATTTACAAAATCAAACGCAATGAACGAATATAATTTAAAAGGACTAGACCATGATAGAACTCACAAATCAAAAATGTAAACCCTGTGAAGGTTTGGTCGCACCGCTGACTGTTGATGCTGCGACAATATTACTGCAGCAACTGGATGGATGGCAATTACAGGATAATCAAATCAACAAGTGTTATTCATTCAAAAATTATTACCAGACCATGGCCTTTGTAAACGCTGTAGCGTGGATATCTCACCGGGAAGATCATCATCCTGACATGGTCGTTGGCTATAACCGCTGCGATATCACCTATACAACCCATGCCATTGGCGGCTTGTCTGAAAATGACTTCATTTGTGCTGCCAAAGTTGACAAGTTGTTCAACGATTGAGCATTCCTCTTCAACAAAGCAAAGTCATATTTCCTCATCATACAGGTCAGATCATCGCTGTATACGGCAGGCACTACACTGTAGAGACAACGAATGGAGAAGCGCTGTCATGTGTCATGCGCGGCAAAAAAGGTGGCGTCGCCTGTGGCGACCAAGTTGAAATAAAATTTACCACGCCCGGGCAAGGTGTGATTGAGAAAATTTTATTACGTAAAAGTCTGCTCTACCGCAGCGATGCTTTTAAGGAAAAAATCATTGCTGCAAATGTCACGCAAATCATTATCGTGGTTGCCGCCGTACCCGGTTTCAGCGAAGAACTCATCAACCGTTGCCTGGTCGCCGCAGAAAGTCAGCGCATTCAAGCCATTATCGTGCTCAATAAAACCGATCTGGCTGAACCGACAAAAGCTGCGATCAAGGAATTATCGCTTTATGAATCACTTGGCTACCCCTTGATAAAAATCAGTGCTGTTCAGGATATTTCAGCGCTTAAATCTTATCTTCAAGGCCATGTAAGTGTACTTGCAGGCCAGTCAGGTATGGGCAAATCGACTATTCTCAACGCATTGATTCCGGAAGCGCAACGTGCAACAGCTGAAATTTCGGTCGCGTTAAATTCGGGCTGTCATACCACGACGCATGCACACCTTTATCATATCGATGCCAACAGTGACATCATTGATTCTCCGGGTATTCAAGCATTCGGGTTAAATCATATCGGGGATGAAAACCTGGCATGGGGTTTTACCGAATTTCATCCGTATATCGGACAGTGTAAATTTAACGATTGCCGGCATGTCAACGAACCTGGTTGTATGTTAATTCAAGCGACAAGCGAAAAAAAGATCAGCACCAAACGGTTTAATTTTTATCATAAATTGCTGCAAAAATAATCTAACACGGGCTGTGTAATGTACGCTTACTAACCTAAACGGCATCGAAGTCCCAGAATAGTGTTGCAGCAAAAATTCACTTAAAAGAGACAAGTACCCAATATGGTGATTGCAACAATAGGGATTAATTTAGTAAAAGCGGCGTGAAGTGGCCCCGGAAAGTTGGAGACCTGAATACCGCAGTTTGTTCTGGTCAAGTCTAACCTGTACTGACTCAAACTTAATCTGGCAGAAACACAATTAAATTTAATGCCCCTACGCCTTGTGGATCGGTAATACTGGGATGATGTTGTACTTTGACAGGTATCAATGCGCCCCTTAAATCGCCGCCAGGATCACATTCAGCGCATCCAGTTGCCGCAGCATATAACAACCCTATCCACCCGGCATATTTACGGCAACGCTGCACTTTCTCGTGCGCTCCACGGCTTTCTACTCTACGCAATACCGCCAGCAATTCCGGTGCGGTTATATCTTTGATAAGACGATTACCCAGACAAGGAAAAATATCCTTTTCAAGATAGCGCTTGATACTATGCGCGGTGGAAGCTGCCCAGGTATGGATATGTTTTGTGTGCCATTCAAGCGCTATGGCTTGGAAGGTATTTTCAGCCACATGAAGTGTTGCCTGTTTCCTTATAGCTTTGCGTAGAGACGGATCGGTATCTTTTGCGAGGTGGTCTTTTGCTGTATCACGCTTTTTTCTGGCTTCTACCAATGACACCGTTGGATAGACACCAACTGCAAGCGTTTTTTGCTTACCTGCAAAGCGGTAATTCATACGCCAACATTTCCCAGTAGACTTAATCAGCAAATACAACCCGCCACTATCACTGACTTTGTAGGGTTTGTGCCTTGATTTGGTTTGACTTACCGTAATATCGGTAAGCATTTGTTGGTACCTCACTTGCTGGTATCTAAAAGTACCATCAAAAGTACCAACTATTTGTTGGTGTGTCAAAAGATGTTATGCAATCTTCTGATACGATTAAATTAGCGAGAACGTAATAAATAAGAGGGGTTTGATGTGTTACGAGACTTCATGAAAACCCAAGGTGGTGCCCGGGGCCGGAGTCGAACCGGCACGGACGCAATGTCCGAGGGATTTTAAGTCCCTTGTGTCTACCAATTTCACCACCCGGGCAATAAAAATATATCTTTACTTACAGTGCCTTACTATTACCGCATGCCTTTCGCAAAGGCGGAGATTATAACCCGAAAAGCGCCGCTTTGATAGGGGTTAATGGTGAACGGATTATGAATATATTCTAATCCGCTATTGCTTCAAATCCATCAATGGTTAGAAAGCACTGCATATCTGTGTTAAAAATGATGAATTTCCGTGATAACCTTTACGGCTACTCAATAATATTCCATTTTAGCGTGACTCTCAAACCGCGTGTATTCGCCAAGGAATGTCAAATTTACTTTGCCAATCGGCCCATTACGCTGTTTACCAATGATAATTTCGGCGATGCCTTTATCCTGCGTTTCCGGGTTATACACTTCATCACGATAAATAAACAGTATCACATCGGCATCCTGCTCGATGGCGCCAGATTCGCGCAAATCCGACATCACCGGACGTTTATTCGGACGCTGCTCAAGACTGCGGTTCAGTTGTGATAATGCAATTACCGGAACTTTTAGTTCCTTGGCAAGGCTTTTCAGCGCACGGGAAATCTCGGATATTTCCGTGGCTCTGTTTTCACCCGGATGACTGGAAGACATCAATTGCAGGTAATCAACAACAATCAGTCCAAGGCCACCATATTGGCGGTATAAACGTCTTGCCCTTGCTCTGACCTCCAGCGCATTCAATGCCGCACTTTCGTCAATATGGATAGGTGCATCATTAAGCTTACCCAATGCATGGGTGAGTTTTGGCCAGTCATCATCCTCCAGGCGGCCTGTACGTACTTTATGTTGATCCAGCCGCCCAACTGAACCCAGCATACGCATAGCCAGCTGCGCACCGCCCATTTCCATACTGAAGACGGCAACCGGCTTATCCAGTTCCAGTGCGACGTGTTCGGCTATATTTAATGAGAACGCCGTCTTTCCCATGGAAGGTCTACCGGCAACAATAATCAAATCACCGGGCTGGAAGCCGGAAGTTTTCTGATCAAGATCATGAAATCCTGAGGCAATCCCGGTAACATCACTGAGATTATCCCGGCTATAGAGTAATTCAATGCGCTCGACCACCTCTTTCAACAAAGGTTGAATATCGACAAAGCCTTGCTTGCCGCGTGCACCTTCTTCGGCTATTTCGAATACCCGGGATTCGGCCTCATCCAGCAGATCTGTAGCCGAACGTCCGGCAGGACTATAAGTTGATTCTGTAATCTTCACGCCAACCTGGGCAAGGTTACGCATGATTGAACGTTCACGCACGATTTCAGCGTAACGTTTGATATTAGCCGCCGAGGGTGTATTTTGTACTATGTTACCTATATAAGAAAGTCCGCCTACCGATTGTAATTCGGCTGATGACTCCAGTGATTCCGCAACCGTGATAACGTCAGCCGGTTTATTCTGCTCGATTAATCTGCAGATATGATGGTATATCAAGCGATGATCATGACGGTAAAAATCTTCATCCGTAATGATGTCCGCGATTTTATCCCAGGCTTGATTGTCAAGCATAAGTCCGCCCAGAACCGATTGTTCGGTCTCGATAGAGTGCGGCGGTGTTTTATAGGTGTCCAGCGTTTCGCCGGTATTGATGCTAAGAGTGGATTGAGCCATGGATATCCAGCGGAGACTAAAATACAGATCCTGAATTTTAGCACTTACTCGACTGAAGATGAAAAAAGAAAATAAAAAAGGACTCGTCAGAGTCCTTTTTTGTTAGGAAACTACTCAAAGTTAAATCGCTGCTTCACCTAATACGGAAACGGTAATTTGCGCCGAAACATCACCATGCAAAACCACTTTGATTGGATAATCGCCAACTTGTTTTAATTGACCATGCGGCATACGTATCATGGATTTTTCGATAACAAACCCCTGTTCACTCAGTGCATCAGCGATATTAGCATTGGTAACGGAACCAAACAACTTGCCATCGTTACTGGTTTTTTGCGTGATTTGCAGCATCAAACCTTCCAATTTTCCGGCCATTGCCTGTGCCGACGCCTGTGTGTCTGCCTGCTTTTGTTCAAGCTCAGCACGTTTTGTTTCAAATTCTGCAATCGCGTTTTCCGTTGCACGGTGCGCTTTTCCTTGCGGAATCAGGTAATTTCTTGCATAACCGCTTTTCACATTTACAATGTCACCTAATCGTCCCAGCTTAGCAATTGTTTCCATTAATATAATCTGCATATTTCACTCCTTAATGACGATCCGTGTAAGGCAATAACGCGAGAAAGCGCGCACGCTCAATCGCTGTGCCAAGCTGTCTTTGGTAAAACGATTTGGTACCCGTAATGCGCGCGGGAATAATCTTTCCATTTTCACTGACAAAATCTTTTAAAACTTCGATATCTTTATAATCGATTGTTTTAACGCCCTCAACCGTAAAACGGCAAAACTTCTTGCGCTTGAACAAAGGGCGATTTGCTCTTTTTTCTTTTTCCTTATCTTTACCGTCTTTTCGCCTGTTTATACGTGCCATGTTCTTTCTTTCCTGTTTTCAATTAAATTTGAGTGATGCTATCTACATGTAATACCAGTTGTTGGTTTGTATGGCTTTTTCTATTGAGAAATCCAGTTACCTTAATATTATTGCCATTGCGCATTTCAGATATGGTTTTTGCCGTCGCACCCATCGCTACAGTTGGCAACTCACAATTGATTTGCCGGGTGATGTTGGCTTCCATCTGACGCGATGTGTGCCTTACAACAAAATTTATGACAGGCACTCCTGCCGGGGTATATCGTAAAACGCCAATGCGAATGGCTTCTCCACAGATAATCGCCTGATTACATTCCACCTGATTATTATGTTGCGGGACTGGTGCTATCGGCCGCTTCAGATTCTTCGGTTTCTTTGGATTCCGCTTTATCAGCGGATTCACCGGATGTTTCAGGCTCTATTTTTTGGACAGATTCAGTTCTCACTGCCGATTCATCAGATGGACGTGCAGCTGTGTCATCACTTTCTCTTTGCTGCATCATGGGTGAAGCCTCGGTTACCGGGCCATCCATTCTAATCGTCAAATGACGTAAAATGGCATCACTAAATTTAAACGCATGCTCCAGATCATTGAGTGTCTCCTGGTCACATTCAATATTCATTAATACATAATGCGCTTTGTGTACTTTCTGTATCAGATATGCCAGCTGACGCCTTCCCCAGTCTTCCAGACGGTGGATTGTGCCGTTCTTTGCAGTCACAATATTGCGATAACGTTCTATCATCGCTGGTACCTGCTCGCTCTGATCAGGATGTACTATAAATACGATTTCATAATGTCGCATAATATCTTTTTGCTATTCCTTTTGGGTAAAGTCTTCCATAAACGTATGGTAAGACAAGGGTTTAAAAAGGATGGATTTTACTGAATTACGGCAATAACATCAAATAAACTTCTTTGTTTAATAGAAAATAAAATCTACAAACATTAGCAACCACCATTAAAAAACGATTAGCAGCGGATCATATTCAGCATCAGCATGACTTAATTTTTTCATTTACACGAAGAATCAACACCATGAATACCGGTTGAACTGTTAAAATCTGCTGATTTATTAGAATTTAAATATCAACCTGGGATTTAAATTCCAGCACCAATAAAAATGCCCGTTAAACATAGAATTACAAAAACATGTTATTAATGATTGATAATTACGACTCCTTTACTTATAACCTGGTGCAATATTTATCCGAGCTGGGAGAAGAGGTTGTCGTATACCGCAATGATGAAATCACATTGGAAAAGATTAAACAACTAGCACCTGAACGTATCGTGATTTCTCCAGGCCCCTGCACACCAAATGAAGCAGGGATCTCCTTGTCAGTCATTAAGCAGTTCAGCGAAAAAATGCCTGTACTCGGAGTTTGCCTGGGTCATCAGAGTATCGGACAGGCATTTGGCGGAAAAATTATTCATGCCAAACAGCTTATGCATGGTAAAACATCACCGATTTATCACAATAACTCAGGCGTGTTTCATGATTTACCCAATCCCTTTATTGCAACTCGGTACCATTCTCTCGTTATTGATCGTGCCTCATTACCGGATTGTCTCGAAATAACAGCCTGGACAGAGGACGATGAGATCATGGGCATCAGGCATAAAACGCTCCATATCGAAGGTATACAATTTCACCCGGAGTCCATCCTGAGCGAATATGGTCACGACATGTTAAAAAACTTTTTAAACCAATCGCAACACTGATTTATTCATTTTTATGAAACCGCAAGAAGCTTTAAATAGAATTATCAATCATGAAGAAATTCATCATGACGACATGCTGTCAATCATGCGTCAAATCATGCAGGGAGAAGTATCACCCGTTTTGATTTCCGCCATTATTACCGGATTACGCGTCAAAAAAGAAACAATCGGCGAAATCACCGCAGCAGCCAAAGTCATGCGTGAATTTGCAACGCCGGTTCATGTCGCCAATCGCCATCATTTAATCGACACTTGCGGCACAGGTGGTGATGCAACCCATACCTTCAACATTTCTACTGCAGCAGCCTTTGTCAGCGCAGCAGCGGGCGTTCAGGTTGCTAAGCATGGTGGACGTTCGGTATCCAGCAAATCGGGTAGCGCCGATGTTCTTGAAGCACTGGGCGTCAATCTGAATCAAACACCCGAACAAGTCGCCGATAGCATCGGCAAAATCGGCGTAGGCTTTATGTTCGCACCGAATTACCATAGTGCAATGAAGTATGCAGCACCGGTTCGGCGTGAACTCGGCATCAAAACCATTTTTAATGTTCTCGGACCACTGACTAATCCGGCGGCTGCAAAAAATCAGGTACTGGGGGTATTTGACGCAAAACTGGTAGCACTTTTAGCACATGTATTGCAACATTTGGGCAGCAAACATGTCATGATTGTCAACGGCAAAGACGGCCTGGATGAAATCACCATCAGCGGTGAAACATATGTCGGCGAATTAAAACAAGACAAAGTCACCGAATACACTATTAAGCCGGAAGATTTTGGCCTGCAGTCCGCACCCATTACATCCATACAGGTCAGCGACAGCGACCAGGCGAAAGCCATGCTGGTGTCCGTGTTGAAAAACACCAAGGGACCAGCTCGCGACATCGTATTGCTCAATGCCGGTGCAGCCATCTATGTTTCAGGTATTGCAGATTCACTTGCACAGGGTGTTCAGGCTGCACAAAGAGCAATTGAAAGCGGTGCAGCTCTCCAGAAGCTGCATGAACTGGTTGCGCTATCCAAGCAATATAATCAGAACCAGAATCCGGCAACAGCATAACCAAAAAACATGTCAGATATTCTCAATAAAATACTCGCTACCAAGGTACAGGAAATAAGAGCAGCCAAAACTGAAAAAACATTTTCTGAGGTCATGGCAGAAGCTGGAGATGCCGCACCTGCAAGAAATTTTACTGCAGTCATTCAAAACAAAGTTACAGCAGGTCAATCAGCCGTAATTGCAGAAATCAAGCAGGCCAGCCCCAGTAAAGGCATATTGCGCGGCCCCAAATCGCCACATGCTTCACATCTAAGTTTTAATCCTGCCGAAATTGCAGAATCCTACGAAAAACATGGTGCAGCCTGCTTATCCGTGCTGACGGATCGCCAGTACTTCATGGGCAGTCCGGAATACCTGCAGCAAGCCCGTGCTGCCTGCCAATTGCCAGTGATTCGCAAGGACTTCATTATTGATGAATATCAGGTCGCGGAAGCCCGCGCCATGGGTGCCGATTGCATTCTGCTCATCGTTGCAGCGTTTACCATGAAAAATGACTTTGGCGAAGAAAGTCTGGATAACTTTGAACAAGATCCACTCAGGCAAATGCTAAAACTGGAAGCACAAGCCCATGAACTGGGCATGTCGGTATTGGTGGAAGTGCATAATGCCGAAGAACTGGCACTCGCGCTACAACTCAATACACCTTTGATCGGTATCAACAACCGCAATTTGCGCACCTTTGAAACCAGCCTCAACACCACCCTGCAACTGCTGCAACAGATACCCGCCGGACGCATTATTGTCACCGAAAGCGGCATTCATGCACCGGAAGATGTTGAGCTGATGCGCCACAACAACGTTAATGCATTCCTGGTCGGTGAAGCGTTTATGCGCGCCGACGATCCAGGTGCTGAACTGGCACGATTATTTGCAAATTAAGGCTTAAATTTGTTTACCGTAGATGGTTTCCTACTCTGCCTGGCTTGTCTCGGATAAGGCGTAAACCAAACGTTTCATAAAGGCCGCTAAGCGCGTTCTTACCACGTATGGCAAAACTGGCGTGCTTACCCGTAAATAAACTACGGGCGTCCACGAATAGCATATCCATTATATCCAGATATGTGGCAATTTTCAGGGTCGTCAGATTCATTGAGCCACCATTCTCATACTTTTATCCGCGGCATTAAATCCCATCCTGTGAAACGACGATGGGCACAGAAAGTTTGCCGATATCCGGTGATTCCTCATTGTCTCCTGATTCCTCTGATTCTTGCATACGCCAGATTCCAAAAAAGTCACGTTGGGTGGAATACCCATTCCCAGATTCAAACTGCCGATGTGACAGTTTGAACCACGCGCTTTTAGAATAGCATTGACTTTTTCCTGTTTTTCTACTGCCTAGATAATGTTACTGGCAATGACTTCATCACTGCTGAATTCAACGATTTTGTCAGCAACACCGCTTGACAGTTCTTTTGCTTTATCGAGAAAACTCATCTCCAATCTTCCCCAAAACAAATAAGTATAAACAGACTGTTCAAAATTGTTAAGAACGGGAGCCAATGTCAAGGTAAAAATTAATTCAAAATACTCATTTACTTAGGATAAATTCCATTTTTTCATTTACTTTTAACACCGAAATTGCAAACGCAATGGAATTTAGATCTCTAGCGTTCATAAGCCAACACTGGCGCCAGCCACCTCTCCGCCTCTTCAACCGTCCAATCTTTGCGTTTGGCATAATCTTCCACTTGATCCTTACCAATTTTGCCAACAGCAAAAAATGTAGATTCGGGGTGCGCAATACAAAAACCGGATACCGCCGCCGTCGGCACCATGGCATAAGACTCCGTAATAATAATACCGGCTCTATTCTGAGCGTCCAGCAACTTAAACAAAGACCCTTTTTCGGTATGATCCGGGCACGCCGGATAACCCGGCGCTGGCCGAATGCCAAGATATTCTTCGTTAATCAATTGCTGATTTTCAAGCGTTTCATCTTTGGCATAACCCCAGAATTCCCGTCTGACCCGCATATGCATATGTTCGGCAAATGCTTCCGCCAGACGGTCAGCCAGCGCTTTGAGTACAATGGCACTATAGTCATCATTAGCATCTTCAAACGCTTTGATACGTTCGTCAATGCCGAAACCCGCACCCACTGCAAACAAGCCAATGGCATCTTTGAGTCCCGTTTCCTTGGGTGCAATAAAATCCGACAGGCATCGATTCGGCTTCCCGGTTGGTTTTTGCGTTTGCTGACGCAAGCAGTGCCAGGTCATGGCAATCTGGTTTCGACTTTCATCGGTATAGATTTCAATATCATCCCCGACAGCGTTGGCCGGAAACAGTCCGATGACCGCATTGGCGGAGAGCCATTTCTGCTCAACTATTTTTTTCAGCATTGCCTGTGCATCGCGGAACAAATTACGTGCTGTCTCTCCCACCACTTCATCATCCAGAATTGCAGGATAACGACCGGCAAGTTCCCATGCCTGGAAAAACGGCGTCCAGTCGATAAACGGTACAATTTTTTCCAGTGGATAATTATTCAAGGTACGGATGCCCAATAATTCCGGTTGCGGCGGTTCGTACTGCTCCCAGTCAACTTTAAACGCATTTGCACGTGCGTCAGCTATCGGCAGGATTTTAGAAGGCCCTTTCTTGTTTTTATGCTGTGTGCGAACCTTTTCATATTCCGCTTTGATGCCTTGAACATAATCGGCCTGCATGTCTTCCGACATCAGATTGCTGCAGACACCTACAGCGCGGCTTGCGTCCGGTACCCATACAACCGATCCGTCATAATGCGGGGCGATTTTAACGGCGGTATGTACACGTGAAGTTGTCGCTCCGCCAATTAACAGCGGAATGGTAAAGCCCTCACGTTTCATTTCTTTGGCCACATGCGCCATTTCTTCAAGCGATGGCGTAATCAATCCGGAGAGACCGATAATATCTGCATTTTCCTTTCTCGCTGTTTCCAGTATTTGTGCGCTGGGTACCATCACGCCCATATTGATGACTTCGTAGTTATTACATTGCAACACTACAGCGACAATATTTTTA
This sequence comes from Nitrosomonas aestuarii, assembly GCF_003046585.1. GTDB lineage: Bacteria > Pseudomonadota > Gammaproteobacteria > Burkholderiales > Nitrosomonadaceae > Nitrosomonas > Nitrosomonas aestuarii. The sequence continues at coordinate 23,781 of NZ_QAAE01000003.1, read as the reverse complement.
CCGATGTCATGCACATCACCTTTGACGGTTGCGACAACAATCTTGCCTTTAGGCCGTGAATCGCCGAGCAGTTTCTTCTCTTCCTCGATAAATGGCAATAAATGGGCGACGGCCTGTTTCATCACTCGTGCGGACTTAACCACTTGCGGCAAAAACATCTTGCCGGCACCAAATAAATCACCTACTACACCCATCCCATCCATCAACGGCCCTTCAATCACCTGAATTGGACGTCCACCTTTTTGCTTGATTTCCAGACGTGCTTCTTCCGTATCCTCAACAACATAGGTGGAGATTCCCTTGACCAACGCATGCGTCAGTCGATCCTGCAAAGGCTGTTCACGCCAGCTTAAATCTTCAATCTGTTCTTTTTTCTTACCCTTGTAGTTTTCCGCAAAATCAACCAGACGCTCAGTCGCGTCTTCACGACGGTTAAGTATCACATCTTCCACGTACTCCAGCAAATCCGCCGGAATATCCGAATAAACACCCAATTGCCCGGCATTCACAATTCCCATGGTCATACCCGCTTTAATGGCATGATAAAGAAAAGCGGTATGAATGGCTTCTCGAATTGGATCGTTGCCGCGGAAAGAGAACGAAACATTGGACACACCGCCGCTGATCTTGGCATGCGGCAGCGTTTTTTTAATCTCACGTGTGGCGTCAATAAAATCAACGCCATAGTTATTGTGTTCTTCAATACCGGTGGCAATGGCGAAAATATTCGGATCAAAAATAATATCTTCCGGTGGAAAGCCAACTTTATCGACCAGCAAGCGATAACTGCGCGTACATATTTCAACTTTACGGGCAAGTGTATCCGCCTGACCTTCTTCATCAAAAGCCATGACAATCACGGCAGCACCATAACGGCGCGCCAGTCTGGCATGCATAATAAACTCTTCCTCGCCTTCTTTCATGCTGATAGAGTTGATTATGGATTTGCCCTGTATGCATTTGAGTCCCGCTTCTATCACCGTCCACTTGCTCGAATCGAGCATTATCGGTACACGGCAGATATCCGGCTCGGTGGCAATCAGCTTCAGAAAAGTCACCATGGCTTTTTGTGAATCCAGCATGGCTTCGTCCATATTGATGTCGATGATCTGCGCACCGTTTTCAACCTGACTGCGCGCCACATCCAATGCCTCAGCGTACTGATCGCCCAGAATCAATCGTGCAAATGCGCGTGAACCGGTAACATTGGTGCGTTCGCCGACATTGACGAAGAGTGAATCATCATCAATGCTGAGCGGCTCCAAACCTGACAGTCTGAGTTTTTTTGGAAGTTCCGGTATTTTTCTCGTCGGCAGCGGACTGACGGCTTCAGCGATGGCTTTAATATGTGCAGGCGTGGTGCCACAACACCCTCCGACTATATTCACAAAACCGGACTGCGCGAAATCCTTGAGTTGACGCGCGGTATATTCCGGCGTTTCATCATAGCCGGTTTCCGACAAAGGATTCGGCAGCCCGGCATTCGGATGCACGCTGACGTAGACTTCCGCCACATCGGAGAGCTCTTCAATGTATGGACGCATGAGTTCAGCACCCAATGCACAGTTAATACCGACCGATAATGGATTTGCATGCCGGACTGAATTCCAGAATGCTTCCGGCGTCTGTCCGGACAACGTCCGGCCTGAAGCATCCGTTATGGTGACTGAAATCATGATAGGCAATCGAACATTGTTTACTTCAAAAAACTGATCAATTGCAAATAACGCCGCCTTGGAATTCAAGGAATCAAATATGGTTTCAACCATCAGTATATCGACACCGCCATCAACCAGTCCGCGGATTGATTCAGTATAGTCGGCTACCAGTTGATCAAAGGTGATATTACGGAAACCGGGGTCATTGACATCAGGCGAGATTGAAGCTGTTTTTGTTGTCGGCCCGATGACGCCAGCGACGAAACGGGGTTTGTCAGGTATTTTTTTCTCGATTGCCTGTGCGGCTTCTCGCGCCAGTTTTGCCGCAGACGCATTGAGCTCATATACCAAATCCTGCATATGATAATCCGCCATTGAAACCGCATTGGAGTTAAATGTGTTGGTTTCTATGATATCCGCTCCGGCTTCAAGATAATCGTCGTGAATTGAGCGGATCACGTCCGGACGTGTCAACGTCAACAAATCATTATTACCTTTCAAATCATGCGGAAAATCTGCAAAGCGCTCGCCTCGGAAATCGGCTTCTTCGAGTTTAAAGGTTTGTATCATTGTCCCCATTGCACCATCGAGAATCATAATACGGTTGGCAATGGAACTTTCTAACAGGGTCGTGCGAAGATCTTTATTCATTACGTTAAGTGCTTTTGAATTTAATATAAAGCGATTTATTATACCCTACCAGCCGATCCATACCGAAACCGAGCCAGGCCGACCTCTTTGAATTATCAGTAACTTTATGATATATAGTCATAAATATAACAATTCCAAATGATAACCGGTCGATTTTAATTGGCTATTATCCAGATAAATCTGAATAATAATTTCTTGATTCGGTTGAATGGCTGTTTTTTGAATCTGTGCTTTGGTTAGATAATCAGTTGTGGTAAAAATTCGACTGGCCAGCAATTGATTATGCATATCTGTTAACAATAATTTTAAAGCTGGCAATGCCTGCGTAACAGGTGCGTGGTTACGAACAACTGCAGTTAAAGTCGCTACTTCCGGTTGAGTCTCAGGATCTCTCACTGTCATATCTGACGACACAATACTTAACAGCTGAACATTCCCGGGGAGCGGCACTGTACATCCCAGAATATTACAATATTGTTCCAGATATGGCCTGGATTGCGGCGCGATAATTGCCAAATCTGCACGATACATATAAATGACCTGAGCTATCAACAGAATGAATAAGGCAATATTGCCGAATTTCCAGCCCCAATGTTGAGGTGATTTTTGAGATACTTCCGATAAGAAATCACTACTTGATACATTATACGGTGAGGGCACCAGTGAGTACGAGGGCTCTATACCCACTCCAGATTCTGACGATTCAGTCGTTTTTACAGCTTCATCTTGCACATGATCAGACTGAAATGCAGCACTCGTGTCTGCTTGCAGTTCACAGTGAGAAGTATCTGCCAAATGGACACTTTCTTTGATTTCATCAGAATTGTCAGATGCTGTCGTTTTTTCAACAAACGTCGACTGGTATTGAATCTCGGACTCGTCAATTGTAATTAACGTAGCGAATCCGTTGAAGATAACCTGGCATTCTCCGCATCGCACCAGACCACTTTGGGATTGCAATTGCTCTGGAATAATTTTGTAAGTAGTTCCACAACCCGGACATAATGTCACAAGTGCCATCAGCTACTCCATTTAAGCACAGGAAAAATAAAAATTATAGCGATTAAAAATTGCTTAATGCTGATTATTGCCGTCTTACCTTTTTAAAAAGACTGGTTCCAACGCTCGTATACGTTTATTTTTTTATTCCAGTTAATAATACCCAACCGTCCTGTGCTTCAGATAATTGCATATCAAACCAATTTTGATAAGACGCCTTCACTTCATCTGCTTGCGCTTGCAAAATACCGGACAAAACAATCTGCCCCCCTCTGCGTGCTGCTTGCGCAAGAATGGGGGCAAGCATGATCAGTGGATTGGATAATATGTTTGCTATCACAACATCAACCTGACCAGCCACAACGGTTTTATCGTCCGGGTTGCTTCCGGGCTGATAATGTGTCGAAAAAAATAGTTTTGATTGATCGCAATCGTTCAGCAACGCATTTGCCTGGCTTGCCTTGACCGCATGCGGATCAATATCTATGCCGGTTACATGACCGGCGCCCAGCTTTAATGCCGCTATGGCAAGAATACCCGAACCGCAACCATAATCCAGTAGCGTTTCTTCCCGCTTTAAATGCTGATCGAGCCAGACAAGACATAGTTGCGTCGTTGGATGGCTGCCTGTACCAAATGCCAAACCCGGATCAAGAATCAAATTTATCGCGGCCGGATCAGGCGGTTGATGCCATGTGGGCACAATCCATAAGCGAGCGGAAATCTGAATGGGTTCAAACTGTGCCTGTGTTAATCGCACCCAGTCCTGTGCTTCAACTATCTCCGTTCGATAGCTGGGCATTTGCGATAGCTGCGCTGCCTCCTTGACAGACTGCATAATAGCATCCAGATCGGTATCCTTATCGAACAGTCCGGTTACTTCTGCTTTCTGCCATACCTGTTCTGCAGGCAATCCAGGTTCGCCGTATAATGGCTGTTCCGCATCGGTACCGGCTTCTGCGTCATGTATATCCACCGATAAAGCGCCATGCTCCAACAACGCTTCACTCAAACGATCCGCAGAAGCATTATCCGTTTTTATAATGATTTTGTTCCAAGACATACGCGGTGATCGCTAAAATTTAGTTACTTGCCATCAATCCAAACCAGCAATTCCATGTGATCCGGCAGATCAGGTTAAATGGCAAAGTTGACAGCAGGTTATAACAGGTTTAATGAATCAGACAGTTTGTTGATTATGCAAGGCAAGTTTGTGTTCAAGGTAATGGATCGAGTATTGTCCGCTTAGAAAAGTTGCATCTGAAAGCAAGTCAAGATGCAGTGGAATATTGGTTTTAATCCCTTGCACCACCATTTCGGATAGCGCAATACGCATGCGCGCAATAGCTTGCTCACGCGTATCGCCAAAAGTAATTATTTTGCCGATCATCGAATCATAATAGGGCGGCACCATATAATTATGATATACGTGTGAATCCACGCGCACACCGGGACCACCCGGTGCATGATATTGTGTAATTCGACCGGCTGATGGTGTTAATTTATATGCATCCTCAGCATTCACGCGACATTCGATAGCATGCCCCTTGAATACGATATCGCTTTGCTGAAATGATAATTTCTTTCCCGCCGCTACATTAATCTGGGCCTGCACAAGATCAATACCGGTCACTGACTCAGTCACAGGGTGCTCGACCTGCAATCGGGTATTCATTTCAATGAAATAAAATTCATTATTTTCGAACAAAAATTCAAATGTACCTACCCCACGATATTTGATCCGGCGACAAGCATCGGCACACCGCTCCCCTATTTTATTGCGCAGCTTTTCAGAAATACCGGGGGCTGGTGCTTCTTCCAGAATTTTTTGATGCCGCCGTTGAAGTGAACAATCACGTTCACCCAAATGCACTGCATTACCTTGTTCGTCAATCAGTAATTGAAATTCAATATGGCGCGGATTTTCTAAATATTTTTCAGCATATACGACTGGATTACCAAAAGCCGCCTGAGCCTCATTACGCGTCATAATGACTGCATTGGGCAGCGCAGCTTCGGTATGCACGACGCGCATACCGCGTCCACCACCCCCGCCAGCCGCTTTGATTATGATTGGATAGCCAATTTCCTTGACTATCTTTTTTATTGCATCAATACCTTCTGGCAACGCTCCCTCTGAACCCGGCACACATGGCACACCGGCTGTTTTCATTGCGTTTTTCGCACTTACCTTGTCTCCCATCAAACGAATCGTTTCCGGTCGTGGGCCAATAAAAACAAAACCGCTTTTTTCTACGCGCTCAGCAAAATCGGCATTTTCTGAAAGAAATCCATAACCGGGGTGTATTGCTTCCGCATCCGTTACTTCAGCCGAGCTGATAATTGCAGGTATGTTTAAATAGCTTTGGGCAACGGGTGCAGGACCAATGCAAACCGATTCATCCGCCAATTTGACATATTTGGCCTCAGAATCCGCTTCCGAATAAACTGCAACTGTTTTTATACCCATGGCACGGCATGCACGCTGAATACGCAGGGCAATTTCACCACGATTTGCGATAAGAATTTTCTCAAACATATAAACTCACAAGAGATAAACTTGGCCGTCAAAAAATATCAGGCAGGCTAACTATGTAACCTTTATCGATATAGATTATCAGACTATCTTTTAATGCATTATTGAATGACAAACAAATGTTCCCCGTATTCAACAGGTTGACCATTTTCTACCAGTATGGCCTTAATCACGCCATTTTTATCGGCTTCGATCTCATTGAGCAGCTTCATGGCTTCTATAATGCACAAGGTATCACCCACTTTCACGGTCTGGCCTACATCGACAAAGGGACTGGACCCGGGTGATGATGAACGGTAAAAAGTCCCTACCATGGGCGACTTGACCAGATGCCCTTCCGGTGTATCTTTCTTTACATTAGATGGATCAGATGTTTTCGAATCATTGGGCGTCGCATCCGGCGCTGGTTGACATTGCCCTTGAGGATATGGAGCCACACTTTGCTGCATGGGTGGCATCCAGGCATAGCCGGGCACCGCAGGGCCTGATTTACTGATGCGGACCTTCTCTTCTCCTTCAGTAATCTCTAATTCAGCAATACCAGACTCTTCAACCAGCTCAATTAGTTTTTTAAGCTTTCTTAAATCCATATCAAACCCCTCGCAACATCATCCCAACTAATCCGGGATTATTTCAAAAAGATAACTACCAATACATTTCCTGGTAACAGGAAACTCACCAAGAATAAACCATCCTACTGTGGAAAAGTTATTTGATTTAAATATACAATCAAAAATTTCGGACAGCCTGCTGGCATTTGTCAGCAAACTCATGCCAATCGAAATAAAGCCTTTAACATTACAATAAACTCCCGAAATATATATAGATAAAACGCTCACCGAATTTTCATGATGACAATATAAAAATAATATGCAAAATCACATTGTTTATTAACGCCGAATCATTAAGGCATATTCCAGCGCCAATTCATAACCTTTTGAACCCAGACCACTAATCACACCAACAGCCATGTCTGAAAAATAGGAATGATGACGAAAAGCCTCTCGAGAAAAAATATTCGATAGATGGACTTCAATAAATGGTATTCGCACCGCTGCCAATGCATCACGCATTGCAACGCTGGTATGTGTATAAGCCGCCGGATTGATAATAATAAAATCGGTACCATCAGTCATGGCCTGCTGAATCCTGTCAACCAGCAAAGACTCCGCATTACTTTGAAAAAAAACAACACCCGCCTGAACTTTATTCGCAAGTCGACTTAATTCTCTGTTAATATCCTGCAAACTTTCATGACCATATATCTCCGGCTCACGCATTCCAAGAAGATTTAAATTGGGCCCATGAATAACCAGAATATTGGTCGCACCCGTGTTTTTCGTATTCATGACAGATTATTGCATTTTATTGCCTTAAAGTACAGTTTTTAACGAAATTAACCGAACTTAGCAACACCCATAAAAACTGAGTCGTTCAGAAAAATACACTTACTATCACTTTAAAACTTCTGCTTCCGCACCAGCCTCACCCTAAAACAGAATGCTCCAGAAATATACGATCTTTTTGAATACAATAATAAACAATCGAAGGGATTATTACATTGCCAAAGCAGGAATTCTGTAAAATTAAATCAACGATTTGCCCGCTCCATCACAAGCAACTATAATAACCAGCTTTTTGGCATATGAGTTGTCGAGCTGTTGTAGCTCAGTTGGTAGAGCAACTGATTCGTAATCAGTAGGTCCGCGGTTCGATTCCGCGCAACAGCACCATTAATCAATGACTTAGAAGCACAGCTGCATAAGCATTATTTTGATTGTGTCAAATTTGTGCCAGAAAACATGGCATCTACGACACGAGCATGTATTGTAAACTGAGCTGGTGCTAGATGCGCATACCGTCGAACCATCTCTGCAGATTCCCATGCCCCCATCTCCTGAATGACATTTAATGGCACACCATTCTGGGTTAACCAACTCGCCCAGGTATGGCGCAAATCATGCCAGCGAAAATCTTCAATACCAGCCCGTCTTAATGCCTTACGCCAAGCTCTAGTATTTACTTGATTAATGGGCATGCCTTTATAAGTAAATACTGTTTTGGGATGTTTTCCAATTTGTCTCGCTAACACATCAATAGCCGTAGAATTAAGTGACACATGAATCGGCTTCCCGGCTTTTGCCTGATCGCCATGTATCCATGCAACATTGCGCTCCATGTCGACTTGTGACCATTCAAGTTTTGTAACATTTGCTCGCCGCAAACCCGTAGCCAGTGAGAATCGCACAATATCCGCCAAATGGACCGGCAATTCCTGCATAAGCTTATTGGCTTCTTCAACACTCAAATAACGTATCCGTCGCTTTGGCTCCCGGTACAGTTTGATAGTTGGCACTTTATCAATCCATGCCCAGTCGAGAGCAGCCCGCCGGAAAATAGAACGAATCAGTGCCAGCAATCGATTTGCCGTAGCCGGAGTGGTTGTTTTTAACTTTAACGCCCCTATTCTTGCAATTTCTTCACGGGTAATCTCATGAAGATATTTGCCCCTGAAAAATTGCTGGAGCCAACTAATTTTGGAAACATCATCATGCTGTGTTTTTTTGTGCTGCGTTTCCATCAGCCATTTATAAGCAGCTTCATCCCAGGTATATTTTGGTTTTTCGCCAACTTTTGCAATTCTCCACGCTTCCGCTTTTAGCTTGTCGTGAAATTCTTGCGCCTGGGTTTTGTCTTCTGTTGCAGCAGAGCATCTAATGCGCTCGCCGCTTGGTGCGGTGAATCTAATCCACCACGTTTTACCGCGTTTAAAGAGTGACATAATTTTTTCTCCTCATGTCCCACTTGCAACGCTTGCCGCGTACAAGCATATAACGAGCGGATATGATCGGCAAGGTCATCTTCAATAAATGTCCAGCGTTTTCCTAATTTGGCGCCTGGAATGACTCCGGCTTTGGCGCGTCGACGCACTTCTTCGGGATGCAATTTAAGAAACTGGGCCGCTTCCGTAAGATTTAAGGTTTTCATAAGCCGTCCAACCTTTTAGTAAAATGCTATAACAGCATGAACGAAACAATGACCGCTGACAGCAGCACAAGAATAGAAGCCAGTAAATTCATAATGGCCGCCTGCCTGGAAATTCTGGTCAGTTCATAAATTTCCTGACTGACCGCGCTTCTGATTTTTTCATGGATCATTTGCGTACAACTTTCAAAGAGCTGCTTTTTTGATATATTGGCGTTATTCACAGATGCACTGAGAATGGCATTCGATTTCTTGATTGAACATTCTGTCCATTGATTAAAGCTGTTTTCCAGGATTTCCTGATATTTATTGAGCAGTTCAGCATGTGCCTTCTCATTTTGTTCCAACAATGCTTCATTCAGGGTATGCATCATCAATACCGGATCATCTTTGGTCAAAACGATGCCGTGTTCTGACGCGATCCGTTTGATCAATGCGTCCAGTTTGTCGTTGTTCATGTCAGAATCGCAGCCACATTCTCAAGATTGGTAAACAGTTGTCTGCGTATAATGGTTAATCTTTGGCGCACCATGACCGGTAAAGCGCTGTTTTTTAGTGCTTCATCGAACGTGAATTTCGATTGCAGGATTTCGCTTAAATCCTTGCCGAAGGTTTCAGGCTTGTAGTGTGGAATCCGGATAATGGCCGATACGCGTGTTTTGTTGTCCACATACGCTTTCATTTCCTCGAACTGTTTGCCATGCATGGTAATTTCACCCCAATAGGGGTTGAGCCAGACAACAAACAGTGCTTCTTTGGGAAATTGTTTAATCAGATGCACAAAGCCATTCAGGGTATCCAGCAGTGCCTGACTGCCGGTAATCACGGTATGAATGATCAGTTCGTGCCCCATGTCTAAAAGTAATGCCGGAATCTGGTTACTGATCAGATAATGCGACATCGGCACGAAGGTGCTGGCACCGTTGTCAATAATGACATCCGACTCTGCTTTGGCAATGAGTTCAATGAGATCGTCAAACTTTCTCGGATCAATCTCGTCATTGTTCATCACATTAATCTGGCACACATTGAGCTGCTTAAAGCCATAGAAAGTGGCATTGACCGGATCGGTGTCAATGCACAAAGGATTTTTGCCCTTGGTGATCTTATGCTGTGCCAGCGTCGATGATATAAACGATTTACCTACCCCGCCCTTACCCTGCAGAATCATATGTATTTTAGCCATCAGATGAGCTCCTCTTTCTCAGTTACAGAATTAAAACGAAATCCTTCCTGATCATTTCCGGCAGTTTTTAATTGATCAGTGCGCGAATGCTGTTTTCTATCCCCGTTGATATGCCGGTTAACCAGTGTCCTGAACCATTGATAGGAACATTTAATCTTTCCTTCATCATGCAATGTGTTCCAGACTTGTCTCACCGTCCAGCCATCCTGTAATGCCTGCTCGATATCCGGCTTCAATGCGATGAACGCCGGTAAAAACTGTTTGCCGGCATGTCTGTTTCTATCTGTAAAAAGCGCGATACGTTCTGATAAAGATTGGGTCATCACTTTTGTGCCGTATAAATTTATTTTTTGGCGAAAAATATTTTTATTGTTTTGTTTCAGTTTTTAAGTTTCTCTTACTTGCCTCGGGTTGCTTTCCGTTTCAACTCGTTTCTTTTGCCTGCTTTTCCTTTCTTTTTGTTTCAGGCGCACTGTTATTTCGTTGAAAGAAGCTGCTTTCAAGTATTTTTAAAGCAGTTGAAGTTATAATATAACGAATATTTAGTGTTTGCAAACTTATAATATAGTGGTAGTATATTTCAAACAATTCACACAACAGGGCAAGATATGTGGAGATGGCCATCTCCACGCAAACTTATTCGCACAAAATGTGCTCAACGTTAATCTTGCTCTACGAGGTAAGCATAGAAAACAGTTGCAGAACGCCATAAAGAATGGTGACAAAGGAAAAATCGTGAGAAGAAATCGTGGAATTGGATGTGAAAAAAGAGACAAGAAACTCAGGGTCCCTGTGCTGCCGGTAGAAGAGATGGCCATAAAAAGTAAAGCACAGGAATCCGGATTAACGGTTGCCGAATATCTGCGCAACCTGGGTTTAGGCTATCACGTTCCCAGTGTGATCGATAACCGGCATGTGGATGCCTTGCTTAAAATCAATGCTGACCTGGGGCGACTGGGTGGATTGATCAAGCTGTGGCTGACTAACGACAAGCGCACCAGACTCATTGGCAAATCACAGCTGCATATGACGCTCGACAGTATCCGTGAAACACAAAATGTAATGCTGAATGAAATCATGAAACTCAAAAAATAGCCTTCGGAATAACCATTTTGACTTAAGCCGCTTAAAACCCATGATCGCTAAAATCATCCCCATCAAATCACTCCGCAAGAGCAGTTTCACAACACTTGTGAAGTATCTGACCGATCCCCAGGGCAAGCGCGAGCGCATCGGTCAGGTGACGGTTACAAACTGCTATACGGATGAACTGACCGCTGCACTGCTTGAGATCCAGAACACGCAGGACATGAACAAACGCGCCCGATCCGATAAAACCTGTCACCTGGTACTGAGTTTCCCTGAAGGTGAGCGGTTATCCAATGCCGATCTGGCTGCGATTGAGGAACGATTCTGTGAGACATTGGGCTTCTGCGGCCACCAACGCATCAGTGTGGTGCATGACGACACCAACAATCTGCACGTCCACATTGCCATCAACAAGATTCATCCCGCAAAACTCACTATTCATAATCCTTACTACGACTACAAAAAGGTTGCGACACTTTGCGAGCAGATCGAGCAGGAATATGGTCTGACCAAAGTCAATCACGAAACCAGAATTGATCAGACCGACCGGGTCATACAGGACATCGAGAACAAGGCCGGTACTGAGAGCCTGCTTGGCTGGATCAGGCGCGAGTGCCTTGCTGAAATCAAAAGCGCTGACAGCTGGCAGGATTTGCATGCAGTTCTTCAAAGCCATGGTCTTGAAATCAGGGAACGCGGCAACGGCCTAGTGTTTGTGTCGAAAAGTGGAGTCGCGGTTAAAGCCAGTTCGGTTGACCGGTCGCTGTCCAAAAACAGTCTTGTGAAACGGCTGGGTACATTTGAACAGGCTGCGCATACTCAAGAAACCGCAAAAACATCCCTATCAAAACGCAAACACTACCAGCCCAGACCGCTGCAAAGTCGCATGGACACGTCAAAGCTTTATACACGATACCAGCAGGCACAAAGCCAGGCAGCCGGTGTACGACAAACTGCGTGGGTGATGCTGCGCAATCAACGTGACCGGCTGATTGACCGCGCCAAACAAAAAGCCCGGCTTAAGCGCAGCATCATCAGAAACCTTGCTGCCGGCAAACTGGGTAAGAAAGCACTGTATGCAACGGTCAGCCTGCAATTCAAAACAGCGCTGACGATCATCAAGAGCGACTACCGCCGCGATTATGCCAGCTCCAAAGCCCGTTATCCCAAAATGGCCTGGCTTGACTGGCTGGCTATTGAAGCGAGCAACGGCCATGATGAAGCGCTTGCGGTGCTGCGCGCCAGAAAAGCCGACAGTGAAGTGACCGGCAATTCTGTTTGCGGCAAACGAACACGAGGCAATCGGTCCGGCATGGGCCGTATCGAATCGATCACCAGAAGCGGTACCGTGATTTACCGAATGGGTAGTACAACGATACGCGATGACGGCAGGCGACTGCATATTCCATCCAATGCTGCAGACGCATCCTTTGCCGGCATTCTGCAGGTAGCCGTCAAACGATACGGCAACCGGCTGGCAATCAACGGTGACGATGATTTTAAAAAAGCGATTGCGCAGGCTGCCGTGCAGCACGGCATTCGCGTTACCTTCGAAGACAAGACACTTGAACAGTACCGCCGACAGTGCATGCAACAGCAGCGCTTCACTAAAACCCGTACTTCCAGAGGAATATCGCTATGAGTCCAGACAACAGGCATAACAGGCCTTTCGATCAAAACCAGGATACGTCAAGCAATAGCTGGATGATTCGCCTGCTCGCCGCTGTCTTTCTGATTGGCGGGTTTCAGCTTGCCACCCAGTATTTTGCACACCAGTTTCATTATCAGGCGCAACTGGGTGCACAGTTCAATCAACTCTATGCACCCTGGTCGATTCTGGTGTGGCGCAATCAATGGTATGACAGGCATTCAGACATCTTTGATCTGGCGGCCGGTTACGGGGTGTTGTTTTCCAGTGTCGGGTTGATACTGGTGCTGGTCATCAAGATGGTGATGGCCAATTCTTCGAGAACCAATCAAAAACTGTATGGTTCAGCCCGATGGGCAATCAAAGACGATATTGAGGCGGCAGGATTATTACCCACCCGGCAGAATGCGCGTCATGATGCTGTCTATGTCGGCGCCTGGCGCGATAAATCCGGTAAAACGCATTATCTCAAACACAGCGGGCCGGAACATGTATTGTGTTTTGCCCCGACCCGTTCGGGCAAAGGTGTTAGCCTGGTAATCCCTACTTTGTTATCCTGGACCCAAAGCGCGGTTATTACCGACCTTAAAGGCGAGCTGTGGGCACTGACTGCCGGATGGCGCAAACAGCATGCTCACAACAAGGTACTGCGCTTTGATCCGGCATCCACAATAAGCTGTCACTGGAACCCGCTTGATGAAATCATCATCGGCAGCGGCACTGAGGTGGCCGATGTGCAGAATCTGACCAATCTGATTGTTGACCCGGACGGCAAGGGACTGGAGACACACTGGCAAAAGACCGCGCAGGCGCTGCTGGTCGGCCTGATCCTGCATGTACTGTACAAATCGCAGCGTGAAGGCATACCGGCGACATTGCCTGCTGTCGATGCGTTATTGTCCGATCCTGACCGCGACATTCAGGAACTGTGGATGGAAATGGTGACGCAGGATTATCTGGATGGCCAGACACATCCGGTAATCGCGGCCGCTGCCCGCGATATGCTTGACCGCCCCGAAGAAGAAGCCGGTTCGGTATTATCCACCGCCAAGTCCTATCTGTCCTTGTACCGCGATCCGATCGTGGCAAACAATATCGGCGATTCGGATTTCTGTATTCGCGATCTCATGCACCATGACAGCCCTGTCAGTCTGTACATTGTGTCACACCCGAATGACAAATCACGGCTGCGCCCGTTAATCCGCATCCTGCTCAATATGATCGTGCGTAAACTCGCAGATCAGATGTCGTTCAGGAATGGTGAGTCGATCGCACACTACAGACACCGGTTGCTGCTGATGCTCGATGAATTTCCAGGCCTTGGCAAACTGGAGATCTTTCAGGAATCTCTGGCATTTATCGCCGGTTACGGTATCAAAGCGTATCTGATCTGCCAGGACATCAACCAGCTTAAAAGCCGCGAGTCCGGTTACGGACATGATGAGGCGATTACGTCGAACTGTCATATTCAGTCAGCGTTTGCCCCGAACCGTATTGAAACGGCAGAACACTTATCAAAGCTGACGGGACAGACCACGGTGATCAGGGAGCAGATTACCACCAGCGGCAAACGCGCATCCATGATGCATGGTCATGTCACCCGCACGCTGCAGGAGACGCAGCGCGCGTTATTGACGCCCGATGAATGCATGCGCCTGCCCGGCGCCGCCAAGGATGCCAGCGGCAGAATTACAAAGCCTGGCGACATGATTATTTATGCCGCAGGCTATCCGGCAATCTACGGCGTGCAGCCATTGTATTTCCAGGATGAAACCTTTGCGGCACGTGCAAAGGTAAATCCGCCGGGTTTTAGCGACCGCCTGACAGCCGCTGATACGACAGGATTGCTGTCATGACAAAACCACTTAAGATACTGGCTGTTTCTGTACTCACCATCAGCGCGGGTTTGTTTGTACTGAGTATTGTGCTGCGTGTTTCCGGTATTTATCTCAACACCACGGCAAGTCTGCCGGTGGGGTTTTACAAGATTGTGGATGCACCCATTGCAAAAGGTGCTTATGTTGCATTCTGTCCGCCACAGATGGACGGTTTTAGCAAGGCAGTGAAAAGCGGCGTGCTGTTCTCAGGCAATTGTCCGGGTGGTTACGGCCAACTGCTCAAACAGGTTTATGCGGTTGAAAACGATCATGTTCGCATCGATCGCAAAGGTATAAGTATCAATGGCGAACTGCTGCCCAACACTGCGCAGGTAACAACCAATCCGGCAGTCATCCAGTTACCGCAATACACGCTGGATACGGTACTCAATGAATTCGAATACCTGCTGTTAGCAGACCTGCATCCCCATTCACTCGATGCACGCTATTTCGGCCCATCGCATCAGTCACAGATTCTGCATGTCGTGCGTGCGCAATTCATCTGGAATTCCCACAACAAGGAGTCATCACCATGAAAAAACCCGTCAATGATGAAACACATCCTGATCATTTGAATGACCCGGCTACTCAGGACCCGGTTGTCCTTGAAAAGTTAGTTGATGCGCAAACACCGGGATTCCAGGCTGAATTTGATCCCGATGAAGCGCAACTGCTTGGAGCGTTCTTTGAAGATGCGTTGAGCGAGACCGATGCACTGGAGAGCTGCATTGATCAACCGCAATTTACGGCTGGGGGGCACTGACATGGACAAATCCAGAAAACCCTATCATCAAACCGTCGCCGAAAACCTGATTGCACAGTTAAAGCAAGGCACAGCACCGTGGCAAAAGCCGTGGCAGCCCGGCGATCCATTGTTGTCGTTTCCGAACAATCCGACCACGCAAAAACGCTACAAAGGGATTAATGCCTTGTATCTGATGAGTCAGGGATATCAGGACCCGCGCTGGCTGACCTATAAACAGGCATCCAATATGGGTGCACAGGTACGTAAAGGTGAAAAAAGCACCCTGATCCAGTACTGGAAATTCACCGATGAGCGTATCAAAAAGGATGAACACGGCAAGCCCGTTTTGAACAATGACGGCAAACCGGTCAAGGAGCAGTTTAAGCTGGAGCGTCCCAGAGTATTTTATGCCACTGTTTTTAATGCCGCCCAGATCGATAACCTGCCGGACCTGATTATCGATCCGCCGCAGTGGCATCCAATCGAGCGTGCTGAAGCAATCCTGCAGGCATCCGGTGCTGTGATTCAACATGGTCAACATGACCGTGCATTTTACCGGGTCAAAACAGACAGCATTCACCTGCCACACCAGCACCAGTTTGAAACGCCGGATCGCTATTATGCCACCGCCTTGCATGAACTGGGTCACTGGACGGGCTATGAATCGCGCTTAAACCGCGATCTGGTGCACCCCTTTGGCAGTGAAGGTTATGCCAGGGAAGAGTTACGTGCGGAGATTGCCAGCATGCTGCTTGGGACCGAACTTGGCATTGGTCATGATCCCGGCCAGCATGTGGCGTATGTTGGCGCATGGATCAAGGCACTGGAGGAAGATCCTTTAGAAATATTCCGTGCAGCAGCCGATGCGGAAAAGATTCAGGAATATGTACTAGGGTTTGTACAACAGCAGGACATCGTAGAACAGGAGGCCGTCAGAATGGATGAAATCAAACAGAACATCGCACGCTATACAGTAAACCTGGCGCCTGATCTGGCGACGGTGGCACAGCACAATATCCAGCAGTTACAAAAACTGACCGAAAACATGTCACCCAAAGACCGGGACGCCATCTACCTGGTCGCCGACGCACTCAAATTCTATAGAAACGCCAGTATCGATAATCTGGCATTTGAGGAAATCGCAGAAGATAAGCTCAGGCTTAAATTGCCGGCCGACTGGAACGGCCGTGTCGAGATACAAGGCAGTGTGGTTGAAATGAATGATAAGGGTTCCGGTCATGTGGTTTCGGCAGAAAAACTGGGGGTTGAACCTGAATTCTGGAATATCAGTGTCCAGCTTCTAGATCGCACCTGGGCCTGGGTGGCGGATTTTGAAGTGGCACTGCATGCGCAGGATGCTGCAGAAAAGCTGACCTTGATTGATGCCGTGGCAGAACGCAATGAGCATGAAAAGGCGGCCAAACTTGCACGCATGGTTGCACTTAAAAACGGCCACAATCCGGACGCTGAAAACAAGCAACCGCAAAACATACAAGCCGACATCCGCACACCTAAAGCACAGGCGTCACTGACCGGCAATACCCGTCAATATCTGGCTGTCCCCTACGCTGAGAAAGACCAGGCCAAGGCAGCCGGTGCACGCTGGGATAAAGTAGCCAAAGCATGGTACGTAGGCAAGAACGCAGATATCCGTGCATTACAGCGCTGGTTTCCTGAGAATATTACCCTACAACAGCAACCCGCCCTATCGCCGCAAGTGGAGTTTGCCGAACTGCTGCGCGCCAACGCCTGTGTTATTGACGGTAATCATCCGCTGATGGATGGTCACAAGCACCGCATCAAGGTGGCCGGCGACAAGGCCGGTCAAAAGTCTGGTTTTTATGTCGCGCACATGGACAACCACCCTGCCGGCTATTTTATTAATAACCGTACAAAATCCGAGATACGCTGGAAGGCGAAGGGATATGCCCTGACCGACGCACAAAAGGCCGCGTTTGCTGCGCAGGTTGCGATCAAACAACAGGAACGGCAAGCGGCGCTTCATGCGCAGCAGACCAAAGTGGCAGATGCCATTGAGGAACTGCTCACCATCGCGCCACAGGCTGACGCTGATCATCCTTATCTGCAGGACAAAGGGGCAAGACCGGGTGGTTTGAAGGTCGTGCCTGACAGTGTGGCGGAAGATTCAATGATTAAAATCTGCCGCGACCGGCAGGCGGTCAAAACGGTACGTGAGCAGCACCCCGACAACCTGGTATTTGTCGTCGGTGATCTGTTGTTGCCGATTTATGATGTGGATGGCAATATTCGCAGTGTACAAACCATACAACCGAGCGGTACCAAGTTGTATGCGGCAAACAGTCAGAAGGAAGGTCACTTTTATGTGGTCGATAGCAATAATCAAGGCCTGGCTGCACTGGATGGAACAAAAGCCATTGTGATCGCTGAAGGCTATGCGACTGCAGATACGGTATCAAGCGCCTTAAATTGCCCGGTGGTGGCGGCATTTGATTCGGGTAATCTTGTGCCTGTTGCAAAGCTTTTACATGCGCGCTATCCGGACAAGGTGATCGTGATTGCCGGTGATGACGATCAACATCTGGAATCGATCAATGAAATCAATGCCGGCAAGGACAAAGCGATTGAAGCGGCCGGACTGGTGCATGGTGTTGTGGTGTTTCCGGTGTTTGCACCCGGTGAACAGGTAGCACAGAAATTGAGCGACTTTAACGATCTGGCCAGTAAAAGCACATTGGGAATCGATGCGGTCAAGCGCCAGGTTGGATCGGTCGTTGACAAAGCTCTCGTTCAGGCCAAAGTTGAAAAGCTGCAGACCCGTGCGGATAGTCAGCAGCCAGGTTTGGCGGGTAGACAACAACAACGGGCTGTGGTCAGATGATCAGTTATTGATAATAGCGTATACTATAAGGTACATTATTATTCATTATGAATCTTTAGTTATACACTATGACGGTTAAATCATTTCGCGTCGAACGTATTCTCAAAAAACTCGGCAGTGATATTCGTGACGCCCGAAAGCGGCGCGGTATCACTGCGCAGTTAATGGCTGAACGCATGGGTGTGACACGGGTTACTGTGGCCAATATAGAACGGGGCGAACCCAGTACCGGAATGGGTAATTACGCCATGGCACTGCATATTCTCGGCAAAGCCGATGAACTTGAAATGATCATGGATCGCACCCATGACGTACTGGGTCTGGATCTGATGGATGAAAAACTGCCCAAACGGGTCAGAGTGCCCAAATGAGCGATGCGCATTTGCTGGTTTCAACAGACTGGCAAGGGCCGTTACACCGTATCGGCCGCCTTGAGATTCATCAAAGCCGTGGCCGGGAGAACTACCGTTTTATCTACGAACAGAGCTGGATCAGGCATCCCGGTCGTTTTGCCATTGATCCGGAACTACCCCTGATGGCGGATGTGCCGTTTATGAATAGCCGCTTGTGGGGCGCTTTTGAAGATATTTCACCGGACCGATGGGGCAGGCTGGTACAGACACGCGCAACCGGGCATTATTTGAGCGATAGCGATTATATGCTGGGGGTGAGTGACTTGATGCGCATGGGCGCATTGCGCTTAAGCCATGACAGTACCCCTGACAAATACGAAGCAGCACATACCCGTATTCCAAAATTGATCCATGTCCGTAAACTGGAAACCGCAATACAGCACCTTGAGCGCGGCCAGGAAACCGACGCCGATCTGGCCGTACTTGCACAGCCGGGTTCTTCACTCGGTGGTGCGCGGCCAAAAGCTGCCATTGAAGATGCCGGCGAACTCTGGATCGCCAAATTTGCATCACAAAACGATACTGAACGTGTCGGCTTATGGGAGGCGGTCATGCTTGATCTGGCACAGCAGGCCGGGATTGATGTGGCCACATTCAGCACTTTAAGCGCCGGTTACGATCAACCGGTTTTACTGGTTAAGCGCTTTGACCGCAACCAGTCTGAACGCATTCCCTATATGTCAGCCATGACAATGCTCGGACGCACCGAAGATAGCAAAGCAGGCGCGAGCTATCTTGAAGTTGCCGATGCCATTAGCCGCGAATCGGTGCAACCGGAACAGGACCGCCTTGAATTATGGCGGCGCATGGTATTTAACGCCATGGCCGGCAATATTGATGATCACCTGCGCAATCACGGATTTTTGCGCACGGTACAGGGATGGCAACTGGCGCCGGCTTTTGATTTAAACCCGACGCCACAGCCTTTTACCCAACGAACCCATCAACTGGCGTTTGATCATCGATCCAAACCGTCGCTGGATACCTGTCTGCAACTGGCTGAGTACTTTTGTAGCAGGAAACCGGTGATTGATCTGACTTTAAAACGAATCGGAGAAAGTCTGAGTAACTGGCAATCGACCGCCAAACGTCATCAACTGCGCAGCGATGAAATCAAGCGCATGGCTGCATCGTTTGAACATGAAGACAGTCAGCGACTGGTTGCCATGGCCAAACAGAAGCGTGCGCACACGCGCAGTCAATAGCGGATAGTGGGTTATGTGCGGCGGCATTGAATACCAGGGCCAGAAAATTTACTTCCCGAATCCACAGGCACGGTTGCCGGTGCGTAACCGCCGCGGCGATGTGACCTGGGTGACCTGGGGCAACCGCAGGCAGGAGGCAAACAGCAATTTCCCGAATGGCGGCTGGGCGCGGCTAAATTCCATCTATGCCGGCAAATGGAAGCCGTGGCATCCAAGACCGGTACTGATTGTCGCCGACCAGTTCATGGAAAAGGACCAGGACGAGCAATCGCACTGGATACCGCTGGATCAGAGGATGGTGATTCAGGGATTACTGGCTGAGCGAAAAAAAGAACAGCGGGTTTATGTGGTCACCATCGATACACCACCTGAATATGCCTGGATACATGACCGCTGGCCAAGACTGCTGCGATTAAAGCAATAAAATGCTCAAGAAACATTTTTGACTGCCGATGCATTAATTATAGATACCAGTCTATGAAAATAAATTAGCAGTCCCTAGCTGTAACACCTAGCAGTACTCCTCCAGGGTTGATACTCCTTTTGCCCTTTCAGACCCTGGGGGATTTCATCTGTCAATCAAGCCGCACTATTGCTTGTCTTTGCCGATTTTAGCGATCACAACCAGATCTGCCTGTAGTTTGCTGTAATCATCCCGCAACTGTTGCAATGCGCTGTCACGATCCGCCAGGCGTGTTTCCAGTGCTGTTTTATGCGTGTTCAGCTGGGTAATCTCGCTTGTCGCTATGGCCAGGCGCTTTTCTGCCAGGGCCAGCGATTGCCGGTTTTTATCCAGCTGTTCTTCAAGACTGGCAATAGCGTCCATGTATTCTGACAATTCCGATCTGGATTGCTCCAGTGCCTCCTGCGCTTCGGTGCGCACAGATTCAATTCTCTCGTGGGCCAGACTGGCTGCGGCCTCCCAGACCACGGCAGTAGCCTGATACATAGCATTGGCAATAGATTGCGGCATATCAATGGCCGGTGCAGCTTTTTTTTGCTGTTCCGTGCGCCAGGCCTTGACCATTGTACCGACAGTCGAAAAAGAGCCGCCTGTGATCGCAATGACGGCGTTCACAGTGGCATTCTTGCCCGCTTGCTGCAATTCTTCGCAGGCTGCGTCAACCGCCTGTTGGGTGACCTTGGGCTTACGTTCCATGGGGTTCAGATGTGTGTGTTGAAAAAAGGGGGGTCAGGCGGCGTTCTCGACTTCAACCGGCGCTATTTCCTGATAGCCTCTGCGTAGCCGTCTGGCGGTTATCCGTTGGTATGCTTTCAGTGCTTCATGCCAGTCATTACAGGGCTCATGTTTATGGCCGCCCCGGTTATTGTGCAATCCATACCAGCAGCGCACCACAGACAAATCACCAAACAGGTCGCGCGCGATCAGCAGGGTATAGCCGCGTGCATTTGTTTTGAAGTCGGTTCTGAGGAGTATGTTCATGGTAAATGTGCAATATTAGAAAATAAATATCAGTTGTTGCAGTTAAATAATATTACTAACTATTAATAGTATAACTACTACTATTATACTATATAACACCGCAATGGATATTGAAAAAATACGTGCACACGAACAGCCTGATGCCTTGTCCACAATATCTGTGGATAAGACTGTGTGCAACAGACTTAAGTGAATCAGGCGAAATGGGTTCAGGTGCTTGATTGAAATAGAGGCAGAAAATTATCTGCTACAATTCCTGTAAGTAACGGTTGTCCGTCAATCTAATGTAGAAAGATTTAATTATGTTGAGTTGGTTGAGAGCTATGAGCAAATCTAAAATGAAAACACTGGCAGGCGTGATATTCGCCGCCCTGAGTGGGTTGAGTGTGTGGTCTATTAATACTGGAAACATCATTACTCAAGACATCAGTGGTGGCAATACAGTTAACCAACAGGGTGAAAACAACACTTACAATGATAATAGAACCTTCGGCATTACCCAAGAAAAATACGAACAAGGACTTAAAGAACGCGAAGCAGAAGTCCGTACAGATCTAGAAAGAATCTTAGCTTCTAAACAACAGCTACTTGATACTGAACGACAGTTATCTGAATCTAAACAACAGTTACTTGAGAGAGAGCTCGGGGTCATTGAGCAACGGTTACAGGACACGCAAGCGAGTTATGAAGCGCATATTGCCGATCTAAAAGAACGCATTGCGCAATTGGAACAACTGCGCGGTGAATTTCCGGATAGATTAATAGATCAGGCGATTGAAGCCTTACAGCAGGGTGAAACCGATACAGCGGATCGTCTGTTCAAGCAAATCGAAGATGAAGGGGAAGGTAATATCAAGCGAGTTGCCGAAGCAGCCTTTCAGCGTGGCAAGATTGCACAAGACGCTATTCGATATACAGACGCACTTGAGCATTATGAGAAAGCCGTCCGGTTGCAGAAGAACAATGCGCTGTATTTAAATGAAGCGGGTATATTACATCATACGCTCTCCAATCACAGGAAGGCCATTGAGTATTTAGAGCTCGCGCTGGCAAGCGATCTCAACACCTATGGTGATGAAAATCATCCTCAAGTTGCACTATACCGAAACAACCTGGGCGAGGCGTGGCGTCAATTGGGTGAATATCATAAGGCCATTGAATATTATGAGCAGGCGCTGGCAAGCGACCTCAAAACCTATGGCGAGAATCATCCTCAAGTTGCACTATACCGAAACAACCTGGGCTCGGCGTGGGATTCATTAGGCGAACACCACAAGGCCATTGAATATTATGAGCAGGCGCTGGCAAGCCTCGTCAACACCTATGGCGAGAATCACCCCAGTGTCGCGACAACCCGAAACAACCTGGGCTGGGCGTGGCGTCAATTAGGTGAATATCACAAGGCCATTGAATATTATGAGCAGGCGCTGGCAAGCGACCTCAAAACCTATGGCGAGAATCATCCCAGTGTTGCCAGAGACCGAAGCAACCTGGGCGAGGCATGGCATCAATTGGGTGAATACCACAAGGCCATTGAATATTATGAACAGGCGCTGGCAAGCGACCTCAATACCTATGGCGAGAATCATCCTCAAGTTGCACTATACCGAAACAACCTGGGCCTGGCGTGGGATTCATTAGGCGAATACCACAAGGCCATCGACTATTATGAACAGGCGCTGGCAAGCGACCTCAAAACCTATGGCGAGAATCATCCCAGTGTTGCCAGAGACCGAAACAACCTGGGCGAGGCGTGGCGTCAATTGGGTGAATACCACAAGGCCATTGAATATTATGAGCAGGCGCTGGCAAGCTTCGTCAACACCTATGGCGAGAATCATCCCCATGTCGCAACAACCCGAAACAACCTGGGCCTGGCGTGGGATTCATTAGGCGAACACCACAAGGCCATTAAATATTATGAACAGGCGCTGGCAAGCCTCGTCAACACCTATGGCGAGAAGCATCCCAGTGTCGCGACAACCCGAAACAACCTGGGCATGGCGTGGCATTCATTAGGCGAATACCACAAGGCCATTGAATATTTTGAGCAGGCACTGGCAAGCGGCCTCAAGACCTATGGTGAAAATCATCCCCATATCGCAACAACCCGAAACAACCTGGGCCTGGCGTGGGATTCATTAGGCGAATACCACAAGGCCATTGAATATTTTGAGCAGGCACTGGCAAGCGACCTCAAGACCTATGGTGAAAATCATCCCCATATCGCAACAACCCGAAACAACCTGGGCCTGGCGTGGGATTCATTAGGCAAACACCACAAGGCCATTAAATATTTTAAACAGGCGCTGGCAAGCCTCGTCAACACCTATGGCGAGAAGCATCCCAGTGTCGCGACAACCCGAAACAACCTGGGCGGGGCGTGGGACTCATTAGGCGAACACCACAAGGCCATTGAATATTATGAACAGGCGCTGGCAAGCGGCCTCAAGACCTATGGTGATGAAAATCATCCTCAAGTTGC
>NZ_QAAE01000002.1 GCF_003046585.1 Nitrosomonas aestuarii | reverse complement strand
GGATTAAGCGATATTATCAGCCTGGCAGCGGGTGAATCCAATCAAACTATTGATGCAGGGCTAGTGCAACCCACCCCAGAACCCGCATCGATCTCAGGATTTGTTTATTGCGACGATAACGATGATGGCGTTAAAGATGCCGGCGAGGTGGGCCTGAACGGTGTGACGATTCAGTTACTGAACGCCGCCGGCGTTGTGATCAGCACGACCACCACTGCCGCAGATGGTTCCTATTCGTTCACAGGCCTGGATGCAGGCACTTACAGTGTCGTAGAACCCACCCAGCCTGCTGGTAAAAATGATGGCAAGGAGACAGCCGGCAGCACCGGTGGCAACACAGACGTTAACGAAACCATTAGCCAGATCACGGTTAATGCAGGTGAAAACAGCACTGATAACAACTTCGGTGAAGTCCTCCCGCCACCAGAACCCGCATCAATCTCGGGATTTGTTTATTGCGACGATAACGATGATGGCGTTAAAGATGCCGGCGAGGTGGGCCTGAACAATGTGACGATTCAGTTACTGAACGCCGCGGGCGTTGTGATCAGCACGACCACCACTGCCGCAGATGGTTCCTATTCGTTCACAGGCCTGGATGCAGGCACTTACAGTGTCGTGGAACCCACCCAGCCTGCTGGTAAAAATGATGGCAAGGAGACAGCCGGCAGCACCGGTGGCAACACAGACGTTAATGAAACCATTAGCCAGATCACGGTTAATGCAGGTGAAAACAGCACTGATAACAACTTCGGTGAAGTCCTCCCGCCACCAGAACCCGCATCAATCTCGGGATTTGTTTATTGCGACGATAACGATGATGGCGTTAAAGATGCCGGCGAGGTGGGCCTGAACGGTGTGACGATTCAGTTACTGAACGCCGCCGGCGTTGTGATCAGCACGACCACCACTGCCGCAGATGGTTCCTATTCGTTCACAGGCCTGGATGCAGGCACTTACAGTGTCGTAGAACCCACCCAGCCTGCTGGTAAAAATGATGGCAAGGAGACAGCCGGCAGCACCGGTGGCAACACAGACGTTAACGAAACCATTAGCCAGATCACGGTTAATGCAGGTGAAAACAGCACTGATAACAACTTCGGTGAAGTAACGCCAACCCCTGGCATCGACATCGAGAAATTTGTCAATGGCATTGATGTCACTGATCTCAACATATTGCCAGAAATCGCAGCCGGCGCGAATGTCACCTTCACTTACGATGTGACTAACACCGGCAATGTAGCCTTCTCACAAGCGGAAGTATTGGTCAAGGATGATAACGGAACGCCTGACAACCTGGCCGACGACTTCATCCCGGCATTGGTCACAGCCAGTGATGTGGGTTCAGATGGTATTCTGAGTGTAGGGGAAACGTGGATCTATACCTCTGCCACAATGGCAGCACAGGATCTATCCGTCACAACGACCTCTGATGCAAACTTCATTTTCTCGGGCTCTTCCAGTACTACAGGCTCGAACGGAAACATCCGCACGTTCACCGCAAACGGGGTCACTGTCGATGCCAGTGCACATAGCCGAAGCGCCTCTGGAGACTGGAACACCGGTTACGTGGGTATCTATGATGGCGGCCTGGGAGTCACAAATTCCGGAGAGAGTGGCAGCAATCATCGAGTCGATAACGGCACGCAGGTAGACTATCTCCTGTTCGAATTTAACAAAGACATCACTGTCGACAAGACGTTCCTTGAATATGTTGTAAATGACAGCGACATCTCAATTTGGATCGGCGATCGTAACGGGGCTGACATTTCCACCCTAAGCGACGGCCTACTCCAAAGCTTCACCAAAGAGAATAACTTCACCAGCAGCAACAATTCTCGCTGGGCTGACATCAACGACAGCGGACTGACGGGTGATACCCTGGTGATTTCCGCCTACACCGAAGGCTCCAATGACGAGTTCAAGCTCAAAAAACTGAACACATCTGTGTCCGAGTCTGTTGGCAATGGAGAATACCTGAATGTAGCAACCGTCACGGCAAATGGTGTCAGCGACAGTGATACCAGCGGGTACATTAACTCGGTATCAACCCCTGGCATCGACATCGAGAAATTTGTCAATGGCATTGATGTCACTGATCTCAACATATTGCCAGAAATCGCAGCCGGCGCGAATGTCACCTTCACTTACGATGTGACTAACACCGGCAATGTAGCCTTCTCACAAGCGGAAGTATTGGTCAAGGATGATAACGGAACGCCTGACAACCTGGCCGACGACTTCATCCCGGCATTGGTCACAGCCAGTGATGTGGGTTCAGATGGTATTCTGAGTGTAGGGGAAACGTGGATCTATACCTCTGCCACAATGGCAGCACAGGATCTATCCGTCACAACGACCTCTGATGCAAACTTCATTTTCTCGGGCTCTTCCAGTACTACAGGCTCGAACGGAAACATCCGCACGTTCACCGCAAACGGGGTCACTGTCGATGCCAGTGCACATAGCCGAAGCGCCTCTGGAGACTGGAACACCGGTTACGTGGGTATCTATGATGGCGGCCTGGGAGTCACAAATTCCGGAGAGAGTGGCAGCAATCATCGAGTCGATAACGGCACGCAGGTAGACTATCTCCTGTTCGAATTTAACAAAGACATCACTGTCGACAAGACGTTCCTTGAATATGTTGTAAATGACAGCGACATCTCAATTTGGATCGGCGATCGTAACGGGGCTGACATTTCCACCCTAAGCGACGGCCTACTCCAAAGCTTCACCAAAGAGAATAACTTCACCAGCAGCAACAATTCTCGCTGGGCTGACATCAACGACAGCGGACTGACGGGTGATACCCTGGTGATTTCCGCCTACACCGAAGGCTCCAATGACGAGTTCAAGCTCAAAAAACTGAACACATCTGTGTCCGAGTCTGTTGGCAATGGAGAATACCTGAATGTAGCAACCGTCACGGCAAACGGTGTCAGCGACAGTGATACCAGCGGGTACGCAAACCCGCCGGCCACACTGAAAGCCAGCATTGGAGACAAAATATGGTTTGATGACAACGGAAATGGCTTGCAGGATAACGGTGAGACAGGTGTCGCTGGAGTAACCGTCATGTTACGCGCAGCAAATTTTACAGATGGGCATGGCGGCACCATTATTGCACAGACTACTACTAATGCTAATGGCGATTATTTATTTAGTGATCTCATGCCGGGTGATTACCAAATTGACATAAAAGAATCCACTTTGCCAACTGGCTACCAATTTACTACACCTAATCAGGGTTCAAATGATAATTTGGATTCTGATGTTTTAGAAACTTCAACGATCCCGTTAAATTGGGGGGTCATGGCCAATACTACACTGGATGCAGGTGAGCACGATCGTTCCTGGGATGCAGGTATAGTGTCTCAGAAAGCTTCCATTGGTGATCGCGTGTGGGAAGATATGAATCATAACGGCATTCAAGATTCAAACGAACCTGGTATTAGTGGTATTACTGCAACATTATATGGTTGGAACGGCCGCAATCATTATGTCGTGGCACATACCAGCACGAACAGTAACGGTAATTATCTATTTACCAATTTGGATGAAGGTTACTATTTCGTCAAATTTGATAAAGCTGGTGTGCGGCATGATAGCGGCTGGGGCGGCAACTTTAATATGAGCGACTGGTACTGGGCACGCAAGGATGCCGGTAATAACGACAAAATAGACAGTGATGTATATAAATTCTCAAAAGATACGACGTATACCGACTGGACCTATCTTGAAACTGGCGAGAATGATATGAGCTGGGACGCTGGTATCACGCCAATCGTAATTGACCTGGATGGAGACGGCGTTGAAACCGTTTCCAGGGTTGATTCTAAAGGCACATTTGATCTACTTGGCACTGGCAGTGCAATAAAATCAGGCTGGGTTGGTAGTGATGATGGTCTCTTGGCTATTGACGCTAACGGCAATGGCGTTATTGACGATATTTCCGAATTATTTGGTGGTTCTAATAAAGGTGACGGTTTTGCCAAGCTGGCTTCTTTCGACAGTAACGGTGATGGAATGGTTAATGTGGATGACGTTGATTTTTCCAGCCTATTGGTTTGGCAGGATGCCAACGGTAACCATAAAACCGATGCAGGTGAGCTAACAAGCCTAGCTGATGTTGGTATTGAAAGCTTAGCGGTAGCGTTTACTGAGTTACCTTTCATTGATGCTCAGGACAACCTTCATTTGGAGCGCAGCTCAGCGACCCTGACAAACGGTACAACAGTCGACATGACTGATGTTTACTTTAATGTATCGCTTGCAGATGCACAAGCTGCTGGAATTGATTCACCTTCACTGGCCGAGCTATCAGGTTACGATCAGGTTATTCCTGGAGAAGTGGTTGATATCCTGCCATCGTTTGTAGTTGATCTAGGTTGGGCTGTATAGGCAAACGTTAATAACAGGTAGATGTTTAAGGGGCCAGCGATATTAGTTCGCCAGCCCCTTAATCGATGGGTATCAATTTCACTCAAAGTTCGTACTGGTATTGCCAAGTTAACTCTCGCAGATCTGCCAAAACATTAAATGTACTGACCTTAGGCTAACGTAACATTTTCCAAGACGCAAAGACACCTGGTTGTTGATACCGGTCGGCATATTATCGTGTGGCGGCCTTATTTATGCACTGGTGTGAAAAATGTGGAGAAACCTTGCCAACACCTATGCAGCACCTTCGGTGAAACAGCACCTCGCAGCTTTGAACATGCTAATTGCCTGGCTGGTCATCGGTCAGGTGATGTCTTTTAATCCGGCAGCTTCGGTGCACGGACCGAAACACGTTGTTAGAGAAGGCAAAACAACAATCCTTGATGAGCATGAAGTACCTGAACTGCTTGAATCTTTAAGTACAGGTAAGTTATCGGATCTGAGTGACCGGGCTATTCTGGGATTCATGGTTTATTCTTTTGCGCGCGTCAGTGCATCAACTAAAATGCAGGTCAAAGACTTTTTATCAGCAAGGCAGTAAATCCTGATTTATTCTGCATGAAAAAGGTGGAAAATCAAGCAAGGCCGCTGCGCACCATAGAACCGCCGGTTTCGTTGAACAATATATTGTTGCCGCCGGATAGAAGATGCGCGCAATACGTCACTGTTCCGCAGCTTAAGTCGTCGCGGCAATGCCATAACTGACAGGGTCATTGATCGGAAGAACGTTTTTCATATGACTCACCAGAAAATTAAGAAACAGAGCTGCCATAGCTTTAGGGACACCGGCATCACCAACTCTCTGCAACATAGCAGGGATATTGAAACGGTGGCCAGGAATGCAGGTCATGCCTCAACCCGTACGACACAGCTTTATGCCCGGCAAAACTATATTTGTTAATCAGGGAGAAATTGAGCGTATTCGACTTCAGGAAAGGCTGAAAACTGTTAACTCAGGCGAAGACTACGTGATCTAAAAAGTAAGATTTTTAATGCGTCAATGCGAACCGGCCAGGATAATGGACACGAGATATACTGAATGAATTTATTGAGCCGAGAAAAAGCACCTTCTGGAATGAGGGTGCTTTGAAATAACTTTCATTGGGAGAAAGAGCAGGTTTAAGTTTTAACCAGGGTGAGGAAAATCAAACTGCTTATTGAACATTCTACAGATAACTGCTACATAACATTGATAAAGGACAACGTAATTTACCCCCTATTTTTGTTTCGCAATTAAGGATAATGTGTATATTTGTGCATAAATACAACCTAAATGTCAACCAGCGCTGAAATTGTGCCAGTTTTTCTCAGGAAATTGCATTCAATCTTTCCAGTTTAGTTGTTATTACATTATTTTTAGTATTTAGTCGCTGCTGAAAAACTCTCGCGTATTTCAGCAGCGACTATCTATGTGCAAGATAACAAAAGTAAGAGTTATCGAGAAACAATCAACGGGGCGATAAAAAGAATATGTTTAACCAGAAAAAACGCTGCAAGATATGTAAATCTGTTATTAGTCCGAAGGCTGATATTTGTCTGCACTGTGGACACCCAGAAAGAAGAGAAAATCTTGAGAAAGATGACTCCGAAGCAGGTATTGTTGAATATGCCCGCCTAAAACCAGCATATCCTTGGATATTGATAACTTTTTTCTTTGTCACATATTTTTTTGTTCTTTTATTTTTTATTTTACATATCGCGGGATACTCTATCTCACTTGAAGTAAGTCACTATGTTTTTCTTCTTTATATTTCTTTATTTACTTCATCCTGGATTGTTTATTTTAATTCGCACAAAAGGAGCGCCAGCTATAACTTTGATTATAAATCCAGGCAAGCAACAATTTTTAAAATTAGATCACTCAGAAGGCTTTTGTCAGAGAGCAGCATTCAATGGAAAAATTCAAATAAAGAGATAGCTCAGATTGGGCTTGAAGATTCATTCCGGCGGAAATCAAGCACGAGCATGCAAGTATTAGCTATCCTAATCGCGGTTACAGTTTTGCTCATGGATCGAGTTAGCAATCTGATCAGTGCAAACTCCAATGACGCAACTTTTATCGAAAATGGAATGTTGTATTTATCCGGATTTTCTTCAATTGTATCCTTTATTTGCTTTGTAATATCAGTTGATGCTTTGGATGTGGTATTCAACAAATTTTATACCGCACGTGACAGACATTTAATCTTGCAACATTATTATCAGTCAACTATTAACCCCAGATATTTCGGAATGTTAGGCATGATACTAGGCATTATATTTCTTGCCGCTTATCATGATCCGCTTGCGGGATGTTTTGCCGTTGGAGTCACTTTTTTTATTGGCTATTATCATTGGTTTCCAGATATCCCGATAAATAATCAAGAAACACAGAATATTATGAATAATAGCTTTAGAATTTTTTTATGGCTTCTGATGCTTGTACCCATTGTTTTGTTAATTTCAAATGCCTGAGTACTCTTACGCTATTATCAGTGCACTATTATGGGCGATTTCAGCTCCCATTGTTAATCGTGGGATGGAGAATTTTCCAGAGGAAAATCGTAGTTCGGCTACATTCATTGCTCTTTTTTGTGCACTCATTACAGGAACTTTGTCGCTTTATCCTTTTACAAGTAACGATGTATTTGATGCTCACAACATTAATGTGTATATCATACTATCTGGAGTATTTACTTTTCCAATTGCGACAGGACTGTATTATCTTTCTACACATGCGTTTGGAGTTAGGGCAGAACTAGCATCGCAGTTTGCTAAGGTAAAACCGCTTTTTTCAATTCTATTTGCAGCTTTCTTTCTTGGCGAAACAATTGAACAATCATCCATTATAGCAATTGCATTAATAATCATCGGATTATTAATGTTCGTAAAAGCTGCTTGGATTGCAAATTTTTCCATACGCGCTCTTCTGTTTGGTTTGTTGACAGCAATGGCTTGGGCAACAGGGGAAGTATTTGTAAAGCTTGGTTTTCAAGAAGCGAACGCTCTAGACAATAGCTTTATTGCGCTGGCTTCATCTTTGTTACTGGTACTAATTATCATTCTTCCTTCATTAAAACAATTTCTAGTGAAAAGCACCCTCACTTGGATAGCACCGTTTGCTATACATGGAATTTTAAGTTTTTCTTTCGCATATGCTTGTTTTTTCAAATCTATTACAATGATTGGCGTAACCAAAACAGTAATAATAAATGCCTTCTGGCCCGCGCTCTCAGTGTTAATTGTTTTTGCACAGAAACGTTTTATGGGTGAACCATACAAGATAAGCGTTTATCTAATCGCTGCTATTGTCCTGCTTGTATCAGCAAGTATTACTGTAATTACGAACATAGAAGCATAATAGACATTAGAGACGAGCCCGGCATGCTCCAGAAGATACGGTTTTGACGGGTGAGCATGCTGCCCGACCATTTCTCCCGACTCCCACCCACCGACATTAGAACAAAATAGCCTTTCAAATAATGCAAGTATACAGCCCGCATCATTCACGCGTAGATTAAGGGGATTTTACACCTTCAGTACACGAATAAGATCCGTGCCGCCGACTCGATGCTGGGTTCCCGCAGTCACGACCACGACATCTTTTGCTTTGATGTAGCCAAGCTCCTTGGCTCGGCTTACAGCAAATTCCAGTTTGGCACTGTCGTCACTACCCTCTTCGCAAAGTAATGGTATTACACCCCAGTTCATGGACAGCCGTCGCGCCACAAGCTGTGAATAGGTAACCGCCACGATCGGGCAGTCAGGGCGATTTTTGGAGATTAACCGGGACGTGAAGCCTGTTTCGGTAAGGCTGAAAATGGCAACGGCTTTGAGCTTTTCAGCCATGTTTACCGCTGACTGGCTGACTACCTCGGGAATGATATTTACCGGGTCCATGCGGGTTTTCTGTAAATAACCATACTCGTTCAGTGATGCCTCTGCCCGCTGGGCAAGAATGGACATGGTGCGCACCGCTTCAACAGGGAATTTGCCTACCGCGGTCTCCCCCGAGAGCATAACTGCCGATGTACCGTCAAGAATAGCGTTGGCTACGTCGCTGGCCTCGGCGCGGGTGGGTTTGGGGTTGCGTTCCATGGAGGCGAGCATCTCGGTAGCGGTAATCACTGGTTTGCCGTTCATTACCGTGGTACGGATGATTTTTTTCTGGAATCCTGGGACCTCTGCCAACGGCAGCTCGACGCCGAGGTCACCGCGTGCCACCATCACCCCATCCGCTGCCTTCACGATTTCATCAAGGTGCTTGATGCCGGCCTTATTTTCGATTTTGGCGATGATCGGCGTACGACGTTCCGTCTCCAGAAAAATATCACGGATACGGTGGATATCCTCCGCGCTTTGTACGAAAGATGCAGCCAGGTAGTCCACGTCATTTTCTGCAGCGAAGTTGACTTCGCGGACAATGTCATCTCTGAACTCAGGACTCACCGCATTAACCGCCAGCTCGGTAGCAGGCAGGTTGACGCTTTTATTTTCCTTCAAGACACCGCCATGGACGACCTGGCAGATGATTTCGTTATTTGCAACCGAAGTAACTTCTAGTTCGATGGCGCCATCATCAATCAGGATCGGGGTTCCCGGCTTTACTTCACTCGGCAGATTTCTGTAGGTCACAGAGACACCATCACCGGTGCCGATGCGCCCATCTGTGTGTAAAGTAAATTTCGTACTGCGCACCAGTTCTACCGGGCTGCCACTCAGCTTGCCGGTGCGAATCTCAATGCCTCGAGTATCGACCATAATAGCCAGTTGCACGCCCATCGCGTCGGCAGTATCACGGATCAAGTCCAAACGGGCCTGGTGCTCCTCGATAGTGCCGTGGGACAGATTCAGGCGAGCGACATTCATTCCTGCTGCGATCATCTCTTTTAGAATATCGGGTGAATCACTGGCCGGACCAATGGTCGCAACGATTTTTGTTTTGCGCAGGCTGTTCAGATTGTTCATTGCATCATATTTCAAAATACCTCTCTCATCAGGGGAGGCACACTGTGACTTGGTAACCTGGTCGATTATAAACTAATCATGGCAATAGTTAACTTGATTATCGACTTCGAGACAGACTTCGGGTTTCGGATCGCGCACTTTGCGAAATATTATTAAACGACAGCCGATCAATTGAATAGCACATGGCAATATGACTTTCAGAGGCGGATTCAAAAATAGGTCTATCAACCAGAGATTGCCTTCGTATGACCCATAAATACCGGCTTGGATGACCATTGTTATCCAGCAACTTTTTGTGATCTTAGATACTAATTGGCGACATTCGGAAATGACTTTTTTCAATTCACGCATAACAGCTTCAAAACGTGAATTGTCTTTTTTCCTGATTGTTTGCATTTATGCAAAAACAGTAGCCAATCTATGCTGTTTAGAGCAAAACCCGTATCAGGTAATATGTGGTTTCGCATACATACGAAATAAAAAAACAGCGTTAAAAGTGCGATACAACATTTTAATCAATTTGCTAAAGAAGAGAATTACTAAGTCACGTATTAATACAAAAAATCATCAGACAGCTACAGGCGAAAAACGGAAATTACGTGTTTCGGTTCAACAAAAACATGGCATTGTGCCAAATTTTTTACGCGTATTTTCGCAGCTTGAAAAATAATAAGCAGATATAATCAGCGTTTCATACTGTTGATTACAATTGCAAATTTATACTCGTAATCAGGATGTAAATTCATTAAGTTACACTATTTTTCCTACACAAGCGTGTATTCAGAAGATGATTCTTCGCAAAATATGGGTTTGCATTACATCGTTAAAAAATATCGAAATTAAGGTGTTAGATGAGTTTTTTTGATAGTGCTATGATTATTCTAGGACTGATTGCTATTAGCTGCTTTTTTTCTATGTCAGAAATTGCACTGGCAGCCGCCCGGAAAATGCGTTTACGCCAGATGTCGGACGAAGGGGATACCAGAGCAGAAAAAGTGCTGCATTTACAATCACATCCAGGCAATTTTTTTACTGTCGTACAAATTGGGCTCAATGCGGTGGCCATTATGGGCGGTATTGTGGGTGAATCAGCATTTACTCCTTATTTCCAGATGTTGTTCGCGCCATGGCTAAACGATCCTTGGCTGACGCAGGTGAGCTTTGCTCTTTCCTTTGCTATGGTTACCAGTCTATTTATTTTAATAGCTGACCTTATGCCTAAACGTATTGCAATGACAATCCCTGAGCGGGTAGCAGTAATACTTGTTGGTCCTATGATGAAGTGTATAACCATACTGAAACCTCTGGTTTGGCTATTTAATGGGTTAGCGACGGGGATATTTCGTCTGCTTCAAATACAAACGACGCGCAAGGATGAAATTACCTCAGATGATATTTATGCTGTAATGAGTGCTGGTGCTGAAGCAGGGGTATTAGATAGAGACAAGCAACAAATAATGGAAAATGTATTTGGAATGCAAACTGTTCCTGTCACTTCTGCCATGACAGCAAGGGAGGGATTAGTTTACTTTTTATTGCAAGACAGCGAAGAAGACATCAAGCGTAAAATTGCCGAAGAACCGCACACCAAATTCTTGGTTTGTGATGGCCAACTTGACATGATTAAAGGATTTGTCGATGCCAAAGAACTGTTGCTTCGAGTCATTAATGGCGAGAATATTACGCTGAAGGACAGCCCGCTGGTGCATAACTGCTTGATAATCCCCGACACGTTAAACCTGTCTGAATCCATGGAGTATTTTAAGAATAATCGTGCTGATTTCGCGGTAGTGATGAATGAGTATGCCTTAGTAGTTGGCATTGCTACTACCAATGATCTTCAGCGCGCAGTTATGGGCGATTGGTCATTGCATGAGAGTGAAGAACAGATTATCGCTCGTGACAGCAATTCCTGGCTAGTTGATGGCGTAACACCAATTACTGATGTGATGCGGGCTTTTGGTATTGAAACATTTCCGCATAGCCAGAATTATGAAACGATCGCCGGTTTTATGATGTATATGTTACGTAAAATCCCAAAACGCACCGACTTTGTTAATTATGCTGGATTTAAGTTCGAGGTGGTAGATATCGACGCCTATAAAGTAGACCAGTTGTTGGTAACTCGCATCGACAATTCTGATAACTCATTATCTAAAGACGACATTTAGAATGTAAACACGAATTTTTAGACAGATGCCTTAGGAATGATGTTCTCATTTATCAACCTGCCTCTGGGAGCCTGATGGGATCATAATAAACTTGAACCAGTGTTGTCACCAAGTCTGATGTTTCCTTTTTTTGTTGTAAAAACCTATTCCGACCCGTTTTAAAGCACGTCTCCTTGTGCTGGTATACACCCGTCTTGCATGTTTGCTTATCTGATAGATTACACTTATCAGCGTTGAATCGGTATCGGGGGTTTGCAATAAAACCGGGATGGAAATTCATCGCTGCGCCGCCGGTTGCGGATGACATCTCCACCTTCAGCGACACAGGCGGCGGTTGATCTGTCCAGACTGGGAAAATATTCATTAGAACCGGGTTGTGCGGATGTGGGGGGCACTTTTGCGCGGATTCTGGCGCAGACTTCTGGTTCGTCTGGTTTGGGCGGTTCACTTTCCATGGGAGGCAAGGAACATAATTGACAGGGATCGCCAGGACATAGGCAGCCCTCACAGCTTGCATAAGTCGGTACCGCCAGTAAAATCAGCCACAAGCCGGAAACCGTTACAATGAAGCGCTTGAGGTGACGTACGATTTTTATCGGATTAAGAAGTTGTTTCATTTTTTGGCCGATGCTCCAGTAGAAATAGCAATTAAAATGTGAATTGTCTCTTCATCACAACTAAAACGCAAAAAAACATCTGGCCGTTCTTGACTATGAGGTTAAATACGCAGATGATCTTAAATTTTGAAATCGAACAAACAATACTCCTACTCCATCAACTGAGTGATGACGATTACAGCGTCCACAGGATCTTACGTCACAAGAAAGGCGCGACGCGCACGCAACAACTCATAGATCCATACCAAGTGAGTACTAGCAGCGTATTAATTAAGGGATTCAAATGAAGATATTCATTATTTTATTTCTGTCCGGTCTGTACATTTCTACAACCCATGCCGGACTTAGCGAACAGTTGCAACAGCTCCAGCTGCGTGCGAACGCGGCTTATGAGCAAATGATAAGTGCTAAAAAAGAAGCTGAATACTTGGAAAAAGATGTCGCATTTGCCGAAAGAGAGCTTCAGGCAGCGAAAAAACGATTAGCCGATGTTGAGCAGGATGCCGAAGCTGCCCGACAGAAATCCGCTGAAGCCAACAAAAAGCTGGAACGGGCAACAAGTCAATGGAAAGAAGCTTCCGATATATTGGAGCGCGAATGGCTGGAATCCGGGAGAAAATAACTTTCCCGTTATAATTTTAAAAACATTTTGATATGTGACATGCCTGCTTCGATGAATTCTTCGCCGACAACCTGAAATCCAAACTTTGCATAAAAAGATTTTGCTGTAACCTGAGCATTCAATGCAACTTTTGTCATGCCGCGTTGTCTGGATTCGTCCAGCAAGCGCTGCAGCATAGCACTGCCGATACCTTTTCCACGCCAGGTTTTTAATACTGCCATGCGGCCGATATGACCATCTGGCAACAGCCGCGCGGCACCTACCGGTTCACCTGCAGAACTGGTCACAAGCAAATGTGTGCTCACTGGATCAAACGTATCCCATTCCAGTTCTTTCGGTACATGCTGTTCATGAATAAAAACCGATTCCCGGACTGCTCTCAGCGATGGTGCTGCATCTTGCCACTGAACAATGCTCATCTGACAAGTAGAAGTATTCGTTTTGATGAAATGACTGGTGTTCATAATAACTGATTAGAGCGTATTATCTGAACTCTGTAAAGATATGCTATTGATGCGAACCAACGTTCGATTGTTGAACAATTTGCTGCATTGCTACTGCGATGTAAAAACAGGCTCAAATATACAATTTCGCATACCCTTGACCTACCCCCTTTATTGTCTTGTATTGCCTGTCCCAAAAACGTTTTTCAACGACCTGCAAATCCGGTAATCTGATACCATGACATTAACAGTTGCCGGGATCAAGCATCGGGGTGACTTATCAGTTAATACTGACTGTTTATCTTAAAACAGGATAAGCCAATTTAACTGGAACTGGAGCGCAGTTTCAGTTATCGCGGGGGAAAAAAATGAAAATGAAATTTACTTCGCTTACACAACGTTTTGCTGTTTGGTTTACATTGGTTTCTTTATTACCGATTGTTGTCATCGGTAATAGTTTTTTACATACTTTTGAAAACGAAATTCAGAAAACAGTTATCGAGAATCTATCAGCCATCGCTGATAAAAAAGTCGAGCAGATAGATACATATCTCAATGAACGCTTGCTCGATGCCAATTTACTGCATGATTCGATAGCAACCCGCACCGCGATGCTCGGGTTTCCAGAAGTTTTTGAAGAACAAGGCGTCGATTCGGATGCCTATCGTCGGCTGGACGCACAGTACCGGGATCACTTCAAGCGTTTTGTCGAAGATGCCAGTTACTACGACTTATTTCTGATCTCATTGAAAGGCGATATCGTTTATACACAAAGTCATGAATCCGATTTTGCCACTAACCTGATTACAGGACCCTACAGCAATACCGGCCTGGGCCAGGTAACCCGTCACGCATTAAACAATCTGGAAAGCTCAATTTCTGATTTTGAGTTTTATGAACCATCTCATGGAGCTATTGCAGCATTTATCGCTTACCCTATTATTATCAGGGACAAAATTGTAGGCGTACTGGCCCTACAAATATACAGTGAACATGTTTTCGAGGTTTTATCAAACAATATCGGATTAGGTGAAACCGGTGAAACGGTAGTTGTACGTCTTGAGGATGAAAATACCGCATTGATTATGGCACCACTGAATAATGACGCCGATGCGGCCTTAAAGCGCAAAATGCCACTTTCAACACCTCATTCAATCGCTCTAAAGAACGCATTGTCCGGTCAACCTGGGGCCGCTATCATGCTGGATTACCATAAAAAGGGTGTAGTTGCAGTATGGCGTTATCTACCGCGCATGAAATGGGGGATCGTGGTTAAAAAAGATGTAGATGAAGCTTTTGCCAATGTATATAAAGTACGCCAGTACAGCATGATCATTTTAGGCGTCACACTGCTCGGCGTTATTTTCGGCGCTATCCTGTTCAACCGTCGTGTCGTCACACCATTAAAACAACTTAACAACGGCGCAATGGAAATTGCTGCTGGTAATTTGCATCAGCGTGTTTTTATTGCTGGCTGGAATGAAATGCGGCAACTTGGGCATACATTCAATATCATGGTCGAACGTTTGAATGCCAGCAATCAGGAACGGAAGAATGCGGAATTAAATCTGCGTCAGCTTAATCAGGATCTTGAAAACCGGGTTGTCGCGCGCACTGCCGATTTGCAACATGCTAATGCGGCGTTGGCGATTAAAGAAGAGGAAACGCGTTCGGTAGTTGAACATATGGTTGATTGTGTCGTAACAACAGATCAGATTGGCGTTATCCTTTCGGCGAATCCTGTTGTAGAAAAACTGTTTGGCTATACACCCGAAGAAATAATCGGACAGAATGTGGCTATATTAGTACCTGAGCCTTATCGGTCCGAGCATGTTTTTTACATGGAAAGGTACTGCCAAACCGGGCATGGCCAGAAATATGTAGGGAGGCCCTATGTCAAAGGCACGCACGGAATCGGTCTGGGTCGGGAGGTCGAAGCGATACACAAAAACGGTGAGTTAATTCCGGTATATCTTGCAGTCAGCGAATATTTTGTTGGAAAAGAGCGTCATTTTACAGGCGTTATGCGTGACATGCGTGAGCATGTACGCATAATGAATGATTTAAAACAGGCCAGAAATGAGGCCGAAGCAGCCAATCAAGCCAAATCCGCCTTTCTTGCCGCCATGAGCCATGAAATTCGTACACCTATGAATGGGGTGATTGGTATGATTGATGTGCTGAGACAAACCAGTCTAAGTGGTTATCAGATAGAAATGGCAAATCTGATACGTGACTCGGCCTATGCCTTGCTTGCCATCATTGAAGATATTCTGGATTTCTCCAAGATCGAAGCCGGCAAACTGGAAATTGAAAAAATCCCTATGCCACTGGCTGGTGTCGTGGAAAATGCCTGCGGTATGCTTGCGCATTTGGCGCAAAGTAAAGGTGTGGAGCTAACCCTGTTCATTGATCCTGAAATTCCGGACAATGTACTGGGCGACCCCTTGCGTATTCGCCAAGTGCTCGTCAACATTATTAATAATGCAATCAAGTTTTCCAGCAAGCAGGAAAAACCGGGCAAAGTTTCAGTGCGTGTATTACTGACAGAATCCGAACCCGACCAGGTTGTCATTACATTTCAGGTTACCGACAACGGCATCGGGATGAACAAGGAAACGCTGGAGAATCTTTTCAAATCCTTCTCGCAGGGCGATCCATCAACCACGCGCCGCTTTGGCGGCACTGGTCTTGGACTGGCTATTTCTCACCATCTGGCGGAATTGATGAATGCAGAAATAGCTGTACAAAGCGAACCGGAGCAAGGTTCTACCTTTATTATCCAGATGCCGTTTAAACCGTTGCCGGCAACTGACAAATCCAAGCACAAAGCCGCTGAATTGATTGGATTATCCTGTCTCATATTTGGTAATCACCACGGATTAAGTGACGATCTGGCTGTTTATTTAAAAAGTGCCGGCGCATCTGTTGAACAGGTGCGTAATTTGGCCGCAGCGCGTGAATATATAAAAAGCCTGGAATCCGGTTTATGGCTGATTGTTGTTGATGCCGGACATGAAGACCCACCCGTTGAAGAATTGCGCGCAGCCTTTAATGATCGATCCAAGTCGTTGCGTTCAACCCTGGAACCGCATTTTATTATAATCAAGCGCGGCCGCCGCCGCCAGGCGCGCGTTGAAGATATTGATATTGTCACACTGGATGGCGATGTCATGTATCGCCAGTCTCTTATACGCGCACTGGCAATCGCTGCCGGAAGAATTGAACCAGATGAAGAAGAGTCTACACTCGCAGATACAACTATCAAATCAAAACCAGAGTCCCTTTCACGTGAAGAGGCCTTAAAACAGGGCAAGTTGATTCTGGTGGCGGAAGACAATGAAATCAATCAGAAAGTAATCAGACAG
Source organism: Nitrosomonas aestuarii (assembly GCF_003046585.1). GTDB lineage: Bacteria > Pseudomonadota > Gammaproteobacteria > Burkholderiales > Nitrosomonadaceae > Nitrosomonas > Nitrosomonas aestuarii. The sequence goes on along the minus strand of NZ_QAAE01000002.1, from coordinate 301,434 downwards.
CAGCTGACTTTACTCGGTTATGCCGCCGATATCGCCAACGATGGACGTGAAGCACTGGGGCGTTGGCAAAATTGCAATTACGGCTTGGTACTGACAGACCTGCATATGCCCGAAATAGATGGCTTCGAATTGACAAAAAACATTCGTGAACTGGAGTCAGACGATCAGCATATCCCGATTATCGCTTTGACCGCTAATGCGTTAAAAGGCGAAAGGGAGCACTGTCTGACTGCCGGGATGGACGATTATCTGAGTAAACCGGTGCAACTGGAGGACTTGCAAACCACATTGGAAAAATATTTGCGAATCAATGGCTCAGATTCAGAAGAAGAAACTCAGACAGGTGAAAAAGCGGCTGCATCGCCGACTCAGCCTGCTGGTGACACAGAATCTGCTGCAAAAGTACCTGTCGACGTACATATACTTGAAGAACTCATAGGGGATGACCCGGAAACAATCAAGGAAATGCTGCGGGATTTCAGGATCAACACAGCTAAATCGGCGGCTGAACTGCGCACCGCGTATCAGAAAGGTCAACTGACAACCGCCGGTTCCATCGCGCATAAACTCAAATCATCATCACGTTCTGTAGGTGCCCTGAGCTTAGGTGAACTATGTGCTGAAATGGAACAGGCCGGCAAAAAAAATGACCAAAAAGTGCTTGATGCTTTACTGCCAAAATTTGATGCGGAATTAAAAAAGGTTGAAGCGCATCTTGATACGCTCTGTACACCTGAAGCCTCAGTTGATCAGCGCCGTTCATGAAACCAGCTGTGGTGCCTTATTCAATGCTCATCTACTTGCTTGATCAACCGCATCCATGACTTGATTAAAAGGCTTGTTATGATAAAAATTATGAATATTATTCGCTATCTGATTGAGTAAGCGTTGACGGGATTCTCTGCTGGCCCAAGCAACATGCGGCGTAATTATCAGGTTCGGCTGCTGATACCGCAACAATCGGTTTCCATTGGCAGGTGGCTCTTCCTGCAATACATCCAGACCTGCACCTGCAATCCGCCCTGTTGACAAACTACCCAACAGATCTGCTTCGTTTACTATCGCGCCGCGTGCGGTATTGATGAGATAAGCTGAGGGCTTCATCAAATCTAGTTCTCTTCGGCTTATCAGGTTGCGGGTTTCGTTTAAAAGGGGACAGTGCAGCGTAATGAAATCCGCCTGTCTGACAACTTCATCAAAAGCCGCTCTGCCTGGGCGCACTGATTTATTCTTATGCTCAGCAATCAATATTTCCATGCCAAATGCCCTGGCCACTTCTGAAACTGCTTTGCCCAATTCGCCGTACCCGATAATACCCAAAACCTTGCCGGATAATTCTTCGATATTGTAATCCAGTGGGCAAAAATGTCTACTGACTTGCCATTGTCCGTTATTCACCAATTGCCGGTATTCTTCAAAATTACACGCAAGATTCAGCATCAGCATGAAAACATGTTGTACAACGGACGGCGTTGCATAACCACGAACATTGCATACGGGCACATTGCGCTCAGCTGCGGTCACTAAATCAATATTGTTATAACCAGTTGCCGCTATACAGATTAGTTTCAAGCGATGGGCGGAGGCAATTATTTCCCGATTTAATGAAAACTTATTACACACCACAACTTCTGCATCACTGATTCGTTTAGCCACTTGATCGGCATCGGTTTCGTCATAATACCGCCACGGCGATATCGTCTGCTCGAGCGCGGTACAATCCATATCACCCCGTGTCACAGAACCAAAATCAAGGAAAACAGCACTCATTTTGCAGATCCTTCTATGATTTTCTCAGTATCTCATTGTTTCAAGTATTTCAAAAACCAGTTGGTCGCATGTAATGCGGTTTGTTCCAGCGTGCCCGGCTCTTCGAACAAATGCGTTGCTCCGGGAATAAGCGTGAGCTCCTTTGCACATAGTAATTTTGCAAAAGCGCATTGATTCAATTCAATAACACCATCATCCGCGCTGCCTACAATAAGCAATGTGGGCGCAGTAACTTTCTCAAGTGTCATATCTCCAGCTAAATCCGGTCGGCCGCCACGTGAAACCACTGCCGAAATTTGATTATCTTTTTTTGCGGCTGCCAGTAGCGCCGCCGCAGCGCCAGTACTGGCGCCAAAATATCCCAGCGGTAATGTTTGCATTTCCGGATTGGTTTGCAACCAGTCGGTCGCACCAAGCAGACGTTGTGTTAAAAGATCGATATCAAAACGCATAGTGTAATCCAGATCCTCATCGCGCGTTAAAAGATCAAATAACAGTGTGCCAATACCGCTTTGTTGCAGTATTTGCGCGACAAAAAGATTTCGTGAACTTAATCGACTGCTGCCGCTACCATGTGCAAATATAACAACACCTTTCGCAGCAGGTGGCAATATCAGTTCGCCTTCAAGTTCGACGGAGTCTACTGGAAGATGAATTGTGTTCATAATAACGCGCCTGTTTTTGATTGAATGGACAAATTACAATAGTGTTTTCAAATCATATATCGCTTGAGTAGAAAAGTATAACAAATTCAGGTACAGAGCAATTTGTTGTTGCTTAACATACCCCGACACAATTCCAGGCCGTAATAACTTACGTGATAGTGTAATAGCAAGAATGCGTAAAAGTTCGTCCATACCATCTTGACAGCCCATGGCTCCAGCGCATCTTCTTTGTTTCCAAAACAAGCTGTATTCATTAAATGTTCTACTATTTATTGTGCCTGTCTGTCTTTCCAAGTGCCTATTTTCGTTCGACAACAGGGGTTATCAAGCTGCATGTCGAACTCAATCACAACGGTTATCATTCTCCGTTTGCCGCCATCACTGAAGGAAAAACAAGTCACGTGACAACAATGAAATTTTATACACAATACAGTGCCTGTCACCTTTTCTCTATAGTCTTTGTCGCTCAAGCAATGGCGACTGAGAATATCTGTAACTAATCGAATTCGTTGATGTCGATTGAAAATCTTTATTGTTGACAAACCGGACTGGTCATTTGCTGAACTGAATTATTAACGTAATATTTTATGTCTATCAGGCGACGACCTGGTTGCAAAAGTAAATCTGAATGTGCTGTCAGAGCGATGTACCCGGAATTACTTCACCCAAAACACTGAAAGACGATAGGCAAGTTGCGGCAAGTGTTAACGCCGATACAATGCCTTTGATTTTTCCATTTTCCATAGATGCCGCCTGCTTATTTTGTCTAGGAATCAATATGCTAACCTATAGTACAGCTTGACGACATACCTGAGAACCGCTCGCCCGCGAACAACCCTGAGCGCAAACTTGATACATTGGGCCACCTAAAACAGTAGAAAGCAGGAATATTTGTCAGTAACAAAGAAAGCGCACTACCCCCTACGTATTTGTACGTATGTTTTTATCCAGCATTTTTCGATATTCTGCCAACAAGCATGCTTCATTGTATGACTGAACAATTTAAAGCATTTTAGATTTGAATGTTATGTGGGATTCCTCACAGTGCTGTTGTTCGATATGTTGTTAAATTAACCGAAACCAAAAATTGATTCTGTGCAATTCATCAGGTGAAACAAAACCTGAAAACCGGACGGGTTGTTAAGCTGTCAATGATAACAACGGAAAATATTCACCATGATGAAGGTGAATCGTTTGCAGTATTCGAGTGAATTCAAGGCAACAACAGCTACATTGCAACGCTATAAAGAGATAAAACCTGGCTGACCGTTTTTTGCGTTGAATCGAAAAGGTAACTGCCTGGCCCTGTGAGTGCAGCCGGCTTGAATGATGGCCGTTGCAAACACGAAACTAAAGGAGATAACTGTCATGACACAAACGATTATGATCAAACTTTTCTCTATTTTGCTCGGATTATTGTTCTGCCTGAATATCGCTGGCATCTCGCCAGTCGCGCAGGCTGAAAAAATGCACAACGCTCAATATTCCAAGACCATCAAAACAGAATACCAGTATGCTGCGAAAGTCGCTTGTTCGCTATTACTGCCACATCAGGATGGCACTTTGGCAAGAGGCATCTATCGTTCGATAATTAACATACACAACCCTACCGACGAAAAAATCACGATCGCCGCGAAAGTGGCACTGGCGACACAATTTGGTTCAGACCCAGGCCCGTTCGATGTGACGCCATTTAAAAGTACTGTTCTCCAGCCTGATGGAGCGGTTGGAATCAATTGCTTTGATATCGCAGGCTACTTTTGTCCTATTGACGGTGTGTGCGTGGATTTCGCATTTTTAGAAGGTTTTCTGGTGATCAAAAGCCCCGAGCCGTTAGACGTGGTCGGCGTATATACCGCCCGGCACACTGACGGAGAAGTTGAATCCATAGATGTCGAAACGATCAAACCGCGCAGAATTCGGGATATTGTCCGACTAGAGCCGACTGAGCCGACCAAACCTGGGGAAGGCAAGCGCATGGATTATCCGCCTAAAGGAAGTTCCGCATACGGTAACCAGGAGCCCAAACAAATGTGTGGCGGAATTGCCGGTTTTCTATGTCCCGATGGCATGAAGTGTATAGACGATCCTTCAGACGATTGCGACCCCACACAAGGTGGCGCTGATTGTCCCGGTATCTGTGTGAAATGACTGCATGGGTGAAAAAGACACACTTATAAAACGGAACAACATCCAAGTATCAGGTGCAGATTGTCTTGGGTATGTAAAAAATAGATAGTCATAAATTTTATATGAATTGAACGGTTATTTATTGTATATGGACAAAAATACCATCAAGCTGATTACGCGCTCGTGAAGGGTTGTCAAAGCGGAGGAGCATGACAAAGTTTACTGTGATTCTAATAGGTATTGCAATTATTGCTGGAATGAGTTCCGCTGCAATATCACGGGCGCCTTTTAATCTTGAAAGTATGACTTGTAACATTACGACACCGGATACGAATGACTGCACAGGCATGCCAACGCTTCAATCTGGTGTGCTGACGCTTGCAAAAACCGGTACTTTTAAACTCAAAGCACTTTACAACGGATGTTTCATAGTGGAGAACGTGACAAAATCAGGAATTTTCCAAGGTTCTCATTTTAAAGAAACCACACATTTTGAACTTTTGACTACCCAAATGATAGGAATAAAAAACAATGCGACGGACTTTCCGAGAACACTCGGGTTTGCAAATTTAAATAACAATAACCTTAATGGATACTTAATTGATATATCTGTTGTGATGCGTACGTATGGCCAAGATACGGATAATATCGTTACAGCAAAATTGCAATGTGCAGTGAATGAATGAGACACCCTGCATGACTTGTCAAAGTATCGGCAGTAACGGTTTCAGACCTGCATTAACCGTAGGTTTTCATTTTCGATAGTGTATGGACTACTAAGTATGATCGTTCTCGCAAAGATTAAAATCTTGTATAACAACCGGCGTATTTTCTACATCAAACAAAGAAGGAGGTTACGGCATGGCGCACCATAAAGAAATTTTTGAAGATTGCGAAATTGAAATTAAAGAAGATACCAACCTGTTGATTAATGGAAAGGAAATTGATTACGAGCATGACCGGGATATAAATAAGTGGTCTTCGAGATATCTGCCTTATACCCGATATGACTCGTTGTTGGAAATGGCAAGAGCAATCGCTCAGCATACTGTTGAGTTTTCAAACGCAAAAGAATGATCTCAAATAGAATGAGACAAGGAGGAAATTCTCATGGCTGTCAGAAAAGATGCAAACACACTGAGTGCTGCTGAGCGGGCGGAATTTGTTGCCGCCATTCAGGCATTGAAAGCGGAAGGTATTTATGACCAATTTGTTCTTAGGCATGCAAATGCCATTATGAGCGCCATCCATCGATCTCCAGCGTTTCTGCCCTGGCACCGCCGTTTCATTTTTGATCTCGAACTGGAACTTCAGCGCGTCTCAGGCAATCCCGATCTCGGTATACCCTACTGGAACTGGCCATCAGGAAGCGCCAATGCTTCCATGTGGAATGACAATTTACTTGGTGGTAACGGCGATGCCCAAGGAATCGTACGGACCGGGCCGTTCCGAGCCGGTCAGTGGACTGTCGTCAACGCCAGCGGGTTACCGGCAGGTCCGCTCATGCGCGCATTTGGTCAAAGTGGGTTACCCACCTTGCCGACTCAAGGCGAAATCAACCAAGTCATGACTGTGACACCCTATGATGTGTCGCCATGGAACCTCAGCAGCAACCCCAGTTTTCGCAACCAACTCGAAGGCTGGATTGGTCCCAATCTTCACAACCGCGGGCATGTCTGGGTTGGCGGTTCCATGTTACCGATGACCTCCCCGAACGACCCGGTTTTTTTTATGCACCATTGTATGGTCGATAAGATCTGGCATGATTGGCAAATACGTTTTCCTAATCAACGGTATTTACCAGAAACTGGCGGTCCTTTTGGACAAAACCTGACCGATCCAATGGATAGCACCCCTTCCGGGCAAATTGGTCCACGTCCTATTGATGTTCTAAACAGTGCAGCCCTGGGTATTGTCTATGACGGTATCATAACTCAACCCCAACCAGCGATACCGCACATTATCGTTGGCGCCAATCCTACACAAGCTGATATCGCGTCTCCGGGAGAAACTGACCTGTTCCAGTTTGAAATTCCATCCTTCGGTCCTTATACCATGTACACAACTGGATCTTCCGATACTTTCATGACGCTTTTGGGCCCCAATGACCCGAACGCCCAAGTGGCATCAAATGATGATGGGGGCGAAAATCTTAATTCACAAATTACACGAAATCTTTCAGCCGGAATCTATTACCTGCGCATTCGTCTATTTAGTGCACGGACAACAGGAAATTATGCAGTCGGGGTGCGCTCCGATGGCAATAATCCTAATCCTGTTACTGAACTCATTATAGATGGCGCGAGTATTAATGCGGCCATCTCGGCAGCAAACGAAAGTGACTTGTACCGATTGAATATAACAACTGAGGGAACCTACACGATTCAAACAAATGGTACTACTGACACCTTTATCACCCTGCACGGACCCAATAGCCAAATACCTGTAATCGCCAGCAATGACGACGGAGGCGCTTCCTTCAATGCACGGATCCGACGCCAGATCACAGCAGGTGAGTATTTTGTTCGTGTCAGACATTTCTCACCAATCGGGACAGGACCTTACGCCATCCGTGTAACACGAGAATGACACAATATCAGCGGCATGGACATTCACAGCCGAACTCTCCAGACTTGTCCTGCCTTGGCTTTTTCCTGGAGATAAGGCCTTTTCCTTGCACCGGAAAAATGGCTGCCTTGATCCAATCCCCGCAGCCATTCCGCCCGTTTCATCTGTCTATCAGCCTGGAATAAGATAACGAACACGATCTCTTGCAACATATCCTGATTACCCGCGTACAAAAAGATGCTGTTTTTTTAATTACACTATGTAAAATTCTCAACACTAAGTCTTGCATTCAATTTTATTCTATGTATAATACGAATCATTCTCATTTACTTTATTAAAATACAATGCATAATTCAGAGAAAATTTTGGCTCTGTCGACACAAATCGACAATATACAGACGCCCATTACGCCACAGCAAAAAATGGCAATAGATACCAAGACACTGTTTGCATACGGTAATGTGGTGTATCTACAGCATCAAGGCGAATGTTATCTGCTGCGCCGCACGCGAAACGGTAAGTTGATTTTAACCAAGTAACACAAATCAGTCATTTTGTTGCCGTTGGGGTTGGCCCTTTCTCCTTTGACCACGGCATTTTGGCAAGCCAGCCTGATCCTCCCCAGGCAAGCCAGCCTTTTTTTATCAGAAGATTCACTTCATTTATGAAATTAACGAAAAGAATGGTTTTTGATGGTGCTCCACCTGCCAGAACAAGTGCGAATACAGAAACATTCGTATCTTTTTCTGTTTTGCCAAGATTCGAGTCGTTTCTTGCCACGGCCCTGCGCAGCATTATGAATTTCATAAGTAAGTCAGATAGTGCTGTTTTTGTATCTGCACCACCTACATTGTCCAAGATAGATGGCATACCACTTATCAAGGCCTCTACACGTATTGCTGAGGCTGACAACAGTGCTTTCTCTGGGCGAACCGTGCTATGCGTCGGCGGACGAATCCTATTGTATCCCGCTTACCGGCAGATAGTCGAAGATGCAGGCGGAAAATTTTTAAGTTTTCATAGCGGCGCTGACATGTCCCTAATTGACTTGCATAAATTGCTGCAAAATACTGATATGGTTATTTGTTCGATTGACTGTATCAGGCATGAAGCCTACTTCGTAACAAAGCGTTATTGCGAACATTTTAGTAAACCTTGCGTCATACTGGACAGATCCAGAATCACCACGTTTTACAATGGCATTCGGATGTTGAAAAATTTCCAGTAGCATGGAAAGAGTGGATATCCTGGTTCTGCTTCAGAAGCACGATATTTAACTTATTATGTTAAATCCGAAACACCATTATGCACGCTATTACGATTGGTAGATTATCCAAATCCCTACCTTGGTTCGAATGTTCTAACAACGATCTCGTATCTGCTTTGCTTGGTTTTAATAATCCCGCCCCGGCTTAATGTATCAACGAAATTGTCTGTTACACCATTCCATCTTTTCCATATGCATCCCTATTATGAAGCAGGAACATACCGAATCAATGCTAAGGTCCTGTTTTGACAATCTGGAAAATCATGAAAAGCCATGCTTTGCGCACCGCGCACCGCATACCGAAATCCGCCACATCAGAGAATGAAGAAAACAAACATTTAGTTCATTTGTAGTGAACTAAAGTTTCATTATGTCAGGCCGTTGAAAGAATTTTACAACGTAAGATTGTTGAGTTCGAAACCATGAGAATAAGAGTTAATTTTAAATCCGGCCATCGACAAACCTTTATTGTTCCAAAAACCATGCTTGCAACTGATTTTCGTAATCTAGCTGAAAAGATTGGTGGCAAAATAGATAATATAGAATTTTCATTGGCAAATAACCATATTGGTCTTTATGACTCTGAGCTTCAAGAGCCACTGATTTCACCTGAATAGAAAATATAAAAAACGCTGCATACCTGATAAATGTAGCGTTTAGACAATTTTCAGGGGCTTAGATAATAACTTTACAAACAAGGTATAAGGTAAACGCTAAAATGGAATATCGTCTTCCATGTCATCGAAACCATTATTGCTTCTGTTCGGTGGTGACTGATCAGAAGCCGATTCATTCGCGTTTCTGTCCGACGAATCGAAATTGTCGCTGCCCGCGCGGCTTCCCAGCATTTTCATATCGGTTGCAATAATTTCTGTCGTATAGCGGTCCATACCATTTTTATCTGTCCATTTTCTGGTTTCCAATTTTCCTTCAATATAGACTGAACGTCCTTTTTTTAAATATTCTCCGGCAATTTCAGCCAGTTTGCGATAAAAAGTAACCCGGTGCCACTCTGTTTTTTCTTGTTTTTCGCCATTTCTGTCTTTCCAGACTTCAGTTGTCGCCAGGGTAATATTGGTCACTGCATCGCCGCTTGACATATAACGTGTTTCCGGGTCTCTACCTAGGTTCCCGATCAAGATTACTTTATTGACTGATGCCATTTGCTTCTTCCTCCTTCACTTCCAGCAGTTTATTAACGCCTTCCTCGTCGAAACCGTTCATGTCAACTTTCAAAAAAGCGACTCTTTCATCCCCCAGCACCAGCGCTTCGCGCACACCCGGCAATGCCGCAAGTTGTAACGACAGTCGCTGCGACTTTTCTATATCTATTTCATCTACATGATACATTTTTGAACGAACTGCTGCGGGTGCTTTCATGGTGCAAGCAAATGTTAACCAAATTGCCAGAAGCCCGCTGCAGAATAAATATAACGCCAGACTGCCATGGTGCTCCATCAGATATCCTCCAATTGCAGCACCGACAAATGCACCTAGAAACTGGGTGCTGCTGTAAACACCAATTGCGGTACCTTTGGCACCTACCGGCGCAATTTTAGAAATCAGCGAAGGCAGACTGGCTTCGAGCAGATTAAACGCCACGAAAAAAATCAATAAAGCCAACGTTGTCCCCCAAATCGAACCAACAGTCATTGCCAAAGCAATCTGGCCGCACAGTAATAAAGCTATCGCCGCTATAAAAACCTGTTTTAACTTGGCTTTCTTTTCACCATAAATAATGGCAGGAATGATGAGCAACATCGAAAAAAACAAAACCGGCAAATAAATTTGCCAGTGATCTTCAGCCGGCTTACCAGCCTCACGTAATGTCAATGGAACGATCAGCCACAATGCCATAAGTGTGGCGTGCAGTGCGAAAATACCGTAGTTTAAACGCAATAACTGGGTATTCCGGAGTACGCTGCCGAAACTTTCTGTTGAAGCTTCGGTATCGGAGTGAAAACGGCTGATTTGTGGATCTGGAATTACATTTTTAACAATAAAAATAGCGGCCAGCGCCAACAAACCCGTCATGGCGAAAATTCCCGGTACGCCAATCCACTGGTTCAGCGCAGGTGCAACTATCAGCGACAGTGCAAATACCGTTCCTATCGTCATACCAATGGTTGCCATTGCCTTAGTGCGGTGCTCTTCCCGGGTCAAATCGGCGGCTAGAGCCATAATCGCTGCGGAAATAGCGCCTGCACCCTGAATGATACGTCCAAATATTACCCAGTAGATATCGGTTGCCATCGCAGCAATAAGACTGCCAATTGCAAATAAAATCAGACCAAAATAAATCACCGGTTTGCGTCCGATCCGATCGGATAGCCATCCCATCGGAATTTGAAGTATGGCTTGTGTCAACCCATAGGCACCCAGTGCAATACCCACTAAAGTGTAGTTATTACCGCCGGGCAAATGTTCCGCATAAAAGGCAAATACAGGCAAAATAATGAATAATCCAAACATGCGCAGCCCATAAACACTGGCCAATCCAGCCGTGGCGCGTAATTCTGATTGCGACATTTTTTCTGGTGATATTGAAGCAGACATAAATCGGGTTATGTGTTTTCTAAAAAGTTGGGTATATTATCAGGTTGACTCGTACATAGATAGCCAATGGAATTTATTAGAATCCGCGGTGCGCGCACCCACAATCTGAAAAATATCAATCTTGATCTGCCGCGTAACAAGCTCATTGTAATTACCGGACTGTCCGGATCCGGAAAATCCTCACTTGCGTTCGATACACTTTATGCAGAAGGACAGCGACGTTATGTGGAATCACTTTCCGCATACGCCAGACAGTTTCTGCAGTTAATGGAAAAACCCGATGTCGATTCGATCGAGGGCCTCTCCCCAGCCATTGCCATAGAACAAAAAGCCACTTCGCATAATCCGAGGTCAACAGTTGGCACTGTAACAGAAATTCATGATTATCTGCGCCTGCTGTTTGCCCGTGTGGGTGACCCGCAATGTCCAGAGCATCATATCACCCTGACAGCACAAAGTGTTTCCCAGATGGTCGATCATGTGCTCGAACTGCCCGCCGGAACACGCCTGATGATTCTGTCGCCCCTGATTATAGAGCGCAAGGGAGAATACACTGACTTATTTGATGAATTACGCGCACAAGGATTCATTCGGCTGCGTATCGACGGTCAGGTGTATGATATAGACGATCTGCCCAAACTGCAAAAAAATAAAAAGCACACTGTAGAAGTAGTTATCGATCGCCTGAAAGTGTCTCTGGATGCAAAGCAACGATTAGCCGAATCATTTGAAGTTGCGCTGCGGCATGCTGATGGACGTACGCTGGCTGTGGAAATGGACAGTGAACAGGAACATCTTTTTTCAGCCAAATTCAGCTGCCCAGTCTGCAATTATTCACTTTCCGAACTTGAACCTCGACTGTTTTCATTCAACAATCCGCTGGGCGCCTGCCAGCGGTGCGATGGCCTAGGTCAAGTCACCTTTTTTGATCCGGCGCGAGTAGTGGCGTTTCCGCATTTATCACTGGCATCAGGTGCGGTAAAAAACTGGGACCGGCGCAATCAATTTTACTTTCAGTTGCTGACCAGTCTTGCCAAACATTATGATTTTGATATTGAAACACCCTTTGAAAATCTGAGTACGGACATTCAGTCTATTATTCTACAAGGCTCGGGACAGGAGAAAATTCAGTTTACTTATCTCAATGAGGGTGGCAAGAAAAGCCGTCAGAAACATCCCTTCGAAGGCATTATCCCAAATCTAACCAGGCGTTACCGGGAAACCGAATCACAAACGGTACGTGAAGAGCTTGGCAAATATCTTAATGCTACAACCTGTCCAGATTGTCTGGGCACACGGTTGTGCACGTCAGCACGCCATGTATTTGTGGGTTCTAAAGCAATCTATGAAGTCAGTGCGTTACCGCTCAAGCAAACCGTAGCGTTTTTCGATCAGCTGGTATTACCAGGACACAAACAATCAATTGCTGAAAGAATTGTCAAAGAAATTTCCAGTAGACTGCAATTTTTAAATAATGTCGGCCTAGATTATTTGTCGCTTGATCGCTCCGCAGACACGCTATCCGGCGGCGAATCTCAGCGCATACGGCTTGCCAGCCAAATCGGTTCAGGCCTGACAGGCGTCATGTATGTGCTTGATGAACCGTCCATCGGATTGCACCAGAGAGACAATGGCCGGCTGCTCAATACACTCAAGCATTTGCGCGATCTTGGCAATAGCGTGATTGTCGTCGAGCATGATGAAGATGCCATCCAGATTGCAGATTATGTTGTCGATATGGGCCCTGGTGCGGGCGAACACGGTGGTTTGGTTATTGCACAAGGCGGACCCAAAGCTATTCAGGCCGATCCAGAATCCCTGACGGGCGCGTATCTTTCCGGCAGATTATCGATAGATATTCCGGAACAGCGTACTGCGCCGAGTCAAAACAGGATATTACGTATTGAAGGCGCCTCAGGTAATAATTTAAAAGAAATACAACTAAACCTGCCTGTTGGGTTATTCGTTTGTATAACGGGAGTTTCCGGTTCTGGAAAATCAACGCTTATTAATGAAACTCTGCATCGTGCTGTTTCGCAGCATCTCTATGCCAGCGTGGCGCAGCCAGCACCTTATCAACACATTGCAGGTCTGGAATTTTTTGATAAAGTAATCAACATGGATCAAAGTCCCATTGGACGCACTCCGCGTTCGAATCCGGCGACATATACCGGGTTGTTTACACCAGTTCGGGAATTGTTTGCTGGTGTACCGCAGGCGCGTGAACGTGGCTATGCACCGGGCCGTTTTTCATTCAATGTCAAAGGCGGCCGTTGCGAAGCCTGTCAGGGTGACGGAGTAATCAAGGTCGAAATGCATTTTCTTCCGGATATCTATGTAACATGCGATGTTTGTCATGGCAAGCGCTATAACCGTGAAACCCTGGAAATTCAGTACAAAGGTAAAAATATCAGTGAGATACTTCAAATGACAGTGGAAAATGCATCTGAATTTTTCAGTCCGGTACCGATTGTTGCAAGAAAGCTGCAGACATTACTGGATGTTGGGTTAGGTTACATTACGCTGGGTCAATCTGCGACAACATTGTCCGGTGGTGAAGCACAGCGTGTCAAATTGTCACTGGAACTGTCAAAGCGTGATACCGGCCGCACTTTATATATACTCGATGAACCGACAACAGGCTTGCATTTTCAGGATATCGATTTATTGTTAAAAGTGCTGCACAGGCTGCGCGATCACGGTAATACTGTCGTTGTCATCGAACATAACCTGGATGTTATAAAAACTGCAGACTGGATAATCGATCTGGGTCCGGAAGGGGGTGATGGCGGTGGACGTATTGTAGCTGAAGGCACGCCTGAAGATGTCGCAATGAATAGCAACAGTTTTACCGGAAAATACTTGCAAGTTATTCTAAAAAAATGAATCCACGCACATGCCTGCTGGAAAGCTTCCGAGCAGCCGTCAGTGCAGCCGATCCAGCCCATGTTGTGCCGCATTATTTGACTGATTCATTTGACTTACCTAACGGACGTACCTTTGTCGCCGGCGCAGGTAAAGCATCTGCAGCCATGGCTTTAGCGTTAGAGAAGAACTGGCCTGAGAATAGAACACTTGATGGGATTGTTATCACGCGCTACGGGCATGGGTTGCCTACGCACCGAATCAAAATCATCGAAGGCGGCCACCCCTTACCGGATCATAAGGGCATGCAAGCTGCGAAGGCCATACTGGAACAGGTTAAACGATTGTCCGAACAGGATTTATTGCTTTGTTTATTCAGCGGTGGAGGCTCAAGTTTATTAACGCTGCCACTGGCTGGCATTGCATTATCTGATCTCCAAAAACTGACAAAACAGCTTTTACTGTGCGGTGCCAGCATTCAGGAAATCAATACCGTGCGTAAACATGTATCAAGTATACAAGGTGGCCGACTTGCGGCTGCCTGCAAAGCACCCGTGCGCGCACTCATTATTTCCGATGTTACCGGTGATGATCCCACGCATATCGCTTCCGGACCCTGTGCACCGGATCCAACGCATTTTTCAGATGCACTCGCCGTACTGGAACGTTATCACCTCAATGTGCCACCCAACATTCAAAGCATACTCAAGGCAGGAAGCCTGCATCAACTGGATGAGACGCCCAAACCCGGATCTGCAATTTTTAAACGCGTTGAAAACTTGGTGATAGCGAGCGCACACCAGTCACTGGCAGCAGCGAAAGACTATTTTCAGAATATGAATATGCATGCTTTGATACTGGGAGATACTGTGACCGGTGAAGCACGTGAAGTTGCAAAAGTCTATGCGGCATTAATCAAAGAAATCCGTCAACATCCTGATTTACTGAAACCACCCATTGCTTTGCTGTCAGGTGGTGAGACCACAGTGACTATCAAAGGAAACGGGCGTGGCGGACGTAACTCAGAGTTTTTACTGTCGCTGTTGATTGCGCTTAATGGACTAGAGGGTGTTTTTGCACTGGCATGCGATACGGATGGCGTGGATGGTTCCGGTAATAACGCAGGCGCGATAATAACGCCTGAATCTTTGGTACGTGCACAGAACGCCGACATTAAAGCGGATGTATTTCTAGCTGACAATAATGCGTATGGTTTTTTTGAAAAGCTGGGGGATCTAGTGATTACGGGGCCAACCTATACTAATGTCAATGACTACCGCGCAATACTAATCCTGTAGAATTGAAGGCCGTGCGTTTTCAGGTTTGTCCAGATTTTTTTGATCAATTGACATTGAAGACAGCAGATAATCCGATTCAACCAACGACGAATCACATATTCATAGAGGGCTTGGTTCTCCGCGGATTCAAGTACACTAAATCCAGCTCATTTTTCACCTCATCAGCAGAGCTGATTTTAATAGTTTTGCCAAATAACAAAGACGCGTATGTTTTCCAAATTTCTTTTTAATAAGTCCGTACGTTTTCAAACTGATCAATCCATATGCTTCCAGTTGCTTGAGCGTATCCTAAGTTATACCTAGTTGCACATTGATTTTTCATTTAAAACAAGCTTAGTTTTTGGTTTCTTTCTCAACTCCGCTGTCCATAACCTGTGGATTCATCTTTACAGCACTCTCTTCGATTGTCTTATTTTGATCACTGCCACATTCTTTTTTATTATTTTCACTGTCATCAGGTTTTGCTTTGGATTTGGTAGTTTTCTTCTCACGTTGTTTCAATTCCTTGTTGATCTCAGAAAGAAAAGTCTGATTATCCTTGCGCCGCTTCTCACTTTTATACCAGGCAAGACAGGTGAGTGAACCCATAACGATTAAAAGCACATTGAGTACATCCACGCCATCGAAAAAAATAAAGGCGATTCCGGTCGAAACAGCGAAAGCGCCCAGAAACGCTGTAAAATGCCACATTTTACTACCCGATTTTTGATCTCGACTGCTCCATGCTTCTAGATTATCTCTTGTCGAGATCAGTTCTTCCTTCGTCCATTTCTTCATACTCATAGCGAGCGAGTCTCCCTTAGGTCTTTATAGATTTACTTAATCTGGATTATTTTTTCCAGTGCTTATATTGAATATTTTGTTAAGCTGAAGTGTTGTAGGATGTTTTAATTAAATTTATCTGATCAAGGTAAAGCAAGTACCCGAAATAACCATTTGTTAACTCTACGTCACTGCCAGATGGAGGTCAATTATTTGTTTATTTGAGTGCAGCGTTGAATCCGTAGTCACTGAAAATTTCTCATAGACAACAAAAAAGGCACCTAGGTGCCTTTTTTGTTGAAGTCTACTCAGGTTTAGAAATCGTGACGCATACCGACAGTATAAACGTTGCTATCTCTAAAGCCGCTAGCAGTACTGTTATCTATCATGTTACGTTGATAACCACCGAACAGGCTGGAACGTTTGCTCAGGTTATGAATTGCACCCACTGTAAAGGTGCTCATCTCGCGTTTTACAGCCGCTGTTGTTGCATCGGCTTCACTCATACCACCTTGCGCAAGTAAGCGGGTATTACCGAGCGCATATTCACCGCCAACAAACCACAGGTGTCCGTCACCATTCACGTTCATGGCTGAATTACATTGACCACGTCCGGCGCCATTATTTGCACCACCTGCAGCTGTTGCTCCTAATGCCGCTGCTGTAGTACAAGAAGCAGCACCATTTATACTGGCGTTATTGACGTTTTCATACTGACCGCTGATACGGAAGTTTTGAAAGCTCCATGAAGCACCGCCACGCCAGATTTCTTCGTCATCAGCACCAACGCCTTGAAACGCTTTTTGATTAGTACTGATATTGTCTCTGGAATAACCACCAAATACACCAATGTTATGGTCAGCTATATTGGCTTCATATTTACCAGCGACTTGAAAATCCCATTCACCATCTTCACCACCACTCGTGCTGCTAGAAGTAAGGTTGTTGGAATTAGGGATACCGCCACCTAATATAGGATCAAGATTATTTGAATCACCTGGCATCAATAAAGCTGCAAATGAAAAGCCTTCAACAGTTGGTGAATCATAACGGGCCGCGCTGTTAACAAAGCCTTGTGCGCCTGAACCCATACCATTTGCTGAAGCAGTCATCGTACCGCCGCTTCCCGCTGCCTGAAGAGATGTATACGCAAATGGATCAATGGTTTGACCGCCTGCGAAATCCTTGAATGGGGATTGAACGCGACCAAATTTAACTTCACCCCAAGCGTCATTGGCCAGGGCAACCCAGCGCTCACGTGCAACGCCCAAGTCACCATTACCTGTGTTAAAACCAAATTCAAGGTGAGCTTTTGCTTTCAGTCCACCGCCAAGTTGCTCAATAACATGCACGCCCCATCTAGAACGACCTGTTTCATCACCGATTTGTGCCTGACTGGTTAGACCATCGAAATCGACTGTAGAATATTCAGCTTGGGCACTACCAAACATGGTGACACTAGTTCCTTGTGCTGACGCAACCATTGGTGTTGCAAGCGCACCGGCAACTGCTAACGAAATAAGCTTCTTCTTCATAGGGAAGTTCTCCTTTAATGTTTAAACGACAGGGGGTCAACAATAAACCCAACTTTGCTCCGGTGGAATGCACCCCGCTTTTCTTTGACCTCCCAACTCGGAAGGTTTGATTGGATTGTGCCCAACACAGTGCATTCCTGCAAGAAAAACAAATCTTTTTTTTATATATAGCGCCCAACATGTTGCATTTGTGCAACACAATTGTTGTTTTTTCGCCTATAGCAAACGGTGGATTGTATTTGTCATACAGATTGTTTTATGGATAAACAAAATTATCTATTGATTATATTTAATAATTTATTGTTTATTAGTCGCTCCAATAAACGCACGGAGACTATCCGTTGCGTAGAATTTCGATTAAATGATCGCCATATCTGTCCAGTTTATGTACACCAACACCTGTAATCTGACGTAATTCATCTGCCGTTTGCGGACACAAACGCACTAGTTCCCGTAATGTCGCATCATGGAAAATAACATATGTGGGCACACCATGTTCTCGGGCTGTTTTAGTTCGCCAGTTGCGTAATTGCTCCCAAAGTTGCTGTGCCGCTGGGTCCAGTATCGGAAAATCATCGTTCAGTTGTTTCTTGCGCAAGCGTGGACTGCGCTCAGTCAGTTGACGCAAAAAAATCTTTTGTTGCCCCTTTAGCACTGTGCGACTGGCATCCGTGAGGCACAGAGAACCATAACCTTCGCTGTCAGTAGTTAATAAACCGAGCGCTATCAGTTGCCTGAATATTGCGCGCCAGGCTTTAACCGATAAATCCCGACCGATTCCGAATGTGCTGACTTGCTGATGATGCCATTGCTTGACGCGGGCAGTATCATTTCCGCGCAAAACGTCAATTAAATGCCCAGCGCCAAACTGTTGCCCGGTGCGATAAACACAGGACAATGCTTTTTGAACCGCAATGGTGGCATCCCAGGTATCGGGCGGACTCAAGCAGACATCACAGTTTCCGCAAGCCTTGAAAGCAACCTTCTCGCCAAAATAATCCAGTAAATAAGCACGACGGCATGTGGTTGTTTCACAAAAAGCCAGCATGGCTTCAAGTTTTCTGGCTGCGGCCTGTTTGAATTGTTTTTGTGCCTCAGATTCTTCGATCATGCGGCGTTGTTGAATCACATCATTCAGGCCATAAGCCATCCAGGCGTTGGCTTTCTGTCCGTCACGGCCTGCACGTCCCGTTTCCTGATAGTAGCCTTCAATGCTTTTGGGCATATCCAGATGCGCAACAAAACGCACGTCCGGTTTATCTATCCCCATACCAAAAGCAATGGTTGCAACCATCACAATACTTTCTTCACGGAGAAACGTATCCTGGTTTTGCGAACGCTGATGCGGACTCATACCCGCATGATAAGGAAGTGCAACAATACCATGCGCATTTAGCCAAGCAGTTATATCTTCCACTTTTTTGCGCGACAAGCAATAAACGATACCTGCATCTTCTGAATGTTCAGTCTGAATAAATGAAAGCAGTTGCTGTCTGCTGTTGATCTTGTCAATAATCTGGTAGTGAATGTTGGGCCGGTCAAAACTTGAAATAAAAATTTTGGCTTTGTGCAATACCAGCCGTTCAATGATTTCATTTTGCGTGACAGCATCAGCCGTTGCCGTCAGTGCAATGCGCGGTACATCGGGAAAACGTGCGTGAAGAACATTCAGCTGACAGTATTCGGGACGAAAATCATGCCCCCACTGCGATACGCAATGTGCTTCATCAATGGCAAACAGCGCCAACGGCATACGAGCAATCAAATCAAGAAAGCGTTCTGTCAACAAGCGCTCCGGTGCGACATAAAGCAGATCATATTCACCAGCGAGCAATTTCCGCTCTACAAGTTGCGCTTCTTCATACGTTAATGAAGAATTGAGCGCGGCGGCGTGAACGCCAACTTCTCCAAGCGCCACGACCTGATTCTGCATGAGGGAAATTAATGGAGAAACAATGATTGCCACACCTTTACGCAGCAAAGCAGGTATTTGATAACAAAGTGACTTGCCACCGCCTGTGGGCATCAGCACCAGACAATCGTTCCCCGATGCAAGATGCGCAATAACCGCTGCTTGTTGCCCACGAAACGCAGGGTAACCAAAAACACCTTTGAGAATATCGAGTGCACTTGACATGTGGTGATACGATTTATTTTTCTCTGTTATTAATTGCTTACAGTACTAATACATTGCGGACAAATGTGTAAATTTTCATCCAAACACCCATGGAATCAATGCATAAGATAATCCAGTCACCACAACGATAGCCACCAGATTCAACTTTAAACCGGCATGAGCCATTTGTGAAATGGTTACCTGTCCTGTCGAATAAACAACAGCATTCGGCGCAGTCGCCACCGGCAGCATAAAAGCGCAGCTGGCAGCTAGTGCTGTTGGTGCGAACAGCAACATGGGGTCTATGCCGCTGGATACGGCCAGTACACCGAGAATCGGCAATAAAGTAGCAGTCGTCGCAGTATTACTGGTCAGTTCTGTCAAGAAAATCACCAGCGTTACCAACACAAGCATCATGATAATCAAATCCAAATGCGGCAAGCCAGATAAACCGGCACCAATCCAATCAGCCAATCCAGTACTTTTTATTCCCTCTGCAAGGCTTAATCCGCCGCCGAATAGTAACAGCACACCCCAAGGTATCTTGCTTGCACTTTCCCAATCCATGAGCGCAGTAACTTTTTTGGGCACAGTCTGCCCCGCTGGAATAATAAACATGAGCACCGCGCCGCCAACCGCAATCATGGCATCATTCAACCATAACAGAACTTCAAAGTGCTCCTGTACCGGCACACGCAGTATCCAGGCCATGGCGACGAACGTAAAAACATATGTAATACGCATCTCAGGTTGCGTCATCTTACCCAGTTTCTCGAGTTCTTCAATGATAGTTTTCTTTGAAAGTTTTTCGCCCTGCAGATCAAACGAAAAAGTCCACTTCGTGAGCACCCACCAAGCCAGGGTCGTCATGACGATGACAACGGGCACGCCAAACATCATCCAGTCGACAAAACTGATATCGATGCCATAATTCTGCCGCATGAAACTCACCACAAATAAATTAGGCGGCGTACCGATTATAGTCCCAAGACCACCGATACTGGCCGAATAGGCAATGCCCAAAATGAGACACAAAATAAACTTGTGATGTTGATCAATTTCATCTTTAACCATTTCTCCTGCCAGAGACAATGCAATTGGAATCATCATCAGTGTACTGGCAGTATTGCTGATCCACATGGATATCAAAGCGGTCGTACCCATAAAACCAGCAATGAGCGCTGCTGGGCTATTGCCTACGCGTATCAGAATATTCAATGCAATCCGACGATGCAAATCCCATTTGGCAAGTCCTGTTGCAATAATAAAACCACCCATTAACAAAAATATGGCAGGCGCAGCATATGGCGCTGTGCTGTTCTCCATTGACATGATACCCAACGCAGGAAACAATAAAACCGGCAGCAACGAAGTTACCGGTATCGGCAAAACTTCGGTAGCCCACCAAATCGCCAGTAACATGGCAACACCCGTAGTACGCCACGCGGATTCAGACATTTCCGCAGGGGCTGGCGACAGAATAGTCATTACTAACAAACTAACACCCGCGATCAGGCCAAATTTTTTGGGCAGTGTGAAAGGCACCATTTTGTTTCCAATATTATGTAATGCTTACGTTAACGAAAGGACTAACGAGCTTGCTGAAATAATGCCATTATCGCAAAATATGTTTACAAATAATAATCTGATGAGCCTTTTTAGCATGCCGCATGTGGTTTCAAATTTTTTAATTGGCCGGTGCTGGTATAATTCAGTCAAATGATTTCTTATATTAGTTTTATAACCTTGTATGCCTGGAGAAAAAAATGGCGATAGTCGATGTTTTGAAATTGATTCAAGACAGTAAAATTAAATTTGTTGATTTGCGCTTTACTGATACAAATGGAAAAGAACAACATGTTACGATTCCGACTTGTAGCTTTGATGCAGACAAATTTGAAGATGGTCATCCATTTGATGGCTCATCCATTGCTGGCTGGAAAAGTATTCAGGCATCCGATATGCTCCTGATACCGGATCCTGAAAGCGCTAATATGGACCCGTTCTTGGACGACCCAACGCTCATTATGACCTGCGATGTCGTTGAACCTGCGGATGGTAAAGGCTATGGCCGCGATCCACGCTCGCTTGCCAAGCGCGGTGAAATTTATCTCAAATCAACCGGTATTGGCGATGTGGCCTATTTTGGTCCAGAACCGGAATTTTTTATTTTTGATTCGGTTTATTGGCATACTGATATGTCCGGATGTTCCGTTAAAATCGAATCTGAAGAAGCCGCCTGGAGCTCTGTTATCAAATATGATAGCGGCAATATTGGGCATCGTCCGGCCATTAAAGGCGGCTACTTTCCAGTGCCGCCTGTAGATTCACTGCAAAATATCCGTTCGAGCATGTGCGAGACTCTGGAACAACTCGGTATTCCTGTAGAAGTGCATCATCATGAGGTTGCAACAGCAGGCCAGTGCGAAATTGGCACGCGATTTAACAGCCTGGTTAAACGTGCAGACTGGAATCAATTGCTTAAGTACGTGGTACATAATGTTGCCCATTCCTATGGCAAAACAGCAACTTTTATGCCCAAACCCATTGTAGGTGACAATGGCTCAGGCATGCATGTTCATCAATCCATATGGAAAGACGGGGAAAATTTATTCTCTGGTAACGGCTATGCCGGCTTATCTGAAGTTGCATTGTTTTACATTGGTGGGATTCTAAAACACGCCAAGGCGCTTAATGCAATCACCAACCCGGGCACAAATTCTTATAAACGGCTGGTTGCGGGTTTTGAAGCACCTGTTAATATGGCATACTCTGCAAGTAATCGCTCAGCGGCTATCCGCATACCCCACTCCAGCAGCCCTAAAGGCCGCCGTATAGAAGTCCGTTTTCCTGATCCATCCGCGAATCCCTATCTGGCATTCACCGCGCTTATGATGGCGGGGCTCGATGGTATTCAGAACAAAATCCATCCGGGTGACCCAATGGACAAAAATCTTTATGATCTACCGCCGGAAGAAGCTGCAAAAGTACCCAGTACTTGCGCTTCATTAGATGAGGCTTTACACCATCTGGACAAGGATCGTGACTTTCTGATTCGCGGCGGCGTATTTACCAATGACATGATTGATGCTTATATTCAACTTAAAATGGAAGAAGTTACGCTGCTACGCGCAACAACACATCCCGTCGAATTTGATCTGTACTATAGTTTGTAGTCAAGTGATTCTTTAACAAGGCCACAACTGAATAAACCAGCACTGTTACTGTTGCCAGATATACGCATCAACGCATTATTCACAACATGCCGGAAGTAACCAAGGAAATTAATTTTATTAATATCAAAAAAGAAATGGATAATCGCCTTTTTTTTAGCTTTTCCAAATAATTCTAATTGATAAACTATATCTGTTTGAGTACGTAATAGTATAGTTCTCAGTATTTGTATATATTACCAAGATATGGGTACGCCAAGTATATTTATCATTCTCATTTTATTGAGCTTTAACTTTACATCCATCTCGCACGCCGGATCCACCATCTATAAGCATGTCGATAAGGATGGAAATATCACATTCACCAATCGTCCGATAACAGGGGGACAAAAACTTCAATCAGCACTGCAGTCTTACAGACCTCACATATCTTCGCCCAAAACATTGAATCATTTTCCAAAAGAAAATGCCAACATACAAAATAAACGCGATATAAAACGACGCACGATACTTGAGCACGAATTAGCTACTGAAATGAGATTATTATCAGAGACCCAAAAAAACTTAGCTATGCTGCAACACGATCATGAAAATAGCCGACAAAACGAAAAAGTCAAACAATTACAAAGCAAGTTGCATCGACATAATAATAATATTACAGCCTTAAAAATGGAACTTACTAAATTATAGTTTCAAAATTCACGCTATAAATCATGAAAATAGGTTTTGTCCTTCTATTGATACTTCTTATCGGCAACGCAACTCGGGCGTTATCGGGTGTTTACAAACAGATTGATGAACATGGCAACGTCACCTATTCGAATGTTCAATTAAATAATGCTGAAAAAATTGATCTTCCTCCCATTGTCGTAGTTCCTTCAGTAGATGCCGAAGGTATAGATGACAGAATTAGACAAAGAAGGGAAAATAAGATAATTACCGAACAGCGCAATGCACTTGAGGAAAAAATAGCTGAAGAAACCGAACGTCTGGAAAGAATTAAAGCTGAATATCAAGACGGCAATCCAGATCGTTTAGGCAGTGAACGAAATTACCAGAGATACCTCGACAGAGTGGAACGCTTAAAAAAAGAAATCAGCCTGCGCGAAGCAAATATGCGGGCGTTGCAACAACAATTGGAGGCATTGCCACACACTGAATAAATAACGGTTGATTAAAATCGCCATAACCCTTTTGACTGTCATCGTTATATCCAATTCTCCGGGACAATGACTGTCCGTTCTCTCTATATCATTTTTACTTATTTAAGTATCCTTACCAAAAATTTCAAATTTGATTTATTTAAAAAGTTGCAGCATTATCTGTTAATCCTCCACAATCAAATCATCGAAAAATTTTTGGGAGCTTTTATGTCCATGCAATCCATCAATCCTGCCACAGGGTTGACGAAGCAAACTTTCCCTGTTCTCCAGACTGTAGATATTCCCCCAATTTTAGAAAGTATTGTATCGGCCCAAACTCAGTGGTCAGCGCTGGATTTTAACCAGCGAGCAGTCTTTTTTCAGAATCTCGCCCAGGTGTTTCGTCAGTCCCGTGAGAAGTATGCAAATGTAATTACTGAAGAGATGGGTAAGTTATTGAAAGAGGCCAGGGCTGAAATAGAAAAATGTGCACTGGGGTGCGAATATTATGCCAAACATGCCGAAACTTTCCTGGTCGATGAACAGATTGCATCGGACGCTACAAGCAGTTATGTTGCTTACCAGCCTTTGGGTGTTGTTTTTTGCATCATGCCCTGGAATTTCCCTTTTTGGCAGTTAATACGCGCTGCAGCACCGGCGATGATGGCAGGTAACGCCATCGTGTTAAAGCATGCATCCAATGTGCCGCGGTGTGCGCTGGCGCTGGAAGAAGCATTTTGTGACGCCGGTTTTCCCGAAAATACATTTCGCAGTTTATTGATTACAGCCGCTCAGGCTGAAACCATCATTGCAAATGAGCATGTGGCAGCGGTTACATTGACAGGCAGCACATCGGCCGGCCGCAAGGTTGCAGCAGTCGCAGGCCAACATCTGAAAAAATGCGTGCTTGAATTAGGTGGGTCGGATCCGTTCATTGTGCTGGATGACGCGGATATTACATTTGCAACAGAGCAGGCAATCACTGCCCGTTTCCAAAATATGGGACAAAGTTGTATCGCCGCAAAACGTTTTATACTTGTTGGTTCGATTGCGGATCAATTCGTGATGCAGTTTAAAAGTCTGATAAATCAATTACGCTTGGGTAATCCCAAAGATGAAACAACCGGCATTGCCCCCATGGCACGTGCAGATCTGCGTGACGATCTGCATGCACAGGTTGAGCAGAGTGTATCAATGGGTGCAGCACTGATTGCGGGAGGATCATTTATTGGCAAACAGGGTGCTTACTATGCACCGACAATATTAGATCATGTCAAACCCGGCATGCCTGCATTTGATGAAGAATTGTTTGGTCCTGTTGCTGCGATGGTGCGGGTGGAAAATGTTGATGAAGCCATTGCGCTAGCCAATCGAACACAATTTGGTTTGGGGGCCAGTATATGGACAGGCAACGCTGATCGGGGAGAAGCAGTCGCACGAAAAATTCATGCGGGCAGCACCTTTGTCAACGGTATCGTTAAAAGCGACCCTCGTTTGCCATTTGGTGGCATAAAGCATTCCGGATTTGGACGAGAGTTGTCTTATCATGGCATCCGGGAATTTGTAAATATTAAATCGGTATGGATCAAATAACAAACATTTAATTTATCGCTGTTACAAAGGCATTTTAAAAGAAACCATCTGTCACGCAAAAAACTGAAATAAATCCGGTCAATTTTTACCGCGCAAAACGATAAAAACTGGCCGGATCAAATTAAATTACAGTATCCGTAAGTAAGATACTGAAAAGAGCAGATTTTCTTATTGTAGATTAGAAATTCAAGAATAGATTGACTGACAGGATATGCTGCATAGAATCTAATCTTGAAGAATTCCTTCTGTTAAGATATTGGTTCAAATATCCGATCTCACCTGTGACTGTTGGGTTAAATTTGTAAGCAAATCCACCAAAAACCCGGTTTTGATCAAAACCACTTTGGAAACCCATATCAACATCATTAAAGTTCAGAAAGATTTCGTTTGCTATAACAAAGCTGAGATTGGGTACTTCAGCAATAGGTATTCCAAGTTTAAATAATTGACGGAACCGATGATGCACATCTGTACTGCCGGGAATATCGAAGAATCGTTGTTCCAGACGAGTGCGACTTTGCAGTGTTCCAAAAGAAAATTTGTCGCTCCAGAGTAACTGTTGCCAGATACGGTGTTCGTTAAAAGCATTGCGTGCTGCGAACGGGCGGCTGGTCGGAATCCAGCCATAACCCAGCCAGATACTGGTTTTCTCATTCAACGCATAGCCAACCCCCGGTCTGATAATACCTTGCGAAAATCTTGATGCGTCATTACCAAAACGACCTTGGCCCTCCAGCCACCATAATACTTTTGAATTACCAAACGATGAAAAATTACCTCTTGCTGTAACATTTCCCCATGTTTCAAAATCTTCTGTATATGATGTGGCAGCAAATAGAGCACTGTTTGTAAATAGTACAAGTAACAATGAAACCATCAAAATATTCAGCTTTTTTACCATTTTTCTCCCTTTTCCTGTTTATTAAATTTGATATTAATTGATTAACATGTTTACCTAAAGGATGAATTGTATAAATCATCAATACATTATTTTTTGTTTTAGTTTCAGACTGACTTATTTTTTAAATAAGCTGGAAAATTCAGCCATTTAATTCCAGATAACGTCATTGATAATTGTTATCAAAATCCAGAATAACACACCAAATGTCAAAAAAGTGTCAAGAATCAATGAGAAATTGTTTTCAATTATCAAATCACATGTGACCGCCTGATTTAAACAAATTACTTGGATTTTTTGCAAGGTGATCATAATTGCTATGGCGCTGACTGCTTAAAATTTAATCTGGCATAAATAAATAAAAGGAAAACGTTATTAAACTACCGTTAGAAATTGTGCAGGTTGAAGTCGCTAAATCCGGTTTTTATAAAGGGTTTAATAGATTCATGGCCATTGTCAGCAAATTGCTGATTGCTGCGTTGGTGCTATGGGCTGTATTGTTACCGGACAAAGCATCGTCTGTTCTCAGTAGTGCCAGCAGCAGTCTGTTAAATATTTTTAATGCTTACTATATTTATGTTGTTACGCTATTTCTGGTTTTCTGTATCGTGGCTGCAATTGTGCCGGCAATTGGGAAGCTAAAGCTGGGTAATAAAAATGAACGACCGGAATTTTCAAATTTTTCGTGGTTCTCAATGATGTTTGGCGCGGGTATGGGCATTGGACTGATGGTCTTTTCTACAGCCGAGCCAATCTGGCACTTTGGGGAAAACCCGGAAATTATTCATGGCAACGTTGCACCGCACACATTTGAAGCGGTTCAGTCCGCTTTTCGCTATGCCTTCTTGCATTATGGATTACACCCATGGGGTATTTATGTAGTGACGGGATTATCCCTTGCCTATTTTGCGCACCGCTATCATCTGCCCTTAACGATACGTTCTACCCTCACTCCATTATTGGGAAAACATCTTAATGGCTATGCGGGACATTTGCTGGATATTACAGCTATTATTGCAACATTACTGGGCATTGCCGTAACAATTGGTTATGGAATTAGTCAACTGGTCACCGGTTTTAATGAAATCGCCGGTTTTGAGTGGATGATGTCGTCAGAAACAGAAATTGGCGCGGCACCTGCTGCCACAAAAACCGCCCTTCTTATGGCATTATTCCTGGTCATGTTGTTGTCGATTGTATCTGCAGCCACGGGTTTAGGGCGTGGTATCAAAGTGCTGAGCAACTTAAATCTGAGTTTATCCTGCTTGTTATTGCTGTGTTTTTCAATTTTCGGTCCACTGTTGTTTTTATTAGAATTGTACGGTCGTGCAATTGTTGATTATCTGTTTTTCCTGCCAGTCATTTCTGTTGAAGTTTTTGAACTCGGAACAGCGGCCGGTGACTGGCAAGAACATGGCACTATACTCTATTGGGCATGGTGGATTGCTTTTGCCCCCTTTGTTGGACTTTTTTTAGCGCGCATCTCAAAGGGACGCACAATTCGAGAATTCGTTTTGGGTGCCATGCTTGCACCTGCTGCGATGTGTTTTGTATGGATCATCTTGCTTGGCGGTACTGCTATTTATCTGGAGTTATCCGGGTTAGCAGCAGAAGGTATAATTCATGCTCCTGTTTCTGCCAGGCTTTTTGAAACTTTGAATGTTTTACTTTCCGATGGTCCATTCAATGGATTCGTGCAATTAGTATCAATGCTAACAGTAACACTGATCCTGACATTTTTAATCACATCCGCAGATTCCGGTATTCTGGTTTTAAATACAATCATGACGGGCGGCGAGAATCATGTTGACCTGAAGCATAAGATAATCTGGGGGCTTATTCTGTCTGCTGTTATTGCTGCGTTGTTAATAACGGGAAGTGGTAGTCTTGATGCGTTACAAAAAGCCATGATCATGGGTGCGTTACCATTTTCCATGGTAATGATATTCATGTGTCTGGCGCTAATCAAAGATCTTATTCGTCACATCAAAGCCGCCGACACCTCTTAAAAAATATCACTACTTTCCTATAAAAACATCACAACTGCTGGCTGCATGTAAGTGATAAAATTTGCCTAACAGAAAAATAATATTCTGTTATTGAGTCGATAATGAAAAAGGGAGTAGAAAATGAAGAAATTAAGCATGGCATTAACGTTGTTTGCAGTCGCTGCATTAGCCGGTTGCGGTGCCACTAATGATTATACGCCGCCTGCAGATGCCAGCGGAGAAAGAATTTTCAGTACCGCCTGCACGGAATGTCACAAGCCTCTAAAAGGTGACGTGGCAATGATCCTGAGCGAAAAATCAGCCAACAAAGAAGCACTTAAAAACAAATTTCAGAATGGCAGCATGAGAATGCCAGCGTTTCCAAATATTAAAGGGGAGGCGGCAGACCGTTTGGCAGATTACCTCTTGGCGAATAGCGAGATTCAATAGGAAGTCAGAACATAAGTTTTAAAGCACCAGAGAGCTAATAGGCTTTCTGGTGATCAAGTGGAAAAAATTAATTTTATAAGTGTTATTGTGCTTATCTGGTTCGCAAATGCTTATCAAAAACCTTACAAATACCTCCAACAAATAATCGTCCTTTGGGTGTGATGATGATTTCCTCATCATTGACAGCCAGTAAACCAACCTTCGCTTACGCCGTAAATTCAGACAATTTACATGAAAAATATTGTCTAAGATCGATTGAAAAGAATGTTTTAACAGACTCGATAAATGAGACTGAATGACATATCAGCGCATATCAAAACTGAGCTTCAAACCGCGTATGACGGGTAAGTTGTGGTGGTCCAGTCATTCGTGATCATGCGATAAGTTGGTGTGATCTTGCCGTTGCGCGATGACCAATTCCTTATCCTGGCGCATGAACAGATTGATGCCAATAATGTACTATAGCCAGCAATAGGCGGACAGCCACCTTGAATAATTTCGGTTGCCTTGCGTTCTTTCAGTTGATGATTACAACCTTGCAAAGTTAAAAATATCAGGTTCCGCGATAACAATTCTATCCAGTGTATAGTTAAAATTTTTTATACTTTGTCTCGGTAGTCCAGAAATCAATTCAATTCCGATCGTGCCATCCCTCGCTCGTTGGGCTGTTTTTATAGCGTCCATTATTTAATTTTCGATTTGCAGTTTCATTTTGTTTGTGGCTTGTTGTTAGTAGCGTTCGCAGATTAAAGTCCGGCACGCCAATTGTTAAATAATAAACACTTATTTCCTGGAATTGCTTAATCGAACGATCAATGGATAGTTGCGGATCAGCCATGATGCGGATTGACAGAAAGGCATAATGCACCACAGAATGGTAAATGGAGATACATAACGATCGAAGCCTGCGACCGCCACACATGCCTCCTTTATTGATTCGCGAAATATAAGTTTTTGCACATTAAGCTATTTTACAAATCTCTCAGACCCAGGATATAACGTATAATCCTGATCATTCTCATCCTTAAGTAATCGCATGAATACGGTGATTTTTACCAATATCAACCTATGGTCGATTTAGGGACAATAAAAAAGAATCAACACATCGTTCTATAATATCAGTAGAATTATAATTACGGCGTGGCCATCAGGTTTTGATCCAGATCAACTAAAAGAATTAAAAACTATAATTTGCCATTCGGAGTAAATACGTTTTGTTACCTGAAAGTTTTGTCGCTACAAATTTTGATGTTGCTCAATTACGTACCGGGTGTGCTACATGCAGCCTGCGCGAACTATGTTTGCCGGTCGGTTTGAATGACCAAGAAATCGAAGTACTCACAGAAGTGACAGGACATAAACGAAAAGTTCAACGTGGCGGCTATTTGTACCGCGCAGGTACAAAATTCCAATCGTTATATGCAGTAAAAAGTGGTTTTCTAAAAACTTGCATTCTGGAAGAGGACGGCCGACAACAAGTAACGGGGTTTCACATGACAGGCGAATTGCTTGGCCTGGATGCGATCAGTACTGAGCTGCATACCTGCGATGCCATCGCTTTGGAAGACAGTGAAGTGTGCGAAATTCCTTTCGCTAAACTTGAGAAAATCAGCAGCATAATCCCATCACTCATGCATCATTTTCATAAAATAATGAGTCGTGAAATAGTGCGCGATCATGGCGTCATGCTGCTGCTCGGCGGCATGAAAGCCGAAGAGCGTCTGGCAAACTTTCTGCTGAATATGTCGCGTCGGCTTGCCATTCGTGGTTATTCAGAAACCAATTTTAATTTGCGAATGACACGTGAAGAAATTGGAAGTTATCTCGGATTGAAGCTGGAAACTGTAAGCCGCGCTTTTTCAAAATTACAGGAAGAGGCTGTTATTTCAGTAAAGAACAAACACATACAGATTCATGATCTCCAGCGCCTGAAAGAAAAAATGGGAAATTCTTCGTGTACAACATAAAGCGATCACCTGGCAGGCTGTTCATGATTAGGATGATCTCCTATGGACATGATATTTTAGCCGTCTTTTCAGTTTGTTTAATTTCCTTCCTTAACTTCCACTAACTCCATCAACCTGGTAATGACATGCAACACTCAATATCAGTCAGCTTGAGTGCCCGCTGGAAAATGCTATAATGGCAGGATGATATGATTCTGCTTGATTGCGCGCAATTATCTGCGGTAAGCAACAAGCATTTTTTATCTATTTATTATTTTTATTTCACACATTCATCTGATTTATTTTTAAGAGGGTGCTTCGCTATTGACAGTACGAAGTCACTTGATGGATGGAGGCTCAACCCTTAATGGAGAATTTATGTCAGTAACAATGCGTCAAATGCTGGAAGCAGGTGTTCATTTTGGTCATCAAACACGCTTCTGGAATCCAAAAATGGCACCCTACATCTTTGGCCACCGCAATAAGATCCATATCATCAATCTGGAACGCACACTGGAAATGTATCAAGAAGCCATGAACTATGTGCGCCAATTATCCGCAAACAAGGGTGTTATTTTATTCGTCGGCACCAAACGCCAGGCACGCGATATCATACGAGAGGAAGCTGCGAGGTGTGGTTCTCCCTATGTTGATCAGCGTTGGCTCGGCGGTATGCTGACCAATTTCAAGACTATCAAACAATCCATTAAGCGTTTGCATGACATGGAGTCGATGATACAGGATGGAATGCTGGACAAGATGATAAAAAAAGAAGCGCTGGATATGCAGCGCGAGCTGGATAAATTAAATGCCAGCCTAGGTGGCATCAAGGAAATGAAAGGCTTGCCTGACGCAATGTTTGTAGTGGATGTGGGTTACCAGAAAGGTGCCATTACGGAAGCTGAAAAACTAGGGATACCGGTAGTTGGCGTGGTGGATACCAACCATAATCCTGATGGATTGCATTATATTATCCCGGGCAATGATGATTCCAGCCGGGCCATACGTTTGTATGCACGCGGTGTAGCGGATGCGGTTCTGGAAGGACGCAATCAGGCGATTCAGGAAATC
This sequence comes from Nitrosomonas aestuarii, assembly GCF_003046585.1. Classification (GTDB taxonomy): domain Bacteria; phylum Pseudomonadota; class Gammaproteobacteria; order Burkholderiales; family Nitrosomonadaceae; genus Nitrosomonas; species Nitrosomonas aestuarii. Next base: position 269,641 of record NZ_QAAE01000002.1, on the reverse strand, counting down.
GTCGAAATGAGTACTGAAGACTAACTTAGATAAGAGGCGAAATCGCCTCTTATTTCTAGTGGACTTAATTTCTAATGTGCGCGGATTTTCATTATTGAAAATAACTTTGTTTATCAGAAGATTTGAATTAATTTTTGCACATTAGAAAATAAAAGTTTACATCATGCTGATGAATATTGGCATTCAGAGTTCATTATTCTTATTTAAAATTGTATCTGGAGTAAATCAAATATGGCGGCGATTTCCGCAAACATGGTTAAAGAATTACGTGAGTTAACCGGCCTTGGTATGATGGAATGCAAAAAAGCACTGACAGAAACTGACGGTGATATGAAAGCAGCCGAAGATCTGCTAAGAATTAAAAGTGGCGCAAAAGCAAACAAGGCGGCAGGACGCATTGCTGCAGAGGGTGTTGTCGGTGTTTTCATTGCTGCCAATAGTCAGAGTGGTGCACTGGTTGAAGTTAACTGCGAAACTGATTTTGTTGCTAAGAATGAAGATCTAATCAAATTCGCCAATGACTTGGCTGAACTAATAGCTGCAAAGAATATTACTGATGTTCAATTGCTTGGTGAAACGCCATTATCTGGCGGAGAAACTGTTGAAGCCATGCGTAAAGCGCTTATAATGAAGCTTGGTGAAAATATCAGCATACGCCGATGTGCTTGTCATATAACTGATAACCAGTTGGCTTCTTATTTACATGGAACCAAAATTGGTGTCATGGTCGATTATAAAGGTGGAGATGAGGCACTGGGTAAAGACCTGGCTATGCATATTGCAGCCAGTAAACCGATGTGTGTTTCCAAAGAACAGGTGTCTTCAGAAGTGCTTGAGCATGAGCGCCAGATATTTTCCGCTCAGGCAGCCGAAAGCGGCAAACCAGCCGAAATTATCGAAAAAATGGTTGATGGCCGCATTGCTAAATATTTGGCAGAAGTCACATTGCTTGGTCAGCCTTTTGTGAAAGATCCAGACCAGACAGTCGAAAAGTTGTTAGCCAAAAAATCTGCAACTGTGAACAGTTTTACAATGTTTGTCGTGGGTGAAGGTATCGAAAAGAAAACAGAAAATTTTGCAGAAGAAGTCAAAGCACAAATGGGACAGACAAAGTAAACTTGATGTCGTATTCTTATTTTAAATCATACTGTTCATGACAACTCGATATCAGCGTATTTTACTTAAACTATCCGGAGAAGCCCTGATGGGCGAGGATAATTATGGTATCAATCAAATAGTGATCAGGCGGATTGTTGCTGAAATTGAAGAAGTTAACAAACTAGGTGTGGAAATTGCTATTGTAGTCGGTGGTGGCAATATCTTTCGTGGCATGAAGTCTGCCAATGGCGATATGGAGCGTGTTACAGCCGATTATATGGGTATGCTGGCAACGGTGATGAATGCCTTGGCGTTACAAGATGCAATGAAACGAGTGGGATTGATACCCCGTATTCAATCGGCTTTGCGTATTGATCAAGTTGTGGAACCTTATATTCGCGGTAAGGCAATGCGTTATTTAAAAGAAGGTTGGATTGTTATTTTTGCAGCCGGCACCGGAAATCCTTTTTTTACCACAGACACTGCCGCAGCTTTACGCGGTATGGAAATGGGTGTAGACATTGTGTTGAAAGCGACCAAAGTGGATGGCATATATTCAAGTGACCCCCAAGTAAATCCTCAGGCAACACGTTTTTCAAAATTATCCTTCGATGAAGCGATTGCCAAGAACTTGCAAGTTATGGATGCAACCGCGCTTACATTATGCAGAGACCAAAAATTACCACTCAATGTATTCAGTATTTTCAAACCAGGTGCACTTAAACGCATCATCATTGGTGAAGATGAAGGAACCTTTGTGATGATTTAATTAGTATCTATAAAACAATAGCCTTAATTCTCGTTTGTTATTTATTTCTGCAAATGGCGCTGCTTATGGGAAAATTATTATGATTGCCGACGTAAAAAAATCTGCTGAAACAAAAATGCAAAAAAGTCTAGATGCTCTGAAAGTCGATCTGAGCAAGGTAAGAAGCGGGCGGGCGCATACCGGTTTGCTTGATCATGTTATGGTCGATTACTATGGCGCGCCCACACCTGTCAATCAAGTAGCCAATGTTAATTTGATTGATGCGCGCACTATCGGCGTAATTCCATGGGAAAAAAAGATGGCGGGTGCTATCGAAAAGGCTATCCGTGACTCTGATCTTGGACTCAACCCCATGTCTGTAGGCGAAGCAATTCGTGTTCCCATGCCACCATTAACTGAAGAACGCCGCAGGGAGCTTACAAAAGTAGTGAAGCATGAGGCGGAAAATGTTCGCGTAGCCATGCGTAATATTCGTCGAGATGCCAATTCGCAGTTAAAAGAATTATTAAAGTCCAAAGAAATTTCAGAAGATGAAGAACGTCGCGGTCAGGATGAAATACAAAAAATAACAGATCATTATATCGCTGAAATTGAAAATATTTTACAAACTAAAGAAGCCGAATTAATGGCTATTTGATATGTCTCATGGTACAAGCTCCACGCGAGAAATACCTGAAACAGGACCGGTACCGAAACATATAGCCATCATTATGGATGGTAATGGACGTTGGGCAAGAAAGCGATATATGCCTCGCATGGCCGGGCATAAACAGGGAGTAGAAACTGTTCGCAGCGTCATCAAGGCTTGCTCAGAGCATGGTATTGAGTATCTTACACTGTTTGCTTTCAGCAGTGAAAATTGGCGACGCCCTGCTGATGAAGTATCTTTTCTGATGCAGTTATTTACCGGTGCACTGGAGCAGGAAATAACCAAACTTCATGAAAATGGTATTCGCTTCAAAGTCATCGGCGATGTTTCAAAGTTTGAATCTAAAATTGTTCAATTTATACAAAAGGGCGAACAATTAACAGCGCATAATTCCAAGCTGACGCTGACAATTGCAGCTAACTATGGTGGGCGCTGGGATATCATGCAGGCCATGCAACAGATGATCGAGAAATCAACTGAATTGCCGCTTTATTTTGAAGAAAAAAATCTTGCGCAATATCTTTCCATGAATTATGCGCCGGAACCCGATTTGTTTATACGTACAGGTGGAGAATGCCGCATTAGCAATTTTTTATTATGGCAGCTTGCCTACACAGAATTATATTTTACCGATACACTTTGGCCGGATTTTGATGAAAATGAATTTGATCTGGCCATTCAGTCATACCAGCAACGGGAGCGGCGTTTTGGTCAGACCAGCGAACAGATTCAACAATAAAGGTTGTGCATGATTGTTTTGTTGAGGCATTCAATATACCGCTTTCGTAAGATTACATTTTGCTGAAGAATATTTATGCTAAAAGCGCGTATCCTTACAGCAGTCATTGTTCTTCCTTTATTTTTATCGGCATTATTCTATTTACAGGATATCTTCTGGGCAATCTTATTGTTGACGCTGACCGTAATCGGCGCACGCGAGTGGTCATATTTAGCCCGATTTTCGGTAAAAAATACTGCTATCTATATGACTTTGACGACGTTGCTGGGTGGAGAATTATTGTTTTTATTAAATATGGCAACAGAAATCAATGCTTATACACCGGTTTTGATCTGGATTTACACATTATCAGCTGTTTTCTGGGTGGCTTATGTACCTTTTCTATTAAAAAAATCGGAAGTAACAAATAATGTCGTTGTCTCGATGCTGATTGGCTGGGTGTTGCTGCTGCCGACCGCACTCGCTTTATATCAGCTGCGTGCCATCAATCCTTTTTTATTATTGGGCTTTATGGGTACTATCTGGATTTCTGACACAGCGGCTTACTTCACCGGACGTACATTTGGCAAACATAAACTTGCACCCCATATCAGTCCGGGCAAGACTTGGGAGGGAGTGGCCGGGGCAATGCTGGCAGTAATCGTTTACGGATTTGTCTGGGTGCATGTATTTACCAAAGGTGATTATATGACGACACTTGTTCCATTACTGGTATTGCTTGCCGTACTTGGTATTTTGGGTGACTTGTTCGAATCTTTGATTAAACGTCAGGCAGGTGTTAAAGACAGCGGAAAAATCCTGCCCGGACATGGCGGCATTCTGGACCGCATAGATGCGCTGACGGCCGCCTTACCTTTGGCCATTCTGGCATTACTGATTTTTAATACCCTTCAATTATGAACAAAATACGTCATCTGACAATTCTAGGTTCTACAGGCAGTATCGGTGAAAGTACGCTCGATGTTGTTAATCGTCATTCGAATCTGTTCAAGGTTGTTGCACTGACTGCCAACAACAATGTAGAAAAATTGCTGGCACAATGTCGACAGTTTCAACCTCGCTTTGCTGTAATGCTGAATCCTGCGCATGCTGAACGATTGGCGCATGCAATTAATCAGAGCGACCTGGATACGACAGTCTTAGCCGGTGTGGAATCCCTGGAAAAAGTCGCATCACTTCCGGAAGTAGATGTTGTAATGGCAGCTATTGTCGGCGCAGCCGGCATACGTCCGACATTTGCTGCGGCACAAGCAGGCAAGCTGGTATTGCTGGCCAATAAAGAAACACTGGTTATGGCAGGCCGTATTTTTATGGATACAGTTCATCAACATAATGCAACCTTGTTGCCTATTGACAGCGAACATAATGCGATACACCAGTCGCTTCCACATGACTTTAATGGAAATTTACCGACCAAAGGTATTCGTCGTATTTTACTTACCGCCTCTGGCGGCCCTTTTAGAGAAGTATCACTGGATTCTTTGGTACATGTGACACCAGAACAAGCATGTGCGCATCCGAATTGGGATATGGGAAGGAAAATTTCAGTTGATTCCGCGACGATGATGAACAAAGGTCTGGAAGTAATCGAGGCGCATTGGTTATTTAATGCGCCAGCCGAAAATATACAGGTAGTTATACATCCGCAAAGCGTTATTCATTCAATGGTTGAATACATTGACGGATCTGTACTGGCGCAACTTGGAAATCCGGATATGCGCACCCCGATAGCGCATGCAATGGGTTACCCTGAGAGGATAGAAAGTGGCGTTGCATCGTTAAATATGTTTGAAGTTGCTCGTCTTGATTTTGAGGCGCCTGATTTTAAAAGATTTCCATGCTTAAAACTTGCTTATCAGGCACTTGAAATAGGAGATAATATGCCCGCTGTACTCAACGCCGCCAATGAAATAGCTGTTGAGTCATTTCTTGAAGAAAAAATGTCTTTTACCGCCATTCCAACAATGATTGAGCATGTCATGAAAGAAGTGAAACGGGAGACAATTCAATCATTGACCGATTTACTTGCGGTTGACAACGTTGCCCGTGAAGTAGCGCGTGATTGGCTCAAATTTTCTACATAATCAATCCGAACATTTCTGTGCTGCTTTGATTTTACTAATGTTAAGATAGTGTTTCTACAAAATAGTGTTATGTGAAAGAAAGAATGTGACTATATGATCCTATCGAATTTTCCGCGATGTACTAATCACAAAAGCAAACCTGTCCCGATACTATTTTACACAGTGAGTTGACATGTCAATTTTATACACACTTGCGTCTTTTATCATCGCTTTAGGCATACTGATTACCTTCCACGAGTTTGGCCATTATCTGGTTGCGAGATTGAACGGAGTTAAAGTGCTGCGATTCTCAGTAGGATTCGGTCGACCTGTTTTCCGCAAACGTTTGGGCAAAGATCAGACAGAGTGGGTCGTTGCGGCGATTCCACTGGGTGGTTATGTCAAAATGCTGGATGAAAATGAAGGCATAGTCGCAAAACAGGATCTGTCACGCGCCTTCAACCGTCAACCAGTTGCACGCCGTTTTGCAATTGTTGCTGCCGGACCGCTCGCTAATTTCTTATTAGCGATTGTGATGTATTGGTTCATGTTTATTCTCGGTGTAGAAGGCATCAAGCCCATGTTAGGACCCGCTGTACCGGATACGCCGGTAGCGCAGGCACAGTTTGAGGAAGGTGAAACCATTGTCAGTATTGAAAATGAATTAGTTGAAAGCTGGCAGGATGCGCGCTGGACACTATTGCGGTATGCGGTTAACCGGTCTCCCGTTGTTAATGTTGAAACAACTAATCAGAAAGGTGAAATCAACTGGCGCCAGCTTGATTTGAGCGGCGTGCATCCGGATGAACTGGAAGGAAACGTGCTCGGTAAGATCGGATTTAATATTTATCAACCCGAAATCAAACCAATTATCGCGGAAGTGATGGCTGGTGGCGCAGGAGAGCGTGCTGGATTACAAACAGGCGATGAAATTCTGGCGGTCAACGATAAGGATATTTATAGCTGGATCGAGTTTGTTCCTGAAGTACAGGCAAACCCGGGACGCGCCCTTGTTATAGATGTTTTACGCAACGATCAAATTATTGTTTTGAATATAACGCCTGAAACAGTCACTGAAAATGGTCAAAAAATTGGACGTATTGGTATTATGCCGAAAGTTGATCAATCCTTGTTTGATGCGCTGCGTGTCACGGTGACTTATCCAGCTGCAGAGGCTGTCATGATAGCGATAAACAAAACCTGGGAGACAACAGTGCTCACCTTGCGCATGCTCTCTAAAATGATTACAGGTGATGTTTCCTGGAAGAATGTAAGTGGCCCTATCACGATAGCCGATTATGCAGGTCAATCAGCACAGATGGGGCTGGTTTCGTATCTTGCATTTCTGGCATTGATCAGCGTCAGCCTGGGAGTTTTGAATCTGCTGCCTATACCGATTCTGGATGGTGGACATTTAATGTATTATATCGTCGAAATAATCAAGGGGTCTCCTGTTTCTGAAAAAACCATTATTATTGGGCAGAAAGTGGGATTAATGATGTTGTTTACACTGATGACATTTGCGATCTATAACGACATCAATAGGCTGACGACCGGTTAGATAATGAAATTCAAGCTTGTTGTTGCGCTTGCTGGTTTTTTTTGCGCTTTTTCTGTGTGGGCCGATCAATCCTTCGTCGTTCAAGATATCCGTGTAGAGGGTATACAACGAACCGAAGCCGGGACAGTTTTTAGCTATCTACCGGTGAAAGTGGGTGATACCATTGATGAAACAAAAGCAACCGCCGCGATCAAGGCCCTATATGCAACCGGGTTTTTTAAAGATGTGCAGTTAAAAACCGAGCATGGTGTGCTCATTGTAAAAGTTGAAGAACGTCCCGCAATTGCACAAATCAACATCAATGGCGCTAAAGCATTTGAGAAAGACAAGCTCAAGGAAGGCCTGAAGCAAGCCGGGTTATCTGAATCTCGTATTTTTAGCCGTTCGCTATTGGACCGGGCCGAGCAGGAACTGAAAAGACAATACCTGAGTACCGGAAAATATGCAGTTAAAATAACCACTACCACGACTCCCCTGGAACGCAATCGAGTCAGTATTAATTTCGATATTGACGAAGGGCGCACAGCACGTATTAAGCAAATCAATTTTGTCGGAAATGCTGCATTTGAGGATAAAACGCTACGCGGACTGTTTGTGCTGACAACCCCGGGTTTACTGACCTGGTTCACCAAGAATGACCAATATTCCAAGCAAAAATTATCTGCAGATTTGGAATCATTGCGCTCATATTATCTCGATCGCGGTTATCTGGAATTCAGCATAGATTCCACACAAGTATCAATTACGCCGGATATGAAAGATATTTATATCACGGTTAATGTTTCTGAAGGTGAACAATATACCGTTTCGGATATCAAACTTGCTGGTGAATTGCTGGTGCCGGAAGAAGAACTGAAAAAGTTGATCTTGCTTCAACCCGGTGAAGTTTTTGCACGCGAAAAATTAACGGAATCCGTAAAACTCATATCAGACCGTTTAGGTGATGATGGTTATGCATTTGCAAATGTGAACGCAGCACCTGACCTGGATCACGAAAACCAGCAAGCAGGCTTTACGTTTTTTGTCGATCCGGGACGTCGTGCCTATGTGCGTCGTATCAATATATCGGGCAATGATCGTACAAGAGACGAGGTTATACGCCGTGAATTTCGTCAAATGGAAGGTGGCTGGCATTCTACTTCAAAAATCAATCTATCGCGGCAACGTGTTGATAGATTATTCTTTTTTAACAGTGTTAATGTAGAGACGCCCCCGGTGCCAGATGCACCCGATCAAGTGGACATCAATATAGATGTTGTTGAAAAACCGACTGGCGCGATCATGTTTGGTGCGGGTTTTTCCGATCGTGAAGGTTTGATACTCAATGGCTCTGTTTCGCAAAACAATATTTTTGGTACCGGAAATTTTTTAAGCCTGCAAGTCAACACAGGGCGTATTAATCGTGTTTTTGCTGCTTCCTTTACCAATCCCTATTTTACAGTGGACGGTATCAGCCTGGGCTTTGATGTATTTAGAAGAAATTTGAACACATCCCGCCTATCCAGAGTCAATGCGTTCAGAACAACGACTTCAGGCGCCACCATGCGCTTTGGTATACCCATAGCTGAAAACGACATTGTGTCTTTTGGCGTAGGCGCGGAACAAACCAAAATTGGCGTTTTTGAAGATAGTCTTCAGCGTACAGTCGACTTTGTAAATGAATTTGGTAAAACAACAAACAACTTACCGGTTACCGTCAGCTGGGCGCGTGATCGGCGTGACAGCGCAATTTATACCACATCAGGTACCACGCATCGCTTGTTTGGCGAAATCAGTATCCCGGGTGCAGATCTGAATTATTACAAAGCCAGTTATAATCAAAAATTTTATTACCCGTTAACTCAAACATTTACACTGTTGCTGAATACCGAATTTGGTATCGGTGACGGATACGCTGGAAAACCGTTGCCTTTCTTTAAAAACTTTTTTGCAGGCGGTAACAATTCCGTACGTGGTTATGATTTGAATTCATTAGGCCCCAAGGAACTGGTTCCAAATAGCGACAGAAGGTTTTCACTGGGCGGCAGTAAACGTCTGGTCGGCAACCTGGAAGTGCTATTCCCGATGCCGTTTATGAAAGACGATCGGTCTGTCCGTTTAAGTACATTTATTGATGCGGGCTCGGTATTTAATAATAAGGATCAGTTTAGTGAAGAATTGCGTTTCTCTGCGGGGCTTGCGGTTACCTGGATTTCGCCAATGGGGCCTCTAAAAGTCAGTCTTGCCAAGCCGCTCAACGATAAACCGGAAGATAATTTACAAATGTTCCAGTTTCTGTTTGGACAGCAATTTTAAATCGAGCTAAAACCAGTCAGGGGAATTCTATTGAACTTCAAACTTCTGCGGTGGAATCTTTGTTACCTTCTTATTGCGGCAATAATTATGTTGTCGTTAAACAGAATACCTCCTGTTTATGCTGATAATATAAAAATAGGCGTCGTAAATACCGAGAAAATTCTGCGTGAGTCATCGCCGGCACTCAAAGCGCAACAAAAAATTGATCAGGAATTCATTCCACGTGATGTAGAAATCAAAGAAATGGCAAAACAAGCCAAAACGCTGCAGGATAAACTGGAAAAAAAAGGCGCTGACATGAGTGAGACCGACAGGCGCGAATTAGAGCGGGAACTGGCTAACCTGAGCCGTAACTATCAACGCGCACAGCGCCAGATGCGTGAAGATTTAACCGTGCGTCAAAACGAAGAATATGGTGTAATTTTGGAACTGACTGACAAAGCCATTAAACATATTGCAGAAAAAGAAAACTATGATCTTATTTTGCAATTGCAGGATTCTGTGTTTCGCAGTCAACGCATCGATATTACTGACTTGGTAATTGAGGTTCTGAACTCAGAAAAAGAAAATAAAAAGAATGATCGTAAACAATAGCATTTAACAAAAAAAGTAGTCGATCTGCTTTTGTCAGTTGTAATGATTAAAATGTATGAATTAAAAAAGGGAATTAAATGAGTGCCATGGATATCCATGAAATTCTGAAATACTTACCGCATCGCTATCCATTTTTGTTGGTGGATAAAGTTATTTCCATTGAAACTGGGAAAAGTATCGTGGCTTTAAAAAACGTTTCAATCAACGAACCTTTTTTTCCAGGACATTTTCCGCATCATCCTGTCATGCCCGGCGTACTGATTATTGAAGCACTGGCGCAAGCTGCTGCGGTGCTTACGCTGAAAACCGAAGGAAACACCCACAAAGAGGATTCCGTTTATTATTTTGTGGGTATTGACGGCGTTCGCTTCAAAAAACCTGTGACCGCTGGAGATCAACTGATACTCAAAGTTTCAATCGAACGTCAGATAAAAGGATTGTGGAAATATGCGGCACGTGCGGAGGTCGATAATCAACTGGTCACTGAGGCTAAGCTGATGTGCACTTCCAGAAGTGTTTAATCAATGTTGATTACCGGAATTCAGGAAGCCTATTTTTGCATTCAGCTTTAACACTGACGCAACTGGTTTGTGGCGTAGACGAAGCCGGTCGAGGGCCGCTGGCTGGACCGGTCTATGCAGCATGCGTCATATTGGATGCATGTCACAAAATTGACGGCTTGGCGGATTCAAAACAATTAAGTGAAAAAAGACGCGCTGAGCTGGCAAATACAATCAAACAATATGCAAAAGCATGGACGGTTGCATCGGCATCGGTTTCTGAAATTGACCGGCTGAATATATTGCAAGCCACATTGCTGGCTATGAAAAGAGCTGTCGAGCAATTACCGTATAAACCCGATCTTGTGATGGTGGATGGAAAGCACGGTCCGGTGCTTGAAATTACCGTACATACCGTAATCAAAGGTGATGCTTTGATTCCGGAAATATCAGCAGCGTCTATTCTGGCAAAAACAGCGCGCGATGCTGAAATGAAAATATTGCATCAACGTTTCCCAGACTATGGATTTGACCGGCATAAAGGTTATCCAACAAAGCGGCATATTGCTGCTTTACAAACGTATGGTATAACGGAAATTCATCGCAGAAGCTTCGCGCCTGTTAAAACAATCGAGAATATAAAGCGTTAAATTTTAGATTATTTGTAGAGGAATCAACATGGGAACCCTGAAAATCCTGCATCTGCTGGGTGTTGTTATTTGGGTAGGTGGTATGTTCTTTGCCTATATGGTATTGAGACCGGTTGTATATCAGCTGTTGCCATCACCGCAGATGCTTAAATTCTGGCAGGCAATCTTTGCCAGTTTTTTTCATTGGGTCTGGTTATCGATAACAGTTATTCTGGCAAGTGGACTGCACATGATCTCGCAAATGGGCGGATTTGGAAGACTGCCCTTTAATGTGTATCTGATGTTTGCTATCGGGTCCATGATGATGTTGATATTTATTTATGTTTTTTTTACCGCATATCGTAAACTCAAACGTTATGTGGCTGCGGAAGAATGGGAGCTGGCAGGCATTTCATTGATACAGATACGCGTCCTAATTGGATTAAACCTGATTCTGGGTTTTGTAACCATTGCCATTGCAGTGCTGGACGCCTAGGGTGGATATGTCACGGCCTGTCTCAGGCTCGGTGCTTGCATTATTTTTAAATTGAATTCACGAGGTTTAAAATGAATATATGTATAAATAAAGATACTGTAGTATCGCTTCACTATGAGCTAACTGATTCATCAGGAAAAATTATTGAAAAAACAGATGAACCGATCAGTTACCTGCATGGTGGTTATGACGGTATTTTCCCAATGGTTGAAGAAGCGCTGCAGGAGAAAGAAGTCGGTTACACCTGTACTGTCTCAATGGAGCCAGAAAATACCTTTGGAGAATATGACAGTACTTTGGTGCGCATTGAACCGCGCAATGTTTTTCCTGAAAATGTTGCGGTCGGTATGCGCTTTGAAGGCGGCGCCGAAGACTCGGATGATGTCTTGATTTATACAGTAACTGAGATTGCTGACGACAAGGTTGTCGTAGACGGAAACCACCCTCTGGCAGGCATGACGCTCAACTTTGCGTGTACCGTGACGGACATACGTCCGGCGACAGAGGAAGAAATTTCACATCAGCATGTACATGGTCCGCACGGTCACGCGCATTAACAGGTCAGTGAAAAATGTTTTGGAAGCAACCGATACAAGGCAAAAACAGATAAAAGCGGCGTTTATGGATAGTAAATAAGCATTTGAGCGTGTTTTTACGTTGCCGCGATGACACAGATAGCTTGCATTAACCTGTTATTGATTGCTGATTTATTCATCGCGATAACCCGTGAATTAACCGTTTATTCTGCTGTCTGCTGTTCATCCAGAATCTGCTTCAGCTGATAAAGCCGATCAAGCGCCTGCCGTGGTGTCAGTTCATCAGGCGAAATCGCGCGCAACAACGGAATGACGGGATTTTCCTGGATACCAGCATTGCTGGCTTCAGACTCTCCCAGCTCACTGAAAAACAAATCCAGTTGCGGTTTTTTTTCCGCATTGTTTTTCTCCAGCTCAGCCAGGTGTTTTTTAGCTATCCGTATTGCCTGATTGGGAACGCCCGCCAATGCGGCGACTTGCAGGCCGTAACTCTGGCTCGCGGGCCCTGCGGTAACTTTATGCAGAAAAACGATGCGGTTTTTATGCTCTACAGCATCCAGATGCACATTGCGAATTTGCTTGAATTCTTCGGCCAGCCTGGTGAGTTCAAAGTAATGCGTTGCAAACAGCGTGCAACTCTGGTTTCTGGTCAACAGATAACGCGCAATGGCGAAAGCCAGCGCGAGTCCGTCAAACGTCGATGTCCCGCGACCGACTTCATCCATGAGCACGAGGCTTTGCGCGGTTGCATTATGCAAAATATTGGCGGTTTCTGTCATTTCCACCATAAACGTTGAGCGCCCGCCGGCCAGATCGTCCGATGCACCGATGCGGGTGAAAATCTGATCCAGAATACCCATATGTACTTTCTGCGCCGGTACAAAACTGCCACAATGCGCCAATAACGCAATCAGAGCAACCTGCCGCATATACGTGGACTTGCCGCCCATATTGGGGCCGGTAATCATCAGCATCTGATGCTTGCTGTAATGATGCTGACCCAATTGTGTATCATTGGGGATATAATTTTCCACCTGGCGTTCAACCACCGGGTGGCGTCCCGTTTCGATATCAATCATGTTGTCATGCGATAACACCGGCGCAGTATAATCGAGTGACTGCGCACGCTCCGCAAAAGTGCACAAAACATCAATCTCAGACACGCTGGCAGCAACCTTCTGCAACAACTGAACAGACGCCGCCAGCCGGTTCAGCAGCTCATCATACAGGAATTTTTCCCGTGCCAGCGCCCGGTCCTGTGCCACCAGCGCTTTGTCTTCAAACGTCTTGAGCTCCGGCGTGATATACCTTTCAGCGCTTTTAAGCGTCTGCCTGCGCCGATAGTCGTCAGGAATCTTGTCGGTATGCGCATGCGTAACTTCAATATAAAAACCATGCACGCGGTTATATTCCACCTTCAGATTGGGAATACCGGTACGTTCCTTCTCGCGCGTTTCGAGTTGCAGCAGAAATTCGCCGCAATTATTCTGTAGGGTACGCAACTCATCAAGTTCGGCATCATAACCGTCGGCGATCACGTTGCCTTCGCGCAATACCACACCCGGTTCCGGCTGTATCGATTTTTCCAGGAGATCGACCAGTGCCGGATCGGGCGATATATCATCCGCCAGTAACACAATTTTTTTGGCTGTGCAGCCGGAAAGTGCTTTTACTGCTTCGGGCAGATGCTTCAAACTGTCGCGCAGACCGGACAAATCCCTCGGGCGCGCGGATTTCAGTGCAATACGCGCAGTAATGCGTTCGACATCGACCACATGCCGCAGGCAGTCATGAACGCTCGAATAAACCGTGCGGCCAATCAGATCGGTCACACTGTCCAGACGCTGCTGGATGGCGGACAAATCGCGCAGCGGATGATGCAGCCAGAATTGCAACAAACGGCTGCCCATGCTGGTGGCACAGGTATCGAGCAAGGACAGCAATGTTGGGGAGCGTTCGCCACGTATGGTTTCCGAAATTTCCAGGTTGCGCCGGGTGGCCGCGTCCATCCGCACATAAACGCTGCCGCGCTCGGCCTGTAGGGAAGTGACATGAATCACAGTCTTGCCCTGCGTGAGCCGGGCATATTCGAGCAAAGCATTGGCGGCACACAGTGCCGTCGTTAAATCCTCGCAGCCAAAACCGGAAAGATCATGCGTATCAAACTGCCGCGTCAGGCTGTTTATCGCGCTGTCCAGATCAAATTGCCAGGGCGGCAGATACTTTAATATCCAATCATCACTTAAGCCTTTAACCGATTGACAGGACTCTGGCGTCAGAATTTCAGCCGGTTGCAACCGTTCCAGCTCGCTGACAAGATGCTCTGGCGATGTTTCCATCACGCGTAACTGCCCCGCCGCCAGATTCAACCACGCCAGCCCGAGTGTTGATTCATGCACAAACAATGCAAGCAGGATACAGTCGCGTTTGTCTTCCATCAATGCAGCATCGGTGAGCGTGCCCGGCGTCACAATCCGCACCACTTCACGCGCCACAGGCCCCTTGCTCGTGGCCGGATCGCCCACCTGTTCACAAATAGCAACCGATTCGCCCAGTTTCACCAGCCGGGCCAGATACTGCTCAGCCGCATGATAAGGCACCCCCGCCATCCTGATCGGCTCTCCGGCGGAAGTACCGCGCCGTGTCAGCGTAATATCCAGCAGGCTCGCCGCTTTCACGGCATCGTCAAAAAACAGTTCGTAAAAATCCCCCATGCGGTAAAACAGCAGCATGTCGGCATACTGCGCTTTGATGCGCAGATATTGCTGCATCATCGGCGTATGCGTTTCTTTTTTGGTGTTCATGTCTATGTTATTCGATTATTTGAAGCGGATGATATCTCTGTGAGTATACTGGATATCAGAGAAAAATATTTTAGCGCCAAAGCCGGTGTAGACATTGAATTGACTGAACGCACAGCTTACCGCCAGCCAGTAGGATCTGATCCATAATTGTGCTTGTTACCCAGGCGGTGACTGGCATTCACCACCCTGACATTCGCGCAAATCAAGCGCGGATTGGCCAGTCTGAGTGCTTATTCGTCATGCGTATCCGGTACATCAGGGGCATCTGACGGGACGGGCAAACCCGGACATTGTTCGAGATACGGCATATCCGGCGATACCCATTCCCGCCATTCCTGTTGCGACATGTTGCGGCCGAGTCTGCGGCACAAGGCATCAGCCCAGCCTTCAAACACTGCCCACAGCCGTAGCGTGTTGTCCGTACTCCCCGAAACAATGCGCCGGCCATCCGGGCTGAACGTGACACTCCGAGCAGCATCCGGGAGTTCACGCACAAATATCAGCGCAGAGTGTTTGCGGTATTCAGCCTGTAAAGTTTCATCGGTATTGGCCGAGCGCGACAGCCGATGACCGGCCAGTACTTTGAACAGCCCTTGTTGGTACCGCCGAAGCGCGCGCCGGAAGTCATCGATTCCCCTTCTGCGGCCAGGCGCATCGCGGTGGCATCCAGCCAGGCCTGCTGCGCTTTTGTTTTGGCTTTGGGCGCTTGTTGCCGGGCATCAAACATCAATCCGGCAAAGACGATTAATGCGATGAAGACCGTGACAATACCGATCACCCAGCGACGCCTTATTTTTTGTTGCTGGAGCGCTTGTTTGCGTTGCGCACCGGCTTGTCTGCGTTGTAGCACAATCTGGGCAAGACGGTCGTGAACCAGTTCGATACGATCGCCGTCTTCATGATTTTCACGGTGGATCAGGCGCTTATCGATGAGTTTCTGGATCTGCTCAGCAGTGGCCAGTTGTTCGGTTGCGATGGAGCGCAGCGGATACGGCAGGCGCACGCCATCCGTGGTAATCAAACACTGCTCGGAAAAATCGCGTACGGACTCAGGTAATCCTGTGAACACGGTGTCATAAAATCGTTCAACAATAAGGCTGCCTTCTTTGGCGAGGTTGTCCGTTTTCAATCGGGGTTTTTTGTCTGCGAGCCGTTCGGCGTTGAGGCCGGAACAGATCAGACTGAGCAGCACGGGTTCTACGCGTGCACGTTGCCGCCGCTGGTGCGGATTTACTGTCAGTTTGCGTGTGCGTCAGATAGTGGACAATGTTTTGCGCATCACTGGGTGTGACCAGTTTGCCGCCCGTCTTAATGACAGCATCAACGGCCTGCGCATCGATCATCGGCAGCAGGCGGTAACGATTGGAGCCGAGCCGGGGAATCCGGTCCGTCCATTCTTCGAGATCGGGCAGATAGTCCTCACGCAATGACTGCAAAAAGCGGTAATGCTGGGCGTCCAGATTGAGCTGCTCATACAGACAACCATCGGTATCGGCATGCATGCGCTCGGCCAGTGTTTTGGGAATGCGGTTTTCCATGAGGTCACCGAGCTCATAAAACATCTGCTTTTGCCGTTCCAGATCTGCTGCACCGAGGGTGAAAATTTCTTCAAACTGATCCAATACAAAAACCGGCGCCTAGCGCCGATCCGCTTCGTCGCGTAATTCGAATCCGGCGTGATGCAGTTGCATCTACAGGGATTCACTGGCAGTATTTTGTATATGTTGCGCGATGCCAGCATAAGCTTTCAGCAATGATGCCTTTAATTGTGCATGAAATTGCCGCGCGATTTGTTCGGATACACCTGCCGCATGCATGTCATGGCTGAGCCGCACGTAGACCGGCAGCAGCCGCTCCTTACGCAAACGCGGAAACAAGCCTGCCTGCAACAGTGAGGATTTACCGAGGCCGGATTTACCGAACAATATGGCAACCGGTGCAGCAAATACGCAGCGTAACAGCGCTTCGCTGTCTTCATCGCGTCCGTTGAAAAACGATGCGGCATACTCGGGAAACGCTTCGAGCCAGGGCCAGGGATGTTCGGCGTCAATACACGTAAATGTAGCCGTATCAGCCATGCGATGCCTCCTGAAAACGGTAGCATCGTTCGCGCAAGGCATCGCAATCCTTTTGACTGAGGATGCCCTGTGGCGCATGAATAAGATGTTTTATCAAAAAATACTGCGGTTTCGCCGTCGGCAATGCGTTGGTAGCTGGCTTTGGCAGGAAAATCAGAATCAATACCGACAGGAATCAGGAACACATCTTTGACACGCCTGGCGCGCTTTAAGGCATCCGCCCATTCACCCCAGAAAACTTTTTCACGCTGCGCGTCGGCCTCGCGGGAAAGAATGGGCATAAAAAAATCACATTTTTCAATCGCTTCATCAATGCGGTCGAACCAGTCATCACCGCCGATCAGCTTTTTCCGGTCCAGCCACACATCGCTAAAGCCCAGACTCAGCAATCTGTCGGCAATCATGCGGACAAAATCAGCATTTTCACTGGTGTAACTGACAAAAATGGTGGGGCCGCGGCCGTTGGGTTTCGATGTGGAAATAGCCAGTGAATGGGGTTGCATGGCCTCGGAAATCTGCGCGAGTTTTTGGATCAGTGCGTCCGTCTGTCCATCAAAACCGATGGGATTGAGGCTGTATTGCGTCAGAAAAGCATGCAGCCCGGCATCATCGGCCTGCGGGCAGATAAATTCCAGCGTGGCTTTATCGGTCATGTAAAACCGGTCTTTGTTGAGCAGCCGCAACATGGCGCGCCCAAGCCAGTCCGAAAAATTGCAGTTGAATAACAATTTGTCCTGGCGGCGCAATGCTGACAAAATGGTGGTAATGTGGCGTGTGCCGTCAGATTGCAACCGGTACAGATGTTCCAGCGTATCGTCTTCAAGGATGGCAAAACCGCTGCCAACCTGGGTGCAGGAACCCAGCATCTGAAATATCCCGCATTCACTCTGACGCGATAACAGATCGTCCAGCGATTCCGAGGCATCGCGTGGCGAATAGCTGCTGGTTTTAATCACTAAAGAAGGGTTGACAGTGCGCATCACGCGTTCAAGTATATTGTTGGGCGTAAGGCTGACAAACAGGGTGAATGCGCGCATACCGGCCAATAGGCGCAAACTCCCGGCGGGTTCGACAATGTCGCTGTATTGCGCCACAAGCCGCGACACCTCGCGCCGAATATGCTGTTGACTCTCGGACTGCCTTTAGCTGCCAGAATAGCGGAAACCGCCCGATGAAATAACCGGGCCTGCTACGCAATATCCACCTCCGGTTCGATCTGAAAGCTTTTCAGCAGATCGATTGAAACCAGGTGAAAAACGGAATGCCCCTGCCTTTATGAACCACCATCAGGGCATCGGGGCCGATGACAGGTATCACATTGCCATCCTTGACAGATTGTTCCAAAGAATACCAATCGGTTTCGTTGCGTGCGTTCACCGTTTCATTCTTTTTACTTGAAGGTCAGACAGAAGATTAACAGAATTTGCTTGAAGCGCACAATATCCGAAAGGCCAGTGAAAAACGCAATTGAGGGAGTGATGCAAATAAAAGCGGACAATTGAATGATGGCCGTTTGCTGACAGTGATCACAAATAAACGCATGATTAACACCGGAAACAAAGTCCTGTTGCTTGTATGATTTAATGCCCTGCCGGCGCATGATATGTCATAGAAATGTATAGCCGCAGTATTTACATTCAAACTGCGCGCTTGATCATCCTATGAATTACTGGAAGAATAATCGGGGAGCCTGTTCCAGGAAGCGTGGCGGGGTAGGCTTCTCTGAAACAGTTTTTTTATTATTGGCGCCGTCTTTCTTTTGATACAAAAATCTAAAAATGCGACCAGAACAGCTTTACCGCTATAGATCAACCTGTTTGATAATAACCGCCATGATCTATTTACGAGACCAATGCCGTGAATGACACAATAGCCAGCAACCAAACTTCAACCCTTGAATTCGGTGATCTCAGTCTGGAAGACGCTCAAAGAATTTTCGATGCAGCCACGCGCCGAACTTTCAAAAGCGGCGAAAAACTGATTCAACAGGGTGAAATTGGAAAAAGTATGTTCATCATTCTGTATGGACGTGTCCGCATGAGCATACGGCGCGAAGATGGCAACGAACAGGTCGTCAATATTCTGCAGCAGGGCGATCATTTTGGTGAACTGTCTTTGCTGATTGGCGGGTGTCGCGCCGCAACGGCAACCGCTATCATGGACACCACCGTGCTGGAAATCTCCAAACGGGACTTTTATGCGCTAACCAAAGCATTACCGGCGTTTTCGATCAAACTCAGCCGCACCATCGGAAAGTGGTTACTGGGCGCACAAACCCGAAGCATTTCACGTCACAAACACGGTATTATCGGGCTGGTGCGGACGACAGAGTTGACTTCATTCATTGCGCAATCCATTGCACGCTATTTCGCCAGCAAAAATAAACGGATTGAAATTTTTACCGACCGCGTATCATTCTGGGAATTAACAGCGCACAATAACATTTTCCCTATCCATGCATTGAACCAGGCTAGCGGGGATTTCAAATTTTTACATGATTTAGCGGCTGCTACAAAACGATGTGACCATGTTTTTGTTGATCTCTTCGGCGCACGGGTAACTGCGGAATTGCTGCTGCAATGTGAACGCATTTGGTGGTTTATGGAACAAAATATACCGGCAACAGCGACAATCACTGATCAAGCGGAACAGATACTCAAGCAGCATTCCGAACTGAAGAACCGATTGCAGATTGTCTGGATTCAGCCAAAGTCATACAATCTGGCTGACAACTCTCCATCCACTATTTCCACGCACCTTGATCCTATACGTTGTATCTATAATGCGTATAACAAAGAAGTGCGGCCCGCAGATCTGACACGTTTGTACCATATCGCCAGAGATGTCCAACTGGGCCTCGCACTGGGTGGTGGCGGCGCGCATGGTCTGGCGCATATTGGCGTCATCGCAGCATTTGAAGAACAGGGGCTTTATTTTGACCGCGTTGCGGGAACTAGCGCTGGCGCCATTATTGCGGTCGGACTTGGTGCCGGTTTTAATCCAAAACATTTGCTCAACTTGTTTAACAATGAAATGAAACCGCCGCGCATTCTCACATATTTCCCTAAAGCAACCCAATTTCACCTGTGGACATTATTTCGTTTTGGATTGATTGAACACCGCTTTCGCAAATATCTGAAAGACCTCAAGCTCGAACAGCTGCTGCTACCCGTACATACGATTTCAACGGATTTGATTACCGGCCAGGCGGTGATTCGCTCCAGCGGCGAAGCGGTCAGTTGCGTACTCGAAAGCATCAACTATCCGGTTTTCGGCAAACCTATCTGGCGCGACGGCCTCGCTCTCGTGGATGGCGGCGTACTCATCAATGTACCCAGCTCCGTTTTACGCAAACAACAGACCGGCTATATCGTCGCCGTCGATGTCGGCGCAAAGCTGCACCCCACGTTTGGCAAAAACACGCCTCAAACACGCGCATCGGAAATGAAACATGTCGGCTATTTCTCAACCCTGAATCGCGTACTTGAAGTCAGTTCATATGAACTTGCAAAAATGCATATGTCGGAAAGCGATTTCCTCATCACACCGGATACATCGGCATACCCGTTCGCAGATTTTACCCGCGGTGAACAGCTCTTTGAAATTGGCTACAACGCCGCTCAGAAAGCCATGCCGGAATTAAAGCAAAGCTACGAGCGCTTTGTGGAGATGGAATAAACCTTAATCTTAAGTTTTTGCTCAAAATTTGATCATTGTTTCCCTCCGCGTCACCTCGGATATATCGGTTTGCGGTCAATTAATCTATTGTTAAACTGTAAATCATCGTGCTTTTAAACAACGAATTTTTTACAGCATGCTAATGGCCAGTTTTTAATGACTTTTAGTGCTCTGTCTGAGCGCTGTGTGAAATACAGCGGGTAAGAAAAATGAAGTTTGCCGTATAATAAATAAATCATATTGATAAAGTTATTACTCTATTTATTACGATATTTTTTAGCACGGTGTTTAGAGCGCTTAATATTGTTACTAATGTCTTTGAGAATACTATCAGTCAAGCGCGATCTTATGGCTTTATTGCGAGGCGGTTGTCCCATTAAAAATTCAATTCCTGCAAGCAATTGCTTTTGTTCTGTAAATTAACGAGAAAACAGTGCATTTATAAATAACAAAAATCCCTACAAAATCTTCAAGCGCCCTCGCTCTCTCCATATTAACAATTAATCAATTGATTTGTATGTGTTTAACAAATCATTAACATTTATTTTTAATATACTTCACACCGGCCATGCTATACATATATGAACGTTCGTCGTTTGATTTAGTAAGTTGCTAAGCACTTACATTTTGAATATTTATTGAGTTGGAGAGTCATTTCTTATGCAAACACAAACAGAAAGTGGGCCATCTGCAAACGGCCAACAAAAACAGAATAAAACGCCAGTTACTTTGCCTGGATCAGCGGCTTTTCAGCCACAATATGTTTTACGTGATACAGCTGCAGGTTTGATAACCGGTGCCATGGCGATTCCATTATCAATTGGCATCGCCATTATGTCCGATTATCCGATTAAAGTGGGATTGGCAACCGTGGCTTTTGCCTGCCTGGTCGGGTGGATTAATGCCTGGTTCAGGCCCGGTAATTTTATTGGCGCACCCGGAATTGCAGCGGGACTTGCCCCAGTACTGGCTTTGGGCGTGGCAACCTTTGGCTGGGAAAATATGGCATTCTGCATTTTTCTGACCGCTGCGATGCAAGCTGTTATCTGGAAATTCAATTGGCAAAAATACCTGCTTATTGCAGTTCCGGTTTATCTGGTTGAAGGATTGCTGGCTGGCGTAGGATTGAAAATTTTATTGAAATTTTCTGAATTTACTTATGAAATACCCGCAGAAGCGGTCGGTGAAGAATTCTGGAATGCCGCGCGCGTCCAAATGGTTGCCATATCTACTGTAGGCCTGGTTGTATTTTTATACCTCTTTTCCAAGTTTAAAGATACCCAGCCCGCTATTCCATATTTTGTATTAATTATCGGCGGTGTACTGCTGGCGCAGTTCATTGCGGTACCAATGATTTTCGTTGAAGATGTTGATCTTTATATTAAACTGCCACTGCCTGAAGCGGATGTGACACTGCTGATGCTAATTTCCATGGTATTTTTCTGCGCCATGCTGGCAATTGTTGATGTCATCGAACAGGTCATGAGTAACGCCGCAATTGAAAAAATTGATCCGCTTAATCGCAAAACCAACAGTAATAATAGTTTGCTCGCAATATGGATTGCCAATATGGGTTCAAGTTTTTTTCACGGCATGACTAATCTTGATGGTCTGGCCAAAAGTACAACAAACAAACTGGCAGGCGCAATAACGAAATTCTCTGTATTAATTATTGGTTGCGTCGTCTGTTTTTTCACATTTAATACGCAATATCTCGACTTTTTACCAAAGTTTGCATTAGCAGCTATTATGATGTTTACCGGCTACAAAATGATTGCCGGACTGGCGCATGTCACACATTATGGTCCTTACGCGCTGATGCTCGCAATCATAACGGGTGGTTTAGTCTATCAGGTTGGTATTTTTGAAGGTTTATTGATTGCCATGGCGCTTCATGGGGCCATTCATTTTATGGTTTATACCAAGCACGATAAAATGCCAGGCAGAGCTGTTGTCAAAAGATACTTTGACAATCTAAAAAATGATAGTAGTAATTTGCAGTAATTTTACTGCGTGATTTTTAAGGCTATGGCGCATGTACTGTTGATCACAATATATTGTTGGTTTTTGTTAATTGACCTGTTAATCATAAAGATTCCATTACTAATTACAAAAACATTCGGAATCCGGATTAATTAAATATTTGCAAAACCCTGAAATCAATAATCCCTTCAATTAAGTTCGACAATTAATTGTGACATAGCCTCTTTTATGAGCTAAGCAGGTAATGAAAGGACACCAGGATTAAGGTGCCAAAATGGTGTCAAGCATAACCTTCTGTGACGACACCAAGAATTGAAACACAATCTCTTGTACCCGAAACCGTTTCCGGTTTGGATAATATTACCAAAGCGATTGCAACAGCTGTAACAGATTCGGATGCGGATTATTAGTAATGGGCACAGCGATCGTCAAGGCCTGAACGCTTTCTCGTCGGCTTCATGGCCGAACAGCTTATTTCAAAGCAGTCCATCAATGTTATTGACTCGTCCATCCAAAGTGTAAAACAGATGCATACAGGGTACTTCTAATTTAGCGCACTGAGCAATGAAACAGGTTACTCATGCATTATTTTCATACAAATCTTTCAGGCGCGTGTCCAGTTACAAATAACACCGTAAATTGAGAACCCTGGCCTTTTTTGCTTTTAAACGATACTTTCCAGCCATAGTACTCGCAGATGCGTTGCACGATTGTCAAACCTAGTCCGGTTCTATTACTATCATCTGCATTATTCATTCTATAACCCCTGAAAATCTGGCTCTGTGCCGTCGAATCGATCCCTACGCCGGTATCTCCGACAGATAATTGATTAGGTGCTAATAGCACTGTAATAGAGCCTCGCATTGTATATTGAAAGGCATTCCGCATCAGATTTGCAACCAGAACACTTAGAATTCCTGGGTGCGCAACTACTTCCAGCTGACCATTTGTTTCAATCGTCACTTGAATCGGTTTTTCGCCCAGCCAAACACGCTGCTGCTCTATCACTTTGCGGACGATGGGCTCCATTTGGCACACAATATCGGATTTGTTTGATTCATCATCGATTTTCGCCAGTATCAAAAATGTGTCGATTAATTCGGTCATTTCTCCTACAGCTCTTTGAATTCGACGAATTCGCGCATGTTCAGGCACAGATAAATCCTTTTTCATGGCCAGTACCTCAGCGGCCATACTGATATTGGTAACGGGTGTCCCCAACTCATGACTTACACTGCTCGCAAATTCTTTTTCGCGTATCAAAAGATACTGCAATTGCTCATGGTAGTGTTGTAATTTACGCGCCAGAACCCCTATCTCGTCGTCACCGAATTCTGACAAATCCAAAGATTCACCTGGCTGATTTGTGAACGCCATGACCTGGTAAGCAAGCCGTTTGATAGGACGAATAACATGGAGGGCAACTCCCCAGCCGATAAAAAATGCAATTACCAACGTTACAATTGCGCACAACCAGACCAAGCGTATGAAATCACGTTCACGCTTGTGTATGCTGGTAGCATCAAACTGCACAACGTAGCGCATATCATCGATATGCGCGACCAATACCCGATAGTCTTGATTTTTGTGTGTCACATCATGTATACCCTGAGACAAGTTACGTACATGCTCCGGCAAGCTGGTCGTTTCATTAAGAGATGAAGTATAGATAATGATCGTTGCGCGCGAACGGGAAGACTCAAGCATTTGCGAATCGCTCTCAGCCTGCTTTTGAAATTCTGTTAACTCGGTATAAAGTATTTCATCTAGTACGCTTGTCTCGATTGATTTTAATGCCACAACCAAACTCAAACCAAGCACTAAGATCACCGCTGCCCCAAAAAACAGAAACGCAAAAGTTATGCGTCTTTTGAGACGCTTAGTCTTCTGCATTCTTGTCTGTCAGCTTGTATCCAAAACCATGTACTGTGTGTATTAACGAACACTCGAATGGTTTGTCAACAATCTGACGCAGATAGGAGAAATGGGTACGTAAAGCATCGCTAACCGGTGGATTACCCTGCCAAACCGCATATTCAATTTCTTTACGGTTGATAACACGATGCGGGTTCTGCATCAAAAATGCCAGCAACCGGAATAGTGTTGGGTTCAGGCTAAGGTGTTTACCGGCTCGATACACGTCATGCGTATCCAAATCAAGTGACAGATCCCCAATTTGCAACTGCGAAGTCGGTGCCCGGTTGATGCGTTCGGCCAACACTTTGACGCGTGCGGCCAGTTCCTTTAGCGCAAAAGGCTTTATCAAATAATCATCTGCTCCGGATTTAAAGCCTTTTAGCTTATTCTGAAGGGAACCTTTGACGGTGAGCATAATAATTGGAACCGACCGACGCGCTCCCTGGCGAAGTCGACGACACAGCTCTATGCCATCAATACCCGGCAAACCCAGATCAAGGATGATGACATCATAGTCGTTGACAAGTGCCAAATGTAAACCGGCTACACCGTCAGCCGCTGCTTCGATAGTATTACCCAGCGCCTCAAAATAATCACAAATGCTGGCCGCAATATCTTGGTTATCTTCTACGATAAGCAATTTCATGGGTACGCTCTTGACAAAATTTTAACAATGACTGCACAGAGCCTGTCAGTCGCAAATAAAGGCACACTTCTGTGCATATTCATTAATAATTATACGCTGACATCTAATTTCATAAATTAGATATATTATTTTTTATTTCACTGTCTGCACTCTCAG
The DNA here is from genome assembly GCF_003046585.1 of Nitrosomonas aestuarii. Lineage (GTDB taxonomy): Bacteria > Pseudomonadota > Gammaproteobacteria > Burkholderiales > Nitrosomonadaceae > Nitrosomonas > Nitrosomonas aestuarii. Next base: position 244,450 of record NZ_QAAE01000002.1, on the reverse strand, counting down.
GTTTACGCCATTTAAAGGGTTGCGCACTCTGGTTATGGCGAACAATAAAAGCCTCAATTGCATTTTTTAACTCTGCAACATTGCTAAAGCCCGCTCCTTTTAGTACTTTGCAAGATAAAATATCGAACCAGACTTCAATTTGATTGAGCCAACTTGCAGAAGTATGTGCAAAGTGACAATATACTCGGCCAGCATATCTGTTTAACCACTCATCATTTTTCTTGTGAGTGCAATAATTGTCCAGAATAACATGCACATTTTTGTTTTCTGATAAATCCTGTATCACGTTATCCATGAAATTTTGGAAATCTTCTCGCTTTTTTGTCTTTGAAGTTTGTCCTTTGATAAAGCCAGTCGCCGCATTCAGTGCATCAATTAAATTTAACGTACCGTGACGCTTATATGCATGCACAAGCTTTTGGTCACCCGTCTCAATATACCCACTTTCACGCGTCGACACTTGGGCGCTGTTTTTTTCGCCAACACTTAAAACTAATGCATTGAACGGCGGATTCAAATACAACCCGATGATATTCGCTGACTTCTCTGCAAACTCAGGGTCAGTACTGGCATACCAGCTGCGGGCTTTATGTAGATAAATTCCTTCTTTTTTTAATGCTCGCCATACCGCATGATTACTCGCTTTTAATTGCTCCGCCAAGGTTGGACAATCCCATCTGGACATGCCATCAGGTGGATCTGTTTCTAATTTCGATAACAGTCTATTTCTAAACGCCACACCATATGTTTCAGGTTTGCCAGGCCGTCGTTCGTCTTCAAGTCCAGCAAGGCCATATTTTGCGTATCGCTTGCGCCATTTGCTGACACGTAACGCTGATGTTTCATGTTCTAATGCAACTGACTGATTTCGCTTGCCCGCAGCACAGGAAAGTATAATTCCGGCTCTTTCAGCTATTCTACGCTCCACACTATGGCTGCGTACAATTGTATCCAGTTGTTCTCTCTGCTCTTTTGTAAGTGTAATTTCTATCGCTTTTCTAGGCATAGTGCCTAGTCTACACTATTAATAAATATTATTAATGCAATTCAAATAGTAGAAATGGCCACTATTGATTAAACTCACCCCAAATAATACAGAGTAACGGGTATTTGAATATGGACGAGCTAATGATAATGAGTCAAAAAATCTGATTAGTTAGAAACTGTCGTGATCAAGTAACCGTACAGGAAGACGTGTTTTGCACGCATCTTCTGCAAAGCAGATTTATCTCTCTATTACTTATAATTTCATCTGAATTCGTGTTACCGGGGTGCACTAAAATTTCATTGGATATGTAATATATGTTTAAATACACAATGCAATAAACGCATATATTTAAAATGAACGAAAGTGAAAGGAAAGATTCATGGCAAAAGCAAGTGCACGACATATATTGGTCAAAACAGAGGAAGAATGTATCAGCCTTAAAAACGAGATTACTAATGGCGCAGAATTCGGTGAAATAGCCTCGCAGCATTCACTATGTCCATCCGGTAAGCAAGGCGGTGCATTGGGAGAATTCGGTCCAGGACAAATGGTCAAAGAATTCGATACTGTCGTTTTCAGCGCGCCGGTGGGCGAAGTGCAAGGGCCTGTAAAAACACAGTTCGGCTATCATCTGGTTGAAGTGACCGAACGCAAAGATTAAGTAATTTGAAACATGCGCGGCAACCGTCTGGTGCCACTGCATTTCAGGGGAGCAGCAAGCTCCCTTTTTGTTACATAAGCAATTTGTCAAAATCATCCGGCATCACTCATCATGAATCAATCGCCCGAAAAAAATAATCGCTGGCAGGCCGTTAAACTGGCTTTAGGTTTTGTTGCTCCCTATCAACGGCAAATAGCGTACAGCCTGATGGCATTATTTTTTACAGCGGCAATAACGCTGTCGATTGGCCAGGGGATCCGCCTGTTGATTGATCAGGGTTTTGCAACGCAGTCGCAAGCTTTACTCGGTCAATATGTAGTGGTTTTTTTGTGCCTTGTATTAGGGTTGGCAATAGGCACTTTTACACGTTATTACTGGGTGACCTGGCTCGGCGAGCGAGTCATTGCAGATATACGCTGCAAGGTGTTCAATCACCTTATCCATTTGCATCCGGGTTTTTTCGAGAATAATCGCGGCCTCGAAATTCAGTCACGCCTCACGGCTGATATGACGCTGTTGCAATCAGTTATTGGCTCGTCAATATCGTTTGCCCTACGCAATTTCATTATGATGATTGGCGGCATTATCTGGTTGTTTATCACCAACGCAAAACTGACAGCAATTGTCATGATTTGCGTGCCGTTGGTTGTGGCGCCCATTCTGATTTTTGGCCGCCGGGTACGCGGTTTATCCAGAGAAAGTCAGGATAAAGTAGCGGTTGTAGGCGCCTATGTCGGGGAGATTCTCGGACAGATTAAAACGGTTCAGTCCTATAACCATCAACCCATCGATCAACGTAAATTCCATGACTATGTTGAGGATGCCTTTACAGTTGCAAAACATCGGATAACCCAGCGCGCATTACTGGTAACCATGGTCATTATTCTGGTATTGGGTGCTGTGGGACTAATGCTTTGGGTGGGCGGCATTGATGTCATCGAAGGCCGCATAAGCGGCGGCGAACTGGCCGCTTTTGTCTTTTACAGCGTGATTGTTGGCTCGGCGGTAGCTTCCATTTCTGAAGTCATTGGTGAATTACAACGTGCAGCAGGTGCAGCGGAACGCACTATAGAGTTACTGCACGCACCGAACGAAATCACATCACCGCAAAAAGTGCAGCTGCTGCCAAAGGTTTCGGGCAATATCGAAATTAATCAAATAGCTTTTGCATATCCATCGCGCCCGAATGTGCGTGCAATCGACAATTTATCGCTACAAATACACGCGGGGGAAACACTGGCGCTGGTAGGCCCATCCGGTGCGGGCAAGTCAACACTGTTTGATTTGTTGCTGCGTTTTTTTGATTGCCAATCCGGAACTATCCGGTTGGAAGGTATCGATATTCGTCAACTGGATATTTTCGACTTGCGGCGATGCTATGCTCTGGTATCGCAAACGCCCGCATTGTTTTACGGTTCAATTCTTGAAAACTTACAATACGCCAGACCCGATGCGTCGCAAGAAGAAGTCGAAATCGCGGCAAAGGCTGCTTATGCGCATGATTTCATCTTGGCATTGCCACAAGGTTATCTAACACAACTCGGTGATTTAGGACAGGGATTATCCGGCGGTCAGAAGCAGCGATTAGCGATTGCACGCGCAATATTGGCCGATGCGCCTATATTACTGCTGGATGAAGCTACCAGTGCATTAGATGCACAAAGTGAATTCTGGGTACAACAGGCACTCAGTCAGTTAATGATTAACCGGACGACACTGGTAATCGCTCATCGACTGTCCACGGTACAAACAGCTGATCGTATCGCTGTACTCAATCATGGTCGGGTTGAAGCACTGGGTACACATACCGAATTAAAAGCATCCAGTCAGTTATACGCACAACTGGCTGCTTTACAACTGCAACCATCCTGACAAGCCAGATTCAAGGAATAACAGCAATATATTCCAATTAGCGGCACTTCCGCGTAAAATTGCGGTCTCGCACAAATCTCACACATATGGTTTTGGGTGAGTTAAAAAACGCGTACGATCGGTCGAGGCCGAATTCTTAATTAGACGCCTGTTACTGTATGCTGTATACAGGCCGTCAAAATTGGGTTTTGCACGAATTGAACGAAAAAAAATATTTCAGTATTTTTCCACAAAGCGGTCACAACATCTCTTATCCTGAACATCGAACTAAACTGAACCGAATGACTTATCAGGAGCTACAGTCATGAACGGTTTACATCTGATTGGCGATTTGGGGAACTGTCGCTGCGATCCGCAGCGGCTGATCGACAGCGTAAGCTTTAAGGACAAGTGCATCAGCATGGTGCAGGCATCCGGGCTTACAGTAATGGATGCGTCGTTTAAACAATTTGACGACTCGGGTTTTACCGGCACAGTGGTCCTGGCCGAGTCACACCTTGCGATTCATACCTGGCCGGAAAATAATGGACTAACGCTGGATGTCTATGTCTGTAACTACAGCGCGGACAACAGCACCAAAGCACATCATCTGTTCAACACGATCATCGAGTATTTTGAGCCCAAAGAAGTCGCCAGGCACACAATCGAGCGTGGTGAGCATTTACTCGTCGAACCGCTGAACGATACTATCGGTTTCTATATCAGGGCAAATCGTCAAATCGGGGAGTGGCAGACCCCGTTCCAGAAACTGGCCATTTACGATACGCCGCAATACGGGAAGATTTTTCGTTTGGATGATTATAATATGACTTCCGAACGGGAAGAATTTATCTACCATGAAAACTTGATTCACCCAGCGCTGACAGTACACGATGCGCCGCGAAACGTGCTCATTATTGGCGGTGGTGACGGTGGCTCATCCGAGGAAGTGCTCAAACACCCTTCAGTTGAACGAGTTACGCTGGTTGAAATAGATGCCGATGTCATCAAGATTGCCAAGGAACATTTTCAAGCAGTACATAACGGCGTTTTCGATAACCCTAAACTGCGGGTCATCATCGACGACGGCATCAAGTTCATTCGCGAAACCCGGGAAAAATTTGACCTGATCGCATTGGACCTCAACGACCCGGTTGGACCGGCTGCAGCTCTTTACACCACTGAATTCTTCCAGCATTGTCACCAGGCTCTTAGCGTCGAAGGTCTATTGACGCTCCATATCGGTTCACCGACAGCGCACCCCGAGCGTGTTACCGAGCTTACGCAACGACTGAATGGTATTTTCAGCATCGTGCGGCCTTACACCATGTACATCCCGCTTTATGGCGCACAATGGGCTTTGGCTGTATGCTCTGATAGGCACGACCCAAAGGCGTTCACCACCGAAGAGATCGAACAGCGTATCAAAACACGCAATCTCCAACAACTTCAGTTCTACAATGGCGAAACCCATCTGGGCGTTTTTGCCCTGCCTAACTTCGTACGTAATTTGGTTGCAGACAAAAATAAATAAAGATGCTTTGGTTTGAAAAGAAAATCAGTTACGCACCTATACTTCATTTGCCGGACGAACCATTATCAAACCGGCTATCAGAAATTCAGGAAATTCTGTCATGCTTATTCTCCCAAAATCCTGTTTTTTACATGTACCCAAAACGGGTGGTTCATGGGTAAAAAAAGCAATTTCAGCAGCTGGTATTGTGTGCAAGGATTACAGAATATCGGGTAATCCGCATATCGGTTTGAAACAATGCCCTTGTCGTGAGAAATTCAAATTTGCTTTTGTCAGGCATCCTGTAAGTTTATACCGTTCATATTGGCAATTCAAAATGACATATGGATGGGATTCAAAAAACCAACTGGATTTAGCATGCCGATCTGACAATTTTCATCAATTTGTACGTAATGTGCTAACTAAATTTCCGGGAATTTATGGTTATAGTCTTATCGAGTTCGTAGGTGAGACCGATGAAGAAATTGAGTTTATAGGAAAATATGAGAATCTGGTTAACGATCTGATTTTTGCTTTGAAAGCAGCCGGTGAAGATTTTGACGAACAGTCCATTAGGACGCTGCCGCCATATAATGTCAGTGACAAAACAAATTTTCCTGCTGTCTATACAGATCTACTCGAAGTAGATGTTAAAAAAACAGAAGCGATGATAATGAAAAGGTTTAATTACGAATAATGACTATTTAAGGGTTTGAGAAAAAATCTGTTGCGCATGATGACCCTATTCAGTATCTTCAAGAGCACCGCTTGCAAAGCGTTTCATTGCAAATTTCAGCTGTAAGCCAGTATCTAAATACTGCCACGCACCATATTGACCATATTGGTCAGTTTTTGGATATCGAGAATATGCAGATCGTGTCCTTGTCGCAACACTATCTTATTTTTTGACAAATTGCTGAGTTCACGCGTCACGGCTTCACGATGAGTACTGACCAGATTGGCGATATCAAAATGCGTGGGAGCCGGAGAAATAACCGATGTATTCGGCCCCGTCATGTTTTTTTTAGCGATTCGCAGCAATTCGGCCTGTATACGGTTACTGACAGCCAGCGTACTGAAGTCATATACACGCTCTGTCAGCCTGCGGACTTCGCTGGCCAGGCGTTTCAGAATGGCTTCAGCAACATAGCGGTTAGAAAAAATAATATTCATAAAATCGACTGCTGTCATGGATGCCAGTAAAGCACTGGTTTTTGCCAGAACGGTTGCAGAGCGCGATTTACCGTCGATTGCCGTGAGCTCGCCAAACATTTCTCCAGAGGCCAGATCACATAAAATGACTTCATGGCCGGATAAAGAATGAAAAGTAACGCGAATTTCTCCTTGCGCGATAAAAAAAACACTATTCGATTGATCATGAAAACGAATAATTTCCTCACCCTCGTCACACCGGTGCCAATGACAAGCACTCGCAATTTCCACCAAATCGGAGGAAGAAAGTGTTTGAAATTCTTTGATGGTTGAAAGCATTGCGCAGGCACGTTCAACGGAAATCTGACGCGTGATTGGCATATGTTTTTTCTCCTGGTCGGGTGTTCCAGAAATTCTATCGAGATTCCAACAGCTTAACATAATACGAAGAGCCAATTAAACAGATTATCCTGGTTTCAATGAATGCCGCTTTGTTTTTAACTTTTTGCAAGCTTTTGTGTGACGCTATGTGCATCTCAATAGATGCAAGCATATTTTATAATGAATCAGGCGTGACCGCAGGTATGCATGAAAAATAATCATCCATTCATAGCTCGATTGATAAGCACTTGTTTTCCGACCGCAATCTAAGCGCTTTTTCTGGAGAAAACGACATACGCCGATAACAGCCCAAGCCCGACAAAGGCCACAAACGACCAGTCCGGTATCATTAGCGATAAAAATTTCCAGTCGACATCGGCACAATCACCGTTCGCCTCAAACATTCCTGGCCACCATTGCGCAAAAGGTAAAGAATTCAGGAAGGCTTCTTCCGGACTGATACCACATTCGAATGATTCGGGATAGCGTATTAACCAGGATTGCCGGATTGCAACGACCGCACCAATGATCGCAAGGACCGTCATTAAGAAGCCATATATTCTGCGTCCGATAGCCTGGGAGTTATGTAAAAATGCAAGCAACGCCACTAAACCCAGCATCCAAAAAGCAAGCCGCTGCGCCACACAAAGCGGGCAAGGCAACAGGTTTTCGACATGCTGCAGGTATTGTGCATAGCCAAGCAGACAAATGCAGCTCAAAAAAATGAATAGAAAAATCAATCGCATGGGATAACTTTATTCGACAAAAAGTCCAGTAAAAGAAAGCTGCTTATTCTACATCACCTTGCTGACGGATAAGTACAAAACAGAAACATAATCCTGATTTGCAGTAGGTAAGGAATCCATATACGGGGTAAGCAGCGCGCACTCCCATATGATTCGAAAGTTCCGAAAAACTTCTTTTATCAGTCAACCTCCACACTGAATATAAATATTCATATCTGCTTATTTTGATTCAGCCAAACTTAACATTAACTTACTGCCAATCCCAAAAAACTCTGATCAAGCACGCCGACAATAGAAGTATCTTCCACAAGATCATTGATAAGAATGATTGATTCATTCACAACCAGTCTCACCATCACGTCATCCAGCCAGATAACCTTGGCAGGGATGTCGCTTAACGCTTCTGAAACAAACACCTGGAAATCATTGGATTGCCTGTTCGCAACAGGGAAAGAAACAATTGGATTCAATTCCGTTTGATCCAATGCAGAAAACATTTTAATCAGGGAACCATAAAACAGGGATTCGATGCTCTCATTCGTCGCCGGCACTAGAGCACTTAAATGGAGTACGCCTAACTCCTGCGCATCATAAATGCCATCATTCATTTGAAAGGTAAACTGGGGATTAAAGACAGTATCATATGCTGATGGGTCATTCAATAACGGTTTAATAAGTTCTCTCAGCGATTCATTAGATAAAACTCCCGTTTATCATTAAAACGTACAAAGGACTCCGGTGCCCCTATATCAGAATTCACCAAAATACTGGTCTCGTCCAGTTCGCTGGCATCCAATCCAAAAGCTGCAAAATATTCATGCACAATATTGGGAGAAAGATTGGTAATTTCACTCAACATTTCTGCTGTAATCGCGAATTGAGAAACCACGCTGGAAATAGTCTCTGGCTGTTGAATCTTTACAACAGCTGCAAAACGATTTATCTTTTAAGGTCGAAGGTTGTTATCTTATAGAATAAGGTCATCCATTTTGAAAAGGACATATAATATATATCAGTAGGGTTAAATAAGAGCCGTTTATCGCTAAAAATAAAAAGTTTCTTACGCATTAATGAACATGTTGAGCTTTTTTTATCGCGATAGCGACAATGCAGACAATTTTTCAACAGCCTGCTAATAACAACACAATTACTGATGAATGTTTTATGGACGACGTATATGCCATGGTTAGCAACCAGAAAAACCGACAGGTGGATTTCCACTGTTGCTACTGCGTTTCTTCTGATACTTGCGCATTTTTTTTTTGCTCGTATTGCCCATGCCGCAGAAGCATGTGTAGTGGCAGCGGCACAAGTCGTTTCAGTGCAGGGAACTGTTGAACTACGACGAAAGCAAGAGACAATCTGGTCGCCGGTTAAAATAGACACTCAGCTCTGCGCCGGCGACCGGATACGTGTTCGAAATCACAGCCGCGCAGCACTACGGTTAATGAATGACAGCATGCTGCGGCTAAATCAAAAAACGACCATTATCTTTCCTGAAACCAAAGAAAATAGAGCCACATCATTGATGGATTTAATCAACGGTGCGATGCATATTATCACCCGTACACCCAAACCTTTCGAAGTCAAGACACCTTTTATGAATGCGGGTGTAGAAGGCACAGAATTTTTTGTCGGCGTTGATGCACTGCGTACTCAATTGGTTGTTTATGAAGGCAGCGTATCTGCCGCGAACGATTTTGGTAATCTCACGTTGCAAAGCCGGGAGGCAGCTACCGCATACAAAAACCAGCCTCCACGCAAAGAATTTATCATTAATCCAGTAGATGCCGTTCAATGGGCACTTTATTATCCGGCAATTATTGATTACTGGCCGAAGCCGAATACAGCATTAGATACCAACAACATGCATGCTGAGATTGTCCTGGCTGCCCGGTTATTAACGCTCGGGAACGTAGATGAAGCGGAAACCGCGATTACAAACGTCGTGGCGGTCGACCCAAATAACAGTGACGCCTATGCTTTACAGGCCGTCATTGCACTGACACAAAATGACAAAGATACCGCGCTTGAGATGGCGCTGCGAGCAGTAGAGCTCAATCAAACTTCGGCTGCCGCAAAGCTTGCGTTATCCTATGTGCAGCAGGTATATTTTAAACTTGAAGCAGCGTTGGCCAGTGTGCAACAAGCAGCCGGACTTGATCCACAAAACGCGTTGATATGGGCACGCATTGCAGAGCTACAGATGTCGAATAACGCACTTGACCTGGCATTAAATGCCGCCAAGAAAGCTGTCCGTCTTAATCCAGCAGTTGTCAGAACGCAAACAGTACTTGGATTTGCTTATCTGGCAAAAATTAAAACAAAAAAAGCGCACCGTATTTTTTCCAAAGCCATCCGGCTTGACCAGGCAGATCCTATGCCAAGACTTGGTCTTGGACTGACTTTAATACGTTCAGGACAACTTGAAGCCGGACGTATCAAACTGGAAATTGCCGCCAGTCTAGATCCGGGCAACTCTCTGATTCGCAGCTATCTTGGCAAGGCTTACTTCGAAGAAAAACGTTACTTACTGTCCAGTACACAATTTGACATGGCCAAAGAGCGTGATCTTAATGATCCGACACCCTGGTTTTATGATGCCATACAAAAACAAACGCAAAACCGTCCCGTTGAGGCACTGCGGGGTATTCAAAAATCCATCGAACTCAATAACAATCGTGCCGTGTACCGCTCCAGGTTATTACTGGATCAGGATGAAGCCGCCCGGGGGTCAAGTCTGTCGAGAATTTACGACAATCTGGGTTTTGAAAAACGTGCAATCATGCAAACAGCCCAATCACTGAGCATCGATCCGTCTAATCACTCAGCGCACCGTTTCCTGTCGGATATTTATGTCAATATTCCGCGTCATGAAATCGCTCGTGTCAGCGAATTGTTGCAAGCACAACTACTGCAACCGATCAATACTAATCCGGTGCAGCCGCAACTCGCCGTTGCGGACTTGAACATTATCACCAATACCGGACCGACTGCTGTGGGTTTTAATGAATTCGCACCTCTGATGGAACGTGACCGCTCCCAACTGGTTACATCCGGGATAGCCGGTAGTCACAATACCTTTGGTAATGAAATCGTCTATTCCCGGCTATACGACAAAACCTCGGTCAGTCTGGGACAGTTTCATCACCAAAGCGATGGTTTTCGTCGCAATAACGATCAAAATCACGACGTATTGAATGCGTTTATTCAGCATGCCTTTACACCTCGACTCAATATTCAGGGTGAAGTACGGACACGAGAAACTGAGCATGGTGATCTGTTACTGGATTTTGATCGCGACCGATTTGATCCTAGTTCACGCCGGTATATTCACGAGGATGTCGCACGTATGGGCGCCAGGTATGAATTGTCACCCAACCAGGATTTTATCGTATCTGGAAAGTACATTGATCGTACTGAAAAATTGAATTCAAGTAGTGCATATAACACAGGATTCCAGTTTGAAGGACAGCATATGTGGCGTCACGCGCATTTAAATACTGTTTTTGGCGGAGGTATCTATCAATTTGACCGAACACTCCAGATAATAAATCGGCCAAAGTCATCTAAGGACTTGACTCGTGAAAATGTTTATCTATACACTAACCTACATTACTTCAACAACTTAGATATAACCTTGGGTGTTGGTTATGATGCTTTTAGCAGCACTACAGAAAATATTAAAGAAAACAAAATTAACCCCAAATTTGGATTTCAATGGAGTCTTCGTAACAATCTGAGAATACGCGGAGCCTTGTTTGAAACATCAAAATCTCATTTGGTAGCACAACAAACACTCGAGCCAACACAGATTGCTGGATTTAATCAATTTTTTGATGATATCAATGGAACAAGAACGCGTCGCATGGGCCTCGGATTAGATGTTCATTTATCACATATATTGTACGGTGGAGTGGAAGCATCAAAACGCATTCTACATGTTCCGCTTTTCCTGTCTTCCAACTCTTTTTTACAAAAACAAAGCGAACGGTTATATCGATCCTATCTATACTGGACACCACACAAATATGTAGCTATTAAAGGCGAATTTCAATTTGAGCAATTTAAGCGCAATCCTGATGATCAAAGTTTAACGAATATTGCGGAACCAACACACATCAAAACACTGACAGCACCAATCAGCCTAGAGTATTTTCATCCTTCCGGTTTTTTCTCAGGTGTTACCGGGACTTTTGTTAAACAAAACTTAACCCGTTTGAGTGATTTTGGAAAAGAACAGAAACGAAATCCTGAAACAACCAAATCTGGAATTGATACTTTTTTTCTACTGGACGCCTTCCTTGGCCTGAGGTTTGCTAACCGTAGAGGAATTTTAAGCTTGGAAGGCAGAAATCTATTCGATACAACATTCTATTATAGAAATATCAATTTCTATCAATCTGAAGCAATCTCTCCACAATTCATTCCGGACAGAACAATTTTTGCAAGACTGACTTTAAATTTTTAAACAGGAGAAAATAGAAAAATGATTACAGTAAAAAAAATAGGTGGTGTTTGTAAAGCATTGAATATAGTAAATGGTGTTGAAAAGGTGGTATGTACAGAAGGGCAGAAAGTTCCTGTAGGCTTGGATACTTATACTGTCGAAAGACAAAATAACAAATGCGGTATTTTTCTAGTAAAAACAGAGGTTATCGACGGAGAAATTGTAGAAACACTGATATTAAAATGTGAAGAAGGCCAGTTTGTTTAATGTGTTAACAGCCGGGCAGGCATTTGTTCATTGTTGTACATACCTGCTCGATTTTAAATGTATTTCTCATATTCTCAATACCCCATTCAGAAAAATCCTGATTTTTCTTCCGTCGCTCTGGTCAGGGTAAAATTATAAATCAAAAAATAACCACCCCGCTCAACCATCGTCACATTGACATTCACAGGACCAGTCGAAAAATCGGCAACACCCGAGTAATTAATCCGCTTTTCGCCAAATAATGAAAATGCGCTCGCAGTGCGCGAAAAATCCAGTTCATCAATAGCATAAAATCTGCCGAAACTGCGATAGTGATCCAGTAATTGATCCAACTGCTCGTCAGTAATAGTTTGCTTGGCTTCAGGGGTCAGGTGTCTTAACAAGGGTTCCTTTTCCCACGTTGATATTTCTGCCAGAATTTGTACGACCGCTGGTTCCGCGCTATCGCTATAAAATTCCTGTTCGCGGCTGGTATAAAAATACAACATGATCACCGCTGTCATTAACACCGCAATTATGAAACGTAATGTATGAACTTGCATAATTCTAAAAATTAAAAATTTGATCAAACTATAATTGATATTAGTCTTCCCACAGTTCTCCCTGTAGACCATTTTTCGGTAATGCAATACCAAAATGCCGATAAGCTATCATTGTGGCCATGCGTCCGCGCGGCGTGCGTTTCAGGAATCCCTGCTGTATCAAATAAGGTTCCAGCACGTCTTCAATGGTATCACGCTCTTCCCCAATGGCAGCCGCCAGATTATCTACCCCAACGGGCCCGCCGTCGAATTTCTCCAACACGGATAACAACAGCTTCCTATCCATGATATCCAGGCCAATCACATCTACATCAAGCATACTGAGCGCCGCATCCGCAACCTGTAGAGTGACCTGACCATTTGATTTCACTTCAGCGAAATCGCGTACACGGCGCAGCAGCCGATTGGCAATGCGTGGCGTACCACGTGAACGGCGCGCAATTTCCAATGCGCCTTCAGGTCTAATTAGAACACTTAACAAACCCGCTGAACGTGTAACTATCTTGCTCAATTCATCAGCCGTATAAAATTCCAGCCTGGAAACAATACCGAAGCGATCACGCAGTGGATTTGTCAGCATGCCTGCACGCGTCGTAGCACCCACCAGCGTAAACGGCGGCAAGTCAAGTTTGACAGAACGAGCAGACGGCCCTTCGCCGATCATGATGTCGAGCTGATAATCTTCCAGCGCAGGATACAAAATTTCTTCAACTACAGGTGATAAACGATGGATTTCATCAACAAACAACACATCGTGCGGCTCCAGATTAGTCAGCAGGGCGGCCAGATCGCCGGGGCGCTCAAGAACAGGGCCCGACGTATGACGCAGGCCGACACCCATTTCCCTGGCAATAATATGCGCCAGTGTAGTCTTACCGAGTCCTGGTGGTCCAAACAAGAGGACGTGATCCAAGGCTTCATGACGGCGCCGCGCTGCTTCGATAAAAATCTGCAACTGCCCACGAATTTTTTCCTGACCAACATACTCATCCAATTGCTTTGGACGTAAAGCACGTTCCAACAATTCCTCCTGAGAGGATGCAGCTGTAGCGTTTATCAGTCGATCGGTTTCAATCATTGCAAGTAGTATTATTTATCTCTCGACAATCGCTGCAAAGCCTGACGGATACCCTCCGCAACAGTCGTTTCAACTGAAATCTGCTTGACAGCCCAATTGGCTTCACGTGCATTATAGCCTAAAGATAGTAGAGCATTGATAATGTCATTGGTGTGATCTGAAGTTGCAACTGCTGGAATTTGTTGGGTTTCGGCAACACCCAGTTTATCGCGTAGCTCCAACAACAAACGCTCTGCTGTTTTCTTGCCGATACCAGGAATTTTTACAATCCGCGTACTGTCATCTGATGAAACTGCCTGATGCAATTCAGCCACACTCATACCGGATAATAATGCCAGCGCCGTTCTAGCACCTACACCCGATATCTTGACCAGTTGACGAAAAGCCTGCCTTTCCGACTCGGTTGCAAACCCAAACAATAAATGCGCATCCTCACGAACCAGAAGATGTATATAGAGCGTCGTTTGCTCACCGACAGCAGGGAGGTCAAAAAATGTACTCATTGGAACGTCAATTTCATAGCCGACACCCCGGACATCCAGCAACACCAACGGCGGTTGCTTTTCCAACAAGATACCAGTTAAACGACCAATCAAACCAATCTTCCACGTTTCATGCGCAAGCCCATAGTAGAGATGCTTCCTAACCCTGCACCGCCATGCGCATGACATATCGCACATGCCAGCGCATCCGCGGCATCTTTACTGGGACTGCTCGCCAGATTCAAGATTTGCATCACCATCGTCTGTACCTGCGCCTTCTGGGCATGACCATTACCTACCACGGCTTGTTTAATTTGTAATGCTGAATATTCCGAGACCACAAGATCATGTAAAACTGCCGCACAAATTGCCGCACCCCTTGCCTGTCCCAGCAACAGCGTTGATTTGGGGTTTACATTTACAAATACTTGTTCAACGGCAACCTGATCGGGGCGGTAGTGCGTAATAATCTCCCGTAAGTTATTCAGAATCAACTTTAGACGATATGGCAGAGTACCTTCTGATGTTCGGACACATCCACTTCCGATATAGATTAATTGGCGTGCGTTGTGGTCGATGACACCAAATCCGGTGACACGCAAACCGGGATCTATGCCTAGAATTCGAATGTGATCACCTGCTAATTTCGACTTTACTCTTCAAGTACAGCCGTCGTATAAACGGCCTGCACATCATCCAGATTTTCTAACGCATCCAATAATTTCTGCATTTTGACAGCATCATCTCCGGTTAAAACACTTTCATTGACCGGTTTCATTGTGACTTCAGCCAGCTCTGCCGTAAAACCTGCTTTCTCCAGAGTTTCTTTAGCAGAAACAAATTCGTAAGGCGCGGTAATAACTTCAATACTCCCGTCATCGTTACTGATAATGTCTTCAGCACCAGCCTCCAGCGCCGCCTCCATTAATTTTTCTTCACTGGTATCCGGTGCAAAGAGGAATTGTCCACAATGCTTAAATAAAAAAGCAACTGAGCCGTCTGTACCCAAATTACCGCCGTATTTAGTGAAAGCATGGCGCACATCTGCTACGGTACGCATTCTGTTATCTGTCATACAATCTACCATAACGGCCGCACCCGAAATGCCATAACCTTCATAACGGATTTCTTCGTAATTGACGCCTTCCAGATCCCCACTACCCCGTTTAATAGCGCGCTCAACATTATCCTTCGGCATATTCTGGCCAAATGCCCTGTCCATGGCCAATCGCAAACGTGGATTACTATCAGGATCTGCACCTCCCATACGGGCAGCCACAGTAATTTCTTTGATAAGACGGGTAAAAATTTTGCCGCGTTTGGCGTCCTGTGCTGCTTTTTTATGCTTGATATTAGCCCATTTACTATGACCTGCCATTGATTTCTATCCCTGTATTTAAGCTGAGTTATCTTACCACCCTGTACAGCGGGGATAAAGCTTAATAATGACCTCCAGCACTTCTAAAACACCTTTACTTATTCCACTGTCACCGCTTTTGCAAGATTGCGCGGTTTATCAACATCGGTGCCTTTCACGAGCGCAACATGATAAGCTAGTAATTGCAATGGAATGGTGTGCAGAATTGGACTTAAAATTCCTGCATGTTCTGCCAGGCGGATGACGTGAAGACTTTCACTTTCTTCTATCTGCGTGTCTGCATCCGCAAAAACATACAGCTCGCCACCGCGAGCGTTGACTTCCTGCAAATTGGATTTAAGTTTTCCCAACAATTGATCGTTCGGTGCAATCGCCACTACCGGCATCTCGCTATCAACCAAAGCCAACGGGCCGTGTTTTAATTCTCCAGAAGCATAAGCTTCGGCATGAATATACGATATTTCCTTGAGCTTTAATGCGCCTTCCATTGCAATCGGATAGTGCACACCGCGACCAAGAAACAGTGCATGACGTTTTTCTGAAAATCGTTGCGACCATTCCTGTACTTCGGGCTCAATCTGCAATGATGATTGCAAAGCTGCGGGCAAGTGTCTTAATGCGGCGATCATTACCCGTTCTTTTTCACTCGATAATTTGTTACGTAATTTTGCCAATACGATGGTTAACAATAGCAATGAAGCCAGTTGCGTAGTAAATGCTTTGGTGGAAGCGACTCCAATTTCTGGCCCGGCACGCGTCAAAAAACGCAAATCCGTCTGTCTGATTAACGCGCTTTCCGCCACATTACATATTGCCAGACTGTGTTGATGACCCAGCGTCTTCGCGTAGTTCATGGCAGCTAAAGTATCCGCAGTTTCCCCGGATTGGGAAATACCTACCACCAGCGTATTAGCATCAGCTACAGGACTACGGTAACGATATTCGCTGGCAATTTCTACATTACACGGGATGCCGGCTACTGACTCCAACCAATATCGCGCTACTAATCCTGCATGGTAACTGGTTCCACATGCCAGAATCAGTACTTGCTTCGTTTGTGAAAAAATCCGTTCTGCTGCACTGCCAAATAATCCAGAAGAAATCGATTGTGCGTTAAAAACCATTTCAAGTGTATTCGCCACTGCACTGGGTTGCTCAAATATTTCCTTTTGCATGAAATGGTCATAAGGACCAAGATCAATCGCATCACTTGTGAGATCACTTTGATGGATGGGACGTTTAACCTCCTGTCCAACACATCCGTCAGAGCAGTCGAAAATATGATACTGATCCTGGTATAGCTCGGCGACATCACCCTCTTCCAGATAAATCATGTTGCGCGTTGTTTTCAACAAAGCAGAAGCGTCTGATGCCGCATAAACTCCGTTCTCACCCAATCCAAGCAACAATGGTGCGCCATTCCTGGCAACCACGAGGCGTTCAGGATGTGCTTCTTCCATTACTGCGATAGCATATGCGCCTTGTAACTCAGATATTGACAGGCACACCGCTTTCAATAAATCTGTAGTATTTTTTAAATTGAAAGATATCAAATGTGCAATAACTTCTGTATCAGTATCTGATTCAAACCTGTATCCTTCAAACTGTAATTGTTTGCGCATCGCTTCATGATTTTCAATGATGCCGTTATGGACAATCGCTATTCTGGATTCTTCACCGGAAAAATGAGGATGTGCATTTCGTTCGGATGGTTCACCATGCGTTGCCCAGCGTGTATGTGCTATGCCTGCGAGGCCACAGGTTTTTTGTTCAACTGTCTTTTTTTCGAGTTCAGCTACACGCCCAGCTGTGCGTAACCTTTGCAATCCGTTATTGGTAATTACCAAGCCAGCAGAATCATAGCCTCTATATTCTAAGCGCAACAAACCTTCTAACAAAATTGGAACAACATTATTTTTTGCAACGGCACCAACAATTCCACACATACTATGTTTCCTTGCACCAAAAGTTAATGATTACTCGGGATAATTGATTATGTTTTTGATGGACGCTTCCATCCAGTAAGACTGATTTGCTTTGATCGCGATAAAGTCAACTCATTTTTAGGCGTATCCCTGGTTATCGTTGAACCGGCCCCTATCGTCGAACCATAAGAAACTTTCACGGGAGCTACAAGCTGAGTATCGGAACCGACGAACACATTATCTTCTATAATCGTTTGATGCTTATATGCGCCATCATAGTTGCAGGTGATGGTACCTGCCCCAATATTGACATTTTGACCGATTATGGTATCGCCTATATAACTTAAGTGATTAACTTTGCTACCCGCAGCAATCTGGCTTTTTTTAATTTCTACAAAGTTACCGATGTGTACGTTATTATTGAGTTGAGTTTCCGGCCGTATTCTGGCATAGGGGCCAATTTTGCAATTCTGGCCTATTTTTGCTTCTTCAATATGACTGAAGGGATGAATGGTCGATCCTTTCGCAACGGTAACGTCTTTTAAAATACAGTTTGCTTTAACTTTGACGTTGTCCTCTAATATTACTGTGCCTTCGAATATACAATTGACATCTATTTCAACATCACTACCGCAAATCAACTCGCCGCGTACATCAACTCGGGCGGCATCTATCAGCATCACACCTTTAGCGAGTAGTGTTTTTGCATATTCTTTCTGGTAAATCCGCTCCAGCTCAACCAATTGTTGCTTGCTGTTTACACCCAATATCTCCCAGGAATGCTCTGCTTCAGAAGATATTACAGAAATATTCTGATCAACAGCCATTTTAATTATGTCCGTCAAGTAATATTCCTGCTGCGCATTTTTATTTTCTAGTTTGGGTAGCCATTCATGCAGATATCCGTTTGGAATGATCATGATACCTGTATTAATTTCATGGATGGCTAATTGCGATGCATCGGCATCTTTTTGCTCAATTATGCGGCAAATGTTACTTGTGTCCTGTTCACGAATAATTCGACCATACCCTTCCGGGTTTTCAAGAACAGCCGCCAGTAGTCCACATTGTTTTTCAGATACTGCATTAACGAGCCGCTTTAGCGTTTCGATACCAACCAAAGGAACATCACCATATAAAACAAGTGTTGCTCCCGTTTGATCCAAATGAGGTTGAGCTTGTAATAACGCGTGACCGGTTCCTAATTGCGGTATTTGTGTGACCCAAGTTAAGTCCGAACCAAGAATCTTTTCTTTGACAAGGTCGCCACCGTGGCCAATTACTATGCAGATCTGGTCAGGGGTTAAATTCCTTGCCAAATCGACAACATGAGCTAATAAGGGTTTTCCCGCTAATTCATGCAACACCTTCGGCAGAGATGATTGCATCCGTTTTCCCAAACCTGCAGCCAGAATTACGATATTAAGTTTCGAAACCATTTGAAATCTACCACTCAAAATACAATGTTAAGTATATAAATCAGCTTTATAACCCACGACTACTAAACAGACTGATTATCGTCGTAAGATTGCAGTATTGCGAAGGATAACCTAACTTAACTCAAATCGATATAGTATTAAACATGAATAATATCGTTTTATTATTGTTAGCATTACAAAACTACAATTTGTTAAAAAAAATTCTCAAATATATTTAATAAAAAAAAAGGCGACATATATGTGTCGCCTTTTCGTTTATTTTTATAGAAGAACTAATGTCTGCGCTTTCTTAATTTTTCGATTGCAGCTAACTGAGACACTGCTTCCATCAATTCAGCCTGTGCTTTTGCATAATCCAATTCAGAAGCCCGATCTTTCATTGCATCTTCTGCGGCTTGTTTTGCTTCGATGGCTTTAGCCTCGTCAAGATCATGGCTTCGAATCGCTGTATCTGCAAGTATGGTCACCACATCCGGTTGTACTTCTAACATCCCACCAGACACATACACCAGCTCTTCGTCTTTTAACTGCGCTTTAATTCGAACCATGCCAGATTTAATTCTGGTCAACATCGGTGTATGGCGCGGATAAATGCCTACTTCACCCATTTGCGCCGGAGCCACCAGGAATTCTACCGGGCCTGAATATATTGATTCTACGGCACTTACAATATCCAGATGAAAAATTGTACTCATCAATGTTTACTCTTTTTATTGAATGCTTTTTGCTTTTTCTACAGCTTCTTCGATACCACCGACCATATAAAAAGCCTGTTCAGGAAGATCGTCATATTCACCCGTAACAATTCCTTTAAATCCTTTGATCGTTTCCTTTAATGGTACATATTTACCCGGGGAACCAGTAAAGACTTCTGCTACGTTGAATGGCTGCGATAAGAATCTTTGAATCTTACGTGCACGGCTAACGGCCAATTTATCCTCAGGTGACAATTCATCCATACCTAAAATTGCAATAATATCTCTTAATTCTTTATAACGCTGCAATGTTTGCTGAACTTCACGTGCTGTACTGTAATGTTCTTCTCCCACAACGAGTGGATCTAATTGTCTCGACGTGGAATCAAGCGGATCTACTGCCGGATAAATACCCAGTGAAGCAATATCACGCGACAATACTACTGTAGCATCCAAATGCCCAAAGGTTGTTGCAGGTGATGGATCGGTCAAGTCATCAGCCGGAACATATACCGCCTGAATTGAAGTAATAGAGCCTGTCTTAGTAGAAGTAATACGTTCTTGCAAACGCCCCATTTCTTCAGCAAGTGTAGGTTGATAGCCCACAGCTGATGGCATGCGTCCTAACAAAGCGGAAACTTCTGTACCGGCCAATGTATACCGATAAATATTATCAACAAAAAACAAAACATCGCGACCTTCATCGCGAAACGATTCAGCCATTGTTAAACCGGTAAGTGCCACTCGCAGACGATTACCAGGCGGCTCATTCATCTGTCCGTATACAAGTGCAACCTTATCCAATACATTTGAGTCTTTCATTTCATGATAGAAATCGTTACCTTCACGTGTCCGTTCACCCACTCCTGCAAAAACGGAATAGCCACTATGCTCAATTGCGATGTTGCGAATCAACTCCATCATGTTAACAGTCTTGCCAACGCCTGCGCCACCGAACAATCCCACTTTCCCGCCTTTTGCAAACGGACAGATCAGGTCAATTACTTTAATGCCTGTTTCAAGCAATTCTGTTGAGGCCGATAGTTCATCAAATGCAGGTGCTTCTCTATGAATTGACATGGATTTATCAGATCCGATATCACCTGCTTCGTCTATAGGCCTACCCAGCACGTCCATAATGCGACCCAGTGTTTTTGTTCCAACGGGGACAGTAATTTGTTCGCCGGTGTTTGTAACCTGCATACCGCGACGCAATCCATCAGAAGAACCCAGCGCAATAGTACGAACCACGCCATCACCCAGTTGTTGTTGAACTTCTAAGGTAAGATCAGATCCTTCCATTACCAGTGCATCATATACCTTTGGAATGGATTTACGATCAAATTCGACATCAATCACCGCACCAATACACTGAACAATTTTTCCTTGACTCATTGTTTTATCCTAAATACTTTATATTTAAACAGCTGCTGCGCCACCTACAATTTCAGACAATTCCTTGGTAATTGCCGCTTGTCTTGACTTGTTATAAATCAATGTTAATTCATCGATCACACTACCCGCATTATCGGAAGCGGCCTTCATAGCAACCATTCTAGCTGACTGTTCGGATGCCATATTTTCTGTAAGCGCCTGATATATCAACGCTTCAACATATCGCACCATAATATCATCAATTACAGGTTTTGCTTCCGGTTCATATATATAATCCCAGCCTGTATTTGATGAATTTTCTTGTACACTCTGTCCAGACTGCATTTTATCATCGCTTAATGGCAGTAATTGTTCCATTACAGGCTCTTGCTTCATTGTATTTATAAAACGATTATAAAATATATACACACGATCAAAACGATCTTGTGTATAGCCGTCCAAAACAACTTTAACAGCGCCTATCAATTTTTCCATGTCAGGTGTATCTCCAAGCGCCACAACCTGAGATATTACATTTGCCTTAATCCTGGTCATAAAACCAAGACCTTTGTTTCCTATACAGCAAACTTCTAATTCTTCACCCTCAGACTGCCATTTTTTCATTTCACTTAATGCGCGTCGGAGCACGTTGGTATTCAACCCACCACATAATCCTTTATCAGACGTGACAATGATAATCCCGATACGTTTAACACTATCACGTTCGATCAAAAAAGGATGGCGATATTCAGTATTTGCTCGACTCATATGGGCAGCAACATTACGTATTTTTTCGCCATAAGGCCTTGCCTTTTTCATACGATCTTGTGCTTTACGCATTTTAGACGCCGCAACCATTTCCATGGCCCGTGTAATTTTTTGTGTATTTTTTACACTTCCGATCTTATTACGTATTTCTCTGCTGCCTGCCATCGCTCAATATGTTCCGTTCTTTTTAAATTCTTCAATTGCTGAGATTAATTGCTTTTCTGTATCAGCATCAAGCTCTTTAGCGCTCTCAATTTTTTCCAGAATCGATCCATGCTGTCCGCGAATATAACTTTTTAAAGCTGCTTCAAACGCAAGCGCACGACTTACTGCAACGTCATCATAATAGCCATTGTTAATGGCATATAAAGTAAGCGCCATTTCTGAAATACTTAATGTGGCATATTGTGGTTGCTTCATTAATTCAGTAGCCATTTTACCGCGATCAAGTTGCTTACGTGTCGCCTCATCCAAATCTGATGCAAATTGGGCAAAAGCAGCCAATTCACGATATTGCGCCAATGCCAAGCGAATACCACCACCAAGTTTCTTAATCACTTTAGTTTGAGCTGCACCACCTACTCGCGATACTGACACACCCGCATTAATGGCTGGCCGAATACCAGCATTGAAGAGATCAGTCTCCAAGAAGATCTGGCCATCAGTAATGGAAATTACGTTCGTTGGAACAAATGCAGTTACGTCACCAGCCTGAGTTTCAATAATCGGAAGCGCTGTCAGAGAACCCGTTTCCCCTTTCACTGCTCCATTTGTTTCCTTTTCTACATACTCAGCACTTACCCTTGCCGCTCTTTCCAGTAAGCGTGAATGCAGATAAAAAACATCTCCAGGATAGGCTTCACGTCCGGGTGGACGTCTTAACAAGAGTGATATTTGACGATAGGCCCATGCTTGCTTGGTTAGGTCATCATAGACGATCAGTGCATCCTGCCCTTTATCTCGAAAATACTCGCCCATGGTACAACCGGAGTAAGGCGCGATAAACTGTAAAGCAGCGGATTCCGATGCGGTTGCAGCAACCACGATCGTGTATTCCATAGCACCAAATTCTTCAAGCTTACGGACAACATTCGCAATTGATGAGGCCTTTTGTCCAATTGCCACGTAAATACACAGCATATTCTGGCCTTTCTGATTAATGATCGCATCAATCGCTACTGCAGTTTTACCAGTTTGACGATCACCAATAATCAATTCACGTTGTCCGCGTCCAATTGGCACCATTGAATCGACTGATTTCAATCCGGTTTGAACTGGTTGGTCAACAGATTTACGCCAGATAACCCCTGGGGCGATTTTTTCAATAGGCTCAGATCTTTCCGAAGTGATTGGGCCTTTACCATCAATCGGTTGTCCTAATGCATTTACGACACGACCGAGCAACCCTTCACCAACGGGTACTTCCAGAATCCTACCGGTACATTTAACCGTGTCGCCTTCCGAAATATGCTCATATGAACCCATAATAACTGCACCGACCGAGTCCCTTTCCAGATTAAGTGCCAGGCCGAATGTATTACCTGGAAACTCAAGCATCTCACCCTGCATTACATCTGATAAACCATGTATTCGAACAATACCGTCTGTTACCGAAACAATGGTACCTTGCGTACGAACTTCTGCTGTCTCAGCAAGTCCTTCTATCCTATTTCTAATCAGCTCACTGATTTCGGATGGATTTAACTGCATTTCTTTTAACTCCTAGCTTTTAAGGGCATTAGCCATTGCTTCTAGCTTACCGCGAATGGAAGCATCAAATATTTCATCGCCTATTTCTACTATTACACCACCAATCAGTTCAGGGTTTACTTGAACCTTAGCCACGATTTTACGTTTAAATTTATTCTCAAGATTAGCAATCAATTTCCTCAGCTGAGCATCCTTCATATCAAATGCTGAAACAATATTCGCCTCAAGCACGTTATTATGCTGTGCTTTTAGATGCTCAAATAGTTGACTAATTTGCGGCAAAACACTAATCCTGTTATTTTCTGCCAATATCGTCAGAAAATTACGACCTTCCTGATTTAATTTATTATTCCCAATTTCAAGCAACAATTCACCCAACTGCTTAGTCGAAACAACTGGGTTACCAACTAGCGCTTTTATTTGATCGTTTTGTGCAATTTCTGCTGCATTCAACAGCATATCAGACCATTCTTTTAAAGTGTTTTTGGCGACGGCCAGTTTAAACACTGCTTCTGCATATGGCCGCGCAACGGTAACTGCTTCAGCCATTATTTTAGGTCTTCCTCAATTGATTCAAGTAATTCGGCATGTGCTTTTGCATCCACTTCCTTGCGTAGTATTTTAGCAGCACCTGCTATCGCCAGATTTGCAGCATGTTGGCGTAATGCCTCTTTAGCGCTGAAAACTTCATGATCTATCTCGGCTTTTGCACCCGATATAATACGATCACCTTCTACTTTCGCAGAATTTTTTGCTTCTTCGACAATTTCAGATGCACGCTTTTCAGCTTGGAGAATAATCTCAGATGCTTGCTGTTTTGCTTCTTTCAATATTTCTGATGAACGTTGGCTAGCCAGTTCCAAATCATGCCGTCCACGCTCTCCTGCCGCCAAACCATCTGCAATTGTTTTTTGACGCTCTTCAATCGCACGTAATAATGGTGGCCAGACAAACTTAACTGTAAACCAGATGAATGTAGAAAAAGCTAATGCCTGAGAAATTAATGTAAAGTTAATATTCATGACCAACCCATATTGGATCTAAACAAAGATTTAATTATTGAATAACCGCCAACAATGGATTACCAAATGCAAATAACATTGCCAAACCAACTGCAATAATAAATGACGCGTCTGTCAAGCCCAGTAACAAAAACACCTTACCTTGCAAAGTCGGAATCATTTCAGGCTGGCGTGCCGCACCTTCCAGAAACCGACTACACATAACACCCACACCGATACAAGCACCGGCTGCACCCAATCCAATCATAAGACCAATACCAATGCCGGTATATGCTTGAATCAATGCTAAATACTCTATGTTCTCCATGCCTATTTCCTTTTGTTAAGATTAAAGATTTTGTATCAAAAACTTTCAATTAATGCGACTCATGCGCCATTGAGATATAAACAACCGCCAGCATCATAAAAATAAATGCCTGTAACGTAACAATCAAAATATGGAATATTGCCCAGCCCGCACCAAGTATCGCGCCAAAAAATGCGCCCGCCACTCCTGTGGCAGCCCACATACCAATCAATAAGAATATAATTTCACCTGCATATATATTGCCAAACAAACGTAAGGAGTGCGAAAGCGGTTTAGATACATATTCAATAAAATTGAATAATAAGTTCAGGATCCATAACAATGGATTCTTACCAAATGGTGTACAAAACAATTCATGCATCCACCCCCCCAGTCCTTTGACCTTAACACTAAAAAATATCATCAAGAACCAAATGGATAAAGCTAGCGCAAACGTTGTATTGACATCCGTAGTCGGCACAATCTTCCAATAATGCAGGCCAAACACATTTTCAATGATCCATGCTGTTATATCAATTGGCATAATATCCATGGTGTTCATCAACAACACCCAGATAAAAATTGTTAATGCTGTCGGCGCCACAAAGACATGGCGGTTTCCATGAAATGTATTTTTTACCTCATTATCAATAAATTCAATCATGAGTTCAACAAAGGCCTGGCGTTTACTTGGTACGCCAGGTGTCGCTTTTCGAACAACTAACCATACACACCCCAGACCCAGAATACCTAATAGAATAGATGTTACAAGCGTATCAATGTGTAATGTCCAAAACGCACCCTCTTTGACCTGAATGGTCATGTGCGTCAGATGATGATCGATATATTTTGTTGGGGTAAGCTCTGTATCTGCTGCCATGGATTGTCTGCTTTATTAATTCTGTTAATCTATTTGTGTTTTTTGTACTTACTATCTGTTGTTTTATTATCTGAAACGAACAATGCCATACTGTGCACTATCACAGTCAATATGAATGTACCTATAAATGCAACCGCATTGAGATTGTCATAAAACTTGAATACAAGCCATAACAGAATAATTGTCAAAATAATTTTAACCGCTTCTGCTCTCAACGCAGTTCTTACTGTTCCGTCAGCCGTAAACCCTTTGTGACGTGAAACGATTATTGCAAAGGCTGCAGAGGAAATTAAACTGATCATTCCTCCAAGAAATGCCGATAATGCGCTTTGCAAATTCACTAGCGGCAGTAATGCGATTGCAATGACAATTGTAATTAACAGCTGCCAGCGCAGAACAATTAAAAGTGGTTTAACAGTTATCCAAGATGCCATTCCCATTTATCCTGGATTCCGCCCTTTCAATTTCTCTACGCTTAAAAAAAGCGCGATTTTATACTGATATAATAATTCAGTCAATGTAAAAATTGAAGCAATGATCTGATAGTGGATAGTGGCCTATAATCTTATGGCATGGCATATCAAGCATTCTTCGAATATGCTATGTCCAGTTTGTGTTTTTAGTAACTATAAATAATACCAGTCTTTCTATTGGCCGTATTTCTCAGTTAGTCGTTTGAATTTATACATTAACACTGGACATTTGCGCATTTAATATTTCAATCCAATGCCTAACGGGCAAATCTGTCCCATTCTGCAAATGCAACAGACATCCGATATTGGCAGTTACGATTTGCTCGGGCTGCTCTGCTTCCAGCGCGGATATTTTATTTTTCAACAATTGACGTGACAGTATCGGTTGTAAAATTGAATATGTACCTGCTGAACCACAGCAAAGATGTGCGTCGGAAACTGTAGCAAGTTCAAAGCCGGCAGCCTGCAGAATCTTTTCTACATGACCACGAATTTGTTGACCATGTTGCAGTGTACACGGAGAATGAAAAGCAAGCTTGTTAGGAACTGAATTTATTTTCTTTCTATTTAGAATCTGTTGCAGATTTTCCAGTTCAAGTACTAAAATTTCGCTGATATCTTTGGTCATGGACGAAACTTTTGCAGCTTTTTCTGCATAAGCTGGGTCATGGCGCAACATATGGCCGTATTCTTTGACAGTTACACCGCAACCACTAGCAGTCATGGCAATCGCTTCAATTTCATTACCTTCAATAAATGACCACCAAGCATCAATATTTTTGCGCACGGCATCCATACCTTCTTCTTGCGCATTCAGGTGATAGGCAATTGCACCGCAGCATCCGGCTTGTGGTGACTTAATAAGAGAGATACCCAATGCATCCAGCACATGTGCGGTAGCCAAATTGATATTAGGCGATAAAGTAGGCTGGACACAGCCGTCGAGCACCAACATTTTTCGTGAATGCCGGGATTCTGGCCATAAATTATTCGATTTTACTGCTGCAGGCACTTTTTTTTTCAACAGACCAGGCAGCACCGGACGCAGCGCCTGTCCGATTTTAACAATTGGCTTGAATAGTAACGGATTTGGCAAAACCTTACGCAACAAATAACGAATCAAGCGCTTATCAGCGGAACGTTTGACCTGTTTTTCAATCAGATCGCGGCTGATATCAACGAGTTCGGCATAACGTACACCGGACGGGCACGTGGATTCGCACGCGCGGCAGGTCAGACACCGATCCAGATGCAATTGCGTTTTTTGCGTGACCGGTTGACCTTCGAGCATCTGCTTCATCAGATAAATACGGCCGCGCGGACTATCCAGTTCATCTCCAAGCAGCTGATAAGTCGGACAGGTGGCCAGACAAAAACCACAATGTACACAACTGCGTAATATAACGTCCGCTTCCTGTCCCTGCGGTGAATTTTTGATGAAATCGGCAAGTCTGGTTTGCATGTTTTTATATGTTAAAGTTCTGGGTAGAGGCGGCCCGGATTGAATATACCGGCAGGATCAAATTTTTGTTTCAGTCGTTGATGAATGGATAATAATGCTGTGCCCAGCGGCTGAAAAATCTGATCAGACTGATTGCCACGAAAAAGTGTTGCATGTCCTCCAGCCATATTTGCCGCTTGTCTTATGCTATCTGCTGCTGTTTTGCTATCATCACCGCAACAGGCCAGCCAGCGCAACGCACCGTTCCATTCAATCAGCTGCTTTCCAGGCAGAAATGGAAACTTTAAGGGTAGTGTAGTTGAATTGATGGATAAACGCCAAAGCGATGTCTCTGGCTGGAAAAAATCATGCGTTTGCTCGCGCACGGATTTCCAGAAAGAATAGCTATCGATATAATCTTCGCCGCCAATTTGCGTATAAGCGACTTGCACTGCCGATTCAGCGCCCGATAAACGGATGAACAATTGATTGTCAACATAGCAGGTTGCAGAAATCGGTAGTGGCCTAGCCGCACAACGATTCATAAACGTTATGGCACGCGCCTCATCCATTTCCAGACTTAAAGTACGCTCACCTACCGGTAGTGGCAGTACTTTAAGAGAAACTTCAAGTAGTACACCAAGCGTACCCATAGCCCCCACCATTAAACGAGAGACATCATAGCCCGCGACGTTTTTCATCACCTGTCCACCAAAATGCAAATCTTGTCCTATACCGTCCAGCATGCGTACACCCAGCACAAAATCACGAGCAGCCCCGGCTGATGCCCGGCGCGGACCGGAAAGACCGGCGGCAATACAACCACCCAATGTAGCAGTATCAGCAAAATAAGGCGGTTCAAATGCAAGCATCTGACCGTTTTGATGCAACAAAGATTCAATTTCTTTCAGCGGTGTACCGGCACGTGCAGTGATGACAAGTTCAGTGGGTTCATAATCAACAATGCCCTGATACCCGGCAACATGCAGTGTTTTTACTCGTTCAGATAGCCGACGTCCGTAAAAAGCCTTACTGTCGCCTCCCTGAATCGCTAACGGCTGTCCGCCTTTAGCAGCATCACGAATCTTTGATGAGAGTTGGTCGACAACGGTTTGCATACTGTATCAAAACAATAGTTTTTTATATTTTTAGAATCGAGGTAAATCTGGAAATTTTTCCGCGCCCCGATGTACATGCATCGCGCCCAATTCCGCACAGCGATGTAGCGTCGGCACGGCCTTTCCGGGATTCAACAGACCCTGTGGATCAAAGGCGGCTTTCACACCATGAAAGATTTCCAGTTCATTTGATTTGAACTGTGTGCACATCTGGTTGATTTTTTCCATACCGACTCCATGCTCACCGGTTATGGTTCCACCGGCATGAATGCACATTTCCAAGATTTTAGCGCCGAATTCCTCCGTTTTTTCCAGCTCACCCGGTGTGTTGGCATCATACAGGATTAACGGATGCAAATTGCCGTCACCGGCATGAAACACATTCATACAGCGCAGGCCGTATTCTTCTGATAATGCTTCGATGCCGCTTAAAACCTGCGCCAGATGCTTACGCGGTATGGTGCCATCCATGCAATAATAATCCGGTGAAACACGTCCGGCAGCTGGAAAAGCCGCTTTACGCCCCGCCCAGAAACTCAATCTTTCGGCTTCATTGCGTGAAGTACTAATATTGGTTGCGCCGCTGGCTTTCATAATTGCATTGATGCGCGTAATTTCGTCGGCAACTTCTTCAGATGTGCCATCCGACTCACAAAGTAGAATCGCTTGTGCATTCATATCATAACCTGCATGCAAAAACGCCTCGACCGCATGAATGGTAATCTTATCCATCATTTCCATGCCTGCAGGAATAATGCCGGCAGCAATTACATTAGCCACAGCATTGCCCGCTTTCTCGATATTATCGAAAGCCGCCATAACCAATTGCGCTTTTTCAGGGATTGGATTCAGTTTCACGGTAATTTCAGTGACAATTCCAAGCATGCCTTCACTACCCGTCATTAGCGCAAGCAAATCAAAACCTGCACTGTCAAGACCATCACCGCCAATTTCAAGGATTTCACCTGCTATCGTTAAAACCCGTAATTTAAGAATATTATGTACGGTCAGGCCGTACTTCAGGCAATGTACCCCACCGGAATTTTCCGCCACATTTCCGCCGATTGAACAGGCGATCTGGGATGACGGGTCAGGTGCATAGTATAACCCAAAGGGCTTGGCCGCATCACTGATGGCCAAATTCCTAACACCGGGCTGGACACGAGCCGTACGTGCGAACGGATCGATTGTCAGAATCCGATTTAGTTTCGCCAGTGACATTAAAATACCTTCGGCATGCGGCAATGCGCCGCCCGACAGACCGGTTCCCGCTCCCCTGGCAACAACAGGCGTTTTTGTTGCATCACAAAGTTGCAACACCTGAATAATTTGTGATTCCGTTTGCGGCAGCACAACTATCATTGGCGTTTGCCGATAGGCGGACAGGCCATCGCACTCGTAGGGTCTGAGATCTTCCGTTTCGTGCAGCACTGCTTCTGCCGGCAAAAAATCGTGTAGTTTGTTAATTAAATCTTTTGATAACATGAGCGTTATGCGAATAAAGAATTTTATGCTGCTTTATTCTGTTCTTTTA
Source organism: Nitrosomonas aestuarii (assembly GCF_003046585.1). Lineage (GTDB taxonomy): Bacteria > Pseudomonadota > Gammaproteobacteria > Burkholderiales > Nitrosomonadaceae > Nitrosomonas > Nitrosomonas aestuarii. Next base: position 214,296 of record NZ_QAAE01000002.1, on the reverse strand, counting down.
TATATTTCGTGGTTAGCCAACTTCTCCAGCATTTTCACAATGGCTGAATTGTCCCATTTTGCACCGCCATGTGCTACACAAGCATTATACAGCTCATGCGTCGTTGCTGCATTAGGCAGGCTGATACCGAGTGCTGATGCACTAGCAAGCACGATATCCAGGTCCTTTTGCTGCAATTCAATACGAAAACCCGGATCAAATCGGCGATTAATCATGCGTTCACCATGAACTTCCAGTACACGGGAAGCTGCAAATCCCCCCATTAAAGCCTGACGCACTTTCTCGGGGTCCGCGCCCGCTTTGGAAACAAATAATAGCGCTTCACCCACCGCTTCTATCGTCAACGCAACAATAATCTGATTGGCAATTTTACAAACCTGTCCGGCACCGTTACCACCGATCAAGGTTACTTGTTTTCCCATCAGCTCTAAAATGGATTTCACCTTGGAGAAAACCGCTTCATCCGCGCCTACCATAATAGTTAACGCCGCATTCTGCGCACCGATATCACCACCCGATACCGGTGCATCAACATAGTCATGCCCGAGTTCATTGATCTTTATAGCAAATTGCTGCGTTGCCAACGGTGAAATCGTACTCATATCGATAATCACCTTGCGTACTTCGGAACTATCTGTCAATCCGGCGGCTATACTATAGTTACCAAATAGTACTTTCTCCACATCCGGCGTATCCGGCAGCATCGTAATGATTATTTCTGCTTGCTGTGCCACTTCCTGCGGCGTCGTACATACGATACCACCCAATGCAACGAGATCTTCCGACACGCCGCTGCGCGTCAGAAGAAACAATGTGTGTCCACCTCGAATCAAATGCCCGGCCATGGGCTTTCCCATGATACCTAGGCCGATAAAACCGATATTTGCCATAGTATTTGTAAAAATACAGCTTAAAAAGTGTTAATGCGTTGTTATGTGTTGTTATTTAGTATAAGGATAATCACAATTGTTGTCTGTATTTCTGCATCAGTATTGAGATATAAGAAAAAAGCTTGTACATTAAATTGAAATGATTATCCTAAAAATAGAAATGATTAAAACATTTACATGGTCTATGTATCGTGATCAGAGTTTTCGTTACGGTGCATTTGGTCTGCTTAGCGTCCTTTTTCTTCTGAGCGGCTGTCAGTCATTTTTGACTAAAACACCAGATTCGTCAGCTGTCGCAGCGCCGCCTATTCCTCTGGCCAGCCATGAGTTCAGTTTCGACCCTTTCCGCGACGATGTAATTGGTTCAATCCAGGTGATCACGGCTGAATATGAAGATACCCTTTCTGATATAGCCCGGCGTTTCAATCTGGGATACGAAGAAATCGTAAGCGCCAATCCCGATGTCGATCCCTGGCTCCCTGGCGAAGGCACCCGGATTATCATCCCTACACAATTCGTCCTGCCAGATGCGCCACGCGAGGGCATTGTGATTAATCTGGCCGCTATGCGATTGTTTTATTTTCCAGAAAGCAGGGCTGGCGAACTCCAAAAAGTCATCACACACCCGGTCGGTATTGGGCGAATGCAATGGAAGACTCCCGAAGGTGCAACCCGCATCACCGCAAAAAATAAAAACCCTGTCTGGATACCGACACCTTCCATCCATAGAGAATATGCGAATAACGGTAACCCTCTGCCCGCTGTTGTGCCGCCCGGGCCAGAGAATCCAATGGGCGCCCATGTGTTAAGACTGGCCTGGCCAAGTTACGCCATTCATGGTACCAACAAACCGCCAAGCGTTGGTTTGCGAGGCAGCTTTGGTTGTATACGCATGTATCCGGAAGATATTGCCGGCATCTTTAACAACGTTTCAGTCGGCACACCGGTGCGCGTGGTGAATCAGCCCCGCCTTCTTGGCTGGCGTGATAATCAATTGTATCTGCAAACCTACGCTATACTGGAAGACGATAAACGCAATCATGACAAACTGTTCAGTAAATTATTGACAGCGACGCGATCAACACTCAAATCGCAAATCAATGCACGCCCTCATATCATAATCAATGAAGTTCTTCTTAACGAGGTAATACACCATCCGCGCGCCATCGCTGTACCGGTTACATCACAGGATATGACATTGCTAGCCTACTTCAATCAAGCTAAGCATGTACAAAACACGCTGCCGATGTATGCGACTTGGACCAATGAAATGACTGATCAACTGACAACGGCCGAGGTACAGAAAATGGCAAACGAAGAATCTGAAAAGATTAGATGATCATCAAAAAACCTTTTTGAAACAATCCAATATGCCACAATAGCCAAGCAAAAGCGACACTTACTACAAGTTTTTCAACAACTCGTTAAACCCCTTTCGCTTCTGAAAAAGCCGCTACGTCACCCGGTCGACGCAGCATTTTATCTACCTCGCCCTGATGCATCTCCTCCGCAGCAATCATACGACGGGCGTATTCTTCAAGCATGACGGAATTGCCTTCCGCAAGAGACAACAATACTTTATAACTCGCAAGTGCTTCACGCTCATGTTCCAGAGACTCCCGTAATATGTTGCCAATGTCATGTTGGTGCGTTTCCAGTAAAGGACCTATTGCCAGGGACGGATGCTCACCAAGATGTGTAATCATCTCGCCAGCTTCGCGGGCATGCGCCAAGGATTCATCAGCTTGCGCCTGCAACCAGGAAACAATCGGAATACGGTTGTATCCATAGATCATAAAGGCGTAATGCGTGTAACGAACTACGCCTGCCAATTCAAGCTCAAGAATCTTGCTGAGACAATTTAGCACAGCTGATTTATCAAAATTCTCATTCATTTGATTTCTCCTTTAATGCTTATTAACAATCTCAGGCTTCTAATGATCAAGATTGTACAACACAATTGCGCCCTGTGTTTCACATATAATTTATGCTTATTATAAAATCACATCACATTGATTTAATTATATATTATTGACGTCAAGTTGCTATCTGATAATTGACCATCAAACTATATTGAATCAAAGACCACAACTCCTTGTGCCGCCATGAAACTGGCAAGTAATTTAAGCCCATCATCCCGTTACCACTTCCCCATCCCGACAGCGATCTAAATCACGCACTTTGAACAAAAAATGTAATAGAGACGCTCCAACCAACAACTATCATTACTAGTACTCGAAGAAAACCACACCACGCGGTTGGTTTATATACCGGCATAAGGAATGAATCTCTCCTGTTTTTGGATTTTTCTCATGCCATGGTGAATGATGACATAATAATATATTGACAACTTGGGTGTTCTAGCAACTTAGATGAACTGGTTTAACTCTTCATACATTAAGTTTCCTCATATCGTCCAAGAAACTTGATGACACTTCCTGATACTCAAAAAACACATTCCATTGTTAATGCTAAAAAAAGATTGGCCAGAAAATCCTGATCATAACGGTTGAAAATTGATCAAGTAGTCCATGTATCTTTCTAAAATCTAAGCAGAAAACAATTTTAATTAGAAAAACTAGCAATCAAGTCAAACAAAGAAACGATATAACACCATACCCTTTACGTACCAGGTGTATAATCAAATACAGATACGTACAGTATTTTGCAATGATCCGAAAATTTCTCCATAAAGTATTCAATCGAAAAATTTCTGCTTTAAATGCAGATTCGCAGCTATGCATCATACCATCCAAGCAACATGGTATTCACCGTAGCCAAATCAGTCCTGGCGCTTTGAAGGTCACACAAAACTTACAAAAATCGGGTTTTTCCGCATTTATTGTAGGTGGTGCCATCAGGGATATATTGCTCGGGCTTGAGCCAAAAGACTTTGATGTAGCTACGAATGCAACGCCAGAACAAGTCAGATCTATTTTTAGACGCTCGCGTATCATTGGCCGACGTTTTCGTCTGGTGCATGTAATGTGCGGTCATGAAACCGTGGAAGTATCGACATTTCGCGGTCCATCACTTGCCCAAGTTGATACCCTGGATATGAAAAACCACACTGACCAGCATGGCCGACTGCTGCGAGATAACGTGTTTGGCAGCCAGGAAGAAGATGCCGCACGACGGGATTTCACCATGAACGCGCTTTTTTATGATCCATCCAGTGAGGAAATTCACGACTACCTCAATGGCTATTCCGATCTGAAGGCTAAAACATTGTGTATTATTGGCGAACCCGCTACACGATACCGAGAGGATCCTGTGCGCATGCTCAGAGCCATTCGACTGGCAGCAAAACTGGACATGCTAATTGATACCGAAACGGCAAAGCCAATCGGTGATCTGGCACCTTTACTGCAAAATGTACCGCCGTCGCGTCTTTTCGACGAAATGTTAAAGCTGTTATTATCGGGTCACGCGCTTTCCTGTGTAGTTGACCTGCGCGCGCGCGGCCTGCATCATGGTTTGCTACCGATGCTGGATGTTATTCTGGAACAACCGTTGGGAGAACGGTTTATAACGCTTGCGCTAAAAAATACCGATGAAAGAATTCGTCAAGAAAAACATGTATCACCCGCCTTTTTATTTGCATCGCTGTTATGGCACGAAGTCCTCGCTGCCTGGAATAAACACAAGCTATCTGGAGAAAAACCTCTAATCGCCTTATATAAAGCGATGGACGAGATACTGTTAAAACAACAAAAAAATCTTGCTATTCCACGCCGCTTTAGCGCCACTATTATTGAAATTTGGGTTATGCAACCGCGATTTGAGTCTTTAGCAGGTCGTAAACCTTTTCGTCTGCTTTCTCATCCACGCTTCCGCGCTGCATATGACTTCATGTTACTACGTTGCGAAAGCGGCGAAGTCAGTATGGATTTAGGGACATGGTGGAAACGTTTTGTCGCCGCAGATCAGGACAAACGTGAAAAAATGATTCATACACCAGCGTCTTCACGAAAACGCAGAAACCGTGGTCGACGCAAAACTTCTGCGCAATCAATTCCAGCCGATGGCACGTCTGAGTCATCTGAAAAAGAAAAAACCGCGTACTAACAATGTTTCATTCCGATAAAAAATACAGTCTTGCCTGTATTGCACTTGGCAGTAATCTTGAAAACCCGATTAACCAAGTACAACAAGCATATAGAGAATTGGCCAGACTATCCGGCACAGATTTATTAAAGCGTTCTTCGCTGTACAAAAGCGCTCCCGTAGGCAGGCTGGACCAGCCTGATTATATAAACGCTGTGGCGCAGATCAGTACCGTTTTGACTCCCCGCGAACTATTGAGTGAATTGTTAACAATCGAGCTGCAACATGAGCGCGTTCGTGAATCTCCCAATGCGCCTCGAACACTTGATCTGGATATCTTGCTCTACGACGGATTGCAATTATGCAGTGAACAATTGACAATACCTCATCCCCGTATGACACAGCGCGCGTTTGTATTGTATCCATTGATGGAAATTGCACCCGATTGCTACATTCCAGGGCATGGTAGAATCAGTCAATTGATTACCGCATGCACCGATCAAGTCATCGAGCGACTAAATTTTTCCTAAAAACAAACCTTACCATTTCACATAAACTAATTTCACGATTGAATAGCCATTAATTAAGTAATCAACATGAGAACCACTATCAGTAGCTTATTGAAAATATATGAAAATGGTGAAAAATTTACCGTTCTGACCTGTTACGATGCAATATTTGCCACTTTGCTGACAGATTGCGGTGTTGACGTCTTACTGGTGGGCGACTCTCTGGGTAACGTCGTCCAGGGGGAAGAAACAACATTGTCAGTTACACTAGAAAACATGATTTATCATACACGCTGTGTCGCACGCGGCGCTGATGAAGCATTTATTATGGTAGATATGCCTTTTGGAACCTCTCAACTTTCACCAGAACATACTTTTGAAAACGCACGTCAATTAATCGCTGCAGGCGCTCAAATGGTTAAAATAGAGGGTGGCCGCATTATGGCTGACACGATTCAATTTTTAACACAACGCGGTATCCCTGTTTGTGCACATATCGGTTTAATGCCGCAGTCTATTCATCAGCTGGGAGGCTATAAAATTCAGGGTAATACGGAAACATCTGCAAAACAATTATTGGAAGATGCTCAAATACTCGAAAAATCAGGCGCAAACTTGTTATTGATGGAAGTCATTCCGGCTTCTCTTGCAAAACAAATCACAGAAACACTCTCCATTCCTACTATTGGTATTGGCGCAGGGATCGATTGTACAGCACAGGTACTTGTCTTGCATGACATGCTGGGTATTTATAAGAAGAAAAAATCTAAATTTATCAAAAACTTTATGACAGAATCCCATAGCATCCGTGAAGCTGTCTGTAATTATGTCAAGGCAGTCAAATCCGGTCAGTTTCCTGATAAAGAGCACGAATTCCAATAATTAATTAACAAAATTGAAGATTGTTCACAACATCGCGGAGCTACGCAACATACTAAAAAGTGCAAAAAATATTGCACTTGTACCGACGATGGGAAACCTGCACGATGGTCATCTGGCATTAATACGAAAAGCAAAAAAATATGCCGATTTTGTAGTCGTCAGTATTTTTGTCAATCCACTTCAGTTTTCACCCAATGAAGATTTCAGCCAATATCCTCGCACTTTGAATGCAGACTGTAACTTACTGCGTACCTTAGATGTTGATATAGTTTTTGCACCTGACGAAAAAATTCTTTTTCCTGTCCAACAGGAAATCTTGGTACTATTACCACCTATAGCCAACAAGTTTGAAGGTAAATTCCGCCCTGGATTTTTCTGCGGAGTAGCCACAATCGTATTAAAATTATTTAATATAATTCAACCAGATATCGCTATTTTCGGAAAAAAAGACTACCAGCAGTTACATATTATTCGATTAATGGTGCAACAACTAAATTTTCCGATTAAAATTCTGGATGTAGAAACCATACGTGCTGCTGACGGTCTTGCATTAAGTTCACGCAACCAATATCTGGACAAGGCACAACGTCAGGAAGCCAGTTGCCTGCATCAAACGTTAAAAAACATTATTAATGGCATAATAGCCGGACAGAATAATTTTTCACTATTAGAAAATAAAGCAACTGATAAACTTTCGGAAAGAGGGTGGAAAGTTGACTATATTTCTGTTCTTAATCAAGAAACCTTGTCGCCTGTTCACACTCGAGATAAAAAAATTGTGGTACTGGCAGCTGCCCGTATTGGGAAAACAAGACTAATTGATAATATTGAAATTCATCGATAATGACTGATAATTAACTGAAAAATTTAATAATAATAATTAACGAATTAAATCATCATTTAAAACCGAATAACCGATTAATACTGATAATAGTTGAATCATGCAGGCATTTAATACTTTCTGGTTATCTTGTCTTGAACACTTTAGAAATGAATTAAATGCACAACAGTTCAATACCTGGATCAAGCCGCTGGAATTAGAAGGAATCAATCAGGATAATGAAACAGAAGTAATCCTGATTGCACCTAACAGGTTTGTCCTGCAATGGGTACAGGACAATTTTATTTCTCACATCAAAAGCATGGCGGAAGAACATTTTGCCAGAGAAATCCAGTTTCATCTCAAAATAGCTGATCAGACAAAAATTCCAAACCATACCAAAACGGTTAAAAAAGTTATTGCTTCCACACCTTCTCAACAATCAAAACAAAATAAAAAAACTTCTAGTCAGCTCAATTCAAATTTTACATTTGATAGTTTTGTCACGGGGAAAGCCAATCAACTCGCACGCGCAGGCGCCATACAGGTCGCCGAATCACCCGGAACAGCTTACAATCCGCTATTTATCTATGGCGGTGTTGGTTTAGGTAAAACACATCTTATCCAAGCGATTGGAAATTTAGTTCATGACAACAATCAACAAGCAAAAATACGGTATGTTCATGCTGAAAAATATGTTTCTGATGTTGTCAATGCTTATCAACATAAATCATTTGATCAATTCAAGGTTTATTATCATTCACTCGATCTTTTACTCGTCGACGATGTGCAGTTTTTTGGCGGTAAGAACCGCACCCAAGAAGAATTTTTCTATGCGTTTAATGCGCTGATTGAAGCGCACAAACAAGTCATTATTACTTGCGATTCCTATCCAAAAGAAATCTCAGGTCTTGAAGAACGTCTGGTTTCACGCTTTGGGTGGGGCCTGACCGTTGCCATCGAACCACCTGAACTGGAAATGCGTGTCGCCATTCTTATTAAAAAAGCGGAACAGGAGAAAATAACGCTGGATGAACATGTTGCATTTTTTATTGCAAAACATATTCGTTCGAATGTTCGTGAATTAGAAGGTGCATTGAAACGTGTATTGGCTTTCTCACGTTTTATCAAACAGGATATCACGCTTGAAATTACCAAAGAAGCATTAAAAGATCTTCTTGCTGTACAAAACCGGCAAATATCGATTGAAAACATTCAAAAAACAGTAGCTGATTACTACAAAATAAAAGTATCTGAAATGTATTCAAAAAAAAGATCTCGTGTAATCGCAAGACCCAGACAAATGGCAATGGCTATCGCCAAAGAATTGACAACGCTCAGTCTGCCCGATATTGGCGAAGCTTTTGGAGGCAGGGATCATACAACAGTTCTGCATGGTCATCGTAAAATAAATGAATTACGTGCATCCGACCCAGCTATTAATCGAGACTATACTGCTTTAATACATATTTTGCGTGGTTGATAACTAAATAAAAGTGATGAGTTATTTTCGCTTAATAACTTTTTAATAACCTGTGAATAAAGAATAAATAAAAACATTCTTTTATTTTATCCACAAACAATCCAAGTAAAATTCTGTTTTTATACAGTTTATTTTTTTATACTATATAATTGATTTTTAAACTAAAAATAAAATTATACAAAAAATTACAAACGCTTATTAGTTATTACTAAATATATATATAAATGCTATTAATTAAAACAAAGCGTGACTCTTTACTCAAACCGTTACAAATGGTTACAGGTATTGTAGAAAAGCGACAAACATCTCCCATTTTATCCAATGTATTGATACAGAAAAACGATGAGGTAATTTACTTTCTGACATCAGATATGGAAATGCAGATAAAAGCGATTTCTAAATTGAACAATAACCAGGAACAAAATTTTTCTCTGACAGTTTCTGCAAAAAAAATGCAGGACATTCTCCGTTCTTTGGACGTTGATGCTGAAGTTTCTTTAATCAGAAAAGATGAAAAACTCCAGATTAAATCAGGAAAAAGTCTGTTTAACTTACAAATTTTACCACCCGAAGACTTTCCTATTATCACGACAGAAGATAATGAATTAATAGCAGCAATTACGTTACAGCAAAACACCTTTAAAAATCTTTTAAACAATGTTCAATATGCAATCGCAGAACAAGATATACGTTATTTTCTAAACGGTGTTTTATTAGCAATAGAAAATGATGAATTAAAAACCGTAGGTACAGACACGCACCGATTAGCACTTGCATTAACAACGATTCAACCGGCTAATATGAATTATGAAGTTATACTGCCACGCAAAACTATTATCGAATTAGGAAAACTTTTAAAAGATAATGAAGAACCCATCAATATAGAAATTTTTGCGAAAAGAATCAGATTCTCTTTTTCAAATATTGTACTTATATCCAGAGTTATTGATGGAAAATATCCTAACTATAGCCGTGCCATCCCCGATCAAAGCGATATATTTTTTGATCTGGATCGCTTAACTTTCCTGCATGCACTGCAGCGTGTATCAATTCTTTCCAATCCAAATGAATTATTAAGAGGCGTCCGCCTGATTATCAGTAAAGAAAAACTCGGAATTATCTGTAAAAATAACGAACAAGAAGAGGCAACGGACGAAATTGCCATACAATATGATGATGACACAATTGATTTCAGTTTAAACATTACGTATCTATTCGATTTTCTAAATAATATACTAGTGGATACATTTCGTTTTTCATTGGTTAAAGCATCGGGTAGTGTACTGATTACAATCCCCGGCAAGGAAGATTTTAAATATGTCATCATGCCCATGAAAATTTAAATCTCTACTATTGATATATTTTTTAAAAGTACCTTATTCATGAATAAAGAAAAAGACAGTTCGCCAGTTGAAGATAAGAATAGTTACGGTTCCGATAGCATCAAAATCCTGAAAGGACTTGATGCTGTTCGCAAACGTCCTGGTATGTATATTGGTGATACCAGCGATGGTACAGGTTTGCATCACATGGTTTTTGAAGTTGTTGATAATGCTATTGATGAAGCCCTGGCTGGGCACTGTGATGAAATTACCGTAATCCTACACCCAGATAATTCAGTTAGCGTACATGACAATGGCAGAGGTATTCCAACGGGAATAAAACAGGATGATGAACAAAAGCGTTCTGCAGCAGAAATTGTGATGACAGAATTACATGCCGGCGGAAAATTTGACGATAATTCCTATAAAGTTTCCGGCGGACTACATGGTGTTGGTGTATCCGTGGTAAATGCTTTATCTGAGTGGTTACATCTTACTATTCGTCGTGAAGGAAAAATCCATGAAATGGAATTTCGACTGGGCGTCCCCGTTAAGCCACTCGCTGTTGTTGGTAATGCTGAAAGACATGGTACCGAAGTTCATTTTTTAGCCAGTAAGGAAATATTCGGAAATATTGAATATCACTATGATATTTTTGCCAAACGATTACGGGAACTCTCCTTTCTCAACAACGGAATAAAAATTCATCTGATTGATCAGCGTCAAGGTAAGGAAGAAAAGTTTGCCTTTACCGGAGGTATTAAGAATTTTGTAGAATACATTAATCGGACCAAATCTGTGTTACACCCCAACATTTTTTATAGTGCAGGTTTGAAAGACGATATTTCCGTAGAAGTGGCCATGCAATGGAGCGATAGTTATAGTGAACAGGTTTTATGCTTTACCAATAACATTCCACAGAAAGATGGTGGTGCACATTTAACAGGTTTGCGTGCAGCCATGACACGTACACTTAATAACTATATCGAAAAAAATGAATTGGCTAAAAAAGCTAAAGTAGATACAGCTGGTGACGACATGCGCGAAGGTTTATCCTGTGTGCTTTCTGTCAAATTATTTGAACCCAAATTTTCTTCCCAGACAAAGGAAAAACTGGTTTCTTCCGAGGTAAGGCCGGTCGTCGAAGAAATTGTTTCTCAAAAGCTGTCAGATTTTCTGCTGGAAAATCCAATAGATGCAAAAACAATTTGCAATAAAATTTTGGAAGCGGCTCGAGCACGTGAAGCAGCGCGTAAAGCGCGAGAATTGACACGTCGTAAAGGTGTGCTCGATAGCATGGGATTACCCGGGAAATTGGCTGACTGTCAGGAAAAAAACCCTGAGTTATGCGAAATCTATCTGGTTGAGGGTGATTCAGCGGGTGGTTCAGCAAAGCAAGGCCGTGATCGTAAGTTTCAGGCAATAATGCCGCTCAAGGGCAAGATTCTAAATGTTGAAAAATCACGTTTTGATAAACTGATTTCTTCTCAGGAGATTATTTCTTTGATAACGGCGCTTGGCACAGGAATCGGCAAAGACGAATATAATCCAGACAAATTGCGCTACCATCGGATCATTATCATGACAGATGCGGACGTTGACGGTTCGCATATTCGCACCTTGTTGTTGACATTTTTTTATCGTCAAATGCCCGAGCTTATCGAACGTGGCCATATTTATATAGCGCAACCACCGCTTTATAAGATTAAATATGGAAAAAAAGAACGTTATGTCAAGGACGACTATGAACTGAAACAGTATATTCTGGGGTTGGCTTTATCCGATGCACAACTATATACTGAAGAAATCAAGCAGCCGTTAACGGGTGAGACGCTGGAAAAAATAGCGACTGAATATTTGTTGGCTGAAGCGGTAATAGAACGTATGAGCCGAGTGACGGATAACGCTGTCATGTATGCATTATTACACCAGCCGGAAATTGATCTAAGCAATGATAATAATGCGACAATCAGTGCGGAAAAACTCGAATCACAAGTTCAGAATACTGCAATAACGGCGGAATACGATGAAATGAATGAACGTTTTCGTTTGAGAATAGAACGTTTGTCCCATGGAAATATACATGTCAGTTATTTGGATCAGGATTTTTTGCACAGTGGCGATTATGCTCAAATTAAAAAGACGTATCAGATTTTCGACGGTTTAATAAAAAAAGGTGCTTATATCAAACGTGGTGATAAAAAACAGCCTGTCACTCATTTTAAGCAAGCACTTGAGTGGTTACTTGAAGAAGCGAAAAAGGGACTCAATATCCAGAGATATAAGGGACTTGGTGAAATGAATCCCGCTCAATTGTGGGAAACGACAATGGATCCTTCAAATAGAAGGTTGCTGCGCGCTCAGATTGAAGACAGTATTTTGACTGATGAAATCTTTACAACATTGATGGGCGATGTGGTTGAGCCACGTAGAGCTTTTATTGAGAAAAATGCGCTTAGAGCGACTAATATAGATGTTTAATAACGTTATTTAACGTAAATTTATACTTTTCAAGTATGACATACCGATTTACTCATTGTGACAGTAGTATGATTAAACCGGTATGTTTATCAAAACTAAAACTTTCATTGATTTGTGCTATTTTATAATTTTATTTTTCTAAAGACGGATTCATTTCACGTGAAACACCTTTAATATTTTCGAAAGTGCGCAATTCCTCCATACTCAGCCGATAAAAGGTCTCCAGCCAGTAACAAATACGTTGCTTTACCTGCTCTATTTTAATTATTTTAGTCTGTGCAATGGAAACCTGAGTTACCGTATTCGTATTAAAAGATATTGAGATATTGCGCGAATTCTTCTTTAGGCTTTGGCGCGAGGAGGCAGAGATCCTATCGATAACAATGGGGCCAATAATTGGCTGTAATAAACTTCATATCATATCGATCATTCCTATTGTAGGATTACTTTTCAAAATTAGATGCAGAAGACTGGATAAAAAGTATAGTGATGTTATAGATAGGTTGTGTTGATTTTTTTTCATCTTTCAGTGTAGATTGAAACAGACTTGTCGTATAAGAAATCGATACATGTTGGACGAGTTTTATAAAAGAGGTTATGCTGTCGCCGTTTTACTCTTTTTACTGTATTGGCGCCCATAGCTCAGATGGATAGAGTACCGCCCTCCGAAGGCGGGGGTCACACGTTCGAATCGTGTTGGGCGCGCCAATTTTGTCTTTTGCTAACATCAACGCTTGACTAAATCGGTTAAACCAATCTATCTATTATTTTTCCTAGATTATTTTGTGCGAAGAGAGTGGTTTAATGGATTATGCATTCAACAATAATAAGAATTCTTATTTTTAGTTTTTGCGGACTCGGGCTCACGGGATGTAATTCTTTTGAAAAACCCGTTTCACCATTTTCAATGACTAATGAACTGGTGGTGATAACGGTAGAATATACAGATAATTTTTACATTGATGATGAAGGTAACTTTTCTGGTATAACCTATGATTTAGTACATGAATTTGCAGCTGAGATCGGCTTAGAGATTCGTTTTGTAGTGAAGTCTGAGGTTGAATCTGCTTTAACTGCATTGCAGAAACATCAGGCTCATTTTGCCATTGGCCTGGATATTCCAGAAGAGCAAGCATCTCGTTTTGTCTTAGGTCCGGTTTATTTACATACCCATCATCAGATTGCTTTTAATGCTAAAAACGCTGAACCTCAGGATATTCAAAAACTTATTGGAAAACAGATTGAAGTTCCCAACGGTTCAACACATGAAAAGCAATTGCAAAAAATTAAATTAGAAATTCCTGAACTGTCATGGTCTGCTGTGACACTTTCGAGTGAAGCATTACTGGCTAAACTGGATAGAGGCGATATCGCTTATACAGTGGCTGATTCCCTGCATATTAAAAAAGCAAATCACTTTTATCCTCGAGTAAAAGGTGCTTTTGAATTAGATTCGTCTGTCAGTCGATGGATTTTTCCTAAATTTACAGAAAAATTATTGCTTGACAAAGTGAATATGTTTTTTGAGCGTATTATGCACGAAGGCGTATTGGGGCAATTGTTAGATAGCTACAATGGACAGTATCATCAACTAAGTCCGGGTGATATATATTTTTTTAAAAAAAAAATTCAATCAAAATTGCCCGGCTTGAAAAGCTATTTTTTACAAGCAGAGCGTTTAACTGACATAGACTGGCGCTTGTTGGCTGCTTTAGCGTATCAGGAATCACATTGGAATCCACAGGCAAAATCGCCTACCGGTGTGCGTGGAATGATGATGCTGACACGAGAGACCGCAAGGCGAATGAAAGTTAAAAACCCTACGGAATCACGTCAGAATATAGTTGCTGGTGCGCGTTATTTAAAACTACTAAAAGATAAGCTTCCAGAAAGTGTTCTAGAGCCTGACAGAACCTGGATGGCTTTAGCTGCATATAATCAGGGTTATGGTCGGATAATTGATGCACGAGCATTGGCGAAGCGTTTCAATTTAAATCCGGATTTATGGATAGATTTGAAAAAAACGTTGCCATTGCTGAACAAAGAACATTATTCCAATACCATACAATATGGTCATGCGCGCGGTGATGAAGCAGTAACTTTGACAAATTCGGTACGTGCTTATTATGAAATTCTGAAAAACGTTGCCGGTGAAGATTCTTAAGTTGTTTAAGAGATTTGCTCTATTTAATATAAGATGGATTCGTGCAAGTTGTATCTTTATAGATAAAGGAATTTATGTTTACAGGAATTATTCAGGCAACTGGCACAATAACGCAGGTCAATCCTCTAACAAATTGTTTTGACAATGGGTTATGCCTGAGTATTTCTCCAGGTTCTCTAGATATGAGCGATGTTTCAATTGGAGATAGTATTGCTGTAAATGGTGTTTGTCTGACTGTAACGGCGAAACCTGATACGTTATTTACAGTCGATGTGTCTCCAGAAACGCTTCAATGTACTTGGGGTTTGGATAAATCCGGTCAGTTGGTCAATCTCGAGAAGGCCATGCGTTTGTCTGATCGGCTGGGCGGTCATCTTGTCAGCGGGCATGTTGATGCGACTGGGAAAGTGGTTAAGTTTAAACCATCGAGAGAAAATGGCGAAAATTTTACATTGACAATTTCCTCACCCAGGCAGCTGTTACGCTACATTACGCTTAAAGGATCAATTACAGTTAATGGCGTAAGCCTTACTATTAATCAGATTGAGAAAGGTGAATTTTCGATGAATCTAATTCCGCACACCTTGTCTATGACAACTTTAAGTGAGTTAAAACCAGGTATGCTTGTCAATTTGGAAACAGATATGTTGGCACGTTATGTAGAAAACCTATTGGTTATATCAGGAAAATTGGAAAAATGACAATCAGCACCATACAGGACATTATTGCTGATTTAAAAACTGGCAGAATGGTTATTCTCGTTGATGAAGAGGATCGGGAGAATGAAGGCGATTTGATTCTAGCTGCTGATTTTGTTACGCCTGAAGCCATTAATTTTATGGCAACCCATGGTAGAGGCCTCATATGCTTAACGCTGACGGAAGCACGTTGTCACCAATTAAATTTGCCTTTGATGGTCACTGCAAACCGCTCTCCGCTTGGAACTAATTTTACATTATCTATTGAAGCAGCTAGCGGTGTTACTACGGGTATTTCAGCAGCAGATCGTGCAAGTACGATAAAAGCCGCTGTTAAAGCGGATGCTAAAGCGGAAGATATTGTGCAACCTGGGCATATTTTCCCATTAATGGCGCAAAAAGGAGGTGTACTGGTTCGCGCAGGCCATACGGAAGCTGGCTGTGATTTGGCCAGTATGGCCGGTCTGACAGCAGCATCCGTTATTTGTGAAATACTGAAAGAAGACGGCAGCATGGCAAGATTACCTGATCTGATGGCATTTGCTGAAAAGCATCGGCTTAAAATTGGTACCATTGCAGATTTAATTCATTATCGAAGCTTGACCGAAAGTCTGATAACGCGCGTAGCAGAACGTGCAATTCAAACAATACATGGAAATTTTTTTCTCGTTGCATATCGTGATGAAACAGCTGACACAGTTCATCTTGCTTTAACCAAGGGAGAAATAAAACCTGATAGCGAGACATTAGTGCGCGTGCATGAGCCTGTGTCTGTCATTGATTTGCTGGATGTTCATGACGATACACATTCTTGGAATATTCATGAAGCTATGCGCATGGTTGCTGAAGCTGGGAGTGGAGTCATTGTCCTTTTACATGGGAAAGAAAATTCTGATAAGCTGATTGAGCGTGTTCAATTGCATGAATCCGATTTTTCTGGCCGAAATAAATCGGATTTAAGAGATCATGGTATCGGCGCGCAAATACTGAGGGATTTAAATGTTGGAAAAATGCGGTTATTAGCAACGCCAAGGAAAATGCCTAGCATGACAGGATTCGGTTTAGAAGTGACCAGTTATGTAGATGCATCTGATCATAACAGGTCGTAATTCTCAAATTTTGTTTGGAATGCGGCATCAGTCATTAAATAATTGAATTGTGAATATAAACGGGAGAAAAAATGGCGTACTATGACGATATTCTAGAATTTGAGCCAGACCTCAATGGAGATGGGCTGCGGGTTGGTATCGTATTGAGTCGTTTTAATATTGATATAGGGGAAGGGCTTTTAGGTACGTGTACAGAGAGATTAAAAGAGTATAACGTACAGGATCCGGATATTTTGCTGATAACTGTCCCTGGGGCATTGGAAATACCTGCAACGTTATTAAAAATGGCATATTCCAATCAATTTGATGTGCTTATAGCTTTGGGTGCTGTTATTCGTGGCGATACATATCATTTTGAGGTAGTGGCCAATGAATCAGCGCGTGGAATAACACAAGTACAGTTGGAAACGGAGATTCCTGTTATGAATGGTATCTTAACAACTGATACTGAAGATCAGGCGCTTGAGCGTATGAGTCAAAAAGGTTCAGATGTAGCCAGAGCTGCTGTGGAAATGGGAAATTTACTGATTAAGCTGGAAGAATATAGTGTTGACTGATATACAAGTAACAGCAAAAAATAAAATCACAAAACCAAAAAGCCGCCGGCGGATGGCACGGGAACTTGCTTTACAGGGTATTTATCAGTGGCGCGTGGCGGGTGGTACAATCAATTTTATTGAGGCTCAACTAATTGAGACAAAAGAATTTTATCGTTCTGATGAAAAATATTTTTCAATTCTGTTTAAAGGCGTACTCAGTGATGTGAGCACACTGGAAGCGACCATACAGCCTTTTCTCGACAGATCCCTAAAGGAATTGAGCCCGGTAGAGTTTGCTATACTACTATTAAGTACATATGAATTAATCCATTTTTTAGAAGTACCTTATCGAGCAATCATAAACGAGGCGATAGAACTGGCTAGAACATATGGAGGCAGTGATGGCTATAAGTATGTTAATGGTGTTTTAGACAAACTTGCGCTGAAATTACGTGCGGTTGAAACTTCGGCACAAACTTAATGGTAAACCAAAGTCTGTTATTTTGGTAAGCCTATTTTCAAATCGTGTCTTCGGAATTTGAGATTATCCAGCGTTATTTTAAGCGGCCGACCAACGATACAATACTGGGTATCGGAGATGATGCAGCAATAATAGCGCCGACAGCCAAAATGGAATTGGCAATTTCCACAGATACCTTGGTTTCAGGACAGCATTTTTTTGAAGATGTAGATCCTTATAAGCTGGGTTATAAAGCCATTTCTGTCAATTTATCGGATATGGCCGCTATGGGAGCCAGGCCTCGATGGGTAACTCTTTCATTGACATTACCCAAAAAATTAATCGAATATAATGAGGTATGGTTGAGCGAGTTTGCTCGAGGTTTTCATGAACTGGCGCGAATGCATCATGTTGCACTCATTGGAGGTGATACTACTTCCGGACCACTTAATATTGGTGTACAAATTATCGGAGAAATTGAAAAAGGTCAGTCATTGCGTCGCGATGGTGCAAAATCGGGTGACGATATCTGGGTATCCGGATGTTTGGGTGATGCCGCTTTAGCATTAAAATTTGAACTGCAAAAAATAAAACTGACTGATAAAGAAGCGGAGCTTTGCATGTCAGCATTGCATATGCCGATAGCACGCATCGAATTGGGACAACTTTTGACTGGTCTGGCACATAGTGCAATCGACATTTCAGATGGGTTAATGGCAGACTTGGGGCATATTTTAGTTTCATCAAGAAGTGCGGCTATAATACAGTTGGAAGCTGTGCCATGTTCTGAAGTTTTGAAACGATTTTTACCTTCGTCTCTAGCTGTTCAGTGTCTTCTTGCGGGTGGCGATGATTATGAATTGTGTTTTACTGCTCCAAAAAATAATCGCAATTCTATTGAAAGTATTGCACAAAAATTAAAAATTCCTTTAACTATGATTGGAGAAATTACGCAAGGAGAAGGTTTACTTGTAATGGATGCCGAAGGTAGGGAAATAACCGTGGAGAAGAGAGGATATGACCACTTTGCTTCCTAAAACTGATTACCCTTCCAATAATAAGGATTTTGGATTATCCGTCTCGCAACCGGATATTGTTTTCGTTTGTAAGCATCCTGCCTATTTTATAGCTTTTTCAGGTGGTTTTGGACTGAGCGCTAAAGCACCTGGTACTGTCGGGACACTTATCGCATTTCCATTATTTTGGGTATTGGATCATTATCTTGATCCAATTCATTTATTGTTATTGATTGACATTTTCTTTATTCTGGGCATATGGGCATGTGGGGTAACTGGAAAAGCACTGGGTGAATCTGATCATGGTGGTATTGTATGGGATGAAACTGTTGCGTTTTTGCTGGTGTTGTATTTTACACCAGCGGGTTGGTTTTGGCAGCTTGTAGCTTTTTTCCTGTTTCGATTGTTTGATATTATCAAACCACAGCCTATCCGATATTATGACCAACGTTTGAAAAATGGCTTTGGTGTCATGTTCGACGATTTGATCGCAGCATTTTTTACTTTACTTTGCTTGTCGGGTTGGAAGGCTTGGGTATTGCTTTAGTACTTCATCAACTGAGTAATAATAAGCCTAGTTAACTATTTAACTCCATTGGTCACGTTAGGTCTCTTGACAAAAACTGCCTTTCTTCTGAGTTGCACATTGTGATGTCACATTCTGTGATCGTTACATATCATCACTCAGATTATTATGATGTAATCAGGATGATTTTAATAAGATACTGACTATTTTATATGGACACTGGAAAAGTTGGAGGTTTTGACAATGTTGATAATGGGCAAAGAATCTTATACTTAGCAACTAAAGTTGGAGAACGTCTTCGGCAACATGGTTTATTGATGGTTAGCGCAGAATCTTGCACAGGCGGGTGGTTGGGACAGATTATCACGGCAATTGCTGGTAGCTCTGTTTGGTATGAACGTGGTTTTATTACTTATAGCGATCTTTCTAAACATGAAATGTTGGGTGTCAGTATGACTGCACTCAACAAATATGGTGCCGTTTCTGAGGTAATTGCACAAGAAATGGCATTCGGTGCGCAAAACAATAGTCCAGCTCATATCAGTGTAGCCATCACTGGAATTGCCGGCCCTACTGGTGGAAACAAAGTTAAACCTATTGGTACTGTCTGTTTTGCCTGGGCGGTAAAAGGAGGACTATCAAAAAGTGAAACATGTCATTTTGAAGGTGATCGTGAATCGGTGCGACAACAGTCAGTGGCCAAAGCATTGCAAGGATTATTAGACCTCTTGGATGAAATTTCTGTTGTGGTTGTCTGAAGCTGAGTCAATATACAAATCTTTGCTCTTATACAAAATACGAAGGATCATGATACGTATGACTTGCTTGTGATGGTTTGAGTGCAGAAATAGTGTCTTTCATCATCAATGCCAGTTTAATACGATCTGTAATCTGTAGCTTGCGAAAAATTTCAGTTAAATGCGCTTTGACAGTGCGTTCTGTAATATCTAATCGATTTGCAATTTTTTTATTGCTTTCACCGCGTCCAACAAACGTTGCAATTTCGTATTCTCGTTTAGTCAGATTTGTTAACAAATCATGGATTGCGTTTTCAATCCTGTCTTTTTCCAAAGAAACTTCGACAAGCTCCTGTAGCATATAGCTAGTCAGCGAACGGCGTATCCACAATTCACCCTTCTGAATGGCATTGATTGTATAATTAATTTGTTCTGGATTCATATCATAGTGGCAACAACCTTTAACGCCACATTTGAATAATGTCCATTCTTCATTGTCGGCAATTGCCGGGCTGAAAATAATTATTTTTATTTTAGGAATTAAGTTGGTGATATCCAAGATATCTTTTTGAAGATTAAGTCCTAAAAACTTATAATCAAGCAAAAGTATATCTGGGTTTGCCTTTGGTAGCCGATCTTTAAAATTTTTGGAATTATTAATTATACAAGGAGATGATAAGCCAAAAACACTTTCTTCCCATCGTGCAAGCAATTCTGTATTTGAGCTGGCAAGTAGAATTAACATAAGTTTCTAAATCAATTTAATGTGAAGTAAAAATTATTTTTTTCATCATCTTTGCAAGAATTTTGCGTGAAACCCATGGTTCTCCTTTAGCAACTGTACGAATAATTTTTGAAACACTAAAGGACGGTGCGATATAGTTGACTACACCGCGTGCTCCTTTTTCGAGTGCTTTTAGAACATGATTGTCATCAGCTTCTTCTTTGACCAAAACAACAGGTAACGTATCAGGACAATGGTTATTAAGTGCATCAAGCAAGTCAAAGGATTCTTTTTTTAACTGATGAGTGTTCAAAAAAAGGATTCGGGGCTTTAACCGTTTAGTTCTTGCAACAATATTTGCATTTAACGACAGATTGTCACGAGACTTAAGTCGTCTTTCTAGTTTTGTGTTACGAAAGGAATTTTTATCAGATAATATTTCTATAGTTTGGTCGTTCCGGCGCAGGTATTGCTCTAAATGATTACGTTTGTTCTGATCATTTTCTGCTACAGCTACTGTAATCATTCGCATTTTTCCTTTTGCTTTCAATTTTTATCAGCAATTTATCTCATCTGTACGAGATGGTGTGACTAATTCTTGAAATTAATTTCATTTAATAAATTTACGATATGTTTGCCTGGTATTGCATAACTGATCCCACTTGGTGCAGATAGGGCGGATTCCTTTTTACCTTTGACATATACCATGTTAATAACACCGTAGACTAATCCCGTGTCAGGGTCGTAGAGGGGACTGCCGCTATTACCCGGATATGCCACGCCATCAAGCTGAAACACCATGAATGGCGACTGGAGTTGCCTGATCAGCCTTGCATTCAATTGTGTCGCGTTATGTGCAGGCCTTATAATAGGTGTAATGGAGGAAATAATTGCTTGGTGCGTGACAGGATAAAAACCGAGAACCATGCCGATGGGAAAACCGGTATAAGCCACTCGTTTTCCTTCCCTGACCGTTTCCGACTTTCCAAGCTTTAACACAGGTAGTGCGGTCCCATTGATTTTTAACAAAGCAAGATCATATTCTTTTTTTATGGAAATAATGGTTGCATCTCTGAGTTCAGGTTTACTATCCTGCCCTGTGATCACAACATATTTTTCCATTTTTCCAAAATTCAGCGTTTCCGGAATAACATGTGCGTTGGTGACAACATGCAATCCATCACCGACTACAAAGCCTGTGCCCGTAAATGTAAGTGCCGGTGACTTCGTTTTTTGATATGTTCCAATACCAACAATCGATGGCTTTACCTTGACAATGGTTTCTTCTAGTTGCGCGTAGCTAACGGATGATAAAATGCAAATACTAATGCCCGTAAAAAAGTATTTTGTTTTCCGACCAAAAGTAAAATATAGATGCTTGCTAGGTAAGATAGATGATAATTTAATCATAATTAAAAAATGTTTTTCCCGTTTTCACACAAGACCTGGCAGCTCAGGAAATTAAAATAAAGAATACATATTTAAGTAGCGATAATTGTAGAATGCTTAGTATACGGCCTTAATATAGTTTAATTTCGTTGAATAGATAGTTAAACCCACATTAATTTATAATTAATTATGATTGTACGTACTCGATTTGCTCCCAGTCCTACCGGCTACCTCCATATTGGCGGCGCACGCACTGCATTGTTTTCCTGGGCGTATGCACGCAAACATGGCGGGCAATTTATACTGCGTATAGAAGATACTGATCTTGAGCGTTCGACCAAAGAATCCATAAGCGCTATTCATGATGGCATGGAATGGCTGGGACTGGATTATGATGAAGGCCCATTCTATCAGATGGAGCGTTTGCAACGTTATCAGGAAGTTGCACAACAATTGTTACAAAATGATCTGGCATATTATTGCTATGCTAGTAAAGAAGAATTGGATGAAATGCGGGAACAGCAATTGGCTGCGGGCTTGAAACCCAGGTATGATGGCCGTTGGCGCGACTCTAATCAATCTCCTCCAGCAAATGTGAAGCCGGTGATACGGTTTAAAAATCCACTGGGAGGTTATGCAACTTTTACCGATTTGATTAAGGGAAAAATTACGGTTGCCAATAATGAGCTTGATGATCTGGTATTGATTCGGAGCGATGGTGTTCCCACATATAATTTTAGTGTTGTTTTAGATGATCTTGATATGAATATCACACATGTTATTCGCGGTGATGATCATGTTAATAACACGCCACGACAAATTAACATACTTAAAGCATTAGGGGCGCCATTACCCGAATATGCACATGTACCCATGATACTCGGTGCAAATGGTGAGCGCTTGTCCAAACGACATGGTGCAGTGTCGGTGATGCAGTATCGTGATGATGGTTATTTGCCAGAAGCTTTGATTAATTATCTAGCACGATTAGGGTGGTCGCACGGTGATGAAGAAATTTTCAATCGTCAACAGTTGGTGGAATGGTTTGATTTATCTTCAATCAGCCGCTCTCCGGCAAAATTTAACCCCGAAAAGCTGCATTGGCTAAATCAGCAATATCTGAAAAAAACCGACAATAGCCGGCTGGCTGAACTGGTCGTACCTTTCCTTAGAAAAGATGACTGTGACGTTCAAAGAGGTCCTGATTTACTTAAAGTCATTGATTTGCTGAAAGAAAGAGTTAATACAATAGAAGAATTGGCAGATGCGGCTGTATTCTTTTTTCGTGCGCTTGCGCCTTCCGAAGAGTTAAAAGAGCAGTTTTTTACTTTGGAAAGTAAGCCATTAATCGTGGATCTAATGGAAAAATTAAGTCAGATTGAAGATTGGAACCGGGAATCGATCCATCTGACAATTAAAAATGTTGTCAAAGGCCATGCAGTGAAATTCCCAAAAGTGGCCATGCCGCTGCGTGTAATGGTCACTGGAGAGGTCCATACACCATCCATTGATGCAATACTCGAACTCCTGGGACGTGAAGAAACGCTTACACGCATGCATACTCAAATGGATAAATTTCCATATAGTTAGATTTACTTTACTTTGGTGTCATGCATCAGTATAATCCTTGTTCCTTTGATCAGGGGGTATAGCTCAGCTGGGAGAGCGCTTGCATGGCATGCAAGAGGTCAGCGGTTCGATCCCGCTTATCTCCACCAGTTTTTTGAAATATGCTGCTACAGTAACTAGAACTGTATTTTCTTAGTCCCCATCGTCTAGAGGCCTAGGACATCGCCCTTTCACGGCGGTAACAGGGGTTCGAATCCCCTTGGGGACGCCAATAAATCAAAGACTTAGAAAATTTAAAGCTTCTTTGTTATTACTATTACGCACCGTAATACGTGGGAATAAATTTTTTTTATTTTCAATGTAGCCGATGTCAAATCAACCGGCGTAAAACTAAAACAATATATCCGGATAAAAAAGCTAATACAGGACAATTGCCAAGCTAGTAGGTGAATACAGCTTGGAATGAGTGTTAATGGATTAGCACTACTAAAAAATTTCTCACACGCACGTGACTATGGTGAATGGTTTGAAAAACGTATCCAGTCATTCGACTGTTTGAAAAAACATACTGCACGAATAAAAGGTTGACTTTTGTTAACTGCATTCAAGGTTGTTTCTTCTTAAGAACACAATTACATACAGATGTATTCGACGTATTTTACACAATACGCTCAAACAATTTTTTCAGATAAACCGACTCGGCGTCATCTCTAAAAACATTGCGGGTTTTGAGGCCGTTTTGATCGTATGAAACATTACGCAGATTGGTGGATTTAGTCGCTGAAACGATAACAGCATCCAGCGTCAACTTCGGATCGGCAATTTTTATCTGCATTTCTTGCTCATTTCCTGTATTCCTCTTTTTAAAAAAAAATAATCATACAGAAAATAACTTCTTAGCTTTGTCGCTTCAGTGTCCAACTTCGCGGACCCACTTCTAATAAAGGTATTTTTTTATCATCAATGATTGTACTGGAAGGGTAACCGGATAGGCTTGTCAAATAGCAGTAAATATTACCATGTGATTACTACTCAAAGATTGAAAAACATATGATGTTAATCATAGGTAATTTTTGGCCAGTGATAGAAAGTTCTACACCTCTTGGGGAGGCTCTAATTTAGTAGCGAATTTTTTACTAAGCTGACATTACACACTGGTTTCGTTATGATGAGTAACTAAAATCGCTTACTATTATCTTCTGCGTTTACCTGCATATTGATTTTCAAAAGACCTCTTTTATTCAGTCTGTATTCATGTTTGTCTGCGTATAGTTGAGTTATCAGACAGGAGTCTGAATTGTTATTTACAATACGGAGGTTCCCTATGACAACCAAAACATTAACCCCTATTACCCTGGCGCTTATGATGTTGTTCGGACTGGTCTTGGCGATGCCAGTTGCTGTGGAAGCAGGTAGGGGGCACCATCAATACGGTCATTCTCATCATCATTTTTATAATCATGGTTCTGGACATTCGCATCACCATCATCATAATAAACGTCATTATAAGAAACATTACAACAAAAAACATTCCAAGCGGCATGACCCCTATTATGGTGGTTACAATCGGAACTACAATCAACCTTATTACAACAGGCCGTATTACAACCAGCATAATTCTAATCCTCAACCCCGGTATAGCTATAGCCCCAACTATATCAGCAGCCCGCCTGTAGCGGGATATGGCTATCCATCCAATATGACGTTTGGTATTAATACCGGAAATACAAGCTTTATGTTACGCTATTAAGAATTGGATCTGGTAATGTGGAGGCTTTTTTTCGCAATACCGACACTGTTTCAATGCAATAGACGAGCAATTCGTAAATGTAAAAGTCGGTCAATTTGGCATATAAAGCTGCTTATTCATGAATAAACCGCAAAAATTTTTTCTGATCATGCTCTTGATAGCAAGCCTTCCTATTAATGTGCTTGCTGATTGGCAGGATCATATTGACAATCTTTATAAAACCGGCAGCCAGCAGGCTGAAATCTCGCAACGAAAAGCTATTTCCATTGCACAACAACATATTAAAGGCCGAGTCCTGGATATCAGACGTAGCGACGATATTTATCGCATTAAAATTCTCAGCGATCAAGGTTCAATACATGTTGTAATGGTCAGCGCTAAAGATGGGACAATTAAAACAGGATACTAATTCTGGTTAACAAATCGTTATGCGTATTCTGGTTATTGAAGATGAACTGAAATTACAAGCGCAGATCCGTCAGAAACTTGAGTCTGATGGCTATATGGTTGATACCTGCAGTAATGGCAAGGAGGGTCTGTATATTGCTCATGAATATCCCCTTGATGCTGCGATTATTGATATTGGCCTACCCGGTATATCGGGGTTGGAGGTCATCAAAACACTGCGTGAAGAGGGCAGTGTTCTGCCTATCTTGATTTTAACGGCCAGAGACAGCTGGCAAGATAAAGTAAACGGATTGGAAATCGGCGCAGATGATTATTTAACCAAGCCATTTCAAATCGAAGAATTACAAGCAAGAATTAAAGCGCTGTTACGCCGTGCGACAGGCATACCCGGTACGACTTTAAAATGTGGCTCCATTGTGCTTAATGTTACTACGCAAATGGTGACTGTTGATGATAATAAGATCGATTTGACCAGTTTTGAATACCGTTTACTTGAACTTCTGATAAGACATCAGGGCGAAGTGTTATCAAAGCGTATCTTGACCGATTATCTCTATCCACATGATGAGGACCGTGACAGCAATGTACTGGAAGTGATGGTGGGCCGTTTACGGCGAAAACTGGATCCCGATAATAATCTGAATCCCATAGAAACATTGCGGGGCCGGGGGTATCGTTTTACGATTATATGCGATAAAACGGCATGATATCACTTAATAAGCGTATTTTATTAAGCGCTACAGGGGTGTTGCTGATTTTCATAGTGGGTATAGCCCTGGCACTGGATCGGGCATTTTATGACAGTGCAAGGTTAGGTGTACAGGATCGCATGTTGGCAAGGCTTCTCATGTTAATGGGTGATGCCGAGGTGGATGATGATGGTAATCTGGAGATGCCTACCAATTTGCTCGATACAGAATTCAGCAGACCCAATGCGAGTACCTATGCATTTATTATTGACCATAAAAAAACAATCGCGTGGCAGTCGACATCTGCATTAAACAAAAAATTGCCCGAACTCCCACTGTTAAACCGGGGTGTAAAAGATTTCAGTGACATCACGCTTAATGACAAATCTTATTTTATTTATCGTTATGGTGTCGCATGGACAACTGAGGCAGGAAGTTACCCGTTAACTTTTAATGTGATTACAGATACGGTGCTATTTGATGCGCAAATAGAACGTTACCGCGAAGATCTCTGGGGCTGGTTGAGTGTGATGGCCGTATTACTCCTGATTACGCAAATGCTGGTATTGCGCTGGGGGCTTCAGCCCATGCGGCGGGTTTCGATTGAACTGTCGGCGATTGAATCCGGTAAGCAGGAAAATGTGGACGGGATCTATCCGAGTGAACTCAAATTGTTGACCGATAGTATCAATTCACTTATTAATCATGAACGCAAACAGCAAAAACGCTACCGTAATGCACTAGCTGATCTTGCGCATAGCTTGAAAACACCTTTAGCTATTCTTCAAGGTGCAGCAACCGTACAAAACAATCAGAAGGATAAGGAGAGAACTGTACGAGAGCAAATAGAGCGGATGGATAACATCATTCAATATCAGTTACGCCGTGCAGCAACAGCTGGCAGTTCGCCGGGAATGCGTCATATCATGTTGCATTCGGTTGTTGATCGTATCGTAAAAACAGTTCGAAAGGCTTATCACGACAAACATCCAGAAATATCAATGGCGCTTGATAAAGACATCAGCCTGCGCATTGACGAAGGCGATTTAATGGAATTACTCGGTAACCTCATCGACAATGCTTTTAAGTGGTCCAAGCAGCAGATTATCCTCTCCGCGCAGCAGGATCAAGAGCATGTCATTATTCAGATTAAAGATGATGGGCCGGGTATTCAGCAGCATGAGATTGCAAGCATACTTGAACGTGGCGTGCGTGCCGATCAATCCATTCCCGGACATGGTATTGGGTTGGCGATTGTACGCGATATCATACAAGTCTATGGTGGCGATTTGTCTATTGAACAAAATATTCCTACGGGCGCGTGCGTCACAGTTTACCTGAAAAATAGATAAGCATTAGCTTATTCCAAATGAAATTAATTCCTATTCAGAAATACAGAAAATGATTGTCTGTAATTTATTTATGAAAATAATTAGGGTGTTGTTTTGAAGTCGAAATTAGAATTTTTTCTTTGCTATGACAAAGGATTTGCAAGTTGGATATTTTATTGTTTGGGTGTTTTGTGTCTGATTTTCATATCTTTCAATTATCCCGTATTGGCAGCCGATAAGCAAAGTTCATACGTGGAGATCGAAACGACTCTAAAGGAAAAACGAAGCAAGGTCAGTTTAATGCTCAGGGATGTTGAAGAGCGCATTGCTACATTAAAAAAAATTGAATCGCTGAACCCTCAGCAACAATCTGAATTATCGTCGTTGATCAAGGCGCATGATTTTTTGCATAAAAATATTGAATCCGTTGACCAAACCGTCCATTACGTTGAATCTTCCAAAAATGCGCCACAACAGCTAAAGGCGCTGGAACGGAAATTAGATGCACCGCTGCAGCGAGACGAATTAAAAATTAAAGATATTGATTTGAAACAACCGCTGGAAAAGCTTGAAATACAGTTTGATGCCATCAGAAAAACATTAGAAAAAGCGCAAAAAGAGCGGGCTGAAATTGAAGCGGAGATTACCCGGCGGGCAGAACGGCAGCCTAAAATCCAGGAAGAGCTCTCAATGACGCACAAACGTATTGAGGAACTTAAACAGACAACAGCTGCAGTTCCCGGTACCGCGAGCCAAAACCCTATTGAAGCGCAGCAAATCGCACAGAGTGCAGAGCTTGACTATTTGACACAGTTACTTAAGAAACTGGAACTCGAAGACCGCAGCTACAACCAGCATCGGGAACTTTTGCGTGCACAGCGACATGCTGCAGAACGCAATGTTTTGATCGCTGAGCGCAACTATAATTTTTTTGAGCAAATTATCAATCAACTGCGAACCGAAGCGGCCGCTCGCGCAAAACAGGTAGCGGATACAGCAAGCCTTGCAGCTGATTCCGCTCACCCGCTGGTAAAGGCCATCATCGATGAAAATAAACTGCTTGCGGTCGAATTGGAAAAAATTACCGAAGATGGTGCGCTAATAAGCAAAGAAAAGAAACGGCTGGGTCGTGCACTTACTACCACAGAGCATACTTATAACCGGATCAGGGAAAAAATCGCTCAGACAGGTTTGACGAATGCCATTGGATTGAAGTTACGAAACGATCGCAAACAATTGCCCGATATTAGTATGCACGAAAAGAAAATTGAGATGCGCAATCTTGAAATCAATCGTGTGCAGTTAAGACGTATTGAGCTTGAGGATCGATTGCTTGAGCTGGTTGATTTAAACCAGCAAGCTCTGCGACTTATGGCAGACGCCAAAATTGAATTAACCGGAGATGCACACGATCAATTGCAGGTAGCCGTGTATCGGGCACTGGACAGGCAAAAGGAAGATTATCTTGATGAATTGATCAATGCGTATGATGTTTATTTCGAAAACAAACTATATCCTTTGCTCGAACGAGAGCTTAAGTTTGTTGCTTTGATCAAGGATTACAAGCAATTCATCGATACCCGTATCCTTTGGATTCAAAGCGCGCCTGTTATTGAACTGGGTGATATTCAGCGTCTGGGTGAAGCTACGGCGTGGCTCTTGAACCCGGCGTCATGGATACAAACCTTTACGCTCTTGGGAAATGACTTTCATGACAATTTATTGAGAATCATGCCGCTGTTATTCCTCGTTGCATTACTGCTGAGCATGCGGTTTTATTTAAGAAAAAAACTATCGGAGTTTGGGCGCTATGTGACCAAACTGAGTAAAGCGCAATTTGTTGACACACTGTGGGCAGTGGTAGTGACGTTGTTAATGGCGCTTGCCTGGCCGCTATTTATCTATCTTATTGCCTGGCGTATTCAGCAGATGGAAAGCAACTCAACTTTTACACTTGCGATCGGATGCGGACTTGCCGCGTTAGCTTATTTGCTATTTTCGGGTTTGGTATTACGCCATATTTGCCGTAAAGAAGGCCTTGGTGAATTGCATTTTCGCTGGAAAATAGAAAACATGCAGCTGATCAGGCAACAGCTTGCCTGGTATTTATCTGTAATGCTTCCGCTGATTTTTGTTTTTGTGGTTACGCTGGAGCAGCCGACAGAAGCACATCATGATTCACTCGGACGTCTGGTTTTTTTCATTTTAATGGTGGCAACAACGTTACTGATTTACCGTTTGATGCACCCCGCAAGCGGGCTGCTGAAAAATTATCTGGAAAAAAATAGTGAAGGCTGGATCAGCCGTTTGACCGGGTTATGGTTTATGGTTTTGTTGATAACACCGGCAGGGCTGGCCATTACAGCAGCTGGCGGCTATATGTATACCGCTGGACAGTTGTCGCTTCATATCATTAATTCAATTTTGTTGATTTTTGCAGTCATTGTTGCCAGGGGGTTGTTAATCCGCTGGCTAAATATTGTACAGCGAAAACTGGCGATCGAACAATGGCGTAAGAAGCTTGCCGCGCAGGCCGAACAAGTGCAGGAAGACGATAAGATCAAAACTGCAGATACGGGTGAACAAATCCATGTCGAAGAAGATGAACTGAATGTTGAGATCATTAGCACGCAAACCATGAAGCTCTTAAACACTGCTTACTGGTTTACCATCGTTATTGGCCTCGCGTTGATTTGGGCGCAGGTTTTACCGGCATTCAACATGCTCAACGAAGTGGTATTATGGAACACTGAAGTGACCAGTACTGACGGTGGCAGCGAGACACAAAGTATGGTGCCGATCACTTTGGCGAGTCTGTTATTGGCAATTGTCATTTTCATGATGACTTTTTTCATCAGCAATAACATTCCCGGTTTGCTCGAAATCGTTATTTTACAGCGCTTGCCTTTTACCCCGAGCGGGCGCTATGCAATTGCTTCCATTGCGCGCTACTTCATCATTATATTTGGTTTTGCTATGACATTCAGCGCTCTCGGTATCGGTTGGTCAAAGGTGCAGTGGCTTGCTGCGGCGGTGACGGTGGGCCTGGGCTTCGGGTTGCAGGAAATTTTTGCCAATTTTGTATCCGGGTTGATTATATTGTTTGAGCGTCCGGTGCGTGTAGGTGATGTTGTCACGCTGGGTAATATCAGCGGTAAAGTTTCGCGTATCCAGATGCGCGCAACAACAATTATCGATTGGGACAGGAAAGAACTCATCATTCCGAATAAGGAATTTGTCACCGGTCAGGTGATTAACTGGTCGCTATCCGATTCCATTTTGCGTATTCTCATTCCCGTTGGTATTGCGTATGGTTCTGACACAAAGCTCGCAAATGATATCCTGCTGTCAATTGCGCAGGATCATCCCAATGTGCTCAAAGAACCTGAATCAAGCGCACGTTTTGTTGCTTTTGGTGAAAGTTCGTTAAATTTTGAACTCAGGGTTTTCATTCCTGAACCTGATTTGCTACTGGAAACGCGCCATGATTTGTTGATGGAAATCGACCGGCGTTTTCGTGAATCGAAGATCGAAATTGCCTTCCCGCATCAGGATATTCATATCAGAAGCCTGCCTGACCAGATTTCCATTGTTTCAAGGTCGATAACTGCAGGTCAGGTGAATGGACAAACAATGCAATAACCAAAGGCAATCCTCAGTTTGCAAATTAATACAGAGACAATAGAAGAAATGCCGATCCGACTGGTAATTCACGGGGGCGCGGGTTTAATCAAACGCGACAAATTAACGCCGGAACGTGAACAGGCTTTTATGCAGGTGCTGACGCAATCGCTTAATGTAGGCCACGCCGTACTTGCAGCAGGAGGCAGCAGTATTGATGCCGTTATTGCCGCGATTGTGGAAATGGAAGATTCACCTTTGTTCAATGCAGGCAAAGGTGCCGTATTCAGTCATGAGGCGCGCAATGAGCTGGATGCATCGATTATGGACGGTGCTGCACGGATGGCGGGATCAGTGGCCGGGGTTACCACAATTCGTAACCCGATTCGTGCAGCGCACGCGGTGATGACAAAAAGTCCGCATGTGATGCTGATCGGTCAGGGTGCGGAAGCATTTGCGGCTGAACAGGGCCTGGCGATCGTTGATTCATCTTATTTTTTTACCCGGCATCGCTGGAATCAATTGCAAAAAGCCGTCGCTAAAGAATATATTGCACTGGATCACGACATTGAATCTGATTCGCTTGATCCTGACCCCCTGTCTGATGATAATGAGAAACATGGTACCGTCGGTGCTGTCGCGCTGGATTGCTACGGCAATCTCGCCGCCGGTACATCGACGGGTGGATTGACTAACAAACGATTTGGCCGCGTTGGCGATACGCCGTTGATCGGTGCTGGAACCTACGCCGATAATCGATCGGTGGCAGTATCAGCGACCGGCACCGGGGAAATGTTTATCCGTTCTGCTGCGGCTTTCAATACAGCTGCGCAAGTACGGCTACAAAACAAATCGATAGCTGAGGCGGCGGATAATACACTGGCGGAAATAGCGGCCATTGGTGGTGATGGCGGCTTGATCGTACTGAACACACAAGGCGATTATGCAATGCGCTTTAACACCAGCGGCATGTATCGCGGCGTCATCAGTAACGACGGCACTGCGCGAGTTGATGTTTTTCCGGGAGGCGAATCGCCGGTTTCATATTGATGGTGATCAGGCTTGCGACAAATCCGCATAATAGGTCAGACTAATCCGATTCACATAATTTCTTAGATTCTCCTTAGTCAAACCATGTTCCTTTAGCGGTGACTCGATAGGACACCCAATGATGTTAATCAACATGCCATAAGCGCTGGCATCCAGTGATGTAGGCTGATTACCAAAGAAAAAAGGCTGGTTACCGAGAAAATCGGAAAGTGCGTCGATATCCTGTTTGCCGAGCAAAGTGATTTCTTCCGTTTGGTGTCGCCCCATGCCTTGGCCGATTATCTGGCGCTTGATTTTGCTGCGTGTATGCAGAGCCACAATATTTTGTATAACAGGCGGTAACTCTCCGAAAATCGCTTTGCGATTGATTTTCCAGTTATCGTCTGTATACATCCAGCGGAAATAAAAAAAACTCCAGAACAGATGATCTTCAAGCAAATGCTGCCAGGCCAGTGAAGTGGCCCGTTGTGTGCTGTCGAGATCTTTGTCCAGGTCTTGGTAAGTTGACCTGAGATGTGTAAGAATAAAATGTGAATCTGCAACAATTTTTCCGCTATCGTCAATATATGGCAGTTTTCTTTTTGGTGCGCCGGGTGGCAATGCGGCCACGATGTCATAGTCAATATCCGCCATACGTAAATAAGTTTCCACCTTGCAGCAGAACGGGCTTAAATTCGGAATGCCCCAGGTGCGATTAAATTGATAGAGTTTTAGCATATCCATTACCCTTATTATTATTTACTCAAGGATTTATAACACGCAAAATGAAAGTAATTTATAAACTTGTTTTTACAAGTGAGAAAGAAATACTATTTTTCTCGGGACGTACCGATCTCGAATTTGGCCAGAAATAAATACTGTATCAAGCAATCGAGGAATAACGATCTCATTTCCAGCATTATTTGAATGCGTGTGAATGTCATGGACAATGCACAGCATAACGTAAAAAAAGCTGGCCGGTAAGCCGGATTCTGTCGTGGACAGTCATTCATCTAGATGTGCGGTTGCCCGTACATTCAAGCAACCTACCCGCAGGCTCTGCGAGCAACATCATCGCCTGCCTATTTGGTTTTGCTCCGGATGGAGGTTACCGCGTTTCACCGTAACTGAATACGCTCGTCTCTGTGGCCCTGTTCCTCGCCTCACGGCGTTCGGCCGTTAGCCGACATCCTGCTCTATGGAGTCCGGACTTTCCTCTCCCCGCTGCTTCGAAGAGCAGCGGGCAGCGACTGTCTGGCCAGCTTCAATACTATTCTATCACTACGGGCAAGATTAAAGTTTGAAGATATGATTAAGGAGGCTTTAGACGATTGAATTGCGTTGAGAATGCACCAGGTCCAGAGTGAAATTGGAGAAAAACGTAGTTAACCGTAAATTAATATCCAACATTGAAATTGCAAGCACAATAGAATTTAAACGGTTTCTTACCCTTGCAGCATGGCATTGATCTGCAGCAATACATCTTCGTCGAGTTCGCCTGCTTCTGCGCTCAGGCGCAATCTTGACATTAAATAGCTGTGATAGGCCTTGGCCAGATCACGCCGGGCGGAGTAAAGTTGTTGTTGGGCGTTGAGCACGTCAACTTCGGTTCGGACGCCGACCTCCTGTCCAAGCATGGTTGAATCCAACTGGGTTTGGCTGGAAACCAGTGCCTGCTTCAGCGCTTTAACCTGCGCAATGCCATTGGTGACATTCAAATACTGCTGGCGTGCCTGAATTGTAGTGTTGCGACGGATATTTTCCAGATCATGCCGTGCTCGTTCCTGATTGGCCAGTGCTTCGCGAACCCGAGATTGTGTACCACCTCCCTGGAATAATGGTAAATTCAGTTGCAAGCCGATTGATTTAGAGGTCAGGTCAATGCCGCGACCGGTAATTGCACCACCAACACCGGTCTGATCAGTGTACTGCGCAACCAGATCTACAGTCGGATAATGCAGAGAATACATTTTTTTGACTTCCTTGCTGGCCAGTTCATAAGCGGCTTGTTGAATTTTCAATGCAAAGTTTTTTTCTTCAGCGACGATGACCCATTCTTCCATACTACCGTAGCGCAGCGCCGGAAGATCGGTTGAAATTTTATGTGTACGGGCAAGTTGTTCCGGAAAGCGATTAATAATTCCTTGCAGGGTACGCTTTCGCACTTCCAGTGCATTCTGTGCGGCGATTTCCTGTGATATCGTCAAATCAAAACGCGCTTGTGCTTCATTGGTATCGACAATGGTTGCAACGCCGACCTCAAAATTGCGCTGCGCTTGTTCCAGTTGCTTGAGAATGGCTTCTTTTTGTGCTCCGGCGACCTCGACATCTACTTGCGCATCGAGTACGTCAAAATATGCCTGTGCGACGCGTAATATTAAATCCTGCGCGGCGACAACAAATTCCGATTCTGCTCGGGATACTTCGGTTTTGGCTTGTGAATAGATGATGAAATTCTCAAAACGAATCAATGGTTGTGTTGCGGATATGGTAACACCTCGATTTTGAATAGTTACTGCCGGTCCCAGTGTGGTATCTACTTCCTGTGTCTGGCGTATCGCTGACAAGTTGATATTCGGTAACAGACCAGCCCTGCCCTGCGCAGTTTTTTCCTGTGCGGCCTGATATGTTGCACGCGCGGATTGATACTGTGCATCCTTTTCCAATGCTTCCTGATAAATATCCATCAGATTAGCAGCACTCAGCGCGGTACTGATTGTAGTGCCTGTTAAAAACAGCATGAAAAAAAAGAGTGAAAGTACTGCGTTGTGCAAGACCTTGATCATAACAACCGGCAGGAAGCCTTTGAAATTCCTGTAGTAAAAAACATCATCTTCGTGAAATTTATTCAAAGTGAGATTGGAAGTCAAAAGGTAAACCTGCTCGCTTGCGCAGCGTTAATCAAGGCTGGTGTACTGGTTTCAAACATTTTTGCGACGGAAAATTCACCAGGTGCAACGCATGTAATCAATTCGGCGTCCATCACTGGATCCTCACCTACAATCGCAAATAAACGGCCGCCGGTATTCAGGCTGTTCTTAAAATTATCCGGTAACACAGGCGTGGATGCCGTGAGGACGATGACATCGTAGGGTTCGTGTTTTGACCAGCCATGTGCAGCATCGCCCAGTTCCAGCGTAGTATTTGTAATATTGTGGGCTTTCAGGTTCACTTCTGCCATATTTTTAAATTCCGGCATGATTTCAACACTGTATACATGTGCGCCGAGTTGCCCCAGTAATGCAGTCATATAGCCGGTG
This sequence comes from Nitrosomonas aestuarii, assembly GCF_003046585.1. Lineage (GTDB taxonomy): Bacteria > Pseudomonadota > Gammaproteobacteria > Burkholderiales > Nitrosomonadaceae > Nitrosomonas > Nitrosomonas aestuarii. The sequence goes on along the minus strand of NZ_QAAE01000002.1, from coordinate 178,843 downwards.
CCGGTGCCGATTTCGAGGATTTTGTCTGTTTTTTTGATATGTAGCTCCTGCAGAATACGTGCTTCCATTTTGGGTGCGAGCATTACCTGTCCATGACCCAGCGGAATCTCCATATCGACAAAAGCTGCGTGACGATAGGCGCTCGGTACAAATTCCTCACGGTGTATTTGGTACAACAGTCCGAGTACTTCATCGTCCAGCACATACCAGGTGCGAATTTGCTGGGCGATCATGTTTAAACGCGTTTGTTCTATAGTTGGTTCAGGATTCAGTTCAATGTTCATATCCGTTCAATTTAAAAAATAATATTACTTGCAATTATTTCACATTTCCATTAGCTTCACAGCATCAGCTAGGGGTCCATTTCCTGAATTTTTGGAATTTTGGTGAGAAAGTCCCTTATCACCTGACGCGGATAATGCCGCCGTAGGGAAGCTGGAGCTAGTCCTCCCGCTCTTTATGGCATTTTAAGGAGCATCTTAATGAGTATTACAGTTTTAAATCAAAAAAATTTTTCCAGTACGACGGCCGTTGTCGATGAAGCTGCCGTTAAACCGTTACCTAATTCACGCAAAATCTATGTACAGGGCTCCAGGCCTGATATACGTGTGCCCATGCGTGAAATCAGCCAAACGGATACAATGACTAATGTGGGCGCTGAAAAAAACCCGCCTATCTGGGTTTATGACACCTCCGGACCTTATACTGATCCGGCTGCCAGAATTGATATTCGTTCCGGTCTGCCCGCGCTACGCGAACAATGGATTGAAGATCGCGCTGATACCGAGGTCATGCAGGGTCTGAGCTCTTCGTATGGTCGTGCACGTCTGCAAGATCCCAAGCTGGCGGATATGCGTTTTAATTTGCAACGTCAACCGCGTCGCAGTAAAGCAGGTTTGAATGTATCACAAATGCACTACGCGCGGCAGGGCATTATCACGCCCGAAATGGAATTTATCGCCATTCGTGAAAATCAGCGCTATGAGGCATTGAATGCAGAAAATCATGCGCTGTTAACACAACAGCATGCCGGACAACATTACGGTGCCAATTTGCCCCAACAAATTACACCCGAGTTTGTACGTGACGAAGTGGCGCGTGGACGTGCAATCATTCCGGCCAATATCAATCATCCGGAATCGGAACCGATGATTATCGGGCGTAATTTTCTGGTTAAAATCAACGCTAATATCGGTAATTCCGCATTGGGATCGAGTATTCAGGAAGAAGTTGAGAAAATGACCTGGGCAATACGCTGGGGCGGTGATACGGTCATGGATTTATCCACCGGTAAAAATATTCACGAAACGCGCGAATGGATTATCCGTAACAGTCCGGTACCGATAGGTACCGTACCGATTTATCAGGCACTGGAAAAAGTCGACGGCAAATCGGAAGAGCTGACCTGGGATATTTTCCGCGACACGCTGATCGAACAGGCGGAACAGGGCGTAGATTACTTCACCATTCATGCTGGCGTGCGGCTGGCGTATGTACCAATGACAGCCAAGCGCATGACTGGCATTGTCTCGCGTGGTGGTTCCATCATGGCGAAGTGGTGTCTTGCACATCATGAGGAAAGCTTTTTGTACACGCATTTTGAAGAAATCTGCGAAATCATGAAAGCGTATGATGTCAGCTTCTCACTCGGTGACGGTTTGCGTCCCGGTTCGATTTATGACGCCAATGATGAAGCGCAGTTTGCCGAATTGAAAACACTGGGCGAACTCACCAAAATCGCCTGGAAGCATGACGTTCAGACCATGATTGAGGGGCCGGGTCATGTTCCGATGCACCTCATCAAGGAAAACATGGATTTGCAGTTGGAGCATTGTGATGAAGCACCCTTTTACACGTTGGGTCCGTTGACAACCGACATCGCGCCGGGGTATGACCATATCACTTCTGCAATCGGTGCGGCGATGATCGGCTGGTACGGTACGGCGATGCTCTGCTATGTCACTCCGAAGGAGCATCTCGGACTGCCGGACAAGGACGATGTCAAGGACGGTATTATTACCTATAAAATCGCCGCACATGCTGCTGATCTGGCGAAAGGCCATCCGGGCGCACAGATTCGCGATAACGCTTTGTCCAAGGCACGTTTTGAGTTTCGCTGGGAAGATCAGTTTAATCTGAGTCTCGACCCGGATAAGGCGCTCCAGTTTCATGATGAAACCCTGCCGCAGGAAGGTGCCAAGGTGGCACATTTTTGTTCCATGTGCGGTCCGCATTTCTGTTCGATGAAAATCACCCAGGATGTCCGTGACTATGCTGCCAAACAAGGCGTCAGTGAAGATGAAGCCCTGAAACAGGGAATGGAGCAAAAATCTGCTGAGTTCAAGGAGAAGGGTGCGGAGATCTATAATAAACTCTAAGAATCAACCTAATATCGACTCCCTAAGACGACTAAAATACACCGACTAAAACATACCCTGAATGGATTTCATATTAATATTTAAAGCGTTGATTCTTGGCATTGTTGAGGGGTTGACTGAATTTTTGCCAGTCTCTTCAACAGGTCATTTAATTCTGGTTGGCGATCTGCTGGATTTCAACAGCGATCGGGAAAAGGTGTTCATGATTGCAATCCAGTTGGGTGCTATTCTAGCCGTCTGTTGGGAATACCGAAAAAAAATAACTGGTATTGTCGTCGGTATCGGCTCAGACAAAACGGCGAATCGCTTTGTATTGAATCTGCTCATTGCTTTCCTGCCCGCAGCTATTCTGGGCTTGCTGTTCATAGATGTGATCAAGCAATACTTGTTCAACCCGTTATCCGTGGCCACAGCGCTGGTAATCGGCGGCATTGTGATTTTGTGGGCGGAACGCAGGGATCATGTGATTGAAGTGGAGCAGGTTGATAACATGGATTGGAAACATGCGCTGAAAGTCGGCTGCGCGCAATGCCTGGCATTGATTCCGGGCACTTCCCGCTCGGGCGCGACGATTATCGGTGGTCTGCTATTTGGCCTGTCGCGCAAAGCCGCCACCGAGTTTTCCTTCTTCCTTGCGATCCCCATCATGTTTGCCGCAACGTTTTATGATGTTTACAAAAACCGAGCCATCCTCGAGTTCGATGATATTGGCATGTTCGCAGTCGGTTTTGTTGCCGCATTCTTCAGCGCACTCATCGCCGTGCGGGGTCTGATACGATTTATCAGCAATCATGACTTTACGATTTTTGCCTGGTACCGGATTGTATTTGGGTGTGTAATTTTGTTGACAGCTTATACGGGGGTTGTGGAGTGGTCGGAGTTTCCGTGAAAAGTCTTGTTTTTTCGCTTTGAAAATATCAACCCTCAGAATATTTCTTGCGATTGGATCATAGTAATCAAACGGTTTTTCTTTATTAAGTTTTGCTAGAGCAAGCGTCGCGTTTATCGACTTTAGTCAATACTCATTCAGTTCATCCCTGACAATATTATAAACCTTGCACTTCTAAGTTGAATGCAAGGTTTAAAAGCATTAATAATTGGCGTCTGTTCTAATCCGGTTTCTACAACTATTCACAGGAACAAGTAAGATATGCAGGATTCGAGCAAACAGGCGGCGTAATTATTAATGTACCAGTGCCTGGGACGCTTATATTGCTAAGTTTAGGTCTGCTTGGAGTTACTTTCAGCCGAAGCAGACAACAACAACAAACTAATAGTTACTCAGCATTTTATAGCCCGCTTCGGCGGGTTTTTTGCAATCTATAGCAAACAACAATGCAAATCTACTTGAGATAACTCAAATATGGCTTACAAACTATACCGACGACTTGTGCAGGGTTATTGCTATTAAAACCAAGTCAACTTTGTACCCATGGCAACCCAGCAGCTTTCCAACCACCCGCCTTACCGCGATGCTCCTGTTCATCCTTATCACCTTCAAAACCTTCCAGAATATTGTAGCTGTCAGTAAAATCGACTGCGGTAGCCAGTGCTGCTGCCTGACTTGAGCGTGCGCCGCTGCGGCAGATAAAGAATACCGGTTGCTTTTTATCGATTTGTTTCGTCAGTTGTCCGAGAAAATCAGGGTTGGGCTGCATACTCGGATATACGAGCAGCTCTATTTCTTTAGCGCCGGGGATGCGCCCTACCCAGTCAAGTTCAGCATGTGTGCGCACATCCACCAGTTGCGCCTGTTCAGATTCTTGAAGTATGCGATAAGCTTCCATCGGAAGCAGTGCACCTTTGTAAGGAAGCCCCATTTCCTGCCCGCGTTTCTGTGCTTGCTCCAGAATTGATTCAATTGTTTCCATGAGGATTGTATAAAAATTAAATTTAATTGTTGAAAAACTTTATAATAGCGCTATTTTATTCGATTTGCTGTCTCTTATTCGCGCACTTATTTTCAATGGAAAAAATTCGCTTATCCAAATTAATGTCCGAACAAGGATTATGTTCCCGGCGTGAGGCGGATCGTTATATCGAGCGTGGCTGGGTATTTGTGGATGGTATGCAAATTTCAGAGTTGGGCAGTAAAATCCTGCCTTCACAGAAAATCACTTTGCATAAAGCTGCGCAATCGCAACAGACACAGTTAGTGACCATTCTAGTTAACAAGCCTGTGGGTTATGTCTCCGGGCAGCCGGAACCCGGCTATCAGCCTGCTGTTCAGTTAATTAAGCCGGATGCGCAGTTTTGTAACCAGCCACCTTGTAAACACTTCAAACCCGTTCATTTAAAAAATCTTGCGCCAGCGGGCCGTTTGGATATCGACTCGCAGGGATTACTGATTTTTACACAGGATGGACGCATTGCAAGGCAATTGATCGGTAACGATTCATCGATTGAGAAGGAATATTTAGTGCGCGTAAAGGGGCATCTTCCCGAAGATAAACTAAAATTGCTTAATCATGGTTTGAGCCTGGATGGTAAAGTGTTAAAGCCCGCAAAAATTCAGTGGCAGAATGAAGACCAATTGCGTTTTGTGTTGCGTGAAGGTAAAAAACGTCAGATACGCCGGATGTGCGAACTGGTTGGTTTGCAAGTGACTGGCTTAAAACGCGTTCGGATCGGAAAAATCAGATTGGGTAATTTACCCGAAGGCAGGTGGCGATATCTGGAGGATAGAGAGCGCTTCTGAAAGCAATAGTGCTGCGAAATATTGATACAATCCGAATGAGCGAACTGATGGCAAAAGCAACGATACCCTATTCTTACGATAATCCTGAGGTCACGATCAGCGAGCAAGACGGTATCCGTTCGCTGCATTTGGGCGGGACAATGGTGCAAAGTGCTATGCGCATTGCCGCACCGAATGAGCTGGAACTGGTTTATACGCAGTGTATGATGGGTTTTTTGCTGTTTCATGCAAAACCGGCCAATATGTTATTGATCGGATTGGGTGGCGGTTCATTGGCTAAGTTTGTTTATCACTATCTGCCAGCTACCCGGTTAACAGTTATCGAAACGAACCAGCAAGTGATCACGGCCGCTTATCAATACTTTAATTTGCCGGATGAAGATGATCGTTTTGAGATTGTTTTGACCGAGGGTAATCGCTTTATAACCGAATATCCGGGTGCTGCAGATATCATTATGGTTGATGGTTTTGATGACGATTACCAGGTGTCCTCTTTGTGCAGCCAGGATTTTTACGATGTAACTAAACGCTGTTTAACTAACAACGGCATACTGGTGGTAAACTTTCTCAGTCGGGATAAGCATTTGAAAACCTGGTTGCAGCGCATAGAAAAAAGCTTTAACGGCCATATGATTGCCATGATGGCTGAAATTCGTGGAAATCTGATCGTGTTTGCATTTAAAAACAATCCCGGAAAACATTCATGGAAAAGCATTAAGCAAAAAGCGCAAAAACTGGAGAAACAATATCCTTTGCCATTTTCAGAATTTGTCACAAAATTACAGAAATATTAGCAGCGTGTCGAAAACCTTGTCAGCCTGCCTCTGTAATATAAACAAATTGTATGATACAGTGCGCGCTTAAAATTTCATAAAATGAATATCTTATTTATGGATGGTGAATAATTATGGATTATAGCTACGAATCTGAACAGACAAAATTCATGCGTGAATTTCTTGAAAAAAATCCTCAAGTACCGGATAAGCGTCTTGAGGCCAGAGGTATCTGGTGGGATAAGAGTCTCAATAAAGAAGAGCAAAAACGCTTTAAAGAATCGACTGTTCCGCATAAGCCTTATGCTTATTTCAGTGATTTTATCAAAAAGAAACGTAAATAAGTTCGGTGCGTAGGCGCTGAATGATGGTCGTATTTTGAACTGCATAAAACTGGCATCTTTTACATTAAAGGATAAAAGGTGCCAGTTTCTTATTCCTTATCTTGCAATTATCAAACACAAACACCTATAATCCCTCTTTCGGTTGTGTATTTGTAGTCATAGTATTAAGTAATGTTTCACGTGAAACATTACTTAATAAAATCCTGAAAACATAATAATCGTAATTTCTTTTCGTAATTAAAACATTTGTAGTGAATAAACAACGTTATGACATTATTGTTGTAGGCGGCGGCCATGCCGGTACTGAGGCCGCGTTGGCGGCTGCACGAATGGGGTGCAAAACGCTTTTGCTGACGCATAATATTGAGACAATCGGCCAAATGTCATGCAATCCGTCGATAGGCGGTATCGGAAAAAGCCATCTGGTCAAGGAAATCGATGCGTTGGGCGGTTCCATGGCGCTCGCGACAGATGAAGCTGGTATTCAGTTTCGTGTACTGAATTCGAGTAAAGGACCGGCTGTGCGTGCCACGCGGGCACAGGCAGATCGTGTTTTATACCGACAGGCTATACGTAAGAAAATTGAGAATCAGATTAATCTGTGGGTGATACAGCAGGCGGTAGACGACCTGATCATCAGTAATGATCAGGTGGTTGGTGTGGTGACGCAACTCGACATAAAATTTCATGCGCGAGCGGTGGTCTTAACTGTTGGCACTTTTTTGGCGGGGATGGCGCATATTGGAAAAACAAATTTTAAGGCAGGCAGAGCCGGAGATCCCCCTGCTATCACGCTTGCGCATCGGTTGAATGAAATGAATTTGCCGGTCGGCAGACTCAAAACCGGCACGCCACCGCGGATTGACGGGCGCAGTCTTGATTACAGCAAATTGAAAGAACAGCCTGGCGATCAGCCTGTGCCGATTGTCTCATTTATGAGGCATACGGTGAACCATCCGCAGCAGGTTTCATGCTGGATTACAAATACCAATAAAATAACGCATGAAATCATTAACGATGGTCTGTCTGAATCACCGTTGTATACCGGTAAAATCGAAGGGGTCGGTCCCCGCTACTGCCCATCTATTGAAGATAAGGTGGTGCGTTTTTCCGCCAGGGATAGCCATTCAATTTTTCTTGAGCCCGAAGGACTGGATACGCATGAAATTTATCCAAATGGAATTTCAACCAGCCTGCCCTACGCGTTCCAGGTTAGAATGATTCATTCGATTGCCGGCCTGGAAAACGCTCACATCACACGCCCCGGTTATGCGATTGAATATAATTATTTCGATCCGAGAAATCTGAAACGGTCGCTGGAGACCAAGACCTTGAGTGGATTATTTTTTGCCGGACAGATCAATGGCACCACGGGTTATGAAGAGGCCGCATCGCAAGGCTTGCTGGCTGGTGTAAACGCCGCTTTGAGTGTGCAGGAAAAAGAAAACTGGTGTCCACAGAGAAATGAAGCGTATATCGGCGTGCTGATCGATGATCTGGTGACTTCTGGTGTCACCGAGCCGTATCGCATGTTTACCAGTCGTGCGGAATACCGTTTGCAGTTGCGTGAAGATAATGCAGACCAACGTTTGACAGAGATTGGCAGGCGATTGGGTTTGGTTGATGATGATAGATGGGAAACCTATGCCAGAAAACGTGAAGCGATTGAAAAAGAACGAAATCGATTAGATAGCATACGTGTTTTTCCTGGATCTGTACCCGAAGATCAGTTGCTGTCGGTGCTGGGTAAAAATATCGAACGCGAATATACATTGACAGAATTATTACGGCGCCCCGATGTCACTTATGCCAATCTGATGTCGCTGCCAGGTGTTAAACAATCCGAAATTGATGAGCAGGTAGCCGAACAGGTCGAAATTCAGGCCAAATATCAAGGTTACATCAAACGTCAGCAGGAGGAAATATTTCGGCAATCACAATTTGAAACGATGTTGCTGCCAATGGATCTGGATTATTGTAACGTCAAGGGATTATCCAACGAAGTACAGCACAAATTAAATCAACATAAACCCGAGACGATCGGCCAGGCCAGCCGGATTTCAGGTGTAACACCCGCAGCGATTTCCTTGTTACTGGTGCATGTCAAGCGCGGATTTAATGCGCCTGATAAGAAACAACGTGTATGAGTCTGGCTGGTCAGCTGGCACGACATTTGTCTGAGCTGGATTGTCCTGAGATTTTGCAGGACTTGCAGGCACAGGAACAGATAATTCAATATTTATTGCTGATCGAAAAATGGAACAAGCGCTATAATCTAACAGCTGTCAAAACAATTGAAGCGATGTTGATTCAACATATCATGGACAGCCTGTCATCTGTTGCGCATCTTCAAGGGCCGCAAATCGTAGATGCCGGTACTGGTGCGGGACTGCCGGGAATACCGATTGCGATCGCCCGGCCTGAATGGCAGGTTATATTGATAGATAGCAATCAGAAAAAAACTGCTTTTTTACAGCAGGCTAAAATTCAACTTGGTCTAGCTAATATTACAGTTATGGCGCAACGAATTGAAAACTCGATTATTAATGAGAGAGTAAACTCGATTATTTCAAGAGCATATACGAGTCTTGGTGTGTTTATAGAAACCACGCGGCATTGGGTGACGCCGGATAATGACCAGTGTCGATGGTTCGCAATGAAGGGAAAATGCACCGACCAAGAGCTTGCAGAAGTCGTGGCACCTTTTTATGTTGAAAGTAAAATACCATTAATTGTTCCGGGACTTTCGGCAAAACGGGAACTGGTTATTATCGGACAATTGCAGCAATCGGTAGCGCCGCATCACAATAACCGGGAGTAAACGGCTTGACAAAGATTCTGGCAATTGCTAATCAAAAAGGCGGCGTGGGTAAAACAACAACCAGTGTTAATCTGGCCGCAAGCCTTGCTACAACGGGTAATAAGGTTTTATTGATAGACCTTGATCCGCAGGCGAATGCGACCATGGGAAGCGGAATTAATAAACAAACGCTACAGCAGACTGTTTATCAGGTTCTTTTAGGTGAACTGCCAATAGAAGATGCTCGCGTCAGGAGTGTGCAGGCTAAATATGATCTGATTCCGGCCAATCGGGATCTGGCGGGTGCTGAGGTTGAAATGGTAACGTTGCCTCAAAGAGAAAAGCGTTTAAAATCGGCATTATCCTCGATTGAAGGTGAGTATCACTACATTATCATCGATTGCCCGCCGGCACTTAATCTTCTGACACTCAATGGCTTGTGCGCCGCAGACGCTGTCATGATACCGATGCAGTGCGAGTATTACGCGCTCGAAGGCCTCAGCGATCTGGTCAATACGATCAAAAAAGTCCGCACAAATTTTAACCCTAAGCTGCGCATAGAAGGATTGCTCCGCACCATGTTCGATCCGCGTAATATTCTTGCGCAGCAGGTGTCCGACCAGTTGCAGCAACATTTCGGCAACAAAGTGTACCGAACGGTTATTCCAAGAAACGTACGGCTGGCGGAGGCTCCCGGTTTTGGTATCCCTGTTCTTTATCATGATAGACAATCAAAAGGTGCTCAGGCTTATCTTGAACTTGCAAAGGAAGTGCTCAATGTCTGACAGGATTCCCCGGATTGTAATTGGCGTAGCAATTAAGCCTGGGACTGATTATGTAAGGAATACGCAATGGCAAAACTAAAAGGCCTGGGGAGAGGTCTGGATGCATTACTTTCCGGTAACAAAGACAGTGATGCTACTGCTGACAGGTTGCAGGATATTGATATCTCATTACTCCAGCCGGGGAAATACCAGCCGCGCACTAACATGGACCAGACGGCGCTGGCGAAACTAGCTGAGTCCATCAGGACACAGGGTATCATGCAGCCGATACTGGTGCGCTTCGTCGGCGTGGATACTTATGAAATCATTGCTGGTGAAAGGCGCTGGCGTGCCGCACAGTTAGCGGGGCTTACCGAAGTGCCTGCCATTATTCGTGAAGTGGCTGATGACGCGGCACTGGCGATTTCTCTGATCGAGAATATACAGCGTGAGAATTTGAATCCACTCGAAGAAGCAATGGGTATTCAACGGCTTATTGATGAATTCGGCATGACCCATCAATCAGCATCAGACGTACTGGGAAGTTCGCGCAGCGCGGTAACCAATTTGCTGCGCCTGCTCAATTTGTCAGAACCGGTTCAGGAGCTCATCATGCTGGGTAAAATAGACATGGGGCATGGTCGTGCACTGCTGGCACTGACGCCATCTCAGCAAATTCAAGTGGGCAACATGATTGTACTGAAGAAATTATCAGTACGGGAAACTGAAAAAATAATACAGCAGTTCAATAAACCGGCTGCAAAGAAATCTCAGAATGCCGACCGGGATATATTAACGCTGCAAGAAGATGTTTCGGCAAGACTCGGCGCACAAGTAACTATCAAATCCCGTAAGAACGGACAAGGTAATATCATCATTCACTACGCTGATCTGGATCAGCTGGATGATATACTGCGAAAACTATAAAATAGTTAAGAAGATAATGAGACAAAAGGAAAATAATGGATACAAAATTACTCGATATCCTGGTATGTCCACTGTGTAAAGGACCTTTGCTTTACAAAAAGCAGGATAATGAATTGATTTGTAAACCCGACCGCCTGGCATTTGCAATTAAGGACGGCATCCCGATTATGCTTGAGGATGAGGCGCGCAGAATACCTGATGAGGTAGAAATTAGTTAGCAAATTATTAGTTCAACAAATCTTAATTTCATTTAAACCATAACTCAGAACCAATAAAAACGCTTTACCATGGACTTTCAAATAAGGTTAACGCCCCGAATCGCCGCTGTTATGGGTGCTCTGGTGGCGGATTCAGCAGCACTCGGATTGCACTGGCTTTATGACCCCGCTCGTATTGCTCAACTCGAAAAAATAAAGGGATTGGTTTTTTTACAACCCGACGCCAAAAACTATGTCAATACGAAGGGTTTTTTTGCACACGGTAATAAAGCTGCCGGTGATGCTTCCGGATATGGTGAGGCCTGCTTGCTCATATTGAACCATTTAGCCATGCACGGTCAATTTAACCGTGTTGAATATCAAGCAGAATTCCGGAACTTTTTTGGTCCGGGTGGTGCTTATTCCGGCTATATCGACTCACCGACACGGCAGACACTGCTTAAACTGATGCCATTGGCGCCCGAGGATTTTCCAGAAAAATCCGGTGCAAATGATGACCAGTTTGCTGCTTTGGCAACTGTTCCCGTGATAGTTGCGGCACACAGCGGATCCCAGAATACGTTGTTGGAAAAAATCGAACATGTCGTTCGATTGACCAATGATAACGATGATGCTGTTGCGGCTGCAAAATACGCGGCATCTGTTTTGTCGGCTGTACTCGACGGTACTCGGGTTAATGACGCCTTGACACAGGCTTTGCCGCTTGCCGGCAAAAAGCTGGAACCATTAGTGAAAGATGCATTGAGTACTGATGTATTAAACAGCGTTCAGGCAGTGGAATGCTTTGGTTCTGCATGTCATGTACTAGAAGGAGTGCCGGTGATTGCACACATCGCGCGTCACGCAACAAGTTATCAGCAAGCGATTGAAGCCAACATCAGTGCGGGAGGCGATAGTTGCGGGCGCGCTATCATCCTGGGTGCAATTGTGGCCGCACACGCAGAGCGGCAGAATAACGAAAATGCAACCATTCCGTTTTCCTGGTTGGCAAAATATAACAAACTTTCCATAGCAGCAGATGCTTGTGCCCGACTAGAGGGTGTTTAGCGCGATATTTCAAGATGCCTGCCAACATATAAATCTATAAAACCCGTATTATTAGAACCACATAGGCAACGGTGATATAATACCGGATTTTTTGATTCGTCCCCGTAAGGGACACAGTATATAAAAACCAATAAACTCAAACATTGGGTTCAAGTATTGGGATGGCCATTGGTAAATTCCGTATTTTGACAGCGTTCACAGCGGTAATTGAGCGTCGTTTCATGCGCTATTCTGCGGATGGGTATATTTCTTTAAAATTTTCAGGGAGAGAACATGAGTCACACGCTATATGAAACAAAAATTCAACGGGTACAACGCTGTGAGTTGGCCGTTCCTGGTTCGAGCCCGGAAATGTTTGAGAAAGCTTTAAAAAGCGGTGTGGATTTTGTTTTTCTTGATCTGGAAGATGCCGTGGCTCCGGACGATAAGCTGCAAGCACGAAAAAATGTCATTCAGGCGATCAATGATCTGGATTGGAAAGCACAAGGTATTACGGTATCTGTACGTATCAATGGGCTCGATACGCAGTATATGGTTCGTGATGTGGTTGATCTTGTTGAACAGGCCGGAGACAAGATTGATACGCTGTTGATTCCTAAAGCCGGTGTTTATTCGGATATCTACATGGTCGAAGCAATGGTCAATCAGTTGGAGATGCAGCAGGGATTGAAAAAACGGATAGGTCTTGAAGCGTTGATTGAAACTGCTCTCGGCATGGCCAATGTTGAAGATATCGCACGTAACGGTTCCCGTGGGCGTTTGGAAGCATTACATTTTGGTGTGGCGGATTATGCTGCCAGTAACCGCGCTCGAACCACAAATATTGGTGGTCTTAATCCAGATTATCCCGGTGATCAATGGCACTTCGCAATCAGTCGCATGACTGTCGCTTGTCGTGCATATGGGTTGCGACCTATCGACGGGCCTTATGGCGATATCAAGGATCCGGATGGCTACAAACTTGCCGCACGACGCGCTGCAGCTTTGGGTTGTGAAGGAAAGTGGGCTATTCACCCGACACAGATCACACTGGCGAATGAAGTTTTTACCCCACCGGAAGCTGAAGTCGATAAAGCCAAGCGAATACTGGTCGCCTTAAAAGAAGCAGCAGCACAAGGTAAAGGAGCGGCCGCGCTGGATGGCCGCTTGATTGATGCTGCATCGGAAAGAATGGCCAATAACGTGGTAAGAATTGCGGATGCTATTGCAGCAAGAAAATAAAGTTACTTTGAAAAGGCCGCGCAAAGCGGCCCTTTCATTATATCGTCACATAAAACAAGTCTGAATAAGCAACATTGATTAATTGAAAGCACATGGTTTCAATCTCGTAAACCATGCTAAGCAAATGCGATTGATGAGGAAATCGAATTGAACATTCATGAATATCAAGCAAAAGAAATTCTCGCGGATTACGGTGTCAAAATAGCTGAAGGCGGTTTAGCCTACAGTGTTGAAGAAGCTGTTCAGCGCGCAAGAGAGATCGAAGGCGACGTATGGGTTGTCAAAGCGCAAATTCATTCAGGTGCACGTGGTAAAGCAGGCGGTATCAAAGTCTGTAAGACACACAATGAAGTGGAAGTGGCCGCGGAAGAGCTACTCGGAAAAACATTGGTGACGCATCAAAGCGGGCCCACAGGCAAACTTTGTTCGCGTGTATATATTGAAGCCGGAACAAAAATTGTTAAAGAAATCTATTTGTCATTTTTGATTGATCGCAGTACCGAGCGTGTCATTATGGTTGGCTCAGCTCAAGGGGGTATGGAAATCGAAACTTTGGCGAAAACGCATCCGGAAGCTATTATCAAAATTTATATTGAACCGGCTGTTGGTTTGCAGGATTTCCAGGCACGTAAAATGGCTTTCGCCCTGGGTCTGGATTCCTCGCTATTAAACCATGCGGTAAAAACCATCAAAGGCTGTTATCGCGCATTGCGCGATTTGGATGCTAATATCCTGGAAATTAATCCGCTGGTGGTTTCTGCCAACAATGAAATCATCGCACTCGACGCTAAAATGGCATTCGATGAAAATGCACTGTATCGCCGTCACAGAATAGCAGAGTTACGTGATAACTCACAAGTCGATTCGCGCGAAGTGGCTGCTGCCGAGGTGGGTTTAAGCTATGTCGGTCTTGACGGCGATATCGGTTGCATGATCAATGGCGCAGGACTCGCAATGGCGACAATGGATATGATCAAACTTGCAGGCGGGGAGCCAGCCAACTTTCTTGATGTTGGTGGTGGCGCTTCTGCAGAAAGAACAGAAAAAGCATTTCGATTGGTTCTGGCGGACAAAAACGTAAAAGCCATGCTGGTCAATATCTTTGCCGGTATCAACCGCTGTGACTGGATAGCCGAAGGTGTGGTGCAAGCGGTTAAAAATATTGGTATGCAGGTGCCATTGGTGGTGCGATTATCCGGGACCAACGTTGAGGAAGGCCGCAAGATCATCGCAGACAGCGGAATGAAAATAATAACAGCAGATACTCTTGCAGAAGCCGCAGAAAAAGTAGTGGCAGCGCGTAATCAGGTAGCTGCACAAGAAGGTTAGGGAGCACAAAGTGACAATACTCATTGACGAAAAAACACGCATTATTGTTCAAGGATTTACCGGAAAAATTGGTACTTTTCATGCACAGGAAATGATTGATTATGGCTCTAATGTTGTTGGGGGCGTAACCCCCGGCAAAGGCGGTCAGACACATTTGGGCTTGCCTGTATTTAACACCGTCAGGGAAGCGGTGCAACAAGTGGGTGCTGAAGCCAGCATTGTATTTGTGCCACCCGCCTTCGCGGCTGATTCCATCATGGAGGCTGCGGATGCGGGAATAAAATATTGTGTTTCCATTACCGACGGCATTCCCACGCAAGATATGATGACCGTCAAAAACTTTCTGCGTCGTTTCCCGCGGGAAGAACGCATGATGTTGACCGGCCCTAACTGCGCAGGTACCATCAGTCCGGGTCGTTCCATGCTCGGCATTATGCCGGGCCATATCTACACACGCGGTAATGTCGGTGTCGTCGGTCGTTCAGGGACGCTCGGTTACGAAGCTGCCGATCAAATGCGCTTGCTTGGCATCGGTATCTCAACCTCTGTCGGCATTGGCGGTGACCCGATTATAGGCAGTTCGCATCTTGACGTACTGGTAAAGCTGGAAGAGGATCCAGAAACAAAAGTTGCCCTGATGATTGGTGAAATCGGTGGGCCAATGGAAGTAGACGCAGGTATTTTCTTCAAGGAAAATATGACTAAACCACTGGTTGCTTATATCGCTGGACTTACAGCACCGGAAGGACGCCGCATGGGACATGCCGGCGCAATTATTTCGTCAGCGGGCGAAAGCGCTGCGGAAAAGGTAGCGACACTCAAGGAACTGGGCGTTACTATTTGTCCTACTCCTTCACTCATGGGACAAACGGTGGCTGAGGTAATAGCTAAGATGTAGAGCACCTTGATCATATAATCTAATCTGAAAAGGGTATCTCACGGCTATGGATACCCTTTTTAATTTGTATTATGGAAATTTATTGCATGCGGCATGGCCGTACAAATTATAATGATCTGAACTTGTGTAATGACGATCCCAACCGGGACGTGCACTTAACGAACAAAGGTATTGCACAGGCGGAGGAAGCAGCGCTGGCGCTGCGTGATGTGGTCTTTGATCGCATGATCGTCTCACCTTTGCCGCGTACACGCCAAACCGCAGAGATCATCAATCGCTACCATGCCGTGCAGATTACGGTGCATGCTGATCTTGCCGATATCCGATCTGGATTTGACGGCAAGCCAGTATGCGACTATTTTGCAGCGATTGCCCTTGATCCGTTACGAATGCGCATGAACGGTGGTGAGTCGTTGCTTGATCACAAACAACGCGTTTTGTGTTTTATTGACTGGTTAAAAATGCAACAGGATAAAGTGCTGCTGATAGTAGCGCATGAAGAAACCATGCGGGTATTCGCGGCCTACTTTGAAGGTGGTGTCGAAGATCATCAATTAAGAGACATTCATGTGCGAAACTGTGAATTTAAACATTATTTGTTAACAGGTCGATAAAAAACTACATGCGTTGCCACTGTGGCGTTAAAAACGGACTGAAATACCCATTTATTATGTATAAACTTCACTTTCTTGTCTGTTTATGCCTTGCCTGACTCGAATACGCTTTTCAACAGCCTGGCAAATGATTGATACTGAATTCGCATGCTTCCGGCTGTGATCAGATTTGATATTTAGTTTTTATGGTGCCGAATGAAAAAAGAATACATTTCTTTCGATGCATTTGAACAAAATGTAATTTTTGTTGTAATTGCAAAAATCTGATATTCTAAAAACGCTTTCACTCATCATTTATTAATATTTTTTGCGCCACATTAACATGAGTTAATTGCGTTAGAGGGCGCATGTGAGAGTATAAGCATTCACTTAGGGAGCTGTATCTAAATCCCGGCAATCAATCCTCTGGAGTAAATCAGCTTATTTCTAAGCTTGTTGAATATAAATTCATGTATGTTCAATTTGATTGTTTTTCTTAAATTAAAGGAGTTATTTCAATGAAAAAATATATTTTGTTGCTGTCTGTAATTTCCGCGTTCTTTTTCATCGCAGGCTGTGCCGAGCAGGGTCCTGCCGAGAAAGCAGGCGAAGCAATTGATAAAAGCGTTGAAAAAGGCCTTGATGCCGTTGATGACGCTGCCAACGAAGTTGAAGATAGTGCGGAAGAAGCAGGTGAAGCAATCGACGATCAGGCCGATGATATCAGCAGTGGATATTGATATATCGTTGCAATACCGCGCTTCCTTGTTTGTTATAGCTGGATAGGCGGGGAGGCGCGTGTATAACTGAATAAGAAATATAATTTTCACAACTGTTAAATTGCCTTGACCCAAGGCGTATTAAATGTAGTACGGTGACTGCTTTTTGAGTGTAAATATGTCAGTTTTTTCCGTTTCTCGAGAACGGTAGTCAGGGAATATGCTAATTTTACGGCACATCGTCTTAAGGAATATGAAATTCCCAATAATACATGCTATTAGGTTACAGATTGAGTTTGATAGGTATTATGGAGTTTTACAAAGATTCAGCATTGGCAGGGTTAGACTGCATCCGAAAGTAGCTTGATTAATTTTTATTAAGGAGAAAGCTATCATTATGGAATTTTCTGCGCATTTACTCATGAGTGAATTTGTTACGCATGACGTAAAACGTTTTATTCTGGAAAAACCTGGAGGGTTTGAGTTCGAGCCAGGTCAGGCTGTGGAACTTGCTATCGATCAGAGTCAGTGGAAACATGAAACACGCCCTTTCACACCTACTTCATCAATAAATGATCGAATACTGGAGTTTATCATCAAAAAATACCCAGATCATCAGGGTGTTACGAAAATGCTTCATCAACTCGAAAGTGGGGCCGCTTTTAAAATCAGTGAACCATTCGGTACCATTCAATATAAAGGCCCGGGTGTTTTTATTGCGGGAGGAGCGGGTATTACCCCGTTCATTGCGATTCTGAGGGATCTGGCACAAAAAAATGAGTTGAGTGGACAGACGTTGATATTTTCAAATAAAACGCCTGCCGACATCATTAACGAAAAGGAATTCCGTTATTTAATGGGCGAGCGTTGTATATTGACCTGTACGCAAGACAGTGCACCCGGTTACGACAATTCCATGATCGATAAAACCTTTTTACAAGAAAAAATTAATGATTTTGATCAACATTTTTATCTTTGTGGCCCCGATGGTTTTATGGAGTCGATTACCGATGCATTAAAATCTCTGGGCGCACACCCCGATGCGCTCATTTTTGAGCATTAATCACAGCACATTCGTTAGTTGACGTAGTGGTAACACAGTACTACTGTTATTGTTTTAGATTATTGAACAGGCTGTTGAAATTATCTGCGTTGCCCTTGCAGCGCTCAAAATACTCATTTATGATATATAAACTCTAGTTTATCGCCTATTTCCATTGGCAATAAACTGTTTTTAAAGAGTTTTTCAATGATATGTTAAGGAAAGGATTTTGTTACTTTTCTTCTTTTCAAATCTACAAATAAGAAGTTAGGGTGTGCTCCAAAATATTTTCCCAGATGTTGAAGAGCGTCTCTTGACTTGTTTGCGCTACTTCAGTTACAGAGTCCGGAACATCATTCTGTGCGGTATTCGATGAATCGTTGTGCATTTGTTCTTTATTCTCCGCATTGTTTAAGGATGAATTTGGGGCAGTCATATGATTTACTTATTTTTGATTATTTAAGACCAATAACTGTTCCGTTGAACCAATATAAACAATAATAAGATCAAACTACTTTTTTGCAGAGCTAATCAATTATCAAGCAGTTTGCAGAAGTATATTCCTATTACGGGTTATCTGAAAACAGTATTCCGGGATTATAATGAGCTGGAAATTTTCTATTGTTTATAAGACTGTACATATAGTGTTTGTTATATTCGATAATGCTCGGCTGATACAGTCGTTTTCAATAATTGTGATCTGATGCTATTTTCTGCCTCGCTTTTTTATAGCTAATGGCATTGAAGAAATAAGAAATATTGACATCATAGTATGTGAGGATAGCATACGAGAACTTTATCCAATAAATAGAAAAATTATTTACAATCAATTTTACTTGACTCCATGAGACAACCGGTCGTATTATAATCAAATGCGTCGATTAACAAAAAAAGATCATAATAAAGAAAATATACTGAACCAAGGTGTATCTATGCTGATGGCACAGGGGTATCACGGCACAGGACTGCAGGAGATATTAAATGCGGTCAATATTCCTAAAGGTTCATTTTACAATTATTTTGGCAGTAAGGAGGATTTTGGCGCGGAAGTTATTCAGCATTATATCGACCCTTTTCTAAAGCAACTAAGCGCACATATACAACACGCTGAAACTGATGCGCTCGGAGCGATACAGCATTACTTTGATGAATTGATTTCAGAACTTGAACAGAATGGCTTCAAAGGAGGCTGCCTGCTGGGTAATTTAATGGGGGAGATTGGTGATACCAGTGCTATTTGTCAACAGTCGCTTCAATCTGCAGTCAATCGCTATCGGGATTTGTTGCAGTCTGGTTTGGAAAAAGCGCAGCAACAAGGCACTATAAGAAGAGATAAGTCAGCTACAGAAATGGCGGATCTGCTGATCAATACCTGGCAGGGGGCTTTACTCAGAACCAAGATAGAGAAATCACCCAAACCCGTACGACAGTGTTGTCATGATCTGCTTGGCGATTTCTTCAGAACTTAACTTTTGGACAGTCCTGGAGACAAGGGTTAACAGGGGAACCAAGCCAACAACATACAACAGATTTGTCTTTTATTCTAAATATAGACGACCAGTCACATATTATTCATGAAGGGAAAGCTCTCAAAATATCTTATCGTACGCGAAATTTCTGATGCGGACACCTGTAAACGAAACGATGTTCCGAATAACGGCAATAACAGAAAAGATCGGTATTGCTGAGTTTGTATGCGGCAAAGTATTTGTTTGAACAACTGCCTGAAAACACTTTAAAGGAGATATTTATGCAAACCCATGGGCTTAAATTATTGTCAGCAG
This sequence comes from Nitrosomonas aestuarii, assembly GCF_003046585.1. Lineage (GTDB taxonomy): Bacteria > Pseudomonadota > Gammaproteobacteria > Burkholderiales > Nitrosomonadaceae > Nitrosomonas > Nitrosomonas aestuarii. The sequence goes on along the minus strand of NZ_QAAE01000002.1, from coordinate 159,308 downwards.
GATTGGTGCTGCTGATTACATTGACCACAACATCGATATTTGCGACAACATCAGCTGATCAAATAGCACCCAAACTGCAAAATCTTGGTTCACATACATTTCCGGTCAGTACACAAATTGAAGAAGCGCAGCAATTTATTAATCAAGGTATTAATCTTACCTATGGTTTCAATCATGCTGAGGCGGGCCGGGCGTTTCGTGAAGCGGCACGGCTTGATCCAACACTTGCAATGGCACATTGGGGGCAGGCGCTTGTACTTGGCCCAAACATCAATGCGATGATGAATCCAGATGACGAAGTGCTGGCTTTAAAACTGGTGCAACAGGCAAAATCGCTCATGGATCGGGCGTCATCCAGGGAACAGGCATTGATTATTGCACTTGAAAAACGTTACACAGGAAGGGCGGAACAACGTGAAGCTAACGACAAGGCCTATGCAAAAGCAATGCATGCGGTGCATCAACGTTTTCCGGATGATCCTGATATTGCCATGTTCTATGTGGAATCGGTAATGGATCTTCGCCCATGGGGTTATTGGATGCCTGACGGACAACCACATGAAGGAACGGCTGAAATTGTTGCATTGACTGAGGCTGTATTGAGTCGTTTCCCGACTCACCCCGGTGCGCTGCATCTTTACATACACCTGATAGAACCAACATCTACACCCGAGCGAGCTGAAAAAGCCGCCGACACTTTGCTTACGCTGATGCCAGCTGCAGGCCATCTGGTGCACATGCCGTCACATATATATCAGCGAGTAGGGAGATATGCGGATTCAATGAAAAGCAATCAACTTGCCGTTGCAGCTGACGAAGATTATATCGAGCAAAGCAAAGCCCAGGGACTATACGCCATCGGGTACTATCCGCATAACATTCATTTTCTATGGTTTGCGGCCACAGCAAGCGGACAAAGTAAAGTTGCCATTGAATCTGCAGAAAAGCTGGCCGGTAATATAGATGACGCAACATTGAAAGAAATGCCACTAACAGCAGTGTTTCGTATGGTACCTTATTGGGCATATGCAAGATTTGGACTCTGGCAAAAAATTCTTGATTTACCTCAGCCTCCGGCTACCAACGCATTCCTAAAAGGAAGCTGGCATTATGTGCGTGGCCTGGCGTTTGTCGCAACCGGGAAGCTGGCGCAAGCTGATAAAGAATTAACGCGCTTGAGTATCATCATGCAGGACCCGTCACTCGGCGGTGCGCTTTTTTCAAAAAATACTCCCCGTACTGTGCTAAGAATCGCACCTGAGGTATTGGCTGGGGAAATTGCGGCCGCTCGCAGGCAATTCGACACCGCTGTTAGCCACCTTGAGAAGGCGGTTCGCTTGGAAGATGCCTTGATCTATACAGAACCAGCGGAATGGCATTATCCGCCTCGACTGGCACTTGGCGCTATTTTGCTGGAATCAGGACGACCGGGTGAAGCGGAAGTCATATACTGGGAGGATTTACGGCGAAACCGCGATAATGGCTGGGCACTTTATGGCCTGTTACAGGCACTGCGCGCGCAAAATAAAACACAAGAAGCCGAGTTGATTGAAGTGCGTTTCAAGAAAGCCTGGGAAAATGCTGACGTGGTACTCACCGCATCGCGCTTTGGACACTAAGAAAAGCGCGATAAATATTAAACTCGATATCACCGGGAATTTTCCGGTGATGCAGTGAGCTCAGTCACTATGGGAGCATTGCTGTAGTCTGTTGTAGTGTAGCACGGGGTAATTGTTATATTGTGGTATCTTTACTGGCCCTGAGTTTCACGTATATTTATTTCTGCTTTTTCAGGCTATCTAAAGCCCCCGGCAACAGGATGCTGCATAAACATGTCATCAATGGCATGCAGTCCAATCGCATGGTTGAGAATGATGTCCTGGCGTGTTTGCAGGGTGTGATCTGAAGATTCACGGTAGTCTTTAAGCATGCTGTTGAATGCTTCGGGGTTAAGTATGCCTGTTTGCGAAATACGTTCTGGCGAAAGATGTTTGTCGAGCAAGCTGTTGATAGCCTGTGTTTTTTGTTGATCGGTATGTGCAGGCGGGGCCATGAAAGCGAATTTTTCACGTTGATAAAGCACCTCGGGCAGAAGGTGTTTCATTGCTTCGCGCAGCACCCATTTTTCAACGCCATTGCGGATGCGCACATGCGGTGGCAGAGTTGCGGCGAGTTCCGTAACATGATGATCCAGAAATGCCGGGCGCGACTCCAGTGAATTGGCCATATCGACGCGATCACCGCCCCAACTGAGGATTTGTCCTTCGAGCATGGTTTTGATCCAAGTGTATTGTGCTTTATCTAGAGGGTGGCGGCCATCAAGTTTCGTTTTGTCCAGACTGTATGCAATCGCGTTAACGGGATCATAGTCGCCGAGCTCTTCCAGAAACGTCTTCGCCAGCAATGGCTTGACTTGTTCGAGCACCAGCATCCAAGGCTGAATCCAGGAGGGTGTAAAGCCCATCACATCTTCAAACGCAGGGTGTGAGACAGTTTTTTCCGCAAGCACCGAACCACTAAAAACCTGATTGCTGGCCCGAAGTTGCGCATCCATCTGTTCAGAGTGATAGCTGGGGTCGTGAATAAACATGTCACGTTTAAAGGCGGCGTAGCCGCCGAAAAATTCGTCCGAGCCTTCGCCGGTAATGACAACTTTGAATTGATGGTCTGTGACATGCCGACTCATCAGCATTTTGGCCACACCCAGCGTATTATAAAAGGTGCGTTCGGAATGCCAGATGGCTTTTTCAAAATGCTGGCCGTATAGATCCGACGCGGATACATTTAGAATATCCTGATCGGCGCCGCATCTGTCAGCCATTTCGGTGGCAATCGCCGCTTCGTCGTAACGCGCATCATCAAAGCTGATAGTGAATGCCTTGACTGGGGATTGCTGGATGGAAGAAGCCATACCAAGAATTGAACAGCTGTCGATCCCACCGGAAAGATAACAAGCGACCGGGACATCTGCTTCCAGGCGCAGGGTAACGGATTCGATCAGTGCTTCGCGCACGGCTTCAATATGTGCTTCATCGGTCCGGGGCGCGTGTTCGCCATCATGTGGGAAATCAGCATCCCAGTAGCATTTTTCTTCGACTTCAAGCCGATTGTTGTTTTGCCTGATGATTAGCATATGGCCGGGTTTCAGGGCATGTATATTCTCAAACAGCGTGTCACCCGGCACCATGACCTGCATCATCTGGTGCAGTTGCGATTTTGCGGAAATTTTACGCGGAACATGCGGATGCGCGAGTAACGATTTGATTTCAGAACCATAATATACGGCTTCATCGGTTAGGTGATAAAACAACGGACGAATGCCAAACCGGTCCCGAACCAGAATCAACTGCTTATTGGTTGCATCAAAAAGTGAAAAGGCAAATTCGCCGCGCAAATAATCAACGAATGCGAGCCCATGTTTCCGATAAAGTTTTAGCGCAATTTCGCTGTCCGATTTGGTGACAAAGTCAAACCCGTCTGCGGCCAATAACCCTCGAATACGCTTGTAATCATAAAATTCACCATTGGCAGTAAGCGTCAGACGTGCATAACGATCATGAATCGGTTGATTGCCGGTGTCCAAATCGATAATAGACAGGCGAGTGTGCGCCATGGCAATACCTTCATTCGCATCAATATGAAAACCGCGCCCATCTGGTCCGCGATGCAACAACTGCGCGGCCATTTGATGGACATATTTATCATTATCGTGTTCATAATTGAATGGGTTCCATAAGCCAGCTATACCACACATACTTGCACCTCTATTTGTTTATAATTTGGGTAATCCATTGTTTCGATACGCTTATTCAATCAGCGTATCGGGTAAAACATGCTCGAGACGATCAAAGATGCTTAAAAGCAGCGCCTGCCGGATAAAAACTGCACCATCTGCTTGATTAAAATAAAGATTGTGCTGTGTATGGTCAAGACAGACGTCCAGTTCATCTTTCCGAGCCAGTGGATGGAGAATCACAGCGTCTTTTTTTAGTGTTGAACCTTTATTCAGTTTAAAACGGGAACCCAGTGTACGATACCCATCACCCAAAAAAGCAATCGAATTCATGTAGATAACATCCAGCGTGCTGAGGACACTTTGCAAATCGTTATTGATATAGATGGGAACCGGACTCGAATCACAAAATGATTGGACTTCATCACCCAGTGGGTCGGCCATTTCAGAAACGATGGTTATTTGCTCGATATTTTGTTTGAATAGCAACGCCAGAATCAGAAAACTTTTGACTGTGCGCATGTTTCCAGGTGTGCCCACAATACCAAGATGCAGTCTGTCTTCGGAAAGCGTATCAAAAGCCAGGCCGGGTTTCCATTTTAACAGTGCGTACCAGTCTGCTAATGCCTGCGTGGGATGTTCGTCTGAGCCGTTTCCGCCATTGATCATGGGAATGCGCAAATATTCACTCAGTTCCTGAATTGCTTTTTGCTGTGTATGACGAATGACGACCATGTCGGCATAACTGTTAAACATCTGACCGATATCAAGTAATTTTTCGCCTTTGGCAACACCGGTAGAAGCAGCTTCAGCAACACTGATTGTTTTGCCGCCAAGTCTCAGTATGGCGCTTTCAAATGAAAGCCGCGTGCGCGTGCTGGGTTCGAAAAATGCAGTGGCCAGAATCTTGTCATGGAGTGCGGCCTCAGGAGATATTTTTTTTAGTTGCAGATAAGCAGCCACCTTACTCAGTTCATACAGCATTTCTGCATCAAAAAGATCCGATGAAAGAACCGATTTATAAGCCAGTTTTTTAAGTCTGGCCAATTGAACACCTGGTTGTCGATCGATAAGATTTGCCGGATCGGGGCACAGACCAATCAGATTCATTTTCGGCTTGTTTTGAACAATATGTTCGACTTGAGCTGCGGGCTTAATCACCATAATTTTCCCCTCATCCATTCCTTCAGTAACATAATCATGAGAATAATACCGGTTGCCGCGCACCATCCCAATGCGCCATAGACTAAAAATGTGAGAAATCCGGTTGAAAATATCATGTCTGTTTTTCCTGCAACCTGTTCCAATCGTAATTGCCCGGATAGCGATAAGCGAAGAAAAGCACACAGAGCATGGAAACAGTGGCGCCTACGAGCGAAGCGACATACCAGCCAATCTGAAAATAAGCGAATAAGCCCAGCGTACCTCCCAATAACATACCGCTGATTGCGCCGGCAGAAGTGGCGCGTTTCCAGTACAGCCCGGTAACGATGGGCCAGATCATGCTGCCGACCAATGGGCCAGCAAAAAACAAAACGGTGGCCAAAGTACCGATGCGCGGCAGGCAAATCAGCCAAGCGCCTAAACCGAGCGCAAGCGTAATGACCTGCGCCGCTTTTTTTAATTGTTCGGCATTTGCCTGGGGCCGATAGCTTTTGCGGTAAATATCTTCCGTAATGAGATCGGAAGTTGCTGCAAGCAGACTGTCTATGCTCGACGCCAAGGAACAAAAAACAACAATAAAAATGGCAATGGCACCTGTCATACCTAACACGTCTGCAATGACAAGCGGACCAACCATATCCGCGCTCGGTATGGCTATATCCAACGCGCCGGATGCCAGCGCGATAAATCCCGCAGCAACGGGTATTGGCAGCCAGATGAAACCGGCTATGATAAAAGCTTTTTGGCCGACACCTTCACGGAATGCAAAAGCTCTGCTCCACCAGACATTGTTATGGAATACTTCGCCCAAACCAAACAACAGGTTATTAAATACCACCATGACAGCCGCTGGAAACATGACATCCAGTAAAGCAGGTTTATGGGCAGAGAGACTGGCGTGAATCGCTTCAATACTGACGTGGTTCAACACAGCAAAGCCAACGACTACGATACCGATTAAAATGATCAGGCTTTGTATAAAATCAGTGCCGATGACGGCGTATAATCCCCCGCGCATGGTGTAAATGACGCATACCAATAACAGTACACTCATGCCATAGACATAAGGAATGCCAGATAAGGCATTCAGCATAATACCGCCGGCCATTGCCATACTGACCAGCCAGGTCAAACTGTAAAATAAAGTAAACAGCAGAAAAATACCCCATGCTTTTTTGCCATAGCGTAAACGTATAAAATCACCAGAGGTATAGCCATGCGGCATCAGGGCGCGTATACGTTTTGCCATTGGTGCAAAAAGAAATAATCCAAAGGCGGCCGTGCTGTAGGCAAGCATTCCCCAGATACCCATTTGCAAGGCGAATTGCGGTGCCAGCATGGTCGTATTTGAAGTGATCCAGGTTGCAACTGCGGTAGCCGATGCCAATGCAAGTCCTACATTACGGCCGGCCAGTGCATGGTGCTCAAAGCCTTTGTTTTTGAGCCCCCAATAGGTGCCGAGTGCTATCCATATCAAACTTAGCGCCGCTAGTAGTGACCAGGCTAATGCAGGCGATAAAAATACCGCATCATGATTCATCAGCTGCACCTCTTATGATGACCCAAACGATGCTAAAAAAGACGAAAGCACCTATTACAAATAACAGCCAGGCCTTAATAAGGGAATGATGCGTTACATTCAGAGTTATTTTGTCTGACCAGGTACCAGTCTGCGAGCGAATGCGGTAGTAATAAGTGCCGTTTGGCAGGCCCGAGAGCATGAGTGAGCTGTTACTACCTCGATAAAGTGTGGTGGCTTGTTCAAAAGTGTGCTTGCTTCCTTGTTGCAGTTCTACAGGTATACGTTTTTGATTATTCCAGTTAAGCAAAACATACCCGGCATCGCTTTCCAGGTACTGGTCATTTGTGAATTTAACCGTCTCGGTGCAGCCACTGCTAACCGGTAAAAATAGCGCAACGGTAAATAGAAACAATTGTAGCTGTAGTAACAGTAAGCGGCTGAGGTGCGAATGTTGCACGCATGCCTTAAATTTAAATAACAGCATTTATCTGTGTTGATTTGCCGCACGTATTAAAAAGAAAAAATAACGTCTAGACAGTGTCTAACGCCAGGCATTATTATTTTGTGCGCTGCAATCCAAGTTGGTTACATTTTTTAAATACACGCTTTCTTTTTCTGAAAATATTATCAGTTAATTATTATAGGTTGATGCGTGTGATTGATTTATCGAGCTGACTCAGTTAACTGTTAATAATCAGCGAACGGCATTGGGATTTCGGAATGGTTTCAATATTAGACGCATTATTATAGACGAAAACGGCTCAAATAAAAAATTGAGCGGATAGCTGCGGTTTTTAGATGGCTCCTATCACTAAGATTTGGTTTGTTAAATCATGTGATAAAAAGCTAACGAGGTACCGGAGCCGTTCTCAACCATAATGCGCTATGTTGAAATTATCCAAAACCGCAAGTGTGTAATCGATATCCCGGACTGTATGATTGACATTGATTTGAAAGCGGATTTCTTCTTCACCCTGAGGAACAACCGGATAATTCAATCCGGTGGCCAGCACTTTGTTATTGTGCAAATGTCGGGTCAGTTGTGCAGTTTTTTGCGTATCACGGACGAGCAGTGGTGTGACCGGGTGGTCACCGGGTATGGTTTCAAAACCCAGTTCGGCCAGTCCGATCTCAAACCGTTTTGTTAATGTGCGCAGTTTCTTCAGCCGTTCGCGTCCTTCGCTGCTTTCCAGTATATCCAGTGATTTTGTCGCGGCCCGTGCTTCGGATGGCGTAATCGGATTCGAATAAATATAAAAGGGTGAAGTTTCGCGCAGGTAATCAATCACGGGTTTGCTGGCGGTGACATAACCGCCGTTCACACCCAGTGCTTTACCCAGCGTGGCAATCAGGATATCAACCTTGCTATGCGTGTATTCCTCGACTCCTTGTCCGGTCGCGCCAAACGCGCCCACACCATGCGAATCATCAGCTATGGTGATAATACCATCGGCAAAATGATGTTCATATTCACGGCAGAGGTCGACGATTTTGTTCAATGGTGCGTGATCACCGCGCATGCTGAAAATACCGTCGGTAATGACGAGTATCCGCTTAATTTGTTGTTTATTTCCCTTCGAATTATTCGAAGTAGAAATGTGAAGAATACGCTCAAGCTCGGCCATGTCGAGATGTTTATAAATTGCTTTTTGTGCCGGACGGCACAGGCGTATCGCATTGATAATGCTATTATGATTAAGCTGGTCGCTGATTACCAGGGTGTTATCATCGATTAGCGGCGGCAGGACTCCCATAACAGTTGCGTATGCCGCGCTGTAAATCATCGCTGACTCACGCTGATGAAAGGCCGCCAGTCTGTTTTCCAGTTCGATATGGGGTACGTAAGTGCCTGATATAAAACGCACTGCACCGGGGCCTGTGCCGAATTCCTTCGCAGCTTTTTCTTCTGCTGCAATTACTTGCGGGTGCATCGATAGTCCCAGATACGAATTTGAATTCATGAGCAGATAAGCATTTTCGTCTCCGGCCAGAAAATAACGTGGTCCGAAGCTTTTGTCTTCCTCGGCGTCGGGCAATCGACCTTGCCTGATCCAGTCAGATGTAAAGATTCGGGTAATCACCTTTTCTATTCCTTTTTGAGCACCCTTCTCACTGAGCTCATTCAGTTTTGAAGTACAGTACGCATTCAATTGTTCAAGTGACATGTGATTACCTCATTAAACAGTTCCAGATGATTGCGCCAGTTTTGCTGTCAAGCGGTCGAGCATATCTTTAGTCATCCGCTCCAGATCAAATTGCGGTTGCCATCCCCATTGTTCCCTTGCAGCAAGATCATTCATATGGCGCGGCCAAGAATCTGCAATGGCCTGACGCACGGGATCCACTGCATAGCGCATTGAAAAATCGGGAATGTGTCTCTGAATACTTGTTGCTAATTCATCGGGTGAGAAACTCATTGCGGTGATATTAAACGCGTTACGGTGTTTTAACCGTTTTGCATCGATTTCCATCAGTTCAATGGCGGCGCGCACAGCATCCGGCATGTACATCATGTCCAGATAAGTTCCCTGTTTTAAGAAACAGTCATATTTTCTTTCCTGAATGGCGTGATAAAAAATTTCCACCGCGTAGTCGGTCGTGCCGCCACCCGGCAGTGTCTCATATGAAATCAGGCCGGGATAGCGAACGCCGCGGGTATCCACACCAAAACGGGAAAAATAATAATTGCATAACAACTCGCCGGACACTTTGCAGATGCCGTACAGGGTGTTCGGATGCTGCACGGTGTCCTGAGGGGTATTGTCACGCGGTGTATCTGGCCCGAATGCGCCTATGGAGCTTGGGAAAAAAACAGCGCAACAATTTTTCCTGCTAACCTCCAGTACGTTGTACAAACCATCCATATTGACCTTCCAGGCCAGTTGCGGGTTTTTTTCTGATACAGCTGACAACAATGCTGCGAGATGAAAAATGGTATCGATCCGGTATTCGCGCACCACGGACTCGATAGCTGTTATGTCAGTTATATCCAGTGAAGTATAAGGGCCTTCTTCTACAAGGTTTTGTGGCGGTTTTGTTTTGTGTCCGGCCGCAATGACATGACTCTTTCCGTAGCGATCACGCAATGCGGGTACCAGTTCAGAGCCGATCTGTCCGGTTGCGCCGGTTATCAGAATGCGTTCCATATGCATTTACTTGTCGACAGTTAAAACTAATTTGCCCGGCACATGCTGCTGCTCAAGCATATCCTGTGCAGCCGCCGCTTCTGACAAACTGAATGTTTGGGCAACCTCGATAGCCAGCTTGCGCTCATCAATCAGTGCGGTGCAACGCTGCAGGATCTCGCCCTGATGTTGCTTTGCATCTTCAAGTTCGAGCATAACCGGTGTTAACATCAGTTCAAGACTGAATCGTACATTGCGGATGCGTGCATCGCTCCAGTTGGTGTCAGCGGCTGGTTGCAGAATTGTCACCACATCACCGTAAGTTTTTACACAACTGAAGCAGCTTTGCAGCACTGACGGCCCTACGGTATCAAACGCAATATCAACGCCTTTGCCAGCAGTAAGATGCATGACTTCCTCAATCACATCCTGTGTTTTGTAGTTAATCGTCTTGTCAGCGCCCAGTTTTTTTGCAAAGATGGCTTTTATCTCGCTACTGACCGTCGTGATCACATTGGCACCGGCCAGTTTGGCCAGTTGAATTGCCACATGACCGACACCACCCGCACCCGCATGAATTAATACTGTCTGACCGGAAGATATACGCGCGCGGTCATGCAACGCCTCCCATGCGGTAATCAAAATCAGTGGCGCCGCGGCAGCCTGTTCAAAGGAAAGTGATAACGGTTTTTTTGCAAGCAATCCCGCGTCTACCAGCACATATTCGGCGTAAGTGCCCTGGCGCTGATTGAAACCGGGTTGTGAAAAATAAACTGCGTCCCCCGGTTTGAAATTCTGTACCTGCAGGCCGACAGCTTCCACTATGCCGGCACCGTCACAACCCGGTATTGCCGGAAAAGTGACCGGAAAACGATCGGGCGCCGCGCGTATTTTGCAATCGATTGGATTGATTCCGGCGGCTTTGATACGGACCAGCACCTGTTTATCGCTACAGTGAAGGGGTGTGTCGACATCGCCGTATCGCAATACATCCGATGCGCCCCCTTTGTCGAAATAAATTGCTTGCATAAGATTCATTCCTCAATTGTCTTATTTTTGCCTGTCATCCAATAAGGAATCTAGTGTTTAATTCGTGGTTTTAATACATATTTGTTATCACGTGTCACCGAATAGATGAATAAAAATTTATTATTAATTTTTATTCAGTCAACATACGCAGGAACTATTGCATTTCGAAGCTGTTACTCAAGATAAGATGGGAAAATTACCAGAAAAACGGTGTAATCAACAATGAAAGATTTCCATTTCAGACACATCAACATGTTATGTGGCATTATTGCAGAGTATACTGAATTACCATAGATAATTCACCTTGTTAGCTACGGGATATTTACAATGTTGCCAACAAATATAATAAATCCTGCGTTGTTGACTGGCGGTAAATTCTGGATGTTCATTGATAGGGTTTGGTAGAAAATGAGATTTTGTCTATTATTAATCAGCTTGTTGCTCGGTGCCTGTTCCGCCATGCCGCCTGCTTTCGAGATTGAAGGCATCAGGGAAGTTTCTTATGCTCAGGTCAGTGAAAACACACAAAGTTATAAAGATACGCTGGTGCAATGGGGTGGGGTTATCATCAATGTCAATCATGAACAAAATGCTAGTTTGATGCAAGTTATGTTTTACCCATTGGATTATTACGGCCGACCAGAGATTGATAAGCCCAGTGCGGGATATTTTATCGTTAAAAGTTCTGAAACACTTGATCCGGAGAACTATGCCGCTAGCAGAGAGGTTGTAGTGGTTGGATCTGTCGCGGGGAAAACTGAAGTTTCAGCAAGTTATGGGAATACAAGTTTGCCGTTGATTGAAGCCACTGCAATTCATCTATGGCCGATTGCATACCGCGACAATTATTATCGATATTGTCCGACATGTTATTTCAGGCAGCTATTCTGGTAGATGGAGAAAATTGTCGTATGATATTTTTGCGTCGGTTTGTATTTGATTAACAGTGATTACAGATAATATGAGCGTACTATGCCTGATGTTTTTTCTTTAAAACCGGAAACCCGATATGGCTGTCCTGCTGCCGACCATATTTTAATCAATCGATTTTACGTGACGGGTTATTCGTATTATTTCAGGCAGGCGAAGTGGGCGCTCGAAATTGTCGATCCCGATAAAAAAATAATGGGCGAAGTGCAACGCCAAAATAATTTCAGGCCGGACTTTCGAGTTCCGAAAAGATTCAGAGCGGATTTGAGCGATTATAGAAATAGCGGATTTGATCGCGGCCATCTGGTGGCCAGTGATAACATGGATGATGAAGTAATCCAAAACAGTGAAACGTTTTTGTTATCCAATATGTCACCGCAGGCCCCTCAATTTAACCGGAAAAAATGGCGGGCACTTGAGCATGCCGTGCGTAAATTGGATCTGACAGAAAATGTGCTGGAAACTTATGTGATCACCGGACCCATTTTCGATTTTTATGCGTCAATCCATATGATCGGGGAGAATGACGAAAACGGCATCCGTATTCCTGTGCCAAGCCATTTTTTCAAATGCATATTAACCGAGGAAAAAAGTGGCCGACTTAAAATGTGGGCGTTTGAAATGGAAAATGCCGACTTGAGCGATGACCTGGCCGATTACCGAGTTACAACCGCCCATGTCGAACAACGCGCGGGCATCCTGCTTTGGGATAAACTGACGGGTCCTGAGATTGAAGTGGAAAAAAATACTGTGCGGAATATGTGGTAGGTTTTGTTTTTGCAGCAGGGCGCACGTTTTACTGATGAAGCGAGCGCGTCATGTGGTACTCGTGTGATGATACCATTTTAGATGAATAACGGGAAAGCGGCGGGTCTTTGCGCGCGTGAAATTTCACTGATATTTTTACCGGATTGCACATGTTGCTGCACTTATCTTGGCAAAGAAAAGTTTGCCCATACAAGCCATCTCAAACACGCATATTAGACAGACAACTAACCTATCCGGTCCGTTTTGCACTTTGTCATCCGAATCACACCAAATTCCTTTAAGGTTGCCTGGGCTGCTTGTCAAAGCCCGGTAATTTCCCCATCACCGGTCAGATCGATACGATATGCAGCCGGTTCACGCGGCAAGCCGGGCATGGTAACGATATCACCGGTCATCACCAGCAGATAACCAGCGCCGGCGGCAATGCGCACTGATTCAACCGGGAGTGCGAATCCTCGCGGATGACCCACCAGCGCAGGATTATCACTGAGTGACAGATGGGTTTTGGCGATACAGACTGGAAGCTGGTCGTAACCCAGTGCGCTGATGCGTTCGAGATCTTTTCTGGCGGTTCTGCTGAATACGACTTCACTGGCGCCGTAAATCGTACGTGCGACAGCGGTAATTTTCGCTTCAGGAGAAGATTCCAAATCATAAAGGTAGCGAACTGCAGATGCCGGTTGTGCAGTAGCGTCGATGACAGCATGCGCCAGATTTTCTGCGCCGGCACCGCCATCAGTGAATCCGGTAAAACGCGCTGCATTCAGTCCACGCTTGTTACACCACTGTTCTATGACAGCCAGCTCGTGCTCACTGTCACCGGCAAAGCAATTAATCGCAATGACCGGTTCAAAGCCAAATGCCTGCACACTGTGAATATGGTGGCCGAGATGTTTCAGTCCGCGCTCGATTTCATCGGTATTGCCAGAATGGACGGAATTTCCGCCACCGTGTATTCGTAAGGCGCGTACGGTTACCACCAGCATCACAGCAGTGGGCCACAGGCCGGAGCCGCGGCATTTCAGATCAAAGAATTTTTCCGCGCCCAGATCAAAGCCAAAGCCAGCTTCTGTCACCGCGTAGTCTGCGAAAGTGGCTGCGGCGCGGGTGGCTACCACGCTGTTACAGCCATGCGCGATATTGCCAAACGGTCCACCATGGACAAAAGCGGGAACGCCTTCGGTGGATTGCACCAGATTCGGCAGAATGGCATCGTGCAGCAGCGCCGACATTGCGCCTGTCGCCTGCAGGCTTTGCGCCGTGACCGGTTCTTCTGAACGGTTGAAGCCAACCAGAATACGTCCCAGCCGGGATCTCAGATCAGCTATATCTTCACTTAGGCAGAGAATGGCCATGATTTCCGAAGCGGCAGTGATATCAAAACCGGTTTCACGCGGCACGCCATTAAGCCTTCCTCCCAGTCCAGTGACGGTCTGGCGCAACGCGCGATCATTGACATCCAAGACACGGCGCCAGAAAATCTGACGATGCTCCAGATCCAGTTCGCTGCGAAAATGAATCGCATTATCCAGCAGTGCAGCCAGCAGATTGTGCGCAGCGCCGATGGCATGCATGTCCCCGGTGAAATGCATGTTGATGCGGGAGGCGGGTTCAAGCTGACAGCGACCGCCGCCCGTGCCACCTCCCTTGACACCGAAAATGGGGCCCAGAGAAGGCTCGCGCAGTGCAAGCGCTGTTTTTTTGCCGATACGGGCCAGGCCCTGAGCCAGGCCTATAGCAACAGTGGTTTTTCCTTCGCCGCTGCGGGTTGGATTGATTGCTGATACCAGGATAATTTTTCCTGTCGGTTTGGTTTCTTTGTCGGGTAAAGCATGCAGTTGAAGTTTGGCCATATGCACGCCATAACACATCAGTGCATCGGGTTGCAGGCCCATTGTTTCTGCGATATTAAGTATATGATGCATGTATGAGGTTTCGGAAAGGAATTGTTGTGTAGCTTACTATGCAGTTGCGGATAAGTCGAAAAAATGATAGAGAAATTCAGGTGACACATTACTTATCTATCACCGAAATTAAGTGTTAGATCTCCAGGATTCCTTCAGTATTTTCCAAAAAATTAACTAGCTGGCTTTGTTCGAATGCAGCCCTATATTTTGATAATCACCGAGCATACATTTTTTAGATTAAAATATTCAAGTCATCTCTGCTGCAAAGCACCACCCACATTATGAACACTGATAGCTACGAAGTACTGAGTAATTATATTGATTTACTGCTGGATGCCATTTGCGTGGTAAATGAGCACGGTTGTTTTGAATTTGTCAGTGAAGGAGCTGAACGGATTTTCGGTTACACGCCATCTGAGATGTTGGGGCGGCCGATGATTGAACTGGTACATCCGGATGATCGGGAACATACTTTGCAAGTGGCCAGCGAAATAAACACCGGTGTCATCAAGGTTGATTTTGAGAATCGATACATTCGTAAAAATGGACAGATAGTACATTTGCTCTGGTCGGCGAGATGGTCACAAGCTCATCAGTGCCGGGTTGCAGTGGCGCGGGATATTACCAGAAGAAAACAAGTTGAGGCACGGCAGGAAGCTTTATATGCAATATCTGAGGCTGCCTTCGCGACCGAAGATTTATTTGCACTGTACCGCAGTATCCACCATATTATTGTTCGTTTGATGCCGGCACAGCATTTTGCCATTGCACTACAAGACAATGGGCATAGTATGCCTCACTTTCCTTACAGTACTATAGAACCAGCTAGCGACGATATCAATATGACGCAATTGTGCAGAGAGGTGATCCGCCGAGGTGAAGCCTTGTTAGTGATGGAAGATAATCCTGCATGTCAACCGCCTGTATTTCGAACAATAGCGGCAGAGGCCGATGGCTCTGGACTTAACTGGCTGGGGGTGCCGTTGAAGTCACATCAGGCGGTAATCGGTGCTTTGGTTTTGCATCATACCAATAAAATTATTTACAACAGCGCAGAGATTAACATGCTGGAATTTGTTTCAACCCAGGTTGCATTGGCAATAGAACGCAAACGAATGATGGCACGGTTAGAGTATCTGGCGTTGTATGATAGTTTAACTGGTTTACCAAATCGCGTGCTATTTCATGATCGTATGCAGTCCGCACTGGCGCGGACCCGACGGGAGCCAGATAAATTTGCTTTATTGTACCTTGATCTGGATAAGTTCAAACTGGTGAATGATGAATGCGGTCACAGCGAAGGAGACAAATTATTGCAGCTGGCAGCACAGCGTATTAAGGCGTGCCTACGGGAGACAGATACTGTCGCCCGTTTCGGGGGTGACGAATTTGTCATTCTGCTGGAACATATAGATGGTGATAATGTTGTTGCTCAGATAGCAGAAAAAATCCGACTGGCACTACAGTTGCCATTTATGCTGATCAATAGCCAGCAACATATATTTCCGAGTATTGGCGTAGCCTTGTTTCCGTGTCACGGCACTGATGCACAGCAGCTGTTGCGCTTAGCGGACGAAGCGATGTATGGAGTTAAAAACAACGGCGGCAATGCTGTGCGTTTTGCTGATCAATGTAGTGTTTTACACGGATAGTAAAGATTGGCTGCTAGGCTTAGTATGTTGATGACAGGCTGTTGAAAAACTATCTGCGTGGCCGCTGCGGCGTTAAAAACAGCCATACATAAAGCCCCCTTTTTACGTGGCGTATTTATATTCCTTGTTTTTTAGGCCAACCTACAGCCGTTAAAAATCTGCTTGCAGCAATTCTGTCGCTTGTTTTTATCTTGCACTGTCTGTCTCGAAAACATTTTTCACCTGCCTGATAATTGAGAAATTTTTTCACCACCTTGTAACATAAGCGCGGATTTTCCATTATTCTTACCATTTACCTGGTTGCTTATCAATTATCAGCAGCCGGGGCATAAAGTTTCTGGTCAAGTTAAGTCGGTTCACAATTTGCCTCCTCGACTTGTGTTCCGGCAAAAAACTGTAAGTAATTATTACTGGGTATCTTCCACCAGATGAGCCGTGATGTTGCGCATCCTCAAATCCGGTAATCACATTTCAGTAAATCGCTTATGTCATTGTTCTGATCAGGGTTTCTGATTTTTCATATTTCGTAGCAACTGTCTGGTTTGTTTGCCTGCATTGTTAATTATCCTACGTTCGACGCTATGGCTGTACACAATTCATTCCAGTTTGTTCTCTTTGTTCTTTCGTGAGGGTTATATCTATAGTTTTCTTGGCATAATGCCTGAAAACAATATTAACCAACACTATTAACGCCATTGAATATTTGTAAATATAATGGTTTCACTTAGTGAAAAATAAGTACTTCCCTGATATATTTATTGCGCTGACTGGCCTAGAGTGCTTAAAGACTAATTCACTGGGAGTAGTTATTATGAAAACAGTAAAATACAAAACAGTTTTTGCTAATATCTGCTTTCTTGATTACTAGCGTGTTAAATTAAATGCTTTTTCGTCTGCTCAGCCAGAACTAGCAAACCCATATTAAGTTAAAATTAATCGGAATGAGATGATTACACGGCTATATTCGTTTAAGTGTTATTTTGTCGCTTGCCGGTGTTTTAAGTAATCGATGCGGTAGCTATTTGTATCAGTCATTTGAATAATTGATATTGTTATAAAAACATATACAGGAAACCAAGATTATGAAAAAAGTCTTTTTCGTCGCTGCCATTGCAGTATTGTTGTTGGTCGCATGTGGTGAACCAAAGCCAGGCCAGTATCCTCCAAGCCAGAATATCCTGAATGACCGTGAGAATGGATCGAGTGAGACGCAATAACGTACTTGATGACGTGAATAGTGGTCATTCCACTATTCACTATTGGGAATAAATTCTTATCCATGTTATTTTTCGACGAGAGAAATCCATAATTTTTTAGGAATTAACAGGCTGTTGAAAAACGTTTAAGAGGTAGATGATGTAAGGTGAAAAGTTACGTTTATAATTGGTATCCGTACTTTTCAACCTCTTATTAGCGCCACGGCAGCAATGTAAGTAGTTTTTTGACAGCCTGATTCTTTGTAAAACATTCACCGTAAAGTAAGTTCGTTCATTTCTTTTTCTCTATTTATTGATGCAGTTTATTTTTAAACAAGGAGCTGAAATGGAGTCAGTAAAAGCACAACCTAAGCGTACAAAAAATACCAAGAAAAAATTTTCTGTCATTGATAGCGGATCCATATCCGGGCTGACTGAAGAGGACCGGAATGTGCGTATTGCGGTTTCAGCCTACTATAAGGCGCAGGCGCGTGGTTTTGAACCGGGGTATGAATTGACAGATTGGCTGGCTGCAGAAGCTGAACTGCGTCAATGAAGTTTCTACAATATTTAAATGGGCAGTGACTGAAAGTTTGGGAGCCTGTATTGGTCAGCTGTCAGGGTGTCCTCATTCAGACAAAGTCAGTACATTAATCATATGCGCTGCGTAATTTATTAAAACTTTATTACCAGCGGTGAGTTGTCCATAATCCACTTATCCATGAGCGTTTTTCAACTATTCGCAGTAAACTAAAATAATGAGGAAAATCAAGATGAATATTAGGACGCTTGCACTCGTTCTGACAATGACGCTATTTTTTGCAACAAAGAGTTTTGCCAGCTTATTTGAAGAGGAAACAATCGAGTGGTCTCAGGTACCAGTTAAAGTCCAGCATACTATAGCTGTACAGCTACAAGGTGGAAAAATTGAAGAAATAGGAAAAGAATTAAAGAAAAAAACCATAACGGTTTATGAGGCCAAAATTACAAAACCCGACGGTAATAAAATTGAAATTAAAGTTGAGGAAGACGGCACGCTGATTGAATTTGAGGGTGATTAACAGATTATTGATACGTGTCCAAGAGCGGCAGTACAAAAATGGCATTAGTGTCTGATAAATACGAACTTGCTGCTTGATTTTGACATCATGGTGACAACCTTGTTTTTTTCCTAAACCGGCTGTTAGTATCGTGTCTAGGGTGATATTGATAGCTGAGTATTTTCGGCGTTTTCATGAGGAGAATAATATGAAAAAAGTGTTCGTACTCATACTTGGAATGTTTGCCATTACAACTCAAGCGGAAGATTTTGATAAACGCCAGGTACTTACACTGACCGAATCACAACGCGCGCATATTCATGAAGAAATGCGCGCCTTACTGACAGGAACGCAAAAAATTCTGTTCTCACTTTCCGAAGAAGACATGACGGCTGTTGCGCAACATGCTCAGTCACTCGGCACGCATATGGCGCATAAAGCGGAAGATCACCTCAAAAGAGTATTGCCCGAGAAATTCATGCAATTGGGCATGTCCGTTCATCGTGATTTTGATCAGATAGCGATGGATGCAGAATCATTGAAAGATTCCAAGCATACGCTGCGGCAATTAAGTGAGTCTATGAATAAGTGTGTCGTGTGCCATGCAGCCTACCAAATCCAAACCACACAACAGCTCTTAAAGCGCAATTTAGAGCCCGATCTTCATGCGCATTGATCTAAAGATCGAGGGCTTAGCGGACGCTTACGGCTTATTTGACCGTTCGAACAGCAGGGGAATCATCAGATTTCACTTCGGCCGCTACAAAAATTCAGCATTGTTCAATTTTTGGAAGCGTCTTGTATTGTCAGAAAGATGATTTTTGTGGTGGAATCATCTGTCGGAAGAAATTTACGTTTTTTGATGTTCTTCCTGATAACGTTGTTGAGTGATTCGATGGTATTGGTTGTATAGATGGCTTTTCAAATATCATGATGATATTTGAATATACGTACAAATTGTTTAGCCCAGTGCGTCTACTAGAACCTGCTGATCTGCGGGTATTTTTCGTCCCACCATTCGGCAGACGTCTAGCACCAGCGAGTTTTCTTTTTCGGTTACGGACTGGTAAATGCACCTCAAATCGGTAGTTACAGTGTGATAGCCTTTGATGCCCTCAACACAAGCGATCAATATGACTTTGACAGTCACAACCCTGAAGCACCCTAAATACTTTCAGTCAGAACTAGGCGCCTTCATTTCCGACAGCCATGAACCTAGCAATTCGATCTGTTTGTCACAATCGCATATACTGCATCAAGCTCGCGTCTCAACTACAGCCTCTGTCGCCATTTGACTGAATTCACTTAGATCTTGCTCAGTTTTTATCCCATTTTCCGACTCACGGGCAAATTGCTCTAATTCTTTTTTTAATGTCTATCCTTTAAAAGTTCATGAGAGACAATTGTGCAGTTCTTGGGGGAATCTCAGTTTTAGCGCCAAAATAAAAACATAATAGAAATTTAGCGTCCCGTTAAACATTAAAACGAAAATGCATCACATCGCCATCCTTGACGATGTATTCCTTGCCTTCCAACCGCATTTTGCCAGCCTCCTTGGCGCCCTGTTCGCCGTTATGGGCAATGAAATCATCATAGCCGGTCACTTCAGCGCGGATAAAACCTTTCTCAAAATCGGTATGGATCACTCCGGCCGCCTGTGGTGCGGTATCACCCTTGTGAATAGTCCAGGCCCGGACTTCTTTTACACCCGCTGTAAAATATGTTTGTAGTCCCAATAAATCATAGGCAGCCCGCACCAAACGATTGAGTCCCGGTTCTTCAAGACCGATATCTGACAGAAAGACTGTTTTGTCCTCGTCCGACAAATCGGCGATTTCGGATTCAAGTGCCGCGCAGATAACGACTACCGGCGCGTCTTCAGTTGCAGCATATTCCTTTACTCTGTCTAACAGCGGGTTATTCTCAAAACCGTTGTCGTCGACATTAGCGACGTAAATAGCGGGCTTGGCGGTTAACAAACACAGCGGTTTGAGCAACATTAGCTGATCCTTATCCAGAGTCATTGATCGTGCCGGATTTCCCAGATCGAGATGATCATGTACCATTTCCAGGAAACTACATAGTTTGATCGCTTCTTTATTTCCAGATTTAGCCACTTTAGATTCACGTTGCAGTGCTTTTTCCACTGTCGACAAGTCCGCTAGTATCAGCTCGGTTTGAATTACCTCTATATCAGAAACAGGGTCTACCTTGCCCGCAACATGCACGACATTGTCATTCGTAAAACAGCGCACCATATTAACAATGCCATCCGTTTCACGAATATTGGCCAAAAATTTGTTACCTAAACCCTCTCCTTTGGATGCGCCGGCAACCAGTCCGGCGATATCGACAAATTCCACGATCGCTGATTGTACTTTTTGCGGATTAACGATTTGAACAAGTTTATGAAGACGTGGATCGGGTACCTCCACGATGCCGATATTGGGATCGATAGTGCAAAAAGGATAGTTTTCCGCAGCAATACCTGCTTTGGTCAACGCATTGAATAATGTCGATTTCCCTACGTTAGGAAGACCTACAATGCCGCATTTCAGGCTCATAATCGAGTGCTCACTTGAAATTGATTCTTTTAATGATTGACGTCGGTGAAAATTGGTTGATTATTGGGTATGCAGTTTCAGCATGGCAGACTGAAAATCACCCTGTATAATCAGGGGCCATAGCTGCAAACTACGATCAATCGCTTCATTGATCATTACGGCCTCTGCTTTTCCAGGTGGATGTAGAACATATCGAACCACAGCATCACGATCACCCGGATGGCCTATACCGATTCTCAATCGCCAAAAATCTTTGGTACCGAGTTGTGTGACAATATCCTTAAGACCGTTATGTCCACCGAGTCCTCCGCCCCATTTGAGTTTTGCCGCACCCGGTGATAAATCGAGTTCATCATGCACAACGACTATTTCGTCTGGCTGGATTTTATAAAACCGGCATAATGCTGCAACTGACTGACCGCTGCGATTCATGAAGGTTTGTGGCTCCAACAGGCACAAATCCGTATCTTCCCGAGTTACGCGTGCGTATAAACCCTGAAAACGTGTTTCTGGCTTCAGTGATATCTTCAGCTCGTCCGCTAGACAATCCACCCAGTGAAATCCGGCGTTATGGCGCGTGCTTGCATATTCTTTACCAGGGTTACCCAGACCAACAATCAGTTTCATAAGAATGTATAAGACTTGCAGTGTCACATAAAACAAAAATCTGCTGGTTAGAAACCAGCAGATTTTTGTGTCTTTGCTTTTCAGAATGTTCGACGTGTTATTCTTCTGTCGGCTCTTCTTCAGTTTCCGCTGCCGCTTCTCCAGACAAAACGGCACGCGGAATGACAATGGCAGCCACAGCCTGATCATCGCCCTTGATTAGGGCAGATATTTCTACATTTTCTGGCAGTACCAGGTCACTTAAATGCAAGGTATGCCCGGCTTCAAGATCAATTAAATCGACTGTAATGAATTCAGGCAAGTCTTTGGGCAAGCAACTGACATCTACTTCTGTCAACACATGGCTGACAATACCGCCAGCTGTTTTAACACCTGGTGCAATTTCTTCATTAATAAAGTGCAGCGGCACTTTCATGTGAATCTTCTTTTTCTGATCAACGCGCTGGAAATCAACATGTAAAACCAGTTGTTTATACGGATGCATTTGTACATCACGCAACAGCACCTGCTCTTTGCTACCTTCTACTTTCAGAGTCAAAATTGAAGCATGGAAAGCTTCCATTTTGAGTTTATAGAACATATCGTTGTGATCCAGCTCAATTGATTGAGGCTCACTATCGCCACCATAGATGATTCCCGGAACCTTGCCGGAACCACGCAGGCGGCGGCTCGCACCCTTTCCCTGCAACGTACGCTTATCAGCGCTGACTTCAATTTTCATGATACTTCTCCACAAATGTGATTTGTCCGCGACCAAACAAATCGATTAAAAGTGATTTTACTCACTCGATAAATAACGAGCTAAGAGAGCTTTCGTTACTGATACGAACCATCGTCTCAGCCAGCAAACCCGCAATACTCAACTGACAGATTTTTTCACAATCACTTGCATCTTCATGCAACGGAATGGTGTCTGTCACCACCAGTTTGTCCAGATTTGAATGTTGAATACGTTCAATCGCATTGCCTGACAATACGGGATGCGTTGAGTACGCAATTACAGCGACCGCACCTTCTTCTTTCAATGCATCGGCAGCTTTGCAAAGTGTATTAGCTGTATCAACAAGATCATCAATAATGACGCAGGTTCTGCCTTTTACTTCACCGATAATATTCATTACTTTGGCTTCATTCGGTTTGGGGCGGCGTTTATCAATAATCGCCAGATCGCATTCGAGACGTTTCGCCATATGCCTTGCCCGCACAACACCGCCCACATCCGGTGAAACTACAACAAGATCCTGATAATCGTGCTTCCATACATCCCCCAGCAATATGGGCATACCGTAAACATTATCAACAGGTATATCAAAAAACCCCTGGATCTGATCTGAATGCAAATCCATTGTCAGTAAACGATCCACACCCACAGTCGTCAGCATATTGGCGACAACTTTAGCCGTTATTGGCACTCTCACCGAGCGTGGCCTTCTGTCTTGACGCGCATAGCCAAAATATGGAATTGCGGCAGTTATCCGTGCTGCCGACGCACGTTTCAATGCATCTACCATGACTAGTATTTCCATCAGACTGTCATTAGTGGGGGCGCAGGTGGACTGCAAGACAAAAACATCTTTACCGCGCACATTTTCCAGAATTTCCACCATGACCTCACCATCACTAAAACGTCCGACCGTTGCACGCCCGAGATGAATATTGAGATGCTTTACTACATCATGGGCCAACCTAGGATTGGCCGTACCGGTAAAAACCATCAAACTGTCGTAGGACATATTTCTTTATTTGGTATAAGTTTGGCTGGAAGCTCAGGAATGCTTATGGCTCCTGACTACACGCATGAACAAATAACATTATTTGTTATCAAGTTGGGTTGATTTCAATTCGTTGAACGTAATTTATATTTAAGCGCTTTATTGAAAAGGCCAATTAAAAAGATAAAAATGGCTGGGGAGGTAGGGATCGAACCTACGAATGCCGGAATCAAAATCCGGTGCCTTACCACTTGGCGACTCCCCAATTTTACTTCGCAGATTTGCACATCGGGTGATAATCCAATCCGCGTGCAACAAAACCTTTCATCTCAACCGGAATACTGGCATATGCAGCATTTGCTTCCGATTCTGATGGAAACTCGGCAAATACACAAGCCCCCGACCCACTCATAGCGACTATTGTAGTATTTTCCAACTTTTTTAGCCACTCTAAACTTCTCGATACTTCTGGATAAGCACCGCAAACTACCGGTTCCAGATCGTTATGACCCTGCCAGATGGAAAAGGGCGGTATTTTGATAGGAATTGTGTTTCGTGTCAATTCCTTATTTGAGAAAATTTCGGCAGTTGACACATGCACTGACGGAACAAGCACTAAATACCAGGCTGCCGGTAATGTTACGGCGGTCAACTTCTCTCCAATACCTTCAGCAAATGCATTCTGACCAAACAGAAAAATAGGTACGTCTGCGCCTAATTGCAATCCCAATTTCAAAAGCTTTTCGATTTTCCAATTCAGATTCCACAACTGATTGAGCGCCATCAATGTTGTCGCCGCGTCAGAACTGCCGCCACCAAGTCCACCCCCCATGGGGATTTTTTTTTTCAATAAAATATCAACGCCTAATTTAACACCGCTGCTGACTTTAAGAAGCTTTGCAGCGCGGACGCATAAATCTTGATTCTCGGGAATACCTTTGACTGGTGTCAGTAATTTTATCAAACCATCATCACGTAACCTGAAGCTCAGTTCATCCGAAAAATCCAACAGGCGAAAAACAGTCTGCAATAGATGGTAGCCATCCTGTCTTCGACCAACGACATGTAAAAAAAGATTCAACTTAGCAGGTGCAGGAAGAGTCAACATAGCAATGGTTAAATAAAACCGAATGATGTCATCATCTTCAAGGTATCAGAGGGCCGTTTAACTTCAGTCCAATTATCGATAACCATACGAATACTTAATTCTTTAAATTGCAACTCGATAATTCTAGGACGAATAACAGACTGGCCAAACAAGTCAGTATAATAGCGAGTAAAAAAAATCTGCCACCCGTCCTGCCGGATGGTCACTATGCGATCTTCACTATCCATATCTACTGATGCTGCGCTCAGCGGCGAATGCTGACCCTGAATCCAATACTGCAAGCCACTCAGAGGCAAACGCCACCCCAGTATTTCAGCGGTCAAATCTTCCACATCATGGGCATGAAATACTTCCTGTTTCGATGTAACAAGATGTACGCCGACTTCGTTCTTGTTGATTTCCGCAACCGCCTGTCCAAGTGGCGACAACAGTAAAATAGTATCTTCCAGTGTTGTATGCATCCAGTGCACATTTCCAGAAAAACGTTGGTTCTCATTGCGAACAGATACCCTGCCTAACAGTTCAAAATCGGCGGCAACAGCATTCTGCAGGTCTGCCGCAGGTTCGTAAAAAACTGTTTTGACTGTGGTTGTCTGTGGCGTCAACGTGGCGCAACTTATCAGCAACGGTAAAAAAAGAAGTAGCAACTGCCATCCTGTGCCATTTGCCAGATATCGGCAGTATGCAAATGTTGAGAAAAAGTCTCCCATTCTAATTAAACAAAATAAAGCTGCAGTGCAGAGTGAGAATGCATGTGATAGTTAATGAAACACAAAATAATCAGAGCTGATGGATTTAAAAATATGTTTTATTGTAGAAGGGGCTGTCCAAACAGGTCACATATTCACTTGCTTGTTGTCCTGCTGAAAATCAGGCAAAACAATGTTTAACTCAAGTGTTTCTTGGTCATCATCTTGTTCAAATTTCACAGAGATGGCTTCTTGATCTACATTTACGTATTTGCGTATTACCTCGAGCAGTTCTTTTTGCAGTTCCGGAAGATAAGACGGTCGACTGCGCGCAGTGCGTTCATGCGCAACCAGAATTTGTAACCTTTCTTTTGCGATTGTTGCCGATTTAGGTTTGGATGCCCTGAAATAGTCCAGCAAACTCATGATCTACCTCCAAACAACTTCCTGAAGAACCCTTTTTTATCATCAAGAAATCGGTGTGGTCTGTTCTCACCCAGATAACGTGCGACAACATCTTCATATGCCTGACCCGCTTCACTTTTTTCATCGAGAATCACCGGAACACCGGCATTTGAAGCGGTTAAAACTGATTTTGATTCAGGAATAATACCTAGTAATTGTAATGATAAAATATCTTGCACATCTTCCAGCCCCAGCATTTCACCCGACTTCACCCGATTTGGATCATAGCGTGTCAACAACAGATATTCTTTAATCGGTTCTGCATTGCTTTCAGCCCGGCGCGATTTGCTGGCTAGAATACCCAGCATGCGATCCGAGTCTCTTACAGAAGAAATTTCGGGGTTCGTCACTACAAACGCATCGTCTGCATAATAGAGCGCCAGGTTCGCACCTTTCTCAATCCCGGCAGGGGAATCGCAGACTACATATTTAAAATCCTTGGATAATTCGTCCAGCACTTTGCCAACACCTTCCAGCGTCAGTGCGTCCTTGTCGCGTGTCTGTGACGCAGGTAATATATATAGCAGATTGCAGTTTTTATCACGGATCAACGCCTGATTAAGACTCGCCTCGCCATTGATCACATTAATAAAATCATAAACGACACGACGTTCACAACCCATGATCAGATCTAAATTGCGCAACCCCACATCAAAATCAATCACAGCCGTTTTGTGACCTTTTTTTGCCAGCCCCATGGCAATTGCTGCGCTCGTTGTTGTTTTACCAACACCGCCTTTTCCTGATGTCACGACAATAATTCTTGCCAATTGAGTCTCCTTAGCTAAAATTTCTAGGCAATTTCTTTAATGATTAACGTATGATCCTGTAAATAAACCTGCGCCGGCTTTTTTTGCATCTGTTTGGCTATATGCTCACTTGTTTTATAATCTCCTGCAATTGAAACAAGCTCTGCTTGCAAATCCAAACAGAATATCCGGGCGCTTGTATTGCCCTGGACACCCGCCAATGCGCGACCTCGTAATGAATTATAGACATGAATATTGCCCTCGGCCATAATCTCGGCGCCTGCACTGACCTGTGACATCACAACTAAATCGCCGTGCGCATAGATGCGCTGTCCTGAGCGGACTGGCTGGGTAATCAGCATTGACCTGACAGGTACTGTTTGGATAGCGGAGTCCGATAACTCGGGTGCTTTGGGTGCTGCAGTTACTGTTACCTCGTCATCGCCATCACGCGTAACAGAAGTTGATTCCGATGCATGAACTGCTGACTCTTTTTGTGGGTTTTTCCCGTGCGCAGCATGACTGATTTCATTATCACGTCCTGTATCGACTGGTATTGAAAGCTTCTGTGCCTGTTTGTTTTGCCGCTCATTTCCGCCGCGAACACCGATCGGAAACAACCCGATCTTACGAAGCATATCCGTAACTTCATTGATACTGATATCCAAATCCGACTTATTCAATTCGCGAACATCAATGATCAATGGAGAATTTTTGAAAAAATCGGGCGCCAAGCTGATTTTTTCTTGCAAAGATTGTTCTATAGCCGCAATATCATTATTGAAAAGAATCAAGATAGGCGTAAAAAAAGTACTACTCTTGAATTCAAGAACAGACGATGTATTAGACATTTTCTGAAGGCTCGTCGACATCTGTTTATCGGTTATTGTAATTATACAGTTAGATTAGCATTGATCATATTTGGCCGCTATCAAAATACATGGCCATTGCTTAACCAGCGCATCACTAATTAATTAATCCTTACTTTCTTTCGAAAGCTAAGCGCATATTTTTATGACCTGTACTGTCCAAACAGTATACAAGTGAATGTACTTTTGGACGAAGATGAAGTCAATTATAACCGGATTATTTTCTAATAGTATGCATAAGCCAAAAAATGTAACCTTATTTGCAACACGTTTTCAGTTTTATCCGAACGTTACCGTATTAAAAAAACAAAAACTTTTCTGGTTGTTGAAATTGTCGCAAGCGCAACAAGTTCCGAGCACTAATTAGCGATGTTTAACGCCGAAATTACGAGTGTAATAAAATACCCGCAATCTTTAAAGTTAGATTCATGATCATAATGATTCGAAAATCGCTATTGCTCATTGCCCGGATATTTACAATATTACTATTGCTTGCGGGCTTATTCTTTATTCTGATTATTGATGAAAAACCTAGTGTGCAACGACAAGTTGTGGTCACACCGGAACATATCGAACGCGCAAAAAAAACTTTTGACCAATATCGCCAGCAAGCCAAACAAAAACAGCTCTCCACAATCAAAATACAGCCGGAAGATATTGATATAGCAACCAATTACCTTGCCAAGCATTTCATTCACGGAGACGCACATATCAGTATGTCTCAGCAACAAGCGAACATCCAGGCAAGTTTGCCACTGCCGTTACCGCCACAAGCACCGAAAGGCTACATCAATCTTGAAGCTACGATAATAGAGACAGACACATTGCCACAGCTTCAATCTGTGCGCATCGGACATATTCCGATACCGGATTTTATCAGCCAGTTTCTGGTCACTCAAAGTATTCAATGGTTGCAAAACCAACCTAAATATAGAAACGGGATTGAAGCAATCAAGTTTGTACAGATTGCGCCCGATGCACTCAATGTGCTCTACCAGTGGCAGGGCAAGTTCAGTCTAAAAATTGATAATCATTTGTCCGTACTGAGCAAATCGGAACAAGAAAAAGTATATCGTTACCATTTACTGCTCACGCAAAACCACTCTAAAGAAACTAATCAGACACTATCTCAAATTCTACAGCCATTAATGCAAATGGCGGCGTACTATTCTGTTGACAACCCGGCACAAAAAGAAAATCGTGCGGCCATTCTGGCCGCTACACTTTATATAGTGGGATTGCCGCTGAAATATTTAATACCAGATGCTGACGACTGGTCCCGACCGTATAATCAATTTGTAACACTGGATGGTCGTCAGGATTTTGCACAACATTTTATCGTTTCAGCCGCGATTACCGCTTATGCGGATACTGCATTGTCCGATGCAATTGGTCTTTACAAAGAAATAGAAGACAAGCGTAGTGGTAGCGGTTTTTCATTCAATGATATAGCTGCAGACCGTGCAGGCACGCGATTTGGCGAACGCGCTACGGTCAGTCAAAAAGAAGCAATTCGGCTGCAGCAACTGATCGCACAGGGATTGGATGACAGGGATCTCATGCCACCCTGGACAGATCTGCCGGAACATTTATCCAAAAGCGAATTCAGACAGCATTATGGCAACTTTGATACACCCGCATACCATCAGCTGATGAAAAAAATAGAATTGCGTGTAGAAGCATTACCTTTCTTACACTAATACTTAATCAACTTGATAAATTAGGATAGAGCCGCTTCAACTAAATGCGAGCATATTCTGTGGTAAACCGCCTCTCCGTAGTTTCTGTATGTTGGTCGCGGTTTATTCAAGCTACTATTTCTACCACTACGGTTTGAGTATCCGGTAATCACCTTGCCAGACATTAGCGGTTGAATACACTGGATGCTTTTCAGCCATGTTAAACTAACTACGATGCTTCATAGCATAAACAAATTCCAGCCTATTCAAAAAAGTTAATATCCTAATTTATCTTTTTGAAGAATTACTAGTTTCTACTCTATTTTGTTGAAAAAACTTTACTGAATAAGAGAGTTGGGAATCATTACATCATGCATAAAACTTGAGAAATGATCAGTTGTTATGTATTTTTTGAATACTTGAAACGATTTCTATTTCAGAGAACAAAACGAAGACGGCGGATTTGGCTGATAGAATAAGAGACACACAAAAAAGCTAGGAATTTGCATGACTGAAGAAGTGCAGAAAATAAAAGCCAGTCTTCCCGAACGTATACTCGCATCAGTTGAACGAACGGGTAACAAGCTTCCCGACCCGGCAGTACTGTTTATCTTATTGCTGCTTGTTATCTGGGTGTTGTCTTGGCTGCTATCGACCGTCACGTTCAATGTCGTTGACCCGCGCACTCGTGAGTTGCTTGTCATCAACAACCTGTTGTCTGGCGCGGCGTTAACAGAATTTATGTCGGTTATGGTGACGAATTTCTCGCACTTTCACCCGGTGGGCGTGGTGCTCGTTGCCATGCTCGGTATTGGTGTTGCTGAACACACAGGCTTCATTAATTCAGGTTTGCGGGCGCTACTGGGTATTACACCCAAATGGCTGTTGACGCCGATGGTTATTGTTGCGGGTATTGTCAGCCATTCCGCGGTCGACGCCGGGTACGTGCTGGTTATACCACTCGGTGGCGTCATTTTTTATGCGGCCGGCAGACATCCCTTGGCTGGTATCGCCGCTGCCTTTGCAGGTGTGTCCGGTGGGTTTTCAGCGAATTTTGTGCCATCATCGCTTGATCCTCTGCTTCAAGGATTGTCACAGGCCGCTGCTCAGATTATCGATCCGACTGTTGTACTCAATCCGCTGAATAACTATTTTTTCACGACCGCTTCCTCATTATTGATTATTGGATTGGGCTGGTATGTGACAGAAAAAATTGTTGAACCAAGATTGCAAACCACTATACTCGACGGCAACCTCTCCGATCTGCCAACCATGCAAGCACTCGCACCAAATGAACGTAAGGGTTTGCGCGCGGCAGGAATTGTTTTTCTGTTTGGCGTCATTATTATGGTTGTTACCGCCTGGTCGGTCGATTCACCCTGGCGGGATGCAACTGGCGAGCTTACGACGGGTGACGCACCGATGATGCGTTCCATCGTTTCGCTGATCTTCCTGATGTTTATCCTGCCAGGTGCTGTGTACGGCATTGCGGCTGGAACCGTGAAAAGCGCTAAAGACTTGATCGACGGCATGACGCATGCCATGCAACAGATGGCTTATTACCTTGTCATCATGTTTTTTATCGCGCAATTCGTTTACGCCTTCGGTAAGTCCAACCTTGGTGTGCTGCTCGCTTTGCAGGGTGCGGCCTGGTTGAAGGCACTGGCAATGCCGTCGTATATCACGATCGTTGGTGTTGTACTCATCACTGCGTTCATTAACCTCTTTGTTGGTTCGGCCAGTGCAAAATGGGGGCTGCTCGCATCCATTTTCGTGCCCATGCTGATGCAGCTCGGTATCTCGCCGGATCTGGCACAAGCGGCATACCGCATTGGCGATTCGAGTACCAATATCATCACGCCGCTGTTGCCGTACTTTCCACTCGTGGTTGTGTATTGCCAGCGCTACGTAAGGAACACAGGTATCGGTACAGTCACGGCTATGATGTTGCCCTATTCGGTGACCTTTCTCGTTATCTGGACTATATTCCTGCTGCTGTACTTGTTCTCGGGTCTGCCGCTTGGCATTCAATCAAGTTACACCTATCCATAACAGGATAAGGTGACAGTTATTGCCACGTGCATAGGATTTGCAAATTTACAGTGACAATCGTTTTTTTCAGCTAAGGGAATGGCGTGAAATGTTGGGGTTCACAAAACTCATTTCAACTTGCCGGGTTCGGAATCGGTTTCCTCAAAATAATTGGCAGTCGTCGTAACCAACAAATATAACCAGAACATCAGTTATATCAATGCACTTTTATAAAACTTTATATCATGCTCGTCAATGAGGTTTTTCAATTTTTTGTTTGGCAACTGCAATTATCCAGTCAGTTTTCTCCTGATATAAAGCCATATTCTGGTAAAAACAGGCGGTGCCGTTTTATGCTGAGGTGTATTCGTGTTCCATAGTTCAATAGCCCGCTCTGCACGAGTACCTGAAACACGGGCCGGTCGGTGAACTAAAAAGTGGTCGATGCACATATCTTCTGGATAAATATTTTCACGATAAGGGTCATTGTGCGTAATCGTTATGGGCGCACTATTTTCGTCTTTGGTTGCAGTAATGACAAAACTGCCTCCCTGGTGCGATTGCAGTATACCGTTCTCCTGAAAATCTTCATTCCAAATTTTGATTTCCTTAAAACCAGCAGCTGAAATAATTTGAATCAAATCAGTTTCTGAGTAAACCCGCATTTCAAGCGTCGAGCCCTCGCCTCCATGCCAAATTAATTTGTCAAAAACTTCGATAGTCTGATCTTCCCGGCGATTGACCAACAGTATGTCTGTTCCATCGTTTACGAGCCCGAAATGATGCAGACTGGGAAAGTGTTCTACTGTTTTGGGTAGCAATGTATACGGTACAGTTAATAACAACAATCCACCTGGTTTCAATAAATGCCAGCTGTTTACAAACGCAATATGACGAGGTGGTGGTACATGTTCAAATACATCTGAAGTAATAAGCAGATCATAACTACCGGATATCATATTTTCGATATTACAGATATCGAGAAAGGGGTCGGTATGATAAAAGAAATTGGTGTAATCATACAAAGTTGCCAGCTTGTCTGCGTAAAGCGATGCATCGCTGAGGCCCATGGCTTTAAAATTTTTATCCGGGATAAACGCAGACAACGGTAGTGGTTTGTCATATAAATGTTGCGAGAGTGCTCGCATTAATGCACGGTAACGCATATTGGATCCGCAATGACTGCATGCGCCACCTTCGCGGTGAAAATCATGTGAAACGCTGGAAGAATTGCCGCATAAATTGCAGGTAAATTGATCGTAATCAGGTCGTACCATCAGTTTCTCCGTAATATTCAACCCCATCAAACTGATCAATTTTCGGGCAAGATGGAGTCGTTAGGTTGACTTAGCACAAGAAATCAAATCATCGCGACAATATGTATGCCAATCGATATTTTTTTGGTGTCGTATTGTTAGTTAATAACTCCTCATCAACAGCCGTTTGATCAAGTCGGAAAAATACTTGTATTTCTAGTGCTCCACCATTCATAAGTTGTTGGAGTATTCGTTTTGTATTTATTCAATTCGACCCATTTCCAACGATTCTTCAAATTCGACGCGCGCTTCATCAATCGCTTCCAGAATCTGCTGTTTAAATTCTTCGCGAGAATAGTGTTCCTCAAGTTTAAGCAGCAAATGCTCCACACCCAGGCCTACCGAAATTCCGCCGATAATACCGCCGAGCGCAGCGCCGATGGCGGTGCCGACGCCGGGAAAGACAGAACCGATTGCCGCACCGCTGGCAGCGCCGGCGGCGGCGCCACCGAGTACACTGGCTGCTTTGCCCGCAGCGACTTTAACCAAAGCCTTGGCGCCCAGGCTGATGGCGCCTTTGGCGATCACTTTGCTGGTTACTTTGCCTGCAATAGCGCCGGTAATTGCACCTGCAGCACCGATGCCGCCAGATATCAGCAGACGGCTCTCCAGATTGACAATAATGCTGTTGCTGGGTGGTTCCTTGATTGCATCCAGTGGTGAGTATTGAATAATCTCAGGTTGCTGGGTAGCCGGTTCGATTTGATTGTCAGCCAGTATCCGGTTGATTTTTTCGAGATATTCAGTGCGCAATTCTTCGTTTTTTCGTAATGCATCTTCAATCGATTGCTGCACCGGACCGAATGCATTACCTTGCATCAGATAGGCTTCAAGTCTTTCGATCATCCAGTTTTCCAGCTTTCCTGTCGCCAGCGCTACAATGCGTTCATATTCTCCAGGCAAACTGTAGTACCAATCGAGATAGTCATCCACATTGTGGGCCATCAGCATAAAACTTTCATTGGTTGTTTTTCTGAGTTCATTGACTGAAGTTTCGAGCTCATGAACAATTTCAAGGTAAGCTTGCCGGGTCTGTGCAATCGTGCCCGGTTTATAGTAATCTTCACCAATTTTTTCCAGAGACTCGATTTTTTCGACGGCCGCTACCTGTTTTTTCTGCAGCTGTTCGACAAACTGCGGCGTTGAACGCAACCAGGCATCCACGTAAACTGTCGACGGTACGTAAATAAATAACATAAAAAATGTGATCAGTGCGGATGCAATCGCCAATGAACGCGGTTGGATGCGCGCAGGCTCGTCCACATCCTGCAAAGGCGCAAATACGCGGCGGTATTCTGATAACGGCACCATAAAGCTGGAAATTGCGAGCGCGATATTATAAAACAGGACGGTACTGCCCAAAAAAATAAATATCAAAAAAATAATATCGTTCAGGGAATGTAAATTCCCCAGCACATAAGCCTTTAATCCTTCGATAAATCCAAGCATGCGGGCGGTTTCCAGTATCAGAACGCTATTACTTGCGCCATTGATTCCAAGGCTGCGTGCCTGAATCGCTTCGACTAATGACGCATACGGTTGGTATCCGCTTGCTAGTTTCACATATAAAACATAAAATCCCGCCATGGCGAGTGCGGTCGCCCAACGCGTCCAGATCAAGGATTTATGCAGCGCAATATAAGACTTGAATTCGCGTGCTGCAACAGGTGCAAAAATAACGTGAAAACAGGAAAACACGGGAACAGTCAAAAGAAAAACAATCCATTCAATCTTTTGTGTAACGCCGAGATAAAATATCAATAAGAATGCAAAAGTAACGGACCAGACCGCCCATCCGATATAGGGTAAAATCCGTTTATTCAAAAACCAGTACAAAACACCAAGATTACGAAATTGATTGGCGCGATGAATTCTTTGAATGGTTACCGAATAGGTTGCCGCCATGTACAAGGGTATTCCAAACAGAAAAGTGATGAGTAATGCGAACCACAATTGCTGATCGGGAATCATGCTGCCGGCATGATAAGCAAATACCAGCCAGCCAAGTGACAACACCCAAAAAGTGACCATTCTAATGATTGAAGACATTTACATTCCCTGATTTCCTGTGTTATTGCCTGCTGTATCTAGTTTAAAGCCAGCATCTATATTTTGCTACAAGGTGATTATAATGGCCAAACCAAAATGAGCATTGGGACACTGATCGTGATAACCAGGATTTCCAACGGCAACCCCAGCCGCCAGTAATCACCGAAACGAAAACCACCGGGACCGAGGATTAAGGTATTATTCTGATGACCGATAGGCGTGAGAAACGCACAAGAGGCGCCTACGGCAACAGCCATCAGAAAGGCATCCGGATTTGCACTCAGTTGATTGGCGGTGCCTAACGCAATGGGACACATGACTGCCGCCGTCGCTGCATTATTCATCAAATCCGATAAGGTCATGGTCACGACCAGAACCAATCCCAATGCGATAACCGCATCTCCTTGTGCCAGGTTCTCCAGTAATACGCGTGCAATCAGATCAGCTGTGCCCGTAGCCTGCATCGCGCCGGCAACCGGTATCAGGGCTGCCAGCAAAACAACTACAGGCCAGTCGATTACCTGATACACCGAGCGTAACGGTATGATTTGCAGGGCTGTCACGGCCAATACTCCGCACATGAAAGCTAAGGCCGGCGGCAGTAATCCGAATACGATTGCGCTAATTGCCAGCATCATAATAATGCCACCCAACAATGCTTTGCGTTTGTCTGGAATGCGCAGCGTTCTTTCAGCCAAAGGCACGCAGCCAGTATTTTCAGCAAATTCGGCTATTGCGTCAGGCGGACCTTGCAACATTAATACATCGCCAGCCTGGAATAGAATCGTGCGAAGCCGCGTTGTTATCCGGCTTCCCTTGCGCGACAGTGCCAGCAAATTAACCCCGTAGCGTGTGCGCAGTTCAATGGCTTGAGGGGAGCGATTTACCAGTAGCGAAGCAGGCAGTATCACATACTCCGTCAGGATAATTTCACCGGATGCAGGTTTTTCGACTTTGTTTTCTTCTTGTGTTTTTCGACTGGATTTCTTTTTATCATTTTCCAGTTTTTCTACTGTTTCGATGTGTTTCTCGGTTTCGTCAGGTTTCTTGGCGTCTTCGCTCTCTTTAGTTTTTGCTTCTTCCAGCACCAGGCCCAGACTGGACAAGGCATTGGCAAGTGATTCCGCCTCCGCTTCGATAATGAGAATATCATTGGCATATATTTTTCGGTTCAGGCTGGCTGGCGTAACCCGGACATCATTACGCACCAAACCGACAACCTGAGCATCAGCTGCTTCCAGTACGGTTTCTATTTCATGAAGATTCATGCCAACGGCTTTGCTGTTGGATGTAACACGCGCTTCTGTCAGATAAGCGCTGAGATCAAAACTTTCATAGCTTGCCGGTTTGCGGGTTGGTACCAAGCGCCAGCCAATCAGAGAAATAAACAAAACGCCAACAATCGCGACAGTAAGTCCGACGGATGTAAAGTCAAACATGGAAAAATAGCCCAGTTCGGTCGTTTCCGCGCGTATGCCGGAAACAATCAGATTAGGTGGCGTACCAATCAAGGTTGTCATGCCGCCCAGAATAGAACCGAATGCCAGTGGCATCAAAATTTGTCCCGGTGCCATACCCAGCCGTGACGACATCTGCAGTGCCACCGGAATTAGAATAGCCAATGCTCCCACGTTATTCATGAAACCGGAAAGAATCGCAGCCAGACAGGTTAATGAAACAATAGACAGAACCGGTCCGGACTTTTTTGGCAGAATCCAACGCGTCAGCCAATCTACAGCACCTGAATTTTGTAGCCCCGCACTTAAAATCAGAATACAAGCGACGGTTATGACTGCCGGATGACTAAAACCGATAAAAGCATCCGAATAATTGACCAGACCGGTCACAACACAGGCCAGCAAAGCGCCTATTGCAACCAGATCATGGCGCCAGTGACCCCATAAAAACAAAACTGCGGTTATAAGTAATATTCCGATAATCAGCCATTGATCAGTTGCCAAAAAATGCTCCCTGCATGTATGTTTTTTCGTGGTATCTGTTTAATCTTCCACAGAACAGAGCAAGCAAAAATGAAGCACGTTAATGCTGAAACTGGATTTGTGAAAAACGCCTAACCATGTAATGGGATTTAATAAACAGGGTTTGTGTCTCACCATCCATCTCGATAAATGGCCAATAGTGAGGATGCATTATCAACCAGACGAGTGATACTGTGTCGGTTGAACCTGAGGTCGTTCAGTTGTTTCAGCCCTGCGGGCAGAATTTCTTTCAAATCGAAATCAAATTGTATCAATGACGAAACATGATCAGCATTCTGATAGAGCTTTCCGGTTTCATCGGTGTTGGAAACTGGGTCATGAATATCACCTATTACATGTATGATTTCACTTAGCATTTCAGGAGATAAAGCGCGCGGATAATCTTTAAAAAAATCATCCGGAACCGGTGCGGAGTTGAATGCAAAGGTTTCCAGTCCGAGTGCCGCACCGATGGCCTGCGCCAGCCCGCCGCCCAGTGAATGCCCCGTGACAATAATTTTGCGCCCCTGTGCACGATTGACAACATCTTGCGCATAATCAACCGCATCTGCAAACTGCGTATCAACAAATCCGAACGTGAGTAGGCTGTCAGCAGCAGTATCTAAGAAAAATTCTGCAGTTTCGCTCAACGAACATGGAAAGTCACAGGTTTCTGTTCCACGAAACGCCAGCACCACTTCATCTGTTTCTGGGTTATAGTAAACGGCGGCTTGCATGCCGGAGTTTTTATCCTTCTTCTCGAACAAAACCCATTGATCAATGGTCTTATTATCAAAATCATAGACCGCGTCGGCCAGCTTGGCATAAGGAATCGATCGCCCCAGCAAATCAACTGCGTGCCGCTCGTCAGAATCAAGCATGCCATAGGGTTTCCAAGTGACATTGGGTACAAAATCAGGATTAATATAAAGTGTTACCGACGCAAGTTTAAAAACGGAAAGATCTTCGTCGTCCACTAAAACCAGATTTGCAACATAGCGTTCCGTACCAAAGGTTCTGGGTATATCGACTCTGGGTATGATTAACGATCCATCGACAGTAGAAAAAATCGGACTGTTTTGATCGGCCAATTGGTCAGGTTCTGCGTTCAACAACCTGAATTGATTCGGATTGTCAGGTCCTGACCATGTGAGCGCGGCTTTATAAAACGTAGTTCCTGGCTGTTCTGCAACGGTTATTTTTTGCAGACAAAGTAAGCCGTTTTCTACAAAAAATGCAGCTGGCGCTTCTTGTTCTATACAATCTGAAATCACTGCCCGTGCTGGACTGCCAATGATTAAAAAACAACATATCCCTATCAACAAACCGATAAAGTTGGAATTCCGGAACATAATTTATCCTCTTTTGAAGTTTATTAACAGAACAGTAGGCTGTTCGTTATCATTGACACATACCACACTCGACTCCTGCGAAGCAGTGCCAAATTTATGAATTTTTCATTGAAAATTATAACCCTGAATGCTTTGCTGACGGAAATAAAAAACTAAAGATGAGCAACCGATTCCGGCTCCGGCTCCTCGATTTGAACCATTGCATTCTTGTTGAGTGTATTGGAATTGCCAGAAACACCGGCTTTTTTGCATTGCGGTTCTTCTTAAGATTTTCTATTTGCGTACACTTATTTTCAATCCAGTTTCAGATTGATTTTATTCTTCTTTTTTAGTCCATGCATGTGGTATCTTTGCTTTGTGGTGAGTAGATGATAATTTGTCATTTTGTGCGCCTATCATATGATCATCTCATTGGTAACAGTGATACTCGGCTTACCACTTAACGAAAATATAAAAGTTGTACTTCGAAATTGAATCCTGGAGGTGAAAGATGAAACCAATCAGTCTTTGGAGCTCTTGTGCAGCATTAGTCGTTTTTGCAAATACTGTGTATGCAGGTGGTACCTGGGAGAAGATAACCGTACCTTTGAATCAATATATTGTAACAATTGCCAATCAGGATAAAGAGATAAAACCTAGTTGCGCATTCGGACAACCCTATTCATTCTATTTCAAACCAGGAAAAAGTAAAAAACTGATTGTCTTTTTAAATGGGGGCGGTGCATGCTGGGATTACAATACATGTTCAAGCACGCTAAATGCTGAAATATTATCGACCTTCGTACCTGATGCAGATATCTCCGCCAATGACCCAAATTTAAGAGGCGGCATACTGGATGTCAAAAATCCAGACAATCCATACAAAGACTGGACCATGGCTTTCCTGTCATATTGCACTGGTGATGCCTTCATGGGGTCAAAGCAGGTCGATTATCTAAATCCCGATAACGCTGATGATATTCTCACAATTCAGCATCGCGGATTTGACAACTTTCTTTATGCAATGAATTATTTGCGACAACAATGGTACGAAAACGAAGACGCGTCCCCTGGGAAAGTTCTTGTAGCTGGCTCCAGTGCTGGCGGCTACGGTGCTGTCATTAACTTTCCCTGGGTAAAAGAAATTTTAAATAGATACGACGAAGACGAAGACGAAGACGAAGACGATGAAGATGACGAAAACAAAAAGAAGCACAAAATGTTTCTGATTGGTGACGGAGGTTCCGGTGTTATTGGGGATGATTTCGTTGTAGAAGCACTTTTTGGCACTGAATCAAGCTGGAATATTGACGAAAATCTTCATCCGGTATTAAGTTCTTTACCTGAAGGAGCAACAGCATCCAACTTTTTACGCCGTGCCTACAGCCTGGTTGGTACGCATTATCGCAAAGACAAGTTCGCGCAATACACAACGGCATTTGATGCAGTTCAGATACTTTTTCTGGATATTATGCAGCATGTTGACAACCCGGTCATTTGGGGTGGAGGCCTGCAGGACCCGAACAATATTTTCGGTTGGAATTTTAATATGAACAGTATCAACGAAGGAATAAGCAACGCTTTACCTAAAAATTACCATGTGTTTATCGATCGCGGGTGTAATCATACAATCTTCCGTGATGATGAATTTTATTCTGCTTCCATAGACGGGATTTCTTTTCTTGAATGGACAGAGGCAATGACTACAGGAAATGAAATCAAAAAAGGTAAATGGCAGAGCGTAAGTTGTTCGGCCGGTGACTGTGGGGAGGTAGACTTAACGCCCACGGGTATAGGTGCCTGTCTGGCGCGTTCATTTAGTCCGTTGTAATATAAAATAATGATCCCAGCCGAAGAGGTGCCGAGACATGATGTTTTTTTCTGAACACTTCGGTTTGGGAACTAAAAATAGGGTACGGCAAAGGTTGTTTCTTGGATAAGAATCCTTGGAAATTACCATTCTACGTGGTTGTAATAAATAGTGTTTCACTTATCCACTTTGGAATGACACTTTGTTTGGTTAGAGAACCGTTACCGCATATAAGGCGGCAACGGTTCTCCAAAGAATTCGCGCATCAGGAAATTTTCGAGTCCTTCGGTATCCCCCGGACGCGCGGACAGCACGATGACGCGGTTCAGACGTTGTGATTCCCAATTAAAATCTTCCTGATGATACTGACGGATGAGCTGAATCATTCTGCGGACGACTGCACGCTCAATATCGCCGTCCGGGCCTGCTTCTACTTCAATAAGTTCCCGCCGCGGATTGCTGAGGTTAGTAGTCCAGGAACGGAAAGTAAACCGGGCGTAACGCGGCCCTATCTGAGTAATCTGGAAAATACCGCTAATGCCGGGCATTTGCAGGTTGCGTTTGACTTTCGCAATTCTTATTTCTTCCGCCGAGGGTTGCGGTTCCGCGTTCATATTTTGGGCGTTTTCAACGCCATCAAAAATACCAGCTGATCGTTTTGAAGCCGGGCTTGGTTGCTTTCTCTGATTAATATACTCCGACAAATCAGTTGGTTCGGAAAATTCTTTTGTTTGCGGTGCCTCGGCGCCTGTTTTCTCCTTGGGTGGTGGCATTTTTGCCGTTTCAATTGCATCTCGCTTGGCAGACGGCGGAGGAATGGGGCGTGTGCGCGGAGGTGGTGGTATTTTTGCTTGTTGTGTGTCATTCTGGGGTTGCGTCTCGGCGCCTTTGGGTGGTGGTGGCGTCGGTTGCTGCTGCTGTCCTGGTTCTGGAAGCTCCAAGAATTCCGCTTCAATTGCATCGGGGATTGAAATACTTGCGTCTTCTTCGGATTTCGCCATGAAAAAACCGAATGCCCAAATGATAACCACCCAAAGCAGTACCGCCAGCGGCAACGGCCACCAGAGTCGGATTTCCCTTGATCGCACGCTGGTCATTCTGTGAATTATCCGGACAGGACTATTGATGCTGCACCGCAATCAGAAATTGCTGTACGCCGGCATTGCGCGCGCGCAGCATCGCTTGCACCACGATGCCCTGCGGTGCTTCGTTATCGGCTGATACTATCAGCTTTTGTCGTGCATCCTGAAGCAGTGGCTTGAGGGTGGCAGCCAGCGTATCTAGCGTGACGGATTCTTTGTTGATAAAAATCTCGCTGTCCTTGGTCAGTGTCAGCGTTACCGGCTTCTCCTCGCTGAGTTTCTCAGCCTGTCCTTCGGGCAGGTTGACCTGCAGCGAATCCAGCTTCTGCATGGATAAAGATGCCAGCATAAATGTTGCGAGTAAAAAGAACATGACGTCAATCATGGGGATAATCTGGATATAGCCTTTGCGTGGTGCTCTGGTTTTACGCAGTTTCATGGATATCTTCCTTTTGATCCAGACGAATATGATCAATCAGACGTGTACCGAGGCGTTCCATTTCATCCATGGTTTGCGATTGCATCCGCGAGAAATAATTGAATCCGAACAACGCCACCAGCGCGATAATCAGGCCGATTACGGTAGCGATCAACGCTTCGGCAACACCACCTGTGACTGCTGTGGGATTGACGATACCTTCGCTGCCGATGACCTGAAAGGCGCGCATCATGCCGATGACGGTTCCCACCAACCCGAGTAGCGGCGCGGCTGTGACGATTGTCTCAAGTGCCCAAAGCCGACGCGCCAGCGAATTTTCAATGAGCTGTGCTTCATCCGCCGCGCGCGATTCGGTCCACCACGACGGCTGATGCCGGTTAGAAATCACCACTTCAAAGAAACGTTTGTAATAGTGACGCTGATCCAGTCCGGATAAGATTTTTTCCAAATCTTCCCACTTGAAACCATAGGTTTCAATAAGATTCAGAAGATCGTTCGAGAGACGGGCGAAGCGCCAGTATACAAATGCTTTTTCGAGCATTATCGCCAGCGCGATGACGCCCAGCAAAGATAATGGCAGAATGATGATTCCACCCAGTTTTAACATGATCCAGGCTTGGTTAAGGTGTTCCATTCATAAACTCCAGATTTGGGTATGTATATAAAACTAATCAGTGCTAACATAAGAGTTAACAGATTGTTAAATTGAATTAAATAAGAGTGGTCGATAATTCGCTATACTGCCATATATCAGATATTTTTAAAGGAGAAATGTAGATATGGTCAAAGAAAGCGGCAAATTGGATCGCGTGATTCTTGAAGCAAGGAAAAACGCAGAACAACGCGCTAAAGGTTATCGGGAACGGGCGTTGAAATTATTTCCGTGGGTATGCGGTCGCTGTGCACGCACCTTTGACCATAAAAACCTGCAATTGCTCGAAGTGCATCACAAGAACCACAACCACGATGATAATCCGCCTGATGGCAGCAACTGGGAATTACTGTGCACCTATTGTCATGAAAATGAACATGCCAAACTCAAGGATTTTATGGGCCGAACGGATACCAGTGACACCGAATCAGCGGCTACTCACAATCCTTTCGCTAATCTCAAGAATATGCTGAATAAAAAAACATAACGTGGTGTGCAAATTTTGAGCGACTAAA
Organism: Nitrosomonas aestuarii; assembly: GCF_003046585.1. Classification (GTDB taxonomy): domain Bacteria; phylum Pseudomonadota; class Gammaproteobacteria; order Burkholderiales; family Nitrosomonadaceae; genus Nitrosomonas; species Nitrosomonas aestuarii. The sequence goes on along the minus strand of NZ_QAAE01000002.1, from coordinate 117,576 downwards.
AAATAAATCCGTTATTCTTTGAGCTTGATTGTAATCTGACCTGCTGTCACCTGAATATTTTCGATACCTTCCGAGAAGGATTTCCAGAATCCAGTGTCGGCACCGAATTCTTCAACCAAATCGATATTTTTCAGTCCGCCCAGCCAGGCATTAGGGATGGGAACACCCATAATACTTGCCCCTTTGAGCACAATAACCGGTTTTTCATTTTGATAAGTCATGCCGATACCGGTATTAAAACGCAGTGTTTTGCCGCCGAGCACCGGAAAATCAGCTTCGAACGGTACGAGTAGCTTGGCACTGACGAGATTATCATCAAGATCAATCGCCAGTTTTTTGGCGAGATCGGTATTCTTGGCTAGTAATGCGTTCAGCTCCCGCTCGGTGAAACTGATCTCACGTGGTGCATTCTTTTCGGAATAACGTTCCGGGTTTAGAAAACCACTGCCATCAATTTCATCGTTTTCAATACCTTCGGCTGTGTACATACGCGCTTCATTTGTGCGGGACGATAATCCTCGCTTATAACCCAGTGCATCCAGCTTGGTCCGGAGTGTTTCTTCTTCTTTTGCATTCAGTGAAACCGGGGTGAAAGTAGTCGTGAAAATATAGGTTTTAAGTACCCAATACGTGCCCGTTATAGTGATCACAATAGTGAGTAAAACAATCAGAAGTACTTGAGACCAGTGCATATACGTTGTTCTTTTCTCAGTGTGACGTACGCTATGTATCGTATATTCGGTTGAGTGCATGTCAGCGGTCAGTATGCCAGATTTTACCCAAATCCTGTGATAATTGTTTATCAACCTGTGACACAAAACATGTGTGCAGGAGTCCGGTCAATCTGGATGGTATAGTGGTATCAACGACATGATTTTAAATCTGCGTTCAAAACTTAATTATCAAGCTCCAATGGCCAACCAATTAACAATACTGTGATGGTCACGACCGCTGTCACCAGATTCATGGGTACGCCGACTTTCAGAAAATCTGAAAAGCGGTAGCCTCCCGGCCCATAAACCATCAGATTGGTCTGATAACCCAAAGGCGTTGCAAAGCTGGCGGAAGCGGCCATCATGATTGCAAACACAAAAGGCACGTTGTTCAGGTCGGCTTTTTCGGTGATTTCCAGTACGATCGGGAGCATGAGTAATGCTGCGGCATTATTGGTAATCACTTCTGTCAACAAAGAAACGGCTAAATAAGTCAGGATAAGCAAAAGCCAGGGCGTGCCATTACTTAAATCCACGATATTTTCAGCAATGAATTCAGCAACACCTGTTTTTTGCAATGCCATGCCTAAAGCAAAGGATGCCGCAATAGTGATGATGACTGTTAAATCCAGGCTTTTCTCCGCCTGACTGGCGGAGCAGCATCCTGTAATGATCATTAATCCGGCGCCGACCAATGCCGCGTTGAGCATACTGATGACTTCAAAACCTGCCGCTGCAATAACGCAAACCAGTATGCCCCAGGCCAGATACGCGCGCTCGTGGCGCGGTGGCTCGGTATTCAGATCATTAACCAGCAGAAAGTCTTTATTGTAGCGCTGGCGACTGACAAAGGCAGGCCTTGCTTCGAGTAATAGCGTATCACCTGCCTGCAGCTTAATGTTGCCCAGATTGCCTTTGACACGCTGACCGTTACGCGCTACTGCCAGCACGACTGCACCATACTGGGCCCGAAAGCGTGCGTCTCGAATGGCATGTCCGATCGCTCCGCAATGGGGTGATACGACGGCTTCCACCAGGCGCCTTTCTGCACGCTCTGTCAGTATCGCTTGTGAGTGATCGTCATCTGTCGACGGCGCGATACCGTTAATACGCAGCAAATCCGAGATGGCATCGGTATCACCGGCAAATACCAGTCTATCACCGCCTTGCAGTGTTTCTTCCGGCGAGACAGCTGTAATTACCGTACCATCTCTATCGATTTCTACCAAATAAACACGCTGCAATTGCCTTAACCCGGCTTCCTTGATGGTTTTGCCTACAAGGGGGCCACTGGGTGCTATTGATACTTCCAGCGTAAACTCGCGCAGGTCTGAAAAAGCCTCATTCTGCGCTCGGTCCGGCAGTAGGCGTGGAAACCATAACCACATTAGTAGAAAACCAAAAAAAGCCACAGGCAGTCCGACTGCTGTAATTGAAAACAGCGAGAAACCGGATTCACCGGTCAGGGTTTGATATTGGCCATTGACAATCAAATTGGTACTGGTGCCAATCAGCGTCAAAGTGCCGCCGAGAATGGCAGTATAGCTCAAAGGAATCATCAGCTTTGAGGGAGCAATCCCAATTTTGCGCGACCAGGTGTAGATTGCCGGAATCATAGTCGCTACAACGGGTGTATTATTGAGGAAGCCACTCAGTAAGACCACAGGGAAAAAAATTCTGGAAAGTGCGGAGCGCGTTGTCATGGGTCTGCCGAACACATGATTTACCAGTAAATCAATCGCACCCGAAGCATGCATGCCTGCTGCGACAACAAACATGGCTGCCACAGTAATAAGTCCCGAATTACTAAAACCAAGCAGCGCTTCTTCACTGGTCAAAATACCGGAAACACTTAAAATAGTCAGTGCCGCAATCATAACCAGGTGGGGACCAATACGCGTGAATGTCAGTGTCAGTAACACCCCGGCACACAGACTCAAAGCAAACCAGCCCTGCCATTCCATCATTTTATATCCAAAATAATAATCCGATGCGTAATATACAGCAGCCCCTGATATAATTGGAAATAATAAATAATGATTACTATATATTTAAAAATTATATGTAATTATTTTGCCGAGTGTTAATATTTAACAATACGCAACACTGTAATAGATAAGTGTAATTGAAACCATTTAATGGTATGATTTTATTTCTGTAATAGATCGAAGCAATTATGAGAAAGCATGTCGCGCAGCGGCCTTCTTTCAGAAATATTTGAGTCTCATCAATGAAGTAACTTATGTCTGTAAACTCATATGAAAAATATATTCATTAGCCTGTTACTGTATGGACTGGCTCTCGTTCTTTATAATGATTTGCTTAATGAGAATTATGACAGTGGCAGCGGCAGTTATCCCGCTGCGAGCTGGAATTACAAAGAAAAACTGGCTGGATACGCGGATCGGGAACGACCTTACCGCCAGGCTTCGTTCTCCAATAATAACGACCGTGACTTATACCGCTAGTACTGCTCCATCAATTTAATAATGATGAGTACTAATTATTAAGCGCTCCGAAATTAATCGGTATTGCCAAATACAATCCGGTAAGGTCTGCAATTGCTTCATTGACAGTGCCAAAGCGGAAAAACTCAATTATGAGATTTGTATGATGTTGCGCGGCAAAATTCAGCATGGTGCGAATGGTATCCGGGCTGCCTGCTGGCGAATCTGAAATGCTGTGCTGTACCAGAATCAGTGGAAAAACGCCAGTATCTAATTCTTCCAATTTCGCTTCGACAAAATACCGACGACCTTTGAGGTGCAAGGTCGCGATATAGATATTTCAATGCAACATGCACAGTAGAGAAAATAAAGTCAAATCGAATTTCCAGCTGTTGCCCCCAGTGTGCAGTATCGGTTGAATCCGGCATCTGATGTGTGCCGAATTCGAATATTTCAGCTCGTTTGTTTTTGCTGGAAATAAAAGCGGCGATATGGCAGCCCCATGTTCTGAGAAACTGCTCGACTAATTGACCTGGCCCGTTCACATCGATCACCCCCTTGCCGGCTGGAGTAAGCACGTACAATCCGGCTGCCCACTTCATTCATGCGTTGAGCGAGCTACAAGTAATGTACCTTGTTCTAGTGATAGCTGCAATTGTTCCGATTACTTCATGACCCGGCACGAAAAGGTATTGTGTCGTACCCTAGGCATTTTGTAACAAGATCAGATCATTGTAGCTGATACATTCTATTCCACTGCAATTCCTATACCCTCCGGTCTCTTTGGACCCGGATTACACTCAAATGGCTCAAGCTTTTCGCCTGACTCATATAAAGCATTTATCTCTCCTTGATTAATTGTTCGTTATTCAATGCCTGTTCATATCATTTTGTTATTTCATTTACCTTGGTTCCGCGTTCAATACAAACACCTACCTTTTTGACACCTCGGATGATTCCCAACTTTGCAATACTGACTTTCACCCAGGGTGATTTGAATTCATTTATGATGGTTTGCGCAATATGTTCGGCCAGTGCTTCCAGTAATGAAAAGTGTTTCTTTTCAAGAATCGTGTTAATGCGTTGAACGATAAGCGCATAATCAATCGCATCATCAATACTATCTGTTTTGCCGGCGTGAGGATTGGACAAAGCAATCTCAAGGTCCAGTTGAATTGTCTGGGCAACTTTGCGTTCCCAAGGATAGATTCCAATCAGTGTTTTAGCTTTATAATCGCGAAGAAAGATAATATCCATTATGATGTCGCCATAAAATAGTTTGAATGGTTTTTTACTACAAGTTTATTCTACTTTGCTGAAGCGGTACTAATTCTGATGACACTACTGGCTTTTATTTTCTTCGCATATCTGATCGGCTCGATACCTTTTGCGCTTATTTCCAGCTGGATTTTCAAACTACCGGACCCGCGTACTTATGGCTCAAAAAACCCCGGAGCAACCAACGTACTGCGTAGCGGCAAGAAAGTTGCCGCCGTACTGACACTGATAGGTGATGCAGGTAAAGGCTGGCTGGCAATTGTTTTAGCATATTCATTTGCGCCTTCCTGGAATATGGGCGATGACGCTGTTGCAGCCGCTGCGCTGGCAGTTTTTCTGGGGCATGTGTTTCCGATATTTTTACATTTTCATGGCGGTAAAGGTGTTGCTACGGCTGTGGGTGTACTGCTTGGGCTGAATCCGATACTGGGTCTGCTGGCAATTGCCACATGGATTGCAGTTGCCGTTATCTCTCGATACTCATCGCTATCTGCGTTAATCGCAGCGACACTGGCTCCCGTGTATGCATACTTTTTTTTCGGGTTTGCACTGAATACACTTGCCGTTCTGCTGATGGCGTGCATGCTGATATGGCGCCATCAGGCCAACATCACCAACTTAATTACCGGCAAAGAAAGTCGTATTGGACAGAAAAAACCGCCCGCATGATGATCGAAATTAATAATTAATTGACTGTCAGCCATACTTTATCGAGCAATCGTCTCTATGCAATCAGTTGATAAGCTACTGCCTGTTTCACATTCTTGTGCGATTATTTCAGAATCTTCAGCGATATATTCCACATATATCAATGCTATCAAAGATACCAAAAATGCTAAAAAAAACAGTGTTTTCTCGTTCATTTCTTCTCCATTCCCAACGTTTTGTTCTGTTATCAATCTACATTGTACGCTGTGATTTATATTCCGAATGACCAGCTACAGTATTACTGCATGAGCAAGCTACAGTTATTATAAACGTGACAACAGAAGCTGTTTGATTTCGGTATCGGTTAACACAACAGGATTGGTTTTCATGCTGCTGCCGCGCGCATTAGCTATCACTTTGTCCAGTGCCGCTTCTTGTAAACCATAAGAGGACAAACGCGGCAAATTCAGCCCCTCCGTCCATTCCGTCAACAGCTGTATCAATGCATTATGGGCTGATTCCTTGTCATGAAAATGCTTTTGGCAAAGGATTCCGGCCACATGTGCATATTTAGCCAACGCTTTATTATCGGGTTCCCTGGTTTGCATGCTTTTGATATTTATATCGGTAGCTGCCGCCACCAAAGTGCCGCATACTACACCGTGCGGTATCGGATAAAAGGCACCCAGAGGCGATGCCAGTCCATGCACCGAACCCAGGCCGACCTGCGCCAGTGTAATGCCTGAAAGCAAGGCAGCATAGGCCATTTTTTCACGGTATTCATAAACCTTGCTAGTTGTTTTGTCATTTTGCTGTGTACAGTGTTGATATAGCGGAACTAATGCATCCCGCACAGCCTGCAAACCACTCAGCGCCAATGCATCGGTGAAGGCATTGGATTTTATCGACACATAGGATTCCAGCAACTGCGTTAACGCGTCCATACCATTAGCTGCAATCACGTTTGGTGGACAACTGCTTAATAATTCTGGATCAACAACTGCATATTCTGCCACCAGTTTTTCATGACGGAAGGATTTTTTAAAGCCATGTGCACCTTGCACGCTTAACACGGCATTTTTTGTTGCTTCACTGCCGGTACCTGCAGTTGTCGGCACAGCGATCAATGGAATGGACGGGCCTTTGTATGGTAATTCCGGTCCTACGCCTTCCAGATAATCCATAACCGAGCGCTGCACATTCATTAAACCTGCAAGGGCCTTCGCTGCATCGAGTGCGCTGCCGCCGCCAATACCGACCACAACCTCTAAAGAAGTATCGGCTAATGCTTTGACCGTATCATCAATTAAAGCAGGAGATGGTTCACCGGCAACGATGCAATGTTCAAAACTGATCGCACGGTGATTGAGCGCGTCAATGAATGATTGCCACCCAGATATGTTTTTATAGGAATGCGCACCAGTCACTAATAAAATTCGCGTGCCATATCTGGTAACAATATCCGGTAATTGATGAAAAACACCTGAGCCAAATTCGATACGGGGTAATCTTGCTATAGAAAAATTTAACATCCGGTACCTGCCCCTGGATACAATCCATCATACACAATGCCCTGACGCGGCTCGCTCATCCAGTCCGCCACCGTTTTGCGCCAGGTAAGATAATGCGTAGTAGTTTTATGGGCGACTGCATCCTGCTGTGTTTTATAACATTCATAGAGTACGAATTTTGTCGGTTCTTCAACAGATTGCAGAATATCAAAACGTAGATTCCCAGGCTCCTGAACGGAGCCTTCATGATTTAACCGGCAGGCTTTTTTGAACGCTTCCACATTCTCCGGTTTAACTGAAACAGATATAATGGTCACATACATATATCCTCTCCTTGATTGTTATTAGTACTTCATCAACTTAGGAATGATGCGTTTTTTAGCGTTAATGGCAAGACAGATTCACCAGCGAGGGTTTTTTTCTGTCAATAAGCCTGACGCGGCGATTGGCTGGTATTTGCGCTGAGTAAGTGCAGCAACGCTGTGACGATGCACCGTTCTTTCAAGTTGATTGAGTATTAGTATGTTGTTGTAAAAGACGCACTGATAATAAAGCATACCATCAAATATTGTAGTAATTGGATACCTTAGGCTATAGTAAGCAGTATTGAAAACTTTTTACTGATAATCATTGTAATTTCCACTTTTATTTGTCATGTATTCTAAACCGCCGGAATGCGCTTGTTGATATGGCAATAATCCGCATTAAGAATCTACTGCTGCGAACTTATATTGGTTTTAATGAAGAAGAAATCATTAAGCTACAAGATGTTGTCATCAATATGACGATTGATGCCGATCTGAACCGTGCTATAAAAAACGATACAGTTGACAAATCTTATAATTACAAAACTATTACTAAAGATGTGATCACGCTTGTGCAGGCACGAAAATTCAAAATGCTGGAAAATTTAACACAAACAATTCTTGACGAAATCATGAAAAATAAAAAGGTCCGTTTTGCCAGAGTAGAAGTTGATAAACCGCATGCACTTCGATTTGCCGAATCAGTTTCGATCGAACTGGAAGCCACGCAAGAAACGAGAAAGTAAGGATTCAAAGCAATGGAAGGCGATACAAATGTGTGCATTATTGGTATCGGATCAAATATCAACCCCGAAAAAAACACCCAGGTAGCTTTGGCGATTTTGAAACGGGAAGTCGATGTTCAGAGTACGTCCAAATGGGTTAAAACCGCCCCCATCGGCATCGCTAGTCAGAATGATTTCATCAATGGTGCAGTTAAAGTTCGAACTGCCATGTCCCGGGAAGCATTCAAAAATTATTTGAAAATACTGGAAAACAGATTAGGCAGAGATCGCACGCTTCCCAAATTCGGTCCGCGGGTGATTGATCTTGATATTATTGTCTGGAATGACGAAATCGTCGACGATGACTACTACACCAGGGCCTTTGTCAGAGATGCGGTTCACGAACTGAAAGACAAAACATAAACACTGTTTGCGCTATATCGTCCCGACCTTGCATGCTCTTGTATTACACTACTGATGCTTACACATTTTTAGCTGACAATTGCTTGGATTTCGGCAAAAAACCAAATTTCTCTGTACTTTTAATAAAAATAGCGCGTATACTCTAAGGTGTCGTATGGATTCAAGTTGTGGAACAGTACCGTTGAGTGGGCTTTTTCCTTGATATTCGATGACTGCTTGCACGCTAAAACAAGCAAGCGCAACTTCATTATTCAATTTTTTAAGCATTAAGGAAAATAACATGGCAACAGGTGTTGTAAAGTGGTTCAATGATTCAAAAGGTTTTGGTTTCATTACACCCGATGATGGCGGAGAAGATTTATTTGCACACTTCTCAGCGATCCAAAGCAATGGATTTAAATCACTTAGAGAAGCACAACGCGTCGCTTTCGAAGTAACGACCGGCCCTAAAGGCAAGCAGGCGTCAAATATCCGTCCTGAATAAAACTTAACGCTTTGCGTTAAGCACAAAAAGCCCCGATTTATCGGGGTTTTTTTATTTTCTAAAATCATTCCCAGAGCATACTTCTTTGCATAAATTTCGGCCTGATTGCTTGTTGCGAAAATTTAGCACGTCATTTGCAAACATATAATTCATAAGCTCTGTTTAACATAAATGTAATTTAACAGCTATATAGCTTGCTAATTCTAAAATTAGCCTTATGCTATACAATGTGTTCAAACAACTTAAGATTACAAGCGGAGAAAAAATGCCAATCAGCGAAATCTGTAATCGGGACGTTATCATCATTCAAAGAGAAGAATCCGCAATGGAGGCAGCCAAACTGATGCGACGGCATCATGTTGGCAATGTGATTGTGATCGAGGAACAAAGCAATGTCCGCAAGCCAATAGGGATTGTAACCGATAGAGATCTTGTGGTAGAAATTATGGCGACCGAATTAGATCCTTCTGTTATTACGGTTGGCGATATTATGGTACCTAAGCTCGTAACTGTTAAAGAAAGCACAGGTGTTTTTGAAACAATTCAATATATGCGCCGCAACGCGGTCAGACGGTCACCTATAATTGACGACCGTGGCGGGTTAATCGGCATCGTTGCATTGGACGATCTTTTACAATTATTGGTTGAGGAATTAGCCGACCTCGCCAAGTTGACCAGTCGTGAAATCGACAAAGAAATACAACAGCGTCCTTAGCAGCCTGTTGATGCTTAAGATCTATGTAAAAACAAAACTTAGTCATCGCAAATAAACATACATGTTTTTTCAGTTAACTGACGAAAAAGTTCCGTGAGTTGAATGACCGGACTATTTATGTCATAGTCAAAATCGCTTCCGGACTAAAGCATTTGGCCTTATCCTGTCAATTAAGACAATTCACATACTTCAGGGAGAATGTTATGAAGAAAAATCTAATTTACGTAAAATTGACCGTTGCAGGTATTGCAAGCTTAGCCTTGATGATGATGGGTTGTGCATCAGGCGGTGGTGGCAACAATGCGCTCAGTACGGTCGATAGCGGTTTATCTTCGATTGAACAATCCGCACAGGCTGGACGACAGGCTATCGCATCAGGAGCGGCTGCAGCGTCTGGCATGACAAATATGGCTAACAGTGCGGCGACTGGGCAAATTGATTTGGTGGGTATCTTAACCCGGCAACTGGGAATATCGCCACAACAGGCTTTAGGTGGTGCAGGTGCCATATTCCAGGCAGCGCAGACAGGTATGAATCCACAAGCTTTTTCGACATTGTCGCAATCGGTTCCCGGTATTAACGAAATGCTGAGCGCAGCTCCTGCAGTTCCAAACCCTTTGGGAAGCATGGGCAGCGGTGTATCCACTATATTGGGTAGTGCTGGCAATACGCTCAACAGTGCTGCGTCACTTGCGGCTTCGTTTCAACAGTTAAACCTATCGCCGGAAATGGTTGGCCAGTTTATTCCAATTGTGACGAATTACGTACAAAATACCAGTGGACAGGTAACGGCCAATCTATTGCGTTCCGCTTTAGGGGCACCGTAACAAAACGGCACATCTGATTAAAAACAAATGGGAAAGCAGTACTCAGCTGTTTTCCTGTTCAGAGACTCATCTTGTTGATTATTTTAAAATAAATTCTACACGATTACCTGCATTTCCTTCACTTTCTTTTGTTTTCTGCATACCTAAAACAAACAAGCGATCACCGGAAATTTCCCCTTTGTTCAGCAACCAGCTTTGCGCAGCAACAGCACGGTCGTGAGCCAGTTCCTGCATATCATCCTCGCTGACTTCAATATGTTCAAGGAGAAGTCGCTCCATATCTTCATCAGGCAGACTTTTAGTAAAGCCAAAAAAGTTGGTTGGCTTTTCAAAATCTGTTTCTTTATAAACAATTTCGAGAAAATTGCTGTATTCGTCCGGTGTTAGTTTAACATTTTCCAGTGACCCGGCAGTATGCCCTTTTTGGGTTTCTGCCGTCAGTTTTTGCGCCTTGACTTTACGTTGCAGGATCGCATGTTTCAATCCTTCATGGTCGTTAACCGGATCAACATGACCGGCTATTTCAAGGCGTAATGCAGGACGGTCTTTGAGTATCTCAGATAATGCCTGCAATCGGCTCTCAGCTTCCGTTTCGATGGAAGCTAATCCTGGCGAAAAAATTATTTCCGACAACTCCTCACCTTCTCCGAACATTGACCCGAGCAGTGCAAAAGGTGCAGTCACTGCTCGAGTGATGAGGTTAATAAAGGCATCCAGGATGATATCACCCATGCTGAATTGCGGATCATCAATCGAGCCTTTGATCGGTAAATGGATATCGATCTCTCCGCGCCGGTTTTTGAGCAAGGCGATGGCGAGTTTGAGTGGGACTGACACTGCCTCCTCACTTTCAACACGATCGCCGAGTGTGAATTGGTCCAGAAAGACATTATTTTCAGCAGTTAACACGCCCTGCTCGATATGATAATGGATATCTACAGACAATTTACCTTTTTCAATGGCGTAGCCGACATATTTTCCTGAATAGGGACTAAATTGCGGTAAATCGATTTCTTTTGCCTTTGCTATGATATCCAGCAACAGTTCCGATCCGAACGGCTCAATTTTACCGCGAATTTCCAACGGTGCAGTTCGATCAATAGCGCCTTTGATATCAATCGTGCCTGTCTGGGTGGAATGAATTGGGCCGATTTGACCGGCAAGTCCGGTCAAGTTTGCATGATAATTAGGTTGTACGAACCGATCTTGAAAATCAACATTGCCCTGTTGCAACATAACTTTTCCGATATGTAGCGGCATGGTTTCTTTTTCCTGCGTTTTTCCAGTTGCCGCCACATCAGTCTGTGCCTGATTATCCTCAAGTGCCGCCGTTTCATCCTGCCGCAGGATCTGCTTGAGATTCAGTTCGCCATTTGGCAACAACATTACACGTGCAAAAAAATTACCCAGTTTTACCGTATCTATATTTACTTTTAAGGGCTCATTGGCAAAATCCAGGCCGTTTATATCCAGATTCTTCCAGCGTAATAAGTCCCTCGCTGTCTCTGGATCAAAAATATTGAAATTTCCGAGCTGACCATCGCCACTGACAGCCACCAGGAGCGGTTCACCATCGGCCTTAACAGCACCCTGAAAGGACAAATCACCGCTGGTCAGTAACACGTTTAAAGTATCACCGGCCCAACCCTGTAAGGAAACCAGATCGACGGCATTCAGATTCAGATTTAAATTTACGGCGAACGGCGACCAAGCCAGCAGACCATCAGCCTCAATACTGCCATGCTGATTGACCCGTGCGTTCAGTTTTAGATCAAGCGGTTTGGTACCGCTAATGTCTATATTCTCCACAGATAAGTCAAGCGGATCAATCACCATCGGTGCAACATCTGACAGTGATAAATCTGCATACTGAATTGCCGCTGCATTGAGCTTAAGTTGTTTGATCTGAACAAGCCATGAGGCATTTTGGCTTTCATCCTGCTCGTTTTCGATTTGTACAGCAATCCCTTCTTTATAAAGTGGCTTTCTGCCAGGAACTGGAATAGCAGAAGCTCCAGTCTCAGGCGTTTCCGGTGAAGTTTCCTGGTTGGCAGCAAGATTCAACCGCGCTTCAAATTCTTGGTGAGACGGCTTTCTGTTAGGTTTGGGAATCAATGCAGTGTGTACATCGGGCGCATCATTTGTTGGCGTGAAAAATTCATCAGCATCTGAAGCCGTAAAAAATTTTGCCAGATTAATAGTGCCGTCTATCTCACGGTTTACAACACCCGTTAATCCATCCAAGGTAATGGTATTCAGGGCGACGTTGCGTGCGGACATATCAAGTAACAGATCATTGACTGTCACTTTCTGCAGCGAAAGTGCGGCTTCTTTTTTATCTGTCAGCGGGGATGATAGCGGTGACAGCGCAATATCACCCAAATACAATCCCAGCCGGGAGGGTTTCTGTCCGGTCAAATCATACTGATTTAAACGCAGATGCAAATTCCCCAAATCAAACTGGTAGGGCGTCTGCACAGATTCATTTTTGACAGTAACCTGCTTCAATTCGGTCTCCCCTGATAACGTTATAGCAGGCGTTTCCTCATTGAACTGGGTAAATGCCAATGTCAGATTACTTTTAAAATAACCTGATATTAAACGGATACCAGTTGGAAACGGGACATATTCATCAAGACTCATCAAATTGATGTTGTCGAGGTTGAGCGACAATGTGGCCTCACGTTTATCGGTAAAAGGCCGCAGCTTTCCTTCCAGTGAAATAGGTGCGCCATTTATCTTGGCGTTGAAATGCGGCTCGATCCAGTTGGCTTTCATTTTGTCTAAATTAGCGACAAAGGGAATAGCAAAGTTAATTTCGGAGATATTCTGATGATTCTTCTTGAAATGATCCACCCATTCAATATGACCATTTTTTAGAATAATATTACTTACTGAGAAAAGCGCTGGCTGATCTTCATCGTCTTCGGTTGGCCGTGAGAATTTCTCAATCAAGTCAGAAAAATTAAATTGACCCTCTCCCTCGCGCGACAAGCGAACGCGCAGCGTGTTTAGCGTAATCGTACTGATAACGGGTGCGAACTGGGTGATCGATTCTGAACTGATGTCGATATACAGTTCATCAAACGAAACAAATGTTTCGTTTGTATCTGCGCTGTCTTTTCTCTCCCCGATCTGAAAACCATGAACGGACAGTTCCAGTGTGTATGGTTTGAATTCGATAGCATGCACGCTGACAGGGCGCTCTAGAAGCTCTGACAGATGTAACTCCAGCTGAGATTTTGCATAACCAGGCAGCCAGAAATAACCCAGCAAACCAAACAAGGCAATCAATGCCACGATCACGGCCAGACTGATACCCACACGCTTGCGCGTGATAAAGCGGACGCTCTTACTCTGCGTCTTAGATCCAATCTGAGTCATGGCAATATCCTTTCCGATTTACTGGTTACACAATTTTCAATGTGTCAATAATACTATTTTAATCATACATTTTGATTTTATGCTAAAACAGTGAAAATGCACCTGGATTTACTCAAATCCTAGATAATAAATATGCTGAGGACAGCAAAATATCAATAATGCGACCCATCCTGTAATCCGAGTAACTCGACATCGAAAATCAGCGTGGCATTCGGTGGAATAACCCTTCCAGCACCACGGGAACCATACGCCATAGATGATGGAATGATGAGCGTGCGTTCTCCGCCAACTTTCATTCCTCTCACGCCTTGATCCCAGCCTTTAATAACCTTTCCCGCGCCGAGCATGAAGGAAAAATGCGCTTTCCGATCATGCGAGCTATCAAATTTTCTGCCTTTATTATCCGGCGCGCTTTCATCATAAAGCCAACCTGTGTAATGCACATTAACGGTCTTGCCAATACCGGCTTCCTCACCTTCACCCACTTTTCGATCAATTTTTTCAAACTGTGGCTCCGATTCCGCAGCCTGTTCTTGGTAAGCAAAAGTTGGCTGAGATACAAAAAACAATAGCATGACAGCAATAAAGCCAATTGAACTTAAAATATTTTTTCTTATAGACATCATTTTCCTCCGGAAATAAACAAAACTTTATTCGAATCTTGGACTCTCATTCATGTATCATAACCCTAACATGAATTTATTCTTAGAAACGAACCTTTTTAGACGATTCTACGTGTCCAGACAATGCAGTCGGCTGATAATAACGAAATAATCGCAAGCAACCAGGATATGCTCGGCCCTCAGGCAGCAGGTTTGTTGCGATTGCATCCTTCTCCGCTGATTCGCAGTCTCTATCTGGGAGCGGGTTGCTTAGCCCTCATGCTGGGCGCGCTGGGCGTCATACTGCCGATTTTGCCGACAACACCATTTGTTTTATTGGCGGCGGCATGCTTTGCAAGAGGTTCCGAACGCTTTCATTGCAAACTGATGACTAATCGCTATACCGGGCCGATTATTCTTGAATGGCGTTTGCATCGCAGCATACCCCGTAAGGCTAAACGTCTGGCTTATATAATGACTGCTTTATCATTCAGCATTTCAATTCTGATTGTTCCTGAAATGTGGCAAAAAATAATGCTCGCAACAATCGCCTGTATACTGGCTTTTTTTCTTGCGCGTATACCAGTCAAAGAAGCGAACGCTACTAACTCTGACTGATGCGTCGTTAAAAACGACCTATATGTTGGGTGCCCTACAAGAAGACCCAAAAGATGCATTTATTTTAGCTTAGCTATGCTATTAAGTTGAAACATTCAGTACCTCTCGCTCTTCCGGACTGGTTTTCAGCCGCTCAGAATCTGCGCTCGGCGATTTTGTCGACTGTTTTTGCCTGGCAGCGACCACTTCATGAAGCTTTTCGACAGCCTGTCAAAATTGACACTTTATCTATGCCGCAAAAAAATTTACGATTCCATTTTTTAAAACTCGGACATCGCCTACAATATAGCTTTTTTGCTTTTCAATTTTTTTTCATGGTATGAATCTATCGCTTATTGCGTTAACGCCGTTTCTAGGCGCCGGTTTTGTTGCAGCCATTTCGCGTCTGGGGCGTTTGCATGCCGCCTGGGGATCCGGTCTGGTCACTTTAATCGCGCTGCTCTTGCTGTTCCCTCACGCAACCGATGCTTTTACAGGACAGGTGGTGGTGCACAGCATTTCTTGGATACCCATGCTGGGCATGGATTTTGCCTTTCGCCTGGATGGGTTGGGGCTTTTATTTTCCCTTCTGATATTGTGTATCGGTCTGCTGATTATTCTTTATGCAAGATATTACCTGTCCGACCGCGATGATATGGGGCGCTTTTATGCCTATTTGCTCATGTTTATGGGCTCCATGCTGGGTATCGCCACATCTGAAAATGTTATCCAACTGCTGATTTTCTGGGAATTAACCAGTCTGTCATCATTCTTGCTGATCAGTTACTGGCAAACGCGTCATGAATCGCGCAGTGGCGCACGTATGGCTTTAGCCGTTACCGGCGGCGGCGGCCTGGCATTACTGGGTGGCTTTTTATTATTGGGCCAAATTGTCGGCAGCTACAATTTAACGGATATTTTGGCCTCCGGTGATTTGATCCGTTCCCACGACTTATATCTGCCGATGTTGATTCTGGTTTTGCTCGGCGCATTTACCAAGTCCGCGCAATTTCCTTTTCATTTCTGGCTGCCCAATGCCATGGCTGCTCCTACACCTGTTTCAGCGTATCTGCATTCCGCCACTATGGTTAAAGCGGGTGTTTTCCTGCTGGCACGCCTTTTTCCAGCGTTATCGGGTACATCTGCATGGTTTTGGCTGGTCTGTATCACAGGACTTGTAACACTGGTTGTAGCTGCCTATATCGCCATGTTCAAGCATGACTTAAAAGGACTGCTTGCCTATTCGACCATCAGTCATTTGGGTTTGATTACATTATTATTCGGCATTGGCACGCCCATGGCTGCTTTGGCGGGTGTTTTTCATATCATCAATCATGCGATTTTCAAAGCCTCGTTATTCATGGCGGCCGGCATTATTCATCATGAAACCGGCACGCGCGACATGCGCATACTCAGAGGTTTATGGAGGTACATGCCGCATACTGCGCTGCTTGCGATGGTCGCAGCCGCATCAATGGCCGGTGTACCTTTATTTAATGGTTTCCTCTCAAAGGAAATGTTTTTTGCCGAAACACTTTTTGTCATCAATCAACCGTGGGGCTGGCTGTTACCGGCAGCAGCTACACTGGCAGGTATTTTTGCTGTGGCGTATTCATTACGATTCATTCATAACGTATTTTTTGACGGAGAGCCCACTGATTTGCCCAAGCAGCCTCATGAGCCCCCTCGTTTTATGAAAGTACCAGTGGAAATACTGGTCGCCTTGTGCTTGCTGGTCGGTATCTTTCCGGCGCTTACCGTTGAACCCATACTGGCTGTTGCTGCTTCCAGCGTATTACAAGGCCCGGTTCCCGAACATGACCTGGCCATCTGGCATGGTTTTAACACTGCCTTGTTTATGAGTATTACCGCGCTGGTTGGCGGCGTGATACTTTATCTGATACGAAAGCCACTGTTCGTGTTTCAGGAGCACATGGAAAAACTGCTGGACTTCAAGGCATTATTTGATTTTCTTATCGAAAAACTATTTCATCTGGCCAATACCGTCACACATTTTCTGGATAAGCAATCACTGCAGCGAATGTTGTTTGTTTTTATACTTTTCATGATGGTTCTGGGCATAACAGGCATGACAGCAACGGATTACAATTACAACCTGACAGGAGAACGCAGCATACTCCCGGTTGACGGTGTCAGCCTGTTAATCGCTCTGGTTCTCGTTATGGCTGCGGTTTCAACTGTTGTCTTGCACCGGCAGCGACTGATCTCACTCGTTTTACTGGGAACAGTCGGTTTGGGCGTATCACTGGTTTTTGTTAAATTTTCTGCACCAGACCTGGCTTTGACGCAACTTTCCGTAGAAGTCGTCACCATAGTTCTCATGTTGCTGGCATTATATTTTTTACCGCAGCAGTCCCCGGATGAATCGGGTAAATGGTTGCGCAGCCGTGATGCAATTATTGCAATGGCAGCCGGCTGCGGTGTTGCATTGCTTGCTTGGGCGGTATTAACCCGGCCTTATAGAAGTATTGCAGATTATTTTCTTGAAAACAGTTTGCCAGGTGGCGGTGGCACCAATGTCGTGAACGTCATACTCGTTGACTTTCGAGGATATGATACGCTGGGCGAAATAACCGTTCTGGCACTTGCAGGACTGGGCATTTACGCCATGCTTGAGCATCTTAAAATTGCCGGTGCCAGCCATGATAGTGAAGGGCGCGCCTGGGATAAGGATTTGCACCCGGTTATTATGGCTTCTTTTGCACGCCTGCTGTTACCACTTGCGCTACTGGTTTCCGTGTTTATTTTGCTTCGAGGACATAATTTACCCGGCGGCGGTTTTATTGCCGGTTTGATTACCGCTGTTGCTCTGGTTATGCAGTATCTGGCCAATGGTGTGATCTGGACACAAGCGCGTTTGCCTATCAATATGCAACTGGTGATCGGGTTTGGGCTGCTGATTGCCACCGCCACCGGATTGGCCAGCTGGATTTTCGGCTATCCTTTCCTGACTTCAACGTTCAGTCATATACACTGGCCGGTGATTGGCGAATTTGAACTGGCTTCTGCCATGGCTTTTGATCTGGGTGTTTATCTGGTTGTTGTTGGCGCTACATTATTAATTTTAATTTATCTGGGTCTGGTGCATCATCAAAGCCATCAGATGAAAGCCAGAAAGCGAATACGTTAATGGAATTATTGATTGCTATCATTGTGGGTGTACTCACGGCCTGTGGCGTTTATCTGTCGCTTCGCGGCCGCACGTTCCCCGTGGTGCTTGGTTTGACTTTTCTATCTTATGCCGTCAATTTGTTTTTGCTCATCATGGGCCGACTGACTATTGGCAGTCCTCCAATCATCAGTGAAAACGTAATGCATTACGCCGATCCGTTACCTCAGGCGCTGGTATTGACTGCCATTGTCATCAGTTTCGGCATGACAGCTTTTGTAATCGTTTTATCCTTAAAAGCGTTTCTGGAAATGGGCAACGATCAGGTGGACGGGAAGCATAAACCATGATGAATCACATTGTTATTTTTCCCGTAATGCTACCGTTGCTGGCGGGCATTTTGTTACTGCTGCTGCCCAAGCGGAAATTGCCTTTAAAACGCGCGATCAGTCTCTCTTTGGTAATGCTGCAGGTCGTCACCGCTGGTTTCCTGTTAGGTGCCGTTAACAGCGGCGATATTCTGGCGTATGCATTAGGCAATTGGTCGCCACCTTTCGGTATTGTATTGGTGGCTGACAGGCTGGCCGCATGGATGCTTATTGTTACGGCACTTGTCGCATCATGTGCATTACTTTACGCTATACGCGGCACAGATAAAAATGGCGTGCATTTTCACACGCTATTTCAATTACAGTTATTCGGTTTGAATGGCGCTTTTCTAACAGGCGATCTGTTTAACCTATTTGTGTTTTTTGAAATCCTGTTGCTGGCATCCTACAGCCTGTTATTGCACGGTGGGGGTCGATTAAAAACAAAAGCCGGTCTTCATTTTGTCGTCATCAACCTGGTTGGTTCAACATTATTTCTGTTCGCGGTAGGCATATTGTACGGCCTGCTGGGAACGCTGAATATGGCAGATCTGGCTGTGAAAGTCGTCAGTGTAGCGGCAGAAGACGTTGCTTTGATTTATACGGCGGGACTGCTGTTATTTGCGGTTTTCGCTCTGAAAGCGGCGCTGCTGCCGCTTTACTTGTGGCTGCCTGCAGCCTATGCACATACCACGGCAACCGTTGCAGCCTTGTTTGCGATTATGACTAAAGTCGGTGCATATTGTATTTTACGTGTTTATACCTTGATATTTGGCGCTCAGGCAGGCCCCGTAGCGAATTTGATTGAAGCATGGCTTTTGCCCCTGGCGTTAATGACACTGATTGTGGGCGTGTTCGGAACGCTGGCCAGTACAAGAATGCGTCAGCAGGTCGCCTATCTCGTCATCACATCTGTCGGCACATTGTTAACAGCTTTCGGCATGAATACTGAATCCGGTATTGCCGCAGGGTTGTATTACCTGCCGCATTCAACTTTTACTACGGCTGCATTGTTTTTGCTCGTGGATTGTATCGCCAATCGGCGCAACGTTATGGATGACCAGTTTGAGCCCGGCCCCATCATTCAACAACACCGGTTATTGGGTGCATTGTTTTTTGTGCTTGCCATCTTGATAGCCGGCATGCCGCCATTATCCGGGTTTATCGGCAAATTTTTAATTTTGAACGCGGCCCTGGCGCATTCGGCATTGTGGTGGATTATGGGAATTGTATTAATCACAAGCCTGTTCACCCTGATCGCTTTGGCGCGCGGCGGAAGTATGCTGTTTTATCGCGCACAATCACCGCATATCTGTGATGTCGATCTCAGCACCGATGTGCCTCGCGGCGTATTGTCGGTGACCGGTGAATTAACATCGGTTATCTGCTTGCTCGCGTTGTCTATTGGTCTGGTTATTTACGCAGGTGTCATTACGGATTATACGACGGCTATCGCAGATCAATTGCTGCAACCTGAAGCTTACATACAATCGGTATTGAACATGGAGGTCAATCAGTAATGACACGTTTGTTACCGCACCCTGTTTTAACACCTGTGCTCGCAGTTATTTGGTTGCTTCTGAATAACAGCATCGAACCTGGACAAATTCTGCTGGGTCTGGCACTGAGTTGGGCGATACCGGTACTGACAATACGTTTCTGGCCGGAAGCGGTATCAATCCAGAAACCGTTTGCCTTGGTCCGTTACACAATAATATTATTTTATGACATCATCATGGCAAATTTCACGGTGGCGCGACTGATACTAGGAAATCCGGATAAACTGAAACCCAGCTTTGTCAAGCTGCCGCTCGATTTGACCTCTGATCTGGCAATAAGCTTATTGGCCAACAGCATCACCTTAACGCCGGGTACTTTGTCAGCGCAACTTTCGGACGATCATAGTTACCTGCTGGTGCATGCACTGAATGAAACAGATCCCGAAACGCTTGTCGCAAACATCAAGCAGCGTTACGAAAAACCTCTGAAGGAGATTTTTGAATCATGTTAGCGATTTCAATACAGATAGCACTCGCGCTGGTGACTGCCGCTGTTGCGATGAGTTTCTGGCGTTTGCTGCGCGGTCCGGATGCCCCTGATCGGATACTGGCGCTCGACACGCTTTATATCAATACCATTGCAATACTTGTGCTGTTCGGCATCCATCTGGGCAGCGCGCTTTTTTTCGAAGCAGCATTACTAATTGCACTGATGGGATTTATTGGCACAGTCGCCTTGTGCAAGTATTTGTTGCGTGGCGATATTATTGAGTAAGTTATGCTGGAATTCTTTTTATCTTTTCTGATTCTAACCGGCGCGATTTTCACATTCATCGGTTCATTGGGACTTGTCAGACTCAAAGATATGTATACGCGTCTGCATGGACCCACTAAAGCAACGACGCTCGGTGTCGGCAGTTTGTTGATTGCCTCGGCAATTTATTTCAGTGCACAAGGCCCGAGCATCAGTCTGCATGAATTTTTGATCACGATTTTTCTTCTCATTACTGCTCCGGTGAGTGCGCACTTGTTGGCCAAGACTGCATTGCATTTAAACCTGACTTCTTTGGCCGAGAAACCGGAAAAAGACGCCATTGACCAGGGTGGGCCGGATGAAGTAGACACAGCTGAAGAAACTGAAAAGGCGGATACCACAGATACCGCTGTAAAGCCGGAAGCTGCCGAAGCCCTGCAAGCACCCGATCAAACAAAGTCATAGCCTGAGAGCACGCGCGATCAAGTCGGCACTGGCTCAACAAAAGTTTTTTGTGCAGGACTGATCGGCAATACCTTGATCGCTGTTACCAAATTTATCGCTTCGGTCATTACCGGCAGTTCCGCTATGTTGTCCGTGGCGATACATTCATTAGTTAATACCGGTAATTAAGGACTATTGCTTTACGGCATCAAACGTGCGAACAGGCCGGCAGACAGTGACAACCCGTTTGGCTACGGTAAAGAATATCTATTTCTGGAGTTTTATTGTTGCTATTCTGATTTTTGCCTTAGGTGCGGGTGTATCCATTTACGAGGGCATTCGGCATATTATTTCACCTGAGTCGATCAAAAATCCATTCGTCAACTATATCGTGCTGGGGTTGGCATTACTTGTTGAAGGTGTGGCATGGTATATGGCTTTCAATAAATTTCAGAAAGGTAGAGGAAAATGGAGTTATGTCAAGGCCGTGCAACGCGCCAAGGATCCGTCTATTTTTGTTGTCTTATTTGAAGATTCAGCCGCACTGCTTGGCCTGTTAGTAGCTTTCTTGGGCGTACTGCTGACCCAAATAACCGGTATGCTTTGGTTTGATTCTGGCGGGTATTGCTATCTGGCTGGCCATCGAAACAAAAGGTTTGCTCATCCATCGATGGGAGTGCCAACAGCGAAGTCAACCAGACGATTCACGCCATTGCCGCAAGCTACAACGGAGTTGATCATGTTAATGAAGCGCTCACTCTGTTTATAGGGCCGGGTTTTATTCTGGTTAACACCAGTATCGACTTTACAGACAATATGTCAGCAACTGAAGTTGAGCATACCATTGCTGCGATTGATCAGGAGATCAAATCAAAGAACGTGCTTGTCAAGCGGATATTTATTGAGGCCGAAAGACGCATAGTACAAAAAAACCGCCTCGTGCAGGCCACGGAGCAAGACCCTTAGTTTTTATAAATTTCAGATCAATCGGCTATTCATCTGCTTTGTGTACAGTAATACGGCGGATGTATCCGTCCGGCTCAAAGTAAATACATTCACGTCCGTACCTTCTGACAGGCTCATCTGCCGCCGCATCCGTTGCCGTCATCAAAAAATCGAACTCGACACCTTCATTATCAATCGGACGGTAATTCGATACTTCCCAGTGCACATTCGGATAACGCGCAAAAAAACTCAACATCATTTCATGGATGGCAATCCTGCCTTTATACTCTCCAAAATAGGCCGAATGGTAAGTGGCGCTACCCAGAAACATTGTTTCAATGCGTCTGAGATCATGCTTGTTGGATAATTCAACATAGTTTTTTGCCAACTCTATATTTTTTTGTACACTCATTAACCGCTCCCCCTAAGAGATTAATTTGTAAAAGTGATCTGCGCAGACGTGTTAGCGCGAATTATTCTGTGCAGCTGATTCATCACGCTTAAAAACCCATTCATATTCTTTGCTTTCAGCTTCATCAAATTTGTAACCTGCAACGTCAAAGTTCTTGATTTCTCCTGGCGATCTTAGTTTGTTCTGGATGATATAGCGACTCATCAAGCCACGGGCTTTTTTTGCATAAAAGCTGATAATTTTGTAAACGCCGTTTTTCTGATCTTTAAAAGCCGGTGTAATAACGTTGGCATGCAGCTTATCCGTTTTGACGGATTTAAAGTATTCATTGGAAGCAAGATTGATCAGCGTATCCGTATTTTGTTTTTTTAAATCCTGATTAAGGGCTTCAGTAATTTTCTCCCCCCAGAACTCATATAAATTATTTCCGCGGGCATTTTGTAGCTGCGTACCCATTTCCAAACGGTATGGCTGCATCAGATCAAGTGGACGAAGAACGCCATATAAGCCGGATAGTATCCGTAAATGATCCTGGGCAAAATCGACATCTTCGGTACTCAACGTTCCCACATTCAACCCCGCGTAAACATCGCCCTTAAATGCGCATATGGCCGGCTTGGCATTCTCCGGATTGAAAGGCCGCGTCCATTCATAATAGCGATTTGAATTCAGTACAGCGAGTTTGGGACTGATGGCCATCAGTTTACCAATTTGATCCGGTTCTAACGTTCGAAGCTGATCAATCAAGACTGCCGCATCATCAAGAAAAGCGGGCATGGAATAATTATTGGTGCAAGCGGGTGTATCAACGTCTAGTTTTTTTGCTGGAGAAATAACAATAATCATGCATTTTTATCCTTAAAATTTCTGATTGAATAGCTTTACCTTAGCTAGCCCGTTGGAAAAACGTATTCAAGGCTGCCGATACAAAGTGAATTAGCGATGCTTAAACGAAATAAATCAATATTGTGAACCTGTTTTATTGCCGTAGCGGCAACGAAGATAGTTTTTCAACAGCCTGTAAGTATACTAAAATCATGCCTTATCTTTTTGCAAGTGAAAATTAAGGCGTGTTGCATTTTATCAACGCAACACCGAGAAACATTTATATTTTAAAACAACTAATGACAAAGTATGTCAGGCAGATTCTTTTAGGCATTATTATCGGATTGCTTGGCATGTTCATATATCTTACGCCTCAAGGCTGGTCTCTTGAGGAAAAATATGGCCTATACTGGCTGTTTCAGTTGCGCGGCACAATGCCCCCTCCCAATGAAGTCATAGTCGTCGCCATAGACAGACCATCAGCCAGTCAATTGGGCTTGCCCGTTACGCCCAATTTCTGGCCATGGCCGCGTAATATACATGCCAATCTGATTGATCGCTTGGCCCAGGCTGGCGCACAAGTCATTGTACTGGACCTTATCTTTCATACCATCGGAACAGTGCCTGAGCATGATCAACAATTAGCAAAAGCGATTAGAAGTGCCGGCAATGTAATTATTGTCGAAAGATTATATACAGAACAACTTGATTTTACGAATGATGAGAACGAGTCTTTTCAACTGAAGCTGATCAAAGAAGAAAGTATACCGCTTTTGCCGGAAATTTCAGACGCAGTCTTGTCTCATGCACCTTTCCCCTTGCCTGACAAACCCCGTATCAATGCCTACTGGGCTTTTAAGCCGGGTATTGGCGATGCGCCGACTATACCCGCTATCGTTTTACAGGCATTTACACTAAAGATTTATGATGACTTTAGGAGGTTGTTGCAAAAAGTACACAATCTTGATGTTGCACAACAGCTTCCTGATCAAGACCGCATAAAAGACCTAGAATCACTGGTTTTTACCATGCGACATCTGTTTGTCAATCAACCGGAAATCAAACGGCAATTATTGCTTGAATTGCGCGATAGCACATCGCTCGACAAGGATACAAAACAAATGATTCAGGTATTGATCAATCTGTATTCAGGCCAGGAAGCGTATTATCTCAATTTTTACGGACCGCCGCGCAGTATCAAGACGATCCCTTATTATCAATTCCTGCAACCGCCTGAAGGCGATGAGAAATCGTTGAATGCCGCGCTCGATAGCGTTAAAGACAAGGTTGTTTTTGTCGGGCTTTCTTCGACTACACAATCTGAAAACGAACAAATCAGAGACGCTTACCACTCAGTTTTTACCGATCCAGAAGGGGTAAAAATCAGTGGGGTTGAAATTGCAGCCACTGCATTTGCCAATTTACTCGAAAACAAGTCCGTGAGGCCTTTCTCATATGCGGGCAGCCTGGGATTGTTATTAATCATGGGATTAACGGCGGGCATCATCTTTCCACTGCTATCCAACAGGAATCTGATAGTGGTCAGTTTTATCCTGGCCGCTGCCTATGTCGTTTTCGCCTGGCTGTTGTTTAAGCAAGCCAGTATCTGGCTGCCGCTGGTTATTCCGCTTTTTATTATGATTCCCGGTGCCATATTTGGTGCAATCATACTCAAATATCTTGCCGCCCGGCATGAGCGTGATCAACTGCTGGAATTGTTCGGTCAATTTACGCCTGAACGCGTAGTCGGTGATTTAACCCGGCATGTAGATGCCAATTTACACAAAGACCAGCTCGTTTTTGGCGCATGTTTGTTTACCGATGTAAAAGGGTATACGACTCTTGCAGAAGCCATGGATGTCCGGCAGTTAAAACTGCTCATGGATGATTATTTCGATATTTTGTCGCGGTCTGTAAAACAAAACAATGGTGTTGTTTCAGAGAAAATTGGCGATGCCATGCTGGCTATCTGGGAAGTGACATCAGCGCGCAAAATCCTGCGGGAAGAAGCCTGCAAAGCGGGGCTTGCCATTGTAGACAATATCAATCAATTTAACCATGACCGCAACCATCCGGCTTTGCCCACACGTATTGGTATTCATTTCGGTGAATTGCTCATCACCAAATATGGTTCAGGTTCCATGGACAATTATATTTACCGCGTGGTCGGCGATCTCATCAACACCACCAGCCGCATCGAAGGGACAAACAAACTGCTGGGAACCAATTTACTGGTTACCAGCGAAGTCATTGAAGGCATAGATCGGTTTCTGACACGCCCTTTGGGCAGCTTCCTGTTTGCCGGCAAGTCATTGCCGGTTAACTTATGCGAACTGATAACCTACCAGCAGCGCGCCACTAACCAGCAAATACAGTTGTGCGCCATGTTTACCGATGCATTAACAGCCTACCTGCAGCAGCAGGCTATTGCGATCCAGAAATGGACGGAGATTCTCAGAATCTTCCCGAATGATGGACCCACGAAATTCTATCTGAGCATCTGTTCACAGTCTTCGCCTGATCAGTGGAGCTCCATCATAAAACTCAACGAAAAATAATAGACCAAGGCTTTACCAGGCCGTTGCAAAACGTTTTCGAGACAGATGATGCCAAGAAAGACAGGCAAAAAAGCGGAGTTTATACATAATAAATGAGTATTTTGAACCTGTTACTAACGCCGCAGCGACAATGTAGAAATTTTTTCAACGGTATGCCAGATCGTTTCGATGGTGACAAGTACCTTATTCACAACAGATTCTTAATTGCAACATTCTCGCTACGCTTCAAACTGCCCCGATATAAATCCCGGAAATTCATTCTGATTGATACTTTTCTTGTTTTGTTGTCGATTTCAGAATTAAAAAATGCACAACAATGATGCGGATCCAAGTGATTTTTAAGTTCTGAATAAAATTATTTATGTTAACCTCTTTTCTATCGAGGATTTTCGAAATGGAGACTTAAGTCATAAGATGTCATGGTTATTCCGAGGACGGCAATAATGAATAAAAGCAGATTCTGGAATTACTTTTTGGCTTTTGTTATTGTTACTTTTCTGCATTTCATGTTTGCACACAATGCAATAGCGGCAGATGCCTGTTCTTTAAAAGCTGCACAAGTCGTATCAGTGCAGGGTATTGTCGAATTGCGCCGCGCTCATACCGCCGCCTGGGAACCCGCGGTACTGGATATGCCACTTTGCGCCGGTGATTCATTGAGAGTGCGCAGACACAGCCGCGCGGCATTGCGGCTCAATAATGACAGCCTGATGCGGCTGGATCAAAGAACCACAATTACCATTCCAGAAACTGAAGAAAATCAAGTCACTTCACTCATCGACTTGCTCGAAGGCGCAATCCATATCATCACCCGGACACCAAAACCCTTCAAAGTCAGAACGCCTTTCCTGAATGCGGGCGTGGAAGGTACTGAATTCTTTGTGGGTGTTGAAATGGATTATGCGCGGATTGTGATCTATGAAGGGCGAGTGGCTGCAAGCAATGAACAGGGTAATGTGATGCTCACAGATAGCGAAGCTGCAGTTGCTTATACAAACCAGCCGCCGTTAAAAGAAACAATCGTAAAACCACTGGATGCCGTGCAATGGGCACTCTATTACCCGGCAATTATCGGTTACCATCGAGACCGGAGCCTTGCTGAGATCGACATCAGCAATCAACTTCAAGAAGCGGAGCACTTATTGTCTGTTGGCCAGGCAAACGAAGCGCTTGGCATCATTGAGGGCATATTAGCCACTGATCCGAATGACAGTGACGCCATTGCACTGCAATCGATTATTGCCGTCGTTCAGAATGACAAGGAAAAAGCACTTGAACTGGCTTTGCAAGCCTTTGAGCATAATGATTTATCAGTACCCGCCTGGCTTGCACTGTCCTATGCGCAGCAGGCATATTTTGACATTGATGCGGCACTGGCCAGCGCCAGGCAAGCCGTTATCCTCGATCCGCAGAATGCTTTGATCTGGGCAAGACTCGCTGAACTGCAAATGTCGCTCGGTGAGCTTGAGCAGGCGCTGGAAGCAGCGCAGGAGGCCGTTAATCTGAATCCGACGATTGCCAAAACACAAACAGTGCTGGGTTTTGCACATTTATTGCAGATTAATACGCGCGATGCCAAATCCATATTTCGTGAGGCCATTTTACTCGACCAATCTGATCCAATGCCACGGCTTGGTATGGGGCTGGCATTAATCCGTGAAGGCCGACTTGAGGCCGGGCGTATCCAACTGGAAATTGCCGCAAGCCTCGATCCGGCCAATTCACTGATCCGCAGCTATCTGGGTAAAGCGTATTTTGAAGAAAAACGTTACACAACCGCCGAAGCACAATTTGAACTGGCCAAAGAGCGTGATCCCAATGATCCAACGCCGTGGTTCTACGATGCCGTCCAGAAACAAACACAGAACCGGCCCATTGAAGCACTGAAAGACATCCAGAAATCAATCGATCTCAACGATAATCGCGCAGTATACCGTTCCAAACTGCTGCTTGATCAGGATCAGGCCGGACGTGGTTCAAGCCTTGCACGTATCTATGATAATCTCGGTTTTGAAAAACGTGCTTTGATGGAAACGGCTAAATCACTGAGTTATGATCCGGCAAATCATTCTGCGCACCGGTTTCTATCTGATACGTATGCCAATACGCCACGGCACGAAATTGCACGGGTAAGTGAATTATTGCAAGCGCAACTACTTCAACCGATCAACGTTAACCCTGTGCAACCGCATCTCGCTGTTGCAGACTTGAATATCATCACCAATACCGGCCCTGCAGTCACGGGTTTTAATGAATTTGCGCCATTGGTTGAGCGTAATCGGGCGCAACTGGTTGCTTCGGGTATTGTGGGTAGCAACAGTACCATTGGCGATGAAGTTGTGGCATCAGCACTCTATGACCGTGCTTCAATCAGCGTTGGGCAATTTCATTATGGCACTGATGGTTTTCGTCCAAACAATGATCAGAAACATAATGTTTATAATGCCTTCATGCAGTACGCCGTAACACCACGATTGAATGTTCAAGCCGAAATACGCAGACGAGAAACGGAAAACGGTGATTTATTACTGGATTTTGATCCAAAGATATTCGATCCGACTCTACGTAGAAGATTAGAGCAGGATTCTGCACGCGTTGGTGTCCGATATTCGTTATCACCAAAGCAGGATTTTGTTTTTTCGGCAAACTTCTTTGATCGTGAAGAGGATCGAAAATTTGTCATACCGCTTTTAGATCCTGTTACAAATAACGTTTCTATCGTTCCTTTGTCGAATACTACAAAAGAAAAAGCCTATCAGCTTGAGGGGCAGTATCTTTATCGAGATGAACTTTTAAACATTACAATGGGTGCGGGTACTTATCGGTCTGATGCTGATAATCAGCAAACCGTACCGCTTTTCCCAATACCTAACAGCTTCATAAGAGAACGACATAACGGTTACATTTACTCAAACTTAAATCAAATCCGTAATCTTAATGCCACTATTGGCTTAAGCTACGATACATTTAAAGATAATGGCATAATTAAAGAAAACAAATTTAACCCAAAAATTGGTTTGCAGTGGACTTTTCTTGAACGTTTCCGCATGCGTTTTGCCTTCTTTGAAACGGTTAAATCCGCTTTCTTTGCTAATCAGACTCTTGAGCCAACACAGGTAGCCGGTTTTAACCAGTTTTTTGACGACCCTAATGGAACTCGGGCACAGCGAAAAGGGATCGGCTTGGATGCTTATCTGACAAAAAATATTTTGGGTG
This sequence comes from Nitrosomonas aestuarii, assembly GCF_003046585.1. Classification (GTDB taxonomy): domain Bacteria; phylum Pseudomonadota; class Gammaproteobacteria; order Burkholderiales; family Nitrosomonadaceae; genus Nitrosomonas; species Nitrosomonas aestuarii. The sequence goes on along the minus strand of NZ_QAAE01000002.1, from coordinate 88,766 downwards.
GAATAGAAGTATCATCACGTGATCTCAAAGTTCCAGTAGTTGAGAGTATTAGTAATATAGCCCTTGAAAAACAAAAAGAAAAATTATATCGTGGCTATTTTTACATCCTGCCACATAAATTCTGGGCCATAAAAAGTGAAGCGCAGTTCGAGAAATTTTCGCGCGGGATCACGGGAATATTACTGCCAACCCGAATTGAAACATTCAGTGCCCCGGTCAGCGTCAACTATTTTAATCCGCAGGGTCTCTTTGCAAAGCTCACAGGGACTTATGTGCGGCAGGAACTTGAGCGTGCACCCATTACACCGGGCGCAGTTACTACTACCGGGATAGATAGTTTTTTCTTACTGGACATGGCGGTTGGTTATCGATTTCCAAACCGAATGGGACTTGTCAGTTTGGAAGGCAGAAATCTTTTAAATGATCATTTCTTTTTCAGAAATGCAAACTTCTATACATCAGAAGCCATTAATCCTCGTTTTATCCCGACACGGACTTTTTTTGCGCGTGCGACTTTAAATTTTTAAAAGGAGAAATATAAATGAGAACAATTATTTTTTTACTTGTAGTAACGATAACATCAGCAGGTTGTGTCTCTATGGATCATAATCAAAAAAAACATGATATGAGAACAGCTAATGATTCATCGGGTGAGTCCAATACGAACTTAAGCAGTGAAGTCCCGCGTTTGCCGCCAGGCATTGAAAAAGAATTGATAGAATTAACTAATATCGAAAATATTGGATTTTTAATAGCTGTTGATAGAAATGGACACCCACTGGTGATAGCCGCAAATGAAACAAAGTCCGCAGAAATATTCAGTACAGATGCTCGCCGCCCGGCTAGATTTTATTCAGAACTAAAGGCAATTCCAATTGTTAAAATCGAGAAGTCACACTGTTACTCCTTAGGTTTACACTCACGTTATTATGCCTTTGGCGGAGTAACCGTAGAAATATGTTCTGCATTTTGATTAACTTGAACAAAGTAAATTGACAAAACAGAGAAGAGTAGAAGATGCCTATCACCTGCTCTCTCTCGTCAAAGTAATGTAATTGAGAGAAAAATTTCACGACTCCAATCATGCAATGTCATCGTAACTTAATCTCAGCGTATGAGGCACGGTTTTTCACAGGCATAATATGCTGTGATCTTTTCGATCACAATTCTTAACTCGGAAAATTAGATTCATCCGCTCATCTTCCAACCAAAAGAACGCTAATCAAGTACGCCGGCTATAGATATATTCCCATAAGTTTCTTGTAAAGGGTTATTGATTCACTCATAATCATTTGCGCGTTTGCAGAAAATAACAGCGCCATTCAATCAGTAACCATGCCAGCCATTATTACGCCATTGGTAACGGTAGGGATAATTGGAATGCCAGTTGCGTTGAAAGACTGGACGCCAGCGGTTGTTCCATAGATAAAGCTGCCGTTCGGTGTGTTTGAGGCGTGACGCTTCTGCGAGCAGTTCTTCCGATTCTTTGTCACCCGCAGCGGCTGCGAGTGACAACCATTTTTCGGCTTCACGGAAGTCCGGGCCCATTTCCTCAAGGCCGGTCAGATAAAGCCGCCCGAGTGCTTTCTGGGCATCCAGGTTGCCCCGGTCTGCGGCGCTGCGCATCCACTGTATTGCCTGATAGCTGTTTCGTATGATGCCGTCTCCTCTGAAATAACGCAAACCCAGATCGTAGGCGGCTCTCGGATCGTCTTCGGCCATTGCAATCAATGCTGCGGCCTGGTGTTGCTCGGGTGTCATCGCCGGTGTGGACGCATCTTGATACTGAACGACATTCATGGGGTGATCATAACATCCTGACGAATCACAAACCCGGTCATAGCCGGTATACGGTGGTGGAGCGACGCAGGCTGTGACAAACACAGCTAATATCACGGAAATGAACTTCTCAAGCACGCATCTTAATTTCATTGGTAGTCACACTTTTTCGGATTTTTATTTAATCATATGATAAATATCATACTATAATCAAAGAGCAAGAATAAAAATATGCAGTTTAAAAATAATGATTGAAATTTTCAAAGGGGGATTTATGTCGATGCCGGATAGGGTTGGGGATGTGATCAGGTCAAACAAGGGGCTGATGCTTTCAATTTGTATCTTAACACTTTCAGGTTGTGCTAATGTCACACCGGGAACATACCAGACTGCAAGTACGGGTGCCGCTGCAGGCGGCGCCAGTGTTGGTGCTCATCCAACGTTGGAACGTTGTGAAAAAACGCTGGGAACGCTTGCAGTAGATGATGGACGTGCGGCAGACTGGTATGGCCAGTTTGGCAGCTCTACCAATATCACGACAATTGAACCACTTATCCGATTGGCTGTGCAGCAATCCAATTGTTTTGTCATCACCTCTATTGGTAATTTAAGAACTGACAGCCGTCTTTCACGCGTTACTGATATTCAACGCAATTCCGGTGAATATCGTGCCGGTTCCCAACAACAGGCAGGCCAGCGTGTTGCCGCTGATTATTATATGGAACCGAGTATCATTATCGATAATGCGTCAACAGGTCAGGTTGGCGGGGCAGTGGCCGGTATATTAGGTGCTTTTGTGCATCCATCGATCGGTCAACTGGGTGGAGCGATGGAGTCGAGGGCTTCTGTTGTGACACTGACACTGTTCGATATTCGTTCGGCTATTCAAATTTCAGCCTCCGAAGGCAGTGCAACGGCGAATAATTTCAGCGCTGCACTTGGCGCATTTGGCAGCAGAGGCGGCGCAGCTTTAAGCGGTTTTTCAAGAACGCCTTCCGGCAAAGCAACCGTGGCTGCATTTATTGATGCCTATAATGGCATGGTGCGGGCATTAAAACATTATGAGGCGCAGGATGTTGAAGGTGGTCTGGGCACCGGTGGCGCACTTCAGGTTAATTAACCGTAAATTCTTAAACTAAAACTTTAACAGGCTGTTGAAACTGAGAGAACGCAGACAATGAATATATTTGCGTTCTTTTTAGTATTGAATAACTGACCGGGGATGTTAAACTTGATAGCGCGTCATGTCCGCTATTCCTGCTTCGGCAAAGCCCTTTCGACGAATACGGCAGGAATCGCAAACACCACACGCACGCCCCGCTTCGTCGGCCTGATAACAGGAAACTGTCAGGCTGTAATCGATATCGAGTTCAAGCCCTGTCCGAATGATATCATGTTTGGATAAATCGATGATTGGTGCGTGGATGGTGAGTTTTTTGCCTTCGATGGCGGCTTTGGTTGCCAGATTCGCCATCTTCTCAAATGCCTGAATAAATGCCGGGCGGCAGTCAGGGTAGCCGGAATAATCGACGGCGTTGATGCCGATAAAAATATCCCTGCAGTTTAATGTCTCGGCCCATGCCAGGGCTAGCGAAAGCATGATGGTGTTGCGGGCAGGAACGTAGGTAATGGGAATATCGGTGTTTTCTCCTGCGATCGGTACTTCCAGAGCCGTGTCTGTCAGTGCTGATCCGCCAAATGCAGTCAGATCGATTTTGATGATTTTGTGCGCCGTTGCACCCAACGACTGCGCAATTCTTTTGGCGGCTGACAGCTCCGCAGCATGCCGCTGACCGTAGTCAACGCTGAGTGCATGGCATTCAAATCTCCGGTCTTTTGCGATTGCCAGTGCAGTGGCAGAATCCAGCCCGCCGGAGAGCAGCACAACAGCTTTTGCATTCATCGACCGGGACCATCTTCCCACAACAACTTATGCAGTTGAATCTGCATGCGCACTGACAGATGATCGCGCAGGATCCAGTCGGCCAATGTCGACGGGCTGAGCTGACCGTGTACGGGAGAAAACAGAACAGGGCCGCGGCTGTCCAGTTGATGCTCCTGAATCATCTGGCATGCCCATTGGTAATCTGCTTCATCACATAGCACAAATTTGATTTCATCCTGCCATGTCAAGTAATCCAGATTGGACCAGCGATTTTTTTCTACCTCACCGGATCCGGGGGTTTTGATGTCCATGATTTTACTGACGCGCGGGTCGACAGCGGACAAATCCATCGCACCGCTGGTTTCCAGTGATACTGAGTGAGCTGCATCACACAGTGCAGTCAGCAGCGTCAGACAGGCTTTCTGCGCCAGTGGTTCGCCGCCTGTGACGGTGACATATCGGGTACGATAACCGGCTGCCTGTTGCAAGATAGCAGTAATAGACATGTTCTCGCCACCGGTAAACGCATAGGCTGTATCACAATAACCGCAGCGTAATGGACAACCTGTCAAACGTATGAAAACGGTCGGCAGGCCAATACGGCTGGTTTCACCTTGCAATGAATAGAAGATCTCGCTGACACGCAAAGTTGCGGTTTTATCTGCCTGCTTGAGATGTCTGTTTGCCGCTGGAGAATTCAAATTGACTACTGTTAAAACCGGGTCACCCGTTGACTGGCTTTCCTGGCTGCATCACTGAGAGGATATTGGGTAATCAGATTCTCAAGTGTTTCTTTGGCAGCCTTGCTGTCAGCCATTTCATGCTGGCTGCTGGCGATATTGAGTAGCGCATCCGGTACTTTGGCGCTGTCAGGATAGCGTCTGATCAAATCTCTTTGTGCATCAATGGCGTCTTGAAAGTCCCGTAAGGCGTAATGCGCATTTCCGATCCAGTAAGCTGCGCTGGGCGCGAGCGTGGATTGTGGATATTGATTCAGAAACGCTTCAAATTGGGATTTGGCACTGACGTAGTCACCGTCGACAAAGAGCCGGTACGCGGCATCATAGGTCTGTTTTTCTGTGGTTCCGGCAGGTGTCAGGTCATGATCGGGTATTGCGGCAACATAGGTTTTCTCGGTTTCTGCCGGTATTATTGTCTGGTCTTCATGTGCTGCGCGTGGCGCTGAAATGATGCTTGTATGGCGTTCGGAGGAGGGAGAAACGGAATCCTCAACAGTATCGGTATCCGCATCAACTGAATCAACAGGATTGGAATAACTGGGAATCGGCGCATCGGGATCTTCTATCTGCCTTAGACGGCTATCCAGATCGATATAAAAATCTTTTTGCCGTTTTTGCAGAGAAGTATTGTCGTTTGTCAATACTTCGATCTGCCCGCGCAATCTGCCGAGCTCCATCCCAAGTGTTTCAACCTGGGTGTAGAGCTCCAGCAACGCCTGACTTTTCAGCGCCTCTTCCATTTTGGCTATACGCGCATCCATTTCTTCAACCTGCTGACGAAGGGCACTGATTTGTTCCCGTGCCTTATCATCACCGAATAGTCCAGCGTAGCTTACATTGCTGCTTATCAGTAACAACAGGCAGATGGCGCGTATTAGCATTTTTTATTCACCTCGATAAAGAATATCTGTACGACGATTCTCATTCCATGCAGACTCATTGCTGCCATATGCACGGGGTTTTTCTTCGCCCAGACTGACGGCTTCAACCTGGGAAGCCCTTGCGCCGGATAATGTCATAATGTTTTTTACACCATCCGCGCGGCGTTGGCCCAAAGCCAGATTATATTCACGGCTGCCGCGGTCGTCGGTATTACCTTGCAGGATCACCTGCGCATTCGGATTGTCGCGCAGATATTGTGCATGGGCGATGACCAGCGATCTATATTCATTTTTAACTGTATAGCTGTCATAATCATAATACACACTGCGCTGCGAAAGAATACTGCTTGGGTCGTTGAGCGGATGAAAGCCTGAACTTCCTGAACCCAGGGCGCTGCTGTCCGCACCGCTGCCATTTACACCCACCGATCGATCTTCTACATCAACAGTCGGTTGTGTTGTTTGACTTGCACACGCTGATAATAAACCAATGATTAAAACACCTGCTATTGTCTTCAATTTACCGCTCCTTTAATAACAAACAAATTACAAAATCTCATTATTGTTTTAGCAACGGCCCCCATGCCGGTTCTCTGATATCACCTGTCTGCGCAGACAAATGCTGCCTAGTCTGACCATCTCTAGAAACAGCTGATAATATACCATGTCCCCCGATATCCGTGGCGTACAAGATCATTCTGCCATTCGGTGCAAAACTGGGAGACTCGTCAAGCTGGGAGTTTGTCAGTAACTGTACCTGACGCGTGGCAATGTCCTGTACTGCGACATTGAACCGGCCGTTATGCCGGTGAATGAATGTAAAACTTTTTCCATCATGGCTGTAATCCGGACTGACATTATAATTACCTTCAAATGTCAAGCGCTCGGCTGCTGTCGATTCTGTTGCGGTGACCGGTATGCGATAAATTTGCGGGCTGCCACCACGGTCGGATGTAAAGATGATATAACGTCCATCCGGTGAAAAACTCGGTTCCGTATCAATGCCCGAACTGCGGGTTAATCGCTGCAGGCCGCTGCCATCCGCATTGATCAGATAAATCTGCGAGCCACCGTGCAACGATAATACAACTGCCAGCTTTTTGCCGTCTGGCGACCAGGCCGGTGCGCTATTGCTGCCGGGAAAATTGGCAACCGCTCTGCGTTGTCGTGTCGCAAGCGTCTGCACATAAACAACCGGTTTTTTATTTTCGAATGATACATACGCAATTTGACTGCCGTCTGGCGACCAGGTTGGTGAAATAATGGGCTCGGTATATTCGATAATCGAATGCTCGTTGTAGCCATCCGAATCGGCAATCTGCAGCGCATATCTGTTGCCCTGCTTCTTGACAAAAGCAATGCGTGTGCTGAAAACACCCACATCGCCAGTCAACGCTTCATAGATGATATCTGCAATGCGGTGTGCCACTGCGCGTAGCTGCGTCACGGGTACAACGGTAGCAAGTCCTGTTAATTGCACTTGTCGCGCCACATCCATCAAGCGAAACTGCACCTCCACCTGACCGCCGGGCATGAGAATCGTACGTCCGATGACCAGTGCATTGGCGCCCCGATTCGTCCAGTCGCTATAAACAACTTCGGCAGGCGCATAAGGTGCCAATCCGCTGGGATCAATTAATCTGAACAATCCGCTGCGCTGTAAATCGGCAGCAACCACGTCTGTAACGCGCTGTTGCAACCTGTTTTCATCGGCAAAAGGAACGATTGCAATCGGTATCCGCTCCGTTCCGCCCCCAAAAATTTCAATATTCAAGCGGGCTTGCAAAGGCATGCACATGAACCAGAGAAATAAAATCAATAATCCGTGAAATACGATACGAGAGTGCGTTGACATAGATTTAAACACTAAAAATTCAAAAATTTGTATCAATTATAACAATCATTCCAAATAATGCACGATTACATGCAAGTTCCGAAATTCATTAAATAATGCCGGGTCAGGCGGTAACGGTAATGGTTTGGACAGCAGTATGGCGCGCTCTACGGCGCTGTCAAAGGCGGGATAACCACTGCTTTTACGTAGCCTGACATCCAGAATATCGCCACCAGGCAATAATGTAACGTTAAACTCGGCAACCGGGTTGCCTGGCAAATCGGGTGGCATGACGATTCTGCTTTTAATTTTTGCGAGAATCATTGCCTTGTATTTCCCGATTTCACTGGCAATTTGCGCGCGTGCGGCTGCAGCCGCCGCCTGTTGTGCCTCAAGGCGTGCTTTTTCTTCCTGCTCGCGTTTCTTCTGAGCTTCTATTTCTTTTTTCTGCTGTTCTTCCCGCTCCCGTTTTTTCTGCTCCTCTAATTCACGTTTTTTCTGTTCTTCTTGTTCACGCTTTTTCTGTTCTTCTTGTTCGCGTCTTTTTTGTTCATCTTGCGCTTGTTTCTTTAATGCTTCCTGTTCGCGTTGTAGTTGTTCTGCAGCCGCTTTTTCTCTGGCTGCTTTTTCTTGGTCTTTTCTTTTTTGCTCTTCCAAAGCCTGTTTGTTGTCTTCTTTAACAGGCTTCGGTTTTTCCGTCTTGTCCTTGAGTTCAATATCCGGTTTTTTAGGGGGCGCCGGTGTTCCATTAACCGGCGTCGGCCTGGGTTCTGATTGCGGTTGCGGCACCGGTTTGGGTTGTTGTTTTGGTTGTGCGGGAGACGGTGGTGGCGTGTCTTTGACAACCGGTTGTTGTACCGGTTGCTGTATCGGTTGAGGCAAGTCCTGCCATAAATCAACGACCATACCTTCAGGTGGTTGCGCCTTCCAGTCAAAGCCAAAAATCAATAAGACAATGAAAACAATATGCACCAGTAAAGCCAGTGCACCAGCCAGTAATGTGCCTGGTTCAGTTTGGGTTGTTTTTCGCAGTTGCCCCGTTTTCATTACCGGTAATCTAAAAGAAACGTATCAGAAGCAACTTGGCAGGCTGTTGAAAAACTATCTGCGTTGCCGTTGCAGCGTTAAAAACAAGCTCATTTTTTACACTTAAACTCTGTTTTTTACTCGAAACAATATGTATTTCACCCTGCAGAGCGGCTTTCAGCCGTTCAAAATCTGCCTGGAGTAATGTTGTCATTCGTCGTTGCCTTGTACTGTCTGCTTCGAAAACGTTTTTCAACAGCCTGTTAAAGCTGTTTTCAGGTTTAATCATTTTGGCTGAGCCAGTAAGCCGACTTTTTGCACTTGATGTCGCTGCAGGATATCCATCACCTTGATGACTTCTTCGTAACGGACATTTTTGTCAGCTGCGATCACGACCGGTTGCTCGGCATTTTGCGATTGTTTCTGTTTGATAGCATCGATTAATTGTTGATGCGTTACATGCGCCTCAATAGTTGTTTTTTCTCGATCGCGCAGCGCGAGGCTGCTATCCGCCTTGATAATGACTTCAAGCGGTGCGGACGGCGCGATGGATGATTTTCCAATTTGTGGCAAGTCGATTTGCCCGGGATTGATCATCGGGGCGGTAATCATAAAAATGATCAGCAATACCAGCATCACATCAATATAGGGTACTACATTGATCTCATTCTTGAGTTGGCGTTTGACGCGTCGAGCCATTTTATTTTCTTACTCCTGATTAGTCGGCAGCTCTGCGTTGCAAGACATTGGACAATTCTTCCATAAAACTTTCAAATCGGGTTGCCAGTTTTTCAGTATCGCTGACATAGCGATTATAGGCAATGACAGCAGGAATGGCAGCAAACAGGCCCATTGCCGTTGCAATCAATGCTTCTGCAATGCCTGGAGCGACATGCGCAATCGTGGCTTGGGCAACGTTGGATAAACTGCGAAAGGAGTTCATGATTCCCCATACCGTGCCTAATAAGCCGATATATGGGCTGACCGAACCCACGGTCGCCAGAAAAGACAAATGTGTTTCCAGTCTGTCCATTTCTCGTTGATAAGTCGCCTGCATGGCACGGCGGGTGCTGTCCATAATCATATCAATATCTGTGCCCGGAGTATGTTTGCTGAATTCGCTAAAACCCGCAACGAAAATTCGTTCCATACTGCTTGAAGCATACCGCGAACTGGTTGCACGCTGATATAAGGCATTCAAATCTGCGCCGCGCCAAAAATTATCTTCAAATTCATCGCTCTGTTTGACGGCGTCGCGCAGCACAAATGATTTCCGGAAAATGTACCACCATGACAATAGTGAAGCCAGCAGGAGCATAAGCATGACCAGTTGAACAAATACACTGGCGCTGCTGATCAAATAAAAAAGTGATAAATCCTCGGTTACAGTAGTGTTCATGTCGGCGTCTCGATTTTTTCTCGTAAATTGGTTGGAATTCTTATGGGTTTAAAAGTATCAGTGCAAACACACACCACATGAATCGTGGCTTTGACCAGTGGGGTCTGGTTGCATGAAATTTCTTGTGCTAGCGTAATGCGACTTCTGCCCATATCAGCCACATTCACAGTGACATCGAGCAGATCGTCCAATATCGCGGGTTTGAAATATTCGATTTCCAATGAACGCACCATAAATTGAAATTTGTAGGTATTGAGCAACTCATGCACACCATAGCCCAATTTTCTGAGCCATTCATAACGTGCACGTTCCAGGAAGTTAAGGTGCGTGGCATGGTAAACGACACCACCGGCATCGGTATCCTGGTAATAAACCCGGACGGGGAAAGAAAATTTATGATCCGACATGGCGTAAAAAAGTCTTGAACGACAAATAAAATTCCGACAATTCTATACTATAAATTACCTGAAGAGATGACAAAAATCGATTGAAGTTAAACTTAAAAAAACAACTTATATGTTAACCGGGTCAGTAGGCGGTAAACTCGTTTTACGGGGCCGGGTCACGCTTGATGATATTGAGGCACAAGCAGGCAAGTACAATCAGACAGATTGTCCGTATTCTGGCAAAACAGAGTGAATTCTGACTGTTTTTACGGCCTGGTTTTTTACTTGCATAATTTCCATTGGATAGCCGGCGATATTCAGTCCTGTGCCACCCTCCGGAATGTCCTGCAGGTATTCAAGAATCAGACCATTGAGTGTTTTAGGCCCATCCAGCGGAAATTGCATATCCAGCTTGCGATTTAAATCGCGCAACAATACGCTGCCCTCGACGATAATACTGCCATCTTCCTGTTTAACATATGTGCCTGCATGCGTGGGCGCATGCGTTGTAAATTCACCGATAATTTCTTCAAGAATATCTTCGAGCGTGACCAGTCCCATCCATTCTCCGTACTCATCCACTACCATGCCGATTCTTCTCCGGTTTTCCTGAAAAAGCTGCAACTGGGAAAACAGTGGCGTTCCGGATGGAATGAAGTAAGGTTGTTGCATGATATTTTCTAAAGTAGTTACTGTGATAGGGCCACTTTTAGTATGATTCAATACCTTGCGCATATGAATGATGCCGACAATATTATCCATGCGTTCACGATAAACCGGTAATCGGGTGTGATGGCAGGTTAGCAATTGTGCCTGAATGGTTTCATTATCGGCAGCCAGATCAATTGCTTCGACCTGGCTGCGCGGCACAATGACGTCGTCTACCGTAACCGTTTCAAGATCAAACAGATTAAGCAGCATGCTTTGATGTTTTTTCTGAATAAAATGTCCGCCTTCCAGAACCAGTGTTTTCAGCTCTTCAGTGCTGATTGTCTGCGGTGCAGCGGCATTTTTTGGGTTGAGGCGCATGAGTGCCAGGAGTCCGCTGACAAATAGATTAATAAACCACACCACTGGATAAAGAATCTTGAGTAATGGCGTTAAAATATAACTCGCAAACATTGCAATACGCTCGGGATACGCTGCCGCAATGACTTTGGGGGTAATTTCACTGAAAATCAGTATGGCAAATGTGAGACAGATAGTGCCTATCAGCAATGCGAGTTCATCCTGCCCGAAAAACATTGCGATGATTACAGCAACCAGTGTAGCTGAAGCAGTATTGAGTAAATTGTTGCCCAGCAAAATCACACCCAACAACCGGTCTGTTTTGTCGAGCAAATGGCTGGTTAACCGTGCCCCCCGGTGTCCTTGTTTGGCCATATGTTTCAAGCGATAACGGTTGATCGCCATCATGCTGGTTTCGGAAAGTGAAAAGAAACCTGACAGAATTAATAATAAAAATAATATGAGCAGTAGGATATAAAGCGGTATGTTTTCCAATGAACACCTTTATTGCCAGTTGAAAATCTTAGTTGCCCGTTACAAAAAAACCAATGACATGAATGTGAATTCCTGATTAAACAGACTGTTGCAATTTTTTTATATTGGGCGATGTACTGATGGCTGCATGTTTATAGGGACAATTCAGCAACGACAGGTGCGTGATCAGAAGGACGTTCCAGTTTTCGTGTAGCTTTATCAATTTGGCAGGTTATGCAGCTGGCAGCCAGTTCTGTACTCATTAAAATATGGTCTATGCGCAATCCGCGGTTACGGCGAAAGGCCAGCATGCGATAATCCCACCAGCTATAGATTTTATCGGGTTGCTCAAATAAACGAAAACTATCGATAAGGCCAATTTTTAACAATCCGTCAAAAGCATTCCGCTCAGGTTGACTGCATAATACCTTTCCTTCCCAGAGTTTGGGATCATAAACATCACGATCATCCGGTGCAATATTAAAGTCACCCAGTAACGCTAATTTGGGATAGGTCTTTAATTCATTGCGCAACCAATCCGTAAGTGCGGGCAGCCATCTTAATTTATAGGCGTATTTTTCCGATCCCACAGTATCTCCATTGGGCACATAGATGCAAATAATGCGTAATGCACCGAATGTTGCGGCAATCACACGCTTTTGTTCGTCTTCAAAACCGGGGATTGCAGTTGTGATTTCATGGCCGCTTTGTTTGCTGAGTATGGCAACACCATTATATGTTTTTTGTCCGATATATACGGATTGATAACCCGCCTCAGCAATTTCTTGTTGCGGAAAGTTCTCATCGATTAATTTGGTTTCCTGCAGACAGAGCATATCTGGCTGTTGCGTTTGCAGCCAGTCAAGAACTTGCGGCAATCGTACTTTCAGTGAATTGACATTCCAGGTCGCCAGTTTCATGCCAGCATTATTCATATATTCAGATGTAAAATTTTGCGGTGCTAAAATAAAATCCGCTGCAGCCAGTCATCAATATCATTGATTTCCTGCATGCAAACGCTATGCTCCATGGGATATTCATGCCATTCGGGCTTGTAATTTGCCTGCTGCAATCTTTCTTTTGACGCTTTGGCAGTCGATATGGGCACAACGGAATCATCAATACCATGCGCCATAAAAATGGGAATGGCTGCATTTGCCTGATGCACTTCATTTGACAAGGCATCAGCAAGCGGTAAATAGCATGACAAAGCCATGATGCCGGCCAGTTTGTTTTTTTGACGCAGTCCGGTCTGAAGCGCCATAGCGCCGCCCTGTGAAAATCCGGCCAAGACAATATTTTCAGATGCGATGCCGCGGCGCATTTCGTTTTCAATTAAAGCTTCAACGGCTTTTTGTGAGTCTCTTATACCCGTTTCGTCTTCTGAGGAATTGATTCTCGCGCCGCTGATATCATACCAGGCACGCATGGCATAGCCGTTGTTAATAGTAACCGGACGCACGGGTGCATGTGGAAACACAAAACGTATCCGTTTTTTTGCAGCGATTGTCAGCTCATTGGCGACAGGGACAAAATCATTGCCGTCAGCACCCAGACCATGCATCCATAATACAGTATAGAGCGGATCGGTATTTGTTTCTATTTCAACGGCAGGCAGTAAATCAGGTGTTGTCATGATTGGTTATCAGTGCGGCATTGACTAAAGTAAATGATAGGATTAAATTGCCGGCGAGAGCTTCTCAAAAGTTGTTCAAAATTAGAATATATCATCAGAGAGAGACCATGAAACGTAGGGATTTTATCAAAATTATAGGATCAGGCGCACTTTTAATGCCAATAACGTCATTCTCCTTGCCGACCAGCAACCGGCAGCTGGATTATGAAAAATGGCATGGTTACCGTTTAACTTATCAAGTAACTTTGCCGGCAACCGGAAAAAGAGCGCGTTTATGGCTCCCGTTGCCAAATTCCCTGGACCCCGCTTATCAGTTTACCCAGGGAAACAACTGGTCCGGCAACGCCAGGCAGGCAAAATTTGACGCCATTGGTACAGAAAAATTTCCAGTATTTGCAGCTGAATGGCAAGGTGAAGGCGAACGTCACGCTTCTGTTCAATGTATTATCAAAACATCGCATCATACTGTCGATCTTGATCGCTATCAACGGTCCGGAAATGCCGCTATCCCCGGTAATATAAAACCTTTTCTGCAACCTGCCCGGTTGATACCGGTCAATGGCATTGTCAAGGATGTTGCGCATTCCATTGTGCATGATGAGGGCAATACGACACTCGAAAAAGCGCGTGCCATTTATGACTGGCTTATTGATCATTTCCGGCATGATGAAACCACACGCGGCCGTGGCAAAGGTGATATCCAGTTTATTCTGGAAAATAGCCAGTTAAGCGGCAAGTGCGTGGATATCCATTCGTTGTTTGTCGGGCTTGCACGGTCAATCGGCATACCTGCGCGTATTCAGTACGGTGTTCGTATGGTGCAGTCTGAATTACATGAAAGTCTCGGCAGACAAACCGATGTGAGTCGCTCGCAGCATAGCCGCGCAGAGTTTTATCTGGATAACCTTGGCTGGGTGCCTGTCAACCCGGCTGATGTTTGCAAAGTAGCCAGACTTGAAAATTTGACGCTTGATGATCCTATCATTAAACATTTAAGGGAACAATTCTTTGGCGCCTGGGAAATGAACTGGATTACATTCAATCATGGTCAGGATATTCAGTTAACTAATAGCAAAATTGGTAGACTGCCTTTCTTTTTATACCCGTATGCTGAAATTGATGATCAGCCACTCGATGGTCTGGAGCCAGAGAAATTCAATTACCAGATTACTGCGGCTGAACTCATTGGTACAGGGGCAAAATTCTAATATGATACTTGCGATGAACTGAGCAATACCTGGAAAAAAATTGATGAGCCAGGCAAGTTGCATGTGCATTCTGAGGGTATTATTGATGTCGAAATTTCAAGACCAATGAGATTTTATCACCCCGGTTGCATTCATTTTTAAAAAAAGTTGACATCAGGCCACATAACAGGTTGTAATACACGGTTTTATTGATTAAATATAGACAAGAGAGAGTGAAGAATGAAACGTACCTATCAGCCATCTGTAACCAAAAGAAAGCGTACCCATGGTTTTCGCGTGCGCATGAAAACGCGGGGCGGAGCGGCCGTTATCAGAGCACGCCGCGCTAAAGGTCGCGCAAGGCTCAGCGTGTAGCAGTAAATTCAAGCTAAACAACGTTATATTATCAGCGTAACAACACATTCTCTGCCAAAAAGCCGGCGGTTGCATGATGCTGCAGCGTTTGCTGCGGTTTTTCGTTTTCGGCACCAGGTACGCAGTCACTATGTGCAAATTTATGCTAAACCGAATGGCCTGCCTTATTCGCGTCTGGGGATTATTGTTTCAAAAAAAGTGGAGCGGGGTGCGGTTAAGCGCAATTGGATAAAACGATTGTTTCGCGAAACATTTCGAACATTTCAAAATAACAGTGGTACTGAACAAATGGACTGGGTGATGCGTTTACGCCACCCGGTTTCCGCAGATATTGCAACACAATTCACTGCTGAAATCAGATTACTGATGCATCAATTACAAAAATGTCACGATTAATGATCGGTTTAATAAAATTTTATCAATACTGCATTAGCCCATTGCTGGCGCCTTCATGTCGTTTCACACCCACCTGCTCCCAATATGCTTGCGAAGCCCTGGCCAAACATGGTTTTCTGCGTGGAATGCGATTGAGCGTGTGGCGTATTATGCGATGCAATCCCTGGTGCAAAGGCGGCTATGAACCAGTGCCTTGAGAGCGATCGGAGCTTTTTTGTAATCTGTTGACTGTTACTGTTGAATTTCAACTGCTTTTGTCTGTTTAATACCCAAATCAATGAATTAAAACTCAATAACACACTTATAGACGATCACAAGCTGATGAATAAAGCCGCGTCGCGTTTCATATCTTTTGCAATGTGTTCAGGCGTTGTCATAAATTTAATCTGACCAGATAAAAATGGAAACAAGAAAACTTATACTTATCATTATTTTGTCTACTTCTCTGCTGCTTTTATGGGAAGCATGGCAAAAAGAAACACAGCCTCCGGTTTCTCAGGTGACGCCCGGCGTAGCGACAGATGGCGGCAATCAACGTCATGACCCGTTGCCTGTGCCCGGTGACGAACTTGCTGCTGGCGCGGGCGGATCAGGTATCGCTGCAGGAATAGAGGGTGTAACACCTCATGTCACGCCTAATTTATTTGAAATCGGTGAAAAAATACAGGTAACGACCGATCTCGTTACTGCGGAAATCGATACCGCCGGCGGTGATATCAGAAGGCTCGGATTATTGAAGCATCCTGCCAGAGAAGACGAAACCAAGCCTTATGAATTGTTACTGGATCAGGCTGCCCGCTTCCAGATTTCACAGTCGGGATTAATTGGCGATGGATTGCCGAGTCATAAAACAAAATATACTGTAGAATCAAACAAGTACAATTACGAACTGCGACCCGGCGAAGACAGTGTGAGTGTCCGGTTACTGGCGCCTGAAGCAAACGGCTTTCAGGTTGCCAAGATATACACTTTTCACCGCGGCACTTATGTTATTGATGTTACGTTTGAAATTAAAAATAACACCGATTCCACAATCCTGCCGTTCTCTTATTTCCAAATGATGCGGGATTCTAAAGAGCCGGCGGGACAGGGCTTTTTAGTGCATTCTTATACCGGTCCGGCGCTTTATACCGAAGAAGAAAAATTCCTCAAAGTAAAGTTTTCTGATCTGGACAAAAACAAGGCTGACTATCCAACCAATGCCGATGATGGCTGGATAGCCATGTTGGAACATTATTTCCTGACAGCGTGGTTGCCCGAACAGGGAACGCCTCGGGAATACTACGTCAAGCGGTTGGCGCACAATCAGTATACGGCCGGTGTTATTGCACCTGTCGGTGCAGTCGAGCCCGGACAGACCCAAAATATAACCATGCCCTTTTATGCAGGGCCGCAGGAACAGAAAAAACTTGCTGAATTGTCTCCCGGTCTGGATTTAACCGTTGACTATGGCTGGTTGACGGTATTGGCAAAACCGCTGTTCTGGTTGCTTTCTTTTTACCATTCCTATGTGGATAACTGGGGCATTGCCATTATCCTGCTAACGCTGACAGTCAAGCTGTTGTTCTTTCCGCTGTCGGCAGCCGGTTATCGCTCCATGGCCAAGCTGCGTGTGGTCACACCGAAGCTGCAGCGTATTCGCGAGCAATATGCTGGCGATCGTCAGCGTATGCATCAAGCGATGATGGAATTTTATAAACAGGAAAAAATCAATCCGATGGGCGGCTGTTTGCCAATTCTTGTTCAGATTCCGGTATTTATTGCATTGTTCTGGACATTGCTCGCCGCAGTTGAATTACGCTATGCACCGCTCGCTTTATGGATTACCGACATGTCGGTTCCGGACCCGTATTATGTACTCCCATTGATAATGGGTGTGTCCATGTACATACAGTCGAAATTGAGTCCCAAGCCAGCTGATCCGATTCAGGCAAGAATCATGCAGATCATGCCGGTTGCTTTCAGTATATTTTTCTTTTTCTTCCCGGCTGGTTTGGTACTCTATTCGCTGTGTAACAATATTCTTTCCATCGCGCAGCAATGGCAGATTACGCGCATGCTTGAAAAGAAAGCGGAGGTAGAGGAAGAGAAGAAAAGCAAAGGCAAGGGTAAAGGTAAAGGTGCGGATGCAGGTGAAGCAGACGCCGAAGACCTGAAAGGAACCAGACAACTGACCCATTCTGCCGACACAGACGCAAAAGATGAGAAAGATATCGAAGATGCTGATGTGATAGAAAGCAAGGAAGCAGCAACCGCAGAAAAAGCACCTCCTGCATCTGCCCAGGCACAACCCAAGCCAAAACCGCGAAGAGGTAAAGGCAGAAAAGGTAAAAAAAGGTAACTTTCACAATAACTCAATTACAGTCGGTGCATTGAAGCACCGGCTGTAATTGGTTTTCCCGGTAAAGCAATAGCGAGGCATGTTGGATCAACCGGATATTATTGCTGCAATCGCAACACCACCAGGCAGAGGCGGTGTTGGTATAGTCCGCATCTCGGGTAAAAACCTGACTTCACTTGCCCGAATCATACTGGGCAAACTCCCTGAACCGCGTCATGCGCAATTGAGTCAATTCTTCGATGTGCACGAACAAATCATTGATCAGGGTATTGCGCTTTATTTTCCAGCGCCTAATTCATATACCGGTGAGGACGTGTTGGAACTACAGGGACACGGCGGGCCTGCCATTATGAATTTGCTGCTCAACCAATGCCTGGCTTGTGGCGCACGTATGGCGCAACCGGGTGAATTCACGTTGCGCGCCTATCTGAATGAAAAGATTGATCTGGTGCAGGCCGAAAGTGTTGCCGATATCATCGAAGCCAGTACCAGTGAGGCTGCACGTTGTGCCGTGCGTTCCTTACAAGGTCGTTTTTCGACCACAATCGATGAACTGGTGCGATCATTAACTACGCTGCGCATGTTTATCGAAGCCACGCTTGATTTCCCTGACGAGGAAATTGAAGGCTTGCACGATCAGGAAGTCAGAGAAAAACTGGACGCCATCAGCCAGCAATTCGAACGTATATTATCTTCTGCACACCAGGGTAATCTGCTGCAGGAAGGTATCAAGGTTGTCCTGGTCGGTGCGCCGAATGTTGGCAAATCCAGCCTGCTCAACCAACTGGCCGAAGACGATGTCGCCATCGTTACTGAAATTCCTGGTACTACACGGGACAGCATACAAAAACTGATCACCATTGCGGGCGTGCCGATTCACGTTATCGATACCGCCGGTTTGCGGGAAACCACCGACATTGTCGAACAAAAAGGAATTGAGCGCACGCGGGCCGTAGTCAGGGATGCGGACATCCTCATCCGTCTGATCGACTGCAGCTGCCATGCGCCAGGTGAAGACAGCGAGATATTGCAGGCGTTTTCCATCGACAAGCCGCATATCACTGTTCTCAACAAAATTGATCTGACCAGCCAGACACCCGGAATCGAGACAAACGAACACGCGGTTAAAGTCTATCTATCTGCAAAAACAGGCGTGGGCGTTGAGTTATTACGTGAACAGATACTGCGCGCGGCAGGTTGGCAAACCGGTCAAACCGGCGAGGGACTTTTTATGGCAAGGCAACGCCATCTGGAAGCGCTCGAGGCTGCAAGAAACCATTTAAATACAGCATGGAAATATAGCGACACTGAATCAGAATGGGAATTACTCGCCGAAGAGCTCCGGCTTGCGCAGGACGCGTTATCATCCATTACCGGGCACTTTACCGCGGATGATCTGCTTGGAGAAATATTTTCAAACTTTTGTATCGGAAAGTGAGCGGGTCAAATAACAGAAAACAACCTCATATTAAAAGTGAATTTAACCTCATCTTTATGCGATGGGTTTGTTTTTCGTTACAATTCGATTGAAATATCTGGATAGACCTCTCAATAATGCGGTCTGTATCATAAAACCTGTTATTTCAATCCTTTCCGGTGAATTGGTGGCTTAAAAAATATCAAAAATGAGCTGGACGGTTTATATTCTGGAATGTGCCGATGGCAGTTTTTACACCGGCATCACCACTGATTTGACACGCCGGATCGCCGAACATGGCGCAGGTAAGAGTGAAAAAGGCGCGCGATATACCAGTGGGCGTGGCCCATTTAGGTTGGTCCATCAGGAGTCCCACAAAAACAGAGCAGAAGCTTCCAAAAGGGAAGCTTCTATAAAAGCGATGACGCGCGCTGGTAAACTGGCGCTGCTTTCACAAAAGCAGTAAACAGCGGTAGCTGTCGCCAGCCTGTTTTTCTGAAAAAACTCGAGTTCGCTGAGCTGTATTAACCATTTTTGATCGTAATTTTCTTGACATTGGATTTGTCGACTTCCTGACGCGGAATGGCGATTTTTAACAATCCCTTGTCCATGCCGGCATGGATGCCGTCGGCGTCCGCATCATCCGGTATTGCGAGCACGCGTTCAAAAGCACCGTAACGTCTTTCCTTGCGGTAAAAGTGCTTGTCCTTTTCTTCCTGCTCCTCGTGCTTGGTGCCTTTAATCACCAGAACCCGGTCTTTTAATTCAATCGACAGGTCTTCCTGAGCGAGTCCGGGTGCTTCCAGTGTTATCGTGTATTGCCTGTCATCGCTGGCGATATTGACGCTGGCTCTGAAAGCCGGAAAAAAATCATCAGAAGAAAACGGGTTCAGCAATTCTGACCGGGACCGGCCCAGTAACCCAAAACCGCGAAACGCATCTTCAAACACGCGGTCAATTTCGCGATGAAGCTGATTTAAGTTATCGATCTGTGGAAGCCGCGGCAATGCCTGATCGTCATGCTTGACCGGTACAATTTCATCTTTGGTTTTTTCGGGCTCTTCATGCTTAAACCAGTTCCACGGATTGAGTTTATGAAAGTCAATGACAAATTCTCCTTTTGATTATCTTCAGCATAAAAAATATCATTGATTTTTAGACATTATTTAATCGTAACTCACGAATCAGTCTTAATTAACAAATAAGGATTGGGGTGTTTTTTTTCAATAGCATAGAAGCTGAAGCATCGCATTCCATCAGAACTTCGGGTTGAGCGAGATTCGGTCTTGCCTATTCTCCGTTAATCACATAAGGTACAGGCACTGAAAAAAACCATAAAACCAACCATGCCCAGTTTACTGACAATCCGCCATCAGGGCGGCCTTGACGGACAGGCACAGTTTGTCGTCACGCGGTTGTCTGACGGCAAGACGTCCGAGCCGGTCACGATTACAGCACCCGATCAGACCACCGCGCGTGGCCGCGGCAACAGTCATCTGGCGAACGATCTGCGCTGGTATCTCGAGCGTTTTCTCGATTATCCGTTTGAACCCAATATCGCCCTCGCACAGACGGTTCAGGACACGCTCGCGCAATGGGGTAAGGCGGCTTTTTCCAGTCTTTTTCAGGGCAAAGCGCGGGACTGGTATCAGGATGCGCGCAGACATAGCCTCAGTGAACTCACGCTCAAAATCGCCAGCGATAACCCCCGCGTGCTGTCATGGCCGTGGGAGGCGTTGCACGATCCGGAAGCCACCACACTGGCGCATACCTGCCGCATTGAACGGCAGCTTAATGAACTGCATGACCCGCAACCGCTGCCGGATAATTTACCCGGCGACTGCATCAACATCCTGCTGGTGATCGCGCGGCCCTACGGTGAAGAAGATGTGAGTTATCATGTATTGGCGCGCCCGTTGGTTGATCTCGCCGTGCAGCAGCAAACGGTGCCGGTGCGCGTCGATGTATTGCGCCCGCCGACGTTTGACCAGTTACGTGCGGCGTTGCGTGAAAAGCCGGGTTTTTATCATATCGTCCACTTTGACGGGCACGGTGGTTATGGCGAAGACGATCGTCAGCATGCTGCCGGCAATCACAGTTTTAAGGGGCCGCGGGGCAGGCTGGTGTTTGAAACGCCGGAAGGCAGGGCCGATGCCATTGAATCCACCCGGCTCACGCAACTGCTCAGTGAATATGCGATCCCGATTACCGTGCTGAACGCCTGCCAGTCGGCAGCAATTGATGAGCAGGCCGACGATCCGTTTGCTTCGGTGGCGGCGGCGTTGCTCAAGGCAGGTATCCGCAGCGTGGTGGCGATGGGTTATAACCTCTACGTCAGCGCGGCGCAACAGTTCGTGCCGGCGTTCTACCAGAGCCTGTTTCTGCAGGGCTCGGTCAGCGAAGCCACACGCGCCGGACGCCAGGCCATGCTTGCGCATCCGCAGCGTATCTGCGCGCGTGGCGAACATCCATTGTACGACTGGCTGGTGCCGGTACTGTATCAGCAGGCAGCGTATGATTTAAACTTTACCGCCGCTTCGCAACCAATCAAAATCGACCCGATACCGCTGCCCCCTGCGGCAACCGAACAGGGCGATTACGGTTTCATCGGCCGTGACCGCGCGATCCATGCGCTGGAGCGCGCCATGCGGCGGCAGCCACAGGCCGGGTTGCTGATCCACGGCATCGCCGGTGTCGGTAAAACCACGCTGGCACAGGGATTCCTGCAATGGCTGCAACAGACCAACGGGTTGCGCGAGCATGTATTCTGGTTCCGTTTCGATGAAATCCGCAGCGCTGAATATCTGATTAACCAGATAGTGCTTGGATTGTTCGGCGCCGATGCACTGGCTTCACCTGTGAAACAAAAGCTGGAAAATATATGCCGGGTATTCAAGGAACAGTCATTCATACTGGTGTGGGACAATTTTGAATCCGCCAGTGGCATTGACTGTACTGAAGTCATGGGGACTGCGCCGTTGTTATCGGGTGACGACAGACAACAGCTCAAAGATTTTCTGCAGCAACTGCGTGGCGGCAAAACCAAAGTCCTGATCACCAGCCGTTCGTCAGAGTCCTGGCTGTCAAAGACCGAATGTTTCCGCCTGCCCATCAGCGGATTGCAGGGCGAAGCATGCTGGCAGTACTGCAACGCGGTGGTGCGCGATCTGGGCTTGACGCTGGAACGTGACGACCCAGCCATTCAGAAACTCATCGAAAAACTCGACGGCCACCCGCTGGCAATGCGCGCAGTTTTGCTGCGGCTGGACCAGACCAGTGCGCACGAGCTGCTGCAAGAACTGGAACAGGGTTTTGTCGTTCCCCCTGTTGACGGGCAGGATGACAGCACGCGCAGAATTTATAGCGCATTGTCACTACTCGAAACCGAATTTCCGCCCGAATACACCGTTGTACTGCAATTCATCGGACTGCACCAACGCTATGTGCAGGGTGACATGCTGGCGGCGATGATCAAAAGCAGCGAAATTGCCTCCAATCAACAGACGATCCATAATTGCTTCCATGTGCTTGAGCGCGCAGGCCTTGTCCATGTCTTGCAAAAAGACCTTTATGCCATGCACCCTGCACTCACTGGCTACCTGCAGCAACAGCATCCGGCTGAGACAGACGCACAAATTGCATTTGTGGATTTAATGGGGCGTTTTGCCGATCACCTGACGCCCAAGGAACTGCATGAACAGCGTGCGCCGTTTTATTATCATGGCGAAAATTTTCAGGCGGCCTTAGTGTTGGCGAAAACACTTGGCATGTCTGAAGCTGTGACTGCTTTAACACAATCACTCGCTTCTTTTGCGAAAAACAACCGGGATTTTCAAGGCGCAAAGCGGTTATTTGAAATGTTGGTCAATCACTGCAATCAACAGCGTAATGAACATGGTGCGGCCAGTACTTACCACCAGTTGGGCATGATCGCGGAAGAACAGCGCGACTTCAGGCAGGCCGAACAGTGGTATCTGAAATCATTGGCAATTACAGAAAAACAGGGCAATGAACATCACGCGGCCAGCACATACCACCAGTTAGGGGTGATCGCGCAAAAACAGCGTAAATTCGAGCAGGCCCGGCAGTGGTATCGGAAATCACTGACAATTGCAGAAAAACAAGGCAATGAGCATGGTGCAGCCATCACATACCACCAGTCAGGGATGATCGCGCAAGAACAGCGTAAATTCGAGCAGGCCGAGCAGTGGTATCTGAAATCACTCGTGATCAAAGAAAAACAAGGCAATGAACAGGGGATGGCCATCACTTACCACCAGTTAGGCATGATCGCGCAAGAACAGCGTAAATTCGAGCAGGCCGAACAGTGGTGTCTGAAATCACTGGCGATTAATGAAAAACAGGGCGATGAATATGGTGTGGCCCGCACTTACCATCAGTTAGGCGTGATCGCGGAAAAACAGCGTAACTTGAATCAGGCCGAGCAGTGGTATCTTAAATCACTGGCGATTAAAGAAAAACAAGGCAATGAACATGGTGTGGCCAGCACCTATGCCCAACTGGGATTGTTTAGTGCGTCACGACTGGAATGGATAACCGCCGCGCAATGGAGTATAAAGGCGATTGCCGCTTTCGTTCATTGCAGTGATGCGCATTCAGTAGAGCGTGCTACGCGACAGTATATTAATTTGCTGCAACAAAGCGACGACCAGTCACAGGCGGAAATCAGGCAACGCTGGCAACAGGCCGGTATGGATAAAACTATTGGAGCACTGGATGATTTGATTACAGCAATGAATAAATCAAAGGACGCCTGACTATGCAGCCACTTGTCAACCAATTAACCACGCAGAGCGACCGGGAAGTGGTGCAGTTATTGCAGTTGCTGGTCCAGTCCGATATCGATTATCCGCAGCAGGCGCAAGTGTTAACCGGAGTTGACGAACCGTTACTCAATGTGCAGCAACAGGCCGGCCTCGCCCGTGCGACGCTGGCAGCATTGGCCGAACAAGACCCGCAACAGGCTGAAGCCATACAGGTATTGCTAAATAGCACTGCGCCGCAACGCTTCGACGGTGGCACGGCGGTCTTTACACTTGCAGCTGTGGTGTGGCTGTTACGCACGCATATTAGAATCAAGCGCAAAGAGAACGGTCAATGGACAGTACTGATTGAAAACAAGCCACCGAAAAATTCCTCGCTTGATCAATTGATTGAAAAAATCAAAGCAATCTTTGAGCAGACATCGTAGTGGCAATCATGTAGATGGTGCGGGTTTGCCCAGGAATATGCGTATGAAAAGATATTTGCAGGGTGGACATGTAAAGCGCCGTCCATCGATATGACGTGGTTGCAGTGGGTGGTGTATGATTGTTCCAGCTCACTTTTGCCTGAAATGTCCCGTTGTTTTATCAGACGCGATGCCATGCGAAGACAATAGTCAATTAATGGAATACTGCTATGCACAAAATGAATGCCGAACATTCGAAAACGCAATTAAAAAAACTTGCCTGGCTGCTGGATGATTCGATTCGCATTCCCGGCACGCAACTGCGATTTGGTCTTGATGGGCTGATTGGGTTGATTCCCGGAATTGGAGATGCTGCAGGCGCCATTATTTCGAGCCACATTCTGGTTCAGGCTGCACAAATGGGCGTGCCAAAATCGCTGTTACTGAAAATGGCGTTTAATATCGGTTTGGATGCCGTACTGGGTGCTGTGCCTGTGCTGGGTGATTTGACCGATTTTGTCTGGAAAGCGAATCAACGTAACGTGCAATTAATGAATGATTATTTTGATCGGCCGGGAAAAACTGAATTACACAGCCGCCTTTTTGTTGGTTTTGCGGGATTGATCGTTTTTGGTGTGGTGCTGCTGATCGGTCTGTTAGGATTTCTCCTGGTGCGCTGGTTGTGGTTATCAGTCCAGGGCGGTTGATTTTTTAACCGGATTGCGGATTGGCATTGCGCATTCATGTCTTTGCCGGTGGGGTATTTATGGCGCGCCGGAATGCGCAAAAGAGACGATGACTGCAACTCGGAATCGAGTGCTGTCAAAGCGATTCCGGTTGCAGTAAAGTCTCACTTTTTATCCACTTGGTCCCAGAAGAAACCACAATATCAGGCCAAGCACAGGTAATAACAGAATCAGGACGATCCACAGTACCTTGGTACCTGTACTTGCATGACTTTGTGCTACTTTAACAATAGCCCATACATTCAGAATCAACAATATCAGACCAAAAAAACCACCGACTTCAATGCCCATTTTGTTGCTCCCTAAATTGGTTGAAAATATTTTTTTGTTGATGAAGGTCATATAGTATCGTAGATTTGGCAGATTAATCTAACAGCCCTTCCCGCATGAAAAAATTTCACCAAAATTTTAATTGCTATCAGCCAGATTTATCAAGTGATTATGTGGCTGTCGACTGGGATTTGCCGGAATTGTTCCATACCACGACAATGACAGTTTGAGGTGGAGGTACAGCAAATGTTCGGCTAATGAGCTCCCAAAAACGCTCAGGCAAGTTTTTAGATCCTTAAGGCGGCAAAATTTGCCGGTTTGTTGTCACCGTCCGTCATTCAATAATGGGCCGATCAATCAAAACACAAGGCATCATATCGTATGCAGGCGATCGGCATGATTTTTGCTAATAAATGTTTACGGTATTATCTACGCTGCATTTGCAGCGCAAACTATTCAGGAGCCTGTATGCAAAATAAATTTGATAGCCTGGAGCTCGGCCAGTTCATTCCGCTGCATTACCATTACAATATGTTGAATGACTCTGTCCGAATGAAAGGCTTTAAAGCGGCGATTGATTGGGTGGTCAAGCCCGGCGCGAAGGTTCTGGAGCTGGGCGGGGGTACCGGCGTGCAATCATTTTTTGCAGCACAGAAAGCGCAAAAAGTTTATTGTGTGGAGCGCAATCCTGAACTGGTGACCGCGGCCCGCAATTTTCTTGCAAAAAATACCCATGGCGATAAGGTCGAGGTTATCCAGGCGGATGCCCTGCATTATTTGCCGCCGGAACCGGTCGATGTGGTGATTTGTGAAATGCTGCACACCGGCTTGTTACGCGAAAAGCAACTGCCGGTTATCGACTCGTTTAAAAAGCGTTATCAGGAAAAATTCGGTGGCCCGCTGCCTGTTTTCATACCGGATGCCAGTATTCAGGCGATTCAACCGGTGCAGCAAGACTTTCATTTTGAGGGTTTCTACGCCCCCACGATTTTGTTTCAAGATCCTTGTTCAATTCAGGAAAGCAGCCAACCGCTCGGGAATCCCGAAGTCTTTCAGTCAGTGTCTTATGCTGATCCATTTAATCAGACCTGCCACTGGGATGGAGAAATCATCATGAACGAAAGTGGTCAGCTAAATGCATTACGGCTTATCACCAAGCATATACTGGCTATTAATCTGGAATTGGGCAGCACGGCTGACTGGCATACGCAATACATTATTTTTCCACTTGCTTCGCCGCTTTTTGTTGCCGCGGGTGACCGCATTGCCATACGCTTTAGTTATCAGGGCGGCGCTGCTCTCAATGCGCTGCTGGATTCGCTGCAGGTTCGCCATGTAAACGACTCGAAACATCTGCCGGATGAGAAACTGGATATTGTGTACGCTGGTTCTGTGCAGGATTTGGCAGATGCGGTTCACTCTGCAGGGCACGCGGCTGCCCATCCTAAGGCGCTCAAAAAATAAGGCGCAAAGCACGCCATGTGTTTTGTGCCTGGCAGACACATGTAACGGATTTATACAGATGTGTATATTATTTTAATGATCTGGATTTTAACCTGATATGCTTCAATGATTGTGTGCAAAAAATCCTACGCTCCAAATCAAGCCGATTCCCAGCATGATCAGGGTCACCTGTTGGACAGTCGCGCCGATTTCGGGACGTTTATGCAGGCCGGGGATTAAATCGGAAAGAGCGACATAAATCATGCTTGCTGAAGCTAGGCTTAAAAGCGGCAGGACCAGAAAATCAAGTGCATTCAGCATGAAATAGGCAAGTACGCCGCCAATCAGCGTTGCAAAGCTTGACAACAGATTCATCAGGAAAGCCATGCGGCGTGTATAGCCCGAGTTGAGCAGAATGATAAAGTCGCCGGCCTCCTGCGGGATCTCATGCGCGATAATGGCGATGGAGGTAATGATACCGAGTTGTACATCGACCATAAATGCAGCGGCGATCAGGATACCGTCGACAAAATTATGGAAAGTGTCACCGACCATAATCATCATACCGCTGCGTCCATGATCATGATCGTTATATGAAGGGGCAGTTGTGGTTATGGCATGGGTCGGGTCATGTACTTCGCAGTCTTCCAGGTGACAGTGCCGCCATAACACAAGCTTTTCCAGAATAAAAAACAGTAAAATGCCAAACAACACCAGAATAGTGACTTGCGTGGGATTTTCTGAAAGTTCAAATGCTTCAGGCAGGGTATTGAGAAACGCGGCGCCCAGTAACGCGCCGATCGCAAAGGAAACAAGTTTTGAAACCCATGATGTGCGCGCATTGAGTGCGAGCATGGCGGCGAGCATCAGACTCAGTACCCCACCGATAAAGCTGGCTAAGATGATCCAGGAAAGCGTCGACATAAAGCGAAATCTAATGGAAAGGCGGGATTATACGCTGTTCACATACGGTATGAACATATTTGACCGGTTATGCCGGTTTTTCCAGCCAGATGAGTGCGGCCATGCGGCCGGTTTCGCCGTCGCGCCGGTAAGAAAAAAAACGCGCGGGATCGCTGTAGGTGCATATGCCGCCGCCATAAATTCGGGTGACGCCTGCGCATGCCAGGCGCTGCCGTGCGAGCTCGAAAATATTCGCGAACCATTTTATTTCTGCATGTTCCACCGAATTTCTATTGCTCATGAAAGCCCGTGCTGCATGCGAATCCTGTGATACAAAAGCTGTTCTGACTTCATCACCGACTTCAAAGTGATCCGGCCCGATAGCAGGTCCGAGCCATGCCATCAGTTGATTGCTCTCAATCTGCATGGCGGCGATTGATTGTTCAATGACACCGGTAGCCAGGCCGCGCCAACCGGCATGAACGACGCCAACTGTGGTGCCTGCAGTGTCGCACAAAAAAACCGGCAGACAATCAGCAACCATAATTGCGCAAACTGTGTTGTATTGACGGCTCAGCGCGGCATCGCCTTGTTTGTCCTCAGCAGCGTCTCTTGGCAGCGCACCAGCCTGACCTATCCAGACATGATTGGCGCCATGCACCTGCTGCAGCCATTGCGGATCACCGGGCAAGTGTTTACGCAGCAATGCTCTGTTTATGGCTACATCCCCTGGATGATCGTTGACATGCATGCCCAGGTTCAGTGTTGCATAAGCGCCGTGAAGACCGCTGCTGACGCCGCCGTGACGTGTTGTGAACATTCCCTTGACGTGGGCGGGGGCGGGCCAGTCTGGAATGATAGTGTCAATCATTGGTCAATTTTTAATTAAAAATCATTCAAAATAGATAGTTGTATTTGAATTCTGTTAATAGGGAACGTTTTATCCGGAATTCTGGGTTAAAATAATCGGTTTAGGGTTGAACGCATATGGATTTTTCCAGCAATTTAATAACAAAAGATACCAGTTACGGGTACACGCAATGAATTATATCGAAAAATTAAAGCATTATTTAAAACTACTGTCATTTACACTGTTTTCGGCCATGTTATTTTTACCGGTGGCCGGTAGTTTTGCATATGAACAAAATGCAGCTGGTGCGGTCGCAATAGGTGCGACTGACGATCAGACCGAATTAGTAAAAGCCGCATTTTCCGGCAAAGAGAAAACCGTCAAAGAACTGCTGGATAAGGGCGTGAGTCCGGATCTGCAGAATGAAAAAGGCTTCACCCCGCTGATGGTTGCATCGCAGTACGGCCATCTTGATATTGTCGAAATGCTGCTGGATAAAAATGCGCATCTGGATCTACAGAATACCGGTGGCGCTACGGCATTGATTGTTGCCGCCAAAAATGGCCATGAGGCAGTGGTTAAAGCATTGCTGGCCAAAGGTGCTCAAGTTGATTTGCAGACGACCAACGGTATTTCGGCGCTTATCATTGCCGCACAGGGCGGTTATGAAGGAACTGTTGACGCGCTGCTGGAAAAGGATGCAGATGTCAATCTTCAAACAGAAGAAAAATTGACGGCGCTGATGATTGCGGCACTGGAAGGCGGTGCGTCAATCGTTGATAAACTCCTGGCCAGGGGCGCAATAATCGACATGCAGGCTTCCGACAAAACGACTGCACTTTATATGGCTGCACGTAACGGTCATGCCGCCATTGTACAAGCACTGCTGGCAAAAAATGCACCGGTTGATTTGATTGCGGCCAATCAGACAACGCCATTGCATGTCGCTGCGCAGAACGGTTATGCGGATATCGTCAATGCACTGCTGGCCAAAGGCGCCAATGTCGGTCAGGAAGACCAGAATCAAGCAACTCCGTTGACATTGGCTGCTTTAATAGGTCGCGCAGAAATTGCACAAGCGCTGATTGAGCATGGAGCCAATGTTGATCATAAAGCCAGAAATGGTTTTACGTCGTTAATTCTGGCGGCACAGAACGGACATGTTCCAGTGATGCAGATTTTGCTTGAAAAAGGCGCTCAAATCAATTTGCAAAACGATGATGGTGTGACGCCGCTGATGTGGGCGGCTTTGCATGATCATGCCGAAGCGGTGCAGCTGTTACTTGAACATGATGCCGATCCATCAATCAAAAGTAAAAGCGGTAAGACGGCTGTGGAAATCGCCAAAGACGAAGCGATTATCGCGTTATTGCAATCCGCTGCTGACAATTAATCCCGGCATTTGATCTGATATGTTGTCAAGCTCAGCCAATCGGAAATTTGAAAAATGCCTGGTCTATGCGCATCGTGGTGCGAGCACAGAAGCAATGGAGAACACCCGCGCAGCGTTTGACAAGGCGTTGGACTATGCGATTGACGGGATCGAAACCGATGTGCAGTTAAGCCGTGATGAAGTGGCGGTGCTGTGGCATGATCGTTTTCTCGATAAAATAGGCTTTGCTGACAAACATATCGATGATTTTGATTTCACACAATTAAAAACACTGAATTTTCCACAAGCGGGCAGCGAGGGTATTATGACGCTGCAAACCTTTTTCAACGATTATCGTCAACGCTGCCGTTTGCTGGTCGAGATCAAGAACCGCGATTGGGAATCTGTTTCCCGGCACCAGAAAAAAATGCGGCAGTCGCTCGATTTAATCGGAAAGGTTGCGGATGATCGAATCATGGTGTCTTCATTCAACCTGCCCAGTCTGATTTTTGCGCATCAGCAGGCCGCTTTGTTACCGCTGGTTTACAATCTGGATGATCATCATACCCGCTTAGATGTACAGCAGGCGTTGGTTGATTGTGCCTTTCTATATGGTTTTTGTCTGCCTATCGCCATGCTGGACCAGTCGCTGGTCGATGTGCTGCGCGCGCAGGATAAATGTATTGCAGTCTATACCTGTAACACAGATGAAGAGATCGACAAAGCATTGCAGCTTGATGTAGATATTCTCATCAGTGACGTGCCGCATAAGGCGCTTGAAAAACGCGATGCAATGAAGCGCGGCATATGAAACGCAATCCTTCACCGCTATATAATCAGACGTTTGATCTGCTTGTATGCGGTGGCGGTGTCTACGGTGCATGGACCGCATATGACGCCGCATTGCGGGGATTGAAAGTGGCGCTAATTGATCAAGGTGATTGGGGTAGCGCTACTTCATCGGCTTCCAGCAAGTTGATTCATGGCGGTTTGCGTTATCTGGAGCAGTTCGAATTCAAGCTGGTTCGGAAAACGCTATCGGAACGTGAAATGTTGATGAAAGTCGCGCCGCATCGTGTATGGCCGCTGCGCTTCGGGGTGCCGGTTTATGCGCAGAGTCGTGTTGGACTGCTGCGGATGAAACTTGGCTTAATGTTGTATGATTTTCTGGCCGTTGGACAGCAGGCGGCGAAGCGGCATCGTTTTTTTAATCGTCTTCATTTCGCTGAACGTTTTCCCTGGCTGAACAATCAGTCGCTTAAAGGCGGCTTCACCTATGCCGATGCGCAAACCGATGATGCGCGTCTGGTGCTCGAGCTTGTGAGCGGCGCCATGAAGGCCGGCGCAGTCTGCGTCAATTACTGCAGATTGACAAGCCTGCAGGAAAGCGAGGGGCGGGCAGCGGGCGCAAATATTCACGATGTGTTGACCAATAGCGAATATCAAGTTCACGCGCGGCAGATCGTATATGCGGCAGGCCATTGGGTGGCTGCGGATAGCCACAGTAAAGATGATTGTCTGCTGACACGGGGCATACATTTGATTATGCCGGGTATGCACCAGGATGAAGCCTTGCTGCTCACAGCTCAATCGGATGGGCGTGTGTTTTTTGTGATTCCATGGTATGGACTGACGTTATTGGGCACAACCGATACGCCTTATCTGGGACCGCTAGATCAGGTCAATGTTGAAAAGTCAGAAATTGCATATTTGTTGAGTGCGGTCAATAATTATTTGCAAACGCCATGGACGGAGCAAGATATTATCGGCAGCTTTGCCGGCGTACGAGTACTAAAACAAGACAGGCAAGATGCAGATGGATCATCTGCGGCAGCGCCTTCTTCCGTTAGTCGTGACTGGGTGTTGAAAACAGCTGCCAATGGTGTGCATTACTCAATCGGCGGGAAATTGACATCAGCGCGTCAGGATGCCGCATTGATAGTCGATCAGGTTTGCGCAGAATTGAATATTGATGCACCCTGCGCAACGCAAGGACTTCTATTTCCGTGGACGCCGCTGCATGCGCAGGGAATAGAAGAAAATTTTTCCGATTGGTCGGAAACGATACAGGAACAAGCCGTGCAATCAGGCGTCGATCCCGAAAGCGCAACATGGTTAATCCGTCGTCATGGCTGCAAAGCGGTTGATATACTCCACAGTATCAAACAGCAACCTGCTTTGGCCCATCGTATTATTCCGGCTGCACCGTTCATTGATGCTGACCTGATGCACTGTGCCGCCGAGGAAATGGTGGTGCATCTGGATGATCTGTTGCGCCGGCGCATTCCGCTGTTGATTCTTGCAAAACTAACAGAAGCGGAACTGCGGCAAATCATTACCAAAATTTCCGGGATTCTGAATTGGCATGAAACAAGGTGTGCGCAGGAATTTGCACGTTGCCGCGCATGGCTGCATTCATGATCGCAGTTGCGCTGGATCTGGGTACGACATCAATCAAAGCCGCATTAATGGATCGGCAAGGCGCGCTTTGTTTTATCATCAATCAGCCTGCGCCAGTCATTCGTCAAACAGATGGTCAATATGAAAGCGATGCGCTGCGTTATGCCGAAACTGCCGAGGCGGTTCTGACCGCATGCCTCGCGTGCACCGATCATAAGCCGCCATTAGGGCTTTGCAGTCAACGTTCATCGTTTTTGATCTGGGATAAACAGCGTGGAAATCCAATAACGCCACTGATTTCCTGGCAGGATAACCGGGGTCAGCGTTATCATGATCAAACAGGTAATGCCAAAACGCTGATACCGTCATTAACAGGACTGCGTTTGGCGTCATACTATTATGCGCCCAAGCTCAGCGTTCTACTGCACGATAATCCGCAATGGCGCGAAAAGTTGACACAAGGCGTCTGGCTTACAGGCACGCTGGATGCTTTTTTGATCTGGCGCTGGACGCAGGGACAGCATTTTTGTACAGATGCATCAATGGCGGCACGCACGTTGCTCATGAATATTCATCAGCAGCAATGGTCATCCGTTTTATGTGATCTGTTCAATATTCCTGCTGCTATCCTGCCGCAAATCAAATCGACGACAGGGTTCAATCTGCCTTTGTCAAATGGCGTGGTGCTGCGGGCCAGTGCCGGCGACCAATCAGCCGCGTTTTATGCCAGCGTGATGAACGATCCGTCCAAAGCTTTGGTCAATCTGGGAACAGGCGGATTTGTGATTCGCTATCTGGATGGAAAAACTAAACCGCTTGATGGATTTTTGCAAACACTGGTTTATCAGGACCAGAATTACACCGCTTACATGGCCAGCGAAGGTACGCTGAATTCAATTTCTTCTGCTTTGGCGCCTTATCCATTCTGGGAATGCAATATCGACGACTTTGCCACCAGCAATATTTTGTGTCTTGCTGAACCCAGTGGTCTGGGTGCGCCGTATTTTTGCGGCGATATCGGACTCCGCTTTTCCGAATCAACTGAACATCTAATGCCCAAACAAATTGCCACGCTATTGCTGGAAGCCATTGTTTTCAGAGTGGTGCGTATCCTCGAGGCATATCATCAACAATCGCCACTTTCGCAGGTATACCTTTCAGGCGGGCTGTCAGAGCTGACTTGTCTGCAACAGGGAATTGCGCAATGCGTTCCATTTCCAATACTTCATTTACAGCAAAAAGAAACCAGTCTTTTGGGTGCGGCAATGCTGGCGGCAGGTAATAACAGTCATATTTTTCCATTGATGCACCCAATAGAAATAAAGATAGACCGTAAAAATACTGTATTGAAAGAAAAGTATCGGCAATGGCAGGTTTGGTTGGATGGTTTGCTGTCACAGCAGATGCGAAATTGAACTTGTGCCTATACCCATATAGTTCCTTCTGGTTGCTATTAGCTTGTGCGTTTCATATTGTATATTCAGCAGAATTTATCTTGAAATCTGATGGTTACTTATAAATATACTTTTTTTACGGTATTTCTGTAGGTTTTACATGAATCATGAAAATTAATTCAAGGGGCTGTGTTTACGGAAGTGCATGCGTATGCAACTTTAGTACAATTTATTAGTCTATTGAGTTTGTGCTATAAGTTCCTTTTTATCGGAGTTTCAGAGTATTAGAATAGAAATTGTGAATAAGTCCGTCAATCATCAGCAGATCAAAACAGATGATCGTTATCAGGCAAAAATCATGGCGCCATTTGCTGTCCTGGGGGTATGTACCGAAGAGGATTGGCTGACAGAAATTGATTACCTGCCGTTAAATACATCGCTCATGGCACCCAGTACGCCGTTAGCGAAGGAAGTCTGTGCACAGCTGCAGGCCTATTTATCAGATCCCCGTTATACATTTGATCTTTCACTTCATATCAACGGGACTATTCATCAACGGCGTGTGTGGGAACAAATTCAGGATATTCCCAGCGGTCAAACGTGCAGTTATGCTGATATTGCGGTCAAAATTCATTCTGCACCCAGGGCCGTTGGGCGTGCGTGCGGCGCCAATAAAATTCCGATTGTTATACCCTGCCATCGCATTATTGCAAAAAATGGCGGATTAGGAGGTTTTATGAATGCCAGAGATGGAGAACCATTGGAAATCAAACGATGGTTGTTGCAGCATGAGAGTATCTGAACAAAACGCCGCGATACTTGATGAGTTTTTTGATGCACTATGGCTGGAAGACGGTCTTTCACGCAATACGCTGCAAAGTTATCGCAACGACTTGCAGCTGTTTGCAGACTGGCTCAGCAAGCAGAGCCAAAAGAGCCGTGAAACGCTCATTGATGCAACCCATCCGGATTTGCTTGAATTTCTGGCTTCCAGGGTATCTGCCAAAGTAAAAGCCAGCACTACCAGCCGCGAACTGTCGAGTCTGAAACGTTTTTATCGCTATTTACTGCGTCAGGGAAAAATAACAACTGACCCCAGTCTGAATATTGAGACGCCTAAATTACTTCGCAATCTACCCGAGAGCTTGACGGAAACGGAGGTCGAGCTGCTTTTGAATGCGCCCGATCTAAGCAGTTCTCTGGGTTTGCGTGACCGGGCCATGCTGGAAGTTTTGTATGCAAGTGGATTGCGTGTTTCGGAACTTATCAATTTGAAATATTCGCAAGTCAGCCAGGATATGGGCGTGGTCCGGGTAATGGGAAAGGGCAGGAAAGAACGCCTGACGCCGCTCGGCGAAGAGTCGCTCGATTGGTTGAGTCGCTATACCCGGCAATCCCGTCCTTTGTTGCTTCAGGGAATTGTGACGGATACCGTTTTTGTGACATCGCGTGGCGGTGCAATGACCCGCCAGGCCTTCTGGTACCTGATTAAGCGCCATGCCCAAACCGTGGGTATCAAAAAGCATCTGTCGCCACACACGCTCCGGCATGCTTTTGCGACGCATCTGCTGAATCATGGTGCTGATTTGCGCGTAGTGCAGCTATTATTAGGCCATGCAGATATTTCGACTACACAAATTTATACCCATATAGCCAGTGAGCGCTTGAAGCAGCTGCATAGCAAGCATCATCCTAGAGGGTGACGGACCCATGAATGGTTTATAAGGCTGTTAATCCTCCCGGCGTAGTTGAGGAAACAAAATAACATCACGAATGCTCGGACTGTCCGTAAAAAGCATTATCAGACGGTCTATGCCGATGCCTTCCCCTGCTGTGGGCGGCAAACCGTATTCCAGAGCGCGAATATAATCGGCATCATAATGCATGGCTTCGGCATCGCCAGCATCTTTTGCTTTAGCTTGCTCTTGAAAACGCTCCGCTTGATCCTCAGGATCATTTAACTCTGAGAATCCGTTTGCGATTTCGCGTCCTGCAATGTACAGTTCGAATCGATCGGTGATTGCGATGTTATGATCATTGCGCCGAGCCAGCGGCGAAACTTCAGCGGGGTAATCGACGATGAACGTGGGTTCAAACAATAAGTGTTCGGTCGTTTCGTCAAAAAGCGATAACTGCAAACCACCGATGCCGTCACTGGGGTTGTAGTGGATACCCAGCTTAGTCAATCGATTGACTAGATAATCACGGTCAGAAAGCTGATCCTCGGTGTATTCCGGGTGAAATTTCATAATGGCCTGCGTAATGGTCATGCGCATAAACGGTTTACTGAAATCAATCTTGCGTTCCTGGTAGGTCATCACGGCGGTACCCAATACGGTTTGCGAGACATATCTGAGCAGTTCCTCTGTGAAACCCATCAAATAATTGAAATCCTGATACGCTTCATAAAATTCCAGCATGGTGAATTCCGGATTGTGCCGGGTGGAGATACCTTCATTTCTGAAATTACGATTAATTTCAAATACTTTTTCCATGCCGCCGACTACCAGTCGTTTGAGATAAAGCTCGGGCGCAATGCGTAAAAACAACTTCATATCCAGTGCATTATGATGCGTGGAAAACGGACGGGCGGTAGCACCTCCTGGAATCGGGTGCATCATGGGTGTCTCGACCTCGAGATAATCACGCGCAACAAAAAAGTTTCGCATGGACTGAATAATCTTCGACCGCAGCGTGAAAACTTTGCGCGCCTCCTCATTGGTAATCAGATCCAGATAACGCTGGCGGTATTTTTGTTCCTGATCCGTCAGGCCATGAAATTTTTCCGGCAATGGGCGCAGCGATTTTGTCAGTAACTGCAAGCCGGTAACACGTATGGATAACTCACCTGTTTTGGTTTTAAACAGTACGCCTTCAGCGCCGAGAATATCACCCAGATCATAATGTTTAAATGCCGTATGTGCCGCTTCTCCGGTATGGTCGTTGGAAATATATAACTGAATGCGTCCGCTCATATCCTGAATAGTAGCGAAACTTGCCTTACCCATCACACGCTTGAGCACCATGCGCCCTGCGACTTTAGCAGTTGCAGGCGTCTCGGTCAGTGTTTCCTTGGATTGTTCACCATAATGTGCGTGTAACGCAGCAGCCAGATTTTCGCGCCGAAAAGTATTTGGAAAAGCATTGCCGTCCTGTCGCAGTGCCGCAAGCTTGGCGCGGCGCTCGGCAATAATCTGATTTTCATCTTGTTGGGGCGAAGCAGATGGGTTTTCCTGGGTCATGTTTTGTTTGTTATGCAAATTAAGAGATGTTGTTTGTCGTTTTAGTTTTTTATTGGAATAGTAAACGTTTATTGGTCGCTTATTATACGCACTAAGACCGTCTTTTCGTAATCTCGGTATTAACAGGCCATTGAAAAACGTTTTTGAGGCGGGCAATACACGATAAAAACAGATGATAAAATTATTGCAGGCGAATTTTAAGCTTGTTTTTAACGCCGGAGCGGTAAGGCAATAGTTTTCCAACAGTCTGTTGATGCAGTCTAACGTAAGCAGTATTGTCATTCATTACATGTGTGGATAATCACAATAACCCCATGGCAAAACTGATTAGTTACGCATGATGACTGGCTAAGTGAAGAATCTGGATAGCTGCGTAAGCTTTGATGGGACAGGTGGTCATTATAGGCACAGGGTTTGGATACTCGTGGGGCTGGTGCCGGGGACTTATGGTCAAGCAATAATTTCGGATCAATCCTGGGTGCCGGCAAACACTGGTGTATCGATGAAGTTCGCGTTGATCTATGTGTTTTTAACTGAAATTTGATGGCCACCTCTATTCGATTGATCAGTTGCAGATTTATGGATGATATACTCTGCAAAAAATACAGAACCTCGATCAATTGAAAAATTTAAATTTTAAAAGTATTGTTGTATTCCTTCTGGGTGTTTTGACCGTATCCGGTTTTGCGCCTTTTTACTGGTTTCCTGTTCCAGTACTGGCACTGACGGTGCTGTTTTTTTTCTGGCGCAACAGTCTGAAAACCGCGCATGCCGCCTGGCTAGGTTTTTCATATGGGATGGGATTATTCAGTGCCGGTGTTACCTGGCTTTATGTGAGTCTGCACGATTTTGGCGCCATGCCCCCGGCGCTTGCGGTATTTGCGCTGTTAATACTTTGTGCCTATTTATCATTATTTCCGGCTGCATGTGGCTGGCTGGCCGCCTGTATGCGTCCGGCTTCATCCTATGTCTGGGCAGGTGTTGCGGCATCCGGCTGGATGCTGATGGAATGGCTGCGCGGCACTTTGTTTACCGGTTTTCCATGGCTCGCACTCGGCTATTCACAGGCGCCTGTCAGTCCGCTGGCCGGGTTTGCACCTGTTGTCGGAGTCTACGGTATTTCACTGATAATGGCATTAAGTGCCGCCTTGCTTTGTTTCTGGTTTGAAAAAGGCATGGCTGCCTGGCGGTTTGGTGCGCTTGCGGGCCTGATATGGTTAAGCGGACTGGGTCTGCAATTCGTCAGTTGGACCAAGCCGGCCGGTGAACCGGTTAGTGTCAGTCTGTTGCAGGGTAATATCGAACAGGACCTGAAGTGGCGCGAAGATCATGTAGAGAAAACCATGCGAACCTACGCTGAATTGATACTGGAAAGCGAGAGCCGTCTGATCGTAACACCCGAAATTTCGATACCGCTTTTTAATGACGCCGTGCCGCCTGCTTATCTGGCTTATCTGGCGGATCACGCCAGAAAAAATAACGGCGACGTGCTGATCGGTCTGGCTGAGCATGCAACAAACGCCAATGACGCCTATTACAACAGCATGTTCAGTTTTGGGACATCGCCGGAACAGGTTTACCGAAAACATCATTTGGTGCCGTTTGGGGAGTTTATTCCATTCAAACCTGTTTTTGGATGGATCATCAATGTACTGCAAATTCCTTTGTCAGATTTCTCACGTGGCAGCACGGATCAGCAGCCAATGCAACTGGCCGGACAACAGGTTGCGGTCAATATTTGTTATGAGGATGTATTTGGTGAAGAGATCATCAATCAGCTGCCGCAGGCAACACTGTTGGTAAATGTAAGTAATGACGCCTGGTTCGGACGCTCTATCGGGCCGCATCAGCATTTGCAGATATCACAAATGCGTGCATTGGAGACCGGACGCTATATGCTGCGGTCCACCAATACCGGGGTGACGGCCATCATCAATGAGCGTGGCCAAGTGCTGGAACAAATCGAAGTTTTCACTACAACCGGTCTGCATGGACAGGCACAAGGTTTTTCCGGTGCCACGCCTTATGTCAGAGTGGGAAATTATCTTGTATTAGGGCTGGCAGGCATTCTCTTATTCATAGGAATTATTTCAAGCATTCGCACAGTACGCAGGACGTAAATTCCAATTTTTTTGCGTCGGTGCCGCCAATGATTTTTGTCTCATGGGTTAACCCGTCACTATGCTGATGTATGAAGCGATGAACTGCGCTTTGTTAGCGCACATCGCTAATTGTGTAGTGCCTGCAATTTAGTGAGAAAAGTCAGATAATCGGGTCGCATACCAGTATATTTTCTTTTTTTTGATGGCGTAACTGTCATTTGCGGAGCAGGCAAATAGTTCGTTTAAAACATCTGAATCGGCAAATTTTGTTCTGAGCTGGTTGAGCACCAGCGCTTGCAGCTCACCGCTGATCCATGCTTCTACCGGTAATGCCCAAATTCTATCTCTGGCAAATGCCTGGCACTGCAAGGCGTCTTCTTCAGGCATGATGACTGCCTCTGCATGCAAATCGTAAAAATCCTGTTCTACAAATCGATGGTCTTCAGCAACAGTATGCAGATCGCTCTGAAGCCCGGTCTGTAGCAATTGATCAAAAAACCATTGTGAGTTTTCGTAACTGGCAATGGCGTACAGTTTCCTGTTTTTCAGGATAGTAATCGGATGACGGATGTCGGGCTTGGATAAATTATAAATCGTTTCCCCGACCAGCTTCATAAAATATGTCGGTGCCCATTCTCGGGTGTCATAATGATACTTTTGTGAGCCATTAATTACGACCGCATCCACGTTGTGTAAACGCCTGATGCTTGTACGTAATGGACCTGCAGGCAACAGCAAGCCATTGCCGAAGCTGGATTCACTGAAGTCAGCGACAGCAATCTCAAAATCACGTTCCAGGCGTGGATGTTGCAGCCCGGTAGTGCAAATAATAACGTTACATTCGGGGCTTGCTTTCAGTAATGCCTGAGCCACATCGGCGGGGTCGCCGCCGACCCACACCGGACAGATATTTTCAAAACGCTGTGCCATGAGTAACGCTTTACCGCGCACGGTTGTCGGATCACTGTTTTTTGTTACCGCTTCAGGATTGCCCGGATTATCCAGATTGCCACGTGTAACAATGCCTGGACGTAAACCGCGTGTCTGCAGCATATCGACAAGCCATAATATTAGTGGCGTTTTGCCGCCATCTTTGGTAGTTATGCTGTCCACCACAATTACGGGTACGGGTAATTTGACGGTTGGAAAAAAGTCCAGCCAGTAACATAATTTGCGTATACGCATGAATAAACCGAACAATAGACTGAGTGGCCAAAGCAAAATATGTAAGGGTGTAATACGGTGCCAATATAATTCGGATAGTTTCATAGCGCCCCTCTGTTCAGTAGTAAATATTACGACTTTAATAATATTCTAAGAAATAAATCGAATAAAATTCTCACATGGTATTTGTGAAAAATGCAAGCCCCATCTTTCATGTAAATTAATATATCCGGTCAAAGCGATGAACCTCTCCTAGAAATTGCCTAATAAAAATAAGAATCCTTTCATGCCAGTTTGACTGTTTGATTCAAATAGATCAAAGAATCAAAAAATAAAAGTATATTCTGGCAGGCCAACTATCAGTGGTGCTCAGCGGAAAATGCAGTATACGCGATTCGAATTAACATTAATTTCAGTGTTATTTAAGATATGAACGCAATCAATTTATATTTTAGAGGATGAAGGTGCAGACAATGACAGATATAGCTTGCGATAGGCGGTTGCACTGGTACGCCAGCTAAAGTCTTTATTCATGCCGTTTTGTTGCAGGTTCTGCCAGGTTCTGGGTACGCGGTATGCAGCTACTGCCTGTTTGATCGCCAGGAAAAAGTCGTTTGCGGTCATCTGATCAAATAGAAAGCCGCTGGCGCTTTTATCTTTCAGCGTCGAAGGAGTACAGTCTATGACAGTGTCTAACAGCCCGCCTGTTGCGTGTACCAAGGGAGGTGTTCCGTAGCGTTGGCTGTACATCTGATTCAAGCCACAAGGCTCAAAACGCGATGGCATCAGGAAGCAATCTGCGCCTGCTTCAATTTTATGAGACATGGATTCACTATAGCCGATTCGTACGGAAATTTTGCCAGGATATGATTTGGCAAGCGCAATTAACTTGCTTTCCAGTGTTTTATCGCCACTGCCCAGTATTATGAGTTGAGCAGGTATTTCGACCAGTTGTGACGCAACCTGCAGCAGCAAATCGTATCCTTTCTGGTGGGTAATGCGTCCGATCGTGGCAAAAAGCGGTATGGCCGAGTCGGGGGTCAGTCCCATTTCTTTTTGCAGAGCTTGTTTGTTGACCCTTTTGGCAGACAGACTGGTGCTGGAGTAATTGCGCGCGATATAGGGGTCGCTGGCGGGGTTCCATTCGTTTTCATCAATGCCGTTAACAATTCCGCTGATATGATGCTGACGCGCAGCCAGTAATCCCTGCATGCCGAAACCCAGCGGTTCGGACTGGATTTCCTTTGCATAGTTCGGACTCACTGTCGTGATATGGTCAGCATAGTAAATTCCGCCTTTGAGAAAAGACATGTTATTGTAATATTCCAGTCCATGTATGCCGAAACTGGCAGCAGGCAACCCTAATTGGACAACATTCTCAGGCGGAAAATTACCCTGGAAAGCGAGATTATGTATGGTCATGATCGACGCTGCTTTATGCCCCTGGTGAAAGTGCAAATAAGCGGGTGCAAGCCCGCTTTGCCAGTCATTACAATGTGCGAGATGCGGCCGCCAGGTCAATGGACTGGCATCGCTTGCCAGAATTGCCGCGATTTTACAAAGCAATCCAAAACGGCGCGCATTATCCGGCCAGTCCTGGCCTGCCGGATCTTGGTAGGGTCCGCCTTCCCGCTGGTAAAGTTCGGGGCAGTCAATGATGAAAACCGGAATGCTTGTAGATGTATTGACCGAGAGCTTTGCTGACCGTAAAGTGGCAGACGGAAATTGTGGCAGCATGTTGAATTCAGCTACTTTTCGTTTGAGCTTTAATCCTTGTATGACCTGTGGATAACCTGGAATAAGGAGTCTGACATCCATGCGCATGACTCGCAGAGCTGCGGGCAATGCCGCACTGACATCTCCCAAGCCCCCGGTTTTGCATAATGGAAAAACTTCGGGAGTAATAAACAGAATGCGTGGTTCACTTCGTAAGGGGGCGGATGACATTGCTATTGATTTTCTTTGAAAAAATTGATCAGTCCATTGGTGGATGCGTCATGGCGTGTGACTGACTCAGCCTGTTCCAGTTCGGGCAGAATCTGTCCGGCAAGTTCTTTGCCCAGTTCCACACCCCATTGATCGAACGGATTAATGTTCCATATCACGCTTTGTACAAACACTTTATGTTCATAGAGCGCGATCAGGGCACCCAGTGTTTTGGGGTCCAGTTTTCTGAATAAAATAGATGTGGTCGCATGGTTTCCCGGATGAATTTTATGCGGTAACAATTTTTCCGTTAATTCGGCGGCCATACCTTTAGACTGGAGTTCGGCGCGGACTTCATTTTCATGTTTTCCGCACATCAATGCTTCTGTCTGGGCGAAGTAATTGGCCATTAACAGGTGATGATGATTGCCAATTGGATGCTGACTCTGGCAAGGCGCCAGGAAATCAGCGGAAATAGTTTGTGTGCCCTGATGTAATAATTGGTAGAAGGCGTGCTGGCCATTCGTTCCCGGTTCCCCCCAAATAACAATACCGGTATGGTAGTCAATTTCCTCGCCGTTACGGTTGATGCGCTTGCCATTGCTCTCCATTTCCAGTTGCTGCAAATAAGCGGGAAAACGATGCAGGTATTGATCGTAGGGCAGGACAGCATGTGATGTGACGCCGTGAAAATTGATTTGCCAGACAGCGATAAGCCCGAGTATTACGGGTATGTTTTTTTCCAGTGCAGTTGTTGCAAAATGTTGATCCATTGCACTCGCGCCCGCAAGTAACGCATTGAAATGGTCCATGCCAATTGTTAATGCAATGGGCAATCCGATGGCCGACCACAACGAATAACGGCCACCCACCCAATCCCAGAATTCAAACATGTTGTCAGGATGAATGCCGAATTGCTTAACCGCTGCAAGATTAGTTGAAACTGCAACAAAATGACGGGCAATATCGTTTTCGCTGCCGCCTTGCGCAAGAAACCAGGTGCGCGCAGAATGCGCATTAGTAATGGTTTCCTGAGTTGTAAATGTTTTTGAGGCAACAATAAAAAGTGTTGTGGCCGGGTCAAGCCGGCTTAGTGTTTCATGGATTTGTGTGCCATCAATGTTTGAAACAAAATGTGGTTTGAGCTGGGTTGAGCCGTAAGGTTTCAATGCTTCAGTCACCATCAATGGCCCGAGATCGGAACCGCCGATACCGATATTGACGATATCTGTAAAAGCTTTACCACTATAGCCTGTGTGTTCGCCGCTACGGATGGCTGAAGAAAAACGCGCTATTTTATTGCAGACGCTTTTGACTTTCAGCGTAACATCTTCACCATCAAGAAAAAACGGTTTTTTACTGCGTAAGGCGACGTGTAAAGCAGCCCGGTCTTCGGTGCTGTTTATTTTTTTGCCCTGAAACATCTGTTCAATCCAATTTTCCATATTCTGCTGGCGCGCAAGCGCGATTAACAGATCAATTGTTTCTCTTGTGACGGGTTGTTTGGAGAAATCGAGCAGTACATCGTCAAACGGCAGAGAAAATTCTTCAAATCGCTGAGAATCCTGTCTGAAAAGATCGCGTATAGATTGTTGCGCCATTGCGGATTGGTGGTTCTTTAATGCGAGCCAGGCAGGCGACTGAGTAAGAAGGGACATATCTATTGGTTGAATATAATTAACAGATTAGAGTTTAATAATAAATACGATTCTATTTATGATTGACTTCCAGTGTGATGTTTAATTCCTGCCTATGAATCGGCCATTCCAATAACAGTGTAACAGCCTGCATGATTTTCTCGAACCCATTTTCAGATTGGGATACCGTAAAATATGGCTGTGCGCAAAGCTGTGCAGGCGTCGATGTTTTTAAAGTAACATAGCCTCCCAGCACAGCGTCGTCCAGTACCACTTCAGTCATATTTGTCAACCTGAGCAACTGACCGAAACCGCCCAGGATGTCATTCCGGTCAATGAAACGGCCGCCCATGCCGTCGCAACTGGGCATGGCGAGATTGATTTCCGTACTGAATAGATTATCCGTCTTGCCGGAGAAACGATAGGACACGCTCAGTCGATTATGCATCAGTTCAAATTGTTTATGTATTTGCGGAGCAGCATCATTGGTTTGAAAGTGGATTGCATGGGTATTGCTAGAATCGGTAACAACATGCTGATAGTCTATCAGCGTACGATCCAGACGATCAACAAACAGATTCCGAGGATAATCGTCAGGCTCGAGATCTGCAACTTGAATGATATGTTTGTTAATGGAGCGATCATGCGCCGAAGCTATGCCGCTGCCCGAACTGCCAGTGTCGGTTGAGCTTACCCCGTTAA
This sequence comes from Nitrosomonas aestuarii, assembly GCF_003046585.1. Lineage (GTDB taxonomy): Bacteria > Pseudomonadota > Gammaproteobacteria > Burkholderiales > Nitrosomonadaceae > Nitrosomonas > Nitrosomonas aestuarii. The sequence goes on along the minus strand of NZ_QAAE01000002.1, from coordinate 44,660 downwards.
GTTGAATTTTGTGAAAGTAATGTTCTTTTTGCCGTTGCAGAGTGTCGCCGAAATTGTGATTGAGGGAATAGGCGTCAAATTCGACGATGCTGGCGTGACGGTTCAATTTTAAAATGATCTGAAGATTACTGTTTTGTAAACAGGCTTCTTTTGTACCATCAAGGTCAATATCCTGCGTCACGCAGTTCGGACGCGGCACACAAGCATCCAGCATGGTTTCCAATGCAATCAGGTTGCTATAAACCGCGCGGCGTAAATGAGGGAGATATAAACCGCCGAACAGACCATGCCAATAGGCATCATTGGCCTGAGCGGCATACAGTTTTTGCTGCATTTCGCCGGTGCGCTGTTTTTTAGGTAATGCAGCCAGCCGTGCGGAAAGACCGAGCATGCGCTTATGCATCCAGTTTGACTCAGGGTAACGTGACAAGAAGTTTTTCCAGATGCCGCCGCGCAGAAATGCTTTTTTGTGCTCAAACCAGCCGGATGATTTCGATAGATTGATCAGGTCGGCATAGGCGCATGCCGATTCTGCAGATAACGTCCACTCGTTCATTTCAATATACGACGTGGTTGGCAGGTAAATGATCCCTTGTGTCTTCTCTGCAGCATGATAATCACGATAGTGGCATGTGGAAATGCCTGGTGATGCCAGGACGCCCTGAACGAACTGTTCAAGCCAGCCTTGTTCATAAACCCATTGATAGGTTTCCGGCCATATGCCGAATTTCTCGATATCGTCAAAATAAATCGCGGCAATGCGTGGGTTGTCACCATGATGCGAAGGCATATCGGCCAGTGATTCGATATAGGCGATTGCATCGGATGCAGGAGAAAAAGGCAGTTTGTAGCGCAGTGCCTCAGAAATTGGAAAAATATCCAGTTTACGAGTATCTTCTTCCGTCGTATAAAAACCATAGAGTTGCGTGGTGGTTTTGCCGGTGCAAAGAAAATGGTAGTCATCAACAATGACATAACGAATTCCACAATCGGCCAATGACGTTACAACGGTTGATTCCCATACGCGTTCGGTCAGCCAGGCGCCGGAAGGCCTTTGGCCAAGTTTTGCTGCAAGTTTTTGGGAAAAAGTTTCTATTTGTCCGATACGATCGCGATTCGGAATAACCGCCAGTACTGGCTCGGTATCGCCTGCACCGAAGAGTTCGACTTGCCCACGTTGAACCATTTCCTTGAGTAGCGCTATGTCCTGTGGATAATGTTCGAACAGATAATCAAGCAGCCAGCCGGAAAAATGTACGGCAAAATGAAAATCAGGATAGCGAAAAAGAACTTCTAAAAAAGGCCTGTAGCAACGTAGATGTGCATCGGCCAGTACTTCAGGGAAGTTACCGATCGGCTGGTGCGCATGAACACCAAAAAGTAACGATACTGGACGAGGCATGGTGAGGTTCCCACGAAAATCTATGGAATAAAACTATACGCTTTAATACGTTAACTGGCCATCGATAACAGAGTCGGCTTTGAGTATTTCTATATTCCAGAAATGACAATTTCATCGCAACATGGTTATGAACCACATTTACGATGACCGCCGCATGGTGCCACCTTCTTCAGCATGAGTATCGCCATGACTGATCGGTTTGCATAGAATTGACGGAACCGGCAGTTTCAAGAGCCGGTAAAGATTCGTAAGATTGTCGCGGTATAACTGATCGAATCGTATCACGGTATCGGCCTGATTATAATCACCAAACCACCAGAACCAGTCTGAACTTTCGCAAGAAGCAAGTTGCAGACTTGCTGCAGTTTTCTCTTTATCAGTCAGTCGGTCGCTTTGTATAACAAGATCATAGTTTTGTTTTGCAGTACAGAGCAGGTCCCATGCGTGGTTTTTTTCGGGATCGCCTATCCAGGTGGAAAAAGTACCGTATACCCAGCTTCCTGCGGCCAGAACGGGCAGTACCTGGACATTATGCACGTTTTCGGGTGAGGACAGATAGTCTTGGTATGTCGTGGTGTGAATCCCGGTGTGGTTGTCCAGCAAGCTGTATAAATCGTCAAGAAAGTAGAAGCCATTATAGGGATAATATTCCCAGGCATTTTCACCATCCAGTATGACGCTGACGACGGGGTTTTCATCCGGCAAGGCATGACGGGCTATCTGTTCGATTGATTGTACAAAGTGTTCCGCAGCATCTCGTCCAAACCACTTGGCGTATTCGAAACCAATAAAATCGGACAATTTGTCATCACGAAAAAAACAGATGATATTTTCTTGTTCCTGGATACGATAGGGGCGGTACAGATAACGGTTGCGATCGGGTAGTGTCGTTTCCGGGTGCAATTTGTGCAGACTATTGACCAGCACCCCCTCACCGCTGGCGCACCATTGGCAGCCTGATTCTGCCAGTATATGGATAAACGGGGGAGAGACTGCGCCTTCGGCTGGCCAGATACCGGTGGGTTGCGTGCCAAAACGTTTTTGATGACTGTCTATGGCTTTGTCTAAATGGAAAGTGACGCGGCTGCGCCCGCCCGGATAAAAACTGTTTATCGGCAAAGGTGCATCAGCAATACCGTCATGTGCGGAAGTGAAATCAATCAGTAAAGGCGAGAGCGGGTGATAATGCGGTGTTGTTGATAATTCAATCTGACCGGTTTCAGCGAGTCTGCGGTAACGCGGTATTAATCCTTCGATCAATTCGCCTATCAGCTTGAATAACCGCATTCTGTCTACATGGCTGAAGCCTTCGCCCTGTGCCATTAATTCCATCACTGTTGCGTTGTGACGCCGGACACTTTCTCCTGTCCATGCCAGATGGAACCATACCAGCAAGTCGGAAAAATATTGTGCAGAAAAATTAACCAGTTCGGTCGCCTGTTTTTTTTGCAGTGTGTCATACAAATGATGTAGCTTTGCGTATGCCGGATAGGGCTTGAGCATCGTGTTGTGATTGCCTTTAAAGCAATTCGTTAAGATATGTTCGCGATCATCGTCGGAGACGCTGGCTAGATCCGGCGTTGCCAGCAAGCGGAGCAGGGGATCGCGTATCTGTCCTGTGGCAAATTGTTCAACATAATCTTCCAGTTGATCCAGCAGTACCGGAACAAAATTGACCACCGCTTTGATGTGCGGGTGTGCTTCCAGGTGATGGGCCATATCTGTGTAATCCTTAATGGTGTGCAGATATACCCACGGCATTTCAAATTCCCGGGTATCGTAATGACGATAGTCCGGCTGATGCATATGCCACAACAAGACAAGTTTGATTTGCTGCATTTGGAGTTGGAAGCTAACCTACGGAATGTATGCTTTGCCCGAGCATCTCTGGTGTGATCAGTGTGACGCCTTTGTCGGTTACATAAAATTGCCTGCTGTCTTCAGCCGCGTCAAAACCGACCTTAAGTCCTTCTGGGATTTTGCAGTTTTTTTCAACAACTACTCGTTTCAGATGTGCGTGCCGGCCTATATCGACATTGGGTAATATGACGGAGTCTTCAATATTACTGAAACTGCGCGCTTTTACATTGGAAAACAATAATGAACGGCGTATAGTACCGCCGCTGATAATGCAGCCGCCTGATACCATGGAATCAAGCGCTTGGCCGCGCCGTTCTTCGTCGTCAAAAACGAATTTGGCTGGCGGGAGTTGTTCCTGGTAGGTCCAGATGGGCCAGTTTTCGTCATATAAATTCAGATCCGGGGTGATAGTTGTCAGGTCGATATTGGCCTCCCAATAGGCATCCACTGTACCCACGTCACGCCAGTAGGGCACATCTGCTGCCATATTCACGCAACTGTCCAGAAAACGGTGCGCGAATACACGATGCCGCGGCACCAGATAAGGAATCAGATCTTTGCCAAAATCATGGGAGGAATTTTCGGCATGATGATCGCGGATTAACTGTTCGAACAGAAAGGCTCTATTAAACACATAAATGCCCATACTGACGAGCGCCTTGTCAGGATGGCCGGGCATAGATGGCGGGTTTGCGGGTTTCTCAGTAAAGCTGGCGACGCGCCAGTCATCATCAACGCCGATAATACCAAAAGCACTCGCTTCTTCCAGTGGGACTTCCACGCAGGCCAATGTCACTTCAGCCTTTTTTTCAATATGTTCGGCTAACAATTTAGCGTAATCCATTTTATATACATGGTCCCCGCCCAGAATCAATACATATTCTGCATGCTGGTGGCGCAGAATGCCAAGATTCTGGAAAACGGCATCCGCTGTTCCCTGATACCAGGATTCCTTAATTTGTTGTTGAGCCGGGAGTAATTCGACATATTCCTTGAAACGCCCGTCAAGAAAGCTCCAGCCTCGTTGTATATGCTGAATTAAACTCTGCGCCTTGTACTGGGTCAGGACGCTGATTTGGCGAACGCCAGAATTGACGCAATTAGACAACGGGAAATCAATGATGCGAAACTTGCCGCCAAAAGGAACCGCAGGTTTTGCGCGCCAATCAGTCAGTTGTTTCAGGCGTGTGCCGCGTCCACCGGCCAGTATCAAAGCGATGGTGTTGCGTGTAATTTTATCTTGGAAACGTAAATCGGCTTTTTGCTGCATTGAGCAACCTCCTGCATGAATAGATCCACTATCTGTACGGGTTAATGGCGAGGTTGACTTTGAATATCAAGTCCTGCACCTGACAGATACTAGAATGTATCACCGTACTATGATATCAGCAAATAAGCAAACCCAAGACGCGTTATAATTCCTGTATGTTAACCAATACTTTGAAACAATCATCACTGGATGCCTGCAACGATTTTATTCTGGAAGCATTATTGGCAGGGCGATTACATGATCCATTTGCTTATCTGGGAGTCCATAAATCACTGAACAATTATCGGGCGCGGGTTTTTCAACCTTATGTCCGGTCTGTATCGATTAAAACAACGCATGGTTTTGAACAGATGATGCGTACTCATACTGAAGGTGTATTTGAATGGTGTGGAAATGCCCAGCCACTGATGCCGGTTCTGCTCCGGTTTGAAGTGGAAAATCATGTAACGAAAGCGGTGCATGTTTATGAAGCTTATGATCCATATTCATTTCCGCTGCAAATGACCGATCATGACTTGTATTTGTTTAACGAAGGTAAACTGCGGCAGGCTTACCGCACGCTGGGAGCTCAACGCGTCAATAACACCGGCATTGATGGCGTACGTTTTTCGGTATGGGCACCTAATGCGGAACGCGTCAGTGTAGTGGGTGATTTCAATCATTGGGATGGCCGCGTGTATCCTATGGCGGTGCATCATGCCAGTGGAGTATGGGAGCTGTTTATTCCACAATTGCCTCCCGGTTCGCTATACAAATTCGAAATCCGGAATCGCCAGAGCGGCGCGGTGTGCTTAAAAACAGATCCCTACGCGACGCGTTATGAGCTGCGCCCACAAACCGCTGCGTTGACACCAGTCAATGGTGCTTATCGGTGGCGCGATTCAACATGGATGGAAAACCGTGCCAACTGGGACTGGCTGCATGCGCCGCTAAACATTCTGGAAATTCACGCCGGATCATGGAAGCGGCATCCAGACGGGCGCTTCTATACTTACCGCGAGCTCGCACAATATCTGCTGCCCTATGTGCAGGAAATGGGTTATACCCATATTGAGTTAATGCCAATCTCAGAGCATCCGCTTGATGAATCATGGGGTTACCAGACGACTGGCTATTTTGCTGCAACCAGTCGTTATGGCTCACCTGAAGATTTTAAATATTTCGTGGATGCCTGCCACCAAGCCAATATCGGCGTAATTCTCGACTGGGTTCCGGGACATTTTCCGCAAGATGATTTTGCTTTGGCGCGGTTTGATGGCACTGCTCTCTATGAACATGAAGACCCGCGTCTCGGTTTTCACCAGGACTGGGGCACCTGTATATTCAATTATGGCCGCAACGAAGTGAAATCGTTTCTGTTATCGAGCGCACACTACTGGCTGTCGGAATTTCATCTCGATGGATTGCGGGTCGATGCGGTTGCTTCCATGCTCTATCTGGATTATTCGCGCAATGAAGGCGAATGGTTGCCCAATCAGTTTGGCGGTCGTGAGAATCTTGAGGCCATTGATTTTCTGCGCGAACTCAATATCATGGTGCATGAAGAGTTTCCCGGAGCGCTGACGCTTGCCGAGGAATCCACATCCTGGCCTGCGGTATCGCGTCCGACCTATGTCGGCGGATTGGGATTTTCCATGAAATGGAACATGGGCTGGATGCACGATACCCTGTTGTATATGCAACAGGACCCGATTCATCGCCGTTTCCATCACGAGCAGCTCACCTTCAGTCAGCTTTACGCTTATACTGAAAATTTTGTGCTGCCGTTTTCGCATGATGAAGTTGTGCATGGCAAGGGCTCGCTGCTGGCCAGAATGCCTGGCGACTACTGGCAGAAATTTGCCAATCTGCGGTTGTTATTTGTCTATCAAATGACCTGCCCTGGCAAGAAACTGAATTTCATGGGTAATGAGTTCGCACAGGAACGCGAATGGAACATCAGCCATGAGTTAGACTGGAAGTTACTCGAAAGCGGATCACACTTAGGCGTGCAAGCGGTACTGCGTGATTTGAATCATTTGTACAGAGATACGACAGCACTCCACCAGCTTGATTTTGCTGCTGCAGGCTTCTCCTGGATTGATTGTCACGATGCGGATCAATCGATTATCAGTTACTTGCGCAAATCAAATGACGGGCAGTTTGTGGTCGTTATTCTGAATTTCACCCCGGTTCCGCGGGAGAACTATCGTATTGGTGTTCCGGCCGAAGGTATTTATCAGGAAATATTCAATAGTGATTCGGTCTATTATGGCGGCAGCAATTTAGGGAATGCAGGCCGCATTAGTGCCAGCCACGAACCATGGATGGGATTGTCGCATTCGTTGGTAATCACGCTCCCGCCACTGGCGGGTGTTATTTTTTCTTTGCGGGATGGGTGAAAAAATAATGAAAGACTCAGCGTAGCTATTGTCTGCCGTATGCATGTTAGGCAAATGATCAGCCTCAATAATTCCAGTGGTTTCTATAGCCCACAGATGACAATATGCAAATAACGGTTTTTATCGTCGCGGCTATACCAGTCCGATCCATTCGCGGTACTGCGAGCAAGTGTAGGGCCGAGATTCGTGCCAGCACGGCATGATGGACGTGGCAGAAATGGAATGTGTTACATCGTTGCTGCACACAGGGAGAAAGTGCAGGAGATCGGTTGCTCCAACGGACGCATCACTGAATATCTGCAGCAGACATCGTGGTACCGAATTCATGGCCTCGATTATTCAGGTGTCGCCATCGGCCAGGTCCGGGAACGAATCCGGGGCAAGCAGGCGTCACTGGATTCTCGTGTGTCGGTTTGATTCATGGCGCGCTTCTTGGCGATAACTACGATACCATCCTGTCCGGATACCCTTTATAGTATGGGCGATTATAATGTGACACTGAATATATTAAAAGCTGGACCCGCACCCGCAGGTAGGCTAATACACGAACACGACACTGATGATTGGTTATGCTGGTATAGTTAATTGTGATAATTTTTTTGGGCATGTTTTATTAATAGAAGTCGTGCTTGATTCCTGACCTGGACGTTGTTAATTTTTATGGATAAATGATCGGATCAGATTTTTGTCATGAAAGAGGAAATATGATGGCTAAGTATGTATTTTTAACAGCAATTGTTTCGGCATTGGTGCTTACTGCGTGTGGTGAGCCGAGAAGAACGCCCGATGGACACCTGATGGATAGGCCAAAAATGTCCGCTTATGGACCGGATGATATTACCAGACATGAAACGGATGATGAGGTTGAAGACGAGCAGTGATTGCTGTAAACAATACAGGTGGTCATCTGCTTTGTTTATTGCCACCCGGTATATGTTTTATTGTCGGCGAACAAGTTCAGGTCTTTCCAGGGAAGCGTTTTGCGCAGTCGCAGTCATTATCGCTGTTATCCAAAGGTCCAAGGGGCGCAAGTAAGTGCTATCGTATACCCGTTGAATTTGGCGTTACTTTCGATAATCAAAAACCATATATTTGTTGAATCGAACCGCTCCCAAGATGAATTGCACAACACTGGCAGATGAACGATAAACGAAGTGCAGTTCGGATTAAACGAGTTTATGAAATGCCGGAACAAGCGGATGGACGCCGTATTCTTGTTGATCGGTTGTGGCCGCGCGGACTTTCGAAGCAGGCAGCGAAGGTGGATGTCTGGATAAAAGAGATTGCGCCTTCCTCAGAACTGCGTCGCTGGTATGGGCATGATCCGAACAAGTGGACCGAATTCAGAAATCGGTATACCGCAGAATTGAGGGCTAATCCGTGTCCGGTTGAGACAGTTCTGGCGGAAGTACGGGAAGGCATCGTTACGTTTCTCTATAGCGCAAAAGAAACGCGGATGAATAATGCGACCGCGCTGCGGGACTACATCGCATCCATAATAGATGATAAAGCCGTATAGTCGACTGTTCGAATATGTGGGATCGCGGTCGCTTGATGTTTGCGATTCGATTTCAAAAAATACCTGAAGCTTGCAGCTGATATCTGATTCATTTACAGTATGTATACTCACTTGCAACAGTCAGTAAAAGAATAATAACGATGCTTTGCATGTGGCGTGTGATGCGACAATGAAAGGTTACGTCAAGATGAAAAAAACATACACGCTGGATTTGCAAACACCAAGCCCGGATATTGTTCCGACAGAAGAGGACAACATAACATGTTTAATTTAGGCTCCATGTTGAATCTGGGCTCTACCGAGCCTGTCATAGGCAGGGCATCGACAATTGTTGAGTGTCCCAACAGTGAACTATTTCAATATCTCGGCGATGGTCTTTTCCAGAATTATCCAAAATGGTCCCCTGAGGTCAAAGAGCTTGAGCAGATTACGCCCGGTCCGGTGCAGCAGGGCACGATAGGAAGGCAAGTGCGTGTTGACCAGGGCCGCCGCTCAGAATCCCGTTTTAAAATATCCGACTATGATATGGGGGAACGCTTAACGCTTGTCGGCGTATCCGACCCCTTTCGCTGCTCGTATGAGTTGCAGGTTCTCGACTCTGGCAACTCGACAAAATTGACGTTCACATTTGAGTTGCTTGAGTTGCTGGCGATAATGCGTCCTGTTGAAGGATTAGTGCGCCTTGCCATAAAAGATGGCGCCGGGCGCACCGTTCAGAATATCAAGCGTCTCGTTGAAGCTGAAAAATCCAGATCTGCCTGATCATGGAAGTTCTCTAATCAAAAACGGAAGAAATAACGTGTACATATTGATATTGACCAGTTTCATTTATCAGAACATATAAGCAAAAGGAAACGTGATGACGCAAAATAATACTTCCAATATTCAGGTGCCGCAGGTGGATGATCGCCCATTATGGGATGTGATTTTTGCCATTTATGGTTATCCTGCATTGCTGCTGGCGCACCGGCTCAAGATTTTTCCTTTGCTGGTCGAAAATGCGCGCACGCTACCGGAGATTTGTGGTGCACTTAATATCCAACAAAGGCCCGCTGAGGCAATATTGACGACGGCAACTGCATTGGGTTTCCTGTCTTTGCAGGATGGGCGCTATTGTTTGACTCCGATTACTGAAGCATATCTGCTCGAGACAAGCCCGAATTACTTTGGTTTTTTTTGGGATATGATGATTGATAATTATCAGGTGAGTTCAATTGCAGGTCTGGAAAAAGCGGTACTTACCGATTCTCCACAGGCATATGGCGGCGGCGATATATTCAAATCGCATGAAGAACAAATTGAACTGCTTCGTCGTTTTACCGCTGGCATGCACAGTATCAGTATCACTTCAGCACTGGTCTGGCCAACAATTATGGATTTTTCCGGACACCGTGTCATGCTCGACGTTGGGGGCGGTTCAGGCGCGCATTCAATTGGCGCTGCATTACGGCTGCCAAACCTGCAGCATGCATTGATTCTGGACTTTCCACAGGTGTGCGAGGTGGCCGAAGAGTATATTGCCCAGTACAATTTGCAGGGCCGCGTCAAAACACATGCGGGTAACATCTGGCAGGATCACTGGCCGGCCGCTGATCTTCATTTTTTCTCAAATATGTATCACGACTGGTTGCCGGATAAATGTCATTTTCTGACCGCCAAAAGTTTCAGTAACCTTGATGCCGGTGGGCGGATCGTCATTCATGAGATGCTCTATAATGACGAAAAATCAGGCCCGTTTACCTCTGCTGCGTACAGTATGATCATGATGGGCTGGACAGAAGGCAGGCAATATTCAGGCCAGGAATTGACCGCCATGCTAGACGAAATCGGCTTTGAGGACATTCAAATCCATAAAGCATTTGGATATCACAGTATCGTAACGGGTCTCAAACCCTAGTGCAATAATAAACATTGGGATTGCGTTAGAGTGTGCAGGTGTCGCCCTGAGTAATCACCAATTGCCATTTTCGCAGGTCTTTGGGTCATGAGCGCATGTCCCAATGCTATGCAGCATATTATAATTACCACTATGAATTTTCAATACCCGCGGCAAGGTCTGTGGCCAGTTTTTCGAGTGCGGCTGCCTTTTCAAGTCCATCAATGAAGCGTCTGGGAATACCTGATAAACCGGTTTGGGCACCTGTTAAGGTACCCGTGAGAATAGCGCGTGCCTGATTCTGTCCGCCACCATTAACAGCATGGAGTACGGCTGATTCAAAGTCGTTGTGAAAACGCGCAGCAAGATAATAGGCAGCCGGCAACTGGTGATAAATGGCACATGGCATGCCGTAAACTATGGATACCTTCCATGCCGGTTCTATGCGAATTTGAGAATCTGTTACCGCAGCCGCCATATATGAAGGTGTCAATAAGGCGTCAGGGGAGGTAAAACGGCCTGCACGCGGCGGATCAGGATCGCCTGGCCGGGGATTTTGCAAATTATCGCGCGTTACGGCATGAAATGGCAATTGACCATTTTTCACCAATGCCATCAACTTACCCGAAAGTTCTGTATCCAGGGTGTGTCCTTGTATCAGCAGGCTTAGCACGGCACCGTATGCGACGGTCATGGATACCACTGTTTCATCCAATTGCGTCAGCAGCGTATTTTGGGTAATGGTTGTGGCAAGTTGATCGGGGTGCAGTGCATAACGGACGGCAATAGCCAGGGTCCGCTCAATGGCTTCAGTAGTGTCCGCATGACTGCCGGTTTGCCCCCAAGGCAGTTTTTGTTGTAAGCGTTGCCGCCATACCTCACGGATGGATTGGCTGGTGTATCCTCCGGGTCCGCTCACCGGAGTTCCGTCAAGCTGTGGAAAAAGTTCTTCATCAAGGCGGCGGCAAAAGTCGTCAGGATCATAACCACCACGATCAATCAGCGAACGGACCATCAGGGTAAGGATAAAACCGGCTTGTGACAGTTGGCCGGCTTTAAGTCCGGGGTGATATCGATCAGGCTTGGGATCGGTATAGGTATCAATCCATTCACCGTAGTCACGACGAAGGTCGTCCAGATTGTAGTACCAGTGTGGACCGAGGGCTAGTGCATCACCGATAAAAGCGCCCATAATAGCGCCACTGGCACGATCCACAATATTAGCTTCCGACATATGCGCCTCTTCTATGTATGCTCATTTATTTTGAATAAACCATTGTAATGGATTGTTTTTTGTTCATCGACAGGATAATGTAATCCAGAATCTGGTCTGATTAATTAAATTTATCAGAATAATATTCCAATTGAAATATTATCGCGCCAGCGTTTCAATGAAGCCAGATACTTGCGTCTGGTCATACAGAATTGCTGGCGGACGATAACAACCCGTAACGCCTGATCATTGTAGCGTCAGTCAGCGGCAACAGAGGTGGTTTTTCAAATACTCTTTTATAAAGAATGACTGCTGTGCTTTCCAAGAATAGCGAGAATTCGCTGGAATTCGGTACGGATTCTCGCGGGTTTGCGTTGCAAATAAGCCGCAAGTACTTTAGTACTTGTTGTCTGTAATGCAAGGCTTGCTTCGATCAGTTCACACAGGGCCGGAGTCAGTGCTTTCCTGTTGACGATGCCGCGGGTAAGATTGGTTATATGCATCTTCGGGCGGCTGAATTTTTTTATTGCGTTGTTGGTCCGTTCGAATTGTCGTTGAACTGATTTCATTTCAACCTCCTGATTTAGAAAATGAACTGCGTCAGTCAATAGAGAAAAAATGTGTGCGCCTACACTGCGCGTAGTGCTTTACAGAAAAATGACGGATAGTCAATGTGCGCTGTAATGTGATCAGTCATACAAACAGGCGCAGGTGTCAATTGGCGTCTTATGGATTTGTCAGGCACAGTGCAAGCCGGTGATCAACAAAGATTTGATACTGAATAGACACCTTGTGAACATTAAAATCCATCAGTCTGATCTAATCAGGCTAATTCCGTCGGGTTATGGCATAACCTGATTAGATCCGAGCTGGCGAAGTCTCATCTATTGATGAGAAATATTAGTGAGCGGTATGATTTGGATTGACAGTTGATTCGGGCCTTGAATGTTCACTCGCTATTGCCTGGTGATAAGCTGCTTTTTCTGAGAATTTTTTGGCAGCTTTTTCGCACCCGTGAATTTGGTAAGAAACATATTTTTTGATTTTTTGCCCGTTTTTGTCAAAGAAACTAAAATGCGGTTGCGTATTTAGCACTTCAAGCACTTTTAACTGTTCCTGAGCTTTGGTTCGCATTTCTCTGGCCAGATTTTCATATTGACCGGCCAGTTCACTGTGAGCGAAGTTGCCCTCGTCATTGTGAACAGATGCAAAAGAATTCATCGATAGACCGGCAATCAAGAAAGCAAAATTTGATAAGACTGCAATAGAATTTCCTGTTTTCATGATAACTACTCCTGATAAATTGGGTAGCCAACATTCTAGGTCGGTTTACACAATAAATATATTGGGGAAACCATTGTTTTTCACTAAGAAAAACCATTACTTTATGATTATAAAGGAAAAACAATGCTTGTTGTGTGGAATTGGCGGATGGCCGGACCTGTTCTTCCCGTGAATCCTGCTGTCATATTTGATGGGTCAAAACCGTATTTCAATGGCGGCAATACGGCTTGTTTTTCACCAGCCTGAAAATGTATAAAACTCAGTTTTTTACTGACCGCATCTTATCCGGTTTTGTATATTCTCTTCATTATCTGGTAGAGTCGCCGTGACAGTTGAGAATGTTACGCTTACCTGATTTTTGGAGCAGATACCCTGTTTACGGAAAAATCATAAGATTGTGTAAAAACACTTATCGTTTAAAAATTCTTTGTTTAATGTAACTTAAAAAGAGGAAAAACATGAGGCTTAATGAGGGTGATGCGCTGGGCAAGCTGGTATTAAGGTTGACGTTAGGAATTTTTATACTGTTTCATGGTGTGGCAAAGATACTTAAACCCGGCTCGGTGGAATATATCAAAGGCCAGCTTGCAGCAATCGATCTTACGCCCTATCTGGCCTATGGTGTTTTTGTGGGTGAAATTTTTGCGCCACTGCTAATTATTTTGGGTATTTTTACGCGCTTTGGCGGAATTTTAATTGTGGGTAATATGCTGTTTGCGATTGCTTTGGTGCATCAGGATGAACTGCTGAGCCTGGGCGCGCACGGTGGCTGGGCGCTGGAACTGCAGGGCTTTTTCCTGTTATGCGGTTTGGTGGTTTTCCTGATGGGAAGTGGAAAATTTGCAATCAGGCCGGATTGACAGGCTGTTGTTCTTAAATCTTAAATCGGTTATGGCGTCCAACACGCTTTGAATATGATTAAGGTTGACCTTGGCCGGAATCGAGCCTGCCGACATAGTGACCCGTGGATCGCTTTCTATTTGATAAGAAAATTATGACACTCAAATTACATATCATTATTTGCAGCACACGGCCAGGTCGTGTCGGGCCGTATGTTGCCACGTGGTTTCACGAATTGGCGGTTCAACAGGGACAGTTTGAGGCCATGCTGATTGATCTTGCGGCGTTTAATCTGCCGGTGTACGATGAACCGGAACACCCTGTCCTCCAGCGTTATCAGCACGAACATACTAAAAACTGGGCTGCCAGCGTTGATGCGGCGGATGCCTATGTATTCGTCACGCCGGAATATAATTTCGGTCCGCCCCCGTCGCTGCTGAATGCACTCAATTATGTGTATAAGGAATGGAACTACAAGCCCGCCGGAATCGTGAGCTATGGCGGTATTTCGGGTGGGCTGCGATCCGCTTTGCTTGAAAAGCTGACCTTGACCACGTTTAAAATGATGCCAATGTATGAAGCCGTCGCTGTTCAAAGCGTATCTTCACTCATTGATGAAAACAAGCGCTTCATGCCGAATGATCATCATATCAGTTCAGCGGCATCGTTGTTGAATGAACTGCAAAAATGGGCGCGGGCGCTAAAAACAATGCGGACATAATTCTGTTGGTTTATGAAGCGGTACGGTGTTGATAATACAGACAGCTTATGGCCCGTAAACAAAAAAATCTACTAGTGAAACGATGAGAGCCACTTATATCGGCACTATCGCGGGGGCTGTACCCAAAAAACCACCGGCTGCGATTGCAGCCCGACCATAACTGGTATTATCCATCCACCCGTTAGAATCGAATGCGGGAAGCAGGCAGGAATAATCGCCGGGGCACTGGCTGAACTGGGACCGAATGTAGTGCAATGGCAGACTGATCTGGCTGTCAGCTTTGTCAAGCGGGCGCAGGTAGAGACGTACGTCCAAAAAACGCTACTCAACGATGCGCTGACTATTTTGCAGAAACTGCATAACGCCCATCGTCTGGATCATGAAAAGCAGGGCTGGATCAGTAATAGAGAAAATGCTTTGCTGGGAATTGCTGATGGCGACGTTGAAGCTGAAGAATAGTCGGCGCGGTGACAGCAGGCGCTTCGATTTTGAATTCACTCATACGGAGCACGATATTGCATCGGATGTCTAAATTACGCCGATACCCGTAACGTAAACGTCACCGGCCCGTCATTAATCAGCGCTACCTGCATGTCTGCACCGAACTGGCCGTACTGCGTGCCCGGATAGACTGTGTCGGCTGTTGAATGCAGGTAGGCGAACAACTGACGGCCTCTTTCCGGCGCTGCAGCGCCGGTGAAACTGGGGCGATTGCCGGTGTTGGTGTCAGCCGCGAGGGTGAACTGGGGAATTAGCAACAGCCCACCGTTAATCGTGCGCAAATTCAGATTCATGCGGCCATTTTCATCCGGAAAAATGCGATAGCTGAGGATGCGTTCAAGCAGGCGGTCGGCTTCTTTCTCGGTATCATCTTTCTCGACGGCCACCAGCGCCATGATGCCGGTGTTAATGGCGCCGAGTTGCTGATTATCGACGGTTACTGTTGCTGTGATGACGCGTTGAATGACGGTGATCATGAAATTATATTCAGGAGTTTAATCGAAATGTGGTTATTATAAACAGCTTTTATCAAGTCATAAGCTCGGCATTTCAGGAACAGCGAGAGATCCTGACGGCTGTTATATATTTTCTGGTAAAGATTATTCCTGTGGATTCAAATGACTGTTTGTTTTGTTTTTTCAAGATCAGAGCGACAGCAGTTTATAGAGTTTTTTTAGGTTACCGGCCTACTCAGTTAAAGGCTTGAATAAATCTGTCAGATCCTCCGCTGTCAGTTGTAATGCCTGCTCTTTTTTGCCGTTCTGGTACACGCTTTCAGCCAGCATGCGTTTTTTTTCCTGCATGGCCAGGATTTTTTCTTCGACAGTATCTTCGGTAATCAGTTTGTACACAAAAACTGCTTTATCCTGGCCGATCCGGTGCGCGCGGTCTGCGGCCTGGCTTTCCACCGCGGGATTCCACCAGGGGTCGTAAATGATCACGGTATCAGCTTCGGTCAGATTGAGACCGACGCCGCCTGCTTTCAAACTGATCAGAAACACATCGACCAGCCCGCTTTTAAACTGTTCGATAACAGCGTCACGCTGGCGGGTCTGGCCGGTCAGCTTGCAATAGTCGATTTGTTGCGCTTTCAGTTCGGCTTCGATCAGGCCCAGCATTTTGGTAAACTGCGAGAAAATCAGGATGCGCCGTCCTTCTTCCAGCAATTCCGGCAGTATGGTCATTAGTAAATCCAGTTTGGCAGATTGTTTGAATTTTTCCGCTGCTTTCAAGTTCAGTGTTCTGGGATCACAGCAGGTTTGCCGTAATTTCAGTAAGGCATCGAGAATGGTGATATGGCTGCGCGCCAGGCCTTTTTCGGCAATTGCATTGCGCACTTTCTCTTCCATGCTCACCCGGATGCTTTCATACAGTGCGGCCTGCTTTTCATAAAGCGGTACCGAACGGATTATTTCGGTTTTTTCCGGCAGTTCGTCGGCTACATCGCGTTTGGTGCGGCGCAGCATAAAGGGTTCAAGACACCTGGACAGCCTTTCCTTTTTTTCGGTATTACCCTGGACTTCAATGGGTGTGCGGTAAATTTTTTTGAACAGCGCATGATCACCCAGAAAATCCGGCATCAGAAAATCGTATTGCGCCCATAGTTCACCCAGATGATTTTCCATCGGCGTGCCGGTCAGGCATAAGCGATGCTGGGCATTAATGCGGCGTACCATGCGTGCAGCCTGCGCTTTGGGGTTTTTAATCACTTGCGCCTCGTCCAGAATCAGATAGTAATACGCGTTGGCCAACAGGTTCTTTTCGTCCCTGTGCAGCAATGGATACGTGGTCAGAACTAGGTCATGTTGCGTAATTTCGTCAAACCGCTGTTTGCGGTTACCGCCCTGTAAAATCAACACACTTAAATCCGGTGTAAAACGTTGTGCTTCACGCCGCCAGTTGCTCATCAAACTGGTAGGCGCGACAATCAGGCAAGGCTTGTCCATGCGTCCGGACTCTTTTTCCAGCAGCAAGTGTGCGAGCGTTTGAATGGTTTTTCCCAGGCCCATGTCATCCGCCAAAATCCCGCCGAAGCGATATTCACGCAGAAACTGCAGCCAGTTAAGGCCTTTTTGTTGATATTCGCGCAATTGCGCATGCAAGGCAGCAGGCGGCGCAACATTGGCAATGCCCTTAAAATCACGCATTTTTTTGCCGGTTTCAATCAGTTCATCACCGCCTTCAATGCTGAACAGTCCATAGCTATGTTGCTCCAGATCGGCCAGAGCGGCGGCATTGTAACGTGAAATGCGGCCGATACCGTCATTATCAAAACGCACGCTGTCGAACAGTTCGTACAGAATAGCGATGAAGGGTTTCAGTTGTTCCGAAGAAATGTTGGCATACTGATGCTGTCCCAACGGAATGCTCAGCATTTCCGGCAGGTTGTCACGTTCATAGTTTTCCAGTACCGGCGTAATCAGGGGTAATAACGGCAGCGATTGATCGTTGATGGTGATATTGAAGTGCATTTTGAACCAGTCGTTATCGTTTTGTTCGATTTCGGCATCCCAGTTTCCAGGTTGTTGAAACTGCAACAGGAAGCTGTCGTCGATCTCGATTATCCACCCTTGTTGTGTGAGTTCCGGTAGTTTGTCGTCCATAAATTGCGCCCAGCGCGTTGCGCTGTCTATCACAGAATTTTGTGCCGGACTGAAAAAAAACAGTTCTTTGGGGTTGTCGAGTTCGAACCGATTGAAACCATATGCCTGCAGCATTCCAATGGCGGTGTCCTCGGCGGTTCGATCACGCTGTATTTTGAAATAATCCTTATCGGTTTTAATGACGCTGACAGGGATGGATTGAGCGGCGGAAACTGTATGACCGCCATAATCAAAACGCAACATCAGTAGATGAATGTAGCTTTCGTCGTCCAGTTGCCGCCCCAGCAGCTGTAAGCGTGGTTGTGCAGCTAACCCGTTTAATATTTTTATCGCGATGGGTTTTGGTGGCGGCAAAGCGATGTCGGGGTGTTCGATTACCAGTCGTTGACTGAAATCCTCGACATAGTCGGCTGGTACCAGTGGCGCAGACAGTATTTTTTGAAATTGCTGATGCGTCAAATTTGTGGACGCAACGGTGCCTAACAGTAATTTATCTTTGTCCAGATACAAGGGCGGTTCGGTCGGCAACAAAGCCGCTTTATTCGCCACAGTGGTATGGAGTTTGTAAGCACCGTCCGGTTGTGCATGCCAGGACAGTTCCAGTGTGCTGGGCTCGCCCATGTCCAGGGGAGGCGCCAGTTGATGTGACTTCCAGAACAGGCGTTTGTATTGCAAAGCTTTGTTCAAAACCAGATATCCCAGCGCGCCGGCTATGATTGCATCGTCCGCGTAATCATATTCCAAACCGAGCACAAGGCGGAAAAGTTCCCTGTCCTCAAGCGGAAAATGTCTGCTCGAGAAGTAACCGTATTGAATGTTGGACAGGGGAATTCTTCTGCCAACGGCCAATCCGCCTTGCTTCTTTTCGCGTGTCGTGAATAGTGACAGCAGATATTTACCGCCTGCCTCACGCTGGTGAAGCACATAAGCAGCAAACTCTTGTGAAGCGTCAGGTTGCTTCCCTGTTTCTCCCAGACTGTATAGCCAGTTTAAGCACGCTTTTTTTGTATCGGTATTTTGTTCCGATTTTTCTGCTTTATAGGCCAGACATGCGGCAACGACATGTTTGCAATTATAAGCGACAGGGCAACTGCATCTGCCGTTAATTTTTAAATAATATCTTGTTTTTGTGAAGGTAATGGTCTGGTTATAGTGTTGACTGTGACTGCCGCTGACACATGCGCTGAGTATGACCGTGCTTTCAGTTTCATGGGTTGCACGCAATTTTATGACCTTGCTTTGTTGGAAATAATCTCTTCCTTTCAAATAGGCATTATTACTACAGGAATTTTTAATATCCGAAACTGAAATTTTCTTAAAATTCATTAAGTCTGTTTCTTGGCTGTGTCAATTTACTCATGCTATAGATTTTATATATGAAAGTCATACAATCAATACCAGGAACTTACTGGATCCGCTGCTTTCACGGACTATTTTAGTGTACTTGGCGATGTCTTGCAGCGGATTGTGAATAGCTGGTTTGATCGTGAACGCTGTTCACGTCGTTACTCAGTTGCTGGAGTGCCTTGAAGTGAGTTGAATACTGCCAACGATGGGTAGTTTCACGGCCCAGGGATCGGATGCGATACCGAATGTCAGGCCAAGAAAATTAAACTCAAAGCCTTCTACGTTACTGATTACAACACCCAGTAACCCAAAGACAGAAAATTGGAACCCACTGCCACTTGGGGGGGTGGCGAACAATCGATAGCCCAGATAGTCCTTCCCGATGGCGGTTGCCGGCAGGTTCAGCTCCAGTTCGGGAACGACGCGCGAGATCCAGGCTGTGAAAGTATTGGAGTTGGGGCCGGGCCATAAAGTGTATTGCCTTGCATAGGGATAATTCTGGGCTGCCTGATCAATGCGCGCAATCAAGTCGTCGACACCTTCACCGCGTTTATCTGCGAGGATAACAGGGATGTTGCCAAACCAGCACCGGTCCGGAATTTGCTCATAAATTGTCAGCACCGGTAATCGCCTGCGTTGTCGCCAGCCCAGCACCTCATAGATGGTGTAGTTGTCTGCATGAGCGGGTTTGACGGCAATCCAGGTATGAATGCCGAGATAACCGCGCCAGCTGTAAGCGCGCGCGCCGTACACTTGTACGACTGCTTCGTGAGTCAATGCCGGGTCGGGTGCAATACCCACGGACGCCCGGCTGGCAGTACGCCAGCTTCCTGCGGCGTCGGTTGGAATGACCGCTATGCATGTAAAAACAGTAAAAGCTGCGGCTAATAGTAATCGTTGATCAAATAATAAACGCATTTTGTTTGGAATAGGCTTAAAACTGAAAAGTTCGTAACCAGAAAGCAATAGCAGTAATATCCATCCAGTTTTTAAGCAAAAAACTGTTCGAAGCCGGCATTGGAAAATTAATAGCCATGTAAACAGGCTGCGGATAAGAGCTATCAATATACTAGGGGACTATTTGCAGCAGCCTCGGTTTCTACATTGCCAGGCATTCCGACTGCAGAGGTATGAATTTTTTATTTGGCAGCTTATTCATATTCTGATAAAGCAATGACAGCATGCCTATGGACGATGTCTGGCTGATAAGGGTGTGTTGGCTTTGTGTACTGCGCCTGTATTTTTTTGACATAGTTTATTGTTTCTGTGTAGGGCGGTATGCCCTGATGTCTTTCAACTGCGCCTTCTCCTGCGTTGTATGCGGCGACAGCCAATGTGACGTCACCTTTAAAAAAAGCTAGCAACCAGCGTAGATAAGCCATGCCGCCTTTTATGTTTTCTTCGGCGTCAAATGAGTTTTTTACCTGAAAGCGCTCGGCTGTTTCCGGGATCAGCTGCATCAGGCCTTGTGCATTTTTGTGAGATACGGCTTGTGCGTTAAATGCGGACTCAACGGTGATAATGGCCATTACCAGGGCTGGGTCCAAATAATATCGGGGTGCCAGTTTCTGAACGAGATCGAAATACGGCTTGTCCGAGTAGTCAATAAGGTTGTTTTGAGCTACTGACTGTATGCATTCCGGGAGCACTGATTCCTTCGAGTCGTCCAGAAAACGTATCATTTTGCCGGCGTGCGCATGGCCCTGTTCTGCCGCCATGCCAAATAGTTGCGCGGCAATACTGTCATTGCGGGGCACACCACGTCCATTGGCATACATCCAGCCCAAAGCATATTGTGCTTCATCATAACCCAGTCCGGCTGCTTCACAGTACAGTTCCGCTGCGCGGGCGTAATTTCTGGGGATGCCTTCGGCGTGTTCATGCTGCTTTGCCAGTTTGACTAATTCGACTGGCGTATCGGTTGCATCTGTCAGATACTGGAATGTCTGGCTTTTAAGTTCTGGAGAGCGGTTGTTTGCTTCTGCAGTGTTCAATAAAGCAAGACCGCACACTAATATTAAAAACGGTTTTATATTTTTTAGGTGCATGTTTTATAGGCTATTTATTTTGTATGAATTATTTCTTGCGGCAATTTGGAGCATAATTCGTAACGATTTAAAATTTCTAAGCAGCTTGGTTTTATGCAAAAAACATATCGACGGTGACCGGAAGCCGCTTTGAAAGTTTCGGCGGTATTAAATGATCGATTTTTCGCCG
This sequence comes from Nitrosomonas aestuarii, assembly GCF_003046585.1. Classification (GTDB taxonomy): domain Bacteria; phylum Pseudomonadota; class Gammaproteobacteria; order Burkholderiales; family Nitrosomonadaceae; genus Nitrosomonas; species Nitrosomonas aestuarii. The sequence goes on along the minus strand of NZ_QAAE01000002.1, from coordinate 23,626 downwards.
TTCGGTATGATGAATTATGCTACGCAATATTCTATAAGATATATCTGTGTACAAGCAATATTCGTGCCTAAGTAAATAATAATTAATTATCAATAAATTATTATTTATGCCGGGTGAGAAAACGTCGGTGTGTAAAAAATATCGACAGTAACGACAGGCTGATGTTTTTTTTGAGATCCGCTTTGTATATTTTATGAAATGATGCATTTAAGTATCAAGGTGCCGATGTGATTGCCTGCGTAACTGAATTGCAACAGATCACCGTAAATATATCTTTTTTGATACTGATCTATCCATCTGATATGTAAGAATTTTATTTCTTTGTTTGTATGAGGGATTGGTAACTGGATATGGCGGGTAAAAGGGGGTGTTATTTAACTTGACGGTAACTAAGTTTAGCCAAATAATTCGCAAAAACAGGATGACGTTGAAAGCGAAATCGGATTGCTGATTTTTTCTAACTGAATCATTTATTTAAATTTGCTTTATCTTTTATGAGGTGCTCAAAATGTTGCGCTGGCAGGTTAATTTTCTTAAATATTCAGTGTTTGCATTTATCAGCATAAGCCACTCTGTTTTTGCCCGGGCCGCAACGGAAATTTTTCCTGATGAATACAAACAAAAAATCGATATGGCGGTAATGCGTAACGCTGTCGACAGAACGACACTTTTAGCTACGATTTCCTGGGTTGCACAACTGGCTCAAAGTACGCGGGACGCAACAATTATGGCAGAGCTTGCCCGTTTGGAGTATGCGAATGCTGAAGTTGAGACTGAAAAAAGAAAGCGTATCGAACTTTATAAAATCTGTATTGATACCGCGAATAGATCACTCGCGGTGAATCCAGATGAGGTTGGCGCATTATACTGGAAGGCTATTGCAATGGGAAAACTCAGCGAAGAGACCGGTATTTTAAATGCTTTTAGAATGACGCGCGCCATGGAGCGGCTTTTTTTGCGTGTTATTACACTAAATGAAAATTACGATCATGCTGGCGGGCATAAAGCGCTTGGCCGTATGTACTATAAACTTCCCAGCTTTCCGATCAGTTTTGGCAGTAACGAAAAGGCATTATTTCATTTAAAAAAGGCCTATGAGCTGTATCCGAATGACATTATTGTTCGGGCTTTTTATGCTGAATTACTTTTTGATATGGGCCAAAAACACGAAGCCCGCAAACATGCAGAATTTATTCTGGCAACCCCGGTTGAAAAGGAAAACAACTTCAGATATCACAGATTTATTGAAATCGCACGAAATATTGTTAAAAAAGACAAGTTCTTAATGGCTCGCTGAAGAACTGCTGGAAGTCGTTCCGAGGAGGCGTCACATTATGCGCCGCGTTAACAACAGTGTTTTTGTTTGATCAATGCACGTGTTGCGTTTGGACGAGATTGTTATCAGCAACCTGGCAAAGGTTTCGAATTAATACAGAGCAAAACAACTGGAAGCATGATCTGTTTTTTCCGTTTTTCGACAAACCCATGCTGTAAGCTGTATCATGTTTATGATTTGTATTATAAATAAACAGGAACAGACGGAAACAAATGCTTGTTGAGCACGTTTGCACTATTTTGTCACCTTGTCCTGCAAGGGTGTTTCTTTGTTGAATTAAATCGTGTTTTTTTGGATCAAGGCACCTGTTACGGCAATAAAAACAAAACGAAATCCTTGGAACTATTGTTATGGGTAATGAAATACCATCCAGTTACTTCAAACCTGAAGATCTAAAACTATTTAATGAACGGCTGCAGCAGGAAACGAAGATAATCGACAAATGGTTTTCACAGGATAGGTTTGCATCCGAACAAAAAATGTTTGGTTACGAACTGGAAGCCTGGCTGATCGATAAAAATTACCAACCCGCGCCTGTTAATGAACAGTTTCTGAAAAAGCTGAATAATCCCCTGGTCGTTCCGGAACTGGCGAGTTTTAATATCGAATTAAACAGTCTGCCGCAACATTTGAGCGGACATGTTTTCAGCGATATGGAACAAAATCTGAACCGGATTTTTAATCTATGCCGCCAGCAGGCGCAGCTGCTTGGTTCGGATATGGTGGCCATCGGTATTTTGCCGACCGTCAGGAAAACAGATCTGTCTCTTCAGAATATGTCCAATTCACCACGTTACCGGGCGTTGAATGAACAGGTGTTACGGATGAGGCATGGGCGTCCGCTGCATATCAATATTAAAGGTGACGAGCATTTGTGTGTGCAGCATGATGATGTGATGCTGGAAGCAGCCGCGACTTCATTTCAACTGCATTTACAGGTACCACCGAGCCTGGCCACACATTACTATAATGCGGCTATTATTTTATCGGGTTCAATGGTTGCGGCAACCGGCAATTCACCGTTTCTGTTTGGCAAACATTTGTGGGCGGAAACCCGCATTCCACTGTTCGAGCAGGCGGTATCCGTTGGTGGACATGGAACCGATGACGAAGGGGATCTGAAGCGTGTTTTTTTTGGTACGGGGTATACGCAGGATTCTCTTTTCGAGTGCTTCCAGGAGAATCTGGATCATTTTCCGGTGGTTCTTCCTGTTTTATTTGAAGATCCCCCTGACAGACTGGCGCATTTGCGGCTGCATAACGGTACCATCTGGCGTTGGAACCGCCCACTGATTGGTTTTGATGAACAAGGTGAGCCTCACTTGCGTATTGAACATCGGGTGATTTCAGCGGGACCAAGTGTTGTCGATACAGTGGCTAATGCAGCCCTGTTCACAGGCGCTGTGAAAAGCCTGGTAGCATCGCAGCATACACCAGAATTTAATTTGACTTTTAATCATGCCCGGCATAATTTTTATCAAGCGGCCCGCCTTGGATTGGCGGCGGATCTTCATTGGCTGGGCGAACAACAAGTGAATGCACGATCGCATATACTGAAGCAATTGTTGCCGCTAGCGCGATCCGGCCTTGAACAATTGGAAATCAACAGTCACGATAGACAATATTATTTGGATATTATCGAGCAGCGTATTCGAAGCGGACAAACCGGCACCAACTGGCAACAGCGTTATGCGGCAAAACACGACTATGATATGCAGGCATTGACAGCTGCTTATGCAACGTTACAGCAAAGCGGCAAGCCGGTACATGAGTGGCCAATCTGACTGGACTGAGCCCGGCCATTCATCGCAAATTACATTTGTATTGAACTGACAGCTGATGACTGCAAACTAAATGCGATTAAATTTTATGTTATTTAAAAATACAAATACAGTGTGGTGATGTATATAAATCAATGTTGACGATACGACAAGATATTCCTGAAGGCCTGCTTGATTCACAGTCCCATGAGTTATATAAGAAACTCGATGGGCCGACTTTGTTTCAGCTACCCGGCCGCCGCAGCCCACCTATTTTTATTTCGGTTTTATTGCATGGCAATGAACCTGTCGGCTGGAATGCAATACGTCATATTCTTTATCACCACCAAAACAAAGAACTGCCGAGGGCTTTGTCACTTTTTGTAGGTAACATCCAGGCAGCCCGGTTCCAGCAAAGGCACCTTGAAGAACAGCCGGATTTTAATCGTATTTGGCCGAAAAGCGCTGATCTCATTCAAGGTCTCGACGGTAATGATGGCAGTACGCCAGCGCATAATATGGCAAATCGCGTGTATACAGAAATGGCCGCGACCGGATTATTCGCCAGCATTGACGTACACAACAATACAGGATTGAATCCGCACTATGCCTGCGTTAATAAGCTGGACACATCTTTTTTACATCTGGCAACGTTATTTGACCGTATAGTGATTTATTTCACCCGCCCTGAAGGTGTCCAGTCGCTCGCCTTTTCAAGACTTGCGCCATCGGTAACATTGGAATGCGGACAGCCTGGCAACCCTCAGGGCGTGGCGCATGCCATTGAATACTTGACAGCTTGTCTGAATTTATCCGAGATTCCAACACACGCCGTTGCCAAACATGATATTGAATTATTTCATACTGTTGCAACAGTTCGTGTTGCTCCCGGTATTGAAGTGGGATTCCAGGAAAATAACCTGGATCTGCGCCTTGTCGATAATATCGATCATCTAAATTTCCGGGAATTGCCTTTCAATACGCTGATCGGCTGGCAGAAGAACCATCAGGAGCTTGCTTTGAGAACCGCCGATGAACAAGATCAGGAAATATCCGCGCATTATTTCCATCTTGATGGGAATGCGCTCAGAATCAGCCGTCCTGTCATGCCATCGATGCTGACGCGAAATACTAAAGTTATCCATCAGGATTGTCTGTGCTATCTGATGGAACGTATGATTTTGCCGGATTCAGCAGTTGATTCACGAGAATCTGCTGCACCCGGTTGCTTAGAATAAAAGCATCGCATTTTTATGAGCTTACAGTTTTTGTCCTTTCAGTGTCTGGAAGCGTTTTCGGTCGGTGGCGAATTTCTCTTTTAGGCTGCTGATACGCGCGTGATTTTTTATCAATTCATTTTCCAGTTGTGTAACATTGCGTTTTACCGGAATCATATCCTGTTGAATGGATGCCAGCGTCGGATTGCCCGATTTTTCGGCCTCATCTGCCTGTTGCTTTAGAATTCGCAGTTGGTTTTTTGCAATATTAAGGCGCATTTCGATACCTGAAATGGCTAATTCTATCGGTTCCACGTTGCGCCCCAGTACCCAGTCAATTTCTTCTTCACTGGTATAGGTGTTAAGTAAAACTGCATCACGTCTCTTTTCTTCGACTTGCTGTTGCGCATCAATTTTATTTTTCGCCGTTTTAGCAATGTCTGGTTTGTTTTCGGCAGCATGGGTGCGAATAACGACACCATGTTCATTCATTTCAACGGTTGTCTTGTTTTGGCATTCAGGTGGCATGATATGTGTGTAATAATGAAACATACCTGCATCGTCCACACATTTTTGTAATGATGCCAGAGTGGGTTGTGAAAAAATCAAAATGATTGCAAACAATATAATTTTATGCATAAATTTCTCCTGTCGCTTTATTAAAATACTACAGTGCAAGAACGGCATTCAGGAGAATGAATTTAACCAGCCGTAAATTGAAGAGAAAACCATTGTGCTGTGGCTGCAATGCTATAAAGGCATCAAAAGTATACGTTTAACAGGCAACACCGTACTGTTGTCGATAGCGCGTCACCGCTTCCAGGTGATGAGCCAAATGGTCGCCGGACTGTAAAAAATGAATCAGATCATTTAAATTAATGATGCTGATAACAGGAATGCCGTGCGTTTTTTCGACTTCCTGTATAGCGGAAAGTGGTCCGGATCCGCGCTCCATCCGGTCCAGTGCAATGAGGACGCCACAGGGTGTTGCGCTTGTGCCTGTTATCAAATCAACCGATTCACGGACTGATGTGCCAGCAGAGATGACATCATCCACGATTAGCACCCGACCCGCTAATGGTGCGCCGATCTGTATGCCGCCTTCGCCATGGTCTTTGACTTCCTTTCGGTTAAAGCAGAAGGGATAATTATGGCCCATCTGTGCCAACGCAATGGTAACTGAGCTGACGAGTGGAATCCCCTTATACGCCGGGCCAAACAGCATATCAAAAGGAAGCTCGGCAGCGAGGATGGCTTTCGCGTAAAATTGCCCCAACCGGTGCAGTGAATCACCGTCATTAAACAAACCGGCATTAAAAAAATACGGCGACATACGGCCGGCTTTGGTTTTGTATTCACCAAAGCATAGCACCTTGCGATCAATTGCAAACTCGATAAATGTTTGTCTGAAGTCGGAATCGGACATATGGATGATTGTATTACTCAGCTAAATAACGATGCAGATTATAACGCTTAATGTCAACGGCGTGCGTGCTGCCGCCAGAAAAGGTTTTTTTCAGTGGCTGCCGGAGCAGTCGGCGGAAATTGTGTGCGTTCAGGAACTCAAAGCACAATTGCCCGATTTGAGTGGCGAAATACGTACTCCGGCAGGCTATCATGGTTTTTTTCATTGTGCCGAGAAAAAAGGCTATAGTGGTGTCGGCATTTATTGCCGTAACCAGCCGGATAAAATTGTCGAAGGAATTGGTGTCGATGAAATAGATCAGGAGGGACGCTTTATTCAGGCTGATTTTGGCAATCTCAGTGTAATTTCCGTTTACCTGCCATCCGGTTCAAGCGGCGATCACCGGCAAGCTTCGAAATTCTTTTTTCTGGACCGGTTTTATCCTTTTTTGCAGGAATTGATCGCCAGTGGCCGCGATATTATTTTATGTGGGGACTGGAATATTGCACATAAAGAAATTGATTTAAAAAACTGGCGTGCCAATCAGAAGCATTCGGGTTTCTTGCCTGAAGAGCGCGCGTGGCTCACGCGTGTTTTTGATGAAATTGGTTATGTCGATGTGTTCAGGCAACTCAATCGGGAGCCGGATCATTATACCTGGTGGTCTAATCGTGGTCAGGCATGGGCTAAAAATGTCGGCTGGCGAATTGATTATCAGATCGCCACTCCACAGATTGCCAACAAAGCCGCTGGCGCCATGATTTACAAGGAATCCCGCTTTTCGGACCATGCGCCGTTGATTATCGACTACGACGAGGATAAATGAAACCCGCTGCGGCCTCGAGCTGGCTCAATACGCTTAGTATCTATACGCATCCACGTGTACTGGGAATGTTGTCATTGGGTTTTTCCGCCGGATTGCCGTTGCTCCTTATTCTGGGTACGCTGTCATTCTGGTTGCGCGAGGCCGGCATTGATCGGACAACTATAGGCCATTTGAGCTGGATCGGGTTGGCGTATAGTTTTAAATGGCTGTGGTCTCCGCTGGTCGATCGTATGCCGCTGCCGGTTTTAACCCGTCTGCTGGGACGGCGGCGTGCCTGGTTGCTACTTTCGCAGATTGTTATCGTATTCGCATTGATTGGCATGGCCAGTACTGATCCCGTTATTAATCTGTCGCATATGGTTTTTTTCGCGCTTGCGGTCGCGTTTGCTTCTGCAACCCAGGATATCGCACTCGATGCCTATCGTATTGAAGCAGTTGCGCTGGAGCTTCAGGGCGCGATGGCGGCGACGTACCAGGCGGGTTATCGGGTGGCTATGATTCTGGCTTCTGCCGGTGTCTTGTGGATTGCGGCAGCTGTGGATTCTTCCGCCACGACTTATGATTATTTACCCTGGCGTTTTGCCTATCTGGTGATGGCGGGTTGTATGAGTGTCGGCATTATCACTACGCTGATCATCCGTGAACCGGATGTGCCGTTCAGCACACTGCTTTCAGAAAATGAACAGTATGCGCATGCGATCATTGCTAACTGGCATCTCAATGCCAGGCTGGCGAATATGCTGGTGTGGCTGTATGGTGCGCTAATTGCGCCTTTTCGCGATTTTATTGTGCGCCACGGCAAACAGGCTTTACTTATTCTTGCACTGATCGCGCTTTATCGTATTTCGGATGTGGTCATGGGCGTAATGAGCAATCCGTTTTATGTCGACATGGGCTACACCAAAGACGAAGTGGCCACCGTCTCGAAAGTGTATGGCGTATTGATGACCATTCTGGGGGCTGCGGTTGGCGGTATACTGATTGCAAGAATTGGCATCATGCGTACCCTGTTTATTGGTGCGGTGTTATCGGCGGCAACCAATCTGCTGTTCGTATGGCTGGCAGGGCGCGGCCATGACGTGAGTGGCCTGGTCTTTACCATCTCGGCGGATAATCTGTCTGCCGGTATCGCTTCCAGCGCATTTATCGCCTATCTTTCGGGTCTGACCAATTCCGCATATTCGGCTACGCAATATGCCTTGTTCAGTTCGGTTATGCTGCTGCTGCCTAAATTTGTCGCCGGATTCAGTGGTCAATTTGTTGATGCATATGGCTATGAAAGCTTTTTTATCGCAACAGCATTGTTGGGGGTGCCCGTGCTCTTGCTGGTCAGACTAGCCGGTAAGGCAAAATTTGAGACGTCAGTAAACGGATCATCAATGTCGTCAAATAAACCCGATACCAGGCCTCATACCTAACCTGCCTATTTGCCGGTTGGTCAAAAAGAATGGTGATTACACTGCTTGCCTGGCGGTCATTATGAAGACCCGTTCCATATGATCAGTTGTCCAACGAAATGGAATGAATATGTTCTATACGTCTTTGTATACCTGCCTGCTTTTGCTGGTGACAGTATTGCTGTCGATACCGAGTTGTACATCCGGAGGAATCCATTTCGCAATGCACCTATCGACTTGCCCGAGCCCATAATATTTGATCTGGCTTTGTCGCTGGGATCTGCCCGGAATGACTACGAGTTCAATACACTGGTTCCATATGACTTTGAGGGCAAGGCTTTCAAGATGAATCCGGAATTTGAATATACTTTTGCGCATGGGTAGAGCATTGAACTTCAATTGCCGATGGAAAATACCGCAACAACCCATATTCAAAAAACAAGTGCGCCACTGTATCCTAAGCATTATTAACTTACTGGATGATAAAGGTGGAACATAGCAAGACGCTATTTATACCAATTCTCTCAAATAAGCATTCTGGTTAATCTGCCAATCAAAAGTAGCGGGACGTAAACGAGAAAATACCATAGCTTTATTATTAATGAATAAATTTGACTCTTATTCTTTGGCTCAATTTTATAACCTTACCATCACTTTTTTACAGGCAAGTGGTATCGTCCTTTTTCCGACCTATCGTAAGTGAAGTGCAGTCGCGAAGCATCCATCTCGAGATCTCCCGTTGCTTCTTCCCTTTTTAGACGCTCAGTTTCCAGAAAATCCATACAAGCGTGATCAATGTAGAACAAGCGATTGAAGTGGACGGTTACATGATAGTCTTTTGGCAAGCTTTCCAACGTGGACGCCAGTTTCGGTAGCGTAATTACGGTAGCGGCTCCAGATATATGAACATCGATTTGTTTTTTTTCTTCGTCGACCGTTGTCTCTATACTCAGGGCAGAAAAGGTGAATATCAGGCGAATCAATGATGCTCCAATGCCTAGCAAAACGCCAGTCAGAAGATCTGTCGTGACTATTCCAGTTAAGGTTATAAAGTAGATGATGAGCGCAGGCCTTCCATATCTGGCAAGGTTTTTGATGGTTGCCGGGTTTATCAGTTTGTATCCGGTAAATACCAGTATGGCCGCCAGTGATGCCATGGGAATGAATCGAAGCAGGTGAGGAAAAAGCAGCACAAAAACTAACAACCAGACCCCATGAAAAATTGCTGCTCCACGAGTTTGGCCGCCAGCCTTTATGTTTGCAGAACTTCTCACTATCACACCCGTCAATGGAAGCGTACCAAGCCAGCCGCAAATTGTGTTTCCTACACCTTGCGCGAATAATTCCCTGTCATAGTCAACTTTGGCGTCCAGGCGCATCTTGGTCAATGCAGATGCGCAAAGCAAAGTTTCAGCACTTGCAATCAGTGCTAGTCCAAAAATAAATGGCAGAATATCGGGTTGAAAAACCTGAAGCATCCTGTCCATCGAGGGCCATGTGATTAGAGTCGCAAACGAATCGGGGATGGAAATTTTTTTTACCGGCAGATCGAAAATCAAAGTAACCAAGGTGCTCCCGAAACCAGCAATAAGCGGGGCGGGGATCATTCTTAGTGGATTACGCTTAAAAAACTCCCAGCACCACATAAAGATAAACGTTCCCAAACCCAAAACACCAGCCAGGATAGCTTCCGACCCACGTCCATCCGGAACAAACGTTTTCAGGAGCGAATGAGGAATATAGATCAAGTTCTGAATACCACTTCCATAGGGGTTTCTGTCCAACATCACATGAAACTGGCTCGCGAAAATCAGAACCCCGATCCCTCCTAACATTCCATGGATTACTGCTGGATTGACCGCCCTAAACCATTGCCCGAGTTTAAAAAAACCAGCAATTGCCTGAAAAAGACCGGCCAGCAAAACCACTGGCCCTAGCATTTCTATACCGTGGCTTTGGACAAGTTCATACACGAGTACGGTGAGACCGGCTGCTGGACCGCTAACCTGTAGCGGAGCGCCTGCAATAAAACCCACGACCAGGCCACCGACGATGCCAGTGATGATTCCCAGCATCGGAGGAACACCGGAAGCGATAGCGATCCCCATACAAAGAGGTAGCGCGACAAAAAAGACTACGATCGAGGACAAAAGGTCCTTGTGAAAGGTCTGTTTGAAATACTCCATAATCAGTGCCAATTCTGCTAGAAAGGATTTCTAAGTAGGGTATTCAAAATCAACAATCCCGTTTTGTATATCGAAAACAGATTCATTCAAAGCAAAAATGCAAATGCCACGTTGATCTCTCATAGAGGACTCTCCGCCAAAGTCAAGTTTCGAGTAGCGCGTGCATTGTTTTGGATAAATTGGGAAAGCTAAAGTTTCACACTTTTTAAACGAATGGGGGATGAACATTTTCCGTACGCGGTGATGCGAGTTGTTTACAGACATTATTCTCGGGGTCTATTTTCGTTTAAACCGATAAAAAGCCAGTTTACCCATTAAGTTAGGCAGCAATTCGATTTGGTGGTCTTTGTTCATGACACGGCGCTCCAGAATTATTGCGTTACATTGGTTGCAGAGTGCTTCAAAATCACCGAGGGTGCAGAGATGAATGTTGGGCGTGTCGTACCAGTGATAAGGCAGTGATTCAGAAACCGGCATATGGCCGCGGATGACCTGTACCCGGTTTTTCCAGTAACCGAAATTAGGAAACGATACAATGCCTTCCCGGCCCACGCGCAACATTTCCCGGATAATTTCGGCGGTATGCTTCATGGCCTGCAAGGTCTGTGACAAAATGACATAATCAAAGGAATCTGACGCAAAGCTGGATAGCCCGGATTCCAGATCATTCTGGATGACGTTAATACCGTTTCTTAAGCAGCCTAGAACGTTTTCATCATCGATTTCAACGCCATAGCCGAACACGTGACGTTCCTGGTGCAGATATCTGAGCAGTGCGCCGTCGCCGCAGCCCAGATCCAGTATTTTTGCACCGGGTTTAATCCACTTGGCAATCGCTGCGAAGTCAGGTCTCAGGGGGGGGGTTATAGGTGTCGTGGTATTCATGGTGACGATCTGTTAAACCTCAATATTATTCATGTACGCCTGCACCAGTTGATGATAATAAGCGTCATTCATCAAAAAAGAATCATGGCCATGAGCGGAAGTGATTTCGCCATAACTGACATTGATATTATTATTCAGAAGTGCTTTGACAATATCCCGTGAGCGTTCTGGCGAAAAACGCCAGTCAGTGGTAAATGACAGCACCAGAAAACTGGCTTTGACTGCTTTAAATGCGGCGTTTAAGTCGCCGTCATAGGCATTGGCCGGATCAAAATAATCCAGTGCCTTGGTCATCAGCAGGTAACTGTTTGCATCGAACAGGTCGGTAAATTTATCTCCTTGATAACGCAGATACGATTCAATTTCGAATTCAACATCATAGCCAAACGAGAACTTGCCGTCTCTCAAATCGCGTCCGAATTTTGTCGCCATCGAATGATCAGAAAGATAGGTGATATGCCCCAGCATGCGGGCCAGCCGCAAGCCGCGCCGAGGCAAAGTGTTATATGAGTAGTAGTCGCCGCCATAAAAATCCTGGTCGGTTAGAATGGCCTGGCGGGCGACATCGTTAAAAGCGATATTCTGCGCGGTTAATTTTGCGGCTGCTGCGATAACCAGTCCATGGCGTACTTTATCGGGGTAATCAAGCGTCCACTGCAAGGCCTGCATGCCGCCCAGGCTGCCGCCGATAACGGCCGCGAATTGTTGAATACCCAGATGCTCGGCCAGTTGTGCCTGTGTTTCGACCCAGTCTTCAACGGTGACGATAGGGAAATTCGCGCCGTAATGTTTGCCTGTTCTGGCGTCAATACTTGCCGGCCCGGTTGAACCATGGCAGCCACCCAGGTTATTGACGCCAATGACAAAAAATTTATTGGTGTCAATTGGCTTGCCCGGCCCGACCATATTGTCCCACCATCCGGTGCTTTTTGGTTTATCTGCATAGACGCCCGCGACATGATGGTTGCCTGAGAGTGCGTGACAGATCAGAAGCGCATTTGATCGGTCAGCATTGAGCGTACCATAGGTTTCGTACACCAGATTGTAGCTGGTTAATACAGAACCACTTTTTAGCTTGAGTGTTTTATCAATATGTACATATTGTGGTGTTACGATACCTACTGAATTTGAATCTTGCATCTGGTCTTAAAAATACTCCAAAAATGCTAAAGAAAATGGTTGAAAAAAGATGCTCATTATATCGACAAAACAGGCAATCAATAAACGTCGTGTAAATTCTCCTAGCTATTTAGCTTAGCCAACAGATTGCGTATTTTTTCCTGATTATCGGCTCGGATAATTTTATGTGCTAACGGAATAATATCAGGTAAGTTACTTTTAAGGATTTGATTCTTAACCGCTAGAAGTTGTGCTGGATACATTGAAAATTGTTGTAAGCCTATTCCAAGTAATAAACGCGTAAACTGAATGTCGCCAGCCATTTCGCCACAGATCGAAACAGGTTTCTTCGCCCGGTTGGATATTTGAATGACGCGCGATACCAGCCATAATACCGCCGGATGAAATGGATCATAGAGGTGCGCGACGGCATCATCCACCCGATCCACTGCCAGTGTATATTGAATCAGATCATTAGTACCTATTGATAAAAAATCCAGCTTTTGCAGAAAAACTTCTACACTAAGTGCGGCTGCTGGAATTTCGATCATGCCACCTACCTGGATTCGTTCATCAAAGTCGAGTTGATCTTTCTGCAGGGTATGTTTGGCATATTCGATCAAATACAGCGTTTGATCAACTTCTGTAGCATTGGAAATCATGGGTATTAAAATTTTAATCTGCCCATATTTGGATGCGCGTAGAATTGCACGCAACTGGATGTGAAACATTTGTGGTTCGGATAAGCTCAAACGGATAGCGCGCAGGCCCAGCGCCGGATTTGCGGCAGTCTGTGTCGTATGTTTTAACTTTTTGTCACCGCCGAGATCAAAAGTGCGAATGGTCACGGGTTTGCCGCGCATTTTGGTAGCAACTGCTCGGTAAGCTTCAAACTGCTCGTCTTCATCAGGCAGGTCGTCGCGATTCAAAAACAGGAATTCACTACGAAACAATCCGATACCTGTTGCGCCATGTTCTTTGACTTGCTCTAAATCGCCCGGTAGCTCAATATTGGCGAATAAATCGATGGGTGTGCCATCAAGAGTTATCGCGTTAATACTTTTAAGTCGTTTGAGCTTTTGATTTTCCAACTCGAGCTGGCTTTGCCGCAAACGATACTCGTCTAACACATATTTATCTGGGTTGACGATAATGACGCCCTGGTCGCCATCGACAATCAGACAATCACCTTCGAGAATCAGTTGATGTGCATGATGCAGTGCAACTACAGAAGGAATGTTCAGACTGCGCGCAACTATTGTAGTGTGTGACGTCAGACTGCCCATATCCGTTAAAAAAGCGACAAACTGATGTGGCTTGTATTGCATGATATCTGCAGGGCTCAGGTCATATGCAACCAGAATATGATCGCCTAAATGCTTGGGCGCTGGCGGTTGATATCCGGGATGACCGAGCAATGCTTTGAGAACGCGGTCTACGACTTGTTCGACATCTGTTTTGCGCTCGCGTAAATAGGTGTCATCAATTGCTTCAAATTCCGCCAGCAATGCCTCTTTCTGCTGCGCAAGCGCCCATTCTGCATTACAGTGTGTTTTTGCAATAATGTCGCGTGTCGCATCTGTGAGTGTTGGATCATCCAGGATCATATGATGCAATTCAAGAAACGCGCTGAACTCAGCTAATGCTGGCCCGTCTGTTACGGAAGATTGTAATGCCTCAAATTCTGCACGTACGATTGAAAAAGCCTGATCCAATCGTTGGATTTCCTTTTCTACCTGACTTTTAGGAATCAGATAATGCATGACTTCCAAGGCGGCAGGCACAGTCAAATGCGCATGCCCGATTGCGATGCCCTTGCAGACACCAATACCGTGCAGAATAAAGCTCATTCACCTTCTCCGAAATAGTTTTCAATTAATGCGACTAGCGCATTGATCGCTTCGGTTTCCTGCTCGCCTGTCGTTTCAATTTGCATCTTTGTGCCCTTGCCTGCAGCCAGAGTCATCACGCCCATGATACTTTTAGCATTCACGCGCCGATTATTACCGGTTAGCCAGACTTCGCATTTATACTGGCTGGCCAGTTTTGTCAGTTTTGCCGAAGCACGTGCATGCAGCCCCAGTTTATTGATGATTTCGACTTCTTTAATTTGCATGTCGAGTCTCTGCAGGAATTTCGATCACCCCGTTTTTCCCGCCACTTAAGGCTTTTTCCACCACCGTAGACAAACCTTCATTGCGATAGGTTAATGTTCTTACCAGCATGGGCAGATTGACGCCAGCAACACAGGCTATCCGGTCAGCCTGAATCAGCCTGCTGGCGATATTGCAGGGTGTTGCGCCCAGAATATCACAAAGAATCAGAACGCCATCGCCCGTATTAAGTTGCTGTGCCAACGCGCGCATTTCGTCAAGAATGCTGTTCGAGTCATTTTCAATGAATACACCCAGATGGATCAAATATTCAGGTTTTTCTCCCATGACATGACTGGCGCACCGAATCAAATGATCTCCGAGGTTTTCATGGGTCACAACAAGTATCCCGATCATAAATATTTTTTCCTGCTTTTATTGTATAGAGATTGCTGGATTTTATCATTGCTCGCAGTAAGCGCTCCAACAACTTTAAATTTTCATTCCCTGTTTCATTGATAACAGCCGCTCTACATGTGTGAATCTACCAGAGGAAATTACGCATTATGATCATGTGGTTATATGAAAGTGCAAATGTGCCGATTAATAAAAACATATTTGTTGTGATTCTGCTGAGTACGCGTCAATCCGTGGTGCTGAAGCATCTCATATCTTGTTTAGCTAAAGATTTGTAAGGAGAAGTGTTTATGGTTTTTAGGTTTGCATGTAATAAGCTAACAATGGCTTTATTGATTGCTCTGTTTTTACTCATTGCTGGCATTTCGGAGTCTATAGCAGATACCTCTATTCCTGAAGGTACGCAAATTCAACCGCCAACTAGGACTGTATGGATTCGTGGGTTATTCCCGTCCCCAGGTACTACGGAACAATTATTAAAAAATACGCAATATTATCTTTCTCCAGTTGATGCTTTGGATCCTCTAAGAGAAGGAGTATGTCTGGAACAGGGAGGGCCTTGGCTATGCCGTGAGAACGCGGAAATTCCTGGTCATGGAGGGTTGTTATGGGGCTTCAAGTTTTGCAGGCCATATGAGCCAGATTATTGTGGAACAATGAGCGCAACATTATTTGGCGTTTGTCCGTCCAATATTCATGGGTTGCAAGCTCCAAGCCCATTTGGGGGAGGCTGGAGGCAAGGTTACATTGCATGTCCTGTACCTTCTTATCCTGATGGCGAAAAGGATTTAGTCAAACCTGAAGCATGCGGAGAAAGAACACCGCATCCGGTATACATTGCACTGGGGCGCAAAGAATTAACTATTCCGGTTTATAGTGCTGGCAATGGTGTGTTTCCCATTGATTTCCAGTTATTTTATCAACATAACGATAATAAAAGGTCAGGTGTTGCTTGGCGACACACTTACTATAAAAGTATTGTACTGGATGGGCAGGATATTCCGACGAGTGCGCGTGTTTACCGTGGCAAAGGTGCTTTACTATTTAATAAACAGCCAGACACCGGTGAGTGGGTAGGTGATAGTGATATCAATGATTCTCTGATTGAGGTTGTTGATGAAAATAACCAGCGTACTGGCTGGTTTTATATCGATCGTTTTAAGGACAGCGCAGAGTATTATGATGCCACCGGGAAACTCATTTCGGTTGCAGATCGAAGAGGTCTTACGCATACGCTGACTTATAATAAAAACGGTAATCTTGAGAGTGTTACCGACGTTTTCGGACAACAATTGCAATTTATGCATGATGATCATGGTAATTTTGCCAGCCTGATCGATCCATCTGGAAACATTTATCAATTCAGCTATGAAGCAAGTGGTAGCCTAGCCAGTGTTACTTATCCTGACGGTAAAACCCGTAGCTACCACTATAACGAGACGGCCTACACGAGTGGCGCCAATTTGCCGCATGCGCTGACCGGTATCACCGACGAAAACGGTGTGCGGTATGCAACATATACATACGATACAGCAGGTCGTGCGATTGTGACTGAACATGCCGGTGGCGCAGACCGGTATCAGCTGAGCTACAACCCTGATGGCAACAGTACGTTGGTGACCGATCCACTGGGCAGCCAGTATACACATCAGTTTCAAACTATCCTCGGTGTCGCCAAAAGTATCGGCCAGTCGCAACCGGGCGGCTCCGGCTGCAGCGCGGCATCTTCGGCAATCAACTACGATATCAACGGCAATGTCGCCAGCCGTACTGATTTTAACGGTAACAAGACCTGCTATGCGCATGACCTGAACCACAATCTGGAAATTGCGCGTGTCGAGGGATTGTTTTCCGGCAGTGCTTGTCCGGATGATCTGGTTAATTACTCTCCTGAAGCCAACAGTTCTGAACGCAAGATGTTGACCGATTGGCATTTGGATTTCCGTTTGCCGGTTCGCGTGACTGAGGTCAATCGGGAAACAACGATTAAC
This sequence comes from Nitrosomonas aestuarii, assembly GCF_003046585.1. GTDB lineage: Bacteria > Pseudomonadota > Gammaproteobacteria > Burkholderiales > Nitrosomonadaceae > Nitrosomonas > Nitrosomonas aestuarii. Next base: position 6,994 of record NZ_QAAE01000002.1, on the reverse strand, counting down.
TACGATACTTACGGCAATGTTACCCAACTGAGTATCCATGACACCGGCAGCAACGAAACCCGCACCTGGAACACCCGCTACACCTATCATTCCACCGTTACCGGTGTGATTGTGCAGCGCATCATTGATGGCCCGCGCACCGATGTAAACGATATCACCACCGTAAACTACTATGCACCGGATGCGGCCTGTGACGGCGGCCACTTCGGCTGCCGCGGGCAGGTGATGCGTATCACCAACGCATTGGGTCATGCTACCAACATCACCCGCTATAATGCGCACGGCCAGCCTGCGCAGATTGTCGATGCCAACAATCTTACCACCACGCTGACCTATGATGCACGGCAGCGACTGGTCTCGCGTGTGACCGGCACTGAAACGACCGCCTATCAATACGACAATGTTGGCCAGTTAATCCAACTGACGCGTCCGGACGGCAGCGCCATCCACTTTACTTATGATACCGCGCACCGTTTGACTGAGATCGCTGACAGTCTCGGCAACGCAATCCGTTACACATTGGATGCCGCAGGCAACCGGGCCAAAGAAGAAATCTTCGATGCCGTTAATGCACTGGTGCAAACGCGTCAACATGAATTCGATGCACTCAGCCGTTTGTGGAGAATGGTCGGTGCACAAAACCAAATCACAGAATTTGCGTATGACGCCAACGGCAATCTGAAGCAAACCGTTGATCCGCTCTCTCATACCTCAACACGGCAGTTCGATGCGCTCAATCGTTTAATTCAGGCCAATGATCCGATGGGCGGCCAAACCCTGCAGCAGTATGATGCGCGCGATCAAATTGTGCAAGTTACCGATCCCAAAGGTATTGCTACCCGTTACACCACCAATGTTTTCGGTGATGTGCTGCATGAAGTGTCACACGATAGGGGAACAACCTCATATACCTACGATGCCGCAGGCAATCAGCTCACACGCACCGATGCGCGTGGCGTGGTGCAAACCACAGCCTACGATGTGCTGAATCGTCCAATATTTCAGTCTTACAACACCGTTACCGGTGTGCCGGTAACCAAAACAACCACCTGGAAATATGATAACGGTGCCAATGGTATCGGACGCCTGACAGGAATGACTGATGAATCCGGCAGTACGCGCTATCAATATGACGTGCACGGGCGTTTGCTGAATAAAATCCAGACGGTGCGCCTGTTTCGCGAAAGCTTCACGCATGCCATCAACTATCAATATGATGTCGGTGGCCGGTTAATCCGCGTGACCTACCCATCGGGGGCACAGATTGATTATGCCTATGGCATGGACGGCCGGCCCACAGAGGTGCGCGTCAATGGCGATATATTGATGCAAAACATCACCTACCGGCCATTTGGAGAACCGCAGAGCTGGCACTGGGGTACTGGTCGGATGCACAGCCGGAGTTATGATCTCGATGGCAGATTAACACAGCATCCGCTGGGTGCGAACGCCCAGACACTCACGTATGACGCAGCTGGCCGAATTACCAACACCAGTCACATTAACCCGGTCTACAACCACACATACGAATACGATACGCTTAACCGATTGATCCGCCAGACCGGTAATGCCAGTACACGCCTGTGGGGATATGACGCCAACAGCAACCGTATTCTTGAACAATCGGGAACAATGGTTTATCCCTATACCATCGAAGCCAACAGTAACCGACTGCTAAGTGTTGCCGGACCTGTCGTCAAAAACTATTCGTATGACGCGGCGGGTAACGCATTATCAGACGGCATAATGGATTTTAGCTGGAATGCTGCCGGACGGCTTTCAAGCGTGTCGTCTGGCGGCGAGGCTAAAGTGTTTAGTTTATACAATGGTCATGGCGAACGTACGCTCAAATGGCATTATCGGGGTAGGAAAACTGCACCGACAATTGTTGTTTATGATTCAGATGGTAAATTCATAGGCGACTACAATAAATCCGAGAACAGCAGAGAATCCAATGTCTGGCGCCTCAACCAGGAAACCGTCTGGTTTGGCGATATACCCGTGGCCGTTATCAAACAAACAGTCCACGCTGACTCGGTCGAGATCTACACCATTGACACCGATCATCTCAATACGCCGCGGGTGATCGTTGATTCAACCGATGTCCCGGTGTGGTTGTGGCATGACCGAAATGCCTTTGGCGACAGCCGGCCCGACGAAGATCCTGATAGTGATGGTCATTTATTTAAATACAACCTGCGCTTTGCCGGACAGTATTTCGACAGTGAAACCCATCTGCACTACAATTATTTCAGGGACTATGAACCGCAGATTGGTAGATATCTCTCATCTGACCCGATTGGACTGGCTGGTGGGGTTAATACTTATGGGTATGTGAATGCGAATCCGCTAAGTTTCACGGATCCGACAGGAGAGGCGATTCCTGCGTTAATAGCTGCCTGTGCTGGTAATCCAGCTTGCGCAGCTGCAATAAGTGCAGGTGTTGGTGCATTCTCAGGTGCTGCGATCAATTTGGCATCACAGCTATTCAGTAATGGCGTAAATCTGGAATGTGTTGATAAAGGCCAGGTTGCTTTCTTTGCAGTTACAGGTGCAATACCCTCAGGGGCTACTGGGTTACTCGGTGGAAAAATACTTAGTGTTTTTTTCTCAAACAAGAGAGTTTTTTGGTCAGGACCTGGATCGAGAGAAGCTGCTGAATTTTTTGCCAAAGCAAATGGAGGTAAAACATTAGAAATGACTTTGATGGGTAAGGTCTTGGATAAGATAACGACCCCCGGAAATTTTAGTTACATGAAATTATTTTGGAATGTTGCGTCAAAGAACTTCGCGAGAAGTGCTAAGGGTTCTGTTGATGTATTTCACTCTAGTAAAGGTGTAAGACTAGAAAGTGTCTGGGCTACAAAAGAGTTTCCAATCATCAAGAAGAAAGGTAACAATATTAATTTTCACATAGTGGAGTGATTCAATATGTTTTTTGACTCAAGAGATTACAATGTTTCTCTGAAAGGACGATCAAGGATTATCTATTCAGAAGGAAAACGAAAGGCACATATTGAATCAGAAATGTTAACAGGATCAACAGACTTAGTGATCTATTTTGATCGGTTTCGAGCATGGCAATCACCTTTCGAAAAAATTAATGTTACTGATGAAGATAAACAAAGGATAAAACGAAATATATCCAAAGAGTTGGAAGGTAAGGGTTTAGTCATTGAATGGGAGTAAAGTTCGTTCGTAATTAATAATGTGTACTAGTGTGATTGCCAAGGGAAACTGTCGGTCTAATTACCGAGCGACTTTGTCATAATCTGTACTGGCTCAGTCCGTCTGTCCTTGAATTCGATCATAAACGATTCAAAGCAGCTTTCCAGTTTTTTATCGGCATCGTCCAGTTTTTGAAAGCTTGCTGAATTGTGAGAAAAATGACTTTTCTGGTGGAATCATCAGTTGGAAACAATTTGCGTTTTTGATCGCTTTTCGATTAACGCTGTTGAGCGATTCGATGGCATTGGTTGTATAGAAGACTTTTCTGATAACCTCGGGATATTTGAAAGACGTGTCAATGTTGTCCCAATGCGCGTGCCTGCATGGTCAGTAATTAATTGAAACCATCTATAATCTGCTGATATACCAAGTCGCGTAGCATTTGAATCTGTTCCTGCTGCAGTTCAGTAAACTCAACACCAAAACATAGGGGTTGTTCATTTGTATGTGTGATATTAAATGATCGGATAATGGCTTTTACTTGTAGCCGGGTCTCTTTTTCATACAAATTAATTGTAAAGGATAGATTTATTAAATCGCCTGGCTGCCCTATGTCAGAGCTGGTTTCGATTTTTGCACCTGCTGTACTGATGTCAGTGATGATTATGGGTGTGTCGCTGTTGTTGGCGGTTGCTTCTATACAGACATCTATGCGTCTTGATTTTCGGATGGTCTGTCCGGATATCTGACTTGGGAATGATAGATGCATGTATCGATATGGTAAAGATATGATCTTGTCAATATAGGATATAAATTTAAATAATGTTCGCCCACTAAAAAAATAAATCGCTAGTTTGTCATTTTCCAGCATAGCGCATTCGGCTATATGAGTGGTGTGAGGTATTGATACAAGTATTGAACGGTCTTGATAGTAACCAATTAAATTTGCCATGTAATATTCGCTATTTGCTGAATGACGAATACCCATCGTTTGCGGAAACAATTTAATTTGTAGTTGATCGCCAATTTTTAATCGCATATCTTCAAATGTAAACTGATTATTGCTGGCTGCATTTTGTTTGTTGTGCATGGGAGAATTTTCTCCCCCCTGAAATTTTGACTGCATTTCGAGTTCTTCTGTTATCTCAGATGATTGCATGGTATGTGATTGTTCCTAAAATGAGTTGTGTTAAACCAGATAACGGTATGACAGTGATTTCTTGATTATTCGACAAAGATTATCAATTCTAGACAGCCACTAACTGGGTAGTTATCTGCCGCTGTTTCAAACTGACATACAATGACTATACTTAACGGCAATTTAAATAAGAAATATAGAGAGTTATTTTCTTAATGTGGTCAACCAGTCGATTGCATCTTTTGCACATGTTGCACTGGCTGATCAATCACAATTGTTGACGCCGGAAGCTGGGGCAGCGTCGTAGAAGAGCGATACATGACTGATTTAATTGCTTTGCAGTGTGTGTGATGGCGAATCAATAAATTTTCTGGTACTCTCTGTCAGCCACGGGTTTATGTGGCATTCTTGCGGATAAAGCCAGAGCAGAGCAGCAATCCGGCGCTTTTCATCGCACAGTGGCTTGACTCTAGCAGGTTGTTGAGAAACTATCTAGCGAACTACCATCGGCGTTAAAAACGAGCTCAGAATATTCATTTATTATGCGTAAACTCCGTTTTTACGCCTGTTTTTGCCTTGCTTCCCCTGCCTTGAAAGCGTTTTTGACGACCTCTTAATTATCTTGTTAATAGGAGGATCATCTTTATTGCCATCCGGTGACTTCATAGCCTTTCTCTTGCAAGCACCGATATACAAAATTGGCGTAGGCTTGGTTGGGTTGTGAAGGCCTTGCTGCGGAAAAAATACCTCGAAACAAACCCCATACAGCGCCGCTGGCAGCGCCTATCAAGGAACCCCTGCCGGCTGACCCTGTGATCGCGCCTCCAACGGCACCGCTGGCAGCGCCCACACCAGCACCCATGGCGGTATTGGTTGCCACATTGCCGGCTGCCGTACCACTGTTTTCTCTAGCGCCGGCTGATTCAGCTAATTGTTTACAGTACTCGATGTCCTGCTCGGCAATTTCCTGCCCTACAGACTGGTAGTGCGTATTTGGATATAGAACTGGCCCCGTGCTGGAACATGCCGATAACCACAATATTATCCATCCCGCAAACAACATCCGAACTGGTTTCATAGCGTTACTCCTCATCTTTTGCGCTTCAGCAAGCATATCTACCTATTAGACAACCAGAATAGACACAGTTCGGGTGAATGGGCAATTATCCGGCATTTAAGTGCGATTCAGTAAAGTGTGGATGGTATTTTGATTCTTTTATCATCAGAAAACGTAACCAAAACGAACGCCCAGCGTATCCATTCCTTCATTTTCATTCGCTGTATAGGCATTTGAGATATGATCAAAATAAATAGAGACAGTAGTCTGTGACGAGATAAAGTATCCGATTTCAACCGGAATATGAAAAAGTACGCGCGACCCGAGTGCTTTTCTTCCGGCCGTTGATGCATTTAGTTTTCCATCATGAATAGCGGCTCCCACGCCGGAAACAAAAAATATGCCCGTCGCAAAATTGTATTGCCATAACAAATCAAGATAACCTTTTGAGGTGTCTCCAGCTGTATTAATGGAGCCACCCAATGCTGGTCGCAATGATCCGCCCAAAATAGTCAGCGATGGAGAAAATACAGCTTCGATATTTAAATCGACGCCTTCTTCCCTGTTGAATCCACTCCATAAATCACCAACGTCGTGGGCCAGAACACCAAATTTCAATTGGTGAAGCAGGCCAGTCACAGGCATGCCTTCGTTGCTTTCAACCATGAAAGTCGACAAGGTCAATGCAAGAAAATGGATAGCAATCAATACATGTTTCATGTCCTACAAATCCTCCAGTTTCTTAGCTATTTTTTTGCCTGCCTAAGTTTGATGCTTATGAAAATTCTTTTTTATTAGTATTCCCGATAGGGCGTTGCATAAAGCAGGTTATTTGGCATAAATAATCTGGGTAAAGGTGTAATTTGCACAAAGTTTGTGATGTAACTATGTCTGGAGATGAATATCCGTTACTTTGCTATTAGAAATATATTACCAAACCGCAAAAGAGACGTTTCTTTGGAGAATAACGGCAATTCCTTTACACAAGCACTGAGATAGTATAGATGATTCGTGAAAGAAATTGCCGCGTATAAAAATGTGAAAGTTAAAACTGGCACATAGCACTATCAGAATCTAAAATTATATTGCACATAAAACAAATCCGAAGCAACACCGGGTCTTTGGGTTTTCAGGTAATCACCACTGAACAGTTTAGAGTAACCAACCAGCACATCCTGATGACGGCTTACGTGGAAGTTTGCACGAAAGTCAATTTCATCACCCACATGACTGCCGGATTGCCCCGTTGGATCTCTCATAGTTGCGGCGCCTGCTGCGTTATACAAATAATCCCGTTCATTGGCCAGATAGTAGCGATGATATTGCGAAATGAATGTAAACCACGGCAACGGATTCATCGTGATCTGGGCATTGATGTCATGAATATTCTGACGCCCGACCCGGTCCATAAATCCCATATAGTAATGGCCAAACGGGAAAAGATGGTTAAAGGTATTGCTCTTGCCATCATTCGGGTTACTGTCCCCGGATGCGAAATCATAACGTATCCATACGGCTGGATTCATTGGCAATGGGATACGATAACCTACACCTGTTGCGACTGCAAATGCAGAGACATCAAGATTCGAACGCTCGCCCCACTGATACATCCCCTCGAGTTCATAGAGGAT
>NZ_QAAE01000001.1 GCF_003046585.1 Nitrosomonas aestuarii | reverse complement strand
CTCGCTTTACATGATGGATATCATGCGCCCAGCCTCTCAGCGTTTCTCGTTTCACCACAATGTGTTCATCGGTCTCAAGCTTTTCAGCAAGGTGCTGCAAATTCAAATCAAAATACTTGTCTTTAATTAAGGCTTGCACCGTTTTTTTAATCGACGTTGGCGTTTTATTTGACGGTAACTTGCCACTGTTACCATGCACGACAAACTGAATACCGACTTGCTGATATCGCGTCACATAGCGTTCAATGGTGCGTCGACACTTACTGAGTAATTTGGCACCATTAGCAATTGTTATTCTGCCTTCAACAATTTTAGCAATTATATCAACGGTGAGTTGAGCTTTAGAATCCATCACAATCATCCTCAACATGCCTCCAGTATTCAAAAAAAGAACACTAACAAACATGTAAAAAAGAGACCGACAGTTTCCCTTGGTAATTAGCGATTACGACAGAATCGCCTGGTAATTAAGATACGACAAAGTCGCTTGGTGTTAACAATGAGTCATGAGGGTTACTTCCTTATGGTTGTAATAAAATATTACACTTCTATCAAAACCGGCAACTCTCACTTTTTCAAGTCAAATAACAGATTAAGTCTGAATCAGCACCCCTTATCCGTGTTTACAACTGTGTTTCACCAATACAACTTATCTCGATCCTCAAGGACAGACCGCCCCCCTTGGCTCGGAGAACAACAAAGTAAGCTTGCGCGCATCGGCAATGTTGACAATACCATCTCCGTTGAGATCGAACCGATCGTCTGTCGATGCTGCGCGAATGGCATTCAGGAGGATCGACATATCCCCAACTCGATCAACGCAACCATCTCGATCGAAATCCCCTGGCAGCTCTCGAACTTCCGGCACAGATGAGTAGACAAACTTGCCCGGAGCCGGGATAGCGGAATGTCTGCCAATAATAGTGTTCGTTTCTGGATCCAGTCGGAGTATCCCACTGAATGCGTCACTCCGACTTATATGCAGAAAGCCATCCGGGCCAAATGCCAGTCCTCCCGTACACGAAAACACTGCTCCATCAGGCAGTTCAGTGGCATCCACGAATTGGCCAGGATTTATATCGAACGGACCCTGATAACGATGCACAGCGTAGGTATTCGAATTGCCCACTGAAACATAGAACTGTCCATCTGGGCCGAATACGCTATTGTAGATCTCTGCACTAGCGGCAACAAAGACGCCCATATCTGCACCCGGATTGATATTGAACGGTCCCTGGAACCGCGAGACCTCGGTGCCACCACAGTTGACTACGTAGAGATTGCCATCCGGGCCAAACAAGGTCTTTCCTGGTGAGCGCAGTGTATTCTCAGAAACAAATGTATCTATGAAGGCGCCAGTTTGCCCATGATAGCGCAAAATCCCACCCGTCAGATCATCACTGACATAAAGGTTACTGTCAGGCCCGAAAACTAATCCGCCAATACTCTCAAGGCCTCCCTCGCCGTAATTGACAAAGGCAGCATTAGGATCAGGATCATTGAAGTCGTTATATTTTCCTGTAGTTCCGTTATATCTTTTCACCGCAATGCCAGTCGGAGCGAACCCGAACGATCCAATCGGAGCGTCTGCAACATAAAGTTTCTGATCAGGTCCATACGTCATATCAACTGGATTCTCGGCAGCTCCTGGAATTGAATCGCACTGCCCCAACGGATCCACGCTTGAGCAGTTCGGGATAAACTCGTCGATGAAAACACCAGACCTTCCGTCATATCGCAGAATACTGCCAGCGCCGAGCGGAAAACCAAGCCTGTTAATGACCAGTACCTGGTCACCGGGTGTGCAGGGAACTGGAACCTGGTCCGTTTTCAGGTTGAGACTCGTGATAAGCCTGGGAATGATCCGGTCTGCGTTCTTGAAATTGCTGTAATTTCCTGAAGCATCCAAGGTAAAGTTTCCGCCGGCTGGTCCCGCGACCTTTGCCTGAATGCTCAGAACATTACCACTATTGAAGGTATAGTCTGCCTCGTTAATATCTGGGTTTGTCGATGCACGCAAATCCTGCACTAAATTTGCCAATGTCTCGCTTATCGCTAAGCGTTTATCCTGGTTCACACCAATCTCAGTTTGATTTGGCGCGTTCTTTTGGTTGACGAATGTCCACACAACACCGTTCAGTGTCATGGTTTCGTTGTGTACCGGGTTTCGACTGAAAAAACCATCAGCGCGGGCACGCGTCATATGATTATCCGACCATACGACGTGCGCGACACAGCCATCGACCGCGACACCGATGTATTCAGCGTAATCGGATTTGCTCGTCAGGTGGGTGCCGTGGTTGGATTCGTCGGATTCTGCATCTGCAATCGCGATGTTAGGACTGAATGTCCGTCCGCCATCCACACTGGTAGTCAGATATGTCCTTACTTTAACATTGTCGGGCTGGTCGCCGCGGGTGTCGTACCATACAACACTTACAGTGCCGGTCTTCTGGTCAACATCCAGCCAGGGCAGGAACTGCGTTGCACCAACGTTGTCGTCATTGAGACGGATGGGCGGCGTCCAGGTCTGTCCGTTGTCACCGGATCGTACCAGGAAGATATCGTAGTCGTACGTACCGAGAGGACCTTTAACGACGTAAACTACATAAATTGAACCACTATAGGGCCCGCCACTGCGATCGACATCGATGACTGGGCCGGTATAAATGTTTCGCTCGGGTTGTGCTGGAACACTAGCGATAAAATATGTGGCATTTGGGTCGGCAGCGAGCTCTGGGCCGAAATTTTGTCCGCCATCCGTCGACCGAGCGACACGGATTCCATCACTACTCATCCATGCCACATAGACATCGCCATTTGCGGCAACAACAGGGCGTGGGAACTGCCCGTCCCCTAGTTTTTGGTTTGACTGCTGGAATGTTTCGCCGCGATCATATGAATAGCTCACATGTATCGGTCTGGTAAGCAAAAAACCACCTTCTGCTGCATACGCCATATATACATTTTGGGTCATGGGATCCCCTGGTGCGGGTCCAGCACCGATATGCCACTTGTCGGCGGCTGGCGTCACTGAGCAGGTAGAGGGAACTGGATCATGTTCAAATGCACCATTTTCAAAGCGGCACACGGCTACCTGTTTTGAACTCGTGCTACCCATGGCAGCATACAGCGTGCCTTCATCATCGAAGGCCAGCGATGGGTCTGTTAAAAAACCTGTCACTTGACTGGGAATTTGTACATCAACACTTCGCCAGCTATATCCTCCATCAAGGGATGAATAGAGGAAGTGTTCCGTATTTGCTTTCACTACAAGATGCTTCGGATTCAACGGATTGACTTCGATAATGACCTCACTTGCCTGATCAATATTATCGTCTTGTGCGGACTCGCTGATATTTACGTCTTTGCCCACGCTAACAGTTTGTGCGTAGACGATGCGGACCGCATCCTGCATCGCGTTCACAGACATCATAATGACAATACACAGTACACTATGTAATGAGTATCTCATAATTGAACCTCCATGACTATATTGCACAAACAAAGAGCAAAACTTAGCAAGTGATTTGCATATTATATATTAGGCAAATTCATCTCTTGAAATATTTAATCAAAAATTAACTAATATTTTGTTCTGCAGTCAGAGTCCTTAAAGGAGGTCAAAACTATTGATTATTAAATCTTCTACCTTACACATTGACGCTGCCAAATGTGCGTTTTCGTTAATTCACAGTTCAAATTTTGCAACTTAACCTGACTCGCTGCCATAGTGACTTAACCCAAACTGTTCTACAATGTCGTTTAATGGTTGACCAGTCATTTCCGGCATTTCCGCGTCAGCAGATAATTCAGAATGAACCGACTCTCTAAAATTATCACTGCCCACCACTAAAGTTGCGACACGTGGAACTTATTAATATAAATTGACACGTATCGCAGACTATTAGTTACAGCTTATTCGAAGATCCGAAACTAAAAAGAACCTGTCGGACTTCCTAGCCAGAGACAATCAGAAATCAAACACATACCGCCCAAGTCTTTCATTATTGGTTGTATTTCAGTTAGCAATTTTTGTGCTTTCTCTTCTTGACAGGCAAGAATAACAATAACATTTTCTTCATTAAGGATCACATCACCAGGATCTACGGCGCCACTGGATCCTAAACCGCCAGCCTGTTTAATAACGGTATAGCCACGTACCTCAGTTTTCGATAGCAAACTAACTATTTTAGAGAGTTTATCTTTTCTTATGACTATCTCGAATCTTTTTATTTCTACAGTATTATTCATAGTTTCTCCCAAAGAATGATTAGAAAATAATTATGCATAGAGGCCTGCAAATTCGATCGTTTTGCAATGGCAATACCAAAACAGACTCACAGTTTGTCTTATTGAAAAACAATTCAATGTTTAAATTTCATAATTGCATTTATCAAAGTGCTGGCTTCAACCGTTACAATTTTTTGTAACAGAGCATTCAAAATTACTTAAGTCAGAATTGATCTCTTTTCTCGATTATTGCTATCACAGTCCTCCCGAATATTTGGCTTGACAGATACTGATCTGACCTTGCTCATCATATGCAACTAAAACCATACTAAAATGACTGCAACAAAATAATAATATTTCATAGTATCAATCTCTTATAGTTAATTCATGTCAGATGTGAAATATGGTTCTATCGAAAATATTAAAAAACTGATTTTTACGTTACCAGGCTGTAGTTGTCTCCATTTTTATAACATAACCAATGTTAAATTCTCGTTAAAAACCTTTGATATTATCGGTTTCCCGGAAAATTATGCGCATTCCAATTTAATGTTCTGTGGCAGAATTCCAAATATCAAGGGAATTATCAGTGGACTTCATGCATGACCAGCTGGAGGATAGCCGAAGCTTTCGGCTACTGAATATACTGGACGACTGTAACCGTGAAGGATTGGGTATTGAGGTGGATTTTTCCTTACCTGCGGAGCGCTTCATACGCACACTGGACCGTCTGATCGAATGGCGTGGCAAGCCTGTGACCGGCTTCGCTGTGACAACCGCCCCGAATACATCAGTGGTGCATTAGTCGCGTGGGCGGAAAAGAAAGGTACACAACTGGCATTCATTCAACCGGGCAATCCCCAGCAAAATGCTTATATTGAACGTTACAGCAAAACCGTACGCTATGACTGGTTAAACTATCACTGCTTTGAATCAATCAACGAGGTTCAGGGCTGTGCAACAAAATGGCTGTGGACCTATAATCATGAACGGCCTAACACCGCCATTGGAGGAATAACACCGAAACAACAGCTTGCTCTATTGGCTCATTAACCCCTACTTTTAACTTCGGTTAATAATGGGGGAATTACCAAGAAGAAAACTGCCAACTAAAAAGATACATGTTGAGGAGCGAACAAAATCCGAGTTACCCATATACAAATCATGACGCACGGTTATTAGCATATATCATTGACTTGCCATTACAATTTACCAATGCTGTGGCATTAACACATATAATTGATTGGTTATACTTTACGAGTAAGCTCTAAATTGAGAAAGCAGACATGAAAGAAGCCGGTAATAAAAAATAATCAAAACGTCATTGGTACTCTAAAGTTCAGGTTAATATCCTGCGCATTATTAGTTGTTCCCACACCTACCGACAAATTGTAATTCGTTCGTTTGGAGTATTTAAATGAATAACCCAATAATAATTGTCCGATATCCAGCGCACTACCCCCAATTTTATCTCCGCTGACGTAAGTATTGAAAAAATGCCGGTGTGAATATCCCAGGTTAAATGACGACCGGTTATTGACTGCAAACCCCATTCCAAAAGTTAAGCCAACAGCATCGCCTGGGTTGATTTTACCTGCATTCTCATTGGTACTCATGGTATAGGTATAATTGATATTGCTAAAAAACACCGCTGGGTCAGTTGGATAAAGCGCAGTTACACTGGGCTGAAAAGTAAAAAACCCGATACCAGTAGGGGCTTCTGTCGGAAACATGGCGCCAGGGACCTCTTGTGATTCAACGAATTCAATGTCAAACGGGCTTTTTCCGGTGGGTAGCGTTGTAATTAAATTACCGACCAGAATAGGCCAGCCATTTGAGCCAGTGGTGAGCTGATAACGTGCGGCCAGCTCGATATCACCGATGTTATTTCCATCCGCGTTAAAAGTTTCATTAATACTGGCACCAATGCTGACAGGCCGAGACCGTTGTATATCTGCACGATAAACGTAAGGTACTCTGGCCTCCACCTCGAAGCGATTTGTCACGCCATAGCGTAGCCCAAGGCTGGCAAAAAGGCTGTGGCGCTTGACTTCACGAATATCGGTCAAACCAATGACGATTGCCGGCAGAAATGTAAAAGCGTCCAGAAAGACCCGATTGTTGTCTGAAAATGCATAAGCCAGAGAAGGCTCAACAACGATATTTCCTTTTTTTGTTAATACGCCGCCAACCGTTTCAGATAATCTTGGCATTTCAGGCGGTCTTTCTGGGTCGGTTGTCTGCGGCGGGGCTTGACCGACTGGTCCGGTGGGTGGCTGATCAGATGGTTTTTTTTCTTCTTCTTTTGCCTGTGGGGTCGAGGCAGTTGCCTGAGTCGGCAAACTTTCTTTCGGAGGACTTACTTTTTCTGATATGTTCGCCGTTTGTTGAGACAACGCATCCAGACGTTCTCTTAAACGTTCAAGCTCTTTACCCTGTTCATTGAGGAGTTGACGTTGTTGTTCAAATTTCCTTTCCTGTTCAACAAGTAATTCTTTGTATTGTTCCAGTGTGCCTTCTGATTTACCGGTTTGAGCAAAACTCCCGGTCATAAAAAAAAGGCAAATAAAAAAAATTATGTATTGGATTGGTTTGATCACAAGGGAACTCATATAAAAAATTTTTTATTCATTTTATTGAAGTCTTTTATCATTCGGATTAAATCGGCAAGACTTTATAAATAAAACAAATATCATTATAACTGCCTTATATAATCAGTGTTATTAGAAATTGCGATATAAAACAGCGTCTGTTTTTTATATATATGCGTTACTTATGATTAATAGATTCTAGGTAAGTTAATCATCAAGGCGTGTTTGTGCATTTTGCTTTCTAAGCACCAGGTATTTATGCACAAAAAGAATCACCGGTTACAAAGAAGTAACCTAATAGCATTATGAATCTACAACGATTATCTGAAAAAGAAGTTAATCTAATCATCGAGAAAAAACAGGTGCCTGAAAATCATTACTGCAACATCGGCAAAATAGAATCAAAGTGAGTGTGATGGTTGCTATGATCAAATCCGGCATTTTGCAGATTACTGATTTCTATGTTGATTTCGTTAATTGCTTTGATAATTTGATCGTCCAGGCTATTCTGGATGACAGTACCCAATGTTGAACCAATCGAGTCCGGTGCCATGTTCTCATTGCCACTTTGTAGCAGCAGTGTATTATTTTCCGGAAATTGAAAGAAAGTGGAGCTGGTTTCTATTCCATTGAGAAGAATAATTCGCTCCAGACTAATATCGATTGTTACGCCATTAGGCAGTACAAATCCGCCTCTTTGTAGCGCTAGTTCTTCATCGGTTGCAACAACCCAGTATTTATCAATGCTGTTAATGACAGCCGATTTACTTGAATAATTATGCGCCCATACTTGCCCGGCGATACTTGAGCCCACGACTATAATGAATACGGATTTTAATAATTTTTGGCAGATATTTAACATATATACGCTCGCTTTAAAGACCCGAAAATTTTAAAAGTCTAATGGGCCGGGAGTAGTGTTACCTCGCATTAATACATGATATTCAGCTAAACTTGATCGGTCGATTGCATTAGCCAGCGGTGCCATACGCGTTTGCCATTCTTCTTGATTCTGAAAGTTGCCTGCCATCAAATCATTATCTGTCTGTATCAGAAACAATATGCGGTTCTCCCACATTTCTTCAAACTGGTCACGCGGTATAATATTTACACCTATGGCCGGATCACCGACAAGAACCTGTCGCTCCGTCAATCCCTTAATAATAATAAAGTGCAAATAACCATCGGCATTGATAATCGTTATTGCCGGACTGTTAGCATCATGCAGACGATCCAATTCCATTTTGAAGCCGTTTGATCGATAACCGCGGCGATCAAGATAATTTTTCATGTCCAGCAGCGAGAATCCTAATTCCTTTATTTTTTCCTGATCACCGTTCTGGAACATATCAAGAAATACATTCTGTTCATTTACATCGTCGTCATAATGGAAAGTAAGCAGGCTCGCTAATGCCGCCGAGCCACAGCTGAAATCAAATTGCTGTTTGTAAACTGTGCTAAAACGCATATCGGCAAAACTTTTTCCCGATATATTAAAGTTCCCTCCACCTGCAATACTATTAATATCAAGAGTGTATGCTTTGGTGCTAATTAGAGCAATCATCGATAGCAAGGCGTATTTGATATGTTTCATATTCGCAGGGAGGCATTTAAAATGCTGTCATTATAAATATCAGGGAAGTATCGTTACATTCACGATGGTTGAATCCTGAATAATAACATTATTGCCTGTGTTCTGAATAACCGAAAACATGCCGCTTGCACCAGTAAATGCGCTGGCATCAATCATGTTAGTACCTGTTAAATTGTTGTTAGCAGTATTGCCTGTTAATGTCGCGCTGACATCCAGATTGTTAAGAGCAGTAATATCAATGCCCTCGCGCCCTCTTGCATTATCAAGTTCGTCCAAAGATGCTTCTTTCGCAGTAAAATGCTGCAACGCAATTTTCTCATCCGATTGTGTTGATGTCGCACTCGCCGAATGGAAGGGTAACACCAGGATCAGGAAAAAAAACCTAAAGTTCTTTAAAATCCATTCCATATTATCCCCCTAGTTCTTATATATTTATTATTATGTTTTGCCCGAACTTGCCGGGAGGGAACAAGTCCCGCCCGGCAGTTTTGATCATCAACTAAAGTTACATATGGGCGGCAACTTTAGCTAACAGACAAAATTAAGGGTTAACATTTACGTTGCCTTGGAATGACACTTGTTGTTGTGCCAGTGCGCCGGGAGCGTGATTCTGAACCACCTGATTAATACCTGCGGCGCCGTTGAAGGATCCGCTGATGGTGTTATCAGCTGTATATGCAGCATCGGCAGATCCAGATGCGACAGATACGCCCGTGCTACCTTCGCCTGTTACCGAACCGCTTAGAACAGAATCGTTAACTGAGTAGGTGGCAGTAGCATTTCCAGTTTGTGCTGATGCAGAGCCATCACCGTTTGCAAGCGTCTGGCTGTTATCGCTGTTATCGGTATTATCGACTGTTGCGGTACTGCCATTATTGGCTGAAGCTGAGCCACCGACTGAATCAGCGAAACTATTGTCGCTATTATCGCTGTTGTCTGCTGTTGCGGTGCCGCCATTGTTAGCTGATGCGCCAGAAGATGCAGTAGCGGTACTATTGTTGCTATTGTCACTGTTATCTACTGTCGAAGTGCTGCCATTGTTAGCTGCTGCTGAACCAGCGCCACTGGCGTCTGCACTGCTATTATTTGAGCGATCTGACGAAGCGGTGCTGCCGTTATTCGCAGCGGCATCGGTTGCATTAGCTGAACTGTTGTCTGAATGATCATCAGTGGTTGCGACCTGACTGTTGTCACTGTTGTTGCTGTTGTCGCTATTGTTGCTGTTGTCGCTGTTGTTGCTGTTGTCTGAATGATCATCAGTTGTTGCGAGCTGACTGTTGTCACTGTTGTTGCTGTTGTCGCTGTTGTTGCTGTTGTCGCTGTTGTTGCTGTTGTCACTGTTGTTGCTGTTATCTGTATGATCATCAGTCGTTGCGAGTTGACTGTTGTCGCTGTTGTTGCTGTTGTCGCTGTTGTTGCTGTTGTCACTGTTGTTGCTGTTGTCTGAATGATCATCAGTGGTGTTTAGCACACTATTATCAGTGTTATCAGAAGCAGTTGAATATTCATTAGCAGCGATGCCAGAAGAATTCTGGTCGCTGGTTGCTGTCGCTGTCTGATCATTGACAAATTCTGCATTGTTGGTTGGATTTGCCCATGCATTTGCACTGACACCAAAGGCAAGCACAATACTTGCCGCTATAATTCTTTTGTTAAATTGATTCATTTTATTTCTCCCAAGAGATTTAAGATCAAATAATAGTGTTGTAGCGTAGCTTTAAACTGTTTGTGACAGTATTAAGGTCCAACAGCAGCGGGATTGACATTAACGTTACCCTGGAATGAGACTTGCTGCTGCGCCAGAGCATTGGCACCATGATTTTGCACAATTTGGTTAATACCAGCTGCGCCGTTAACGGAATCGGCAATAGTGTTGCTCGCTGTATAAGTAGCTGCGCCACCACTGTCTCCAGAAGTCACAACTGCGCCAACACCTGCACCTGTTACAGTACCTTCAAGCATTGAGTTGTTAACTGAATAGGTAGCAGTTGCATCCCCATTTTTTGCAGCTGCAGATCCGGCACCATTGGCTTCGGTATAGCTGTTATCACTGTTATTGGTGTTATTCACCATGGAGCTGCTATTATTGTTGGCAGATGCAGCACCGGTCTCAGCATTTGCAAAACTATTATCGCTGTTGTTGCTGTTATTTGCTGTTGCAGTGCCACCATTGTTGGCAGATGCGCCATCTGTTGCGTCAGCAACGCTATTATCACTGTTGTTGCTGTTGTTCACAGTTGAGTTGCTGCCGTTGTTAGCTGATGCTGAGCCATCTGCAGACGCATTTGCAGAACTGTTATTTGAGTTATTTGACGTAGCGGTGCTGTTGTTATTCGCAGCTGCATCAACCGCGGTAGCTGAGCTGTTGTCACTATTGTTGTCAACAAAAGTCTGCACGCTGTTGTTGCTGTTGTCGCTGTTGTTGCTGTTGTCGCTGTTGTTGCTGTTGTCGCTGTTGTTGCTGTTGTTGTCAGCAATATTCTGGACACTGTTGTTGCTGTTGTCGCTGTTGTTGCTGTTGTCGCTGTTGTTGCTGTTGTCGCTGTTGTTGCTGTTGTCACTGTTGTTGCTGTTGTTGTCAGCAATATTCTGGACGCTGTTGTTGCTGTTGTCGCTGTTATTGCTGTTGTCGCTGTTATTGCTGTTGTCGCTGTTGTTGCTGTTGTTATCAGCCGTAGTTGTTTGACTGTTATTTGTGTTGTCTTCCGCCGTTGAAAATTCGTTGGCAGCAATACCTGAGCCACTTTGATTGCTATCAGCAGTTGCTGTTTGGTTGCCAACAGCCTCAAAGGCGTTATTAGTCGGATTTGCCCAGGCATTACCTGCCGCACCAAAGGCGAGCGCAATACTCGCCACTAAGATTTTTTTGTTAAATTGATTCATAGTTCATTTCTCCTTGATAAAAAGTAATACCAGGTAACAACCAAGCTATAAAATTAAATAGTCGAGGCTTAATCCATTATTGTGGATTCATAAAAAATTTAATATAAGCAAATTGCTTAATCCCCACTAAAGAATTTGCTTAAAAAGCTTCCTGAATGGTTAATCTTCTCTGCAGGCAGGCCTCTGGAATAGAAAGCAAAAACAAGAGAAAGAGATTCCGAGTGAAAAACACTGGCAACAATGAATAACATTCAATTTCAGGCCGACATATCGCTGCGTGATTTTCTGCGGCGGTAAGGCACTGAGGCGCAATATCAAGCAGCATTGTTTGCTTCAAAAAACAGGGCCGCAGGATTAATAATGTTTACGCTGCGGCAGAAAGTGATATACCTGTACCCATAACGATCGCAGTCTATGGGGATGTCTGAATTGTAGCTACCAATAATTTCCAACTGCAGGTACTGTACTGAAAATACCAAACTTCCACTGACAATCTGGAATCTGGAATCTGGAATCTGGTCATTTATATGATGACGTAATGGAAGAAAGCGACAAGCGCTCAGGAACTCAAGCGCCAGCTGGATGTGACAGTTTTTACACATGAGGCGCTTAAACAAAAACCAGCCTAAACTTTTAACAGTCAAGCACGTTAATTCGGTAGAAAAATGCTGCGTTATCAGGATATATGGGCTATCTTCTAGCTCTGCAATTTCTATCTGAGATCGGCACTTCGGTTCTCAAAAAATAAATTACGGGCAAATAATATTGCAGCGAATAGCCAGACGTATGAGCTGAAGGTTATTTTGCAGTTTCAATTTTTTCATGATATTTGCATGATGAACGCCGACAGTTTTCGGGCTGATTGAGAGAATTTCAGCAATTTGCGCAATTGAATTTCCTTCAGCCAGCAATTGAAATAACTGGAACTCACGTTTGGACAGCACGTCCAGTGGTTCGTTAGAAGAATTCATTGAAAGTTCGGTAAGTGCGATTGAGTTGATTTCTGGGTCAATGTACATACGCCCCTGACTTACCTGGCGTACCGCTTTGAGTAATTGTTCAGCGCTTTCCTCTTTTGTTATATATCCGGAAACGCCCATTTGCAATACGCGTTTTACTATTGGCTCATTGGTATGCATGCTGAAAACAAGTATTTTTGCATGAGGATTTTTTTTCTTGATGCGATAAATAGTTTCCAGCCCTCCAATGCCAGGCATATTCAAATCAATAATAGCAATATCAGGCTTATACTTCTGGTACAACACGCAACCCAGTTCGCCGTTATCCGCCTCTGCCACAACCTTGATATCCGTTGTGTTCTCGAGCAAACGTCGATACCCGGAACGCACCACAGGGTGATCGTCAATCAACAATACAGTAATAGTTTTGTTTGCGGTCATTACGATAGCTTTCTACTCATTTGTAACAACAAACTGCGTTGATATTGCGGCGTTAACAACAAGAATTCAAGGCCCATTTAGTATGCATCAGCCCTTCTTTCTCATCCTGTTTTGTCTTACATTCGCTATCTAAAAAGTGTTTCTCAACGGCCTGTCAGGGGTAGTTTGGCAAGTATTAATGTGCCCTCTCCGGGCTTGCTACGCAATGTAAAGTCACCGCATGCCGCAATGGCTCGTTCCCGCATCCCCAGCAGTCCATACCCTTTTGTGTTTTTGTTAGGATCAAAACCAACTCCATTGTCCTTAATTCTCAGGCATAAGTGATCCAAATTTACATATTCATTCTTTTCACAACTTAAACAAATCTGAACTTTGGTGGCCTGTGCATGTAAACAGACATTATTGAGTGCTTCCTGAATTATGCGGTACACAATAATACTGATTGATTCATCAATGTTTTTAAAGTCATCCTCGATAATCAATTCATAGTCGATTTCAGGGTGGCGGGTACCCCAGTCTTTTTTTTGCTCGTGTAAGCATAGCGTCAGTCCAAGTGTATCAAGCAAAACAGGACGTAGTTTCTGCAACATGCTGCGGATTACTTTATGCATGCTCTTAGCATATTTTTGAACGGCTCGTATACTTGACTGTAACGGTTTATTTTTACCGGCAATTTTTTTTATTTCTTCAACCTCTGTCTGGATGGCAATAAGCCATTGACCCAGCTCGTCGTGTAGATCGCGTGCAAGGCTACGACGTTCATCTTCCTGAACACTAAACAGTTTTTGTGTAAGCAATCTGTTTTCGCGCAGCAAGTTGTTATTAACTAAAGATGCTCTCATAGAGTGACTGATGTCATCATGGGTACCGACCAGTCCGGCAATCTGTCCCTCGTTATCATAAAAAGGTGCAATGAATATGGATAAATACAGATTTTCTCCATGGTCATTGGTTGGCCATTGATAAATATTGGTTAATTTTCTTTCAGTTTTCAATGCAAGCTTATAGCTTGCTTGAAGTTTCTCTGCTTGTTCAGCGGGGAATAAATCGGTAACGGATTTACCGACAATGTTTTCTGGGGGTTGACCTACAAATTGAGCGAATGCTTGATTGACGGAAATATATCGCAGATTTAAGTCCTGATAAAATATTGCAAGCGGTATTTCATTAAATAACGTGCTCTTTAACGCATTTTGAATACAATCATCCCTTCGTCTGCCTGGAATTTTCCTGTTATATTGAAACATGTTTTTTTGTATTTTTTTACTGGTAGTATTGCTCTGTTCATTTGTTTCAAACATTTCCATTTTTAAGTTGATCCCGGTATTCACATTGACCTCACTTTTCTTAGTAACAGGCGGTAAACATCACTCAATCAAGCAACTTGGCTAAAATTTAAAAGCAGGAACAAAGTAATCAAAATGACACGATCACACTATGATCAAAACCATAGAGTTCGTTAATAAAGTATTTTATATATAGGCCAATCTCTATCGAAATTTTTACTTATTATACGTGATGCAAGAAACGTGCCATGTGTTATTAACAATTAATTACAATGACTTATAGGATATAAATTATTCGACTGTAAGGTATTCCGACATTTTACCGAAGGCTATGTGACAATTATTTGTTGATTTTCTGTAACTCTCAGATTCAAAAGGAATTGAAATAATCTTCAGACTTATGATTGATATGAGCTTTATTTTATTGAGTATCGGATCAATTTTAGTAATTAATTGCTATGTAACTTTATCGAACTTGTTTCTCTAATGCCAGCAAATCAGCTTTCTAATTTTGAAGCAATCATTTCAGTTATAAATCTTGGATTCAAATAGTTAATATATTAACTGCAAGACAAATTAGAAATTTAATGTACAGGAATATTAACTTCTGGCAGCGACCTCAAACGCCATGTGACGGGACCAATAGGAGCTTACTGATTTACTGATTCGGAAATTCTAAGCTGTAAAATATTCTGACACATTGTAAATTACGGGAACTTTATGCCAACTAGCTAAATTGACATGTTTAATGTTAATTAAGAGATGACATTAACACGCAAGTAATTTCAGGAAAATATCGCGGCAGCTAACTTGCCGAATATATACACCGGGACTTTTACACAATGACCTCAGTGACAAAGTGGTGGAGGACATGGCCAATGTCAGTCTGCATGTCATGCGCTTTTCGGGACTATCCCTTGTGGATGATGTTTCCAATCACTCAGTATTTTCACGTTTCAGCATCCACCTGACAGCTGTCAAAGCATGGGATAGCCTGCTCGAGCAAAATCAATCAACAAATACACGCGTATCATCTTAATTGCCAGCACAGGCTATCACGTAGATGCGAGCATAACGCACAGCCCTCACAGACCAAAAAAACTGACCTGTAGCAAAGGGTAAGCGTTAGAAATTCTGTGTCATTCGGCAATTCCCCGAAACATAACCAGAGTCAAAAGTAAAATTTTCTTGAAAAGGGGTCAATTCTATTAACTAACTATTAAATTTTCTACTTTGTGCGGCAATTCTGCCTTTTGACATAACAGATTTAAAAAAGTCAACTAACAACAGCGCACGTAGTGCATATGTGGATCAACCGGCTGTTACGCCGC
Organism: Nitrosomonas aestuarii; assembly: GCF_003046585.1. Classification (GTDB taxonomy): domain Bacteria; phylum Pseudomonadota; class Gammaproteobacteria; order Burkholderiales; family Nitrosomonadaceae; genus Nitrosomonas; species Nitrosomonas aestuarii. The sequence goes on along the minus strand of NZ_QAAE01000001.1, from coordinate 328,005 downwards.
CAATAGCGCATATTGACGGAGCATTCGCACCAGAACCGCAGGCGTGTTAGCACTATGGCAAAGGCTTAAACGCGTTTTTTAAATTCATTGGCTTGCGGATCAATTTCAATGCGATCGCCTATTTCCACAAATGCCGGCACCTGAATCTCAAAGCCGGTTCCCTGCAAGCGTGCCGGTTTCATGACCTTGCCGGTGGTATCACCCCGCACAGCAGGTTCTGTATATTCGACTTCACGCACTATGGTGGATGGAAGCTCAACTGAAATTGCCTTGCCATCATAAAACGTCACCTGACAAACGTCTTCCATGCCATCAATCAGATAATTTAATACATCCTGCATGTTGTCCGCTTCCACCTCAATCGGATTATATTCAGCATCCATAAATACATGAAGCGGATCGGCATAATAACTGTATGTACAATCCTGGCGGTCCAGTACCACCATATCAAATTTTTCATCCGCCTTATAAACGGATTCGGCTGTTGAATTGGAAAACAGATTCTTTAACTTCATCTTTACCACAGATGCATTACGTCCGGACTTTGTGAACTCAGCCTTCTGCACGACCATAGGATCGTTTCCAATCATCACAACATTTCCTGAGCGTAGTTCCATTGCGGTCTTCATAGTTCTTCCTACTAAAAGTGATTGTAAACAACTTGTTGCACTACAGTATTTGCAGGCAAACGCTTTTAAAAAAACAGGGAATTATAGCTGATTTCTGACATACTTTACCAGATTGCACGTCAAATCATTCTGTAATGCCAGCTGTCGCATCCAATCCATACTATGTAGTGCAATCGCATGAAAACAATCGACAAATGCCAACCAGTCAGTTGAGTCGATTGCACTCATTGCATTCCAGCCGTACCAGAGCTTGTGTATTACATCGGCCGTTTCTTCTGATATCTGGCTGACTGCCTGATCGGTATAGCAATCAAGAAATGCGTCGAGTTTTTTCCAGTGAGTATTATCCAACTGTGGATAAATATGCCAGACCAGCGGTTTTCCCGCCCATTGCGCCCGGACGAATGAATCTTCACCACGTACAAAATTCAGATCGCAAGCCCACAGCAATCGGTCATACCGGGATTGTTCCAAAAATGGAATAATCTGTATGGATAACTGACCAGATTTGATTACACTACTATCTCGCTTCGATCGCGTATGCATTATCCGCACAACCTGATCCGCCACAACACCCTGCGGAATGATCAAAACAACGGAAACGGGAGATCGTATCCATACATCGATCAATTCCGCCAGTGGCGCATGTTCATAACAGAACAGCGATACACGGTATTCGTCAGCGCTGCGTTCTGGCAAACCGATAGATTGCCAGAATTGCCATTCTGCATTTTTATCAAATGCCTGACGCTGCTCAAGCAGATCCTTTTCACGCAACAGCCCGCCGGTACCCGGCACAAACCCCGGGAAAAAAAAAGTTTTATTCAAATGATGCCGCGGATGCGGCGAACACAAACCATGATATTCCGGCACCCAGCGCTCCGCGCTCAAGTATTCCAGATTGATCCAGATTGGGGAATGCTCTGACTGCACCATTGCGGTGACAAAAGTGTCCGGCAGATCACAGGCAAACATCTCAATCACGACATCTGCCGGCACCGCTGCCGAAAACGGCTGTTGCCAGTGGCAAATCTCGACACCGTGAAGGAATTGCCGCGTCAAATCAGGTTTTATTTGTGGCGCGATACATGCCAGGCTTTTCAAGTCATCCACCCATAGACGCACTGCCTGCTGATAATCCAGCCGCAATTGACGTGCAAGCCGCCAGCTTACGCCGATATCCCCGAAGTTATCAATTACCCGGCAAAAAATATCCCAGCTTAAGGCATTGTCCTTATCAATTTTCTCGGCTTCAAACATGGAATGTTTAATAATCAGGTTTGTAACGGTATGATGCCGCAATGTGTCATTAAAACGCTTTTCATTTATATCTCAAATATAAACAGAATTTAAAACTGAATGCCGCTGGCCAGTTCAGATGTTGTAAACCTGGACTTGGTAAGTCTTTTATATACAAGAAACAACACTTTTAAAATAGAATGAACATTCCCATCGAATACTGGCTGCATCATGCGGTTTTTTACGCATTATTATTTTTGATTCAGTACCTGAATGGGTTATTGGTTATTTATCGAGATTTAAAAGTTAACTATACACGGAAAATAAATCACTTCGCTTTCTTCTTCCTTCCGGTCTTCTTGTTGTCCGTAATCGAGTACTCATACAATGCAGCCACATTCTTCATGGATATGGTATGTGTATTTATTTTTCTAGCCTGCTTTATCACCCCTGTACGTAACAGGATTAAACCGTTGTTTATCATGTTTCGCTCATTTGACAGGCCGGAAGACAGGCCGCTGACACTGACCTGGCTTTATACACAGTTTATCGCAAGTTATGCAGTACTCATTCCATTGTTAATGTATTTCGAAAGCCATGATATGTTACCGCTCATCATGGTTATTATCATAGCCAACGGCGTGGGTGACGGCCTTGCTGAACCCATCGGCATACGTTATGGAAAACGAAAATATACCACCTATGCACTTTTTACCCGGAAAAAATACGTGCGCAGCTATATTGGCAGTGCCTGCGTATTTCTGACAACCTTGATCGCGATTGCAGCGTTTCAGCAACATTTTACTTTTGCGCAATTTATCGTTGCGCTGCTGACATTGCCGATATTAATCACACTGGCCGAAGCTTTTTCTCCACATACCTGGGACAGCCCTCTCATTTATGGTGTTGGCGGAATTACAATGATCGGCATCAGTTTTCTTGGCTAAAAGTTACAAAAACCACAGGGAAAGCTGTGCAGCCATCGTGTAGCAATTAACCTTGTTCATGATTGATACCGGGATTCGACCCATTCACGCAATGTCACATAATCGATTTTTCCAGTAGCCAATAAAGGAATTTCATCGATGATCAGAATGGTCTTAGGAATACTTAATTCGCTGATCCCATGTTGTTGTGCGTAGCTGATCAGCGTTTCACGCTGTGCATTGGCATGCGTTGTAACCAGAATAATCTGTTCGCCCTTTTTTGGGTCCGGCAAATGCGTTACCGCATGATTATAATCGGGCCAAAGCTGACTCACATAATTTTCCACTGCAACCAGCGAAACCATTTCACCACCGATTTTGGCAAAACGCTTTACGCGACCGAGAATAGCAAGATAACCCAGCGCGTCGACCGATACGATATCTCCGGTATCATACCAGCCCTCCCCCGGTGGCTGCAGCACAGCCGGTTGATCCGGCAGATAGTATCCTTTCATAATATTGGGGCCGGATACAAGCAGTTTACCGCCATTCTGAATGCCCGGAATCGCCTCCAGCCGATAGCACATACCCGGCATCAAACGCCCGACCGTGCCGGGTTTGGTATGCATGGGCGTATTGAGGCTCAGAATCGGCGCAGTTTCAGTTGTGCCATATCCTTCAAAAATTCGCACACCAAACTTATCCGCCCATAGCTGACGTGTTTCCTCTCGCAACCTCTCCGCGCCGGCGAACACATAACGCACACTCTGAAAATCGTAGGCATGCGCAAAACGGGCATATCCGGAAAGAAAAGTATCGGTCCCGAACATGAGCGTTGCGTTGGTATCGTAAACAAGCTCCGGAATGACACGGTAATGCAGTGGTGACGGGTAAAAGAAAGTTCGGATACCCGCCAGCACGGGCAACAGCGTGCCACCTGTCAATCCAAACGAATGAAAAACCGGCAGTGCATTAAAAACGATATCGGCCGGACCGAAATCGATACGGGATGAAACCTGAAAGCGGTTTGCCTGAATATTTTTATGACTGAGTACCACGCCTTTGGGTACATCCTCCGAGCCCGAGGTAAACAAAACAACCGCCGTTGCTTCTGAGTCACGGCTTTTATTCATAAAACGGTAATAAGTCTGTGGCGCGAGACTCGCCAGCATTCCCATGAGTTTAGCCAATGGTGAAATCTGCTGCACCAGATCTTCCAGATAGCAGACTTTAATCTGAGCTGATTCCAGGCCTTCGATCAAGTGAGTCAATTTGCCCGCTTTGATAAAGCGCCTGGAAGTAATCACTGTAATAATTGCCGCAGTTTTGCATGCGGACATCAGGTTTTTTTGGCTGGTAGAATAATTCAGCATCGCCGGTACGCGTCCGTAAGCCTGCAATCCAAAAAAACTGATCAGGGTACTCACCATATTCGGTAATAAAATACCTACAATCTCGCCGCTGTCTGTCTGTTTTTTTAACGCAGCACCCAATATGAAACAGCGCATAACGAGCTGCGAATAATTAACCGGCTTACGCTCCACATCCTCGGCAACCATATGGCGGCGACCATGAACAGTACGGGCATCCAGTAATGACTGAAACAATGTCTGGTTCAAATCGTTGCTTCGAAACATCATATTGGACATCACATCATACAGTTTGATACCGGCCATCTGCCGCCGTTTTCTGCCGTGCAGATCATCCGGCAGATCAAACTGTAAAGGTGGCATGACGGTAAGTGTAATTTTTGGAAACCAGCGTATACGCACCTTGCCGCGCAATCTGGAAAAAGTCGTGTATTGTGCGCCGGAGATAATAACTGGTAGTACCTGTGCCGCAGTTTTATCCGCAATCATCGCCGGACCTTCATAAATTTTCATTAACGAACCGGTTACCGTTAGTCGCCCTTCTGGAAATATCACGATTCTGCGCCCTTTTTTAACCCGGTCAATCAGTGACCGGGTTGACATGGGATTCGCCGGATCGAGTGCAATGGTATCGGTCAGGAACAAAAATGGCCGTAACCACCAGCGCCTGGCCATATGCGTGTTAATTGCAAAACTGACATGATGCGGGATGCTGGCGCCAATCAACGCTGCGTCAAGAAATGACAAATGATTGGCGACGATAATGGTTTTACTGTCCATTTTACGAAGATGCGCGGCACCTTTGATATCGAGCCGGTAGCAGACATGAAAAATCCAGTACAGGATGGATTTGACCAGTGCTTCCGGCAGCAGGCTGGAAATATAAACAGCCACCCCACCATTGATAATGGCGATTACCAGGAACACGTCGATGACAGAAAAATCAAACGCCAGCATAACGCTGATGCCGATGGCTGAAACCACCATGAACAAGGCATTCAGAATATTATTGGCAGCAAATGTGCGTGACATATGCGACATCTCGGCACGATCCTGAATAATCGCATAAAGCGGCACGATATAAATACCACCGCAAATGGCAATACCCAGCAAATCAATCAGAATACGCCAGTGCATGAATGATTCCAGGAAAAGAGTAGCGCCGATTAATGTTTCTGGGTTACTGCGTATCAACTGATTACTGGCAAAATACATATCCACGGTAAACACAGTCATTCCCAGAATGCCCAGTGGCACATAGGTTGCAGCCACCTCCCCTTTGAGCAGCCGGTTGCAGAATAATGCGCCGATCGCAATACCGATTGTAAACGTTGCAAGAAAAAGGGTGACGACCTGTTCATTGCCGCCAATGACATCTTTCGCGAATGTTGGAAATTGCGATAAAAAGCTGGCACCAAACAACCAGAACCAGGAAATTCCCAGAATAGAACGAAAAATAACCGGATGCTGGCGCACTTGCCGAATGATGGCGTGCGTTTCATGCAAGAAATGATAACGAATCTTCAGAGTGGCATCTGCACACTGGGTGGGCGGTATCGATAAACTGCTGACCAGACCCAGAACTGCAACAACAATCACGATACACGAAATAATAAACGCACCGTTTTCCGCCATAATCAATAAACCGCCACAAATTGTACCGAGCAGAATGGAAACAAATGTACTGCTGTCGATGAGCGCATTGCCGCCTATTAATTCGTTTTCCTGCAACTGATCAGGCAAAATACCGTATTTAATCGGGCCGAAAAAAGTCGATTGCGTTCCCATCAAAAACAAAACAGACATCAACAGCCAGGTCTGCTCTAAATAAAACCCCAGTGCAGCACCGAGCATCAGTACAATTTCAATCGCTTTGATAATACGTATCAATCGCGCCTTATCATATTTATCCGCGATCTGGCCGACAATCGCCGAAAACAAAAAAAACGGCAAAATAAATATACCGGCTGCCACGGTTACCATGATTTGCGGACTCAGCATTGATTCCTCAGCCAGTGTGTAGGTAATCAGAATCACCAACGCGTTTTTAAACACATTGTCATTAAACGCACCCAGAAACTGGGTCAGGAAAAGTGGCAAAAAGCGTCTGCTTTTGAGCAAGTGCCATTGGTCAGGGTACATATATTTCCTTTGTAAGCATGCTATCGCCAAACATCAATTAATAACATATTGTTAATTAATCGGGTCCTCTCAAATATCTGGAGGATTCAAGCACAACAGTTTTTCAACAAATTATTTTTACTCGTAAAGTACTCTGCATCAATGGACCGAGCGACAAAATTGTTTCTCTGATTCTACAGATTTGACTTGATGACTTTATTAATTTTTTCACGCTTAATTTTATTAACTTTAGGTTGACATTGTTCCCCAGTAAACTTTAATATGCACTACCAGTTACGTATTAAATATAACTTAATACTATATATAGTGGTTATATCCGTTATTTGGATTTTTTAGATTTAGCTTAATATTTTCCAAATAACACATTGGAATCATGGCGCTTTATATCACACCAATGAATCAGGGAGAGTCGAAAACATGCAGCTAGTCACTGAAACTTCAAACCAGAAGCCCATATCTGAAAACAACGCTTTTTTAGATACCCAGACCGATCACAAGCAATTTTCACACTACAAGATTATTCGTCGCAACGGTGCTGTCGTTGCATTCGAGCCGGTCAAAATTTCAGTGGCGATGACCAAAGCGTTTATTGCTGTCGATGGCGGACAGGGCGCTGCATCGGTTCGCGTACGAGAGCTTGTAGCCCGCCTGACTCAGGATGTCGTCAGTGCTCTGCTGCGCCGCAAACCTGAGAGCGGCACTTTTCATATCGAGGATATCCAGGATCAGGTTGAACTCGCGCTGATGCGCTCAGGCGAGCATGATGTGGCACGCGCTTATGTGCTATACCGTGAAGAACGCGCCCGCGAGCGTGCCCGCCTGAAGGAAAAAAATACAGCCAAGGCGCAACAGGACACACTATATGTTACCGATAACGGACAAAGAGTACCACTTGATACTGCTCGTTTAACCGCTTTAATCGAATCATCCTGCGCAGACCTGGGGGACACAGTCAATCCCGCCCTGATCCTCAAAGCCACTTTGCGTGAATTATACGATGGCGTCACACAGGAGGAAGTCAGAAAATCCGCAATTATGTCAGCACGGGTGTTGATCGAAAAAGAGCCTGCCTACGGTTATGTTACCGCACGCCTGCTGCTCAATAACATCCGTGCCGAAGTGCTCGGTGAAGAAGTATCGCATCAGGACATGCATACGCAATATGCGGAATACTTCCCGACCTTTATCAGGAAAGGTATTGAATCCGGCTTGCTTGATGAGCGTCTTGCGCAGTTTGATCTCGCAAAGCTGTCCGAAGCCCTGCTTGCTGATCGCGACCTGCAATTTGATTATCTTGGACTGCAAACGCTGTATGACCGTTATTTTCTACATATCAAGGAAAAACGCATCGAATTGCCGCAGGCGTTTTTCATGCGCGTCGCCATGGGACTGGCACTCAATGAAATTGACCGTGAGACCCGCGCCATCGAGTTTTATCATGTTCTCTCCAGTTTCGATTTCATGAGTTCGACACCTACGCTGTTTAACTCCGGTACCTGTCGCTCGCAATTGTCTTCCTGCTATCTCACCACTGTTTCCGATGATCTCGACGGCATTTACGAAGCAATCAAGGAAAACGCCCTGCTCGCCAAATACGCAGGCGGGCTCGGTAACGACTGGACTGCAGTACGCGCCATGGGTGCGCGCATCAAGGGAACCAACGGCAAATCCCAGGGTGTGGTGCCCTTTCTCAAAGTAGTATCGGATACCGCTGTCGCCGTGAATCAGGGCGGCAAGCGCAAAGGCGCCGTATGCGCCTATCTGGAATGCTGGCATCTGGATATCGAGGAATTCCTGGAATTGCGTAAAAATACCGGTGATGACCGCCGCCGCACGCATGATATGAACACTGCCACATGGATTCCCGACCTGTTTATGAAGCGCGTCATGGAAGGCGGCGAATGGACGCTGTTCTCACCCTCCGATGTACCGGATCTGCATGAAAAGTTCGGCCGTCAGTTCGAACAGGCGTACCTGGTGTATGAGGAAAAAGCAGCGCGTGGCGAACTGGCATTATTCAAAAAAATTCCAGCGGTACAACTATGGCGCAAAATGCTGAGTATGCTGTTTGAAACAGGTCATCCCTGGATCACTTTCAAAGACCCCTGCAACATACGCTCACCGCAAAATCATGTCGGTGTCGTGCACAGCTCGAATTTATGCACGGAAATCACTCTTAACACCAATGAAAAGGAAATTGCCGTTTGCAACCTGGGGTCTGTCAATCTGGTTGCGCACCTGAACAATGGCGAACTGGATAAAGACAAATTAAAACGCACTATCCGTACCGCGATGCGTATGCTGGACAATGTCGTGGACATTAATTTCTACGCTGTACCCAAAGCCCGAAACGCCAACCTGCGGCACCGCCCTGTCGGCATGGGTATTATGGGTTTTCAGGATTGTCTGCACCGCCTGGGCATCCCTTACTCTTCTGCTGAGGCCGTCGAATTTGCAGATCGTTCCATGGAACGTATCGCCTACGAAGCCTACTGGGCTTCCAGCGAGCTCGCCAAAGAACGGGGCTGTTACAATTCCTATAAGGGGAGCCTGTGGGACAGAGGCATACTGCCGCACGAATCGCTGAATCTGCTGCAGGAAGAACGCGGCGGCTACGTCGAAGCAGACATGTCTGCCACGCTGGACTGGGATGCCTTGCGCAAACAGATTAAAAAGCACGGCATGCGTAACTCCAACTGCCTGGCCATCGCGCCGACAGCAACAATTTCCAACATTATCGGTGTATCGGCCAGCATCGAACCGACCTATCAGAATTTGTATGTCAAATCCAATCTGTCAGGCGAATTCACCATCGCCAACAAATCGCTGGTTAACGACTTGAAACAGCGCAATCTGTGGGATGAAGTGATGATCTCCGACCTCAAATATTTTGACGGCGCGATCAGTAAAATCGACCGCATTCCGGATAACATCCGTACCCTTTACGCTACCGCGTTCGAAATGGATCCGGTCTGGCTCATCGAAGCGGCCGCACGGCGGCAGAAATGGATCGACCAGTCACAGTCGTTAAATATTTATATCGCAGGCGTCTCTGGAAAAAAACTTGATGAAACTTACAAACTGGCCTGGCTGCGCGGCCTGAAAACAACCTACTACTTACGATCCATGGGCGCGACAGCAGCGGAAAAATCCACTGTTCAGGCTGGTTCGCTCAATGCCGTGCCTGCACATGGCGGCATTTCCAGCGACAGCAAGAAAGAAGCGGCTGCAGAAATCAAGTACTGCGCCATTGATGATGAAAGTTGCGAATCCTGCCAATAAATCTGGCAACCCAAACTGTACATCCAAGCCATAACGAAAAGGAGTAATCACATGCTGACATTTGAAGATGAACCGACACAACCCGGAAAACCCGCGAACCCTACGAATCCCGCATCCTCTTTACCCAAAGGACTGATGCAAGCCGATAAGAGCCGGAACAAAACAGAAGCGTTTGCAACCCTGACGGTTGACACAATCGACTCATCAGACGGTGAACAGGCCGGTGCACAGCCGGTAGCCGGCAGCACGCAACGGCGGGTATCGGTTGAAGACAAAAAAATCATCAATTGCAGCGCGGATGTCAATCAACTGGTTCCTTTCAAATACAAATGGGCCTGGGACAAATACCTTGCCGCGTGCGCCAATCACTGGATGCCGCAGGAGATCAACATGAGCCGCGACATCGCATTGTGGAGAGACCCCAACGGATTAACCGAGGATGAACGCCGCATTGTCAAACGCAACCTGGGCTTTTTCGTCACTGCCGATTCCCTCGCCGCCAACAATATCGTGCTCGGCACTTACCGCCATATCACCAATCCGGAATGCCGCCAGTATCTGCTTCGCCAGGCGTTTGAAGAAGCGATTCACACGCATGCATATCAATATATTGTCGAATCGCTGGGCCTGAACGAAGGCGAAATCTTCAATGCGTACCATGAAATCAAATCGATCCGCGACAAGGACGAGTTTCTGATTCCGTTCATCGACACACTAACCGATCCGAACTTCGAAACCGGCACACTTGAAACCGACCAGCAGCTACTCAAAAGCCTGATTGTTTTCGCCTGTATCATGGAAGGCATGTTCTTTTATGTCGGCTTTACGCAGATTCTTGCACTGGGACGGCAGAACAAAATGACCGGATCAGCGGAACAATACCAGTACATTCTGCGCGACGAATCGATGCACTGCAACTTCGGCATTGATGTCATCAACCAGATCAAAATGGAAAATCCGTCTCTATGGACCAAGACTTTCCGCGAAGAAATCGTTGCCTTGATGCGCAAGGCCGTTACCCTGGAATACCATTACGCGGAAGACACCATGCCGCGTGGCGTACTCGGCATGAATGCTCCGATGTTCAAGGAATACCTGCGCTATATCGCCAACCGCCGTTGTCAGCAGATCGGACTGGATGTGCTCTATCCGGACGCCAACAACCCGTTCCCGTGGATGTCCGAAATGATTGACTTGAAGAAAGAAAAGAACTTTTTTGAAACGCGTGTCACCGAGTATCAGACGGGTGGTGCATTGAATTGGGAATAAGCCGTGCCTAAATTGACGGCTGGCGTATTGAGCAGGCTGATTGCAGTATTGGAGGTATTTTATGAGTTACCGTGAAGAACGCGACGCCATGGGCGTAGTGCAAGTGCCTGAATCCGCACTGTGGGGCGCACAGACGCAGCGTTCGCTGGAAAACTTTAAAATATCCGGCGAGCAGATGCCCGCAGCCTTTATTCATGCGCTGGCGCAGGTCAAGCGCTCGTCCGCCACCGTCAATCATAATCTCGATTTACTGAACGCCGCTTCCACCGCTGCCATTATACAGGCGGCGGATGAAGTCATCAGCGGTCAGCATGATGATGAGTTCCCACTGGTCATCTGGCAGACGGGTTCGGGCACGCAGACCAATATGAATATGAACGAAGTGCTGGCCAATCGTGCCTCGGAACTGCTCGGCGGCGGGCGCGGCAGCAATCGCAAAATTCACCCCAATGATGATGTCAACAAAGGCCAGTCTTCCAATGACGTATTCCCGACGGCAATGCATGTCGCTGCCGCACAAAGTATTCACCATCAGCTTATACCTGCCATTCAGCTGTTGCGCGATACGCTGGCCAACAAGGCCGAAGCCTTTTCCGGTATTGTCAAAATCGGCCGTACACATTTGCAGGACGCCACGCCGCTCACGCTCGGGCAGGAATTTTCCGGCTATGTTGCGCAACTCGATCATGGTCTGCAACATGCCGAAGCCGCCCTGCCTCACCTATATGAACTTGCGCTCGGCGGCACCGCAGTCGGCACCGGATTGAACGCACATCCTGAATTCGCCGCCCGCGTGGCAGCAGAAATCAGCTATCAGACCAAGCTGCCATTTGTCACCGCGCCAAACAAATTTGAAGCACTGGCGAGCAATGACGCACTGGTGCATGCGCATGGCGCTTTGAAAACGCTGGCCGCTTCGCTGATTAAAATTGCCAACGACATCCGCTGGCTCGCATCCGGCCCGCGTTGCGGCATCGGCGAACTCAAAATCCCTGAGAATGAACCCGGCAGTTCGATCATGCCCGGCAAAGTCAATCCGACCCAATCAGAAGCCATGACCATGCTGTGCTGCCAGGTCATGGGTAACGACGTTGCCATCAATATGGGTGGTGCAATGGGAAATTTCGAACTCAACGTGATGAAACCGCTGATTATTCACAATTTCCTGCACAGCGTGCGCCTGCTTGCAGACGGCATCACCAGTTTTAACGATCACTGTGCTGTCGGCATTGAAGCCAATCATGAACGTATCGACGCACTCATGCAGCATTCACTGATGCTCGTTACCGCGCTTAATCCGCATATCGGCTACGATAAAGCTTCGGAAATCGCCAAAAAAGCACACCACGAAGGCACAACACTCAAGGCCGCTGCAGTTGCCACCGGTTACGTTACTGCGGAACAGTTCGACGCCTGGGTTGTTCCTGAAAAAATGGTCGGAAAGCGTGACTGAAATGATTAACCAAATCAAGATTAACAATTTGATTTGTTGCACGAAACTTCACTGGTAATAAAACTTTAACAATCGACACTTAAACTTGCGCTGTAAACAAAATTACATATAAGGAGAACTACATGTTTTGTTACATCAAGGAATGGCCCAACAAAATGGCGACACTCATGACCGCCGACGGCGTAGTACTGTGCACCTGCCAGAACGCCGATGAAGCAAAAAAAGTCTGGCATGACTGGAAGCAACAGCAAAAACCGCAGGCACCGGGAGCAGCTGAAGCGGAACTGGAAATATTACCTTATTCGCCGACAATTTCGGATTGGTTGAAAGGGATTGTTTCTATTTGTTACGCGGGGATGAGTAAAAAAGTGGTGAATGAGTAATTTTATTGAAAGTTTTATGTAGATAGTCGTGATTCTTTACGATCCGTCCAGTTCTGGTTAATGAAAGGCCATGAACAGAATTTTAACTATTCAACTGGAATGGAAATATCCTCCCGTAAATTATCTGGAGGAACCGATTTCATTTTCTTTTGAGACTGGTGATCTTGATATTAAGAATGGAGTTGCAATCGCAAATATAGATCCCGATCTATATCATGCGGATAGCTCAATACAGGAAGTTTTGACCCGAAAAATCGAAAGTAGATTGCATGCTGTTCAAGTCATGACGCATAGAGACTTCGAATTGAGCGGTCCGTCCCGAACAGATATTCGAGAAGATGGAAAAAAGAATCACTTTCTAGAAGTTGAATCTTGTATACATGCCGTGAGCCTTGGAACAATTGACCTGATAGTAAAAGATAAAGATGGAGATGTAGTTTCAGACACAAAAAAAAGCGCTTAGAAAAACAAAAGCATTTTGCATCTCTTGTAGACAAGCATAGAAATTCCGATGCCACACTTGACCAAATGCTAAAGAGTTATCAAAAATCAGTCAAAGACGCTGATAATGAGCTAGTACATTTATACGAAATTAGAGATTCTCTCTCCGAGAGGTTTGGATCAAAGAAAAGCGCAATACAGAAATTAGGTATCACAAGTACTGTGTGGGATGAAATTGGAAAACTGGCTAATTCTCTTCCGCTCAAACAAGGCCGACACAGAGGCAAAGCATTAGGTGCGCTCAGAAACGCTGAACAAACGGAGCTGGATAAAGCACGCAAATCTGTGACTCATCTAATTGAAAAATACCTAGCGCATTTGGAACATGATAAATCCACTGATAATCACATGCATTCAAAGAATTAGAGTCCCTATATTTACGATATCAAATCACGCCACGCCCACGGAAACCACAAAACACCCTCGGTTCAGCAGACCCAAACAAACCAGACGATGAACAGGACGCAATCCGTTTCCTAGCATCGCTCTCCAGTCAGCCCGGACAATCCCATGCTGATGTGACTCAGTTATCGAACAGTGTAACCACTTTAAAAAAATGAAACTGTTCGATAATTTATAACTGTATCAGGTTAAATTGTAACTATTTCAGTTTTATTGCTGCGCTTCCTGCTGGAACAGGTCTGATGCGATTGTTTGGACTTTCTCCTGTAATTGAGTATCAGATTGGATAGTCTGTCCCATTGCATTGTACTTATCCGCCGTCAATCCGGTCTGCTCAAGTACCAGCAGCATCTGCTGATTGGTCGTTTCCATAACTTCCCGCTTCTGCTGATCAGACTCCATAGATTGTATCTGAGCGACAGCCTGTTGTTGCAGTTGATAAAGCCCGGCGTTTGCAATAATAAAAGACTTGAGTTCTTCATTACTGTATGTAACCTCAGCACCTTCGGTCTTCATCTGATCCTTGGCAAAAACCGGCGTCAGACAAAAAATACCTAATATAAAAGCCACAACTATACTGATAGTCCACTTGTTATGCATGCATAACTCCTTTGATTTATTGAAAATTAACGAGCCTGCCAACGGGCAGATTTGCCAGCCCGAGGGCTTGCTCCGTGGTCACCCTAACAGATAATCTGGTCGTATTCAAACGAACCTTTCGAAAAATTCACGTTCATTGTTTACAGATTAGCATCCCATTAACTTTGTAATAACCGATTCAAGCAACTTGTTCATATTACTGGCCGGGTAATGGTGGTTAGCATAATTTTGCATCGAAAACCACATTGCTGTAAGTTGTGAATATACCCAAAACTTGTAGTCATTAAATAAAATGTAAGACCAGATTCTCAGGTATCGGAATCGATACCGATTCTCAATATTCAGTCCATGAAAATCAATAATGTGCGATGAAGTATTAAAATTCTGGTTTGAAGAAATTGCTCCTGCCAAGTGGTGGTCGGCGCAGCAAGGGGTTGATGAATTGATCAACAAACGATTCCTGGAGTTGCATCAACGCGCTTCGCAGGGAGAGCTATATACCTGGAGAAACAAATCAAAAGGCCGGCTTGCCGAGATCATTGTTCTCGATCAATTTTCCCGCAATATTTATCGAAATACGCCTTGCGCATTCGCGCAAGACCCGATGTCGCTTGTCCTTGCACAAGAAGCAGTGGCGGCCAGTGTGCATTATTCACTATCACCCATCGAATGCAGCTTCCTGTTGATGCCTTACATGCACAGCGAATCCAGACAGATTCACATTCAGGCGGAGGCGCTCTATCGCACTTTTGCGCCACAAAAAGGTTATACATTCGAACTTCGCCACAAGGCGATCATTGATCGTTTTGGACGGTATCCACATAGAAATAAAATTCTTGGTCGCGTATCAACAGCTGAAGAGAATGTCTTTCTGGCGCAGCCTGGTTCCAGTTTCTGAACGTTGAAATCAGTTTTTTAACCATCAAATGGTCCAAGCAGTCTTGCTCTGTTTCAATTACGCTCTGAAAACTTTTTCCTGATTGCAAACGGGCGCATCGCTGAAGCATAAAAAACCATACCGGCATCATGTTTCATGTTTCATGTTTCATGTTTCATGTTTCATGTTTCATGTTTTTTTGAGGATAGATCGCTCTGCACCTTCTGCTTGATCGGTGTGCGCACTTCGGAACACACAAACAATCCGTCAGTGCTGGAATCTGGCTGAAATCATGCGCGGTTGTAGCTGTACCCATCAACCAGGCGTTGCCACCGCGGCAGTTAAGGAACGTAAAGGCGGTTTTCTCTCAAGGATATCAAAGGAAACAGGCCTTGTATTGCCGGAATCACTTTGGTAATAAATTGCATCCGGTTGCCTGTATTAATTAAAATCTGTTAATCCAATTTACGAGATCATGATCTTACGCCGTTTAATGCAGCGCGCGTTGAACAGCCTTAAATCATGACCTTTTACCGGAATACCGCATTTCTCACCAGACTGAAGAAAGGAAAAGGAAATCATGGATCCAAACGAAATCAAAGACTGGTTGATTCCCATCGCATCATTTGTTGGCATTATTTCGACTTCAGCAGGTGTATGGCTTGCACTTAAGGAATACAGACTAAAACTGAAGGCAGAGCAGCGTCTGGCGGAGAGTGCCCGGGCAGAAACCGATATCCGTCTATTTACTCATTTTACAGATATTCTTGAGGTCGCCACTGGAAGAAGAAGAGATCCGGTATATTCCAAGGAAGTAGCAGAAAAGGTTTTAAAAACATTGCGCATTGAACCTGACGATGAAAATTTCGATTATCGCGCGCTGCGGGAAAAAATCGCAAAAGCGGCACTGCTCCAGTCATGGGTCGGTAATTCGTCTTCTGATGCGGCTTTTGCCTCTATCACAACCTTGGCCCAAAGACACAAAGTTCTGGTTCCTTCAACCATTCAAGCTTTAGAGTCATTTTCTGACTGGAAGCCGGAATTGGCAAATAAATATATCAAAATATTGAAGAATTTAAAGACTGACACCTGACAATTATCTTAAACAAAGCTTACACGCAATGGACATCAACATGTGCAGGTCCAATTCACACAGCGTAATCCGGCGAATGCTATTCATCAACCTCAACTGACGGATTCACTACAGGATTCTAGACACGCCAACGCGACTTCAATTCGATACTGGGATATTCTTTCAACCACGCTGCCAGTTGTTCGTGCGGGGGTTGGCTATCGCGTCGCACCAAGTGCGTCCAGGCAAGTACGGCAATCGGTGCAATAATAAAAGTGCCTGCCAGAAACAGTTTCCGTGTCTCCGCAACAAAGCTCTCACGCTCGGCGGCGGTTACATGTTCAAGGTCGTATCCCCAGCCCAGCCATGCTGTGACTCCCAACGCGAAGACAGCAATACCGAACCAGAACAGCGGCGCAAATAACCCCTTACCGGGTATATACCGCAATTGCAGTGGCCTGTTTCCAGACAATTCACATCTGTTCAGCGCTGCATCCACCCGTTGGTTGATGAAAATGATCGTCCATCCGACGATGAACCAGCCGGCATAGTTGGCCAGCGTAATATCAAAATGCCAGCCAGGCGCGGGATAATGATAGATGTCCCCCAGAAACCAGTGTTTGCCGAGATGCGCGACAGGGTCAATGATTAGATCCAGTACCATCATGAAAAAAGCGCCAACGAACAGTACAGAGGTGCTGTTACGAAGATTACGAGTCGTCACGCGCTGCACGTTCCAGCCGCAACGCCAATGCGCAGACAGGAAAAACTGGGCAAACGTGAAGCTCACGTAACTCAAGAAAACAAATGAAAGCGAATCGAAAAAAGGAACGCCGAAAACAACCAGATCACGCGCCAGCACTTCGTAATGGTATGCGTAGTAACCAAACGGAATACCATGATTGATACTTCCCCACTCGGCAGCTAGCGCAACCAGACAGCCTGTCAACAACCAGATGCCGGTTCGCAGTCCGCCCTGCTCAAGCCAGCTCATAGTCAGAAATGCCAACAGAAAAAGGGTTACATAGGGGCGAAACGTGAAGCTGTAAAAAAGCTCGAACATGGATATATTATTTATTATTAGTTCATAGACGCATTCAACCGAATGCAACGGCATTGATAAAGGCGCCGACATCGGCGTGACAATATATGACGCAAGATAAACCGGAAATTGATGGCAGGATATTACCTGTGATTAGACTAAACTGCGCATTAACGTCGGGTTAAAAACAGGCTTCTGCAATTGAACGTCATTTTCTAGTCATGTTGCGCTTCTACTATGCACGTGTTGATATTCATGTGCACAGAAGAAAGTCTAACAGAAGAATGCAAAAAATACTGACATACACAACCACTCTTGCCATGCGTGCTTCAACCACTTCGGCCGCATGCCTGCCTTGCATCTGTCGCGCAACCCAGTTCCGTTTCGCTCAGAGAGCTGATTATTGAGAATTTTCCTGATTTTTATGCGAAAGCGCCAGTTGTGCACACTAATGATTCTTTTGCCGAGTGGCACTGGCAGCAGTTTATCCTAATGGAACAGCAGAGCGAGACAATTTCTGATTCCCTTTTTGATTCCTGACGATATGCACGTGACCCTGATCGAACAAACGAACCACAAATTTTCTTAACCGGAAAACCTATATACTATCGAAACCAAACTTGCCAGAACCTCCAGCCTGCGTTTACCGTAAGACAACAACAGCCTGTCAACACCACCGAAATCAGAAAAGGCTCATTTGCGGTTATAGCTGCGCCTGCCCGGAAAATAAGGCAAAAAACAAATACCGTGAAAAAGATAATTGCTTATAAAATTTTGGGGCGGCATAATTATCTACTAATCATTATGCTGCCCCAACGTTACAAAACTACAACGTGTGATGTGCCGGGATTCATATGTCTATCCCTGCACACATACTGTCAAGCTAATAATAGGTTAGTGTGCTCCACCACGACGGCGTAAACCTGCTATTGTAACCAAACCCATCACTACAAGCGCCAGAGAAGCGGGTTCAGGTACTTGATTTGGATTTTGTGTTTCTATACGCAATTTTTGCTTAACACCATTCTCGAAATCAGCAAAATCGGTGGCATGTATAGAAAAACCATTACTGGTTATTACATTGTTATTATAAAAAGTATTAATGGAACTTGATCCAATTGTAATACCGTTAACAGTCACACCAGCCGCTTGAGCTGCATCGCGTGCGGCCTGAGTAGGAGATGTGCTTGAGGTACCATCTCCCGAGACATCCATAATCAGATTAGTACTTTCAAAGCCGTTGTCTGCAAGCAAAGTGGCTAACGACTTATTCATACCAGATGAAATGACTGTTCCACCACTGCCTGGCCGAGTAAAATTGTCAAGGATGTCGGCAAATGCATTGATGCTAGCAGCAGAGTTCAACAATGTATAAGAATCAAGACTGGTCGTGTAAGCACTAGAATCAAAAAATATTGCATTGACAGCAATTGCACCATTCGTGCCGCCATTCAGAATGTTATTTTGAACAGTCGAATCACGAAATGCATTTGCATAACCATCCATCATCAGGTTGTATTCACTGCTACTTACACTACCTGAAACATCAATTACCAACGACAATTCCGAATCAACAAGTACGGCTGAAGCAAATGTCGAACTCATCAGTAATGGAATTGCTGCCAGGGCACTTTTCGTTGTTATTTTCATAATATGTATCCTCTTTTTTTAGTTTTAAAAATCCATACTTCATTATTACAAAGTATATTCAGGACATAAGCAAAAACCATGCCATAATTATTTTTACCAAACAATCAAATAGATAAGCTGAGCATCAATTGACTTTAAACGCAGGGTGTCAAATATGCCGACGTTTGCACATAAAGAAAAGAAATAATGAACTGCCCTTGAACTGTACCGTTAAGCAGTAAATTTTCTCGCTTCTATTGCTTGAACATCAATAGTTGTTCCGGTCAGCAGTACTTTTTGCACGAAACGGTTATGTCATTTTGGAATGGAAAATGAATATCAATGAGAAGTGATGCTGACACCAGGCACCGATTCGCAGTCTTTTTTGCTCAAGCCAGCGCATAGTCAGAAATGCCAGCAGAAAAAAAGTTACATAGGAACGAAACGTGAAGCTAAAAAAAATCTAACCTGGATATATTATTTTTTATTGGTTCAGAGACACATTCAACCGAATACAGCCATGCTGACAAAGATGACGAAAGCGGCATGACAACATATGACGCAACACAAACGGAAACTGATGACAGCCCATTATCTGTTATTAGACTAAACTTTTTGTTAACAATAAGTTATAAATAGATTTTTGCAATCAGTCATGGTTCTATAGTAATGTTGCCCATTTACTGTCCACTCGTCGATTTCATGCACACAGAAGAAAGCCGAAAATACTGGTATACAGAGATTGTAACGACCACTCTTATTATTGCGTACCTCAATCACTTCCATTTCGGCCGTATGCCTGCATTACATTTGACGCATAACCCTATTCAATAATATTCAGAGAGGTGATTATTGTGAGTTTTCCTGATTTTTATGCAAAAGCGCCGGTTGTGCGCACTTATGATTCCTTTGCCGCCACGCTGGGCGCCGCCCGTGACGGTCTGCTTGATTACCATTATGAGGATGCCGTACGATTGGCCGGACATTCTTGTCCTACCGTTGCCGGTGCATTTCTGATCGGCCGCGCGGCGCTGGCGGCACTTTATCCTGACGAACCGGCCGAACGCGGCAATATTTCCGTGCATATGCCTGCACCAGAAGATGAGGGCACGACCGGCGTCATGGCTCAGGTATTGACGCTGCTGACCGGTGCAGCCGCAAGTAATGGATTTCAGGGTATCCGCGGCCGCTTTAAACGCAAGGGACTGCTTAGTTTTGCGAATGATCGTCAGGGCGAAGCCATTGTCTTCAAACGACTTGATACCGGTGCCACTGTCTCAGTGACGCTCGATGTTTCCCTGATACCGGTCGATCCGGCTCAGGGGGAACGTTTGATGGCGATCCTGCAAAATTGTGCCGATGCCTCACAACAGACTGCCTTCGCCGATGCCTGGCAGGAACGTGTACGCCGGCTGCTGCTGGAGTTTGCCGACGATCAGCGCGTAATACGTGTCACACCTCTGCACTGAGCAGGTTATTTTATATATGCCATACGGAACATGACAAATTGTATCGTCGTTGCGAGAAACATTCATCATGCACGATGTGATTTGGACTGTTCCTTATATCCTTCATCCTATGATTCTTGTTACTTCATTCAGCAGAATGACCAGTGTCAGTATGAACAAGCGAAAGTGCATGGCATCTTCCGCTTTCCGTACCGATCTGTATCGCACGGTCAGATTGAGCTGGAGTGAATTTCGCCATTCATGTAGTTATATAGATTGATCAAATCACTGAAACGCTCATAGGGCAATTATCATGAATTTCAAGTATCCGGTATGGCACCGCCTGCACAAGCAGACAAACAAAACAGTTTTGCGCAGCGCTGCGGATAAATCCGGATTACCGGCAGGCTCACTGGTGCATATCGGCAAAAAACACGAGACTGCATGCCGCATATCGATCACGCAATACAACGAGGATACGTTGAAGCAGTGTGAAATCAAATCGATATCGGAATTACAGCAATTGCAAGATAATAAGTCGATTATCTGGGTTAATATTGACGGATTAAGTGACACCAGCATCGTTGAACACATTGGTGCTGAACTCAATATTCATCCCCTGGTACTGGAAGATATTTTAAGCACACATCAGCGGCCCAAACTGGAAGAATATGAAGATTATATTTATCTGGTTATCAAAAGCATCAGCGCACAATACAACGGCAATCTTGATTTACGATATGAACAGATCAGTATTTTATTACTCGCAAATTATGTCATTACTTTCAAGGAAAAAGCCGATGAGATTTTCAAACCTGTTTACTACCGCATGCAGAATCGTAAGGATCGTCTGCGGCAAAGTGGCAGTGATTACTTAGCGTATGTATTGCTCGATACCATTGTGGATGAATATTTTGTGGTTGAAGATTGCTTGGATGACATTATCGATCCACTGGAAGACAGTTTACTATCCAATCCAACCAAAGAAATGCTGCATACCATACAACTGCTTCGTCGCAATCTGATTGCCATGAAGCGCAGCATTTCTCCGCTACGCGAACTGCTGACGACAATACAACATGCCAATACTGCCCTGCTGCATGAAAAAACACTACGTTATTACGGCGATGTGCATGATCATGTGCTGCGTGTAACCGATTCACTTGATTCCTACCGGGAAAGAATTGCCTCCATCCAGGATATTTACCTCTCCAGTATCAGCAATAAATTGAATGAAACCATGAAGATTCTGACTATTTTTGCGTCCATTTTCATACCGCTCACATTCATCGCCGGTATATACGGGATGAATTTTGAGCATATGCCGGAATTGAAATGGCGCTGGGCCTATCCTGCTTTATGGATCATTTTTATTGCTATCGGCATTGGCTTATTGATTTATTTTAGGAAGAAAAAATGGCTGTAGTTCTTCAAGCCTGATGGCAGTCGGGTATCAGCAAGTGAAAGCGTATAGCATCTTACATAATCACAAAAATATCTATACCAGCAGAATTTCACAAGAATCAACTTGCAAAACTCCCGGCGGCCAAATCTCCCTCTACACCTGCAGTAAATCTGTAGGCCGTAATTCCCTCGTTCAAATTAAAGTCGATAGATATTAATTTCTCTGCAAGTGCGTTGCTATTTCAAAACATGCGCATGAATGGACGCTGTTTTATTTTCACATATACCCACAATATATGTAGGTATATTATCAGGACACGCATAAATAAGAATGATAAGATATGCCCTTTCATTAAACACAGCTTTTCTGTATGGTAAAAATCTGTTGTTTCCGATCACTTCAAGTGTCTATTTAATAATAATAATATGCCTCAGAATAAATTCGAAGTATTTCCATGGAATAAAAATTTTGAAATAGGCATTGAAGTAATCGATGAACAACACAAAATGCTCATTTCATTGTTAAATGAACTGGCCTCGACAATTACGCGAGACAACCCGATTGAAATTAATCATGTTTTTAGTGAATTGGCAAAATATGCTGAATATCATTTTCAAATGGAAGAGGCGATCTGGGTAGACTACTTTGGGGATGATTCGTGGCTGTCGTCCCACCAGCTCAGTCACTCATTTTTTTTACCCAAAGTGATCGAAATCAAAGAGCAGGAAACCAATAAATCACAGACAGAAATCATTGAATGCATCATATTGTTCCTCATTCGTTGGCTGGCATTCCATATTATGGATAATGATAAACGCATGGCACTGTGCATTGAAAATATTCACAAAGGGATGCCGCTTGAAGAAGCCAAGATTGCCGCCGACAAAAAAATGAACGGCTCAATCAGAATTCTGATCGAAACCGTAATGGAGATGTATGACAGTTTATCCACCCGGACACTGGCGCTCATCCGTGAAAGTCACGCGCGGCAGAAAATTGAAAAGAAGCTGCACAAAACCAATAAGCAATTGCGAAAAGCTAATTTACGATTGGAGTCGCTCTCCATTACCGATCAGTTGACGGATCTGTATAATCGCCGACATTTTAACAGTATATTTATGCGCGAACTCAAGCGGGCAAGACGGGAAAAATTACCTTTAGCACTTATCTTCATCGACATCGATTTTTTTAAACAAATCAATGATAATTACGGACATAGCGAAGGCGACCACATATTGATCAGGATAAGCCAGCAATTAAAAATAATTTGTCAGCGCCCCGGTGATTATGCCTTTCGGCTTGGCGGTGAAGAATTTGGTATTATTTCGTCCAACCTGGACATACACGGCACTGCAGAATTTGCTGAAATTATCAGAAAAGAAATTGAGGGCCTGCATATTCCGAATAAATACAGCAGTGTCTCACCATATTTGACGGTCACCGTTGGTACAGTCACCAGGATACCTGATGAAATCGATACCATAGACAGCTATATGTCTGCTGCAGATAAACATCTTTATGAAGCAAAGGAATCTGGACGCAACCGGATTATCACCACAAAATAAGTTTACATACGTCCAGTTCTTTTCAGGCGTTTTCTGACCATCCGTCGGTAAAGAGTCGACAACATTGGCCGTATCAGCGGCAAACTGATCAACCAGGCCAGCGGTTTGAGTCGCGGTACCCGTTGCATCAACAGTATATAGGCATCCAGTTCTGACACGACCCGCTGATGCTCATCACGCACATGCAATTCGGTCATCGCTTTATGGGGATCAATTCCGATTCCACGCAATTGCGTATCTTGTCCGGTAATATCAAACCAGCATACATCCTCCCCTGCTTTACCGGCCATTTTTTCATAACTGTCCCGGTCCTTTACACAACTGGGACAGGCGCCATCATAATAAACAGTAATTTTCCTGTTGCTTTGATCCATATGCGCTCTCCCTGAAAATAACTGATGAAACGATGAAGTAATATTCTTGGAAAAATTGGAGCTGAAGCTGACTCCTTAAAATTTTTTCAACAAACTGTTAATGCCAGCCGATGCAGGGCTAACTCAATTCCATCACGTTGTGATGCGCTGCACTGCTGATTTGTCGGAACCCCAGTTTTTGATACAACCGATACGCGCCCTGGTTGGCGTGTAATACGCGCAGACGCAACGGCAAACTCAGTTTTCGTGCGCGCAGGATGAGCTGCACAATAACTTCTGTGCCGATACCCTGGTTTTGATATTGCGGATGTATTTGAATTTCATCCAGCCACAAATAATCATTTTTACTATCGATAATAAACATACCCACAGAATTGCCTTGCTTCATAATGATATCGATTTTCTTTGTCTCCCAGGCTTCAAGAAACAATCCAAGTTCTTCATCATCATCCCAGTATCCAAATTCTTTTATAATCAATTCACGATAGACGGTATGATGAAGGTCTAGCAGCCAGTCGTAATCAGAATGTTCAACAGGTCGAATCCGAACGGTCATAGAAATCATGCTAATTGTCAATAATACTGGCACGAACAAGCTGTTGAAAATTTTTCTGCATCACATCACAGTATCAAAAATTATTGATCGTACTATCTGCATCGGTATCGGATTAAACACTTAACACCTGTTTCCCGAAAGCTGGTAAATTCTAAAAGATTGCATGAAAAAGAAAAAACCACCAGGTTACGCTGTTCAGAAAGGCATTCATTTTCAAATGATACACGTACTTTCCGGATATTTTAAACGTATTTGGCATAAGCATAAAAGGAGCATATACGATGAATTCCAGTCAGACTGATCAAAAGCAACAAACCGGACTCATAGATAAAATGTGTAAAACCATAGGTCTTGGCAAAGTTGAACGACGTACACTTGAAGTCAATGAACCGCCTGAGGACAGAGGCAATCGCCTGTGCGTCAGTGTTAGCGATATTCATTTAACAGATGGCACGGTTGGATTCCAGAACTTAAATGATGCGATCTGGAATTCCTTTTACGACACCATAAAGCAGCGCTGCATTCGATATGCCATTAACGAGCTTGTCTTTGTGCTGGACGGCGATGTCGTCGATATGATCCGCAGCAGTAAATGGGCAGCGCATGAGCCGCCTATCTATCCATGGGAACGGAATAGAAAAGAAGAATTTTCCGCTGTCGTCAATGCCATTATTCAAGATATCGTAGAAAATCAGCATGCATACTTTTTCCAATGGCTGCGTGAACTGGAAAGCAAACTCAGACAGGAAAACCAACTCAGCAATATCTCGGCCAGAATAGTGATCACGATCGGCAATCATGACAAGGAGCTGTTTTGTGATCCAAAAGCATTAAAGTATTTTTACGAACAAGGACTGGGGCGCAATGTCAGTCAAATTCCAGAAGAAGAACGCAGAATGCTGGGTCGCATGTACGGTGACGAAATCATGTTTCTAGATCCAGATCAAGCACCGTATCTACCTTTTTACTATGGTGATACCGGTTTTCGGTTTTTTACCACGCATGGACAATGGCGTGATGAAGCAAACAGTCGCCGTATCAAAGCAGAAAAAGGCCGACCCGGCTGGAAAGTTGCCAACGGCTGGCAAATTGAAACCTGGCAGCAATTGAAATTTTCACCTTTTTTCGAACCTTGTTTCGGTGACTCGGTTGCCGCCGGGGTATTGTCAACCTTTATATATAAAGCCAAGAAAAAACTGGATGACGCCAATTGCAATGACCCGCGCCTAGACAGTATTCTCGATGAACTGGATCTTTACCGTCCGACTTACGCCGCTGTCAATAGGGTACTGGAAGAAGCAGCGAAAATGCGCGAGCAGAACAAGGATCAAAAAATTATCGACATCATTGAAGACACACTATATGAATGCATTCTTGAATGGCTCAGCTGGGACTTTACTTACCAGTCTTCTCCGGCGCTGCGCAGAAAAGGGCTCAAGCTTGCCAAGCGTATTTTGGAAATCATGAAATCAATTGGCCATGGACTAGAAATTAAATCAATTGCTGCTCTGATGCGTATTCTGGCATTTTTCGACAGAATGCAACAACCCAGTGTCAAGCTGTCGGTGATGAAAACATTCCCCAGTTTTTTGCCCATATATCGTCACTACAATTTCCAGATTCACGGTGAAGGGCATACCCACAAACCGTTGCAGGAAGAACCTAATCTGAACACTGAGTACCCGGTAACCTATATCAATTTCGGTACCTGGCGGGATCAGATTGTTTCCAGAAAAAAGACCGGCTATCGCCGCCGCGGTGTTTTGCGCAGCTTATTTATTCTGGACATTATCAACTATAACGAAAAAACAAAAAGTGCGATGCCGCGCACTTTTGACTATTTTGTTGAAGATACCGTCAACTGGAGTGATGCCAAGGATGCGCTGGATGTAACCGGACATATTGCTCCCAGACTTTGATTATCAATGGCACTGCGCCTGAAAAAAACAGTCGCAGTGCGTCCCCAGAAACTAGCCATATGGCATAAAGTTAATACCGGCCTGCAATTCACTACACTGTCCAGATTAAAATACTCTGTTTACACCAGACACCAGAGCTGATTTTTTACGTTAACAATCAATTTATACCAAAACAAATGGCAGGGATATCAATATCACCAAAGATTTGACTGCACCTGTTAACAACCACCTCTCCCGCCGTGTGGCATCTGATCGCCGGCTACGAATCATTCTGAACTACCAGCCAATCAATCAATATCAGCCTAAAGCTGCACATAAACACTAAGAAATTTTCCACAAATAGACAATAGTTATAAGGAACAATTGCTTAGCCAGTAG
The DNA here is from genome assembly GCF_003046585.1 of Nitrosomonas aestuarii. GTDB lineage: Bacteria > Pseudomonadota > Gammaproteobacteria > Burkholderiales > Nitrosomonadaceae > Nitrosomonas > Nitrosomonas aestuarii. Next base: position 301,544 of record NZ_QAAE01000001.1, on the reverse strand, counting down.
TTTCTAAACGAAAATTCTTCATTGAATCAGCATTACTACACCATCAAAGAAGTTCACACTACTGTCGTTAACAATTTTATTTTTTTATGTAAACCGATTGAACAACGCAACGTTAATGTAGCGTTACCATTCTGCCTCGAAGATATGTGGTGCTCTAAAAATTTTACAGAAATGATTCCAACCTATGAAACCCCTTCTTATGTCTAACTTTATAAATTAATATCAATGTTGAGCATGATCATGTGTTTTGTTAATCGGCCGATGGAGGTTCTTTCTGAATATTTATTGACTTGACCCGGTTCACCTGAAAGACAGGTTTAATTTTATCAACTTTGCCTCAACCATGAAAAAACTCAATATTGCTTATACTTGTAACGTTAGAAAACCGGGTATGGAAGATGAACGATATGGTGAATTTGAAAGTCCTGCCACCATTGAAGCCGTGACGGCCGCACTGGAACGTACCGGCGCACATGTTGAACTGATTGATGTAGGTCCCGACATTTATTTTCAACTCGAAAAACGCAGGCATCGCATTGACCTTGTGTTTAATAATGCCGAAGGTCTCGATGAAAAGGAATTACGTGAAGCCATAGTTCCATTCTTTTGCGAACACCTGCATATTCCGTATACAGGCAGTAGTCCAAAGACATTTATCAACAAAATGGACAAAGCAACAGCAAAAAAAATCGTCGCGTATGATGCTGTGCCGACTGCGCGATTTCAACTTATGAAACCAGGAGAAAAGCTTAAGGATTTGTCCTTTCCCCTGATGGTAAAACCCTGCAGTGAAGGAACAAGCATTGGTATCAGTCAGAAAAGTAAAGTAAACGACACGCTGGAATTGAATGAAGTCGTTGAGTCGATCTACACACAGTTCAATCAGCCTGCACTGGTCGAAGAATTTTTACCTGGAAATGAATATACGGTAGGTCTTATCGGGAACCATATGCTACCGATCTTAGAGATTGACTTTGCCAAGATTCCAGGGCAACCACAAGTACGTGATCCACATGTAAAAGATATTGAGAACCCTTATATTTCGCATCTTGACTGGACTGACAGAGCAAAACAATTTGCTAAGTTTGCAATTGCAGCACATGAAGCGCTGGAAGTACGTGATTATAACCGCATGGATTTTCGTGAACGGGATAACCAACTCTATTTTCTTGAAGCCAATGTCATTCCCGGCATCCATCCAACAGAAGCTGATCTTACCAACATGTGCCGCCATGCAGGTATCAAACATGATGACATGGTTGCACTGATCGTAAATGCAGCAGCACAACGACTCACCAAGTCATATCCGACAAGATTCGCTGACAAGACCGAATTACTTGAGAATCTGGCAAATTCTGTGATTAATAATGTTGCGAAAGCTGGCACGATCATCTACCAGGACCGGACGTATACACTTTTAGGCAAACGGGCAGGAGAACAATGAAAACCGTAATCGTGCCTATCTCAGAAAACGTTTACCCAGACCTTGTGAAGATCGCCCTACAGGACATTGGTGCCATGTACCAATCTGACATCAATGATGAACTTGAGGATATCAAGCGCGGCAAGTGTTTTGGTATCTGTGTGATGCACAACGAACATCCTGTTGGCTATGTGATTGTTAAAAAAACGGTTGATACCTACCACTTACTTACCATCGCTGTAGACAAAAATCATCGCGGCCAAGGATATGGCTCACTACTGCTGGATGGCATCTTTGTCGAACTCGAGAAACAAGGAGGAAGAATCCTGAATGTAACTACAGATGCTGATGCAAACGAGAGCTTGAGCTTCTACCTCAAGAATGGATTTGTACTTACAGGTATTGTTCAGGATGAATTTATTTCAGGCGTGGCGCAGGCGCATCTGACAAGACGGATGGGTTATAAACCTTACTGAATATTTAAATAATGATCACTTCAGGATCTTCTTCGGAAAACCCGCCTAAATTTGAACTACCCATAATTAGAAATATTTATACCCCGGTCAATTTGTAGCCAATTTTTTATTCCAGCGCATGAGGCGATAAGACAATGAGAATCAAAGCAACGAAGATGGATGGATGCGGTAATTCTTTCTTGGTGGTCGATGAAATGAGAACACCTCTTGCGGGATTTGACCGAGCGCAGATTGCAAATGCATTAGCGACGCAGCATGATACCGATGGCATTCTCTATGTAGATAGACAGCAGGATTTTCCTACAATGCGGATTTTTGATAGTGACGGCACCGAAGAAACCATGTGCGGCAATGGATTACGATGTGCAACGCGCTATTTCCGTGATGCCTATATTCCCACCGACAGGTTTTCAATCTTGACCGGTGACGGCAAAAAGGATGTGTTTGTGCACGATGGTCTTGTTGAAGTAAATCTGGGAGAGGCACGCAGTTACCAACAGATTGATCAACATCTGCACTTCGTCTTTACCGGTGTCCCCCATGTCGTTGTTATCGGTTCCAGCCTTGATGAAGAAACCGCAAGAGCTGTGGGCAGATCCTTACGGGAAGAAAAATCCTTATGTGAATTCCTCGGTCATCCGGAAGGCGTTAACGTGAATTTTATCTGGCGCGATGAAGAAAGTATTTCTGTACGTACTTATGAAGTAGGTGTTGAGAATATCACCCAAAGCTGCGGAACCGGCAGTGCGGCAAGTGCTTTTGTTGCATCCCGTGTTTTCGGAACAGCGTTTCCGATCATCACACATTCACTGGGAGGTAGGCTTGAAATCAAAGACAATGACGGACATTTATCAATCAGCGGTCTGACGCGCTATCAGGGTAAGGTTATCGGATTTGTTAATACACTTCACCCGAAATCTGTATCACCTACCTTTCATTGGCCGCGAGACTATGCATGGTTAAGCATGTAAAAAATGTATGCCTCACATTAAACTGAACTAACGTTGCCACGGAAAATTACTATATCGCAAAATTGACTGAGAGAAAGCGTACTGAGCATTTACACGGCTAGCAATGTAAATGCACTTCCGAGCTTTAAAATGAGTTATCACCATATGCAGGATTTTGACATGGAATTTTCAGTTACGAAGTTTTTACTAATCATGATGGCAATGGCACTTGCAGATGTTTTCTGGACTCTTTATTTTATTGATGTAGAAGGAAGAAAAGCACACCCTGCATCGCTTTGGTCAGCGATGATAATTCTGGTTACTTCATTCACTGTGACTAATTATGTAGAAAATCAGATATATATATTTGCTGCCTTTATTGGTGCCTACCTGGGAACATACCTGACAATTAAATGGAAACGAAGAATCGAAAGCGGGGAAGAAAATTTCTGACAATAATTCGAGCATTCAATGCTCTCATATTTAGATGAAGCTGTTCCGAACATTTCAGACTAGATGAAACTAATCTCTTGTGCACAAAAATCCTGCAGATTCAAGCCCCGAGACAATCAAATGATGCACTCTTTGAATACGAATCTGCAGGATCATAAAATTTGCCACTATGTCGCCGGTTTATTTAATTTAAAGGCTAATTTACTTGGCTACAAGATCTGAATTTTCTGATTTTCTAGAGAAAGTTGAATTGCGCGCTTTCAAACAGGCCTTATTTGCTGTACGTGATGAACAGGATGCATTGGACATTGTACAGGATTCAATGATGAAGTTAACCAGCAAGTATGCCGACAAGCCTCCTGATGAGCTTCCTCCGCTATTCCAACGAATATTACAAAATACCATTCACGATCACTACCGGCGCCAAAAAACGCGTTCTTTATTTAGTTCACTGCTTTCCACATTTGCACCACAACGAATCCAAAACGAGAAAGAAATTTACGATTATGAATTTTCGGAAATATTACCCTCTCCAAGCGATCAGAGTTATGGTAAAAATCCAAATTTAGTACTAGAGCAGTCGCAATTAATTAAAATTATTGAGAAAGCGCTGGAAGCTTTACCTGCACGTCAACGGGAAGCCTTTTTATTACGTTATTGGGAAGGAATGGATGTAAGCGAAACCTCCAAAGTCATGGGATGTTCAGAAGGAAGTGTAAAAACACACTGCTCACGCGCAGCGAATACACTTGCTATACTTCTGAAAGAAAAAGGAATCACATTATGAATCACGATGATCAGATAAGTAAGACAATAGTCAGGTTATTGAATCAAGACTTGAAAAATATCAACCAAAACACTGCAACAAAACTGCAAACCGCACGTAGCGCTGCTTTGGAAAAACTAGAATCATCGAAAAATTTCATCCATACCGGAAAAAATATTGCAGCGCATGAAGGCATCTCATGGCACAAGAACACATCCTTATTGCTTTTTTCTTTGATTTTGTTATTCCTGATGTGGTTAAGTTTCTCATGGCAAGTTAATCATGATAACAGCGAGACTACAACTACCGAAACACGATTAGTTGACGATGACCTGACAGATGACACTTTTCTGGACGATGAATTTGATGAATAGTCTGGTATTTTTCGTCCGCCCCAAATCTGGAATATTGTTCTGCTTTTTAAATATGTCGTTTTGAGCGTTCAATGCGATTTTCTATTTTTTCACCGGCTTTATTAACTGTTTATCTAGACAATCAAAGTAAATAATTGCATCCGGTGCAGTCTGATTACGTTGCGCCTGCCACAGCATCTCGGCCAGACATTCCATCACCCGATGGGTTGCCTCGTGCTCGCTGCCTGTCTGTTGTTGTAATCGCAAGAAACGCTCGCAGATACCGATCGGTTGATCAATGGACAACTGCTCTTTAATCGCAACATGCATACTCATGTGCAAAAATGGATTGGTATCGCCCATTTCCGGAAGATAATCTTGATCGCGGTAACGCACTTCATTCTCAAGGATGCTGTGGTACTCAGGATGCAACAGGATCACTTCCAAAGCAATTTGTTCAATTCCCGTCAATACTTCTTTGCGGCGATATTTACCCCAGGTATCAAAGAATAATTGGCGTGCCTGATCTCTGGTTGGTTTGAACATATCATCAAAAGCTTAAATTATTAATTAAATCGTTTTGTCCTTGAATTCGCACAAATGCGCAATAATGCACTTGGCACATTCCGGTTTTCTGGCCTTGCAGATGTAGCGTCCATGCAAAATCAACCAGTGATGGGCATCATGCCTGTATTCTTTAGGTACCACCTTAAGCAACTTTCGTTCGACTTCCAGCACATTCTTACCGGGCGCAAGCCCCGTGCGGTTTGCGACACGAAAAATATGTGTATCGACTGCAATCGTAGGTTCCCCAAATGCGGTATTCAAGATAACATTTGCAGTTTTGCGGCCGACACCCGGCAATTTTTCCAGCTGCGCCCGTGTACGCGGCACTTCGCCGTCATATTGTTGAATCAAAAGTTGACAAGTTGCAAGAATATTTTTAGCTTTGGTTTTGTAGAGTCCAATACTTTTAATACAGTCGAGCAGCCTTGCCGCGCCTAACTCAAACAATTGTTGCGCTGTATTGGCTTGCGGAAACAGCTTTCGTGTGGCCAGATTGACACTTTTGTCAGTAGCCTGCGCGGAAAGAATTACCGCTATCAATAACTCAAAAGGCGTTTGATACTCCAGTTCCGTAGTAGGGTGTGGATTCGCAGATTTCAGGCATACAAAAATCTCGTGTCGCTTGACTGAATTCATACAATTACCTGCAATTGACTCAAATCAAGATTATTTATTCGCCTGCGCACGCATGGCAGCAGCGCGTTTAAGCGCCGCTTGCACAATGGCATGCTTACGTTCTTCATTTGGAAGTAGCGGGCCATCCGACCTGGACGGGGCTTCCAGAATGGTTTTTTCTTTTACACTGACTTTCTTCCGTCCAACCCTTTTCTGCCTGAATTGATAGCGCATACGCGCCCGATCAGCTCTCTTGCTGTATTCTTCAGTGGCATATTCAGATTGCTCGCTGACAGAGACCATACTAATACAATCCATTGGGCAAGGCGCGACGCATAACTCACAGCCGGTACATTCATCAGCGATCACAGTATGCATAAGCTTTGCAGCTCCGACTATGGCATCCACAGGACAAGACTGAATACAGAAGGTACAGCCGATACAAAGATTCTCATCAATCACTGCAACCGCCCTGGGTTTCGGCAAGCCGTGACTTGTATTTAACGGTTTGGGGTCGATATCCAACAACGCGGCAATTTTCTGTATTCCACTGGCGTCACCTGGCGGACATTGATTAATATCTGCGCGTCCTTCCACAATTGCAGTTGCGTAAGGTTCGCAACCATCAAACCCGCATTGACCACATTGCGTTTGTGGCAATACAGCGTCAATCTTTTTTATGAGTGCTTTGTCAAACTTCAAACAATAACCTGTTTATTTTTAATAAAAATTTAAAATTTATGGATATAAGTAATGGTGGACTCAAATAGCAACAGAGATTATCTTAAATGAATCAGCTTGACGGTCGAAAGCTGGTTACACCGTAATAGGCAGCAACAATAGTGGTTAAGAAACCACCTATCCATATCAGTAATTCCTTAATCTCACTGATACTTGCCATGATACCTTTACATGTTTTTTCTACCACGCACACACTTATCCCGTCATGCACTGCACCAAAAATCAAGAAAATCATGAACACGATTATAGCTATCAATGAAAGATAAGCCATGCGCCTGCGATTATTAAACCGGGAGACCGAGAAATCAAATAACCACGCCTTGGTATTGCTATCAATATCAGGATCTGCGGCAATTTCCATTAATATTCGCAACGGATCTCTCGCACTCTCGGGCGATTCCTTCTTGGTCAGGGGCGGAAAGGAAATTTTACCTTTCGTTGAATCTTTATTATTTTCAGTTGATTCATTGTTCATATGTACATCACCTTTTTTTACAGATCTCTACTTTCATTGGACAGCTGAACTATATCGAGTTTTGCATCAATAGAAAAGCTGCTTTCAATTCAGCACAGTCATTCAGTAAAATGTCCGTAACTCATATAAGCATTACCTGACAAATAAAAAATGTTTGTCGAAATTTCATCACGGAAGCTGAATTATTATAATTCGCCCGATTTAAATACTCATCAATGTTCCTGTGTGTTGTTGACTATGGAGTCCACAGGATTAAGCTGCCGGTATTCACTTGCACAATACTGACTTCGACGGATACGAGCGCAGAATCAGCCCCGCAGATGAATGTCTATCCGCTGTTGACCGAAATAATGCTTGTATAACCAGTTTCCTGGCAATATTCTCACTCATCGCAACCCTCCAGTCTACCACCAAATAAATCCTTTATTTCGGCCAGATTCAACCAGCCTTCAGCAGTAGCACTATAAGTAAGATCGCTTACCCGCGCTTTGTCAGGCGCGCTAACAGCAATTTACCGATTCAAAACAGTGGGAGCGACTGGCAAAGATTCTCTGGAATCAGTCGTCATTTTGAATTTTTGCATCTGTTTACAACGCAAAACCAGTTTCTCTCGTAATGTTCGCACGCCACGGTCTGTCAAATCACTATGCAGGCGCTTTACTCTATAGGTTTCCCGGATACACTGATGCGCAGCCGGCATTTCTATTTCAAGTCGTCCTTTCTCACGTTCCTGTTCACACTTTCGGCCGAAATATCCATGCGTGAAAGCCACTCTCTGAAACATCAAATACCCGACACATGAAAGTTGCCGGATAAGTTTGTCGCATAGAATCAACTATCCCGTATTTCACCGTAATTCCTTCACAAGAAGGACCGCACACTTTTTCATGAAGTCCCGATCCATCTTGGCTTCTGCCAATTCGCGTTTGACTCTCGAAAACTCAAATTCAAGTCCGACAAACAATTGGCTTTAGTTCTATACTAACGCAACAGCAATGGTAAAACATCCAAAATAAGCGACTCATAATCTGTAAGGCATACCAATAATTCACTTACTTGACAATTGATTCAACTTACCGTAGCTTCTGTGAATAAAAGCTTTTTTCCAGACTCTGCTACGTTTCCAGCTGCTTTTATGTTTACTGTTTGCAGAAATCAATGGAAAAGAATGCAGCAGATACAAATAGTTCTAAGACCCGTTCATAAAGCCATGGGGAATGCAAATGCAAAACCTGGAACCTGCTGTTGTTATCGGCCTTTTTGCACTGCTTATATTGTCTGCACTGTTGGGCTTGCTTTGGTTGTCCCGATGGCTGGGCGGCTACCGGTCACAGTGGGATAAAGAACAGCCTTATGAATGCGGCATTCCTCCAACAGGTGACGCGCGTGCGCGTATGCCGGTGCGTTTTTATATAGTTGCCGTCTCTTTTCTGGTGTTTGATATTGAAGCGGTCTTTCTTTTTATCTGGGCTGTAGCATATTGGGAACTGGGTGCCAGAGGTGTGGTTGGCGCTTGCATTTTTATCGCGATCCTGCTGCTTGGTTTAATTTATGAATGGCGCAAAGGAGGTTTGGCATGGGCCCCAGACAAAATAACCAAGGACCTTTGACAGCCGTTTTCGGCAAACTGGAAGAGGTCGTGTCCTGGGGACGGAAGTACTCCCTATGGCCGTTCAATTTTGGACTTTCCTGCTGTTTTGTTGAAATGATGGCAACTTTTACGCCGCGCCACGATATAGCCCGTTTCGGTGCCGAAGTCATGCGCGGCACGCCGCGCCAGTCTGATCTATTAATCATTTCTGGTACCGTATTCATCAAAATGACACCCATGATCCTGCGTCTCTATCATCAAATGCTCGAACCCAAGTGGGTTATTTCCATGGGTTCTTGTGCCAATTCCGGCGGCATGTATGATATCTACAGCGTGGTACAGGGAATCGACCAGATTCTTCCAGTGGATGTTTATGTACCGGGCTGCCCGCCGCGGCCAGAAGCATTGTTAGAGGGATTGGTCTTACTTCAAGAATCAATTGGTAATGAGCGTCGCCCACTAGGCCTGAAAGTCGGAGAGTAACTGATGACTGACGGCAAAATGACGCTAAGCACGCAATTAGAAACACGTTTTAACGCCACTCCCTGCGAGCTGTCGCATGATAGGGTCAAAACCCTTTCAGTACCGCTTGAACGCGTTACTGAAACGCTCGAATTTCTCAAATACGAGGCAACACCCCACTTTGAAATGCTTTTTGATCTGTCTGCCATAGACGAAACAGAGAGAAACGGCGGACTGACCGTGTTCTATCAGTTGTTATCCTTGTCAGGCAACGCCGATTTGCGCATCAAAGTCAATTTACCTGCGAAAAACCCGGTACTGCCCAGCATCTGTTCTGTCTGGCGAGCCGCGAACTGGTACGAACGCGAACTCTACGACATGTTCGGGATTCACGTAGACAATCACCCTAATTTAGTACGCATACTCATGCCTGAATACTGGGAAGGTCACCCTCTGCGCAAAGAGCACCCTAATCGCGCCACCGATATGCCACCCTACCAGCTACCTGAGGCACATTATCGTGAAATTATGGAAAGTTACCGTGCCGAAGATTATCGCGAACCGATGGATGACACTGAAGAGTTGACGCTCAATATCGGCCCCACGCATCCCGGCACGCATGGTTTACTTCGTCTGGTGGTAAGGCTGAAAGGAGAGGAAATTCGTGATGTTCGTCCCGATATTGGATTTCATCACCGCGGTGCAGAAAAGATGGCTGAACGTCAAACTTTTCACAGTTACATACCCTACACTGATCGTATAGACTATCTGTCCGGCGTACAAAATGAACTCCCTTACTTACTGGCAGTGGAACAGCTCGCCGGTATAACAGTACCGGAACGTGCTCAAGTAATCCGTGTGATGCTCTGTGAATTATTCCGTATTTCCAGTCACCTGGTCTGGCTAGCTAGTTACTCACATGATCTGGGCGCGTTGGCGCCTCCATTCTATGCATTTCGGGATCGCGAATATCTGTTCGACGCAGTAGAATTGATTACTGGCGGACGTATGCATCCAGCTTTTTTTCGTATCGGCGGCGTGGCTATGGATTTGCCCGAGGGCTGGCACGAAGCGATACAGGCATTTCTAAAACGCATGCCAGCTGCAATAGACGAATACCAAGCGTTGCTTACACATAACCCTATAATGCGTGGCCGTACCCGTGGCATTGGTATCCTGTCAGTTACGGAAGCAATCGACTGGGGCGTCAGCGGACCCAATCTTAGAGCCTGCGGCCTTGCGTGGGATTTGCGCAAGTGTCGTCCCTATAGTGGTTATGAACAATATGATTTCGAGATACCTACCGCCATTGAGGGCGACTCTCTGGCCCGTGCCGAAGTACGCCTGGAAGAAATCCGTCAAAGCTTGCGTATCGTCGAACAGGCCATACAAAACATGCCAAATGGCGCTGTACTTTCCGACCAGGCGCGCTACGCTTTTGCGCGCAAGGAAGCAACGCTGCAAGATATTGAAACACTGATTCACCATTTCATCACTGTCGGGCAGGGAATGACTTTTCCGTCTGGAGAAAGCCTATTTATCACCGAAGCACCCAAAGGAATGAACGGCTATTTTGTCGTCAGCAACGGCACAGAACATCCTTACCGTCTGCGTATTCGCACACCTTCATTCCCGCATATGCAAGCTCTTGCACCACTGGCTACCGGGCACCTTTTAGCAGACCTGATTGCTATTCTCGGATCCATAGACTATATCCTCGCCGACATTGATCGTTAAAGGAAACGCTGATATGAACACGTTTGAAGTCCTGCAAAAAAATCTAGCTCACCTGTCACGTACTCATCCAAGAAGACGAGCGGCGGCGGTGCCGGCCATGCAGAACCTGCAGGCCGAACTTGGCTATCTTGACGACATGGCAATTACAAAACTCGCTCAGATCACCGGCTTGTCAACAACCGAATTAGAAGAACTGGCCACCTTTTACAGCCTGATCTACCGTCGCCCTCCCGGTCGTCACGTTGTTCAAATCTGCGACAGCGTATGCTGCAACATGCGCGGAGCCGATCAATTATTGGAGTCAGCTGAAAAATATCTTCACAGACCTTTAGGCGCGATTACACCGAATGGCGCCCTTAGCGTGTTACCAAGTATTTGCCTGGGTCTCTGCGATAAGGCACCTGCGGCGCTTGTTGACGGAGAAGCACTGGGGCCATTGAATAATGCCTCTCTGGAAGCATTGCTTCAGCGCTTACAAAAAGGAGATTAGTATAGTGGAAACCCTGCTGACTCGTCATCTTGATGCTACCACCCCCCTGAACCTGGCCGCTTACCAAGCGATCGGTGGTTACTGCAGTCTGTCCGCCGCATTCGATCTCAAACCCGAGAAAATCATCGAAACAGTGGAAGCCGCTGATCTGCGCGGACGTGGCGGAGCAGGGTTTTCATGTGGACTGAAGTGGCGCCTACGGGGTGCAGATGCTCCATCACCACGCTATTTAATCTGCAACCTGGATGAATCAGAACCTGGCACTTTCAAGGATCGTTATCTGCTTTATGGCGGTCCACATCAGATCATCGAAGCTGTCATCGTTTCCGCATATGCACTCCAGGCTGAACGTGCTTTCATTTTTGTTCGGGGTGAATATGCCAAAGGCGGTCATAGTTTGAATCAGGCTATCCAGGAAGCAGAAACAGCCGGACTACTGGGGTCCAGTATTTGCGGCAGCGGCTTTAATCTGCAAATTGAAGTGCATCTAAGTGGCGGGCGTTATATTTGTGGTGAAGAGACCGCTCAGATTAACGCCATCGAAGGCAAACGCCCTAACCCGCGCCCTAAAATACCGCGACCCAGCACACATGGATTATGGGGTCAGCCCACCACCACGAACAATGTCGAGACACTGGTCAATATTCCCCATATTCTGCTCAATGGCGCAGACTGGTTTCGTAGTCTTGGTGTCAACGGTGGCTGCGGCCCCAAATTATTTTGTGTCAGTGGCAAAGTACGGCATTCAGGCTTGTTTGAATTGCCCTGCGGCACGCCGGCGGGGGAATTGATATTTGAACATGCCGGCGGTCTAGATGAGGGAAGAACACTGCTCGGCTTTTTACCCGGCGGTGCCTCAACAGCTTTTTTGTTGCCCGAACATCTTGATTTGCCCATGGACTTTGACCCGGTCGCTAAAGCGGGGTCACGACTCGGCACTGGCAGTCTTATCGTTTTGGATAATAGCACCTGTCCCGTCGAGTTTACGTTGAATTTAATGCGCTTCTTTGCGCGCGAATCGTGTGGCTTCTGCACACCCTGCCGTGACGGATTACCTTATCTGGCGCAGATCTTAACTGCCATTGCTAGCGGTGAAGGCCACGCTGACGATCTGGCATTACTGGATGAACTGTGCGCCACTGTTGCTTCACAATCTTTCTGCGCTTTCGCGCCAGGCGCCGTGATGCCACTCATCAGCAGCATACAGTGCTTTCACACCCACTACGAACAACATGTCACAAACGGACATTGTCCTTTTGACACAACCACTCAAGGTGAGAGACAACCATGAGTACGATTTTGATTGACGGTCGCACCATTGCTTTCAAACCTGGTGATAATATACTTCGCGCTGCGCTGGAAGCCGATGTGGAAATTCCCCATTTTTGCTATCATGCCGCGCTTGACAGTCTCGGCGCCTGCCGCCTCTGCGCCGTGGAAATCAAACCCAAAAATTCCAACGAGGCCCCACGACTGACAATGGCTTGTCTTGAGCCCGCCAAAGAAGGTCTGGAAGTTTCCGTCTCAGCTGCCGCAGCACAACAGGTAAGGCGACATGTTATAGAATTGTTGATGATCAATCATCCTCATGACTGTCCGATCTGTGATGAAGGCGGCGAATGTCATTTGCAGGAAATGACTGTCACTTGCGGTCCGCCCTATCGGCGCTACCGCGGCCGCAAGCGCACTTTCACAAATCAGGATCTGGGCCCCTTGATTCACCATGAGATGAACCGCTGTATTACTTGTTACCGCTGCACTCGCTTTTACCAGGATTATGCATTGGGTAATGATCTCGGTGCCATGCGTTTGCGCAACGAAGTTTATTTTGGACGCTTTCAGGATGGGCCGCTAGAAAGCCCCTTTGCCGGCAATCTGGTCGAGATCTGTCCGACTGGCGTTTTTACCGACGCCCTATTTCGGCAACGGTTTGCGCGTGCCTGGGATCTGAATACCGCACCTTCCATCTGTCCTCACTGCAGCGTCGGTTGCAATACGCTACCCGGCGCAAGAGACGGCACGCTGCGCCGGGTCCGCTCTCGGACGCATCCCGAACTCAACCGCTGGTTTATCTGTGACCGCGGGCGCTATGGTCATCAGTACAGTGAACATTGCGCCCGTCTGCTGTCACCACGCGTCTCAGGTGAAAACACAAGTTACCACAAGGCACTTAACGCAGCCACAACACGGATCAAAGCGACTCAAAACTGTATTGGAGGGATCGGTTCGGCACGGGAGGATCTGGAAGGTAACACAATGCTGCAAGCCTTGCTTAATGAAGTAGGCGGGGTCTTTACAGCATTTAATGATCCTGCACTGGAAGCTGCAACAATCGCTGCCGTCAGCTGGCTGCAAAATTCGGCAGGCGCCCCGTCCCTAATTGAAATGGAACAGATTGACGCAGCATTGATTATAGGTGATCTGACCGCACATGCCCCGATGATTGATCTGGCCTTACGCCAAGCGTATCGCAAAGGCGCTGAACTGACACTGTTTCACAGTAGCCCCACGCCGCTGGCCCAGTTCACAACCAGTGCAATAACGGTGCCGCCTCGGGAAATGTATGCAAAGCTATCACATTTGTGCACACTTATTAACGCCCTATTGGCAGGCAGAGACATTTCTGATGACCCAATGGCAGTCATCGCGAAATCCCTGATAAAAGCCCGGCAACCGCTACTGATCGGCACGATCGAAACGCTAACGGCAACGGATGCGTCCGTTCTTGCAAAACTGGCAATTACGTTAGGACCCAATGCCAGGCTCACATACGCATTATCCGGTCCCAATGCTTATGGAAGTGCTTTACTTGCACCGGAGGGCAATGCCATGCAGATTCTTGAGTCAGTTGAAACAGGAAAAATCAAGACTTTGATTGTTGCGGGTAATGATCCATTCAGCGACCCGCGTTTTGGCTTGCGCTGGCGTGCAGCATGCAGGAATCTCAACACGCTGATCGTTCTCGACTGTATTCTGACAGCCACTGCAGAAGCAGCTGATATTCTGTTTCCTGTAGCCGCATGGACAGAACGCGGGGGTACTTTTGTCAACTACGAAGGCCGTGCCCAGAGCTTCTTACCTGTTTTCCATCGCCCTGAATACCTGCCCAGTGCAGCGGACGTGATTGCAGACCTGGCCAAGTATCTCGAATGTTCACGGCAAGATGTTTTATCTGTACTGCAAGATACTTTTCCTGATTTCCAGGTACCTGCACCGGGTACCTTAGGATCACCGATCCCCGTATCCTTGCCACCCATATCAGACTCTCCATCTGCGGGCTCCCCACTGCTATCCAGCAATAATAGTACATGGCAGACTGCTCTGATGAGCTGGTACGGCGATGAAACGCTTGCCAGCTTTGCACCAGGCCTGACTTCGCTTGCACCAGCAACTATTGCAATGATTGAACAGGCAACTGCCACTGCAACAGGCATTGTGGATGGTTCTAAAATCAGACTGCGTGGCTCTGCCGATTCAGTAGTACTCCCCGTGCAGCTTAATCAAAACATAGCTGCTGGCACAGTCGGCATCGGACGTAACGTGCTCGTTAGACTAGGCCTCGGCCACGGCGACCCAATTGAACTGGAAAAAGTGTTATGAATCTCATTCAATGGCTTCTGACGCTTTCAGGGCTGGCGCTAGTACTGCTGGTATTGTTTTCTATCGCGGCCTTGATGGTTTATGGTGAGCGCCGGATAATCGCGCTGCTGCAGGATCGCCTCGGCCCCAATCGCGCCGGCCCTTTTGGCATATTGCAACCCGCTGCCGATTTTCTGAAACTGGTAACCAAAGAACACTTCGTGCCTCCTTTTGCCGATCGTAAAATCTATATTATCGCTTCAATTATTGTCCCTTTCACCGCGCTGCTCAGTTTTGTTGTCGTACCAGTAAGCTATAACTGGTGGCTGGCAGATATTAATATCGCTTTACTGTTTATAATGGCACTGTCTTCGTTGCGGGTTTACGGCATTATGCTTGGCGGATGGGCTTCCAACAGCAAATATCCGTTGTTTGGCGGCCTGCGCTCTGCTGCACAAATGATCAGTTACGAATTACCGATGGGACTCGCGCTCATGGGTGTCGTGATATTAAGCGGTTCATTTAGCCTGGTAGATATTGTTTCGGCTCAGGAAATACCGTTTATTATTTTGCAACCCATCGGATTCATTATCTTCCTGATATGCGGCATTGCCGAGACCAATCGCTTGCCATTCGACCTTCCTGAAGCTGAAAACGAACTGGCATCCGGTTACAATACTGAATACGGCGATATCAAATTCGCTTTCTTTTTTCTGGGCGAGTACATTGGTGTACTCCTTATTGCGGCATTGGCAACGGTTCTGTTTTTAGGCGGCTGGCATGGCCCATGGTTTCCTGGTGCCGTCTGGTTCACCATAAAAACACTAGCATTGATTTTTCTATTCTTCTGGTTGCGCACAAGTCTGCCGCGACTGCGTTACGATCAACTTATGCATATTGGTTGGAAGTTCTTATTACCCGCAGCCTTGGTTAACCTCATGGTTACAGCGGTATTAGGATTGTTCTGGATGGAAGGTTAATAGCCATGCAAAAGAAACGAACGAATAAACCCGTACCAACACTGATTTTGGGACTATGCCGCTCACTATGGACAGTGCTGCGCCACGCTTTTGTAAAACGTGAAACGGTGTCTTATCCCGAAATCAAACGCCCGTTACCCTCACGCTGGCGCGGGCGCATTGTGCTTACACGTGACCCTGACGGCGAAGAGCGCTGTGTTGCTTGTTACTTATGCTCGGCGGTATGCCCGGTGGATTGTATCCATCTGCAGGCACGTCAAAATGATGACGGGCGCCGCTATCCGGAAACCTTTTCCATTGATTTCAGTCGCTGTATCTTCTGTGGATTTTGCGAGGAAGCATGTCCAACGCTTGCAATTCAACTCACACCGGATTTCGAAATGTGCGAGCGCCGTCATGAAAGTTTGATATATAACAAAGAACAGCTATTGATCGATGGACAGGGAAAATACCCAGGCTATAATTTTTACCGGCATGCTGGTGTTGCGATAAGCGGAAAAAAGATTGGTGCTGCTGAAACCGATATGTCGCCAGTGGATCGTGATAATAATCTACCCTGACAAAAGACGGCCCCTTTTTGATGCGATGCATCATACAGCAATTGACAGTCAACTGAAGAGTACAAAAAATTGCCATAGTAACCCTCAATCCAATGAATACAGACTATGTATGAAATTATTTTTTATCTCACCAGCGCCATCGCAGTGCTTGCTGCCAGTGCGATATTGATAGCGCCTCATCCGGTGCATGCCGCACTCTATCTTGTCATATCTTTACTGGCGCTGGCATTGTTATTTTTTCTGCTCGGAGCACCACTGCTGGCCGCTCTTCAAGTCATGATTTATGCCGGAGCAATCATGGTATTGTTTTTATTTCTGATTATGGTGATGAATCTGCGACCCGGACAAAACCAGTCAGCGCCACTGGCATCCGGCTGGAAAGGACCTGCATTCCTGGCGCTGATACTATTACTGGAACTGTTGTGGATACTCAACAGATTCCAGATTACAGCAACAAATAATATTACAGCAATTGAACCCAAAGCAGTGGGACTTGCATTGTTCGGGCCCTATCTTCTGGTAGTAGAAGTCGCTGCCGTTTTATTATTGGCGGCACTCGTAGCCGCGCTTTATCTCAGCCGTAAGGAACGCTCATGATTCCGCTCAGCCACAGTCTTACTATTGCAGCACTCCTGTTCGTACTGGGGCTTGCAATCATACTGCTACGACGCGAACTGCTTTTCATTTTGATGGG
The DNA here is from genome assembly GCF_003046585.1 of Nitrosomonas aestuarii. Classification (GTDB taxonomy): domain Bacteria; phylum Pseudomonadota; class Gammaproteobacteria; order Burkholderiales; family Nitrosomonadaceae; genus Nitrosomonas; species Nitrosomonas aestuarii. Next base: position 284,632 of record NZ_QAAE01000001.1, on the reverse strand, counting down.
CTTAGAAGTCATGTTCAACGGGGTAGCCTTGACGGCCATAGCAGCCGGTCAATACTGGAATAATCCTGATGGTCAGGTATTGACCATTTTCCTGATGGTAGTCACTGCAGCCGAACTGGCCGTAGCGTTGATTCTGGTGTGGTTAGCTTTTGAACACCTCAAAACGACACAGGTGGACATGCTCACCCGGCTTAAGGATGACACCAAAGGTGGAGCGCCATGAGCCAGTTTCTGTGGTTGATTCCCGGTTCACCCATGCTCGGTGCACTGATAATCGCCTTGCTGGGAGGATACCTAAAGCAAAGACATTTCTCTATTCTGGCAAGTTGTGCCGCAGCCGTTGCTTTTCTGACCGTGCTGTTGGCATGGTTGATGGGTGCCGCCACCAGCCAGCCGCTCCAGCAAACGCTTTACACATGGATAGGAGTAGGCAACTGGATGCCAACAATAGGATTTACGCTTGATCGCCTTGCCTTGGTAATGGTGAGTGTAGTCAGTAGTATCGGTTTGCTGATTCATATCTACTCGATAACTTTTATGGCCGGTGACAGCGATCAACGCCGCTACTATTTTTTTCTCAATCTATTTCTGGCGGGCATGCTGCTTCTGATACTTGCCGATAATCTGTTGTTGCTCTATTTGGGATGGGAACTGGTTGGACTCTGTTCTTTTGCCCTGATTGGATTCTGGTACCGGGACCCACTGCGTGCCAGTGCAGGTCGTAAAGCGTTCATCACCACCCGTATCGGTGACCTATCACTGGCGCTCGGTATTTTCCTGCTGTTCAACGAGTTTAATGAACTGTCGGTGTCAGTCCTACTTGCAAATGCCACGGTACAGTGGGAAACAGGTTCACAGATGCCCATCCTGGCAGCATTGCTGATCCTTGGCGGCGCTATCGGCAAATCGGCCCAATTACCGTTACAGATTTGGCTACCGGACGCCATGGCAGGACCCAGTCCGGTTTCTGCATTGATTCACGCCGCCACTATGGTTACAGCCGGCGTTTACTTGATCGCACGTACTTATCCTTTGTTCGAACTGGCACCTCAGGTTCAATGGTCTGTAGCGGCCATCGGCACGCTGACCATTATCTATGGGGCCAGCGCGGCACTGGCACAAAACGATATCAAGCGAGTACTGGCATATTCTACAATCAGTCAGGTTGGTTATATGTTTCTGGCACTGGGTTGCGGCGCCAACGCGTTGGCATTGCTCCATCTAACTACACACGCCTTTTTTAAAGCCTTACTGTTCTTGACAGCCGGCACAATGATCCGTACCAATGACAATGAACACAATATTCACAATCTGGGTAAACGCGGCAATCACTCATCACTGATACGCTGGTGTTTTCTGATCGGTGCTGCATCGTTAGCAGGCTTTCCTATCATTACCGCTGGCTTTTATAGTAAGGAAGCCATTCTAACCGCCACATGGTCTGCACCTACAGGCCCTTTATTATGGGCTTTTGCAGCTTTCGGTTCGCTGTTGACGGCAGTTTATATTTTTCGCGTTTACTTTTTTGTATTCCAAGGTTCACGATCCGGCTCACCAATGCCTCCAATCCCCGCTCCAATGACATGGTCATTGTCTATCCTAGCCCTTGCAAGCCTTGTCGTTGGCTTTGTTGAGTTTCCCGAAGGTTGGCCAGGCCTGCACCTGTGGAGTGACTGGCTGAGGGATGAACTTGGATCAGCAAGCCATCCCACACTTGCGACTGCTTACAGTCTGCAATTCATCGCCTGTGTGCTGCCGTTGATCGGTATCGGGGTCGCACTCGTTCTTGTGCGCCGTGAAAAGTTGGGATTCGAGCTGCCTTTGGCAGCGTTTTTGCGTACCGGCTGGAATTTTGACGCGCTCTATCAAATTATTCTGATACGTCCTTATTTCACGCTGGCTCGCTTTTTTAAGAATGTGGAAGCGCTCTTAATTGAGGGGACGCTGCAAAAAATGACACGTTCAGGTATGACTGTTGCTACAGCCTGCCGAGATGGCCTGGAGTACGGCGTGCTTAATAAAAGTATCACTGGATTGTTGGCAGGACTCCGGCTCGGACATATGCGGCTAAGCGCCACACAAAATGGCTTGTTAAGTCGCTACGCCCTGATGATCAGCGCTGGAGCCGTTTTCCTATTGGGTTATTGGCTATGGTGAGAATACTATGAACTGGTTGTTAAGTGTATTAATATTCCTGCCTTTGTCAGGCGCGCTCATGATCGCACTGACAGGCCACAACAAAACAATCTACGTTCGCTGGGCCGCGTTAACCATCTCCACTGTTGAGCTGTCTATTGCACTGGGTCTCTGGTGGATCGCAAGCCCTGACTCTGACGGCTACCTATACATAGTTCAGGTTCCCTGGATTCCGACAATGGGTATTCAGTTTCTGCTGGGGATGGACGGCCTGAGCCTGCTGCTGGTATTGCTAACCACACTGCTTGTTCCGATAGCGATACTCGTTTCATGGCGCTCAATTAGCCATAACTGGTCCACTTTCGCTGCACTGCTGCTTGCCACCCAGGCGGGTATTATTGGCGTCTTTCTGGCATTGGATCTGATACTGTTCTATGTGTTCTGGGAGCTTATGCTGGTGCCAATGTATTTTTTGATTGGATTATGGGGACATGAGCGACGGCTCTACGCTGCCTACAAATTCTTTCTTTTCACAGTAACGGGTTCTTTGCTGATGCTGGTAGCGATTCTCGGACTGTATTTTATTCACGGTGAGCAGACCGGCATTTACACCTTCGATTACTTTAAGCTGCTACATACCAATCTGTCTGGTGACACCGGAATGTGGCTAATGCTCGGATTTTTTGTTGCCTTCGCCGTTAAAATTCCGCTTTTCCCCATCCACAGCTGGCTGCCCGATGCTCATACAGAAGCGCCGACTGCAGGCAGTATTATTCTCGCTGGCCTATTGTTAAAAACCGGAGCCTATGGCCTGCTGCGTTTTTGCTTGCCGCTTTTCCCTGAAGCTTCTATAGATTTTGCACCATTTGCTATGGCACTAGGCGTGGTCGGCATCCTCTACGGCGCCTTACTGGCCTTGGTGCAGGAAGACATAAAGCGGCTGATTGCTTACTCCTCTATCAGTCATCTTGGTTTCGTCGTGTTTGGCATCTATACTTGGAACCAGGAAGGCCTGCACGGCGCCATGCTTCTGATGCTTGCGCACGGTGCAACAACAAGCGCCATGTTCGCGACTATCGGCATGTTGGAAGAACGAACCGGCACCCGCTTGCTGTCTTGTATGGGCGGTTTATTGTCACCGATGCCTCGCTTGGGTGCCATGCTGCTACTCTTCACACTTTCTGCTATGGGTATGCCGGGATTGGCCAATTTTGTGGGTGAATTTCTAGTTTTAGCCGGTGTATACCAAGTCTCAGCTAGTCTTGCCATAGCAGGCGCCATGGGTATTGTCGCCAGTGCTATCTATCTGCTATGGATGTACCAACGTGCAATGCTGGGTGAGCAAAGCAGCGATCGTATCTGGGTAGACCTTGATCGCCGTGAAATGCTGATACTGACGTTACTGGCAGTGACTGTGCTTTGGCTGGGTCTGTACCCAGCACCCTTCCTCGATTACCTGCAAGTCCCCGCAACCGGCATCATCGAATCTAATCCCGCAATAATGACAGGAACGGAAGATGCATTCCGCTGACCTGATTAGTCTGGCACCTTTTATTGCTCTCATCCTGGGCGGACTAACGATACTTGCTCTAGGTGTCTGGCCCAAACCTGTCTCGACGCAAATATTAACAATGGTTGCGATAGCTTTTTTATTCCTCGGGGCTGTAGCCACTTTGTTCTGGGATGCACCGCATGAAGTGAATGGCATGCTGGTAACCGACAACTTAAGCCGATTGTTTACTCAGTTTTTTATGTTTGGCACCGCAGTCATCATCATTCTCTCTTCCGGTTACACGCCGATTAAAAACGAGGTACGCGAAGAATATTTAAGTCTGCTTCTGTTTTCCACATTGGGCATGACGCTGCTCATAGCTTCACAAAATCTTATGATGGCCTTTGTCGGGCTCGAAATTTTAACGGTGCCTCTATTCGCTCTTGTTGCCTGGCAACCGGCACGCAACGGCGCAATTGAGGGTGGCGTAAAATATGCTCTACTTGCCGGTTTTGCAGCTGCATTTTTTCTATATGGAACTGCTCTGGCATACACAAGCGCCGGCACCATAGACTTAACGGTATTGGGCGCTGTGACCACCAACGCAGAATTGCTTGCGATTTCTGTAACCTTGATTCTGGTCGGTGTGGGGTTCAAACTGGCATTGATACCCTTTCACATGTGGGCACCGGATATTTATCAGGCTGCGCCCGCACCGATAACAGCATTGTTTGCAAGTATTGCAAAGGTGGCTGCTCTGGTATTTTTGATTCGGCTATTATGCATGCAGTTGCAACATATATGGGAAGCTTTGCTGCCATTAATATGGATGCTTGCGGTAGCCAGTATGGTAGCAGGCAATCTTCTGGCACTACATCAACAGAATTTAAAAAGATTGCTAGCCTATTCGTCCATTGCGCATCTCGGCTATATCTTTGTTGCTCTGGCAGCAGGGAATTCCCTGGGTCGTGACGCAGCCATTTATTATGCTCTAACCTATGCGCTGATGAATCTGGGAACTTTTGCAGTCATAACCGCATTCACTCGCCACGACCAGGATCGACAAGATCTGGAAGAATTTCGTGGACTGGGTCGACGCCACCCTGTACTGGGAATAGCTATGGGAGTATGTCTGCTGGCTCTCGCAGGTGTTCCTCCAACCGCAGGATTTATTGCCAAACTGATCGCCTTTGGCGCCGCCATTGAAGCCGGTCATACAATACTCGCAATCATAGCGGTACTCAATACGGCGCTTGCTTTTTATTACTACTTACGCATCTTAAATGTATTTTATGATACAAATGAAACAAACCTGGGTGCTGCACAATATTCACAGGGAACACTGATCATTGTAGTTACTATCACTCTGCTTATAATAGCTTTCGGTATTTTTCCTGAGTGGGTACTCGGACTTATTTAAATTTCTGATCACTACCTACTCGATGTTATATAAAAATAAAACTGCCACTATACATATAGTCACGTACTAAATAGCAAAATAGAACGTTCAAAATGCGGCTTTCAATGAAGCTTGCATAACTTAATTTCGATATGCCAGCTATTAATTGACTAACACCAGCCCCATCATCTCTCCGGTTAAAAGTTATACAGGATATCAAGGTCAAGGCGCAACGCGCTGCGGCATTGGAGTCGGGATTGATTGACGTCTTACCGTGCCATCCCCATGCCGATATACAAACATGCTAGTCGCGTTATCCTCATACAACACTAATACATTATTTCTAATATCATAATACATGAGTGACTCTTTCCTGGCATTTGGCATACCTGGTATGTTTAGCATCTCAATTTTATTTGTAACTGGTTCGTACGACCAGAACTTGCCTTGACTATGGAAAAACAGCAAACCATTGACCGGGTCATAAGCCACCGCAGTCCCCCCTGATTGTAAATTCAGCGGCCAAAAATTCTCTTCTTTTGTCCATTGGTTTGTTACCAGATCGTAGGTAAACTTGCTATGATGCTCCCAAGCGATGATTTTGCCGTTACCAACATACTCCATACCTAAACGATCCCTTGGAGTATTATCAAAGTTTTCAAAATATAATTCGCGGTTTGACAAAAGCGTCTCTACTTTGCCCGTTGTTAAATCTACTGACTGCATTCCCGAACCATCCCAGTTCCCGGCGTAGGTAATCAGTCGATTAACGTCAGGAAGCAGCACTGTTGCGCATCCAAAACCATTTTTGAGAGCATTCATATCCTGCAAAGGAAAAGCCTCCCACGTCTTTGTGCTTTTTCGCCACTGTATCAAATAAATATCGGGATCCGGATCTTGCAATAAAGGCCATTTACCGGTTGCATCACTGATTCTCGCATATTGGATTAACCTATCTGAAGCATCATCATAATCCAGGCACCAATAGGTATGAAGCGTATGGACTCCCGGCGTCGGCACACTCTCCATTGTCCAAGTATTCGTAACTACATCATATGACCAGACATCGTCATACTTGTGAGGTACACCATGATTACCGCCAGCATAATAGGCTTTTCCATTTTTTAGCGAATAAGGAAATTTTTGACTCCAGTCTCTAATACCTGGTCCATGGGTAGCAAAATTATGTAACTTTAAGCCTTCTGCCGAGCCTTCCACTTTAAACCGCGGCAATATTACTCCTTCTCCTACCTGTAGCTCAGGCATAAAATTGGACGGACTTGCTGGCGCACGGGACCTTGACATCACAGTTGCAGAATCATTTGTGTCTATGTTTCGAGCCATCACAATTGGTTCAGAAGCAAACGATACATTGCCGGAAACAGTTGGTGATGCATCTGATGCGGATTTTGAACTGCTTGTGTCGACTGAAGTAAATAATTGCGTGTTTGCTGTTGCCATAACCGGCACAAGAAACGACAGGATCAGAATGAGTCTAAACTGAATCATATATTTATAACCAATTGAATTAAAATTGATAAATAGCATATAGAAATAAGTGTTTTTACACAAATTTATTATACGTTGCCCCAACATTAAGTCAAACACACTCCCGAATGAACAAGAAAATATCTGTTTTTAGTCGCATTAATGTCAGGCAACTGACACTCATGCTGACAGGTTTAAACATGCCTGGACGCTTCAATTGACAAAAACTGCAGGTCTGGTTACAACAATCGTCCGAGAAATATTTTCATAAGCCTTCAGCTCAGGGTAACCGGGTTGTGCCCATTAAATAACGGTCGCATTCACGCGCGGCACCGCGCCCCTCGTTGATAGCCCAAACCACCAGGCTCTGACCACGTCGTATATCGCCCGCAACGAATACCCCATCAACATTAGTTCTGTATGCCCCTTCGTCGGCCTTTGCATTTGAGCGCGCATCCCGCTCAATGGCCAGTTCATCAAGAATCGTGTCTTCTGGGCCCAAAAATCCCATGGCCAGCAATACCAGGTCAGCCGGCCAGATTTTTTCAGTTCCGGGTATTTTTTTAGGAAAAAGACGGCCATGCTCATCCTTTGCCCATTCGATATCAATAGTATGTAACGCTTTGACATCGCCGTGCCCGTCTCCAACAAATTCTTCGGTCATAATAAGATAATTACGGGGGTCAGCACCAAAACGAGCGGCAGCTTCCTCCTGCCCATAATCAAGCCGGTATACTTTCGGCCATTCCGGCCAGGGATTGTCAGGTTGACGCACATCGGCAGGACGAGCCAGAATTTCAAACTGGGTAAGGCTTTTACACCGATGCCGCATCGCAGTGCCGACACAGTCCGTCCCGGTATCTCCTCCACCGAGCACGACAACATGCTTATTCTTAGCTGAGATATGGTTGCGGCATTCGAGGCCTGAATCCAGCAAACACTTAGTGTTGGCATGCAGAAATTCCATGGCAAAGTGAACACCCTGAAGATTGCGTCCTTCAATCTGCAAATCGTGCGGCTTTGTCGCACCACAACAAAGAACGATTGCGTCAAAATCTTCATGCAGCTTGATTGACGGCAGATCAATCCCAACAGTTGTATTGGTGATAAAACTCACTCCCTCCCGACTCAATAGATCAACACGCCGCTGCACAACAGCTTTATCAAGCTTCATATTCGGAATGCCATACATCAGCAGACCACCGATGCGATCGGCACGTTCATACACGGTTACCAGATGACCGGCACGATTCAATTGAGCAGCACATGAAAGCCCTGCTGGACCGGAACCCACGACAGCGACTTTCTTTCCCGTACGATGCACTGGCGGTTCTGCAACCACCCAGCCTTGTTCAAAGCCCTTATCGATAATTGCGCATTCGAGGTTTTTAATCGTAACCGGTGGATCGGTAATACCCAATACACAGGACCCTTCGCATGGCGCCGGACAGACTCGCCCGGTAAAATCCGGAAAATTATTGGTTTTATGCAACCGCTCCAGCGCCTGTTTCCATAGGCCACGATAGACCAGATCATTCCATTCGGGAATCAGATTATTGATCGGACATCCGGAAGCCATACCACCTATCAGTGTCCCCGTATGACAGAAAGGTATACCGCAATCCATACACCGCCCGCCCTGTTCCTGCAACTTATTTTCCGGCAAATGTTCATGAAACTCCTGCCAGTCATGAATTCGTTCCAGTGGTGGTCGATCTTTCGGCAGTTCACGCAGAAACTCTATAAATCCAGTCGGTTTTCCCATGCTATCGATCCCTCCCTGCTATGCCAATACTTGGTTCGAATAATTAGTAGTTTTAGTTCCCACTGACACGGACAATATCATTTTTGTTTTCTTCAAATGCAGCCATAACCGCACCCTCACCACTCAATCCATCATGCTCAGCACGCTGGATAGCCTCAAGCATACGACGATAATCCTTTGGCATCACTTTGACAAATTGATGCACTCTGCTGTCCCACAAGGCAAGAAATTTCCAAGCGAATTCGCTTTGGGTACACTCGGCATGCCTTCGAATCATTTCTTTAACTTCGCTCATATCTTCCGCGTCAAGACCTTCAATGACTACGCTGCCAGGATTGCAGCGTTTGCTGAAGTCTTCTTGCGCGTCAAAAACATAGGCAATACCACCGGACATACCCGCGCCAAAATTACGTCCGGTTGCCCCAAGGACTACAACGCGTCCACCGGTCATATATTCACACCCGTGATCGCCGACACCTTCGACCACGATGTTTGCACCGCTGTTGCGTACGCCAAATCGTTCACCAGCCATGCCCCGCACATAAGCTTCGCCGCCAGTGGCACCGTAAAACGCCACATTTCCGACGATGACATTTAGTTCAGGTATAAACGTAGACTCTGAAGGGGGGTAAACGATCAACTTACCCCCGGAGAGACCTTTGCCGAAATAATCATTGGCATCCCCTGCCAGTTCGAGCGTTAGGCCGGGTGGTATAAATGCGCCAAAACTCTGCCCGGCAGAACCTTGAAAATGAAAATGAATTGTATCGCACGGCAATCCTTCCGGGCCGTAACGCCGGGTAATCTCGCTGCCGAGTATTGTTCCTACCACACGGTTTGTATTACGGATTGGCAAAGTTGCCTTAACTTTTTCACGACGCACCAGCGCGGGTTCAGCCAAATCAAGGAGCACTAGATTATCAAGCGCGTTCTCAAGTCCATGATCTTGCGGAAACTGGCAATAACGTCCCACCTCTGGCGCAACTTCCGGCTGATAGAGAATATACGAATAGTCCAGTCCCTTTGCTTTCCAGTGCTCGATTGCCTGCTTAACTGTAAGTCTGTCCGTACGACCAATCATCTCGTTGACTGTACGAAAACCCATTTGCGCCATTATTTCTCGCATTTCCTGCGCGATAAAATACATAAAATTAACCACGTGTGATGGATCACCCATAAATTTTTTACGTAAAGCCGGATTCTGCGTGGCTACGCCAACAGGGCACGTATCAAGATGACAGACCCGCATCATAATACAGCCGAGCGATACCAGAGCTGTAGTTGCAAAACCAAATTCCTCAGCACCCAACAGGGCCGCAATCACTACATCACGCCCTGTCTTCAACTGACCGTCGGTCTCCACCACAATGCGACTACGCAGATTATTGAGTACGAGTGTTTGATGCGTCTCCGCCAGCCCAAGCTCCCACGGCAAACCGGCATGTTTGATACTGGTTTGCGGCGCTGCCCCAGTGCCACCATCATGACCACTGATCAGCACAACATCGGCGCGTCCTTTTGCTACACCGGCGGCAATGGTTCCCACACCCGCTTCAGAAACCAATTTAACACTGATACGGGCATGATGATTTGCGTTCTTTAAATCATGGACCAACTGAGCCAGATCCTCAATCGAATAGATGTCATGATGTGGCGGTGGTGAGATCAGGCCCACTCCAGGTGTCGAATGGCGTACTCTTGCAATCCAAGGATAGGCTTTGCGTCCCGGTAACTCGCCTCCCTCTCCAGGTTTGGCTCCCTGTGCCATTTTTATCTGCAATTCCTTCGCCTGCGTCAAGTAATAACTGGTGACGCCAAAACGTCCTGAGGCTATTTGCTTGATGGCGCTGTTACGTGAATCCCCATTTGAATCCGGAATATAACGTGCGGGATCTTCTCCGCCTTCACCTGTATTGCTTTTACCGCCAATACGGTTCATCGCTATAGCAAGCGCTTCGTGCGCTTCCTGACTGATTGAACCATATGACATTGCTCCGGTTTTAAAGCGCTTGACAATTGCCTCAACCGGCTCCACTGTTTCAATCGGAATAGATTCAGGCACCATCTTCAGTTCCATCAAACCACGCAGAGTCGCAAACCGTTTTGATTGATCATTCACAAGTGCAGTGTATGCTTTGAATGATGCATAATCGGCGTTACGACAGGCTTTCTGCAGCAAGTGGATTGTTTTCGGGTTAAACAGATGCAGTTCTCCATCGAAACGATACTGATACTGGCCATAGTTGTCCAACGTGCGCTGCGAAAGCACTGAGAAAGCACGTGCATGCTGCCGCTTGGCTTCCAAAGCGATCTCTTCCAAGCCGATGCCGCCAACACGAGAGACCGTACGGGTAAAATATCTATCAACCAATACCTGATTCAGACCGACGGCCTCAAAAATTTGCGCACCGCAGTAAGACTTAATCGTGGAGATACCCATTTTTGACATGACTTTCACGACGCCTTTGACTGCTGCCTGGATATACTTCTTAACCGCCTCCGAATATGTTACGCCGGTCAACATTTCCTCGCTGATCATACCGTTCAGGCTCTCAAAAACCATATAGGGATTGATCGCTTGCACACCATAGCCGAGCAGTAAACAAAAATGATGTACTTCTCGCGGCTCACCGGATTCAAGTACCAGTCCCACGCGTGTTCGTGTTCCTGTGCGGATCAAATGATGGTGCAAGCTCGCCGACGCCAGTAGCCCGGATATCGGTGCATGGTCACAGCCAAAGCCCTTATCAGATAATATCAGAATCGTAGCGCCCGTTGCGATAGCCTGGTCAGCAGCCTGAAATAGCTCATCCAGCGCCTGCTCCAACCCTGCTCTGCCGTCAGCCACCTTGAACAGAATCGGTAGCGTTACCGAATTGAGTCCGGGCTGATTGAGTCGTCGAATCTTTTCCAACTCGACATTATTGAGAATAGGTAGCTGCAATCTCAGTTGACGGCAGTTTTCCGGCTTCGATTGCAGTAGATTACCTTCAGACCCAAGGGTCAGTGTTGTAGCAGTAATCAATTCTTCACGTATTGGGTCGATAGGCGGATTGGTCACTTGAGCAAAAAGCTGTTTAAAGTAACTGTAAAGCAATTGAGGTTTGTCGGACAGGACAGCCAGCGGCGTGTCCGTGCCCATCGACCCGATAGGTTGAATCCCATTGGCCGCCATGGGGCCAATATTGACGCGCAAGTCTTCAAAATTAAACCCAAAAACCAGTTGCCGCTGCAATGTAATATTGCGTTCATAGGGCAACTGTGTTTCCTCGATGTCAGGCAATTCACTAAAATGCAGGAGATTGTCGTTCAACCATTGCCTATAAGGATGCTCACCGGCCACTTGCAATTTCAGTTCTTCATCACTGATGATCCGTTGTTTCTCAGTATCCACCAGAAACATACGCCCTGGCTGTAACTGTCGCTTCTCGAGTATCCTGTCCGACGGCACATCCAACACTCCGACTTCCGAAGCCATGATTACCAGATCGTCTTTGGTGACATAGTAGCGGGAAGGACGCAAACCGTTACGATCAAGCACAGCACCAATGCTGGTTCCATCGGTAAAAGCAATCGACGCCGGACCATCCCACGGTTCCATGAAACTGCTGTGGTATTCATAAAAGGCGCGTTTCTCATCTGGCATATTGGTATGATTTTCCCAGGGCTCCGGAATCATCATCATCATCGCATGCGGCAAGGAACGCCCACCCAGTGTCAACAACTCGAGACAATTATCGAACTTGGCCGAATCGCTGCCATCTTCATGAATGACCGGAAAAAGCTTAGACATGTCGGCACCAAACAAATCGGAAGCCAGCATCGCCTGACGTGCATGCATCCAATTCTCATTGCCCCGCAGCGTATTAATTTCTCCGTTATGTATGATGTAACGACAAGGGTGCGCACGTTCCCAGCTTGGAAATGTATTCGTGCTGAAACGTGAATGCACCACCGCCAGCGCCGACTCAACCAAAGGATCAGAGAGATCCGGGTAAAAAGTGACGACTTGCCGCGGCGTTAACATACCTTTATAAACAAGCGTCTTACAGGAAAGGCTGGGCACAAAAAAATAATCACCGCCGGCAATATCTCCGCTGCCAATAATATTTTCAGCTTGCTTTCGAATCACATAGAGCTTTCGCTCAAATGCCATATCATCCGAAAGCATTTCATTGCGGCGAATAAAAACCTGGCGTATAAATGGCTCGCACGATTTCGCGCTTTCTCCAAGATAGAAATTGTCTGTAGGAACGCTGCGCCACCCAATAACATCCTGACCTTCACGGCGCACGATATCTTCCAGGCGTTTCTCACAATCGTGACGCTGCTCTCTATCGGATGGCAAAAAAATCATCCCTACGCCATACTGCTTCGGCTTAGGTAGCTGAAAACCGAGACCTTCGCAAGCATATTGGAGAAAAGCGTGCGGAACTTGCATTAAGATACCGGCTCCATCACCGGTATTTTCTTCACAACCACATGCACCACGATGATCCAGGTTTTGCAGTACAGTGAGCGCCTGTTCCACGATCAGATGAGAAGTATTGCCCTTAACATTCACCACAAAACCAATCCCACAGCCATCATGCTCAAAGATGGGATCATACAGACCCTGTTTAGGCGGAATGTTGGATTTTGTCATATTCATGCCCTCCCCGACTTGCAACACATGGTTGAACCCATTAAACAAACTGATGCAGCACTGTTCATTTTAGCACCAGTGATTGTCTCATCATACGGCTGTCAAAAATTCCCAGCAACCAGTCCACGAGCCTGTGACTTTCACAGTCAAAGAATAACACCTTCAGGATCCATTGTATCCCTTTAACTCAATTGAACAACCAAAGCGTGCTTTCGTAATAGCATACAAATTCAAGCCAGTTCTTGCGAATTTGGGGGATGATGTGGCTCCGGATAATTGGACACTGGAATGCCGAAGCTGAGGAGTTTTTTTCTGTATGATTATTTTTATAAATAAAATGAGTATAGAGAACGAGCAAGAAACGCAGAAGTCATTCACCGGAATTTAAATCAAAAGTTGCGCTGGCTGCGATCAAGGGCGATAAGACGCTAACTGAACTCTCTCAGCAATATGGCATCAACAGCAATCTAATCGTGAAATGGAAGAAACATGTGTTTGTCGAACGTTTATGGCGCAGCGTCAAATACGAGGAGGTTTATCTCAATGCTTATGAATCAGCACCTGAAGCGAGACAATCGCTGACAAAATACTTTCGCTTCTACAACGAAAACCGGAAGCATCAAACCTTGAAAGTAACACCCGATCAAGTTTATTATGAGTCCAGTAAGTTGCCGAAGGCGGGTTAATGGTTTAAGAAAATAACGCCTAAGACACCTGTCCAAAAAATGGGGCCCACTTCTTATTCCACCGGCAGAATTTGAAATGGCATATTATCGCCAATTGGAAGAGTCGGCTGATGCAGCCTGACTCAAACAAAAAAATCTCCGAAAAAGCCGGGCCGATTCACACTCTGTTTTTTTAAAGTTGCTCACCCAATATAGCGATAGATGCAGGTTTTCAATGCCGACCAATTAATACATTGCTTTTATAGTTAAAATCTCATGACGTAATGTGATTGCTTATAGTTGTGGCCGGAATATTTTTTGCCAGTTTATTGACATCCCGAAACTGGCAGCCAATTGGATAACGGGCCCGCATTTTGCAATAATCCGTCTTCAGCTTTCATGTAATAAACATGATTATCAGCTGATGAAACACCAAGATAGGTGTTAGTCGACGAGTAATAACGATAGCTGTAAGCGTTCGAAACCTCTGTAGAAGCGCCCGTTGGCGCCAGTTCATTAGGATATGTTCCTTCCGCCCAAGCGAAAAAGCACTCAAGTGTTGTTGCTGACAACTGGTTTATAAATTTATTAACAATAGTACGGCCACCTGAAATAACCAGATCTGGATATTCCAATATTTTAAATTTCTCGAACGGATTGCCTCTTACTGCAATAACATCAGCCGGGGCACCGGGTGTTAATGTGCCTAAAGGAGCCAAACGCAGGTGTTCTCCGGCTTTTGAAGTTACTGATTTAAATACGTTTACAACATCGGCAAAATCTATGGATTCTCCGCTTGTCAAGTGCAGTATTTGGTGAAGCTCTTCCCCATTAATCCCCCAAGGAACGTTGTCGTGTCCAATTTCGGAACCGTAGATAAATTTTGCTCCCTTACTTGCCAAACTCACTGTATTGGAATGAATGCCTTTTTGTGTAGCGGAATTCACACATGACGAAAGCGTATCTATTGTCGTTACGAAAGTAACGCCTTGATCCACTGCACGTTGCAGCAGGTCTTCATCGATTTCGGCACAGGGAATGTGGGCAAATTCATCAACTCCGGCATTAAGCGCTCTTTCGAAACCAGTATTCTCACCGACATGTACAAGAACTCGCTTACCCAGCTCGTGAGCTTTAGCTACAATCGCGTTCGTTATATCCTGTGAAAGGATGGGCCATGGCGTAGGCGGTGGAAGGACACCCGCATGCGGTTGCATCCACGGCGCTCCCATTTCGCCACCGGGTTCCAGTGCTATCTTGATGGCTGTCGCACCTCCCGCAACAAGGGTGGTGACAACTTCTTCGGCTTCTGTAATGGATGCTACGTGAATGCCAATCTTGTCATATCCTCCATCACCGCCCCCGAATATATTCAGCGGATATCCGCCAACAGCCTGGATAATAGGGCCAACGCTAAACAATCGCAGCGTACCTTGTCCCCCTTCAGATGCAAATAATGGCCCCCCCGTTTCCTGCACAGTAGTTATTCCATGTTCCAGCACTATATTTTTATCTACGTTCTGGAATCTGATATGTGCATGCGACTCGATAAAACCAGGCAAAATAGTTGCATCACCCAGATTGATCTGATTGACGCACAACCCATTCAGCTTCGTGAGTGAGTCCACTTGTTTAATCGTATTTCCCTCAATAAGTACAGCCATATTTTCTTGAGGAAAGTTGATACCATCAAATAACCGGGTAGCTGCCAATATTTGGCAATCCGGGAGTTCTGGCACTTCCGATGTACCCGAACCCGTATGATCAACACCCTCATGACTGAAGGCGCTGAGACTAATCCCTTGCCAGAGCATCATGGAGAGCACAAGATTTTTTATATTAATACTGTATTTTCTATTTCTCATTTTATAGCGTGTTTCCTTTAACAAAGGTGGCATTCAGAAATTACTGCCTAATCTTTGGACACAGATTATCAGTTATCACTTGATCATTAGCAATGCGACAAATTGCCGCATTCTCACTCCCAATCTGGGTCAATGACCAGTGCTTTGAAAACTCTGATCCACTTGTTATTGACAGAGTCCAATATACGTGGACTCTGTCAGCCCGGATAAGTGGCATGTCACGCCAAACCATATACAAGAGCCGAAAGATGCTTAAAGAAAAAGGCCCTCAGACACTCAAATGTACATATCGCCAAGATCACCACCATAAAAAACGCACGACAAAGCGATAAAAAATGTGGTGATTGCGTTATCACTGGGAGCTCCTCACTTGTGACAAGCTCAGATCTCTGCTCAGCTCAAAGCAAATGACCAAATTGAATTAAGTCCAACTTGCTTTAGATACGTATGGTTGAGAGAAAATATGCAGACCAGCGCCCTAGAGTTCAACGGTCAAAATCATCACTAGTTGTAGCATAGCGATGATTGATTCATTGCCAGGCTAGTGACCTTACTGATAGGATGTTACGACAAAGTTCCATGGTAATTAGTCCGCCAGTTTCCCCTGGTAATGACGCCAATACACATTACGTCAATACACGAGTGGGTCAAGCTTTGATGCGATACAATACGGATCATATATACCAGCAGCGAACCATCTTTGGCGAGAAATGTTTGCGGGAAATCTGCTCACGATAGACAATGCGCCAAACCGTAGCAATTGAGAAAAGTGGATCTTTTTATTTGATGCTGACAGTACGCTTCTTTATACTTATTGATGATGGTTATTTCAGGCAATCGAAATTATTGTTCTTGAGACTGCGTCGTGCATAATAGGCAAAACCGATAGCGCTGCGTTGAGAACGCAGAATCCAGTCGTGTGCTTCACGACCTAATCCGGAATTGATTGGCTTAATCTCGCCTGCAGCAAGTGCGAGCAGTTGCATTTTGGCTGCCCGTTCAAATGCCATCGCCAGCAGACAGGCTTCTTCAATACTAGGACAAGCCACAAGCAAGCCGTGATGCGCCAGCAAAATAGCACGCTTTGTGCCAATCGCCTGAGCAATTAACTCACCTTCTTCATTTCCGACAGGAACACCCGGCCATTTTGGCAGGAAAGCAACATCATCGTAGAGTACGCAATTATCCATATGGGAAATTTCCAGTGGCATTTCGAGCATGCTCAATGCAGCCGTGTGCACAGCATGGGTATGTATAATACACTGAACATCCGCACGGGCACGGTATAACCACGAATGAAAACGATTAGCTGGATTGGCCATACCATCACCCTGCAATACTTCCAGATCTTCATTCACAAGCAATAAATTACTCACACAGATCTCATCAAATCCCAGGCCCAGACGCTGGGTCAGATATGTACCCGGTTTTTCACCACGTGCTGTAATTTGACCGGCTAGCCCAGAGTCATGGCCATTATCAAATAATATCCGGCAGGTTAATGCCAGCTTTTGTGCCTGGTTATACTGCGCACCCTGCAAATGCGCGTCCATCTGATTGAATGATTGATTGATTAATTCCTTTTTATCCAGATCGAAAGTTTTTCCAGTCATATTTTTGGTTTCCCTCAGGCGCAATGTACTTTTTTACAGATAATATTTTACAAAACCCAGCCAAGTCACTACCAAGGAACAATCTGACCATCAAAAGCAAAAAATTTTCCCGTATCCGTGTGCGTCAGTCCATCAATGACATGCCGCATTCCCGATACGCTTTTTTCAGCAGAAATTAAACCATTGGGGCCGCCCATATCTGTTCTGACCCAACCAGGGTGCAATAAAGCAACGATAAATCCTTTTGATTCTAAGTCAATGGCCAGACTTTTCATGACAATATTAAGAGCGGATTTGCTTGAACGATACACATAGCTGCCACCACCACGATTATCCGCCACACTACCCATTTTACTGGTTATGGTAACAATCTTTTTCAATTCGCTTCTTGAAATCTGGGAGAAAAAAGCATCCGCCATCTTCAGTGGCGCCATTGAATTGACTTTAAATGCATGGCCCCATGCATCATAGTCAACTTGATGAAAAGTAGCGCCTCGCACCGTAGGATAAACACCCGCGTTATTAATAAGTAGATCGATTTTGTCTGTTGACAGCTCATGCGACAGTTGTGCGATCTGTTCATGATTGGTGACATCCAGCGCGTGAATATGAATAACATCAGGAAACTGCGCTGCCAATTGATTCAGTTCACTTGAAGTTGACGGGTTACGTGTACAAGCCAGCACTCGCCAGCCGTCATCGGCATATTGGCGTACAAACTCCAATCCTATGCCACGGTTTGTACCGGTGATTAAAACAGTTTTCATTTGATTCGCTATTCCTATATTTTGCTGTTATGTTATTCAAATTGCCATATGCATAACCAATTCAAATAACCCATGCATTCGTCATCACCAACGATTATAAACGTATTCACAATGCGAACATTCCATATTTTCATCCAATTGGATAACATGAAAGTTCTATTCAGAATTATAAACGCCTCATTTTGTTCAAAATCAGATTTGAATTTCTAGTTATAATAATATAGGTGTAGGGCAGAAGCAGAACACAATTTTTGTGATCGCCTACAACCTCCAAAGTAATCACCTGAACGAAAACATCAACACAATCCCGCTGCAGAATTTCCAGAACATCTGATAATGATCAATATCACCGAAGAAAATGCAGCAGGTGTCACGCTGGTTAACTCTTTTCCGTGCAAAGTAGCTGTATTCAAATACGCTGCGTTCGGTATGCTGCATATTTCAAATCAATCTGACAATTCCTAACCAGAAAACCACGCTTCAGATTTAAGTTTACATCAAGAAGGAAAGCAGTTATTTTTAACAAGTATGAAGTAATCATTATTTTTCATATTTAATAAAAATCTCAAGTAATAGCGCTAGATCATTACTAAATTAAAAAAAACTTATAACTCACAATGTACAGAGCGCCGCCTTTGAATATTAATAATTATTTGTACGGCTTATGGAAAAAGCTGCTTGTCTGGCTGTCATTGATTCCATTCACAATATACCCTTCCACTATTTATCCAGCGGGTATTCCAACGCTCAGTGAAATCGAAGTGCGCGCCAATACCAGAGAATTGATGGGAGTTGCCAACTCTGCCAACGAAGGTACCGTACTCAAAGAACAACTAGACCAACGAACAGTATATCGCCCCGGAGAGCTACTGGAGACGGTCCCAGGATTAATCGTTACTCAACACAGTGGCGAAGGAAAAGCGAATCAATATTTTATGCGCGGCTTCAACCTGGATCATGGGACCGATCTGAGAATTGTTGTGGATGGGATGTTGGTCAATCAGCGTTCACATGGACACGGACAAGGGTGGGCCGATACCAATTTTGTAATTCCGGAGTTGATCAATAATCTGCATTATCAAAAAGGGCCTTATTATGCTGATCAAGGCGACTTTTCTTCAGCAGGGGCTATCAGTATGCGTTATCTCAATAAATTGCCGGTTGGTATCGCCAGTTTTAGCGCAGGGCAACAGGGATTTATCCGTGGATTGGTTGCAAAATCGCATGCAATCGGTCAGGGTGATTTATTGTATGCACTGGAATTGCTCAAAAAAGACGGGCCCTGGGTCAACAATGAAAAATACAAAAAATTTAATGGCGTACTACGATATAGCCAAAATACGGGCAAGACCAGATTCAATATTACTGCAATGGGTTATGGCGGCCGATGGAACTCGACTGACCAAATTCCTCAACGCGCAGTCGACAACAAGCTTATTTCGCGACTGGATACCATAGACCCGAGTGATGGGGCTGAAGCGCACCGTTTTAGCCTATCAAGTGCACTTGAACATACCAGCCGGTATGGACTTACCAAAATCAATCTTTATACATTGCATACTAATCTGGCCTTATTTTCGAATTTTACCTACTTTTTAGAGGATCCGGTCAACGGTGACCAGTTTTCACAAATTGACAAACGCTTCCAGTCTGCACTGGATCTAAGCCATGCATGGGTCAATAATTTCGCCGGGCTTGCGCTGGAAAATACAGTAGGATTTCAATTCCAGAATGATGTCATTGATAATGGATTGTTAAAAACAAAACAGCGCCAAAAATTATCTACCACTCGCAGAGATCATATACTGCAGAACAGTATCGCCCTATACTATCAGAACAGCGTACAATGGCTGGAAAAATTTCGAACTGTGGCGGGTGTTCGCAGCGACCTATACTGGTTTGATGTAAATAGCAATCTGGCTGCAAATTCCGGTACTGTTCATGACAGCATGACTAACCCCAAATTAAGTCTGATTTTTGGACCATGGTTTCAAACCGAATATTATTTTAACTATGGAAGCAGTTTTCATAGTAATGACGCGCGTGGCACGACAACCACGATAGATCCCAAAACCGGAACGCCGATAGATAAGGTAAGTCCCCTGGTACGCTCTACAGGATTTGAGGCTGGACTTAGAACGGCCATCCTGCCAGGATTGCAAGCTGCACTTACTTTTTTCCGGTTGGATATTGATTCCGAGTTGTTGTTCGTAGGAGATGCGGGTACCACTTTTGCAACCCGGCCAAGTACGCGAGAAGGCTTTGAGATTTCAACCTTCTATAAACCCCTGGATTGGTTAACCGTCGATCTTGACTATGCACTGACCAAGGCCCGGTTTTCAGATTCTGATCCTGCGGGAAACTATATACCGCAAGCTGTACAGGGTGTCGGAAAGGCTGCAATCGCCTTTAATCACTTAGGACCTTTTTTTGGCAGCTTGCAATTCCGTTATTTCGGCAAACGCCCACTTATAGAAGATAATAGCGTCCGTTCAAAATCCACCATTACATTGAATGGCCAGGTCGGGTATAAAATTGGCAAAAAAGTTCAGATAATGCTGCAAGCGTTTAATTTACTGAACTCACATGATCACGCCATAGATTATTTCTATACATCCAGACTACCTGGAGAATCTACTCAGGGTATCGATGACAGACATTTTCATCCAATTGAAACCCGCTCGCTCAGAGCCAGTATAGTTGCCAACTTTTGATAGCAGCAGTCAAGATAGCCTCATAAATTAAACTTTGAAAAACAAAGCAATGTACAGCAAGCTCAAATCAACACTTCTCTGTTAAACTTGAAACAATAGGCTTTTTCAACATAAAAATTAAACTATCAATTTCCATTGTCAACATCCAGTCGTTTGGAAAATAATATGATGCACTTGATTAAGCTTGGCTAATTTTATAAATTTTTTAAATATTACTTGCATGAAGCGTTTTACTATTTCACTGGATAATCAGTTGTCAGCACAATTTGATAAATTGATGCGATCAAGTGGTTATACGAACCGTTCAGAAGCTGTGCGTGACATGATTCGAAAGCAACTTGAAACTGAGCACCTTAAAAATGAAAGTGATGGCGACTGCGTTGCTTCGCTGAGTTATATATATAATCATCATGAAAGTGATTTAGCAAATCGGATTACTGCTATCCACCATAATCATCACAATTTGACTTTATCCAGTATGCATGTACACATGGATCATTTTAACTGTCTCGAAGTCGTTTTTCTGCGCGGATCTATCCAGAATGTTACAGATTTTGCCAATCAGGTTATTGCGACGCGTGGCGTTCGGCATGGAAAGCTATTTATGGTTCCGGTTGAAATTAAACAGGAACAGCATTTGCACGAACCTTCATCACATACTCACAGCAACCCACTCATTTGATTTTGCAAATGTACTGATCAAGAACGCGAATATGGAACTAAACACTTATTAAATGCATCAGATGATGTAACCATATTTAATTACAGAAAACAAGGAGTTGAACCATGTGTAACACAGAAAATCATACCAGCATCATTGAACAGAATAACCAGCACAGACGCTCTTTTCTGAAATTAACAACTGCATCCATTCTTGGATTGGGGCTTACGCCATTGGGAAATGTTCACGCCACTTCCGGTGTTATGAAATCTCCGCCTTTACCTGAAAATGTACTCACACCTGAAGCCGCATTAGAACGCTTGATGAAGGGTAATGAACGCTATGTTTCCGGACAATCGATACCACTCAATTTTAGTGACGAGCGTCTGGATTTAATGCGCGGGCAAAACCCATATGCTTGCGTTTTGAGCTGCTCGGATTCCAGAGTGAGTCCAGAATTCTGCTTTGACGAACAACGTGGGGATCTGTTTGTCGCACGTGTGGCCGGTAATTATTTGACAACCGACTTTATCGCAACACTGGAGTATTCTGCTGCTGTATTACATACACCCTTAATAATGGTATTGGGTCATGAAAATTGTGGCGCAGTAAAAGCTGCTATTGATGCGACAGATAATAATGAACAATTTCCAGGCCATATACAATCCATCGCTACCGCACTAACCCCGGCTGTAAGAGCCGTACAAAAAAAACCAGATTATGTTGCCGCCAATAGATATTACGAAATCGTCAAAATGAATGTTATATTAACCGTTAGAGAATTAAGAAAGCAACCGCCGATTTTGAGCAGTTTGGTTGACAATGGAAAATTAAAAGTTGCAGGCGGGGTGTACCAATTGGAAACGGGTAAAGTTAGGCTGGTCGCATAACCTTTTATATTTAGATTCAAGAATTTTTGGAGAATCTGATCGCGTATTTTGCACTCTCAGATTCTCCAATCCCAAACATTAGTTTGACCAGTGTTTCGACATACCTGCTGCAAATAAAAACATCCACATAACAAGCACAAACGGAAATGTTAATGTTGGCAAACCAATCGGCGCCAGAAAATTAGCCAGGCCAGCCTGACAAATAACAGTTAGAATTCCGGCTATGAGCGCTAGAAAAGCCGTGCCGGTTGAGGGCTTGAGAAAAACCCATCCGATAGCCATCATGGTTAACACCGGGTTAAACGCATACAGGCCCATTTCTATCAGATTCTGATTTGCACCAAGCAGTACCGGCACCAACACCCCCACGAAAGTGCCACAAAGTGCCATAAAAGCGCCACGCCACGAGGTTATCGCTATACCGATTAAAAATAAAATACCAACCAGAACGTTATCAGCAAACATGACTTCTGCGACGCCTTTTGTCAATGCCACGTACCACATTTCGGTTGTCTCTGCCGTCATGGACGAAAGCCAGGTTGTGGCAGGAAGGTCAGCGCTTGCGATTGCCGCCGGAATTTCCGGTGACGGCAGCACAGGCCCACGTGAGAAACTATCAAATGAGTAGACTGCAACCATAAACATCCAACAAGTCAAAACAAACGGAGAAGTAGATGCCGGTATTTTATAGGGTGTCAAAATCCTAATCAGGGCTGCCAGCACAACGCTTGACAAAATCGAAGCAAGAACGACATAAATCCACAGTTGCGGCGTGTTCTCAAGAAACAGGAATAAGCAGGGCCCAACCAAAGTACCATTAAAACCATATAAGCCGGCATCAATATCATCGTCAGAAAAACCGAGCAAATAAGCTGTAATCGTACTCGTCACGACACCAACTGTAGCAGCTAGCCCGGCGGTCACACCGCCAACATACAGTGCGATCAGAAAAATCAATCCAGTTACGGCATTACCGCAAAAAAATACTTGGCCTACACCTCTCAGAATTACACGCACAGGAACAGGCAGCGCCATGTCTACTTTCATTGACCATTGCATTATAGTTATCTCCAGGATTATTTTTTAATGAAAATGTTTATCAGGATCAAAATCTCACTATCTACAAATTTGCTTCTCGTAAATGTTGCAAATAATGCCAAGCAAATAACCCGTCTGAACTACTGTGTTTTCATTTCTTCCAACAGACCTTGCTTGACGATAAAATCAATAATTTCCTGTACACCCTGTCCAGTGCGTAAATTGGTAAAGACAAAAGGTCGATCTCCGCGCATTTTTTTAGCATCTCGCGCCATAACATCCAAATCTGCTCCCACATACGGGGCCAGATCGATTTTATTAATGACAAGTAAAGCCGAGCGCGTAATGCCCGGTCCGCCTTTCCGCGGTATTTTCTCACCTGCAGCCACGTCAATCACATAAATAGTTAAATCGGACAGTTCGGGGCTGAAAGTAGAAGCCAGATTATCACCACCGGATTCAACCAGAACCAGATCGAGGTTTGGAAAATCCTGGGTAATGCGTGCAATCGCCTCAAGATTAATTGATGCATCTTCTCTGATTGCGGTATGCGGACAACCGCCGGTTTCAACACCAATCAATCGTTCTGCGGGCAGTGCATCAGCACGTAACAAGATTTCCAGATCTTCTTTTGTATAAATATCATTGGTAATGACAGCCATGTCATAATGATCACGCATTCTTTTGCTGAGTACTTCACACAGCGCCGTTTTACCGGACCCAACCGGTCCGCCTATGCCAACACGCAGCGGATTAGATGTATTTGCCATTCTATATTCCAGTGTAATTGTTGAAATTGCTCATGATCGATAAATTCTACTATATTGTATTTCATGCTGCATCGAGAGTATGGACAGGCCTGGCGCCCAATTGGACAATTCATCATCGGATAAATTTTGTGCCCGGTGAGCTATCTCTTCGATTTTCGGATGAAGGGAAAGCAGTAACCGTTGACCTGAAACCTGCCCGAGCGGAACAGATTTCACACATACCAACACCTGATTCTCAACTATGGAAAATAATAACCCCAACAATGCCGCTTCATGCGATATCTCCAACGCAACAGCTGCAAAAGCAAAAGCTGTCGGCAATGGAATTTCAACTTGATCGGCCATAATCTTCTGCAGTGACTCATCCGCAATTTTTAAATCCAATACCAGCTTATTGAGCGAGTAACCCATTTGAATGGTTTCAGCACGAAATTCGTTGGTATCGCGTGCCGCGATAAAACGTTCCGTCCAATAAGTGACTGTTTGTTCATCACGGTTTGAGAACGCTTGTAGCAAACGCCAGAATATGGGCGCTTCAAAATCAGCAATTACTGCTAAAGACTCAGTAATCCAGGCATGTGCTGACGCTTCGTCTTTAACTTCGCCATTCTCGATGGCTGCTTCCAGTCCTTGCGAATAGGTATACGCGCCAATCGGAAGTGACGGGCTTGCCAGGTGAAGCAAACGAAGCAGTTCAGTATTTTGTTTTTCACGCAACATTTGTTCATCAAGTCCTATGTAAAATTCAACTTTTATTTAATAAATAGAAAATGTGCTGAGTGAATACACGGAGTCTGTCTTGTGGTATTTCCAGCCACCAACCACCATGATTGTTCACGAATGCATTAATAGGGCCAATAATATGACACCTAATGATTAATACCGCCCTCAATTCGTTTTGACAACAATATGGACAGTAAAAGGATATTCACTTTATCCTTTTACTGTTGGCATAGAAGCTGGTTTATTAAAATAAAAAGTACCGCTGAGCCATAGGGAGGGTATCGGCAGGCTCGCAGGTCAACAATTCACCATCGGCGCGAACTTCATATGTTTCTGGATCGATTTCCATTTTAGGTGTTGCACCATTATGGATCATATCTTTTTTGCGCAGACCACGCGTATTCTTAACAGCTATCAATGGCTTGTCAGCCTTAAGATGATCAACCAAGCCAGCTGCCAGAGAAGCTTCAGAAACAAAAGTGTAACAGGTGTGTTTAAGCGCTGATCCATAGGCACCAAACATATATCGGTAGTGCACGGGCTGTGGCGTTGGAATCGATGCGTTTGGATCACCCATGAGCGCAGCTGCGATCATGCCACCCTTTAGAATTACTGATGGCTTAACGCCAAAATGCGCTGGTCTCCAAATCACCAGATCAGCATATTTGCCGACCTCAATAGATCCCACCGCATGTGAAATACCATGAGTAATTGCTGGATTAATAGTATATTTTGCGATATATCGTTTGACTCTGAAATTATCATTTCTTGCAGAATCTTCCTTGAGCGCACCACGCTGTACTTTCATTTTATGCGCGGTTTGCCAGGTACGCGTAACAACTTCACCGATACGTCCCATGGCTTGTGAGTCGGAAGCCATCATGGAAATAGCACCGATATCATGTAATATATCTTCAGCCGCGATGGTTTCTTTACGAATTCGTGACTCAGCAAACGCAACATCTTCAGGAATATTAGCACTCAAATGATGGCAGACCATGAGCATGTCCAGATGCTCATCCAGCGTGTTCCGTGTATAAGGGCGTGTCGGATTGGTTGATGACGGCAAGACATTTTCCAGCTCAACCACTTTCATAATATCCGGCGCGTGCCCACCACCTGCGCCTTCAGTGTGAAACGTATGGATTGTTCTATCTTTGAAAGCATTGATTGTGTTTTCAAGATAACCGCCCTCATTAATCGTGTCGGTATGAATGGCAACCTGTACATCCATCTTGTCGGCAACTGACAGACAATTATCAATCGCGCCAAAAGTCGTACCCCAGTCTTCGTGCAATTTTAATCCACATGCTCCAGCAAGTACCTGCTCAACGTTGGGCTCCGGTACACTGACATTGCCTTTTCCAAAGAAACCGGTATTCATGACCATACCATCAGAAGCGCGCAGCATGGATTGAATATGCCATGGTCCAGGTGTGCAGGTGGTTGCATTTGTGCCCGCTGCAGGTCCAGTGCCGCCACCCAACATGGTGGTAATGCCGTTCATCATAGCGTCTTCTTCTTGTTGCGGACAGATGAAATGAATATGCACATCCAATGCGCCGGCGGTTACAATTTGACCTTCACCGGCAATAATTTCTGTTGCTGCACCAATAGCCATAGTCACACCCGACTGCGTATCAGGATTACCAGCTTTACCGATATTGGCTATTTTCCCGTTTTTAATGCCAATATCGGCTTTAACAATTCCCCAATAATCGATAATGACCGCATTGGTTATTACGGTATCCATAACGTTATCGTGTACACGCTGTGATTGTCCCATGCCGTCACGGATAACCTTGCCGCCGCCAAATTTAACTTCTTCACCGTATGTGCAGAAATCATCTTCGACTTCAATAAATAATTCGGTATCGGCCAGGCGAATTCGATCGCCAGTTGTCGGACCCATCATTTCAGCATAAGCCTGTCGAGAAATTTCAAAACTCATGTCTTATCCCCTATAAATTTAAAATAAAAATCCAAGTATCAGTTCAAGCCTATGATTTTGGGACTGCTTTTTGCGTCAAGGACCCCATCACTTTCTGGTTAAAGCCATACACAATTCTGCTTCCGGCGAGATTGACTAATTCGACAGTGCGCTCCTGGCCAGGCTCAAAACGAATTGCCGTGCCTGCCATAATATTAAGTCGCATACCGTAAGCTTCTTCCCGTTCGAAACTGAGCGCTGAATTGACTTCGTAAAAATGGAAATGTGATCCGACCTGCACTGGCCGGTCACCAGCATTTCGAACTCTGATTGTTTTCGTCTTACGGCCAACGTTTAATTGAATGTTACCCGCCTCAATGATTATTTCACCTGGAATCATTATGTTATCTCCTTTAAATTTTAAGAAATCGGGTTGTGAACGGTGACCAGTTTGGTGCCATCTGGAAAGGTGGCTTCAACCTGAATATCGTGAATCATTTCCGGCACGCCTTCCATAACATCCGCTCGCGTCAAAATACGTGTGCCTTCTGACATCAGTTCGGCGACGGTACGTCCATCACGTGCGCCCTCCAGTACTGCACAGGTAATCAATGCGATTGCTTCGGGATAATTGAGTTTAACACCACGCGCTTTGCGCCTTTCCGCAACTAGTCCTGCAGTAAATATCTGAAGTTTATCTTTTTCTCTTGGGGTTAGATCCATGGTTTTCTCCTCAGTAACAAATAATTAATAAAGGCCTGCCTGAAATAAATACTGTGATTACCCATCTACCGCTATCCGCTACACTAGGTATTCCACATGCGCGGAACTTCTGCTTTACGTCCAAGCATGGCTGGCCGCAAAATGCCCCAGATCCTGAGCATGATTTGACGAGCAATTTCGCTTGAGTCACCTAAATAACGCGCCACCAGAACTGACTTTACTTGTGACACACCCAGATGACCAACGCCATTTGCCAGCTTATCTGCATCCTCACGCAAAGTGTTAATCAATTCACTCGTGTGCGTCCTATCGCTCACCGCAATCAGTGTTGCACACACTGTTTTGTCAGCTAACACCAACGGACTCTTCATTGCCATACCACCGCCGGCTAAATTTAATTGTTCATACCAGATCAATTTACCGTCACAACGGATATTAACCTTCTGCCTGATTCGCCCGCCATTAAAAGACTCCCCAAAAGCGGTACGGCCAAAACAAAATATTTCACAACCTATATAAGATGAATCTTTCGCTAACGTTACAGTATGATCGAGTTCTACTTCTGCATTATCGAAGAAAATGGTTTCCTGCGGCAGCCACTCCAGCGCTCCGCCCGCTTTCACATCAAGCTGGACATTCTGGTGTGAAACATGGCCGTTTGCCTTGTACCATTTAGCTGCACCCGGCGTCGTTATCTGCACATTTGCAGCAGCGCCAACGCGACTGGCGATCTCAAGCCTGTCCCCACCGACAACGCCTCCGGGGGGATGCACAATGACAACATGGCATACTTCCGGACCTTCGGGATAAAAGGGTTTTTGCACGTATAACTGGCCAAAATGGTCACGCCCAACTAATCTGCATTTTTCATCTTCTCTGCTAAAGGCTAATGAAATACTTGCATCGGGTTTTTTATCCAACGCCGATGATGGCAGTTTGTTCTGTTCCGGCTCTTTATTGTTGAGAGTCTGATCTAGTGACAAACAATTAGCGTCTATTTTGTTCAATGAAAAAACAGAAGCATTTTTTTGGATTGTTTTTTTTTTAGCTGGTTTTGCGTCGTGAATATTAGAATTCATGAAATCTATATGCTTAATTTGAGGTATGTGCGTTTTCGTTTTTTTGCAAACACATTCAAAACAGATTATCAATCTTTTTTGGAGTGTCGATACATTAACCTTTGTACAAACATTACACTCAATTTCTGGCGATGTAAATATTGTAAATACAGAAAATTACATAAACATCAATATGATTTTTCTATGGTTTTTCATACTGAAGCAACTGTTGCCAGAAACCAGCACAAACGAATGATTATAATTTTGGCGTATACTTATGCTATTAATCCATTAAAAATGATCAGTTAATGGACTAATAGCATGAAAAATGGTCTTGATAAAACGCATTTGGTAACTAGATTTGTATCTGGAACGACAACTTAAATACATTGACTTTTTCGCCAAATGCGCCGGGTGCATAGTTTAAGCCTTTCGTAAACAAATCTCCGTACTGATAATACGCAGATATGCGCGCATTAAAACCGTCAATTATATAATTCATGCCGCCCTCAACCTCTTCACGGTTACTGCTGTTATCAGGTTGCACGCTGGTATATCTACCATAGGGCTGGAATTGACCAATTCCGATTTTGGTGGGAAACAAATAAAGTCCGGTTACAGTCCAGGATTGCCCGTCAAAAATACAAAAACAATCGGGATCAGCGAATGCTCTTCTGTCGTAATCCGCATAAAAATGCTTATACTCGCCGTTCACAGTGACGACACCGAGATTTTGCGGTAACACTTTTTCAAACAAAACATCGGTCACCAGTCCGAGAAAATCGCTGCGGCTCGCAAAGGAACCGGCACCATTCTTTTGATAAGCAAAGCCAAAAGCGACAGCCAGAATATCACCGGCGGTTCCGTAATAAGTACTGCTGGTATAGTAACCCGGATTATTTTCAGGGTTCAGGAAATTATACGTTACACGTCCAGCCCATTTTACGTCATCACCCTGATTGGGCCCCAGATCATTTTTTGAAGACAACCCTCTGTAAACGCCACCTGCGTAACTCAGTGTACCGGGAATAAACCTTGGTTCAACGCTGCCCCAGATTGTACCGCCGTCATCCCGGCCGTATCGCCCTGCGCCCCCGGCACCGAATTTAGTACTAAAGTCACTGGGGAAAAAAGGGGTTTTAAAAGGGTCGTGCGTAGCTTGATAAAAGGGACCGCTCAATTCTCCACGTTCGGTCGGCACCAGCATGCGCCCGCCCCAGACGTTAAAATGACTGTTGTATTCAAATTTACCCACTGCGTCCAGCACCGTAAATAGAAGTTTTGGGCTATCACCTGCATGTGTATTATTGCACCAGAAGCATTCGGTATTAAACTCAAACTTGAGAAAGCGATGAATCTGGCCATTCACATAGATACGGGCGTTGTCATTGCTATAACGATCACGGTAGTTGTTCTGCGCATTTTGCGCCCAGACCCCTGAGCCTCGGTAACCGGCGCCTATTGTTAACCATCGATAGTCATCATACTCCATTCGGAATTTGAGTTTATCAAAGCCAACTTTTACGTTCCCTATTTTGGCATGATTGGTTTTGAAGTCATTGCCACTAAGCCACCAATCTTGTTTTTCTCTATCACCAACACCGCCTGTTTCATCATGACCGGGATCAGCTTTGAAGTCATCCGCATGAACATTTGACACCGGAACCGCGGCAACAAGTAATGCAATTACTAAAGCAAAAATGAGGTAGCTGCTTTCTGGTCTATTACCCAAAAAAAAGCTATGTAACTTATTTCCCAGCTTACAACTGTCTGGACCGGATTCGTGATGCGTCTGCTCAACATTAATCTTCATTCATGAATCTCCCTTTAATTTATGATGCAAGATAAAACACAAACACTTCGAAGGCGTTAAACAAGAACTGTTATTAATGACCTCTAAATTACAAACATGTAAACATGTAATTACTGTGAAACAAAAACGGCTGCTGAAACTTGGCAGGTAATTGCGAGAATAATCTTTAAACTTCGTTGAAGTTGTTATTTTTTTTGAATATAGCTTTAAAATTTTTGAAAGTAAATAATAATTTTCCAAAAAACTGCAATACACCGGGGTATGTCAGCAAACATATTTATATGTGTGGTGACAAAGTGACCTTACTTATTTTTTTATTGATGCTTCATCAGCGTCATTTTGAATGTCACGCCTGTTGTCACGTGGATGAGAATGGATTAAATTGCCATGACGGTGCATATTGGCATGCAACATTCTTTTTTCCCGAATATGCCTGATCAAAACAGCAAAACAGAATATTAGTGCACCGAACAGTACAATTGTTGCGCCAGAAGCTATATCAAAAGCATAACTCAAATACATCCCACCTGCTCCGATCAGAGCGCCGACTGCGATGGAATATAGTTGCATCGTGCTAAAACTGTCCGTCATCATTCGCGCTGTCATTGCCGGCATGATTAAGGTTGCCGCGATCATGGTTACGCCAACGATATTCATTGAAACAATAATAGACAGTGTTAGCAGCAGTGCAAATATCAATTGCACTGCTTCTGTTTTAATGCCGAAAATCTTTGCAGCCTCGTTATCGAAAGTAGAAAAAAGTAATGGCCTGTACAAAAAAAACATTGCAACCATAGTTGCTGCAGTAACTAGTCCAATTATAATCAGATCGTAACCGGTAATACCCAGAATGTTACCAAACAAGGCAGAATCAAGACTGCGGTTTAAAGTACGCTGCTGGCTGATAATGACCACACCTAGGGCAAACATGGCGGTTGTTACTATACCGATAGCCGCATCGGATTTAATCTTTCTGTTTTTTGTCATTTGATTGATCAGCAATGCTGCAAGCAAACCCATGGCGCCAGCACCTACGTAATAATTAAAGCTGAAAACGAATCCAATGACTGCGCCACCAAATGCAGCATGTGACAGGCCATGCCCAACATAGCTCATACCGCGCAGTACAACATGCACACCAATTAATCCACATAACGCACCGACCATGACTGCAGCCAGCAGACCGTGTCGAAAAAATGCATAATCGAGTGGTTCTAACAAAAATTGCATCAAGGATTGTGATTGAGTTTCAAAGGCGTGCTATTGGCGATCAAATAATACTCGCCATGTTTGATTATGACGATTTCACTGCCATATGTCTTAGCGAGAATTTCATTGGTAAAAATATCGCCTGGGCGGCCTTCTGCGACAACACCGTTATTGAAGCAAATTACCCAGGGCAAATGCGAGGCAACAGCATTGAGGTCGTGTGTTGTCAGCAAAATCGTCATGCCCTGGCTGTTGATGTCGCCCAACAGATGCAGTACTTCGTGCTGGGTTTTAATATCCACACCGGAAGTCGGTTCATCAAGTACTAGAAACTGTGGATTATTGATTAAAGCGCGCGCAAGAAACGCGCGCTGGCGCTGTCCACCCGAAGTATGCGCGATATGCTGATGCAGGCAATTATAAATACCCAGCTTTTCAGCCAATTCATGGACACGTTCCCGCTCTTCCCTGCTTTGCCACGGCAGGCTGCATTTGTTGGTATACAATCCCATTAAAATGACTTCTTCCACTGTAACCGGAAAGCTCCAGTCCACACTTTCCAATTGAGGAACATAGCCAATTTTCTTGCCCGGCACACTATTTACTGGCTGAGTGTTCAACAATACCTCACCGGATAATACGGGTTGCACGCCTAAGATAGTTTTGAGCAAAGTTGTTTTACCGCAACCTGTAGGACCTACTATACCGGCAAACTGACCCGCATGAATATTAAGCGATAAATGTGTAAATACGATAGTGCTGTCATAACCGGCAGTCACATCGATCAAAGTGATGGCAGGGTTCATCCCGCAGATTTAACAGGCTGTTGAAAAACTATCTGGTTTACCGTTGCAGCATTAAAAACAAACTCAAGATGCTCATTTTTTACACATAGACTCTGCTTTCTAACCCCCACGTTCTGGGCTTCGTCCTTTGGGTCGGTTACCAGTCGTACAAAAATTGCCTGCAGCAATTTTGACACCTGTCTTTGCCTTGTACCGGCTGCGTCGGAAATGTCTTTCTTCGGTCTGTTAATGGATAAGATTACGGGTGTCAACATTTGCTGCACAATCTGGATCACCTCCCAATGCTTCTGACATAATGGTCATATTATTAACCATCATGCCAATAAAAGAATCGCTGGGTTTTGCGGGCAGCTCGTCATCAGAAAGTTCTTCAATGAATCTGGCGCCGGATTCACGGGCAATTTGCGCCATTATTTTACTGGGAAAAACTTCTGAGCCGAAAATGGCCGGAATTTTTTCATTCTTGATTTGCTCGATAATGCGTATTACTTCACGGGGGCCAGGTTCAGTAAAACTTGCCGGCTGGATTGCCGCAATCACTTTCATACCGTAACGGGGCGCAAAATAAGCAAAAGAATCATGATAAGTAACCAATTTCCGATTACTTTCCGGAATGGACTTGACACAAGCAAAAATCGCCTCATCCAATTGCTTTAATTTGGCAATATAAACAGATGCATTAGCCTCATAAGCATCTTTATGCAACGGGTCAAACTCAACCAGATAGTTCCGGATGATTTCCACATATTTTATTGTCAAAGCGATATTAGGCCAGAGATGAGGATTCGGATGACCGTGCTCACGCGGAAAACTGAAATCATATTGCCACTCTTCTTTTCGCAGCGTTTTATTGCCCAGGTGCACAATGGGGGCATCGGATTTCTTAACTTTTTCTGCCAGCTTAATCGTGGGCAATTCAAGATCCAACCCATTCACAAAAATGATATCTGCTTCGGCCAGTGATTTTGCGTCCGCGGGCACAGGCTCAAAGGTATGTGAATCGACTCCGTTTGGGACTATACCAACTACGTTGACATATGTACCGCCAACATTTTCAACAATATTGGTGATAGGCGGCACTGTTGTAGCGACGCGTATGTTTTTGCCGGACTCTTCAGCATTTGCGGGATTTAAAATTAATAAAATTACGAGAAATACAAAAACGGTCGATACAAATAATTGCGGTCTTTTCATGCCAGATATTTTAATTTGTCTGCTAAGCAGCATAGAGCACTCTATTAGGGGGTTTTTGTGTCTGTTGCCCGATGTATCTTCTGACGAGTCGGAATTGGTGCAAGAGGCCCATGCGCATGGCTATGACCATGATCTTGACCGTCATTATGATGGTGATGTCCGCCTGCACTATAAGCGCCAGATTCCGGTTCAAATTGCGCACTTTCTTCGATCACAACTGCGCCCAGTCCTTCCAGCATTTCTTTCAATACACTGTCTTGACAGATACGCAAAAAACCGTCACCCACCTGCGTCATCGTATGACGGTTCCCGAGATGAAAGGCGCAACGCAAAAGATCTAACGGCGTGCTGCAAGTAATGCGATAAGTTGGTTCATCTGCAGAAACTATTTGTACAACTCTGCCATCGTCACTGCTAAGCAGGTCATTATTGCGCAGAACAGTCCCTCTCTGGGTAAAAATGGCAACTTCCTCTCCCGAAGTCAATGCTGTACGTAATCGACTATTTTCTCGCAACTCATAAGGCAGAATCAATTGCGCAAAAATTGAATCTGCATGCGTAACCTTCGCATTCAATATAAGCATTTATACTCCTTTAAAATTAGAAGAATTTCATAATTGCTGTGATATTTATGTAATCAATTTCCTGTTCTGACTTTTTCAAACAGCTGTTTAAACAAATCTCACGACCATAGAATTATTATTGTATATAAGCCTTGTGAACAATCAACAGTCCACAAATCTGCCGGGATTTAGCAGAATTAAAGTGTCAAGTCAGCAGACAATCGACTTGTTTGTCATTATTGTAGAGTGAAGACCGGGCGACCAAGGGAGCTACGTTGTTCTGTTTCCGTTTGTCTCCTGATTTTCTACTATCCGGCAGATATCTCCGGTTCAATTTGCATTGAATCTATCATCAGCTAAGACTGTTCATCACTCTTCTTTAGGAATGACTAATACCGGATGTTTTGTCATTCTTAAAACTTTTTGCACTGTACTGCCAACAAATAAATTACCCAGTGCACCACGGCCCTGTCCTGTCATGACAATGATGTCTATTGGATAGCTATTAGCGTATTTACATATTTCAGACGCGACATCCTCATTGCAGACAATTACATCAGTTTGTACTTGCTTACCGGTAAAATATTGTGCAGCGATTGAATCAAGCTTAGCTTTCGTTTGCTTCAGCACATCCGCCCGATATTCCTGAACAGCATTGGGATTGGGCATTTGTTTTAATAAATCAGGCGGCACGTCTCCAGATTGCACAATACTCAACAGCGTAATCTGATTTACTTGCATTTTTGCAGCGTAAGTTAAAGCAGCAAATGAAACAGTTGAAAAATCGGTAGTGACTAATATATTTTGAGATTGCATATGATTCAGTCCTTCTTAACTAGTTGAAAACTGTTTTTCTTTATGCCAAACAAGCTTTGAAAGCTTTTTCGTGCTGGGGCGACTAATGTTCCTTCAACTACAACCTGACAATCAACAAGTCCCGACAAAGATCATTAATCATTTTATCCATAATAACTGACAGATTTTCTCTTTGACTTTGCCAGTACTCCATCAACATAGGGAATGCTGTGTTCAATTTGCTTTCCAACGATACTGGCAAGTCAGGTATCGCCAGCAAAAGACAATACAACCTTCGTCAAAAAGTCTAACGCAACCAATATCGTTTAAATAGCTAACCAGTCGCGTGTGATCAGAGTATGTTTCATCACCACGTAACAGATTCGCCAAGGACGACCGACATTGTTCGCACGCCGCGCCCTTCCTGTAACGAAACGATTTGTGAACGCTGCATCCAGCATTTCTAGGTTCATGGATTACAAGTAGACTCCATCTGATACAATACTGTCAAGATTTTCATAAAAACGATCTCTATTTTTTCAGCCAAATAACCGCAAATACTTTTTTCGACACCACCTGTGTTTTTTTAAATTCGTCTGAAAACTTTTCAAAACGGCGGTCGATCCTTTCTATTTTCTATAAAAAACTGCAAGACAATTGCCATTTCTTTCTACGAAGCTGTAAGAATTGTACTCACCCTTCCTTTACAAGGTTCCGAACCAACCGCTTCATACTATCTATCAATAGATTAAATTAAAAATATAGAGTATAAATATTCAAAAAAAAAGCATGAAAAAATCATCTTAAGTCTTGTCTTAACCACTACTGCTAGGGTATAGTGCGCGCACAGCCAACATATGTTCAAGCAGGAGAGCGCGCTAATGCAATTGCACAATCATAGCGCCGCCGAAGGCGTAACCCCCCCGGAACCGCTCAGGCATGGTAGTCACGACAATTCCCTAAAAACCGCTTGAAACAGGCAATCTGGAGAGTGTCAAGGTTTAACTTGACCACCGAAGGGGCACGCGGTTTTTCCGTAAATCTCTCAGGTAAAAGGACAGAGGGGTGAAATTATTAAGAACATCATGGATATGATGACTTATTTTTTATTAACGGGAGAAAACCGTGCTGAAAAAAACACCCCTTAATCAAGCTCACCGTGAAATGAATGCCAAGATGGTAGATTTCGGTGGCTGGGATATGCCATTACATTATGGTTCACAGCTTGAAGAACATCATAAAGTCCGCCAGGATGCCGGCATGTTCGATGTCTCGCATATGCTACCTGTCGATATTAAAGGCGATAACGCACGCGGCTTTTTACGCCAGCTTGTCGCCAATAATGTTGACAAGCTCACCATCCCTGGCAAAGCTTTGTATACCTGCATGCTGACGCCACAAGGCGGCATCATTGATGATCTTATCGTCTACTTTTTATCCGAATCATGGTTTCGTGTTGTTGTGAATGCAGGCACCGCCGACAAGGATGTTGAATGGATTCTTAAACAACGTGACGCCCTTGCAACCGCCTTAGAAATTACTCCCCGCCGCGATCTGGCCATGATCGCAGTACAAGGACCCAATGCCCGCGCGAAATTATGGCAGGTCATCCCAGATTCTCAAGCTGCAACAGAAGAGCTCAAATTATTTCAATCCACCACACACAATCAATTTTTTATCGCTCGCACCGGTTATACAGGTGAAGATGGTTTTGAAATTATTGTACCCGCCGACGAAGCGCCCGCATTCTGGAAAGCGTTATATGCAGCCGGAGTAGCTCCAGCCGGGCTTGGTGCGCGTGATACGTTGCGCCTAGAAGCCGGCATGAATTTGTACGGCCAGGACATGGATGAAACCAAAACACCACTGGAATCAGGGCTTGGCTGGACAGTCGACCTAAAAAGCGAACGCGACTTTATCGGAAAACAAGCACTCCTGGACGCAAAAGTAACGCAGCAACTGGTCGGCCTGGTTTTACTGGATCGTGGCGTGCTGAGAAGTCATCAAAAAGTTGTTGCGCAACACAA
Organism: Nitrosomonas aestuarii; assembly: GCF_003046585.1. Classification (GTDB taxonomy): domain Bacteria; phylum Pseudomonadota; class Gammaproteobacteria; order Burkholderiales; family Nitrosomonadaceae; genus Nitrosomonas; species Nitrosomonas aestuarii. Next base: position 247,883 of record NZ_QAAE01000001.1, on the reverse strand, counting down.
TGGCAGCGAACTGGAAGGTGAAATTACCAGCGGCGGTTTTTCACCGACCATCAATCAATCGATCGCCCTGGCACGCATACCCGCTGAAATTTCTCCCGATGATGACGTACATGTTTTAGTCAGAGATAAGAAATTACGCGTCAAAGTGGTAAAATACCCATTTGTACGGAACGGAAAAGTTCTGATTTAATTCGGCATCGTCAATCAATATTATTTCTGGAGTAAAAATATGAGCATTCCATCAGATCTGAAATATACTAAATCACATGAATGGGTTAAATCCGAAGCAGACGGCACTGTCAGCATAGGCATTACCCATCATGCCCAGGAATTGCTGGGTGATATGGTATTTGTTGAATTACCCCAAGTTGGGGATACCTTTACACAAAAACAGGAATGTGCTGTCGCCGAGTCCGTCAAAGCAGCTGCAGACGTCTACTCACCGATCTCCGGTGAAGTTGTTGAAATCAACACGCCGCTTGTTGATAATCCTGAAAACATTAATCAGGATGCCTTTGGCGCTTGGTTATTCAAATTAAAGCCGAGCAACCCTGCTGAATTAGATGGACTACTGGACGCTGCAGGCTATCAAGAAGTGCTGGATAACGAAGATCACTAGGACTTGATTACCATCATACAGTGCGAACAGCAAGCAACTGGTTGTTTATTTTTATATTGATATTCATTAGATTTTTTCATAATTAATCATGCCGTTTATCCCACACACAAAAGAAGATATTGCCGAAATGCTTGACAGCATTGGCGCAGAGTCGATTGAAACACTTTTTGATGAAATCCCAACCGATTTAAAAAGTGGCCAGTTAACAGAAGTTCCACCCGGATTGAGCGAAATGGAAATCACCCGGCTCATGATGGAACGTGCTAATCAGGATGGCTTATACCAGAATTTTATTGGCGCAGGCGCATACGAGCACCATATTCCTGCTGCAGTCTGGCAAATCACAACACGGGGTGAGTTTTATTCTTCATACACGCCTTATCAGGCGGAAGCCAGTCAGGGCACACTGCAATTGCTTTATGAATATCAGACAATGATGGCGTCACTGACCGGCATGGACGTTTCCAATGCCAGTATGTATGACGGCGCCACTGCGCTGGCCGAGGCTGCGTTGATGGCCGTACGTTCTCACAGAACATCCCGCCGCATTTTAATCCCGCAAACCGTTCATCCAGTCTATCGGAAAGTAGTACGCGCAATTGTCAGTAATCAGAAAATCGACATTATCGAACTGCCTTTCTGTACAAAATCCGGCCAGGTCTTACCCGATACACTGGAAGAATTCGGTAAGGAAGATTTTGCAGCATTGGTTATACCTCAACCCAATTTTTTCGGCGTTCTGGAGCAAGTCGACGCGCTCACCGATTGGGCGCACAGTAAAAACGCTTTGGCCATCGGCGTTGTAAATCCAACAGCGCTGGCTTTATTAACACCACCCGGCGAATGGGGTAACAAAGGCGCTGATATTGCAGTCGGTGAGGGACAACCCTTGGGAATACCATTATCCAGTGGCGGTCCTTATTTTGGCTTCATGGCCTGCAAAAATAGCTTAATCCGCCAGATCCCCGGTAGAATCATCGGCCGCACAAATGATCTGGATGGAAAAACCGGCTATGTGTTAACACTACAGGCCCGTGAGCAGCATATCCGCAGATCCAAGGCGACATCCAACATCTGTACCAACCAGGGTTTAATGGTTACCGCCGCTACTATTTATATGTCTTTGCTGGGCCCCGAGGGGTTGCGCCGGGTAGCTGAACATTCACATGCCAATACGATGGAATTAGTTCAAAAACTTGAAAAAGTTTCTGGTGTTGATAGAGTGTTCAGTGGCCCGATCTTTCATGAAGCTGCCCTCAAATTATCAAAGCCTGTTGGCGCCATTCTGGACAAACTTAAAAACAAAAAAATATTGGCTGGACTGAATCTGCAAGAATTTTACCCAGACTTGGAAAACACATTATTAGTCTGCGCCACAGAGACAAAAACTGCCGCTGATATTCAGGCTTTTGCCGAACAATTTGAACAGGCATTTGACTAACTAATCGAAGACAGCCGCAGCCACATGCACCACATCGAATTATTTTTTTAAAAGCTATTAATTATTAAGGAAAAAATATGGTCACTCATTTAGGCAATCCAATTCGTATCGACGGTGCTTTTCCCAAAGTTGGTCAAAAAGCACCTGCATTTTCACTTGTGAACCGTGATTTAGCCGATGTCACACTCGAAAATTTTGCCGGTAAGAAAAAAGTGCTGAATATTGTTCCTAGCCTTGATACACCGGTATGTGCCCTATCCACCCGTAAATTCAATGAACAAGCCAGTAACATGGATAACACGGCCGTCCTTATTATTGCGGCTGATTTACCATTCGCAATGAGCCGTTTTTGCGACGCCGAAAATCTGGATAAAGTAGTTACACTTTCCACCATGCGCGGAACAAACTTTATGAAGGATTATGGTGTTGCCATTGCAGAAGGCCCTTTTGCCGGTATCACAGCACGTGCAGTTATCGTTCTGGATGAGTCAGATACAATCGTGCATGCAGAGCTTGTATCCGAAATCGCAGACGAGCCTAATTACGAAGCCGCACTGGCTGCATTGAAATAACTCTTAACACACATCCAATACATCTATAACAACCCTGACCATGCTGATATTTGAACATGCGCGCCCCGGGCGTCGTAATTATTCCCAGGCGCCGACAACAACTGCAAGTGTGGATGGCATTCCAGACCATCTGTTGCGCAAGAAACAACCGCTGTTACCAGAAGTCTCCGAAATGGACACGGTTCGCCACTACACGCGGCTATCGCAAAAGAATTTTTCCATTGATACCGAATTCTACCCACTCGGTTCTTGTACCATGAAGTACAACCCGCGTGCGTGTAATTCACTCGCCATGCTGCCTCAAAATCTGGCTAGACATCCCTTAGCGCCTGAGGACACCGGGCAGGGATTTCTCGCCTGCATGTATGACTTACAGGAAATCCTGAAAAATATTACAGGCATGGCAGGAGTTAGTCTGACACCCATGGCGGGCGCTCAGGGTGAGCTGATCGGGGTCATGATGATTCGCGCTTACCATGAATCACGTGGTGATTTTGCACGTACGGAAATTATTGTACCCGATGCAGCGCATGGCACTAATCCGGCTACCGCTGTCATGTGCGGTTTTAAAGTTGTTGAAATTGCCACTGACAAAGAGGGTAATGTCGATCTGGATGCTTTGAAAGCGGCTGTCGGCCCGCAAACCGCAGGCTTAATGCTGACCAATCCTTCCACACTCGGTGTTTTTGAAGAAAACGTAACCGAAATGAGCCGCGTCGTTCATCAGGCCGGTGGCTTGCTGTACTACGATGGCGCCAATTTGAATGCTGTGTTGGGTAAAGTTAAACCAGGCGATATGGGCTTCGATGTGATACATATCAATCTGCATAAAACTTTTTCGACACCGCATGGCGGCGGTGGGCCGGGTTCCGCACCGGTCGGTGTCGCCAAGCGTTTGCTTCCATTTTTACCGGTACCCTTTGTAACTCAGGAAGACGGCAAATACCGTTGGGTAAACGAAAAAGAAAGACCACAATCAATTGGCCGGCTTTCTGCGCATATGGGTAATGCCGGCGTACTTCTACGTGCTTATATCTATGTACGTCTGCTAGGTAAAGACGGCATGCATCGGATCGCTGAATTTGCAACACTGAACGCTAATTATTTAATGGCTGAACTCAAAAAAGCCGGATTCGAAATTGCGTATCCGACGCGGCGCGCGAGTCATGAATTTATCGTAACGCTAAAAGACATAAAGGATAAAACCGGAATAACAGCCATGAACCTTGCCAAACGTCTTTTGGATAAGGGCTTCCATGCACCGACAACGTACTTCCCGATGCTGGTACCCGAATGCTTGTTAATCGAACCAGCGGAAACCGAATCCAAACAAACACTGGATGCATTTGTAACCGCCATGAAAGAAATTCTGACCGAAATAAAGGAACAGCCCGATATGGTCAAGAATGCACCCCACACTATGCCATTGCGTAAGCTAGACGACGTTAAAGCTGCGCGCGAACTGGATCTTTGCTGGAAACCTGACGCTTAGACTTCTTTACACAATATCTACAAAAACGCATACGCGTTACACATATTAAATGTAAACTCAATTTATTTTTTCCCTTGCGCTTCAGATGCGCAAGGGAAAACAATAACACAGGCATCCTTTCAATTTGCTTGACACTCAGTTACGAAATTTTGGCAATTCTGATGTGCAAGCCAATCATCTTCTAATCATTCTCTAAATTAAAAAACTATGCGTACATTGATCTGCGGCTCTATCGCCTACGATAACATCATGGTCTTTCCTGACCACTTCAAAAACCATATTCTTCCCGAAAAAATTCATGTACTGAATGTTGCATTTCTGGTACCGGAAATGCGTCGGGAATTCGGTGGCTGCGCGGGAAATATTGCCTATAACTTGAAAATGCTGGGCGGTGAACCGATCATGATGGCCACGGTAGGCGATGATATTCAGCCCTACTCTGAGCGTTTTAGTCAACTGAACCTGGATCAGTCTTGCATTTTTCATGTAAAAGATACCTTCACCGCACAGGCGTTTATTACCACCGACCTGGACGACAACCAGATTACAGCTTTTCATCCGGGCGCCATGAACTTTTCGCATCTCAATTCCGTTAATGATGCCGCAGAGATCAAACTCGGTATTATTGCACCGGATGGCCGTGATGGCATGATACAACATGCCAACGAATTTCATAAAGCCGGTATCCCGTTTATATTCGACCCTGGCCAGGGATTGCCTATGTATAATGGTGAGGAACTGACCGATTTTATTAACAAAGCGGATTATGTCGCGGTGAATGACTACGAGGGCCAGCTGCTGCAAGAACGTACCGGACTCACCATGGAAGCCATAGCGGATAGGATCAAAGCGCTTATCGTTACTTTGGGTGGAGAAGGTTCAATCATTTATGCCGATAACAAGCAAATCAAAATTCCCAGCGTCAAACCTGCAGAAATAGTCGACCCTACCGGGTGTGGTGATGCATATCGCGCGGGATTGCTCTATGGTATTGTCAATGACATGGACTGGCAGACAGCCGGACAACTTGGATCATTGATGGGCGCATTGAAAATTGCGCAGCGTGGCGGGCAAAATCACCAGTTCACACGTAACGAAATTGACCAATACTATTTCGAGCATTTTGCAAGCCGTATTTTCTAGGCGCGCAACTTATACATGCTGTGTTTTTGGAAAAAAATAAGCACCTGCCAGTAATACCCATCAATCACTCACGTCCCTCTTGGTAATGAACTGTTAGACAAGCAAAAAAGTAATCATGAAATTATTAAGCTGGAACATTCAATGGGGGCGTGGCATGGATGGCAAGGTTGACCTTGCACGAATTCTCACGACCATTCAACAACTGGGTGATTTTGATATTATTTGTCTGCAGGAAGTCGCGATCAATTTTCCCGGCCTGCCAGGCAGTGAAGGTGAAGACCAGTTTAAAATACTTTCGGCCGGACTGCCCGGCTATACGGCAATTTACAGCCCGGCAACTGATGTTCCAAACAGGCATGATAACCACACTCGCAGCCACTTTGGCAACGCAGTTTTTTCCCGGCTGCCCGTAGGACAAATCTGGCGCCATCTCTTGCCATGGGCTGCAGAGCCAGCCACACCCAGTATGCAACGTTCTCTGGTAGAGGCTGTAATAATCTCTGATGATTTCGTGCCGATACGGATAATGACAACGCATCTTGAATACTACTCCCGGCAGCAGCGCGCATTGCAAATTGAAACTATCCGTCATCTGCATGCAGAAGCCTGCCGCATGTCGCAGCATTCAATGCAAACTGTAAAACAAAGCGGACCTTTTGAAACTTTTCCACGACCTGCTGAGGCCATATTGTGTGGGGATCTGAATTTTCCCGCCACAGCATGCGAACGCTCGCAGATACTCGCACCGTTTGATAGCGGCATTCCGGCCCTCCATGATGCACGCACACTGTTATATCCGTACGAACCACATGCCCCGACCGTTGGTATCCATCCGGTAGACTTTGTTGATCAACCGGAATGTTTCGATTATATTTTTATCACTGAAGGATTGAAAAGACGCCTCAGGTCTTACGGCACCGATTCAATCACGCAGGCATCCGACCATCAACCAGTATGGATTGAACTTGCTTGAGATAAACTGCCAGCAAGCACCCTTTACCCATAGTCAGTCGCACATTGCGACTCCTTCTTTAGGCGAACTCGACGTACGACCTGTTCGTTTCATATTTCACTGACAATTCTTTCAAATTGTAACAAACAACTTTTTTTGTAACCAAAGCACCTTGATTTTTTAATCCCGGAATAATTCGATTCTCTCTCAGCGAGCGACTACATGTGCTAGGATTTTTGTTCTATCCACGCAACAGGGGAAACAACAATGAAACGCATAATTGCAGCACTCGTCTTTTTATCCTCAACCACCACAGTACATGCCGCCGGGCCATTTGACGGCATATATGCATTCAATTATAACGGCGATGTGGCTGGTTTTGCCTCAATTCATGAAAATAATGGCTTAATGATCGCAGTTATTCTGGAACCTTCCCCGTTTGATTCAACCTGGGAAGCGCTTCAAGGTGCACGCAACGGCAACAATGTCCGTTTAAGCTCAATTTTCGGAACCATTCATCTTGTAATCGACGCAACATTTAATGACGACAATTTTACGGGAGCAGCGACAATAATTTCGTGCAGCGATAATGATGACGATTCGTCAAACGACAATGACAATTGTGATACACCAATCGGTACTGTTCTAGATTTAACCAAGATTTTCTAATCAATAACCTGCACAAATATGCCGCCGGTTGAAAACCGGTGGCATCCGGCTCTCTTTCCATTATCCCCTTTTCACCTCATTCGCTCTCAACCAGCTCGCTATCAACCTACAAGCCAGTGAGAAGGGTTATCAAAGTGAGCGGCGCAAAGTAGTAGCAAAGGACAAAATACTTCAGACAAAGCTTCTGACCGGCTAGAAATCGGCAACACATCATGTAACGCTGAAAAATTAACTGAACTTATTTCTAAATTGATGAAGTACCTATACGCTTTGCTCCGCACAGATTTTCTTTACGAATGTTTTTGCACTGAATGGTGGCAAGCACAGCTAATATCAGAGCACTGGTATTGGGCGTCATCATCCACCATCAATAGTTCGCAGACCCGTGCAACTTAACACAATCAGAAGAAACTATGCTTGACTAAACTAAAGTCTAAGCATTAAATCAAAGTACGATACCACTATCTGTTGATAGTAATCAGATATAATCAGTCTTAACAAACTGCTTAATAACTACACTTGCATCAATTTGACCGCAATCATTTTCAGTTCTCGCGCCTGTTGATTAGGCGCGACACTAAAATGTTTAGGTCTCAATCTAATTAACCATAAACTGCAAATCTAACAGAATCATGCAAATAACTAACGCACTATGATCAGATTATTCTGGGAGAAACTGCTTACGACGATTTGGTTTGTACCGACAATCATTGCAACAGGTCTCGTTATTACCGCTATTGGTCTTTTAAGCCTTGATCAACTTGTTAATGTACACAGTTGGTCGTGGACAGGCATATTTCAGATTGGAACCACTGGCATTCGACAAGTACTCGTCGTGACAACAGGCGCTATCATATCGTTAACCGGCGTTGTCTTTTCAATTTCAGTCGTCGCACTTACACTGGCGGCGAATCAGTTCGGATCAAAAATCCTGCACAACTTTTTACGGGACAACAAAAATAAAATCGTATTGGGAATACTGATCGGAAGTTTTTTATATGGTCTCACCTTACTCTCTTTTATTGACACACATCCAGACTCCACACAGCAAGTACCTATTATTTCCGTTATTGGCAGTTTATTACTGACTGTATTGGCAGTCATCGGTTTGATCTATTTTATCCACTATATATCAACAACGATACAAGCCGATCAGATTATTTCACTGATAGGACAAGAACTTAATCAGGCTATCGAAAAAACCTTACTTGATTTGGATGATCGGCAGACCATCCAGTCTGCCAAACAAAAATGGGATATCGCTACACATGCACTGCCTGTGGAGACAGTTTATGCTGCCACCAGTGGCTACGTTGAATTTATAGATCTGCTCAAGCTCAATAAAATTGCCGAAGAAGAAAACCAGCATATTGAATTGCTGTTACGTCCAGGCCATTTTGTTATTGAAAGCGCACCGATGATGCGAATATATGATAGTGAGGATATCAGTGAGAGCTACCCAGACACGCTGCGAGAAAATATATCGTTAGGTCGAAAAAGAACGCCGTTTAGTGATATTGAGTTTGCAATCATGCAGTTATTACAGATTGCGTTACGCGCATTGTCACCCGGCATTAATGATTCGTTGACGGCAATTTCTTGTATCGACTGGCTCAGTTCTTCACTTGGGCGCATGACCAATAAACGTTTTCCCTGTGATTATCTGGAAGACCAGAACGGCATTATACGGATAAAAAAACATGAATTTGGTTTTGCAGACGCTGCAGATACGATGTTTCATCCTCTGAGGCAAAATGCCAGAGGTAATGAAATGGTAATGATTCATCTACTTGAAACGATTTCCCGAATCCTTCAAGTCAGTAAAAATTCCCAGTATTCTCAGGCATTATTTCATCACGCAGAATTAATACTGGAAGCATCAAAAGAGAGTTTTCAAAGCACATCAGATAAAAATGAAATAATCGAGCGTTTTGAAAAATGTCAGGCAATTTTTGAACAAGGCCAGAAAATATTTCCTGACACGAATCAATCCGCGATTTGATTTTGAAGCTATTTTTCAATAAAGCAATAATTAACAAGAATGAAAGATAGAAAGGTAACTACCATGCGAAAATCGTTCACTGCATTCGTACTTTGGATGACACTCGTTGTTAGTCCGTCATATGCAGATCAACTGACAGACTTGATAGCGGGCGATACAGAATCACAAACGACACCTGGTGCCGACAAGGTCATTGACGTCAACAGTTCTGTCCAGGACGATAAAAAAATCCAAGAACGTCTGCAGAAAATTTTTTCTGAAATGGATAATTTGAAAAATATAAAGATACTGACTAGCAATGGCATTGTAACGTTACAGGGCGAAGTGAATTCTGCTCCAGCAGAAAAAAAAGCCATACAACTTTCCCAGCAGGTTGAGGGTGTGGTTGAAGTAGAAAGTGAACTGGTTATTACCCATGATGTGCAAGAACGTCTGGAAACAACATGGCAGAAACTTGTAAAAACTGCAAAAGCACTGGTTACAGGTTTTCCTCTTTTTTTACTGGCGATCATCGCGTTCACACTCACCGTGATTTTTGGCCGCTGGTTATCGCGCCGTCAAAGCCTTTATCGCAGAATCGCGCCAAATTATTTTATAGCAAGCCTATTGGGGCAAATTACACGTCTTTTATTTATCTTACTGGGACTGGTGATTGCACTATCCTTACTGGACCTCACCGCTTTGATAGGCTCAGTACTGGGAGCCGCCGGTATTATAGGTCTTGCGGTCGGTTTTGCAGTCAGGGATACGGTTGAAAATTACATCACCAGTATTTTATTAAGCCTGCGTAATCCATTTGAAGTCAATGATCTTGTAAACATTGACGGTAATGAAGGTAATGTTGTCCGTTTGACCACGCGTGCAACCATTTTACTCTCTCCAGATGGCAATCATATACGTATTCCCAACTCAATCGTATTTAAAGCTGTCATCATCAACTATACACGCAATGCTGAGCGGCGTTTTCAGTTTGACGCAGGCATTGACGCAAATCAGGATTTACAAATAGCACAATCGCTGGCCCTGCAGACTCTGGGTTCAATAGAAGGTGTGCTGGCTGAACCGAAACCAATGGTTATTATAGAAGAACTGGGTAATTCAAGCATCGTACTACGAATATATGCCTGGACTGATCAAGACAAATTTGATTTTCTGAAAGTTCGCAGCGAAACCATCCGGCAGATAAAACTGGCTTTTGACCAGGCAAATATTGTCATGCCCGAGCCAATTTATCAGATCAAGATAGGAAACGAAACAGGTATCGACTTAAAGCAAAAAAACAACGCCGACCAGGAACGCGTTTACCCTGCGCATAAACAGCCACGGATAATCACCCATGCAACGATTGATATCAGTACAGACAACACGATCGAAAAGAAAGTGGTGGAAGAACACGAGCATGGCGATACTGAGAATTTGCTCGGCAAAAATGCTTCGCAGGAATGATTGAATGCACCTTGACTTCATGTCAGCCACATTTCTCATAATAACGTTAATATTGGTTGCTCTGACTATGTTGCCAATCTGCCGTTATGAAGTATGGTGGATACGTTCCCTGGACTTTCCCCGGTTACAGCTGTTCCTGATTATTCTGACGGCATTTCTCCTGGAATTAGTATTACTGGATTTATCATTGCCACTAACATGGATACTTGTTGCGATTGCATTGCTGTGTCTTAGCTACCAGGCCTGGTGGATTGTGCCTTATACGCGATTATTCCCAGTGGAAGTGAAGGCTGCAGACACTGTTGATTATAAAAACCGGATAAAAATTATTACCGCCAATGTCTTAATGTCCAACCGGAACGCAAAAGGATTAGTTGCGCTGGTTCATGAATATCAACCGGATATTCTGGTAACGCTGGAATCAGATATATGGTGGCAAGCACAACTGGATAGTCTGGAAACAAAGTATTCCTTCACGATCAAATGCCCACTGGATAACTTTTACGGCATGCATGTCTATTCCAAAATTCCACTGATGAACAGTCAGATCGCATATCTGGTGGAACAGGACAAACCATCTATGCATACACTTGCACTTTTACCATCCGGGCATAAAATCCGTATTCATTTTTTACACCCGGCACCACCGAGCCCTACTGAAAATGAAGAATCGTCCGAACGCGATGCGGCATTAATTATAATAGCCAAAAGTGTGGCCGAAACCAACGTTCCCGTTATCGTAACCGGGGATTTAAATGATGTAGCCTGGTCGGAAACAACACGATTATTTAGAAAAACAAGCGGATTATTTGATCCAAGAGTGGGGCGAGGTATGTTTAATACCTTTCATGCAAATTACTGGTTTATACGTTGGCCGTTAGACCATCTGTTCCATAGCAAACACTTTACGGTTCACAATATAAAAAAACTCAGAAGCTTCGGTTCGGATCACTTTGCACTGTTTACTGAGCTCATACTAAAAGCTGACAATGATAACGAGCATAATGGACTGAATGCAGACACTGATGATTTATCCTGGGCTGAAGCCAAAATGAGCGATCAGAATGTCGACAAAAAAGATGTTCCGCGGCCTGAAAAAACCGAAGTGAACTAGTGTGCGTTTTCAGGCGCGCGGTCTTTCGTTTTACGCTCACAACTCAAGCTTGATTCTTGGTATCAAATAACTTATAACAGAATGATTACTTTGACAACAACAGTATTTGATAAATGAACAGATTTTTATCGGGGCGGCCCTCTTCTGCCTGACAACCAAAACACTAGCGCCAGTAACAATCCAATAAAAAAAGCTATTTTTGCCAATTCTACGGCAGTACCAGCAATGCCTCCGAACCCAAGTACACCGGCGATGATTGCAATAATGAGAAATACAACAGCCCAGTTAAACATACCTTTTTCTCCTTATAAGCGTAACCGCGCCATCAACTGATGAATGAATTGCACGGTTAATTCGATTCATCCCAACTGACCTGAATATTGCACCGGAACGATAAATTTCGGCTTGTAACCCTTATGCCTAATGTTCTTTGGGGAATTGAAAACAAATTATATTTGTGTTCAATTCCTTACTTACAAGTGGTGAAATATTTAGGCTAAGTTAAAGGAGCACTAATCATCGATAACATTCTTCATTTCATCATATTTATCTACAACTGCGTCAGTTGATTCCTGCAAACGATTTTTTGCTTCCTGTTTCAAACACTCAGTTTCACTTTTCATACAGGCCGCTTCTTCCAGCCGATTCATTTTTTGATTAGCTTCGCGCCGAGCGTCATTTTCGATATCCTGCATGGTTTCATGCATTGTTTCTGTTCCATTTACCTGAAATGACAAACTCAGCAGCAGGATCATTGGGATAATGAATATTTTTTTCATGTCAACCTCTCTGATAAAAATATTTCTGTGCAACAAAACAATATAATCGCTTCTATACACAACCTTGTTTGTTTCAAAAAATGATGCTTATTTGAAACGATCACTCGCCTTTTTAAAAGAATCTGCTACACGACTCCAAGCTGCTTCCATGCCATCGCGCATATCCTTCCATGCATCTCCGCTGGCACTTTTCAACTCTTCATACTTTTGCTTCATTTCATTGCGCTCGGATTCAAGGCTTTCTACTTGTTTGTTTAATTCGATCTTTGCATCAGCACTGGCCCCCGACATTTTCGCTTTCAGCGCATTAATATCAGCATCCCATTCATCCAGTTTTGCCTGCATTTTTTGTAAGTAAGCTTCTTTATCAGTCATTGTTTATCCTTCCTTAAATCAAGTTGAAAAATGATTGCTTTTAAAACACAAGCATATCGTCTAATAAAGCATACGCCCATTTGAATTTAATGCATTAACAATTGATAAAGCCGTTTAAAAAAATGACTTAAACGGTTACTAGTATAGTCCTCTATAACGCAAACGATGTTTTTGCAAATGAAATGGGTTCAAGATAGCTTTCATCGAAGTCAGCCATTGAAGCCAATACAGCAAGGTTCTGTAAAACTATACGTCCGGGAAATCGTTCAATTAACTGATGGTTCTCCAACTCACGAAAAACCCGGTGAGTATGGATATGACTCAGCCCTAATGCATCGCTCAAAAGTAGTTGATTGACCGGCAGAATAATAGCCTGCTCACGCGTATAGCCGCATAGTCGCAACCTTCGGTACAATTCGATGAACAAATGCGCCATACGCTTGGCAGATCTTCTACGACCAATCCTGACAATCTGTTCTTCAAGAATGCGCTCATCCTGTCCGGCCATCCAGGCCAGCGCAAGCGCCAATCGTGGCGCATCACGGAAAATCTCAATCAACTGACTCGCAGGAAAACTACCCAGTTTCATAGGACTGATGGATTCAACAGTATGTTCGGAATGCTGAAAAATGGGAGAAAACATACCGATGATGTCTCCCGGTAAAACAAAATTTACAATTTGTCGATTGCCGTCTTCCAGTGTTTTATACCTGACGGCCCAACCTTCTTGTACAAAGAATATACTCTCTTGTAAAAGGCCCGCTTCAATGATGACCATGCCTGAATCACGAATGTCCACATTCTTGATCAGATTTTCAGCAAACACAAAATCCTCAGAATTTAATAGTTCGAGTTTTTTTATTCGATACGCAAAAGGGGACAATGTGTCCATGTTTTTATATGGCGCGTTGTTAAAAAATGATTTTAATTAACGATTCTCAATGCGATTATAATCCAGCACACCATATTCAATTGGATTATGTTGCTGAAAAATCTGATGCAGGTAGTCACTGAACTGCCAGAATTCGTTATGAGAACGTCTGATGCCAAACTGATGCATTAACTGTTGATAATCGTTTTCTTTTTTAAGATTAACAAGCTTCGTAACAAAATCCTCTAATAACTCGGATTCAACCTGCCACAAAGCATCCGGATAAGCACCCACAAATCCCGGTATTACTGTCACATAATCCTCTTTTGGCACGCGATTGGATTGTTCCATCAGCATACTGGCTATGTGCGTATGTGCACTATTACGTATGACAGTATAAACCTTGTCACCTTGTTGCCTGTCACGCACCATTAACAGTCCCATTTCCGGCAACAAACTGGCCGACGTTCCCCGAACAGCATGTAATTGCTTTAATGACCGTCGATGCGCCTCTGGCACAGATGCTTGTTCCAAATGATAGCGTTCAGATAAAATTCTGAACAACCTTTGTTGCAGCTCTTCAAATAAATATTCCTTGGCGGGCTTATCTTTCGGATATGTAATGTCCGGTTCAATGTCCAAATAAGCATAACCGTAAACATAATTCTTCACCGCATTACTGGCACCTCGATACCAGTGTTCACGTAACAAAGTGCGTGCTTCTCCAGGCAGCAAGGCGAGAAAATTAAATTCACTTTCCATGCGAAGAAAATCCATATAGAGACGTGTTGACAGCTGGTGCCCGATATTACCGTATACATCATAACCGGCGACCAGCAGATAATGTATACGCTCGAGAATCGGGTAATCGATCAACCATGCTGTCTTGGGTGGCTGACCGACCAGGCCTTTAATGACGCTGGCACTGTCAAAATGCCTGAAAACCGTCAATGTAGCATTCTGGTTATGACCATCACCATCCCAAATCCAGTCCAAATTCAAACCGAAACCATCTTTTAATTTTTTATTGAGCGCATCGCTTTTTTCTTTCAGGTAAGACTTCTGCAATGTGGAATATTCGGTCCAGTGACTTAAAATACTGGCGTTGCTTTCCTGTTCGGATGGAATATTCAGTTGTTCGCTGTGCGTACTTAAAAAACGATCAATTTCAGCCAGTGCATCTAGATCGGGATTGACAAAAAATACCCAGAAATGATCGTTAATAACATTCAATGCAACTTGTCCGCGACAAACGGCGCCTTTAATAAAACCGTTTATCGTGAATTTAGCATGCTCGAGCATGAAGCGATAACGCACACTAACAGGAATTTCTGCAAAGGTTTCAAAAGGATTGGAAGCCTGTTTCGGTATATACCCGGCAAGTTCTTTTACTCGGTAAGGTGTTTCAAGAAATAGAGCCTTGAAGCGCAGCAAACGCTCCTCATTTAACGCGTAGGGCAAATGCTTTTTAGCAACAATACTATTTTGTATGCGCTGCAAACGATAGTAGACTCTGTCGACCTGCGGATCATCATAGGGTCTGCGGGTACTGATAATCTTGATCGCCTGTCCGGGTGGCGTGCGGGAACGTACAATATTAAAATAAGCTTGAACCTCGCTATTGTTATTTTCCAACACTTCAAAATATAAGTGCCCCAGAAACAAATGCTCGTAAATATAGCGTGCTACCAAGCGCTCTTTAATCGAGTCACCGTTTAAGAATTCTTCCCAGACAGCAATCTGTTGCTGATAAACGGCGTCCAGTTCCGGTAAATCAGTTAATGGCGCGCCAGCTTGCAGCCAGTGTTTCAAAACGTCAAGTTCAGATGACGCCAATTCTGGTAGACCATAAGGCATTCCCCAGTTTGGGTGTTCCGCTGCGTAATTTTCAAATTCACTCATATCCGGACAGATATTTTTAGGATTTAATGAAAAGTCAAATGCATCATCTGGAATGATTTCATTGTGTCCTGCAATTGTGGCCAAAGGGTTTTGTTTCTTAAGTGACAACATCTGATATAACAAACTGCCATTAAGTGGATCAGCTGCTGAATTTTCATCTAAGACTGCGAAGAATTTCTTTTCTCGCCATTCACGCACGGTTTGCGCATCCTCAAATAACCGCGTCAAAGGAGCGGCAGTCAAACGTGTACCGTTATAAACAGCTTGCGTATTGGCACCCCTATCAACACCCTGAGCAGATGCCAGATTTAATTGGCAAGGCGCATCATAACAACCATGACAAACAATGCATCGTTTATCTAACAGCGGTTGGATTTGTTTCCGGTATAACTGGCCGTGGTCTGTTTCGAATGCGACATATCGATCCGGAATCGAATCCGGGATCGATTGTTGATCAGTCCCACATGCCATTATCAGGCAGCAAATAACAAACATTACATATCTATTCAAGATCGCCTCATCATGCCTATGTGCAAAAACAAACCATCTTACATGAATAATGCACAGCAACAAGAATATGCGATAACTAGCTGGCCGTTTAAAAATTGAGTGGTTTACTGAGGAAAAGTAATTTGAGTTATATGAGATTTTTATGAACTTGCAAAAAATAATGCGCGATATTTTTTATTCTGATAACCATTTTGCCCAGAAATATTTAAATAAACGCGGATTTCCTGATCAATATGTCCATACGAAAAACAGACTTAATTCATTACCACCGACCGGTTAAATGTATTTTTCCGGTGTAACCAAGCGCCAGAGCATAATCAATCCGGAATGTTACACATGCGACACAGGTAGAATCTAGAACTGACTGTCAGCAGGATATAACGCAGATTCAAGAAATATGAACATGATGTGTTGATCACACACAGAGACTGTCCCATTAACTGTGTAATTGTCTACCATTTCTTTTTTTACAAATCTTAAGAACAATTGCATGAATCCGTTGCTATATCTTCCCCTTTTTGAGCCTTGCGCCGATATTGATAAACCCGTATACCGCCCTGCAAGACCATCTGACCCATTCATCAGCATCACTTAAAAAATAACAAACAATACTAGCTTTAAAGATTTTTGATTTTAGCTGCCAGTGCAGTCCTATTATGCACACCATATTTGGCGAAAATACGCCTCAAATGCGTTGAAACCGTGTATACACTAAGGGAAAGTTTGACAGCAATTTGTTTATTCAGAAATCCTTTTGCAACAAGTGTCGCAATTTGCAGTTCTCTTTCAGTCAGGGAAATAGCGGAACCGGGATCAAACGCTTCTTCTAATCCAGCCACATTTGTACTTATTTCCTGGTGTTTTGTGACTACGCGATAAAAAATTCCGTCAAGCACAAAGTCTCCCAGTAGTAGCAATCCCGAATATTGTTTTAGATTCCGTTCATCAGCATGACTTAAATCTCTTGGCAGAATAAAACAATCCTTACCATTATTTTTAAAACTGATTAAACAGCTGTCATCAACCTCCGCGATAATCTGGTCAATTTCAAAATTACTAAGCATATATCCACCTTATTTATCAGCAAAGTAATTTCCTGGCTAAAAACTGAATCCAGTAACTTTTATTGTCAGCCGTCTTTAGTTCTTCCAAATCAAATATTTCAACCAGAGAAAATCCACTTTGTTTAAGCAAAGTTAAAACAACTTCCAATGGATACCATCGCTGCAGATGTATTTCTGAAAAATGTGTGCTGGATTTTTGATTTTTTTTTACGGTAATCTGTACACGGCTTAAATTCTTGTCCGGGTATGTTTGAATATTCCAAAAAGACATCCATTGTCCATACCGTATTTTTCGTTTTTGATTCATTGTACAAGCACCGCTGCCTGTAATTAAATCAAACAACAAATAACCGTCAGGATTTAACGATTGATAACAGTTATCAAATACTTTTTTTACATCCTCCTGTTTTAATAGATAGTTTAATGTATTAAATTGACAGGTAATCATGTCAACCGGCTTAGACAATTTCAGTTCCCGTAAATCTTGCCGAAAAAATTGAATAGGTAAAGTTTTCTTTTTGCTAATTGCAATATCAAGCATTTCCTGTAAATTGTCCACGCCAATCGCCAATATTCCTTTACGTGCAATATAGCGCAAAAAATTACCCGTCCCACATCCCAGATCCGCTAATAACTCAAATTGTGCTTTATTCCGTTTAACGGCATGTTCGAACGCGCCGCAAAGCAATGGAAAAACGGGAAGCGCAACAGCCGAATCATATATATGCGCCAAAATTGAATAATCAGGTGAAGAAATGGATTCTTTTTTTTCAATACCATCCAGTTGCAATTATCATTGTTTTGAAATCAATCTTTTTTCCGGAAACTGAATGCAGAATTCGCTGCCTTTGCCAACTTCGCTATTTATCTTCAGCCGCGCCTGATGCCGGTTTAGAATATGTTTCACAATTGCCAGTCCAAGCCCGGTTCCACCTGTTTGTCTTGACCGGCTGTTATCAACCCGGTAGAAACGTTCTGTCAGACGCGGGATATGTTCCGGTTCAATACCCATACCGGTATCCCGCACGTAAAACATGCCCTTTCCATCCTTGACTTCCCAGTGAATATTGATTTCACCGCCTTCCGGTGTATAGCGAATCGCATTGCTGACCAGATTCCCGAATGCACTGCGCAGCTCTTCCCGACTACCCAGGATCTGGTCTTCACTGTCTATACCTGAATGAATAGTATGTCTGCCGCCACTCAATGATTCGGCTTCAGTTCTCAATTCACGCAGTATGGACGCAATATCCACTGAGCTTTCATTGAGCTTGTTAAGGGTATTTTCCAACCGCGAAAGCGTTAACAAGTCTTCCACCAGATGTTGCATGCGTGCAGCCTGTTCGGTCATTGCAGTCAAAGCATGGCGTTGCATTTCCAGATCAATTTCCGATTCAGCAGACAGCATTTCGAGATAACCGCTGATTACAGTTAATGGCGTGCGCAGCTCATGAGAAACATTCGCGATAAAATCCCGCCGCATGGCATCAATTCTTTCGTAACTTGTAATATCCCGGCTAATCAGCAGCTTCTGTTTATTTCCATAGGGAACAAGCTGCATTAATAACGTCAATCGATGATGACGCATTTGCTTCAGAATCAATGGTTTATTGAATTTACCCGAAGCCAGATATTCCACAAAAGGGCGCTGCCTGACCATATTGATTATCTGCTGACCAACGTCAAGTTCAAGATTAATTCCCAAATGTTTTTCCGCCACAGGATCGCACCACTCAATGTGATCCCGTTCATCTAAAATCACAATGCCATCCGGCATGGCAGCAGTTACACTTTGCAACTGTTTTAATTCAAGATTGATCAACCGCTGGCTCTGGTCTTGACTGCGCACATACCGCGCCAGATGTGCAAAAATATTGTCCCATATTCCTGAACCGGGCGGTATGCTCGACGGTGTATGGTCTGATACCAGCAACCACTGTTCCAGGGCCACCAGGTGTCTGGTATGGTGAATCACCAACCATAACAAAGCGACACTAAAAAAAATCAATCCACTCAAAGTTCCTGCAAACATCGCTATTAACAATGCCATTATTGCAATAACAACTATCCACCCCAGTCGCTGCCAAAAACCAAACACACTTTATTCCTGTAATAAGTAATAAAATTTTAATTGCGCAAAACTGTCCCAAGGTCTGCAGAAAAACAATAACCTGCCCCTCTGACCGTCTTAATCAGATTATCTTTGCCGACTGTTTCCAGCGCTTTGCGTAATCTGCGGATATGAACATCAACCGTCCTCTCTTCAACAAAGACATGATCACCCCAGACCCGATCCAGCAATTGACTGCGAGAATAGACTCGCTCAGTATGCGTCATCAAAAAATGTAACAGACGATATTCAGTAGGACCCAATACCACCAGTTCATTTCCCACGGCGACACGATGATTCACCGGATCGAATATTAAACCATCAATTTCAACTGTATCATCTAAAGCTTCAGGTGCACGCCTGCGCAGCACTGCCTTAATGCGCGCTATTAATTCACGTGGAGAAAAAGGTTTGGTGACATAATCATCAGCGCCAATCTCCAGTCCTCTGACTTTATCATTTTCATCCACACGAGCAGTCAGCATAATAATGGGTATCAGCCTTGTACGCGCGTCACCACGCAAAATACGTGCAAATTCAATACCCGTCATATTCGGCAGCATCCAGTCCAGCAAAATCAGATCAGGTAAAGCTTCATTGATGAATCGCATCGCTGCTTCCGCATCAATGGCACAAACCGGCGTATAGCCATTCTGCTCAAGGTTAACGGCAATCAGTTTCTGAATAGCCGGTTCATCTTCGACTATCATGATTTTGCCAGCCATTTATGTACACCTTATTAAGTTTATCGTTTTTCTTACGGGGTCTATTTGCAAACTTCAGTATTATCTACTAATCTTTAGCAGCCTGTTACAATTCTTATTCTAGCGATAAGGCAGAAAAAACCAACCGTGTTCGCACCGGATCGCTTTGACGGAATGGTGGCAGAACAGCGCACGAAGCATTTCAGCTGCCTGCAAACACAGTGCATTGTAAAAAAATTATTTTACCTACTCATTAAAAAGCATATATGGCCGGCCTAACAAAAAATACACCTGTTCCCACGGAAATAAAATTACACAAAAAATCCAAAATACTAGAAATAACTTTCTCCGATAACAAGACATTTCAATTTACCTGTGAATTTTTGCGTGTACACTCTCCTTCAGCAGAAGTATCCGGCCACAGCCCCGGACAGGAAATCCTGCAAATCGGAAAAAAAATGGTCAATATACTGAAGATCGAACCTGTAGGTCACTATGCGGTACAGCTTCATTTCAGCGACGGACATAACACCGGACTGTATTCCTGGGATTTACTCTACAAATACGGGCTTAATCAGGATAAAATGTGGCAAAACTATCTGCAACGACTGGAAGAAGCGCGGGCAAGCCGGGAACCGGAAAGCTCTGCACCAACACCGCTGCATAACGACCAACAAAGCAAAACTTGCGGTTGATCAGAACGCATAAAATCGACTTATTCTAATTCAATTATTTTAAAGCATTATGTCCAAGACTACACATTTCGGTTTTAATACCGTATCCGAAACAGAAAAAGCCGGCAGGGTTGCTGATGTTTTTCATTCAGTCGCTGAACGCTACAATCTGATGAATGATCTTATGTCTGTAGGATTACACCGTTTATGGAAACGTTTCGCCATTGATGTCAGTGGCGTCAAGACCGGAGACAAAGTATTGGACATCGCAGGCGGGACAGGCGATCTCAGTGCACTTTTTTTAAAGCAGGTCAGCAAAACGGGTGAAGTCTGGCTATCCGATATTAATAACTCCATGCTCTCCATCGGTCGCGATCGCCTGATTGACGAAGGCACACCGGCACCGGTGGCGCAATGCGATGCCGAAAAATTACCGTTTCCGGATAATTACTTCAACTGCGTAAGCGTTGCCTTCGGCTTGCGCAATATGACACATAAAGATACCGCACTGAAGGAAATGCTGCGCGTCATAAAACCGGGTGGCACCGTTATCGTACTGGAATTCTCCAAGGTATGGGAACCCTTGCGTCCCATGTATGACGCCTACTCATTTAAACTCTTGCCGGTCATGGGAAAAATGATAGCAAATGATTCCGAAAGTTATCGTTACCTGGCTGAGTCTATTCGCGTGCATCCTTCACAAGAAGCACTCAAGGAAATGATGGAAGAGGTGGGTTATGAACGTGTGGAATACTTCAATTTAACGGCGGGTATCGTAGCATTGCATCGTGGCTATAAATTTTAGCCTTATAACAAATCTCTGAATTCCAAGGTAACTGAACCTGTTTGAGCTAAATCTCACAATAAACAATTTGAACTTTACTCTATGCGCGGCAAATACAACGCGGACGATTATTGACACGCTGCCAATCGCAGACCGAATCAAGATTCGGGTTTCAACAAAGATCCACCCACATTTCCTGTTACATCCACCCACAAATGCGGCAGCCCTAAATCACTCAGCCAAGCTGGCCCCTGTGACTCCTTAAGCATGCCTATAGTGGATGCGCTGCCCGCGACAACACAGAGCTCCCCCACTACACTGACCGCCGCCAGATACCGCACGGGCCAGCCCGTTTTGGGATTGAGCACATGACCGTAACGAATACCGTTAAGTGTAATGCAGCGCTCATAATCGCCGCTACTGGCCAGCGCGCCTGCTTGAAGTAACAATGTTTCTAGAACGGAATCAGGCCGACGCGGATGGCGGATTGCGATCCGCCAGGGACTACCGTCCGGATGTGGGCCGACAATTTTAATATCCCCACCCAGATTAACGATACCATGTTGGACACCTGCTTGCAGACACAAGGCAGCAGCCCGGTCTACAGCATACTCCTTGACCACACCACCAAAGTCTATTTCCATACCGGGCACGTCGAAAGACAATACAGGACGCGCCCACTTCAGCTGATGCCAGCCTACTTTTTCTTTAATACGAATGATTGCTTCCTCTGTCGGCAATTGATGGGATTTAAAATCCCATATCTTTCGCAAAATACCAGAAGTTATATCAAAGAGGCCATCGCTTTGTTGATAGCAAGTTGCCGCGTAATCAAGCAATCCGGCAGTTTCATCGTCTACAGTAATGCATCCTCCGATGGCTGCAACGCGGTTAATTTCAGATAGAAAACTGTCTGTGCGATAACGCGAATAAAACTTTTCCAGCCGGTACACATCATCCATTACCATCCTGGAAGTATTGCGGGCTTTTTTATGGCTATCGGCATAAAACTGAATGGTGCATGGTGAGCCCATTGCTTTGAAGTCAACATGATTGTATTTCAGCTTTGCCATACCTGATATGTCTAAATCATACTTATTCGGGTATTGACAGTGAAAAAACGCATAAAATAAATCAATAATACGTCATTAGTGATTTAAAACCGATAACTCCACGACGCCGCCAAAGCACCCTTGCGGTCCAGTTGAAAGCCATTCACATCCGTGCTCACTGGTTGCAGCCATTCAAATCCAAAATGATTACCTGAAAAACGGCCACCCGGTATCATTGCATTCACACCAAAGCCGACATTCCAAAATTGTCCGCCATAATTCACCGGAAAATCCATCGGTCCAATACGTGCGTTAAATGAATTGAAATCGCCGTGAATTGAATCCTGTATCGTATAAACACCGCGAATACTGGCAGTCAGCCAATTGGTCAAATCAAAGCCACCCCATGTTGTTGCCTGAAAGATATCGCCCAGACGATAGCCTGATTCGTTTCGGTTTTCCATACGCTTAACGCCATTGACTTGCGCACCCCATGACCAGCGGTTGTGTTCACCGGTATATGTCAGGCTCGGTACGAAATCCCAGGTTCCACTGCCCAACTGCATGCCAAAGTGAATAGAACCCCCATCAATTTTTGCAATGCGGCGAAGCTGCAAATCAGTTTTTCCGGTTGGTGCATTCACACCAATACCAGCATGTATGCGGTGGCCCGGTATTTCATAGAGTTTAATCAAAGCGGAAATATTGGTATCCCCTATAATGCCGGTTGTATGACCCGCAATGCCGGTGTGTTCATGCACGTCCGGAACCGGCGGCGGCCTGCCATCCAGTTCGCGCAGATTCATTTCCATGTCCATAAACTGTGGCATCACCATCAAATTCAACCATTTAGTCGGTGCATACATAATATCAAGCATATGCATTTTCATGTCCATATAAGTAGGCGCGAAACGACATAACGCCGTATCACTGCAACCCTGATCGACTATCAATTGATCATGGGCTGCCTTGGTTCCATGTAATAGATTTCCCGCTGATCGGCTATACATGAAGCGGTATCCCACCATAAATTCACCCGCTTTATCCAGCATATGTCCAAACATTAACCCTGCCGGTTGATTGTGCATGTGATGCAAAGCGGGTAAATCGCCGCTTTTATCATTTTCATTGTGATGATGATGGTGGTGAATACGTCCGCCTGATGTAGGCAAACGCAACGATTCCAGGTTCAGCTTCAAAGCGGCATTGGCCACATAATAATCAAAGTCCGCAAAACTGTTACCGCCACCACCGCCCAGTTTCATTGAACTCGCACGCGTGTAGTATTCGAACCCGGCTTCGAGCGCGATCCCTTTGGCGAATTGTTTACTCAGCGTAAATCCGCCACTGAGAGAACCAAAGCCCGCCAGACGGTGATCACTTGAAAAATTATCCGGTAATTTTTCGGAATCAAACGCGATTGTTTTGGGCTGCACATTCAACATCGACTCGTCAACCGGATTACCTTCGCCGTCGAGTAGATTAAAATTCTCGTCACGCACGAATTCCATCTCAGGATTCAATGCGTTCACCCAGATCTCACGCCCCAGGCTATCAAATGCTCTGCTGGAGAAATTTTGTTGAGAAACCAGAAACGGATCGTAAAAATTGGCTCGATCCTGTGAGTAATATCGAATTCTTGGCGTAATAGTCCAACCAAAAGGCAACGGTTGAATCCAGTTTGCACTGAACGTATTGGTATTGATACCCCAGTCATCAGTGGTAAATTTGTAGTTCAAATGCAGCGCCGCATCCAGAGGCGTAATATGCTGAATATATTTGGTACTGAACGCCCACTGATTACGCTGATTGGGTCGCTGTTCAAGCAAAGCGCGTACATCGCCTAAAACAGGCGTACTCAGGCCGTCATTCAAAACGTCTGGATCTACAAAAATAACCGTCATTGCTTTATACGGGTTTTCCAGAAATCCGCTGCTATGCGTATAACCGAGATTGGCATCAATGAGCGCATGCTGAGTCAGCACCTGGCTTAATCCAAGATTAGCCGCCCAGTCCTGCCGTTCGCCATGGAGTATTTCTGAACCACCGCGAGTTTCGATTTGCCTGGAAAAGGCTGTTTTAGTCAGGTATGGCGCCGAATCATGATCGAGGATAGCACTGATATTGCTGCTGGTGTAACCCGCACCGAATTTAACGCTGGTTAATTTTTGATTAAAGTCCATGCGCCCACCCAGATTGCCAAAACTGGATCGATAGTCGTTTTCCAGAGAAAAACCGGCGCTGGCGTCAATTGCCGCATCATCCCACTCGTATCCCAATCTAAAATTGGCCTGATTGCGTACTTCAGGCGAAGCCGATGCAAGCACTAATACGGAACGCGTGTCCGTACCTAATTGCTGACCACTGACCGGATCCTGCATGATGGGATTTAAATCACGGTCCAAAAGTAGTCCTTGAGGATTAATGAGGGGTGATGCACCGACAACAGTAGCGCCGGAAGATGAGTTACCTAAAATGGACTGATAAGGATTGGCAGCTAAAGGAGAAGTTGTGATCGGTGTAGCACCTGACCAGACATCCTGCGTATAGCTGAAAGAGAATTTTGCACGACTGGTCAGGGAAAAGATTCCACTGCCATGCAACACATCCGCACGTATTGGTTCGAAATTATTTGGTGCACCGAACAGATTGCGCTTGCCTTCCTGATAGCGGCTGAACTGAAAATTTATGCGGTCTCCGCCCGCAACTTCTGTGGCATGTGCAGTAGTCAATAGCAAGCCGGGCAAAACCATGGCAGCAGAAGTCAGCGCTTGGAGTGTTTTACTGGCGCAGGTAGTGGCTTTTGCATGACCACCGGTTTTGTTCAACTGCGAAGGAAACGCATTTTTGTTATGAATTAAATACGAACCACCATGCGAACCATTCGATGGTTTTTTATATCTTACGGCCATTTAAATCGGACAAACTCAGTAGCAGCCGCAACCACCACCGCCGTCAGCGGAGTGGGTACTGGCAGCAGCCTCCCGACTCGAATAATTATGCAATTGAATATGATTCTGTAATGGATAAGGATCAATAGCCATCTGCGGCTTTGCCAGATGACCACGTTCCCACGCAGCGACATGCGCACAACCCGATATCACTGTACCGAGTACAAGTATCGATAAAATCACTAAAAACTGTTTCAATGTCATGTTGAATAATATCAAGGTTGATAATGGAGAAGCTGCTCAACAATTAAGCGCAATTCTTTTGTTTCTCCAGGACGAAAACCACGATGGATATAACGCACAATACCCTCCCGGTCAATTAAATAGGAAGAAGGCATGGCAATCACATCAAAATCTTTCGCACACTGCTTGGTTGGATCGGTAGTAATGGTAAATTCAGCCGGATATCTGGTCAGAAACTTATCAGCATCAGCCACTTTCTCATCCAGATTAACACCGATAATCTGGAGTCCCTGTTCTCCATAATCTTTCTGCAGTTGATTTAAAAATGGAAAAGACTGCGCGCAGGGCGGACACCAAGAAGCCCAAAAATCAACATAAACGACCTTACCCTTCAATGATTGCAGGCTTTCGACCGGTGCTCCATCCAGTGTGGTAAGTTCACACACAGGCGGCGGATTGTCAGCCAGTTGTGCTGCTATCACTGACGTTGCAGTCATAATTGGGCAGGTAACCAGCACTGCGCCCAATAAGATTAAATGCATGAATTGCCTTTTTATGAGACTTCGCGCTTTATGTTTAAAAATACACGTTCTATGGTTGACTGACACCATAACGATTACCCACTATTAATGCTCAATTAAATTGAGACACGGAAATATCCGTACCGGTATGGATGCCATCAACCGTTTGACAATGCCATTCAACGTCAAATGAACGCTCACCCGCATTTGTTTTATTAATAATCATAAAATAAACGCCCGGTCCGCCATGCAAGGTGACAAAAGGACTGTAATCCGCATCGCCCGAAACCGTATCTGTGATATTGATCGCTTTATTGCCTTTAAATAGTTGCAGATTAACCAACAATCCCGGTACAGGTGGTGAATTATCCCGAATTCTCGCAATCAGATGCTCAGCCGGTCCGTTACCATCGTCAAAACAGCTAACCAAAACCACACCGGTAAATGTTCTTGACAGTCCTGCCAGATCCATAGTGGCACCGCCACCGTGTGCATTGATTAGACTCGAGTAACCACTGACAACTAATAAAGATAGGCCGAATAATGTTTTTTTGACTATTGCCTGCCGCATGATCTTAAACTCCTTTTGTTACAGGCGCAGACAGGATATCTCGTCTGCGCCTTTATTCTTTGGTTATTGTGGCCAGATTTGCTGTCCATCAACTTTAATAGGCATATCACGATTAACTTGCGCACTCGAAGGCTTCAACTCTACCGCCACACCCTGGCCGCAATTGTCAGGGAGTGGATTATTCGCAAGGTCACGACTGATGGTAAATGATGCAGGACCTGGATCTGTTCCGGCTGCTACTGAGAAATGAAGATCACGGTCATAGGGTGTTCCCAATCCAGCATGTGTCCACAACTCAACGGTTCCTTCACCAAAACCATCCGTACCAGTCACCTCACAAATATCAACAATCGATATATACACCTTTACACTTGCTGCACAGGATGTCGGTTCAATACTCGCTGCAGTCAGTCTGAAAGGAAGTGCCACACTCAGATTTCCAGGCATACCAGGAAGGCCACCCGCCCAGAATCCTATCACATTACCGTTAGCATCTGTTTTCTCATCCATAAAATCAAAAGCAGAACGATCGTAAAACATTGACACATTATTGCCGTAGTTGGTCAGAAAATCGGTTATCGAACCGGTATGCTGAACGCCATCCACCAGCACAGCAGAATCAATACCATCCGGAAATACTACAGAAGTGCCAATGGTGCGCGTTGTTTCATCACAGGAGTGACCAATCATAATATGGTTAATGGCACGTTCACCCTCAGTAGCCGTTGGCACATTGAGCCGCGTATGCGCATGCACATTTTGTACCATACCAGCCATCATAACACTCGTTATTGCGCAGGTTAGCAATTTCATTTTATTCATTTTTTATTCGCCCTTCTTTATTATAAGTAGTATTCAGTCAGACACTTACGCTATTGATGCAAGCTGACGATCTACTTCATACGTTAATCTCTCGTTACAGTATCTGGCTTTCTAAAGCAAAAGACAATGCGACAAATTGTCGCACCTCGATTTTTCTCAACTGAAAAAACAAATAACCACCCGTTTTAGCGGGTGGTTATTGAGTGTAGATTTGATATCGTTCAGGCTAGATAAATACCTGGGCGAAAATAATACCGTTGATCAGTATTAAGGCAATGGCCATACCTGTTGATCATCTATTTTTACCGGCATATCACGGTTGAGTTGCGCTGCCGATGGAATAATACGCACAGCAAGACCTTCTCCGCAGCTTTCCGGCAGCGGGTTGTTTTCAAGATCACGCTCGACGGTATAGGTAGCAGGATAGCTCCATGATGGCGCGTCATAAGGTGAACCTACATCCGGTGCAGTCCAGAAATCAACATTGGGATTATCCGGATCCTGGCTGTTGATTTCAGCCATTGAGGTAATATTACAGATATTGGCTATTGCTGGAACCAAGACGACTTTACTGGCACAGGATTCCGGCTGAATAGCGACCGATGTAATATTAAACGGAAGCTGCCCAACCCAGTTATGCGCGGGTAATTCACCGCCAGCCGCCCAGAATCCGATTGGATTTCCCAATGGGTCCTTGATAAATTCCTGGTGGTCAAACACGTCCCGGCTTTTAATCAAACGAATGAACGGCGGATTGACAATGTAGTTCAGTGCAGTTGCGCCTTCGGGTGTTTCAAAATTGGCAAAATTATCTGTTGAAGTCTGAACGATAGCGCTGTCAGTATCCGGCAGAAATATGACATTCCCTATCACTGGATTATCACCACAACCGTGCGGTACATTCACAGCCGTTGTTGTGGTGCCATGCGCCGAAGAACTTTCGGGACTGGAATTAACTGTTAATCGTGTATGTGAAAAAGCGTTTTGGCTTGCTGTGGCCAACAAAACAGATGCAACCGCCACTAATGCAAAGTTGTTTCTAAAATGATTCACCATGTTTTTATTCTCTCCCGTCGAAACATGTTTCTAAAGATTTAGATTTATTTTATTTACTATTCTGATAAACAAGAATTGGACTGTATTCTTCTATGTCAAATACTTTTTTATGATGATTTAAACTACAAAAAAAAACAACGCGACAAATTGTCGCACCCTTGTATTTATTGCTATTCATTCAAAAACGCCATTATGCGCTACTGACAGATGAAGTATGGGAGGCGGGAGAATTGCAAACAGTCGTCAAGATCAGTTGTAAAACTGATACAGCGCTATCAAATTTTTGTATTGATCCAATACAGTTTTTCTGCCTACAAATCTCCCGTGGAGGAAAGAACTATTTAACAAAACAAATTCAGAACGAGTTATTGGTACCTATGGTCAATAACCAACCACATATTGTCTCCTGAACGTTTATTACTATGTCGCAAAAAAGCACAGGAAGCAATGTGGCATAATGCCGCATACAAGCGCAACAAATTCAACGAAGCGTAATAAATGATTGCATAGATGACGGACATGATAGCTGCCTCAACGTGGAATATCTGATAGAGGTGGGAATGCTGATAACGGTAGCTTACTTTATCAGTGATAATCCAGATGACAAACAGAGGGCTATCCATTAGTGAGACAGGATTATCAGATTCAGTAATTTTCCGCTAAACAGCACTCCCATAAAGGTTAAACTGAAACACGCTTAGATATATTCAGCCTGTAATCAGAAGCTTTAAGCAGACGCTTAAAAAAGCAACACATTGCTGTTTGTGTTATCTGAACTTTTTTACTATCGCGCAAAAAAGCCACAAATGCAATGTGACAAAATGCCGCACTCGACAACATTGCGCTTACACAAAATATAACTTGTAGCATGTTGATCAAAATGAGTGGAAGTGTTGACGGTATAAACAAACTTCATTTTTGACGACCCAGGCAATGAAAAGAGGGCTATCCATGTTGTCAGACAACAGATCATCAAATTATAAGTCATCATCACCATACAACACTTCCGTGGAGGACCGTTACATCACAGCAGCGAATACTGAGAACAGATTACATTCACGCATATAGCGTTTTTGTACAAAACCACCCTGCTACGTGTTTGTAATCTTCGATATGTTTCTACTATGCTCCACAAAAACCATAAAAGCAATGTGACATTTTGCCGCACTACGCACGATCTGTTTTATTAACACACTCAATTGATTTCTAGAATAAAATATATGATTGAATTGCATTCAGCCTGTATCAACCGAGAAACATCCGGTTAATATCCTACTGCTCTGAGCTCACAAAAAGATTGAGTAAAAAAACCAGAAAAACAAGGCTGGGATGTTGGTAGCGGCTATTCATATTTCCCTGATCTTTTATAAACTTGCACACAACTTAAGGGAGCGTACAAGATTCAACGAAATACAAACTTACCGTTACACAACAAACCCATGGAGGAAAAGATACAATAAAACAAATATCATGTTTCATTCAGCTTATAACAGCCATTAATCAAGAGTCAGTGAGCAAGTTTTTTAAATCTGACCATTTGCTGTTCAACGCTGAACGGTTTTTACTATCCAGCATATTCGCCGAAGAAGCAATGCGGCATAATGTCGCATCCGCTAAATCGTTGCATTTCAGGCAACAGATGCGACAATTTGTCGCATCACCGCAACATTGTCCTCATATACAATAAATACACTTACAAAGATTACATAGCGAGTTGGGGCTGTTCTTCATTCTGTTTAAATATATTGCAGATTTAAACTGACACGAACGCCTACTCCTTAAATTTTATGTAATTTCTTTTTAAAACCCTATATGGAATAGAATGTTAGATTTATTCATATGCTTAAAAAAACAATAAATATTTTTGTTGAGAGGAAACAGTGTTTTTTAACAATCGAATTATTGAAGTTGGTGCATATGACCAACTGAACAAAAAATGCAGAAAAAACTTGATTTAGGTGATGCAACTATTTTGCCTGGCTTTATTGAATCACATGCGCATATCTCGGTTCAAAATATTTCAAGCGAAACAGTCTTACGACATGGTGTAACAACAGTTAGAGATACCGGTGGACCATTATACAAACCATTAGGCGGTGACGGTGAATTGCGTATGCGGAACAAACCAATTCAAAATTTATTTATGGCTCTGAAATCGGTCATGACAATGTGCCCTAGGGAATCAATGGACAAGAAATGGGATTGATGCTCCAGCTAACCAGTGGCGAAGAAATTGACTTTTCAGATGTGTTAAAAGTATTCAAGGCGGCAACGTCAGAAGCCGGAAAGAATTTGGGATTGCCGTTGCTAGGCACCTTGATGCCGGGCGCACCGGCAGACATCATGGCGGTACGCGGCAATCCTTTTGAGTGGAATACCCTGACCTGGTACCTTCCGGCGACCATACTATTGTGAATAATTTTAAGAAAATTAAAAACCACCGAAACGATTACGACGATTATAACGATCACGACAAATAAATGAACGAACCTTCATCAAATATTCTGAAACATGCGTGGCTATACTGTACTGTTTTTTTAACTGGCGCCGCAGTCATGGTCATCGAACTGCTTGGCACGCGACTAATAGCACCTTTCTATGGAGCCAGCCTGTATGTCTGGACTTCCGTCATTTCGGTAACGCTGATCGCACTGGCATTGGGCTACTTCATTGGTGGACGTTGGGCTGACCAAGCAAAACGCACCGGACTGGCGTTGATTATCGCCTTGTCAGGTTTTCTGACATTGCTGGTACCCTGGTTAACCGGGCCTGTTTTACTGGCGACTGATCCTTTGGGTCTGCGGATGGGCACTTTTGTCAGCACACTCATCCTGTTTACGCCGAGTCTGCTCATGCTGGGCATGGTCGGTCCATTTGCTGTCAAGCTGGCCACATCCAGTCTGGAAGGCATTGGCGCCAGCACTGGTTCGATTTACGCTGTCAGCACTGTTGGCAGTGTCATCGGTACTTTATTTCTCGGCTTTTATCTGTTTCCACAAGTAGGTTCACGTGAAATTTTTATGGGTCTAGGTATTGGGTTGTTGTTGTTGTCGCTCTGCGTGGCATTTTTTGAACGCAATCGCATCAAGCCCGCTGTTGCGCTGCCGCCCGTTGCAGCGCTCATAGTTGTCAGTATCCTATCCTTACCTTATATCGCAGATTCCGGTAAACAGATTATGGGTAATGAGAACTATCAAACACGCTTTGAACGCGAAAGCCTGTATGGCTGGGTACGTGTGATTGACAATCCTGCCGGCAATTACCGTTTGCTGACAGTCGATGCTTCCACCATCGGTGCAGCCAGTCTCAGTCATGGTGAGAATGTATTGACCTATCAACAGATAGTTACATTTCTGCCTGATCTGGCACCCGATATGCGGCGAGCCCTGTTAATTGGACAAGGTGCTGGTCATATGGCCATGACGCTCAAACAGTATGGTATCCAGACAGACACACTGGAAATAGACCCGGTGGTCTCCGAAGCAGCACGTGACTACTTTGATTTTGAAGCCAGCGGAAAAACAATTATTGGTGATGCACGCTACGAAATCCGCAAACTGCAAGGGCCATACGACTTAATTATAATGGATGTTTTTACCGGTGGCTCCGAACCCGTGCACCTGCTGACAGTTGAATCCATACGTCAATTACAATCCCTGCTGTCAGACCGCGGTATTATGACACTTAATTTTGTTGCCTTTCTGGAAGACGGCAAAAATGCAGCGCTGGCTTCTGTCGCGAAAACACTGGCTCAGGTATTTCCACACCAGACTGCGTTAATCTCTGAGCCGGGTAGAGAATTCAACGATTTCATTTTTATTGCATCCGACCATCCGGTTAACCTTGAGACGGCTACTTTAAGTCCTGCACAGCGTATCTGGCTCAAACAAAGACGGATCAATCTGGATCAGAATTACGGGGTCATTCTAACAGACAATCTGAATCCATTGGAATCGCTTCAAACCCGAAAATCAGAACATTACCGGTGGATGATAGTTGACTCTATTGGATTAAATCATTTTGTCAGGTAAATCAAATAGATTCAATATTTCAGTTTTTTTCAAATTTGCTAAGATGCAGCATTTCGGCCGCATGCTTGCGTGTTGCCTCGGTAATTTTAACACCACCGAGCATGCGCGCGATTTCATCCACCCGCCCCTGTTCATTTAGTACCGTTATCCGGCTCAAAATCTGCTGGCTGTCACTTTGCATTGACTTGACCACCTGCCAGTGATGATTACCTGTCGCCGCGACCTGTGGCAGATGTGTTATACACATGACCTGCCGCGCGCTGCCAAGATGTCTCAGCAATTGCCCGACAATTTCCGCAACATGTCCGCCGATACCCACATCGACCTCATCAAAAATTAATGTCGGTACGGTTCCAGTTTGACTCGTTATGACTTGTATCGCCAGGCTGATACGCGACAATTCCCCACCTGAAGCAGCCTTGGCCAGTGGCCTGAGCGGCAATCCCCTGTGCGCGGCTACCTGAAACTCGATCTGTTCCAACCCATGCGCGTTGCCCTGCTCCAAAAAATCCAGCGTAACAGAAAACTCACCCCCTTCCATGGCAATTGTCTGCATCGAATCGGTGACCGCACGTGCTAGTTCTTTTGCCGATTTAAGACGTTTCGCGCGCAGCTTTTCCGCCAGTTTCCGGTATTTTTCCTGCGCTGCGTTCTCCTGTTCAACATACTTCTCAAGGTTACCGCCACTGTCAAGCGCCACTATCTGGGTATTTAATTTTTCCAGTAAATCCGGCAATTCATCCGGCGTTACCCGGTATTTTCTGGCCATACCATGAATAGCGGTAATGCGCTGCTCTACTTCCTGCAAATACTGCGGATCCAGATCGAGTTGCTGCCGGTAATGTCTGAGTTCATAAACACTCTCCTGCACTTGAATTTGTGCGGATTCCAGCAAATCAACCACTGCTTTCAACTGATGATCATATGCCAACATGTTTTGCAGCTGGCTTTTAACTGTATTAATCTGTGAAAGAGCGGCTGTTTCATGCTCCGATAACTGATTGATTCCTGCTTCAGTCGCTTCCAGCAAACTTGCCAGATGCGAAAGGCGATTATGATCTGCCTGTAGAGCGTCCCACTCGCCAGCTATAAAGTTGAGTTCCGAAAGCTCACGCTGTTGCCATTCGAGTTGTTCATGCTTTTCCCGGAATTCGGATAACTGTTGTTCACAGGCAATTCTTTGGCGTTGTATCGCCTGCCAATCCTGATACGCAGTTTTAACCGTCAGCGCATGCGTACGGCAGCCCGCAAAAGCATCCAGTAAATCGCGTTGCGCATCTTTCTGCAGCAAAGCCTGATGCGCGTGCTGGCTATGAATGGAAACCAGGTATTCCCCAGCCGTGCGTAATTGTTGCAACGTAGCCGTATGTCCATTGATAAAAGCACGCGAACGGCCATTGGCATCCAGTACACGACGCATTAAACAGACACCCGGATCACCTTGCAAATCATATTCAGTCAACCATGCAGCCAGTTCCGGCGACGCTGTGATATCAAACAGCGCACTGATCTCAGCGCGGTCATGCCCTTGACATATCTGGCTGGCATCGCCGCGCTCGCCTAACGTTAATGACAATGCGTCAATCAGGATAGATTTTCCGGCGCCGGTTTCACCTGTCAACACAGTAAAGCCAGATAAAAATTCCAGCTCCATCTGCTCAACGATAACAAAATTCCTGATGTTTAACAGTTTGAGCATGGTCACATGTTGGGCTAATGCAGTTCGCTCCAGCCCAGTTTTTCACGCAGCATACGGTAGTAACTATGGTTGACAGAATGCAGCAGGCGAACCGTTTTTGGAAATCGCCGAATAATAATCCGATCCGACTGTTCCAAATCATAATTAGAATGACTGTCGCAATGCACACGTGCATCCAATGAGCTGAGCACATGTACTTCCACGCTGGCATCGGGACCGATCACAATCGGCCGGTTACTTAACGTATGCGGACAGACCGGCACCAATGCAATCAAATCCAGACTCGGGTGCAAAATCGGCCCACCCGATGATAAAGCATACGCTGTTGAACCCGTCGGCGTGGCCACGACAAGACCATCAGATCGCAATGTAGCGACATATTCATTGTTGATGCTTATCTGAAACTCGATCATACCGCTGCTCATACCCCGGTACAGCACGACATCATTAAACGCCAATGCGCTGAATAGACTGTTATCATTACGCACCACTTCCGCATACAACAGCATCCGCCGTTCAGTCGTATATTGCCCTTGAAGCATTGCATTCAACGTTTCAAACATGGTATCGGTCGACAAATCAGTCAGAAAACCTAATCTTCCCTGATTGATGCCAATCAAAGGCACATCATACGATGCCAGCATACGTGCAATATTCAGCATCGTACCGTCGCCCCCCATGACAACAGCCAGATCAGCCTGACGGCCAATTTCCTCAAGTGTCAAGGCCTTATACACATCTGTGGGCAAATAGGAAGCTGTCAAGTGATCGACAAAGATTTCAAAATGAAGCTTCGACAGATATTCAGCAAGTTCCAAAATAGATGTCGCAATTTCTGAATTTTTATGCTTACCTATCAGTGCTATTGATTTAAAAGGAAAACTCATTACTGAATATTAAGATTAAGATTAGATACACTCATTCGGGAGATTTTTAAATATTTTTATGATTAATTAACTTGTTATCTACTGACATGAAATGAACCGATTTACTGAATTTTCGTCTATACGAAAGCAGAAAAATTAGCACAACGCAGCAGCGTAAAACAACTGTAAAATATCGAATACTTTAAACCAGTTTAAAAACCCATTATTTTTAAAGCGGGAGTCGAAACTTTCTTTTTAAAACAGGGGTAGAAAAAAAGCGTCACAAACATATATTCAAGTGAAGTTTAGCATTATATGAAAGGAATTAGGCAAGCGCGCCGTTTTCAAGCAGTATAAGACGGCATTATAATTTAAAGGTTGTTGTAAAATCACCATATGCTTAATGAAAGAGCTCAAATATTATTAAAAACACTGGTAGAACGATATATCCATGAAGGTCAGCCAGTTGGCTCGCGTTCGCTTTCCAAATTTTCCGGTTTGGAATTGAGTCCTGCAACCATTCGCAACGTCATGGCTGACCTTGAAGAGATGGGCCTTGTGATGAGTCCGCATACTTCTGCAGGCAGAATACCGACTGCCAAAGGTTACCGGCTTTTTGTTGATCAGTTACTGGTTATCAAATCGTTGCGCGATGAAGAGCTCCATCACCTGGAAAATCAGTTACACCCGGACAACCCATCACGTCTGGTTAACGCGGCGTCACAACTGCTCTCCGAATTAACACACTTTGCCGGTGTAGTGGTGACGCCGAAAAGAACGGGCGCTGTATTCCGCTATATTGAATTCATGGCGCTATCAGAAAAAAGAATTTTGTTGATTATCGTCACCCCCGAAGGCGACGTACAGAATCGCATCATTTTTACTGATACGCCCTACAGCCAATCAGATTTGATCGAAGCCGGTAATTTTATCAATCAGCATTATGCAGGCTGTACACTTGATCAAATTCGTGGCCGTATTCATACCGAACTCAAACAGCTCAGACAGGATATGACAACTTTGATGAATGCCGCCATTGAAGCCGGTGGCGACGCAGTCAATGAAAGCAGCGAAGTAGTTGTACTTGCCGGAGAACGCAAACTGCTGGACACGCTGGATGCTTCTGAAAGTCTGGCCAGTCTCAAAAAATTATTTGCACTTTTTGAACGCAAAACGAAACTGCTGCAGTTACTAGAGCTCAGCCGTCATGCACATGGTGTAAAAATTTTTATCGGTGGAGAATCCGATAATGCCGCTTTTGATGAGTTCAGCGTTATCACCGCGCCTTATGAAATGGAAGGTGCAATAGTGGGCACTGTCGGTGTTATCGGCCCCAGACGCATGGCTTACGAACGCGTTATCCCCATTGTCGATGTCACTGCCAAACTGCTGTCAAGCAGTCTGTCACAACAATAAATGGGTGTTGAAATTCTATTACGCACTTAAGTTCAGTGATAAAAACTGGCTTAAAATATTATTTTACACGCGATAAACTCCGCTCTCTTCACCAATTTTTGCCTGGAACCTGGTTTCGCTCACGACGAATTTCAACAACCTTATAAAAAACATTCATGTAGAATAAATTATAGAACTCCGTGCGCAAAGCAAATTAAAAATTAATAAGGCCACAATCCATGACAGCTGAACCCGACTACCGACACGGCACCCCCAGCAAAACAGGCGTACTGCTCATTAACCTTGGCACACCGGACGCGCCGACTGCAAAAGAGCTGCGTCCGTATCTTAAAGAATTTTTGAGTAATCGACGTGTTATAGAAATCCCACGTCCGATATGGTGGCCGATACTGCATGGATTCATCCTGCCTTTCAGGCCGAAACAATCCGCCGAGAAATATGCGCTGATCTGGATGCCGGAAGGTTCGCCGCTGAAAGTACATACCGAACGGCAAACGGCATTACTGGCACAGTCACTACAATCCAGCATGACGACTGCACCGGTGGTTGAGTACGCCATGAATATCGGCAGCCCTTCTGTCGCCAACGTACTCAATAAAATGAGAAATGAGGGTTGTGATCGCATTCTGGTTATCCCACTGTTTCCACAGTATGCAGCCAGCAGCACTGGCGCCGCTATGGATGCTGTATTTGCAGCACTTGAACAAATGCGCAATATGCCTGCCATTCGCACCGTCAAACAATACCACGACCACCCCGGCTACATCACTGCTTTGGCGGGAAACATACGCGACTATTGGAATCAACACGGCAGTCCCGACAAGTTAATTTTCAGTTTTCACGGCGTGCCACGCAAAACGCTTGACAAGGGCGATCCCTATCATTGCTTTTGCCACAAAACAGGCCGTCTGGTCGCTGAAGCGCTAAATCTGAGTAGTGAGCAGTACCAGGTCTGTTTTCAATCGCGCTTTGGCCGCGCAGAATGGTTGCAGCCCTATACCGCACAAACACTTGAAGATCTTGGCAGGGCGCACACCAACCGCGTCGATATTGTCTGTCCCGGATTCGTTTCAGACTGCCTTGAAACACTCGAAGAAATCGCCATCGAAGGCAAGAAGATTTTCACTGAAGCCGGCGGCAAGGATTACCACTATATCCCCTGTTTAAATGAACGTGGTGATTGGATTGAAACTCTAACCGATATTACGCGTGCCAATCTTCAAGGTTGGTTGGAGCCGGAGCCTTCTGAAGAAGTACTCGAACAATCAAAACAACGGGCGCTGGCTATAGGAGCACAAAAGTAAACCTGCCCTTTTCTGCAAAATCTGTAGTTAGTTACAGATAAAATATTTACTAATGTTTATAATGCTAGCGTCCACTGATGATGAATAAAACTCTGAGGTAAAAAATTTTCAACGCCGATTGACCTCTTTGGCTAAAGAGGTCAATGATCGTTCACAGACACCAGACTATTCCAGTTCAATTTAAGCAAATCAGTCGTTTGCCTGCATTGGCGATCGTGAGAAGCGCTGCTTCTGCAAATACACCCCGGCCAAGTACCCTAATGGCGACAATCAACGCCAATAGTGTTTTAGCCGTGTCTTCTGGATCTATTCCTTCTGGCATATCTCCTCTAGCCTGACCCACCTCAATACAACGCCGAAAAAACGCTTCAATCTCTCTTACACCATTGGTGACGATTTCGTTTACTTCCTCATCGTGTGCGGCGATCTCCGAAGCTGTATTGATCAAAAAACAACCTTTATGATCCCGGTCAGCCACAGTTTCGGCAACGATGGTATCGAAAAACGCGACAATCGCCTCTTTCGGATTGTCCAAAGCTTCCAGCTGCGCGAGTCTTGACTGACGAATGTCCCGGTCATACTTCAGCAAGGCTTTGACAAACAACTGCTGTTTGCCACCAAAAGCGTTGTAAAGACTGCCTCTGTTCAGTCCCGTCTCTTCGAGCAGGTCAGCGATGGAAGCAGGCTCAAATCCCTTTTGCCAAAATACCTTCATGGCCTTCTCCAGGGCGATTTCTTCATCAAACGACTTTTCCCACGGCAT
Organism: Nitrosomonas aestuarii; assembly: GCF_003046585.1. Taxonomy (GTDB): domain Bacteria; phylum Pseudomonadota; class Gammaproteobacteria; order Burkholderiales; family Nitrosomonadaceae; genus Nitrosomonas; species Nitrosomonas aestuarii. The sequence continues at coordinate 209,425 of NZ_QAAE01000001.1, read as the reverse complement.
TTTCGGTTTCTCCTTTTCTTTTGTTTATAGCTCTTACATATTGACTATACCGTTCGATACAAATTAAGTCGACAGAATACAATATCAGGAAAATAACTTACAAGATCCGGCACAATACAAACTACTTTTTTATATATATATCAGACATATTTTATGCTTGACAGTATTAACATATTCATAAATGACGTTATAATTGTATTGACTGATCGGTATATACAGAGCTAGTCTATACTATCTGATACAAATAAACAGACTGCATAAGACAACTCAGCGGAGAACTTAATGACTGACTTTACTTTCCACACCGAAGACAGCGCACCTGAAGCCAGCAAACCATTCTTGACAGCAGCCAAACGTGCGTACCGTTTTATCCCAAATCTCCAGGCCGGTATGGCTGAAGCACCTGCACTGCTAGAGGGTTACATGGCCCTGGCTGGTATATTAGACAAGACCGGCCTCAGCGACACCGAACGTCAGATAATTCTGATGACTAATAACCGCTTAAACGGCTGCACTTATTGTATGGCAACCCATACGACCATATCCCAAGCCGCAAAAATCCAGACAGATGTGATTGAAGCGCTGCGCAAAGGCACCGTGATTCCTGATCCGAAACTGGAAGCCCTGCGTCAATTTGCGATTGTTATGAATGAACGCCGTGGCTGGGTCAATCAAGATAACCTTGACAAGCTATTCACTGCCGGTTATACCAAACAAACCGTGCTCGAAGTCATTCTTGGCACAAGCCTCAAAATTATGTCCAACTACACCAATCACGTCGCCAAAACGCCGGTTGATGCTGTATTCCAAGCTAATACCTGGCTGCCTCCGACAGCCAGTCAGCGCAAGATGTTTCATCCGGTGACAACCTGACTTCCCTTCTTCCCCACCCTTAAGGACTGCCATCGCGATTTTTTAGTAAGTAGTGATAGATTATTGGATACACTTGAAGCACAAACCGAATGGCAAAGCCAACCCCAACACAGAAAATGCTTAAACACAGGAGAAACTAATCATGAGTACAGTTCATGCGTATGCAGCTAACAAGGCCAATGGTGACCTAGAACCCTTTGAGTATAAGCTGGGCCCAATTGGTCCGGAACAAGTCGATATCGCAGTGGAGTCCTGTGGCATCTGTCACAGCGATCTGAGTATGCTCGAAAATGCCTGGGGTATGACGCAATTTCCTTTTGTTCCAGGACACGAAGTGATAGGAAAGATTTCAAAAATTGGAAATCAAGTTTCACATTTCTCAGTGGGTGATCGAGTAGGATTGGGTTGGCACGCAGGTTATTGTATGACCTGCGATCAGTGTTTAGGCGGGTATCACAATTTATGTTCAGGTGCTGAACCCACAATTGTTGGTCGTCACGGTGGGTTTGCTGATACAGTCCGCGCTCATAATGCGAGTGTTGCTAAATTACCTGATGCCCTTAATGCCAGGATTGCTGGCCCACTGCTCTGCGGTGGCATAACTGTGTTTAATCCACTGGTGCAATTCGGCATTTCGCCAACAGACCACGTCGGCGTCATCGGGATTGGCGGCTTGGGACACTTGGCTTTAAAGTTCGCGCAAGCCTGGGGCTGTCATGTCACTGCATTTACTTCGGAGAGAGCGAAAGCGCAGGAAGCCCTGAACCTGGGCGCTCACGAAACAATCAACTCGCGTGAACCGGATGCCATCAAGGGCGTTACAAACCGCTTTGATTTGTTACTCTCGACCGTCAACGTCAAACTTGATTGGAATAACTATATCAGCTTGCTCAAACCGCGCGGTCGATTACACATGCTGGGGGCAGTCACTGATCCTTTGGATCTGAACCTTATCCCAATGATGTTTGGCCAGTTATCAGTTAGCTCATCGCCAGTCGGCAGTCCCGCAACTATCCGTAAAATGCTTGAGTTTGCTGCACGTCACAATGTAGCGCCAGTGACTGAGCATTACCCAATGGATAAAGTCAACGATGCAATGGAACACCTTCGCTCCGGCAAGGCGAAATATAGGATAGTATTAGATCGATAGCAAATTCTCATAAACTGTGAAGCATCAGCTACGGACTACTTTGGATTCATCAATGGTGTTTTCTAGATTATGTTTATAGCGGTGCCTTGGCGGGACTTGCCGCTGTATTCTGAGGATTGGCGTATGGAAAAACTCCTGAAAATCCTGGTTGATACCCCTGATTATGAATCATGCGTCCCACTGCAGGGTTCATTCATATGTTTTGGGTGCTTGAGTAGAAGTTGAACGTAACCTGGTCAAAGACAGTACTTGTTCATGACGAGTGGCAACTTGTACCTAAGGTCGAACAGGCGAATGACTCAACTAGCTGGAAGCCAGCGAACACCAGTTGGTGATTGAACTATATCAAGAAAAGAAATTGCCAATGAAGACAATCTGCGAGATGATGAATATCTCAAAATCAACGCTTAATACGTATGTGAAGGAAGCTAACTTACAATCAGGCAATCCTTGACACAAAGGACACATGACTTACCTTCGCTGGAATTTCATTTTATACAGTCAAAGATGCCAAGAGAACGTAAAAAAACCGGGACACCTTGACCAGACCTCAATTACAGAGCACAACAAAAATTAAATGGGACTGCAAATGCCATTAATAGCGAACAACCCTAAATCTGACTTAATTAATACGTTTTTCGAACGTGATTTAACACAACTACAAAAAGATTATCGCTCCATCAAAGAAATTAGCGGCCCGAGCAAAGCTTTTCTTTATCGCCAGGGTGATCGTTGTTCGGATGTCTTTTGGATAAAGAGTGGCATCGTCAAGCTCTCTCATATAACAGAAGAGGGAGTTGAAGTTACCATTACTATTCTTGGAAAAGGAAGCGTCATTGGTTGTTTCTGGAATAATTCCACCAGCCCGGAAGCAGAAGAGACTGTGCAAGCATTGGGTGAAGTTATTTTCTACCGCATAGCAATAAGTGATTTCAAGGCATTAATGTCTCATCAATCAGAGTTGGCGTGGCATGTTTTTGAGGAAACATATGCGCGCAAGCAGAAAGTCGAACGCAAACTTCGAACTGTTCTGACACAACCAGTTGAAAATCGTGTTATTGCAACATTATTAGAATTAGCTGAAATATTTGGAATAAAGTGTACTCATGGATATGCACTGGAAATTCATTTAACCCAGCAGGAAGTTGCCGATTTAGTAGGCGCCAGTCGTTCGGTGGTAAGTACAATCTTAAATGATTTTAGGAACCGCGGAATGCTTGACTATACACGTGAACAGATTTGCATTAATGATGCTGCGTTCATTAGCCTCTAAAATGACCATTACTAATAGCTAAGTGCATTTATGTTCTGTAGCTAACAGACATTGTGTTTGGGCTGTATTAAAGTTTGAGCCTTAGTGACCCTTGAGGTTACCATCAACTTAAATACAGGAGAATTTACATGAAAGTAATTTCACCCCATATGCACGGCTATCTTGATTTTCTGACAGTCGTCATTTTTTTACTCGCCCCTACGCTGTTAGGATTAAGTCAAGTGCCAGCCATACTTGCCTATGGTCTGGCTGCAGTCCATCTGACGGTTACTCTCGCTTCTGATTCTCCCTTTGGTGTAACTAAGCTAATTCCATTTACCATTCACGGTTGGATTGAACGCCTGGTTGGTCCTTTACTGATTGCCTTGCCTTTTATTTTTGGCTTTGCCAATGAAGAAGTCGCAACAAATTTTTATATCGTAATGGCCGTTGTGGTTATCGTGGTTGGTATGCTCACTAATTATCAAGAAGAAGCAAGACACAGAAGCGGTAATGGAAAAGTAAGCACACAATAGCATTATTACCTATCATGTTGATGTATAGGTTGTTAATAGAAAATCAGAGACAAATACATACAAACCAAAATTGTATTTATTTAAACCCAATAAATGTTATTTAGAAAATTATTATTATGAGAACGATTAGTCAGATTGTAGATGACGGTGCAGTGACACCCGAAATTGATGAAAGCTTTAACCTGATAAAAAAGGCATTAAAATCACCCTTTACACCAAATTTTTTTCGAGTTTGGGTCACTTCCCCTGAATCGCTAAAAGGCATATGGCCGGTAATGAACCATATACTAACCTGTGGCCGGGTCGGGCGTCGACTCAAAGAAATGATCTTTGTTGCTATCTCGTCATTAAAGGGATGCCATTATTGTGAAGCAGCGCATCATGCATTTTGCCTGCATATCGGCGTTACGCCTGAACAGATAGACAGTCTAATTAAAAATTACACTGTAGAGACATCGGAACCCAAAGAGAAAGCTGCTATAGATTTTGCTGTCAGGCTTGCAAAAGATTCCCATTCTTCCAGTGAAGAGGATTTCCAGATGCTAAGAGAACTGGGATTTGATGACGAAGAAATCATGGAGATTATTGCCATGTCAGGCATGAGTGTTTTCTATAATCATCTGGCAAATGCTACAAAAATAAATATTGACGAAGGATTCACCAAGATAATCTCCAGGAAATGAACCTATATATTACTTAAGAATATCAGAGTACTCAGGGTTTACGGATTGACGATAATTGTTATAGGTTTCGCTTGGTTTTAAGCTACAACGGTGAAGTATTAAAAGAATAAATACATGACAACCACTTGCTTTTACAGTTTTTTTAACAAGTATCACAAACAGCGTATTTTCATTCACACAAATTTATAGTAGCCTATCTGACGTAAGCAAGGATATGATAGGAGTCCGTTGTGACGAGAACACGTGAATTTGATGTTAATGAAACTCTGGACAAAGCGATGCATTTATTCTGGGAAAAGGGCTATGTCGAGACTTCAGTGCGTGACCTGGTTAAGTGCACGGGTGTTGCCCATGCGGGTTTGTACTCGGCCTTTGGCGACAAAGAGGGACTTTTCAAGGCTGCTGTTAGAAAATATTGTCTCAAAATAGCTGATGAGATGTTTGGCGTTCTTGATCATGACAATGCCGGACGCGCTGAAATTGAACACGTTTTCGAAATCATTCTACAAATGAATAAAGACGGTCGATTGCGTAAAGGCTGTATGCTGGTCAATACAGCCGTTGAGTTTTCAGGAACAGACGAGGAACTCAATAACCTGGTATTGGGCAACTTTAAGAAACTGGAAAATGCACTGAGCAGAGCGCTCACGCATGCTGTTGCAGCGGGAAAGGTCCGTAATGACCTTCCTGTCAAGAGGATAGCCACTTCAATGGCAACAACAATTCATGGTTTATCCGTGCTATCTCGGGCTGGGATTTCAATTGCTACAATAGAACAAGTTATACTTGCTACGCTTGAGCAACTGGATTAAAAAAATTTTTACATTTAAGATCGATTGATCTTAAATGTGTGATATATTCAATGCACGTATTGATATAGATAAACCCAGGATTTTAGTCAATACTTATCAATTTCAAACATGCATTAACTAGGTTTGTTACGCGATTTTAAAAAAATTTAGACTTTAAAAGATCATCTGTTCTTAAATGGAGACTGCAGTGACTGCAATTAAAAACGAAACCAAACAAGTAAACAAAACTGATCGTTTTGCACTTCAATGGGCAGAATTCGTCATTAAAAATCGCCTGAAGACAATTTTTTTCGCAATTATTGTCTTTTTGATTTTTGCCGCAGGATTGACGCACATTCTGACTTCACATAATTATCGCGTCTTTTTTAGTGATAAAAACCCTGATCTGCTCACATTTGAAAAGTTTGAGGAAACTTATACAAAAAATGATAATTTTCTTTTTGTTTTTAAACCCAAATCAGGAACGATTGATCAACCCTTTGTTGCTCAGGCTATTGAAGAGTTTACAGCCCGCGCCTGGACCATTCCGTTCGCGATACGGGTCGATTCAATCACCAACTTTCAGCATACCTATGCGATAGATGACGATTTGATTGTTGAAGACCTGATTGAAGAGGCATCAAATCTTTCACAGGCAGAAATAGCCAAGCGCGTTGATATCGCACTTAACGAACCATTACTTGCCGGCAATCTTGTGGCGCTTGATCGTGGCGCATCAGGCATCAACGTCACACTGCAGTATCCGGGAGAGAGCCTGGATGAGCTACCGGAAGCCATTAATTTCGCGCGCGCACTCGTTGCTGAATTCGAACAAAATTTTCCAGACCTGAAGATTGCGCTTACGGGTATATCGGCACTCAATAATGCTTTTTTTGAGGCCACAATCAATGATGCAAAGACACTCTATGGGCCAATGTTTTTGGTGCTGATTGTTATCACATGGCTCATCATACGAAATCTCTCCGGTGTTGTTGCAACGGTACTTGTTATTACATTGGCTACACTGGCCGCCATGGGATTTGCAGGCTGGGCAGGCATCACTATTTCGCCATTCTCGGGCAGTGCGCCGGTCGTAATCCTAACACTCGCAATTGTTGACTCTATTCATATACTGATTACGATGGTACAGCGTATGCGTGTAGGGGATGACAAAATTGCGGCCATCAAAGAAAGTATTCGCGTCAATTTCCTGGCGGTTTCAATTACCAGTTTAACAACAATCATTGGCTTTCTAGCACTCAATTTTTCTGATGCGCCACCTTTCAACGCCTTAGGGAATATTTCCGCAGTCGGCATTGCTGCCGCCTGGTTTTATTCGCTGACGTTTCTACCGGCTTTGTTAGCACTTTTGCCATTTAATGTACAAACCTATGCAGATAAATCTCGAGGACCGCTTCAGGAAGCAATTAATAAACTCGCCGAGTTCGTTATTGCCCGAGCACGTGCTACGCTGGTTTTTGTCGGTCTCCTTTTTATTGGGCTGGCTGCCGCTATACCAACAATTGATCTGAACGATCAATGGGTTGAATACTTTGACGATAGAGTAGAATTTCGTGGTGACGCGAAATTTGCCATCAATCATCTGACAGGACTTTATATTCTGGAATATTCGGTACCTGCCGGAGAGCCTGGCGCCATCAGTGAGCCTCAATATCTGAACGATCTTGATGACTTTGCAAACTGGCTGCGGGAATATTCAAAAGTACGCCATGTATACTCGTATACAGACATCATCAAGCGGCTGAGCAAAAACATGAATGCCGACGACCCGGCCTATTATCATATTCCCGACGAGCGCGAACTCGCTGCACAATATCTGCTTCTTTATGAATTGTCATTACCTTACGGGCTAGACCTCAATGACCGCATCGACATTGATAAATCGTCAACTCGAGTTTCAGTCACGCTCGATGAAATTACCACAGGAGAAACGCGGCAATTCCTGAAAGATATTGATGCCTGGTGGGAAGCACGCTCACCCGGGAACGAAGTATATGGCACTGGCGCAACCTATCTTTTTTCCTTTATCTCCGAGCGCAATATACAGGACATGATCGGTGGCAACATCGTCGCTGTCCTTTTGATTTCCATGATTATGATAATCACGTTGAGAAGCTTCAGCTTCGGGCTTCTTAGCTTGATTCCTAATATTGCACCACTCATTATGACGTTTGGCGTATGGGCGCTGTTAGTAGGAGAAGTTGGTATGGCTGCAGCGACAGTATCAGCGACTTCACTCGGCATTATCGTCGACAACACGGTGCATATCCTTACGAAATACCAGCGTGCTCGTGAAGAGTTGGCACTCTCCATTGAGGATGCGATTCGCTACACCTTTGATACTGTCGGGGCTGCGGTTGTGGCCAATGCGCTGATTCTAGCGTTTGGCTTTAGTGTTCTCATGTATTCTTCATTCAAGATTACGGGTGATATGGGAACGTTGACGGCACTTGCCATTATTATCGCCTTGATTGTGGATCTGTTGTTGTTACCGGCGCTGCTCATGCTACGCGCTCAACCTAAAACAAAAGGAGTTCCTTATGTTAATACTAAAAAGACTCAAACAATTTAATACATTTAATTATGTAATTTTAGCAGGCGTTCTTGTGCTGGCAAGCTTCGCTAATATGCCTGTTGCTGCAGAAGATCTTGATCAAAAGGGATATGATGTTGCTGCGCGCAATGACCGCTCAGATCGAGGTTTTAATAACAGTCGGGTAGAACTTGAAATGGTGCTAAAAAACGCTTCGGGTGCAGAATCTCGACGTGTACTTGAGCAATCAACCCTGGAACTTCCAGATGAGTCTGTCGGTGATAAAAACCTTATTGTTTTTTTCTCACCCGCAGACATTGAGGGAACAGCTCTTCTTTCGTATGCCAAAATATTGGATCCGGATGATCAATGGCTCTATTTGCCAGCACTCAAACGCGTGAAGCGCATCTCATCAAAAAACAAATCCGGACCATTTGTCGGCTCAGAATTTGCATTTGAAGATATTACCGGCCAGGAGCTTGAAAAATATGAATATACCTGGTTGCGTGAGGAAGCATGTGGAGAGCTGACCTGCGACGTGGTCGAACGTCGCCCACTTTATAAAGACTCTGGCTATACACGGCAAATTGGTTGGGTTGACCAGACCGATTATCAAGCGCGCAAGCTTGAATATTACGATCGCAAAGGCAGTCTGTTAAAAACCCAACTGTTTGAAGATTATAAACTTTATGATGATAAATACTGGCGGGCACATGTATGGCGCATGAAAAACCACCAAACGGGTAAAAGTACAGATCTTTTTTTCAAGGATTATGAGTTCAATGTAGGCCTCAGCGACGGAGACTTTGTCAGAGGCGCGCTGTCGCGTCAACGTTAGAAAACCCGAGCAAGTACCATGAAGAAATTACAAAAGATTCTTTTATCAATGCGTATCTTAATCAGGGTACTTGCTGTTTTATTTCTATTCAAATTGCCTGTTGTGTTGGCGCAATCATTCGACTATAGCGGTCAGGTTGCTTTAGAGGTGCGTGGATTTCCTGAAGAGTCATTATGGCCCGGCCAGGTTGAAGGTGCACAGTTCTCAAGCTTTCTGGAACCAGAATTTCGCTGGCGCAATGCAGACCGTGACTCATTGTTAAAATTCACCCCCTTCATACGCGTAGATGCAGCAGATGATAAACGCACACATTTTGATATCCGGGAAGCAAACTGGCGAAAAATTGCTGGCGACTGGGAATTTCTGGTTGGTGCCACGCGTATATTCTGGGGAGTTACAGAATCCCGCCATCTGGTTAATATTATCAATCAGATTGATTACGTAGAAGACATCGATGAAGAAGATTTTCTTGGCCAACCTATGGTACAGATAGGCCGTCAGTCAGATTTCGGTCGATTTGATATCTTTTTAATGACAGGGTTTCGTGAACGAACATTTCCCGGACGCGATGGGCGGATTAGAACACCGCTTCCTGTTAAAACGGGAGATGCAGTTTATGGCAATAGCACTGAACAGTGGCATCCCGATGTCGCCTTGCGTTATTCACATTTTTTTGGCGATTTTGATCTCGGGTTGCATGTCTTTCGCGGCATAAATCGAGAACCTTCCTTTGTTCTATCGTCTGATAACCAGAGCTTTACACCACACTACACTTTAATTACCCAGGCAGGTATTGATCTTCAATTTACTCGCGATGCCTGGCTTTGGAAGTTTGAAGGCATCGTCCGTGAAGGACAGGGTGATACTTTTGCCGCGGTGGTTGCCGGGCTGGAGTATACATTCTTCCAGGTTGCCGAAAGCGACATCGATCTTGGTCTCATTGTCGAAGGACTGTATGACGGCAGGGATAAACTGAATTTTAATAACATTCGGGACAAACAGATTTTTCCATCAATTTTTGACAAAGATATTTTTCTGGGTGCGCGCCTCGCTTTAAATGACGTTCAGGATTCATCTGTCCTCGTCGGTTTTATAACTGATATTGAGGATGGACCAGCAACTTTGCGTGTTGAAGCGGAACGCCGACTCGGTGAAGACTTGAAAATTGAACTTATCGGGCAAGCATTCTTTGAAGAGGCCCCTAAAAATCCTGCGTCTTTCTTCATGCAGGACAGTTTTGTTACCTTGAGGTTGTCCAAATTCTTTTAATTCAGTCTTGTCAAGTTGTGCAATTGACATATGGAATATGCAAAAAGTAATCGTAAGAATGACGCATTCGTCCTTTTATGAATTTAAACTCAACAATCAAGTACCACATACCCAACACTTCTTATTTCAGGAAATGTGCATTAGAATCCTTATTTATTATATTATTAATTAGTAAACCTTCAATGAACGAGGTACTGAATCCATCACTGTTCCGGCGATACGAGAGCGAAAGCTGTTATGGTGTAATCACTTGAAAGAGTTGTGCTGCGTTCAATAAAACGCGACAGCAGACAGATGAAATCATAGCTTTACTTGTACTAGTGTGATTACCAAGGGAAACTGTCGGTCTAATTACCGAGCGACTTTGTATGATGCCTATTATAGCGTGCAATAAAAAACCCCCTCAGTTTAATACTGAGGGGGTTTTTTATTTGGTATGCCTGGCGGTAACCTACTTTCACATGCGTATACACACTATCATCGGCGCTACTTCGTTTCACCATTCTGTTCGGGATGGGAAGATGTGGGTCCAAAGTGCTATGGCCGCCAAGCAAAACTTGTAATACGTAAAATTAAGTTCGTTAATTAAACGTATGAATATTCTGGAAAGTATTTGTTAGATTGTATTTTTGCAACTTTTGTTCAGTATAGCAAAAGTTCTAAAATTATAGGATCAAGCCTCACGGTCAATTAGTATCGGTTAGCTTAACATATTACTATGCTTCCACACCCGACCTATCAACGTCGTAGTCTTCGACGAACCTTTAGGAGGATTAAATCCTCGGGAAGTCTTATCTTGAGGTGAGTTTCCCGCTTAGATGCTTTCAGCGGTTATCTCTTCCGCACTTAGCTACCCGGCAATACGACTGGCGTCATAACCGGTACACCAGAGGTGCGTCCACTCCGGTCCTCTCGTACTAGGAGCAGGTCCACTCAAACTTCCAACGCCCACGGCAGATAGGGACCAAACTGTCTCACGACGTTTTAAACCCAGCTCACGTACCACTTTAAATGGCGAACAGCCATACCCTTGGGACCGGCTACAGCCCCAGGATGTGATGAGCCGACATCGAGGTGCCAAACTCCCCCGTCGATATGAACTCTTGGGAGGAATCAGCCTGTTATCCCCGGCGTACCTTTTATCCGTTGAGCGATGGCCCTTCCATACAGAACCACCGGATCACTATGACCTGCTTTCGCATCTGCTCGACTTGTCAGTCTCGCAGTCAAGCACGCTTTTGCCATTGCACTATCAGCACGATTTCCGACCGTACCTAGCGTACCTTCGTACTCCTCCGTTACAATTTGGGAGGAGACCGCCCCAGTCAAACTGCCTACCATACACGGTCCCCAATCCAGATAATGGATCTAGGTTAGAACCCCAACAACATCAGGGTGGTATTTCAAGGTTGGCTCCATGAGTTCTAGCGAACCCACTTCAAAGCCTCCCACCTATCCTACACAAATGTTATCAAAGTCCAATGTAAAGCTACAGTAAAGGTGCACGGGGTCTTTCCGTCTAGCCGCGGGTAGATTGCATCTTCACAAACATTTCAACTTCGCTGAGTCCCAGGAGGAGACAGTGTGGCCATCGTTACGCCATTCGTGCAGGTCGGAACTTACCCGACAAGGAATTTCGCTACCTTAGGACCGTTATAGTTACGGCCGCCGTTTACCGGGGCTTCAATCAAGAGCTTGCACCCCATCATTTAACCTTCCGGCACCGGGCAGGCGTCACACTCTATACGTCCACTTTCGTGTTTGCAGAGTGCTATGTTTTTAATAAACAGTCGCAGCCACCATTTTATTGCAACCCCATTCCGCTTCACACGCGAGGTGCTACACGTACCAGGGGCACACCTTCTCCCGAAGTTACGGTGCTATTTTGCCGAGTTCCTTCTCCTGAGTTCTCTCAAGCGCCTTAGAATTCTCATCCCACCCACCTGTGTTGGTTTACGGTACGGTCTTTATTTAACTGAAGCTTAGTGGCTTTTCCTGGAAGCATGGTATCGCTCACTTGGCACTCCGAGGAGTGTTGCGTCATCACGTCTCAACTCAGCTGCCCGGATTTACCAAAGCAGCACGTCTACTCGCTTAAACCGGGACATCCAACACCCGGCTGAGTTAACCTTCTCCGTCCCCACATCGCATTAAATAAAGGTACTGGAATTTTAACCAGTTTCCCATCAGTTACGCATTTCTGCCTCACCTTAGGGGCCGACTCACCCTGCGCCGATGAACGTTGCACAGGAAACCTTGGGTTTTCGGCGAGGGAGCTTTTCACTCCCTTTATCGCTACTCATGTCAGCATTCGCACTTCCGATACCTCCAGCCACCTTTACAGGTAACCTTCTCAGGCTTACGGAACGCTCTCCTACCACTTACATTAAAAATGTAAATCCCTAGCTTCGGTGCACAGTTTGAGCCCCGTTACATCTTCCGCGCAGGACGACTCGATCAGTGAGCTATTACGCTTTCTTTAAAGGGTGGCTGCTTCTAAGCCAACCTCCTGACTGTCTATGCCTTCCCACTTCGTTTCCCACTTAACTGTGTCTTGGGGACCTTAGCTGAGGGTCTGGGTTGTTTCCCTTTTGACACCGGACGTTAGCACCCGATGTCTGTCTCCCACGCTTACACTCTTTGGTATTCGGAGTTTGCAATGGTTTGGTAAGTCTCAATGACCCCCTAGCCATAACAGTGCTCTACCCCCAAAGGTGATACGTGAGGCACTACCTAAATAGTTTTCGGAGAGAACCAGCTATTTCCAGATTTGTTTAGCCTTTCACCCCTACCCACAGCTCATCCCCTAATTTTTCAACATTAGTGGGTTCGGACCTCCACGAGGTGTTACCCTCGCTTCATCCTGGCCATGAGTAGATCATCTGGTTTCGGGTCTACACCCAGCAACTAAACGCCCTATTAAGACTCGCTTTCGCTGCGCCTCCCCTATTCGGTTAAGCTTGCTACTGAATGTAAGTCGCTGACCCATTATACAAAAGGTACGCAGTCACTCGATATAAATATCAAGCTCCCACTGTTTGTATGCATGCGGTTTCAGGATCTATTTCACTCCCCTCCCGGGGTTCTTTTCACCTTTCCCTCACGGTACTAGTTCACTATCGGTCGATTACGAGTATTTAGCCTTGGAGGATGGTCCCCCCATATTCAGACAGGATTTCTCGTGTCCCGCCCTACTTATCTCAATCCTAGTTCCACATTCAAATTTTCATCTACAGGACTATCACCTACTATGGTTTAACTTTCCAGAAAATTCGATTAATTTGAATGCTAAATATTGATGGCTCCTCCCATTTCGCTCGCCACTACTTTGGGAATCTCGGTTGATTTCTTTTCCTCTGGTTACTTAGATGTTTCAGTTCACCAGGTTCGCCACACTTAACCTATATATTCAGTTAAGGTTGACCCTTGCTTAATCAATTCTTTATTCAAAACTGATTAAGCAAGGGTCAGGTTTCCCCATTCGGACATCTCCGGATCATAGCTCGTTTGCCAGCTCCCCGAAGCTTTTCGCAGGCTTCCACGTCCTTCATCGCCTGTAATCGCCAAGGCATCCACCACATGCACTTATTCACTTGATCCTATAATTTTAAAGCTTTCACTATTAGCACAAAATACATACTATTATTAAGCTACTTAGTATAGGTATTGCATATAACTTTGAATCATAATTTGCAATGTTGATACAATCTAACCCTTATTCAATTCTTAAACTTACCGAGTATTTACATCCATACAAATGGCTTATAAATAACATCAGCTCATTTTCAAACTAAATAATTAATACTTTCCAAATTTTTAAAGAACAAATAAAAAAAACTTTTGTTTTAGACAGCAGCTACCTTGACTTATCTTACACAGCTCACAACCCCAGTTTAACTATAACTTCGTTAAAATTTGGTGGAGGTGAACGGGATCGAACCGATGACCCCCTGCTTGCAAAGCAGGTGCTCTCCCAGCTGAGCTACACCCCCATGTTGTTGGTGGGTCTGGGTGGACTTGAACCACCGACCCCACGCTTATCAAGCGTGTGCTCTAACCAACTGAGCTACAGACCCTTATTATGAGTCTAAGCGCCATCTTTAATCAAGACATAAGTCAGAGTATGATTATTGGTTCTTAGCTCTGTCTAATAAAAACAATCGATAGGTTGTGAGTACTTAAGCTTGGATTACTCTAGAAAGGAGGTGATCCAGCCGCAGGTTCCCCTACGGCTACCTTGTTACGACTTCACCCCAGTCATGAATCTCACCGTGGCAAACGCCCTCCTTACGGTTAGACTATCTGCTTCTGGTGAAACCCACTCCCATGGTGTGACGGGCGGTGTGTACAAGACCCGGGAACGTATTCACCGCGACATGCTGATCCGCGATTACTAGCGATTCCGACTTCACGGAGTCGAGTTGCAGACTCCGATCCGGACTACGACGCGCTTTCTGAGATTAGCTCCCCCTCGCGGGTTGGCAACCCTCTGTACGCGCCATTGTATTACGTGTGAAGCCCTACCCATAAGGGCCATGAGGACTTGACGTCATCCCCACCTTCCTCCGGTTTGTCACCGGCAGTCTCATTAAAGTGCCCAACTAAATGATGGCAATTAATGACAAGGGTTGCGCTCGTTGCGGGACTTAACCCAACATCTCACGACACGAGCTGACGACAGCCATGCAGCACCTGTGTTAGCGTTCCCGAAGGCACTATTTTATCTCTAAAATATTCGCTACATGTCAAGGGTAGGTAAGGTTTTTCGCGTTGCATCGAATTAATCCACATAATCCACCGCTTGTGCGGGTCCCCGTCAATTCCTTTGAGTTTTAATCTTGCGACCGTACTCCCCAGGCGGTCAACTTCACGCGTTAGCTACGTTACCAAGCCTAGTAAGGCCCAACAACTAGTTGACATCGTTTAGGGCGTGGACTACCAGGGTATCTAATCCTGTTTGCTCCCCACGCTTTCGTGCATGAGCGTCAGTGTTAACCCAGGGGGCTGCCTTCGCCATCGATGTTCTTCCATATCTCTACGCATTTCACTGCTACACATGGAATTCCACCCCCCTCTGCTACACTCTAGCTTTGTAGTTTCAAACGCAATTCCCAGGTTAAGCCCGGGGATTTCACATCTGACTTACAAAGCCGCCTGCGCACCCTTTACGCCCAGTAATTCCGATTAACGCTTGCACCCTACGTATTACCGCGGCTGCTGGCACGTAGTTAGCCGGTGCTTCTTCTGTCGGTACCGTCATAAGTTGTGATTATTAGTCACAACCTTTTCTTCTCGACTGAAAGAGCTTTACAACCCGAAGGCCTTCTTCACTCACGCGGCATTGCTGGATCAGGCTTTCGCCCATTGTCCAAAATTCCCCACTGCTGCCTCCCGTAGGAGTCTGGGCCGTGTCTCAGTCCCAGTGTGGCTGGTCGTCCTCTCAGACCAACTACTGATCGTTGCCTTGGTAGGCCTTTACCCCACCAACTAGCTAATCAGGCATCGGCCGCTCCAAAAGCACAAGGTCTTTCGATCCCCTGCTTTCCTCCGTAGAGAATATGCGGTATTAGCACATCTTTCGATGCGTTATCCCCCACTTCTGGACACGTTCCGATGCATTACTCACCCGTCCGCCACTCGCCACCAGGTGCAAGCACCCGTGCTGCCGTTCGACTTGCATGTGTAAAGCATGCCGCCAGCGTTCAATCTGAGCCAGGATCAAACTCTTCAGTTTAATTCTGTTAAATCTCGCTTGACGTTTTATGTGTTTACAATTATTGCCAAAGCAATTAATTGTCATTCGTCTTGCGTACTTACTATATACTTGTTTATTTATCACCATTTCTGGTGAAAAATAATTCATCTCAAGTTAAGTACTCACACCTATCGATTGTTATTTTTTAAAGAGCAATTTGCTTTTTTCGTAACGCTTATTTATCGCGTCAGCAGCAAAGAAACGAGATTATACATGAGCTACGGGTTTGGTCAACACCTTTCTCTGCCAATTTCTAAAAGAAATTGCTTATCAGTTTTTTTTGGCAACTCTCTTTTTACAAATTGTTCCAAAAATACAAGTATATCTACTCTTTTCCCACAATTTGTACACATTAAAAAATTTTTTAATTGATTTGTTTTTGCCTCAAATCACAATTTATCTTGTGCGGATTCTACTCCCGACTACCTATATACCCTTGTGCACAGCACCAATAGCAAGCCTCTTTCTCCGTATATGAAAAACTCTTTCAGCTCTTCCCTTTTATATTGCTGTTTTGCTCTCCGGCAGACTGCTGCTTTTAAATCCCGCACCTTCATAGCTGATGTTTGCATATACAAAACTGGTTAGAAAATATCCATTAAGCCAACTCATTCCCCGAACAATGCGTGTCTTAATCAGTGGAACCTGGGAATCGCAATATATGCGCTGAACCTTTTAAAGGTGTTTTTTTTATCAATGCTCGCAAGGCTAACGGGAATTCCCTTTGTAATCGTGTCATGATCTCTGACAAGCTTTCGCGATAGTAAACGGCATCATATGTAATGGGCTGAACAAGCGTAGTTCTTTTTTTTCGCTGGAAGTTTTGCCACGCAATATCAATCCAACATTTCCGCTCACCATCGATAAAAACAAATTCATCTGCATCCACAATCGCCATATACTGCATACTGCGAATGGGAACAAACAAGTGTTTATTGTCGCTACGCGCTAGCAAAGTGATAGCCAAATTATATGTATCCGCAAGTAATTCGCGTGATTCTCGACTTTTCTCATTGTCCCGGTAACAAGTAATTTCCATAGCTAATATTTAATTCGGAATATGATTTCAGTTAATTGCACAAAATAACACCTACAATAAATGATACCTTACCATTTACTGCGACATTTTCAATGATAGACACACTTATTACACCATTACTTCTTGATATTGATCAGCAACGTTTATTTCTAAATACATTCCAAACCAAAACTAAACGATAACAATGACAATCCCAACAAAACTTTTTAATGGTTTCCTTTCAAAACTAGGACCGGGGTTACTTTATGCTGGCGCAGCAATCGGTGTTTCTCACCTAGTGCAATCCACCCGCGCCGGTGGCATGTTTGGATTTGATTTAATAATCGCCATTCTCGTTATCCATGTAATTAAATATCCCTTCTTTGAATTTGGACCACGTTATACTGCAGCAACCGGGAATAATATCTTGCATGGTTACCAGAAACTTGGCGAATGGGCAGTCTGGATTTATCTGCTGATGACCCTATCTACAATGTTCATTATTCAGGCCGCCGTAACCGTAGTCACTGCCGGGTTATTCACACATATCTTTGGACTTGAAGAACTGGGTGGTCATGATCCGCAAGTTATCGATGCCATTATCAGCAGCCTGATACTGATCATCTGTTTTACGTTATTGGTAAGCGGACGCTATATGCTTCTAGACAAATTGATCAAAGTGATCGTCCTGATATTATCAGCCACAACTATATTTGCTGTAATTGCCTTGACACTTGATAATTCGAATCACTATTCATCCGGAGCTCTTCATTTTGACATCACTGATACTGCACAGTTGTTATTCCTGGCCGCATTTCTAGGGTGGATGCCCGCACCAGTTGAAATTTCGGTATGGCACTCGATCTGGTCGGAAAGTAAAAATGATAATGAAGGCAGAGTAACCAGTATGCAAGAGACACTTTTCGACTTCCGCGTAGGCTTTATTGGAACCGCCTTTCTGGCAATGTGTTTTTTGGCAATCGGCGCAATGGTCATGCATGGCAGTGGCGTAGAGTTTAAAACTGGTGGCGCAGCATTTGCCGAGCAACTTCTCGACATGTATCGACAAGCTCTTGGTGACTGGGCCTATCCGATCGTTGCGATTGCTGCACTCACCACCATGTTCAGTACCACATTAACTTTATTGGATGCTTTTCCCAGAACCATCAGCATTTCACTCGAACGCATATCACCGCAGAAATTTCAGCATAACAAGAATAATCGTACTTATATCTCATGGTTGTTAATTACCATTACAGGCACACTTTCTCTGCTGTTCTTCTTTACTCCTTCAATGGGAGAAATGGTCAAAGTTGCCACCGTTATCGCATTTGTCGCCGCGCCGGTTCTCGCCATACTGAATACTCTGGCAATGTTTGACAAATCAATTCCCGCAGAATACCGTCCAGGAAAAGGCATGCTGATCTGGTGTTTGATGGGATTGGCGTCATTGATCAGTTGTTCAATCGGTTATTTGTGGTTAATGTAAGCCCGAACACAAACTGGTAATCTCTGATTAGTGTTGGTGAATTTGCTGCTTATTTAACAACTCAATGTCAATCACTCACTCTGAAAAAATTTCAACTTCTCAAAGCAGTCTAAAAACTATCGCCTCGCTGCTACCCTATTTATGGGAATTCAAGGCTCGAGTTATGCTTGCACTTAGCTTGCTGGTACTCGCAAAGCTAGCCAACGTTGCGGTACCACTGGTGTTGAAGGAAATCGTCGACGCGTTGAATCAACCACAAGCCATGCTGATGATTCCAGTTTTTTTATTGATCAGCTACGGCATATTACGCCTATGCAGCACTTTATTCGGTGAGTTACGCGATGCCGTGTTTGCCAAAGTGACACAACGTGCCATTCGGCGCATTGCCAACAAAGTTTTCACACATCTACACGCATTGTCATTGCGTTTTCATCTGGAGCGACAAACGGGCGGTGTATCCAGAGACATCGAGCGCGGCACACGCGGAATTTCGTTTCTGATGAATTTTATGTTGTTCAATATTTTACCGACATTACTTGAAATTGGACTGGTAATGGCGATACTGATCAATCAGTACGATATCTGGTTTGCCGTAATTATTTTTATTACGCTGCTGGCCTATATTACTCTGACATTGGTAATCACCGAATGGCGCATGATATTTCGCCGCACCATGAATATCATGGATTCAAAAGCGAACACTCAGGCCATCGACAGTTTGCTCAATTACGAAACGGTGAAATATTTCGGCAATGAAGCATGGGAAGCCAGACGCTATGATGAACACCTGCAGTCCTGGGAAAAAGCTGCAATACGCAACCAGACCTCTCTCGCCGCACTCAACTCCGGACAAAGTGTAATTGTCGCAATTGGTATTACATCGCTGATGTTTCTGGCAGCCGATCAAGTCATCCAAGGCGCCATGACTATCGGCGATCTGGTACTGGTGAATGCTTATTTACTGCAATTATATATGCCGTTGCATTTCCTGGGTTTTGTCTATCGCGAAATCAAGCATTCGCTCGCTGACATGGAACGCATGTTTTCTCTGTTAGATGAAAACCAGGAAATTAAGGATGAACCGGAAGCTGGGACACTGAACACTCAAAAACCGACCATACGCTTTGATCATGTTGATTTTGGCTATGATACCAATCGCCAGATATTGTTTGATATCAGCTTTGACATTCCCGCAGGACATACCATTGCGGTTGTCGGTCAAAGCGGTTCCGGAAAGTCAACACTGGCGCGTCTGCTGTTTCGCTTTTACGATATTCAATCAGGAGCCATTCGCATAAATAATCAGGATATTCGCGATGTCACACAGCAAAGCCTGCGCGCATCCATGGGCATTGTGCCGCAGGACACCGTATTGTTCAACGACAGCATTTATTACAACATCGCCTATGGCCGTCCAGATGCCACACACGAAGAAGTTTATGCTGCAGCAAGATCGGCGCAAATTCACGATTTCATTGAAAGTCTACCGAAAAAATACGAAACTGTCGTTGGCGAACGCGGCCTGAAACTTTCCGGTGGTGAAAAACAACGCGTCGCTATCGCGCGCTCCATCCTGAAAAATCCGGCTATCCTGATTTTCGATGAAGCCACCTCAGCACTGGACTCCAACTCCGAAAAACAAATACAGACCGAACTCAAGCGCATCGCCCAAAACCGCACTACTCTGACCATCGCCCACCGCCTCTCTACAATCGCTGATGCAGACCAGATTCTGGTAATGGAAAATGGCCGCATTATTGAACAAGGCAAACATACAGAGCTACTAGCGGCCAATAAAACCTATGCTCGTATGTGGGCTTTGCAACAACAGGCACAAAAACTACAGCTGATAGAAAAGCACAATAAATAGTAGTTACAAAACAATCCTGTGCAACACAACACACGTCAACATTCGAATAGGACTGTTATTAAGGCCGCTCCTGAGCTTCAGGTCACTTAATTTTCGGGTGAATTTTAACGCAGAAATTACAAGCGCAAGCATCCTGTTAGTCCTTTCTATCCACCACCACATGCTCTTTCTGTGCACTCAACGTGCCCTGTTCGATAATTGCAAGCGTCAGCCGGGAAATGGCAACACGCTTGCCTGTGGTTTCTTCAATGATATCGGTTTGCCAGACTTGGGTGCGGCGCCCGGTATGCAACGGCGAACACGTGCCGATGACATGCCCTTTGGTCACGGCACGAATATGATTGATGTTTAGTTCCAGGCCAACAGCGCGGTATTTATCGGGATCAATGGTCATCCAACCAGCAACACTACCGAGTGTTTCAGACATTACGCAGCTTGCGCCACCATGCATGATGCCAAATGGCTGTGTCGTGCGTTTATCGACCGGCATACGCGCTTTGAGAAAATCAGGGCCTGTTTCAACAAAATGAATACCGATATGCTCACCCATATTGGCATTGCGTAAACCTTCCAAATATTCAACTGTATAATCTTTAAACCAGATACTGTTCATTAACATTCCTTGATAAAATCATTTTGATGAGAAAAATTGTTATAACTGAATTCAAGTAATCACAGTGTTAATTTCATTCAACATTTTTTGATGATCGAGATATTCCACTTTAATGGGATGGATTTTTTCGTCTAGCATTAAGCACAAAGTTGGAAATGAAAATGCATTCAGCTTGCGCGCCACCTGAATTTCTTGTATCAGCGTGTTATTGATACTCTCACTCACCAAATCGGTTTCGAATAACGTTACATCGAGCCCAATCTCACTGGCACATACTGTTAAGGTTTCGGGCAAAGACGGATTCTGAGCTTTTTGATAGTAAGCTGTCTGAATCGCGCACAACATGTCAATAAGTCCGGCAATGCCTCTTTGTTTTTTCGCAGCCAGTATCGCCCGGCATGCAAGATAGGTCGAGCGTCTCGGTGTATTGCAAACCCAGAAGTCATGATTAAATTGAACACCTGGCACCATTTTTTCTATTTTTTGCCATGTATGTTGAATCATGATACGCATGGTTTCAGGCATGGGTTCTTCCGTATCCGGCGCCAGTCCACCCACGATATAAATAACCTGGACCTCTGCAGGCAATACCAGCCGCAACGCATGCCAGCTTTTAACAAAAGCATAGCACCAACTGCACATTGGATCATAAATATAAAACAGGCGGGGTGAAGTATGTGCTGAAATGGGGAATTCTGGCATCAGTTACGAGATTAAACAAGACAAGACAAAATAGAGGAACACACCACAAATTGTATAATTAATCCAGCACAGGGCTTATCCTTCGGTTTAGCCTGACGCACTGCGGTATCTGTGAGCATTTGACGGTATCTCGTGTAACAGTATCAAAAAGTACCGCCAAAAATACCGTCATTTTGTCAGTATGTCAAAAGACGTTATGCAATCTTCTGATACAAACAATTTAAATAAAACTGAATAAATACAATGAATTTGATGTGACGTGAGACTTTCTGAAAGTCCCTGTTGGTGCCAAGGGGGAGCAACAAGAATATAATTATATCAATCGTTTATAAAACAATTCCGCAATTAATCCGTAATTGCTTTTTGAAAGCAGAAATTACGAAACCTAATTGTAACAAATTGACTGTTAAATTTGAATCCGGGATCGATATTGATCCCGGATGTTTGGATTGGATTAAGGCATTGCGTTTAACATGGTATCAAGCTCTGTTGTATCACCTTTTGGACAGGTGAACGCATCGACATACTGTCGCGTTGTGTCATCGTTGCAAGTTGCTATCTCGCCCATGATTGACACGCCTAGATGTTGATCGCTGCACTCCTGATTAGTCAATCCGATTGTCGGGCAGTTATGCTTATCTCCGGCCAAAGGTGTGCCTGCAGGATAATCACGCGATGACATGACGTAATCAGCTTCTTGCTCATAAAAATAGACCTTGAAATCGTCGCCTTGAACTTTATTATACCCAAACACATAAAGCCGCGAATGCACGTTTAAAGTTGACAATGAGAACGGTGAAACGATGCTTGTCACGATGTCTGCCGGTACAGTTGACAGGTTGGGGTTAGATGGTCCTGTATTACGTTCAAACTCTACATCGCGCAACAGTGTATTTTTAGGTCCAACCAACGGGGAATGATCGGCGACATTAGCATAGTTACGCATATAAGAATTGTCTACCAAAATCAATCTTGGCGGTACCGGCCCAATCGGTTGATTGGTGTCTTGCATAAATGCGGGTAGATCAATGCCTAGGCTGAACCCTTCGATGTGCATGCCTTCAAGAACCACTGTTCCTGACTGATAACGCGGGTTAAATAGGTCGACACCTATTGTATAGGCTGGCAGATAATTTTGATTCGATAAAGCCTGGTCATTGTATAGCCGAACATTTGTATACTTCGCGTAATTGTTCCGCTGCGAGTAAATACCTTGCTGGCTGGTGTGCCAAATTAAAGTATCTTTCGTTTCACCTACGTTGCCTGAAAATCCATTCCAGATGCCAACTGTTGATGCATATACCTCATTGTTGCTGTAGTCGATAATTTCGGGTGCAAACTCAAGATTATATTGATACCATTCCGATTCGTTCGTTATGTCTGCGCCACGATGCAAAGGTACTTTCGGATAATGGTAACCAAAACCTGATGCGCCGCGTGCATTATCCATGACGCCAGCATAAGCGCAGGTGGCTGCTACATTGCCACGAAGAATATTGCTGTTTCCGGTGAGCCAATAACATGAACCTTCCCAGCCAAAATCATCCCACCTTTCCTTTCGGTACGGATTGAGGCCAGCAGTGCCGCCATATCTCGGATCATAGTAGTTATTAAATGGTGTTCCTGACAATATCGCAATATTATCAAGAATTTCGTTTGCAGTTTCGTTGCCATCCTCAGTCATAAAACTGGAACCAGTAGCGCCATAAAGCACATTATTTGAAAATAAACTCCAGTGTGCATCGTGGTAACTGACACACCACTTTTCACAGTCTACAAACGCATTGCCTGATACTATCGCTTGATAACCTTCATTAGCTGCATTTACCGGTCCCATATGATGGTGCAGGTGTACTGGGTAGCGGCCAATCTGGTTAGTCCCAATATGCGTGACATTGCCGTATGCATCGACCTCGGTATTATCCAGAGGATCGGCTGTGGTGCGCCCCATATTTATCCACGAAGAAAATCGAATTTCAATCCTGGCGCGCTCAGTCATCATGCCATGCGCCCGTACACCTCCAGCACTCTCAGAGCGAAAAATGACATTGCGAGTAGTATTGGCAACGTGCGGCAATGCAATCAATACCCCGTTACTATCCCGAACGCCTTTATGATTAAATGATAATGGCTGCGCAAGTGTGATCGTATTACCGCTGATCGCGGATATAGCACGCTCTTCGATGTTTAAAATGGTCAATTCCATAGGGTTGATTGTCCATTTATGCTTGATTACTCGTTGCCGTGAATCAGGCAAAACAAGAATATCGCCGACTTGCCAGCCAGGCGGAACAGATTCAAGTGTAATAGTATTCTGATTCGCAAGCGCCTCGGCGGTTAATCTCCGCCACGTCTCACCAGTTTCCGCGCCATGAACATTTATCTCCCCGAGGACGATCAATCCGTTTCCGTATTGCATAGGATCAAATTTGGTATCGATTGGCCGGTTGCTGAAAACAATCTCAGCAACAATATTTGCAGGCAGAGGATTTGCTGTTGTACCAACATCCAGTCGCCCCTCACGATACACAAGAATCGTCGCAACATTGATGCGGGTGTTTACGGTGTTGCTAAACTGTAGCGTGCCTTTGACGCCCAACGCTGTCAGCGAATCATTACTGACGCCGTTATACATAACTGCATGACCCTGATCAACCAGCGCAATATCATTTGTGGTTGGAACACGGCCACAGTCCCATGTGCCAACACTGAACCAGTTGCCGCTCTGTGTTGTCGTACAGGTTGGATTTGCTGCGAAATCTGGTATTGAATCCGTGGGTGTTACAATTGCGGCCTTAACTGCCACGGCAAACGCAAACACGAAAACACTTAAAAATAATCTCATCTAATTTAAATCCCTATTAATTGTACCAAACTAGTCCTGAGATTCATCCTGACTAGTCCAATCCGAAACATTGACGTTGATAAAGAAATCGCCGAGGCAAAACAGCGCCTGTATGATCAGATTCATGGGGTTGTTAGTTTTAAAAAGCATGGAGCGACCATTACTATTAAATTGGATCGTCCTGTATATGGCTTACATAATCCAGATATGATTATTGATCGCCTATTTGGTGCAGATGGGTACATATATTTTAGGTTCGACGCATGGATAAAGATTCGGCGATGAACACCCAGGACACAAGCATCATAGACCAACTGGCCGAAGCCATAGCACTGCGCGCACCACCGCCAGTGCCCATTGAAAAACAGGTATGGAACGCGAAACAATGCGCAGCTTATATCGGCAAAAGCTATCAGACTTTTATGAGCTATTACGCCCCGCTGCCATCGTTCCCCAGGCGCATCAACTTCCCGAGCACATCGGGAGGTAGGCCAGGCCCAATGTGGAAAGCAATCGACGTTATTAACTGGGTGTTTTCTCATCAGGAGAAGAGATGAAAAAAAGATTGACAAAAGCATATTGCACAACAAATCCGGAATATTTAGATAACCTTCTCTCCTGCCTTGCAGGGACCACAGAGGATTCATTGATACAAAACGGAGCGGCTCCGGGGCTAGACTATACTATCCTTGATTTGTACAAGCTAGCAAGCCCGTACGCACAAGTCATATTTGCTGACGAATCACAATGTATAGGATTCACAACATCATGGAGTCATTATATGGATTCAGAAAAAGAAGGTTAGCCAATTCCGTGATCACATGTAAATCAAATACGCCTTGCCACATCCTCCATCGACTCCCGGTAATCCTTGCCAGCGTCAGGATATCAACTTTGGCAGAAAGCCAGGTGATCGCCTCGGCGCGAGTATCATCAAAATTCAAATCATCAATCACGGATCGTTTTACCGCCTTGCGAAACAGCGCATTAACCTGCGATGTTTGCAGGTTAAAAACAGATTCACTATCCTTGTCCATTTGACCGATCAACCGCACCGCCTCAGCAGACAATGACACCTTGCGCGAAAATCCGTTTTTTGTTTTCGGCAAATTGCTACACGCGCATCAAGGTCAACGTCACGCCTGGTTAAACCACAAATCTCACCGGCGCACATGACTGTCTCAATCGTAAACAACATGGCACAACCGACCCGGGCGGATACTGTGCCAGGCTTTGCATCAAACTCATATCCAAGCACATACAAATAGCCTGTCAATCTCATCCTGGGATAACCGTCGGCCACACGCTGGCGGTGGCTTCGGTCTCTTTACGGATTTTAACGGATTGTCATTGAGCCAGCCCCAACTCATCAATCGCAACATTGATCGCGTGATTGATCAGATTAAATTCCCGCAACACAGTGCCAGGCAAAACAACCTCCAAACGGCGGTCACGGAACTCGACAAAATCAACTGCGCTTAAATCAGGCAGCATCACAGCAACAACAGGATCGCGGCAAATCGCATTGATGCGCAACACCTCCCACCTGCAACCGCACTTGGTTGGTGATACCTTTGTGGCATATTGTTGCAGCAAATCAGAGAACGGCCTGTTCTGAATACCGGAATATTTATTATTTGATAAAATATCCCGCTCGACATCAGCAGCCCATGCTGCGGCCTGCGCCTTGGTGCGTAAAGAATTGGTAAGGAATAAGAAAAGAGGGGGGAAACCAAAAAGACAGATTAACTTATTAAGTTAGAAAGTATTTTATTTTTTAAAGAGCAAAGTACCATCAATTTTGTTGACTGAACACTAAATAATAGATCATTTTTGCTATTTCAGAGGCACCGTCAAATTGCCCTACTGTACAAAAAATGATTTAAAAGTAAACAGTACAATTTAACAATTATCTACACTCACTCAACAAACTGAATATTATTATTGGGCACTTTTTGTATGCTAAATTTACTCGTTTAGCAATTAAAGTTTAAAATTTCAATTTTCAATTTCTAGCGTTTTTACGCGGTTTGCATTACCCGCATGGATGAAAGTTCAGAGAGTACCTTGTTGATATCTGTATAATAAAACTTCATTATGTACAAAGCAATAATTATGCCACAGTCATATACAATAATTTATTTGCATATATATCAAATACATAAATTGGCATAAACTAATTTAGTCTGAAAATTAGTTAAAGAATTAATGTATTTATTCAAGAAAGTGTAAAAAAATCCGACCATAGGAAAAACTCTCCTACCCAGCAACCACATCAAACACTAGCAAATTTATGCTCTTGTTTTCTTTCTATTTCTAAATCTTGAAAAATTTTATCAAGGGCAGACTGACCTGGTCAATTAAAACCGGACACACCAGTTAAGCGACTTTCATCGTTTTTTCTACTTTTGCCTCATATTGATTAGGGCTTCTGTATCCCAGGTATGAATGTAGCCTGTAGCTATTATAAAACACAGCGATATACTGCAAAATATCCTGTTTCGCCGCGTATCGGGTTTGATTGTGCCGCCACTGGCAGCGTTCCTGTTTAAGACTGCCAAAGAAGCTTTCAGCAACTGAGTATCCCAGCAGTTCCCCAAACGGCTCATGCTGCCGATATAGCCATGAGATTTCAATAATCTCCGGTATGCCTTGCTGGCATACTGTGAACCGCGATCCGAATGGACAATCAAGCCAGCCTGTGGCCGGCGCTGCCAGATGGCCATCCTCAATGCATCGCACACCAGCCTTGCTTTCATTCTTGCGCTCATGCTCCAGCCAACCACCTTTCTGGAAAACAAATCAATGACAACAGCCAGATACAGCCAGCCTTCCAACGTCCAAATGTACGTAATGTCGCTGACATAGGCTTGATTGGGTCTTGCAACATCAAATTGCCGATTCAGCCTGTTCTCAAATACCGGTTGCTTGTGGTTGCTATTCGTTGTTACCTTGCACTTCTTCCTGTATTTCACTTGTGCTTCGGCTTCCCTCATCAAGCTTCGTGTTTTCCAGCAACCGACCGGATAACCCAGCGCATTCAACGCTGTCTTCATTCTGCGGTGGCCATAGGTATAATGGCACGATTGCGCAATTTCTCGAACTGTTGCAAGCAGCTTCTTATGACAGAAATCATCAGTTTGACTTCTCTGGCGATGCTCATAATCATAGTAAGCGCTGCGACTCACACCCAATAGTCGGCACATCAGGCCAACCGGATAGGTCTTCTTATTTTGGACAATAAACAAATATTTTACTTCGTTTCTTCTGCAAAGAAGACCGCTGCCTCCTTTAAAATTTGTTTCTCCAGCTTGAGTTGCCTGACCTCGGATTTCAGTCGCCTAATTTCTTCCTGTTCCGGCGTCAGCTTCCTATTGCCGCGGAATGCCTGTCCATCATCACCAGCCTGAAACTCCTTGATCCATCGTCTGAGCATGTTGGTGTTAATTTCCAGGCTTCGGGCTGCTTCTGCTATCGTAAATCCTTGATCCTGAACCAGACTGATTGCGTCTAATTTGAATTCCTTCGTATATTGCTTCCTCGTTACCATCTCTTCCTCCAGTTAAGAATATTTTCTCTTAATTGGAGTGTCCGGGTCTATTGAACCACATCAGACTGAAAATCCTCTCTTTGTATTTGGGTAATTAAGGGTTCTCTTTTAATAGAATCAAAAAAATCTAATGCAGCTTTTACTCGTTGCTGGGATACTTTAACTTGTTGGTTTTCAAGCCGATAGCGTGTGTCTACTACGTTTCCTGCATAAAGTTGTAAATCATAGTAATGATTTGATCTTATATCTATTTCGGTTAACCAATCTCTGGCTGTACAGTTGGCCAAACCATTATAATTATCAAGCTTAAACCACGATGGAATTTCTTTCCAAGTTTTCATAATTATCTAAATTAAAGCCACAATTCAAATTTTACTAAAAGTTACCACGTTGGCACTTATCGCCAGTTAACCCAAATAATCCGCCCACCATTGCATCATTTCCTTACGCTTCGGCAAGTGCTGCTCAGCGAAGTTATAAGCCGCAGCAATCTTGTTACGTTCGGCATGGGCTAATTGCCGTTCTATGACTTGTTGCGGCCATCCATGTTCATGTAACAGTGTATTGGCTATACTGCGGAAACCATGCCCGGTCATTTCATCTTGTGTATAGCCTAAACGCCGTAATGCGGCATTAACGGTATTTTCAGACATTGGGCGTGAATTGCTGCGTATACTCGGGAAAACATATTTTCCGCTGCCTGTCAACGGTTGTATGGATTGGATAATTGCAACGGCCTGTTGTGACAACGGGACAATACGCAATTCTTTCATCTTCATTTTATGACCAGGTATGCGCCATTCTTTTTTATCAAAATTAAATTCCGGCCATTCAGCATGACGCAACTCACCCGGTCGAACAAATACCAGCGGGGCAAGTTGTAACGCGCATTTGGTAATATAAGAGCCGCTGAAACCTTGAATAGATCGCAGTAACGCCCCTACCCCTTGTGGATCGGTAATACTGGGATGATGTTTTACTTTGACGGGTGTCAATGCGCCCCTTAAATCGCCGCCAGGATCGCGTTCAGCGCGTCCGGTTGCCACAGCATACCTGAACACCCGCCCGGCATATTCACGGCAACGGTGCGGTTACATCTTTGATAAGACGATTACCCAACCAGGGAAAAATATCTTTTTCAAGATAGCGCTTGATATTATGCGCGGTGGAAGCTGCCCAGGTATGGATATGTTTTGTGTGCCATTCAAGCGCTATGGCTTTGAAAGTGTTTTCAGCGGCATGAAGTTTTGCTTTTTTGTTGATTGCTTTGATTAAAGCTGGATCGGTATCGTTTGCGAGGTGTTCTTTTGCTGTATCACGCTTTTTTCTGGCTTCAACCAATGACACCGTTGGATAGACACCGATTGCAAGCGTTTTTTGCTTACCTGCAAAGCGGTAATTCATACGCCAATATTTGCCAGTAGGTTTAATCAGCAAATACAACCCGCCACTGTCACTGATTTTATAGGGTTTGTCCCTTGATTTGGCTTGACGTACCGTAATATCGGTAAGCATTTGTTGGCACCTCGCTTGCTGGTATCTAAAAGTACCATCAAAAGCACCAACTATTTGTCGGTATATCAAAAGATGTTATGCAATCTTCTGACACAAACAATTTAAATAAAACTGAATAAATACAATGAACTTGATGTGAAGTGAGACTTTCTGAAAGTCCCTGTTGGTGCCGAGGGGGGGAATCGAACCCCCATGATGTCACCATCGCGGGATTTTGAATCCCGTGCGTCTACCAATTCCGCCACCTCGGCAAGCTGACTCTGGCTGTACCCTTGTTTCATGGTACGAAAAAAAGCAATTATCACTGAATTTATCTATCACAGCAAGTTGCATCGTAAAAATTAGCAGCGACAGTATATAATTTCACCTTTTTTGATGTATTTCCTGGAAAATTCTGATTGAACTTCCCAATTTATTAGCTTAGGTGTTTCACTCCAAGAGCCTTCTAACAGGCCAGACAACTATGAGACTGCTCCCAAAGACTGCATACTCGCGCCAAGTCACATGAAAACACAGGATTTTGATTTTGATTTGCCACCGGCGCTTATCGCAAAATATCCGGCAGAACAACGTACCAGCAGCCGGCTGCTTTATCTAGACAGCACCCAGAACCGGCTTCACGATGCACAATTTTTGAATTTGCCGGATTATCTCCGACCGGGAGACGTCATGGTATTTAATGATACTCGTGTGATCAAGGCACGCCTGCTTGGGCAGAAAGAAAGCGGTGGAAAAATTGAAGTAATGATTGAACGAATACTGGATGAGCATCGTGTACAAGCGTCAATTCGTGCCAGCCACGCACCCAAATCAGGCAGCAAACTGTTACTGGCGAACCACATCTCA
Source organism: Nitrosomonas aestuarii (assembly GCF_003046585.1). Taxonomy (GTDB): domain Bacteria; phylum Pseudomonadota; class Gammaproteobacteria; order Burkholderiales; family Nitrosomonadaceae; genus Nitrosomonas; species Nitrosomonas aestuarii. The sequence continues at coordinate 179,276 of NZ_QAAE01000001.1, read as the reverse complement.
ACAATTGTCTCGGAACGTAAAGACAGTTTTTATACACTGTGTTTCGAGCATGAAAAATCGATTTACGAACTGCTTGAATATTACGGTCAATTACCTTTGCCGCCTTATATAGATCGCGCAGTATCAGCAGCGGATGAATCCCGGTATCAAACGGTTTATGCAAAAAATGCGGGTGCAGTAGCTGCGCCAACCGCTGGTCTTCATTTTGATGATGACTTACTGGCTCAGTTAAAAATAATGGGAGTTGTGATTGTTTATGTGACTTTACATGTGGGAGCCGGCACATTTCAGCCGGTACGCGTAGATAATATTGCTGACCATACCATGCACAGCGAGTTGTTTCATATTCCGGAAGAAACGGTCAGAACGATCGAACAAGCAAAAAAAACAGGCAACCGTATTATGGCAGTGGGCACGACATCGTTGCGTGCATTGGAAGCCTCAGCAACGCAGCACCAGGGTAAATTAGTTGCCGGTTTAAGCGAAACCAGTATTTTTATCACGCCGGGTTATCGATTTCAGATTGCCGAGCGCTTGCTGACCAATTTTCATTTGCCGCGCTCTACGTTATTAATGTTGGTTTCTGCGTTCGGCGGAATGGAAAACATACGCACTGCCTATCACCATGCCATCGCTAATAAATATCGATTTTTCAGTTATGGCGACGCCATGCTTATTGAGAGAAAGTCATGAAATTTGAAATACAAAATACAGATCACGCCGCCAGACGCGGCACGTTGACGCTGGCGCATGGCCGGGTGGAAACGCCCGCTTTTATGCCCGTAGGCACCTATGGCGCGGTCAAAGGTATGTCGCCAGCGATGTTACAGTCGGTTCATGCACAAATTATTCTCGGCAATACCTTTCATTTGTGGCTACGTCCCGGTTTAGACGTTATTGAAGCGCATGGTGGGTTACATGGCTTCATGAACTGGCAAGGACCGATTCTGACGGACTCCGGCGGATTTCAGGTGTACAGTCTTGGTGATTTGCGGAAAATTACCGAAGAAGGCGTAAAATTCAGCTCACCAGTAAACGGTGACCGCTGCTTTCTGACTCCGGAAGAATCAATGCGTATTCAACGTATATTAAATTCGGATATTGTGATGATATTCGATGAATGTACACCCTATCCGGCAGATGAAGCAACGACAAAGTCTTCCATGCAACTAAGCTTGCGGTGGGCCGAGCGCTCCAGACAGGCGCATGGCGACAACTCCAATGCCTTGTTCGGCATCGTACAAGGCGGCATGTATGAAAGCGTACGTGATCAATCGCTGGCCGGATTGATGGCAATCGGCTTCGATGGTTATGCGATAGGCGGCCTCTCGGTCGGCGAACCCAAGGCCGAGATGAGACGCATTCTCGAACATACGGCCCCGCTACTGCCTGTCGACAAGCCGCGTTACCTGATGGGTGTTGGTACACCGGCTGATCTTGTACATGCAGTCGCACAAGGAATAGACATGTTTGATTGCGTACTGCCAACTCGGAATGCACGTAACGGCTGGCTGTATACACGCCAGGGCGTCCTCAAGTTGCGTAACAGCCGATACCGGTTGGATACCACAGCGCCAGATGCGCATTGTGCCTGTTATACCTGTCGTAATTTTACCCGTGCCTATCTGCATCATTTACAACGCATTAATGAAATGCTCGGTGCACAACTGAACACGGTTCATAATCTGTTCTATTATCAGGAATTAATGACTGAAATACGCAGCGCAATTGAACAGAATCAATTGAGTCAGTTTATGCAAAAATTTACGAGGGAATTTCAGTGATATGGCCGCATCATGCTAATATGTGCACTTTTTAATTAATCGTTCCTGGAGAAATATCATGCTGATTAGTGATGCATACGCACAAGCCGCCGGATCTGGACAAGCTGAAGCAGGATGGGCGAATCTCATTTTGTTAATAGGTATTTTTGTTATTTTCTGGCTCTTGTTGATTCGGCCGCAAGCCAGACGCGCAAAAGAACATAAACAAATGGTCGAAAACCTTCAGAGAGGTGACGAGGTGATTACCAACGGCGGCATTCTGGGTTTAATCCTCAACGTCAGCGAAAGCTATGTGGTTGTTGAAATTGCACCCAGCCATGAAGTGATCGTACTTAAATCTTCCGTTCAAACGCTGCTGCCAAAAGGCACGCTAAAAAGCATCGAACCTTCCAAAAACATCAGACAGCCGAAAAACAAACCTGCCAAATCGGTTTCTACGCCTGCTCAGGAAAATAAAAGTACTGAAAACAAGGATACCACCTCGGACACTACAGCGAATGGTGACACGGATGACAGCGCCAAATCAGGTGACAAAAATTAATACATAAAACTGCAAATAGTGATTAAAGCACATTCAATACAGTCACCTTCTGATTTTTTTCTTTTTTTCAAATTATTTACTGAATAGTCATGAACCGCTACGCGCTTTGGAAATACCTGATTATTGCGGTTTCCTTATTACTTGGACTGCTCTACACCCTGCCGAATTTTTTTGGTGAATCGCCCGCTGTACAGATTTCTCCACTCAGAATGACAACCCAAGCTGATACCAGCTTGCTGCAACGGGTTGAAGACATCCTGGAGAAGGCGAAAATCACCAGCGACGGTCTTATTCTGGAAGAAGGCAGCATCAAGGTACGTTTTGAAGATACCGACACACAGATCAAAGCAAAAGACCTGTTGCAATCAACGTTGGGTGACGAACATATGGTCGCACTTAACCTGCTGCCTAATTCTCCGCAATGGCTGACTGATCTGGGCGCATTGCCCATGTACCTGGGGCTTGACTTGCGTGGCGGCGTACATTTCATGCTCGAAGTCGATATGGAAGGTGCTGTCAGCAAATCGCTGGATCGCCATAGCTCGGATATCCGCAGCACACTGCGTGAAAAAAGAATTCCCTATGCAGGGGTTGAAAAACTCGGAGAAACACTTACCATCAAATTTCGCGATGCCGAATCACGCACACAAGCTTTAAGCGAGTTAAGAACTGATTATGAAGATCTTCAATTTAAAGAAGAACAGTCAAATAATCGTTTTCATCTGATTGCATCTATCAAACCTGATACGCTGATCCAGATGCAGGATTCCACGGTTCAACAAAACATTACGACATTGCGTAACCGTGTCAATGAACTCGGTGTGGCTGAGCCGATTATTCAAAAAGCCGGCGCAGACCGCGTAATTGTGCAGTTGCCCGGTGTGCAGGATACGGCCAAAGCGAAAGAAATCCTCGGACGCACAGCGACACTTGAAATCCGTATGGTTGATGATGAACGCGATCTGGATGCCGCCCTGCAAGGTCAGATACCATTTGGAACCGAGCTGTACGAAGAACGGGGCGGTGGCCCGTTACTGGTCAAAAAACAGGTTTTGTTAACCGGTGAACGTATTACCGATGCACAACCCGGCTTTAACGAAGACAATCAAGCTGCAGTGCATATCAGGCTGGATAATAGTGGCTCACAAATATTTAAGAAACTGACACGCGAAAATGTAGGCAGGCGTATGGCGATTCTGTTGATTGAACGCAACCAGACCGAAGTCGTCACCGCACCTGTGATTCGCGAAGAAATCGGCGGCGGACGCGTGCAGATCAGTGGTCGCATGAGCACCATTGAAGCACGTGATGTAGCATTGCTATTGCGCGCAGGCGCATTGGCCGCACCGATGGATATTATCGAAGAACGTACTGTCGGTCCAAGCCTCGGAGCCGATAATATTGCCAGGGGATTTAATTCGACCCTATATGGTTTCTTGGCCGTCTCCATTTTCATCGCGATCTACTATATGTCGTTCGGTGTGATTTCGGTACTCACGCTCAGCTTGAACTTGCTGTTGCTGGTGGGTTTATTGTCTATTTTACAGGCAACTTTAACGTTGCCCGGCATGGCTGCGCTGGCACTGACTGTCGGCATGGCGATTGATGCTAATGTACTGATTAATGAGCGAATACGGGACGAGCTGCGTGCCGGCATTTCACCGCAGCTTGCCATCAATGCCGGTTATGAACGTGCAACCGGCACAATTTTGGATTCGAATATCACCACGCTCATTGCCGGTATTGCACTTTTTGCTTTTGGATCGGGACCGGTTAAAGGTTTTGCCGTAGTGCTCTGTCTGGGCATTCTGACCTCAGTATTTACGGCGATCTTTGTATCACGGGGTATGGTTAATTTCATGTATGGCAGCCGCCGCAGACTGGATGTTGTCCCTATTGGAAAAATCTGGATTCCGGAAAATGAAAGTGCCCGTAAGCAATTTAGATACGAAATTACCAATCCATCAGATGCTTCATCTGAAAATAATGCATCTGATGCAAACGAACCCGAAATTGAGGAAAAAACAGGGAAAAGAACCACGCAACCTGTAGTCACGGAAGCAGAGGCGTTTCAGGAGAAAAGCCAACCGGCAGCAGGTGAAAACACCCAGTCCGAATCAACGGCTCCACCAAAAAAAACATCAGTTAGCGCACGAAACAAACGAAAAACGGCCGCTCGGAAATTAAAGAAAAAATAATTTGTCCGAAAGAACCCATCCAAGGATATAGCAAAGGAATTTACAATGGAATTTTTTAGATTTAGCCGTGACATCTCCTTCATGAGCTGGAAACGGACTGCGGCTGTGATCTCACTTGTTACTTTTATTCTCTCCGTCTTTTTTATTGCCACAAGAGGACTGAATTTAGGTGTTGATTTTACAGGTGGAACGGTTCTTGAAATCAGTTATGAACAGACAGCTGATTTAAATAAAATCAGAGATGTTCTGGCTGGTTTGAATATGACTGATGTAACTGTGCAGAATTTCGGTACTTCACGCGATGTGATGATTCGGCTGCCGGTAATGCCGGAATACTCCAGTGCGCAGTTATCTGAAACGGTACTGGAAGCATTACGCCAGGCGGACGATACAGTTGAAATGCGCCGTGTCGAGTTTGTCGGCCCTCAAGTCGGTAAGGAATTATTGGAAAATGGCGCACTTGCCTTGTTATTTGTTTCACTCGGCATTGTTGCCTACCTGGCGGTGCGTTTTGAGTGGAAATTCGGCATAGCCGGCATCATCGCCAATCTGCACGACGTGATCATTATTCTGGGTTTTTTTGCATTCTTTCAGTGGGAATTTTCGTTGACGGTACTGGCTGCAGTATTGGCTATACTGGGTTATTCAGTGAATGAATCGGTAGTTATCTTTGACCGAATTCGCGAAAACTTCCGCAAGTTGCGTAAAGTATCTGTAGAAAAAGTCATCAATAATGCGATAACACGCACCATGGCACGTACGATAATGACTCACGGCAGCACTCAGATGGTCGTGATTTCCATGCTATTATTCGGCGGCGAAGTGTTATTTTATTTTGCACTTGCATTAACCATAGGCATCTGGTTTGGCATTTATTCTTCCATCATGGTTGCCAGCCCAATATTGATATTGCTGGGCGTTAAACGTGAAGATCTGGTGAAACTGGAGGAGAAAAAACCCGAAAACGATGGTGCCGTTGTCTAAACAGCTGTAATTACATACTACAGGGCAGACAGGTTTGATCGCGGAAATTATTGAATGGATTGTCAATACTATCGGTAGCCTGGGCTACCCGGGAATTTTTCTCCTTATGCTGCTTGAATCCAGCTTCGTGCCTTTTCCAAGCGAAGTGATCATGGTTCCCGCCGGATACCTCGCCTCAAAGGGTGAGATGCAAATTATCATCGTAGTCCTCTGCGGCATTTTCGGCAGCCTGTTGGGTGCGTTGATTAATTATTATCTGGCGGTATGGCTTGGACGACCGTTTTTACTGCATTATGGAAAATATGTCATGTTCAATGAGGTCCATTTACAAAAAATGGAGGTTTTTTTCCACCGTCATGGCCACATTTCCACTTTCACCGGCCGCCTGATACCGATGGTACGTCAATATATTTCCATTCCGGCCGGTCTGGCACGCATGAATCTACCCATGTTCTGTTTTTACACGAGTCTCGGCGCAGGCATTTGGGTCATCATTTTGACTTTACTGGGATATTTTATCGGTGAAAATGAAGCGCTGATCAAAGAATATCTGCGTGATATTATTGTTACCCTCTTTGTCGCTTGCACAATTGGTGTTGTCATCTATTGGCAGCTTCAACGCAGATCAAAATAACGCGTTTATTTTAAGATGAAGCCTACCCCCTCAAAATCGACCATCATCAAAAAATCCGGGCGTTTAACGATCCGGAATGCATCATTGAAGGATGTCCCTGCACTGGTAGCACTGGTTGATAAGGTATATGAAGGCTCCAACATTCCAAGTTATTCGGAAGGTGCTCTGAATGGTCAGATTAACAATTTCCCGGAAGGCCAGTTAGTCGCAGTTTATGATCAGGAATTGGTTGGTTACTGTGCTAGTTTTCGTATTACAGGCAAACTTGCATTAAGGTCACATACCTGGGTTGAGATAACCGGTAATGGTTATGCATCGCGACATAATCCCGAAGGCGACTATTTATATGGCATGGAAGTCTGCGTTGATCCAAATTTCCGGGGTTATCGTATAGGCCATCGGTTTTACATTGCCCGCAAACAATTGTGTCAACAATTTGGTTTGAAAGGCATAATTTTTGCTGGAAGACTGCCCAGTTATGCCAAAAAAGCCAAGCGCTATCCAGATGTAGAAGATTATGTGCAACAAATCGTAGAGAAAAAGCTGCGCGATCAGGTACTGTCGTTCCAATTGCGCAATAATTTCGAGGTCTTGGGTGTCATCAAAAATTACCTGCCTGCAGATACCGAATCATTGGGTTATGGCGTGCATCTTATCTGGCGCAATCCCAGTGTGCCGGAAGAATCAGAAATAAAGCGCAACAAGAATTTTGGTGGCCGGGTCCAGGAAACAGTCCGCGTTGGCACCGTTCAATATAAGATGCGGAAAGTAAATTCGTTTGAAGAATTCACCAGTTTTGTGGAATATTTTGTAGATGTGATCGCCGACTACAATGGTGACTTTGTCGTTTTTCCTGAACTTTTTACACTGCAATTACTGTCCATCGAGGATCAACACCTGTCACCAGCAGAATCAATTGAAGCACTGACCAAATATACAGATCGTTTTACCAAAGCTATGCGTGATATGGCTTTGCGCTACAATGTCAACATTATCGGTGGGACGCATCCTACGCATATGTCTTCAGGACGGGTGGAAAATATCTCTTATATATTTCTGCGTGACGGTTCCATCCATAAACAGCCTAAAATTCACCCTACACCCGATGAAGTCTACTGGTGGAATATCGAAGGCGGCGACACGCTGAATGCCATAGAAACGGACTGCGGCCCTATCGGAGTTTTAATTTGCTACGATGCCGAATTTCCGGAGCTGTCGAGACACCTTGCAGACCAAGGGGTTTATATGATTTTTGTGCCATTCTGCACGGCTGTACGCCAGGGGTATTTACGGGTACGGTATTGCAGTCAGGCGCGCGCTGTGGAAAATCAGGTCTATGTGATTATGTCCGGCAATGTAGGCAACCTGCCCAATGTAGCGAATATGGACGTTCAATACGCACAAAGCTGCATTCTGACGCCTTGCGACTTTCCATTCGATCGAGACGGCATCGCAGCTGATACCACGCCGAATGTGGAAACAATTGCCATTGCCGATTTACGCCCGGATTCGCTGCGTACGGCACGCAATGCCGGAACAGTACAGAATCTGAAAGACAGACGCCATGATTTGTATTCCGTACACTGGCGTGGCAAATAATACTTAAATTTACGGCTTATGTTTAGACGCTATAACTTCCCTCGATTGGGTATCATTATTGCAGTATTGGCCGCACTGCTTGCGATGCTGGCCGTCGTCCTGCACCGGTTTGAAGCAGTCGGTTTCCAAATCGCACTGCCGATGCTGGCGGTATCAGCACTTTCAGGTCTGCTGGCTGTTGTTCTAAGCGCGATCGGTCTCATTACCGCATGGCAACAGCAAAAAAGTGTTTTACCCGTTTTAGCGGGTCTTTTACTCGGACTTATTGTGGCGGCACCGACTATACTGACCATGCTGTCGGGTTCAGGTGTTCCACGCATACATGACATCACCACAGATATTGATAATCCACCGGAATTTAAAGCTGTTCTGGCTTTACGCACTCATACCGATAACACATTAGACCGCAAATCTCCGGAAAATCTTACGCAATTGCAACAGGAAGCTTATCCGGCGCTAAAACCATTGCTGTTAGACCGTTCCAGAGATATTGTATTTATACAGGCCCTGCAACTGGCCAAATCACACGGTTGGAAAATTGCAGCAGCCTCTGCAGATAAAGGCACCATCGAAGCAACAGCCACAACACCGATCATGGCTTTCAAAGATGATGTCGTTATTCGCATACAAAGTGTGGAAGATAAGACACGCGTGGACATGCGTTCAGTTTCACGTGTTGGATTAAGTGACCTGGGTGCAAATGCCGCACGTATTCAACAATTTATGAATGAACTCAGCACTAGTCTGAAATACCCTGGCAGATAGCTGCTTACCTCTATCAATAATCAATGGGCAACTAAAAGTGGATAGTTATTATACGAATCCAAGATTTATTTATTTTTAATCATTGAGTATAAGCCACTACAACTGACTATACATACATCTACCATCCAACCTAAACCAAAAAAGTTATTTGAACAAATACGCGATAAGATCTGTTTTAACGGTTATATCTGATGTTTATGCACCCACCTGTCTGTCCTGGTGCTTTCCTTCTAAACGACTCGATAGGCATGAGTAATTCCATACCCTGATCGCTCATTTGATGACTGACCGTATTGTGCATATTCGGCCTCTCGAGTATTGCTTTTCCTTCCATCATACTGCCACGCCATAATACAATATACACAGTTGTGAGTCAGTCCAATTATTATAACAAGGAGGCACCATGAAAATTGAAGGCATGAATCATTTTACTGTGATCAGCAGTGACCTGGAAAAAACCAAGGCTTTTTATCTGGAAATACTGGGTCTGCGTGAAGGTTACCGACCACCTATGGAATCAACTGGTGCTTGGCTGTACGCAGCAGACCAGAAACATTCCCTCCTGCACATTATGGCCGAGCGACCGATGCCGGAAAGTGCGCCCGGTGTCATTGACCATATGGCATTTACCGCGACCGGTCTGCAAACGACGATCAATATACTCAAGCAGCACGGCATCGTATACAAACTGAACCGTATGAAAGAACTGGGCGTCTGGCAGTTGTTTTTTTATGACCCGGATGGTGCAAAAGTTGAATTGGATTTTTCCGCTGATGAACCTGAACCGCAGCAATAATATTCCTTTGAATCCAACCGATACCAGTTAAAGCAAGCACCAGCCCAAAGAAGAATACCTGTCATACAAATAGCTACCCTTACAATCATCCAGAAGCCGCCCTGACCCTTATTTAACAAACTATTGACTGTTAACCCCGAGATTACTCAAATCGGGAAGTCGTTTTTTTCATGTACTTATGCTCATCGCCTGACTTTTGGGTTTTGGGTCAGAGGTGATGCAGGCTAAGCCTTTTTGTTGCAACTCAAATGGCACCAAGTCTAACAAAATAATAATAAATGCTGTATTGCAGGACCTGGTACCTTTTTGCTGTTAAACCCAGGCGCGCCCTAGTGCACCAGCATGGCCTTGCGACGGCGAAATCCAATGAGCAAACCGACCCCTGCCAAAATTAGCATGCCTGAGGAGGGCGAGGACACAACAACGGGCGGGTCAGGCGTGAAGAACGCCCCACCCACCGAAAACCCGGGGTTCAGGGGTATCGTACTAAGACTGCCAGAGCCATTGGTGTTGGTGAGCAGATCCGACAGAGTCGCGTAGGTCTGCACGAACAAATCAAGCCCACCCGCAGAGGCCGTGTCCCGTTCCAGCAGCAGATGGTAGGCCCCATCGTAAAACGCCCCACCCACCGAAAACCCGGGGTTCAGGGGTATCGCACTAAGACTGCCAGAGCCATTAGTGTTGGTGAGCAGATCCGACAGACTCGCGTAGGTCTGCACGAACAAATCAAGCCCACCCGCAGAGGCCGTGTCCCGTTCCAGCAGCAGATTGTAGGCCCCATCGTAAAACACCCCACCCACCGAAAACACGGGATTCAGGGGTATCGCACTAAGACTGCCAGAGCCATTGGTGTTGGTGAGCAGATCCGACAGACTCGCGTAGGTCTGCACGAACAAATCAAGCCCACCCGCAGAGGCCGTGTCCCGTTCCAGCAGCAGATTGTAGGTCCCATCGTAAAACGCTCCACCCACCGAAAACCCGGGGTTCAGGGGTATCGCACTAAGACTGCCAGAGCCATTGGTGTTGGTGAGCAGATCCGGCAAACTCCCATAGGACTGCACGAACAGATCAAGCCCGCTCCCGGAAGGCGTATCCCGTTCCAGCACTAACGAAATTAGTGCTGCCGACGCAAGCGATGGAAACAAAATGAATAAAATTATAACAACTTGAGTTTTAAGGTATTTCATAATCCATCCCAATTAAGAAAACATACAAAAACACTATTCAAATGAAGGCGAATCTAATCTGCTGAATGAACAAGAAAGTGTCAGCTTTTGCGTAAAGGTGCATTAAATTTTTAAAAACCAGAGACATGCTGGTTAGCGGGTTTTAGCTGGGCTGGTGGGTTAATACCCAATTTATTGGCGATTATTGCCCGTCACCGGCTTGCAGCAACATCAAATTAATCATTACCCTTCCGGCGGCGAACCAGACCTAGCATGGCAAGGCCAAGTCCCAAGAGGCCCAAACTGGCTGGTTCTGGCACGCCTGAGCTCGGATCGGGCAGGCGGCTACCGACCCCATTGAATCCTTCGACGGACGACACATAATAGCCTTCAGGCAATATAAATCCGAGCACAGCAGTCGATCCGAAAGTAGCAATCTGATCGCTGCGAACCAACAAGTCAATGATCGTGGAAAATGAAAAAGTCGAGTCGACGAGCACATCCAAAGAATAGGTCAAAACTTGATCGACGTTTATAGGGTGTGCCGCTTCATAATAAAAAATGGAGCTGCCAGCCACAAAGGCGCTGCGCCCAAAAGTTCCAAACCCAACTGCAGTGTTGGCGAGCGGGGAGCGAATCCCGGTCACATCCAATGTCGCAGAGACTGGCACAAGTCCTGTGCCAGCGGGACCGTGGAGTGTATAAGTATCCGCATGGCTCGCGATAATTCGACCACCCGCATTCATCCCATTAATATTCGCTTTTACTTCGGTGTGATTCACCGAACCGCCCGCTGACATGCTTAGGCTCCCGAGTGTTAAATGCCTGGTCCACGTTTGATCAGCGATAAAGTTCGTCCCTTCAGCGCAATAACCTGCGCAAGCGCCGCTGCTTTCGACAATGATATAACCGCCAGTTGGAGATGGCCCAGTTAGTGGTATAGCCTGCGCTGAAGTTGTAACCCCAAAAAACAAGAAAGCACCCAGTATTGAAACCAGTTTATTGTTCATACAAAAATTCCTCTTATTATTTATATTAATGAGCTTGTTATGAGTAAAATATGAGCAATATTCATACCAAAATAAATATAATCAATATTTCAGAGAGTTGGATGTTTTCTCATACAGGTTCTGTAAAAATTTTCGACACTTATAAGGGAGGCAAGGCAGGAGAGGCAACTGTCGACGGGTATTGTCAACTTCACCTTAAATCGGTCAAACTATAAGTATGAAAGACACGAAGCAGTTATAGCGAGTTTGCATATACTGACTTAAATGACTTTTTCGCATGTCAATAGTGATAACCTTTCTTGGTTAGTTAGGACAGCGCCTATTTATAAGGAGAAATGAACCAATGGATAGAATCTCAATTGAGATTCATGGTGCTTAGTGATCTTAGAGAGCATATTCCTGATGAGTATTTTGAAAGTGAAACCGAGAGGTTTAATTTGAATGAGTCTTTCGACAAAAGGGGTTTCTTATCAAAGGAGCTTAGATGGGGGTATTTAGCGGGGGATCTTGGTAGAAGGCTATGCTTTAGTAACGAAATTTTAATGTCTGCGAAGCAAAAATCAGCGGCAGAAGTCCTAATGAATTTAGGAATGTACGTGGCTGCAAAAGCAGCACATGAAGCATGCGATAAAATACAGAAACTTGTTGCTGAAAAAGAAGCAGATGAGGGAAATGCGGGGGAAGTCGCAAGACAGTTACAAACAAAACAACTGCCTGTACTTGAAAAGAATGTTACTGGATCGCTAAAGCAATACATTCGATATCTTAGCAACGAGGAAGCGAAGCCATTTGTACCTTTGTTAAGTGATAAAGACCAAATAGAACTTGGCTTTAAAAAAAGTATCAAGAATGAAGTATTGCAGTGGTCATTGAAAAAACTTGATTACATTTTCGGTCTATTATTGGCTGCATTGTTTGCTTATTTCGGTCTAAAATAGCCGTATCCAGTCGACTGGCTGCCCACTCTTGTTTGGTGCAATTTCGTTATTGCAACGTTATTGAATAAAGCTTGAGTAGGGATTAAACAGTTCAGAATCAATGGGGTCACCCATTGATTCTCTTACAAACAATTTGTGATTGACGCCTTTAATTATGTTTTATTTGACATGTACCGTGATACTTTGTCGCATAGCGAAACCATATGACCGATGTGCGCCGTCAGCAAATTGCAGTGTTAATGTATGTTTTCCTGGAGGGAGCGTTAGTGTGGTTTTAGTTTGTCCTTTGCCAAAATGCAAATGCGTAGGAGAACTGGGAATGACTTCGTTTTTTCTAACTGGACTTTCATCAACTAGCAAGTGATGATGGCCAGTGTTGGGTGTCATGTCTCCGGCGGGTTTGATCGCCATCCCTCTGATACCCATTTTAATAGTAAATTCCTGGTCAACAGTGGCATTGTTTTTGGGTTCAATAAAATACACAGCCTGGTCGGGTTCCGCTGCATTGCTGGGATTCGCTGTATAACCGCCACTGCCATATGATAGGGCATCTGCGCTGGCTAAGATAAAGATAGACATGGATGCATATATGAATAAGCGCTTGATAGATAATCTAGTTGTATACGAACTCATGACATTTTCTCCATATTGATTTTGTTTGGTCAGTTGTTGTCAAATTTGCCTGTAATAGAAGAGTGCGGCTACATAATTTTATGACTGCCCGGATTGGGTTTTGTTCCATCTAACAATGCGCTATAGCTCCCCCAGTCAAAATAGCAACATTGGGAGCAGGTCTTTCAATACAGCAATTCAACATCACAATACCCATCAAAGGGATCAAAACCATACTTTTCAGCACTGAATTTTTAAGAATCGGCAATATGAACACGTTACAAGCTCATTTTGCGCAGCGCGGATTTTTCCCGGCAGCATGTGCCTGCTGCATCAGAGCCATTGCTTCAGGCATTAAAGCCTGCAAATCTTCTATCCGGGTTCCATGCGATGGGTGCGTAGATAAAAATTCAATTGGTTGCGCACCCTGACTGGCCTGTGCCATTTTTTGCCATAGTGTAATGCTTTCCCTCGGATCAAATCCTGCCTTTGCCATGAGTTCGACACCGATATCATCCGCTTCACTTTCATGCAGACGGCTAAACGGCATAATAACACCGTATTGCGCACCCACGCCCAGCAAACTGACGGCAGTCTGCCCCAATGCGGTTTGTGGTGCTGCAACTGCTGCAATTAATGATACGCCCACCTGTGCACCCAGCTTCTGTGACATACGCTCATTGCTGTGTCTCGCCAATACATGCCCCACTTCGTGGCCAATGACAGACGCGAGTTGACCCTGATTATCGACCATATCCACCATTCCTGTGTGGACGCCGATCTTATTGCCCGGCAATGCAAATGCGTTAAGTGTTTCGTCTTCAAAGACGACCACTTCCCAGTTACCACCGACCTCGCGTGTAATCGCGTCCGCAATACACTGAACAAAAGCGTTTTCTTGCACATTGCGATTAATCAGCTTTTCAGATTTCAAATTATCAAAAGCCTGTAACCCCATTGCATCGACTTCATCGTCCGGCATAAAAATCAACTGGCTCCTGCCGGTTGGTGATGTCGCACAGGCCGTGATCATGACAAGCATCAACAGAATAATGATTGTTCGGATATTCATCAGTAACAGCTCCTTTAGAAAAGCTTCATTCATTTTCACTTATTTTATACCGAATAACAGTGTCAACTGCAGCTATTCTTTCAGCAAAGCAATCACCTCTTCGTCGCTGACCTGCTGAAACACTCGATAAAACTGTCCGACTGCATAAAAGAATTGTGGGGATTCAAGGCAAATCGTTTCATCTGCATAAGATGCCACTTTATCCAGCGTCTCTGGCGGTGCAACGGGTACCGCGCAGATTAATCTCTGCGGATGCTTCGCACGTAAGGCATGCAAGGCGGCAATCATGGTCGATCCGGTAGCCAGACCGTCATCTATCACAATTATAATACGTCCTTCTGGATTCAACGGCGGCCGCACAGGTGTATACATTTTTCGCCGTACCTGCATGGTTTCAAGCTGTTTTTTCTTTTCGGTCTCAATATATTCCTGATCGTGAACAATCAGCTCGGCTTCCTTGGTCAGATATATCCAACCGGTTTCGTCAACCGCACCAATGGCCAATTCAGGGTTACCGGGTGCACCCAGTTTACGGACAAGGACTATGTCCATGTCACCACACAATCTTTCAGCAATAATTTTTGCCATCGGTACCGCACCTCGCGGTATCGCTAAAACCAATGGGTGTTGTTCCTGATACGGCAATAATCGTTCTGCCAATTGTGCGGCAGCATCCTCACGATCTTGAAACATTGCACTATTCTCCCTTCGAGCAAGATTACGCACTGACAACCTTAGTAGTCATTAACAGGCTGTTAAAAACTATCTGCGTTGTCGTCCCGGCGTTCAAAACCTGCTTGCAAAAATTCGTCTGTTTTTACCTTGCATCGGTTGCCTTGAAAAAGTTTTGCAACGGCCTATTAAACCGATAAAATAGCAGAATAACGTATTTTGTGCGTTTTTTTGGAGAGAAATTTTGAAAAGAGCGGCTGCACTAAAAGCCTTGTCAATGGATCACCACTACGGTCTGGTGCTGGCACGAAAGGCCAAAATGGCAGCATCTGGCGAAAAAACACAGAATTCTGAGAAACAACAAATCTGGACAGAACTGCTTGCACATGCAAAAAGCGTCTTGATATCACACTTTGTCATTGAAGAATCCTATCTTGCAGCCGCCTTAAAAGCACTCAATGACCCGAACGTCGATCAATTGGTAGATCAGCTTTATGCTGAACATGAAACGTTACGCCAACTGTTATCCCCAAATACCGTGCGCGATACTGCCAATTTAAAAATGCTGGGCGAATTACTGGAACAGCATATCCGTTTTGAGGAACGTGAATTGTTTGAAATCGCACAAATGAAACTGGATGATCAAACGCTGCAGACAATTGCTGCTGCCTGCAGCACAAAACACAACTAAAAACAAAGTGTTTTCACTTACAGATTACAACATCCGGCTTTTATCGCCCTTGACAAATCCGACCAGCGGCTGTGCAATGTTTCTGCCAAAAGCAATCACTTTGAACAATTCCCCCATCTCAGCAGGACTGACCAGCTTCTGCAACTGATTGGCTGCTGGCAGGTAATTTTGCACATCCTCTACTGGAATCCGAGCCAGTATTTCCGTAACACCGCAATTTAATAAAAAATGGGCCTGGGTAGTATAACCCATCAATGACAATTCCGTTTCTTCAGCGATTTCCATCAGTGCGCTGAAATCTATGTGACTGGTAATATCCTGCAACCCCGGTAGGAAAAAGGGATCCGGGTGTGAATGATGGCGATAATGACACATGAGTGTTCCCTGGCTACGTTGCGGATGGTAATATTCACGACCACCAAATCCATAGTCGATCAGTATTGCAGCACCCTGCTCCAACATTCCGGCAAGACTGCGCATAAAGTATCTTGCAGCCAGATTGACCTCACTGATGTAGTTGAAGGCAGGATCCTGATCCGGATTTATCCGGGCCGACAGCAATTCAGCGTGGAACTTGAGTGTTTCATTCGCTATTGGCCGGCTCTCCCAAACAAAAACGCCATTTTGTTCGTGCTCATTCCAGGCAACGCCCCGTTCAAAAACTTCATTGCCCCGCCACTCAACCAGATGAACCGGCATCGCATCAATTACTTCATTGGCGAGCACGGTCCCGCAGAACCGGTCGGGCAACCGATCCAGCCAGACCACACGCGCCATCAGATGTGAAGCCTGCTCGGCCAGCAGCTTTTGCTGCCGCTCGCGCAGCTGGGCACTGACTTCGAGTATATAATAACACCGTGGCAAAGCATCCAGTTGTTCCAGTTCCCGCAACAGATCTAACGCCAGTTTGCCAGAACCTGCACCAAACTCAAGCATGTCTGCAAAGCCGGTATGTTTTGCAACATGTTCGTCAATCTGGCGCACCTGCCTTGCCAGCGTGCGGCCATATAATACGGAAATTTCGGGCGCGGTGACAAAATCACCGCCACCGCCCAGCTTTGTTGCACCACCACTGTAATAGCCCAGCCCCGGATGATAAAGTACCTTGTCCATATAACGTGCAAATGAAATCCAGCCACCCGCCGATTCAATTTCATCACGAATGATGGACTGCAGTTTATGACTGTGGGCCAACGCAATTTCACTACATGCCGGCAAGGTTGATAACTTCGAAAGGGTTGTCATGACTTCAGTTGGTGTCGTTAAAAAAGTATCATTTATGGTAAATTGTCGGAAACATGCTGTAGAACACGCTGTATTGTTTCAAAGATAACCTAATAATAATCGAAAATTGGCTACTGGAGAAAACTGTGCAAGAAAAAGTGATTCTGGTAACAGGGGGTGCAAAACGCGTAGGCGCGGCGATATGCCGCAGATTACATGCAAAAGGCGCGCGTATTACCATTCACTACCGCAGTTCGGCGGAGGAAGCGCGCGCATTACAGCATGAGTTCACTCGAAAAAGACCTGATTCAGCTTCCGTGGCGCAGGCCGATCTACTGGATATTGATCTGTTACCGGAATTGATCGAAAAAATAATCAAACGCTACGGCCGTCTGGATGCCTTAATTAATAATGCTTCAAGTTTTTTTGCAACGCCATTGAAAGCATGTACGACTCAAGCCTGGGACGATTTGATTGGCAGCAATTTAATGGCGCCGTTATTTCTAACGCAGGCGGCCGCACCGTATCTCAAGGCACAACGTGGCTGCGTGATTAATATCGTGGATATCCATGCCGAGCGGCCACTGAAAAACTTTGTCATTTACAATGCTGCTAAAGGCGGCCTGCTGGCACTTACCAAGTCCCTGGCACTGGAAATGGGGCCGGAAGTTCGTGTAAACGGTGTTTCGCCGGGTCCGATACTCTGGCCGGAAGAAAGTGCATGGTCGGATGAAGCAGCACGCAGGAAAATCATTCAGGGAACATTATTGAAACGGATTGGAGAACCCGAAGATATTGCCAAAACAGTACAGTTTCTGATTGATGACGCACCTTACATTACCGGTCAGATTATTGCAGTCGATGGCGGACGCAGCATTCATTTGTAAAATTATTCGCCAAAAGCATCCCTGACCCATTCAATTCTCGGGTTATGCGTTCCTGTCATGAGTATCGCATCAAAGCGGCAGGCGGGTTCATGTTGCAGTCCAGATAGATAATGGCGCGCAGTACGCAGCAGTTTTGTCTGTTTGGTTGTTGTTATACTGGCGGCCGCACCGCCAAAAGCATCACTGGCGCGCATTCTGACCTCTACGAAGACCAGTATTTGTCCTTCGGACATGATGAGATCGATTTCTCCAAAGCGGCAACGATAGTTTTGTTCGACCAGCTTAAGCCCCTGGCGCACTAAATAAGATGCTGCAATCTGTTCGGCATCATGCCCTTTCATCAATCGGCATACACTATTGTAATTATTTCAGTAATTGCACCTTACCATTTTCAATCTTGGCGGCAACCGGGACACGTACAAAGTAAGCAGGGGCGACAAAATGAATCTGGCCGGTAACGCCATCAAAGGCAATTTCATAGGGTGAACGCACTTGCAGCATATAGCTCATCAGACGAAATGCATCAATGCCTAACGCATAGAGACGTTCAGTATCTTTTTTTTGTTTTTTATCTGGACCTTGATACGCCATTACTGCCGGATGATCCGGCAGTAACAACCAGGGCATGTCCATAAATTGAATACCATTCAAATCGTGATTGAAGAGCGGATCCTGATTAGTAACAAAAATACGTGAAGTAGCATAAACAGGGGTTGCAGGATTCAGATATGCACGAATACGGCGTACTTTATCAGCATCCAGCGCCAGAAAAACCAGATTGTCTTCACCCGCGGTATGTCTCCGAAGCTGCGAAAAGAAAGCCTGGTTCTGCTCATATTCGATTGATTCAGCCGTATTGCCGTAATCGGACAGCCAGCGATTGGCAAAAGCGCTTTGTAAACGTACGGATAGCCCGCCAGCATCCTTGATGATAATGGCATGTCTTTTGCCGGCAGACAGGGCCATTTCCGCGACCTGAACAGCTTCGCTTTCCGTTTGCAAGCCAAACAAATATAAATTGGGCGGCAATAGCATGTCCACATCCGCGCTGTTTAAGGCCAATGTCGGCACTTCTACAACATGACTTGAAGCCAGCGCGGTTACACCATTACGCGTCAGTGGTCCGACAACAAGCACAGCGCCTGCATCCAGTGCCTGATGATAGGTAATCAAAACATCCAGCGGATCATCTGATGTTGCGTAAACCCGGATCGTCAAGGGTATTGCTGCTTCACGTTTTGCGGCGGCCTCAAAACCTTTTCTTACTGTTTCCGCTGCATCGCGAAAAGATGGCGAATCCAGCGGAAGCAATAACGCAATATGTGAAACGGGCATATAAACAGGTGCCGGCATCGGAACATTCGCATCAGGGAAATAACCTTCCGGATGAGTAGCAAAAGCGCGCGGGCTGCCGTATAGTAGTGCCACGACTGCCACCAAAATAACGATATAAAAACGTTGCATTGTAAAAAATTTGTTTATGCCAGTTAAAAGCGCATTATATGTGGTTGCAACACCAATAGGAAACCTAAACGATATCAGCCTGCGCGCGCTGGAAATACTTGCTCATGTTGACGTCATTGCAGCCGAGCATATTCAGAACTCCAAACACCTGTTGTCACATCACTCAATTTCAACGTGCGGTACGAAATTGGTCGCGTTGCATCAACACAACGAAATAACCGCTGCCAACAAAATAGTTGATTTTTTGACCGCAGGAAAATCTGTCGCTTTTATCACTGATGCAGGTACGCCGGCCATCTCAGATCCCGGTGCGATCCTGGTTCAGCATGTACGTGGACACGGTTTTGCTGTCATCCCGGTTCCAGGCGCAAATGCAGCCATTTGTGCATTATCGGCTGCAGGCATAACCGAACCACATTTTCTGTTTTATGGTTTTCTTCCAGCAAAATCCGGGCTGCGCCGACGCGAACTGAAGATAGTCGCGTCGCTGCCCTATCCGATCATTTTTTTTGAAGCACCACATCGTATTCATGAGAGTCTGGGCGATATGGCAGCCACACTCGGTATGCAACGTCAATTAACCATTGCGCGCGAGCTCACCAAATTGTTTGAAACAATCCATGTCTGTACGCTGGGTGAAGCAATTCCCTGGATGGAGGCCGATACACATCAACAAAAAGGCGAATTCGTTTTACTGGTTTCCGGTGCGGCAATCCAGGATAAATCCGAAATCAGCGAGCAGGCTCAAAACACGCTCAAAATACTGCTGCACGAATTGCCATTGAAACAGGCAGTCAAATTAACCGCGGAAATTTCTGGGGAGTCTAAAAAAGTACTGTATCAACTGGCGTTATCAATGAAGGAATAGCCCGAACAACATGAGAGAATGCATCGCGTATAATAGAGACATTTTTTCTAAAGCGACTCCGAGTTAAATCCCTTGAATACACTCAATACACTCTACATCACCCGCCCAGACGACTTCCATCTGCACCTGCGTGATGGCGCACATATGCAGGCTGTGCTGCCTTATTCCGCCAGACAATTCGCACGCGCGATTATCATGCCCAATCTGAAACCGCCGATTGTAACCACGGAACTGGCACGCGCATACCGGCAACGCATTCTGTCAGCGCTTCCGGATCACCTGAAAAATGATTTTGAACCGCTAATGACGCTTTATCTGACCGACAATACCACGCCGGACGAAATTGTCCGCGCAAAAACAAGCAATATTGTGCACGGGGTAAAACTTTATCCCGCCGGTGCGACAACCAATTCCGATGCCGGCGTTACCGATATCACGCGGTGCTATAACACTCTGGAGGCCATGGAGAAAAACAACATGCCGTTATTAATTCACGGTGAAGCCACCGATCCTGCCGTGGATATTTTCGACAAGGAGAAAGTTTTTATTGATAACGTATTAACTCCGCTCACCCAGCGCTTCCCGGATTTGCGCATTGTGCTGGAACATATCACCACAAAGGATGCCGTTGCTTTCGTGACCGCCACCCCCGGCCATATCGCAGCGACTATCACCGCACATCATCTACGCTATAATCGAAACGCCCTTTTTAAGGGCGGCATTCGTCCGCATCACTACTGTCTGCCGATACTCAAACGCGAGCAGCACCGTCAGTCACTTCTTAAAGCCGCAACCAGCGGAAATAAAAAATTTTTTCTCGGTACCGACAGCGCACCGCATGCACGCAGCCTGAAAGAAACAGCCTGTGGCTGCGCAGGTATTTTCACTGCCCACGCTGCTATCGAACTATACGCAGAAGCTTTTGAACAAGCCAATGCACTCGACAAACTGGAAGCGTTCGCAAGTTTTAATGGTGCCGATTTTTACCAACTGCCGCGTAACAGTTCGCATATCACGCTTAAAAAGGAAAACTGGCAGATACCCGAACAAATCAAATTCGCGGAAGAAACACTTGTACCGATCGGTGCCGGTGAAATGCTTGGATGGAAAATTTGTGCCTGATTGATTGAACACCCCCGCGTTGCTACCGCGCTGTTAAAAAAGACTCAAAACACCGCTCAACAGCCTGTCAGGTTCGACTTCTGGCAATGATACCGTTTGCTTTTGCCGGGCAATCGAATACTTTTTCAGTATGGTATTTTCAAAAATTATTGATTGTTGCCAGTAATTGCAGTTGGTAATTGCAGTTGGTACTTGAATCCATCACACATTAAAAAATTTCATCCAGAAAATTGGCTATGGACTGATAAGCTCTGTTTGCAGCCGTTTCCCTGTAAACCGTACCAAAATCAGGGTTATTAGCTACCGGATTGGTAAAGGCATGCATTGTGCCGCCATATACATGCACCTGCCAGTCAACTTTGGCATCAGTCATTTCCTGTTCAAAAGCAAGTACCTGCTCGGGTGGCACCATAGGATCATCGTGACCGTGCAAACATAAAACTTTAGCAGTTATGGCTTCATTGGCGACATTCCCCGGTGCGAAAATACCGTGAATACTGATCACGCCTTTAACATCAGCACCTGAGCGGGCCAGCTCCAATACGCACATACCCCCAAAACAAAATCCCATTGCTGCAATGCGCGATGCATCCACTTGCGGTAAATTGCGCACAGCTTCGAGTGCCGCATTGATTCTTTGTCGCAATAACGCCCGATCTGTAGCGAAAGGACTCATGAGCGCACCGTTTCCTTCAATATCGCCGTCGCGGCCATAAATCCCCTTTCCGTACATATCCAGCGCAAAACCCACATACCCCATCGCCGCAATCCTTTCCGCCGCCTTACAGGCGAATTCGCGCCGTCCGCTCCAGTCATGCGAGACTATCACTGCAGGTTTGGCACTAGCGGTATCCTCATAGGCCAGAAAACCTTCCAACAGCGTATTTCCGTCCTGATAATCAATATTTTTTGTAATCATATTGTCCAAGTCCCTATGTAATTCCAAATTTAGGATATCTTTGGCCCATCAGCCAAACATTCCGCTTATTCTTTTTATCCGCAACATACTAACATTGAGTATATTTATCATAAAGTTGCAATTTTTTGTAAATATATCATTGTTTTCAGCACCATTTCGTTATAATCTGCACAAGAAAAAATTATACACGCTCGTAACGTTCATATGCATCACTATAAAAGCATGATTATAAATACTTACATAAATACTTTAATAATAATGGATTAAAAAATGAAATCGCTAAAAAACAAACTTTGCTTGACTGCGGCAATCGTGCTTCTGTGTATGATGAGTACCGCGTTAGCAGAAAGTGTCATCATAAAACGTGATCGCATTTTCATCGCGGACAGAGGATTGGTTGTAAAAAACTTGGGTACCGGACAGATCAATCAGTGCACGGCCCCTCCTTTACTTGATCCAGCAGGTCATGATGTAACGCACCTGCTGCATACCGCAACCGATGTCGTGATTAAACATGATTATGCAGTCGTTACGGTGCACCCGCAGGACAGTAACGGTAATCCTTTCGTAGATACCGTAACCGTTGATGTTTCCAACTGTTTTGAAGTCAAAACAGTCAACGTTGATGCATGTATCTCAACAGTCGACATCCAGCAAGGACTGATGATTATCCCATGTGTCGAGATAAACGGCTCATACGTTACCGTACATATGGCTCGCCGCGGCAAATCTGAAAATTGGGAAGTTACCTTCCTCGGTGATAATATTCATATAAATAATTACAAACACCATCATCATGATGACGATGACGATGATGATGACGACGATTGACGAACTCGTTACGCCGGCGACCACCGTCCAGGTAAGCGTCGACGTTATCAGAATCTGAATTGAGAGGTGTTACAATCATACTCGCGACAGTATTGCTTCATGCTTAGTCTTAGCATGTTTTTACTGTGATACATCACATAGTTCTGGTATGAGTACCTTGACTGGATCGGCTGAGAGCGCAAGTTTGCACACCCGGATCGCATGACCATCCACACTGTCAGCAATGCCGTTCCCCCGGCGTTGCTGCCACGCTTTCTGTAGCACTTGGAACAAGAAATTCATATCCGTTGTTTCATCGACAACCAGCAAAATATAGTGCAGCGGCACCACGCTGACCAGCGTGTTCAGTTCGTGGATACAGCCAGGCTTTCTTGCGCTAAAGCTGCGCAAATCCATCAATACCGTATTTTGCTGTTTTACCAATTCAGCTAAGGCCAGTTTCCAGGTATCAGCATAGCAAAACAATTCGTTGATTCGAAAACGGCCATCGAAATCTTTCTGGGTATCCAAAGCTGCCAACCGTTGCTGCAGTGTTTTCTCATCATGAATAAACTTCTACTTTAAGCGCCCAGACAAAAAAGTGAGAAATTCATGCGGCTCTATCGTTGCTATAGCAAGATCTGGTCCGGCGATTAACTGCACATTGCCCAGATAACGCCACCGTTGGGTAATAGCCTGAAAGAGTGCTTCACTTTTATTTCCAAGTGAAAAAACGCGCAATACCAGCAGCGGCATCACTGGAGAAGAGCGGTGAGCAACGTACTTCATTCCTTGCCGCACAATAAGATTGTAGGCCACAAAAGCCGCCACACCGGAAAGTACCCATATTGGGCCTTCAAAAGCGATGTTAATTGCATAATAAATCGCAAAAATCAACATCACTGAATCGACAACCAACGACTGGTCGCTGATAATACGGGATGCATACACTTTGCCAATGCGTTTAAGCAGCAACCACCCACCAATGGAGAAAACAACAAAACCCGTCACTAGAATGAACGCAAAAATACCTGTGGCCTCGAATGAAACCGTTGCGCCCAGCTGGGTTAATACGCTCAACAACATTTCACTTGCATCGACCAGGCCTAGTGCTAACAAACTGCCTGTAATGGCAGCAAGCATAAAAACCCAGACCATGGGTCCAACAGCCCGTATATGCCGGTTTAGAAATGCCACCAGTACTAACGTCGGCGGCAGATTATAGGTTGCCCACACAACAAAAAGGTCAGCAAACCCCATGTGCGGATTACGCATCAAAACAATACTATTGATCATCAACAATGCGGCAAAATAGAACATCATGTTGACGAATGCCCGCTTGAAAGCGGTTGTCGTCAACTGATTGAAAACGAGCACAACAGGCCAGAAAAAAATAGTACCCATCACAATTAGCTGCATGGCGACAATTTCCTCAATGCCGGAAATCAAATATACCGACGCCATTATCAACGCAAACACTGAGCCTGCAAACAAATGAACGCAAGCAGCCCGCTGAAGTATTTTCAAAGACTTCAACCAGAGACTGTTCTCGGGTTTACTGGAAAAACGCTCGCGATCAACGAACTGCAGTCGTAGTCGCGATGCGTCGTCCAAAAGGAAATTATCGGATTTCGAGATGGATTTTACGCGTATTTCAGGCTGCATCTGAAACTGTACAGTCGGCTGACTGGCCCGTTCAGACATAATTTTACTGACCGCTTTACGGTAACGCCAGAGTAACAACCAGGACAACGGCATTGCCAGAACAGCTGAAGCAATCAATATAAAGGGCAACTGTCCCGTCAATAACGTGATAAAGAAATCATCCTGCATTGCGTTTTCGCCCTTTCAGATACAGACTTGGTCCAGCAACACCCACTCCACTTGTTAAGTATTAATCGGTGCTTGCTTTGGATGCTACAGACTGTCCCTCGTTTGCAGCTTCCCGGCTTTGCCAGAATATTTGTTGCTCTTCAGCAATAATCTGTTCGATTTGCTCAACAAACAACCGGTAAGCCCGGTCTTCGTCTTTCATCGTTGAATAAGATCCGGCATTATTAATATAAAGACGGTACTCACGTTTCATACTTTCTGAAGCTTTTCGGAAACTTACCCAGGATTCCTCGAATTTACCGATACGGTCTACGCCCTTGGCCAGCGTTATAACTAAACCCAGACAGGCCGTCAGGATTGTAACCCAACGCGCACCGGCATCAACTGGAAGCAACTGAACTACCGACACAAGTGAACCGGATGCAATTATCACGACACTCAAATGCTGTCCCCAACGTTTATATGAAGACGCTTTTTGACTGTACCACTCCCGCTGGCCGTTTAAATGAACCTGAAAATATTCGTCCGCTCGTTGTTGACGTTCAGTAGTTAGTGCGGGAACAACGGGTGTTTTATTCATCGTGCATACCTATATTAAATTTGTATAACAGCAGGTACGTTTTCCCAATTCTTATAACCTATTGAACCAACGCTATTCAAAAACCATAAAAAAGCAAGCGATAATACGAGCTCAATTTCGGTTACTGGATGTATTGTCAATAACACTGCTTACAGCCTATGCAATACCACCATTAAAATCGATCTTAGTTCGAGTATTTGTAATCGTCCAGTTCAGTGTCATGCGCAAGTTGCGCCAATTCTAATAAATTAGCTGCACCTGTCTTGTGCATAATATTGCCTCTGTGAATCTCCACAGTACGATGACTGATATCCAGTTGCGTTGCAATTTCCTTACTTGAAAACCCCTGGACAACAAGTACCATGACTTCTTTTTCACGCTCAGTTAATTTTGACAGGCGAGATTTCGCTTCACAGTTGTGCCTGTTTGTTTCCATCAACTTTTTACATTCAATGAATGCCGCGCGAATACTCACAAGCAGCTTTTCACGCGTGATCGGCTTAGTCAAAAAATCCACTGCGCCGGCCTTGATCGCCCGGACACTCCTGGGAATCGTACCGTAACCTGTAAGAAAGATAACCGGCATTGTGTACTGATGATGATGCAGTACTTCCTGTAGCTGCAAACCATCCATACCCGGCATGTTGATATCCGTAACAATACAACCTGTGAAGTCGGGCTTAAGCGCCTTTAGAAAAACCTCGGCGTTTTCAAAATCCTGTACGCGAATGTTCTCCTGTTCAATTAACAGCTTCAGGGAACGTCGCACAGCCGCATCGTCATCAATGATAAAAACTGTAAATTCAGAAAGACTCATGATGCGAAAGGCAGCGTAAAGTGAAACTGTGCGCCTTGCCGGAAGTCAGGATCGACCCAGAGCTGGCCGCCATTCGCTTCAATCAGCGCACGGCTGATAGACAAACCCATACCAAAACCGGTCGGCTTGGTTGTAAAGAACGGTTCGAATATACGACTGATGGTATTTCGATCAATACCCGGCCCATTATCCTTGATTGTTAACATCGACATACTCTCATTCGCCAGCGTTTTTACTGCAATGGTAATTTCTGAAACAGGTACACTCTGCGCACGAATGGCTTCAACCGCATTTCTGATTAAATTCACAAGAACACGCTGGATTTGTATCTTATTGGCTTTCACTGTACAAAGACTCGATTCCAGCTCAAGTATCAGATGAAATTCCCCATAACCATCTCCCCGTGCCTGTTTTAACGCGTCTTCCACGACATGGTTAAGGT
Source organism: Nitrosomonas aestuarii (assembly GCF_003046585.1). GTDB lineage: Bacteria > Pseudomonadota > Gammaproteobacteria > Burkholderiales > Nitrosomonadaceae > Nitrosomonas > Nitrosomonas aestuarii. The sequence continues at coordinate 152,848 of NZ_QAAE01000001.1, read as the reverse complement.
TCAGCGCTTCGGTTTCAACTTCATTGCCCTGGAGAGAACTGAGTAATTCCCTAAGTTTATTACCGGCTTTCTGCACCTGATCAACACAGCCTGCAAACGCATCTCTTAGTTTGTCATGATCGATTATCTCATCGCCCAAAGTGCGCTGCGCAACTTCGCTATACGCCGATATTGCGGTCAGCGGAGAGTTAAGCTCGTGGGCGATAGCTGACGCAGTAATAATTGCAATCTGCTGGTTAGACAGCATCTCAGTTTCGTTGCGTTGCTGCTGAAGTGTCCGTTCGAGCATTTTTCGCTCAGTGATATCCCGTGCTATGGCAACAATGCGTTTTGCAGTGCCCTTTTCAAATTGTGTTTGTCCTAACGCAGCAATCCAGCGCTCCTCAAGATTTTTCGATTGTACAACCCGAAACTCTATCCGGCACAGACCATCCCTAGCTGGACTGGCCGCTTCGTCCAGTGCTGCCTGACACCGTGGACGATCATTAGGATGAATTTTATTTAAAAGTGCTTCCAGCGACATGATTTCATCAGCTTCATACCACAAGAGCTCGCGCATCCGTTCATCGCAATAAACTCTATCCCTCATGCAATCGATATCAAATACGCCCACACCAGCCGACTGCTTGATTAACCATAGACGTTCCTCACTCTCCCGCAGTGCATTTTCAGCTTGGCTGTGCTGAACCAGAACATTCAATGTCAATAAGGTGTAAACCTGCTTATTTAACGTTATGGAGTTCAAACCAAGTTCGACATCAATTTCCTGACCGCTCCGGTTCAAAAGCACGAGACCTTCACCATTACCCATTGACCGTTTGCGTGGTTGAGCAAAATACTGCCTGCGATACTGTCGGTGATGCTCCCGAAAACGAAGCGGTATGAGTTCCTCAACATTCAATCCAATCAGTTCACTCTGCACATATCCGACCACTTGCTGCGCAGCCGGGTTGGCTAACACAATTTGTCCCGACTCGCTCACAAGTAGCATTGGTTCCGTCACTGTATCGAACAATTCCCGGCAATCTGCTCCGCAGAGCGGTTCCTTCAATGAGTGATCGATATTTGATTTTTTGTTCGCCACAAATGATCCCTCATAACCAAGCATGACTGAAATTTCACCGTATTTAGACTAGCCATACAATCTCACAAGATACAAATATAAGGGTTATCACGTACGTGTCAATACGTATATTTTTTTATTTTACGTTTTGGTAGACTTTTCTCAGATAAAACACAGCGTAAGAAAAATCCAGAAACGCACATTTCAGCCATGTCCGTTACTCGGACATAAAGCGAATTACGTCTTTAACAAGGAGACCTGGATGGAAACAATAGTGACCAAACCTCAAAATAGCAACATCAATCCAAAACCAACTACTAGACGCGTCAAAACGACAGATCCCAGTGCTGATGATATGTCTCTATCACAATTGCGCATCAAAGAAGCAGCTTACTATAAAGCACTCGAACGCGGATTTGCATCCGGTCATGAACTGGATGATTGGTTGGCAGCAGAAAAGGAGGAGAACCAATGAAAACGCAAACGAGAGAAATGACGACAGACAATCAAGGGCAATGGCATGTTAATAATGTTAATCGACACAAAGATACACCGGCCATTCTTATGCTTTCAGACGATGGCATAATACTGAATACAAATAAAGAAGGCGCGGCATTACTGGGTTATTCAGAACACTCAAGCAAACTGCATGTTTCAAAAGTAATACCACAGTTGACCAAAATTGATTTGTTGGAAGATGGGAAGCGCATAAATTCATATTTACGCTTCCTCTCACGTATCGGACGTCGTTTTGAAGTGATCGGTTTGAACGGCACTCGGTTTATGGGCGAGTTGTATTTCAACGACATCAAAGTGTCTTATAAGCATCAGATAATTGTCATGATTTTCCCTGTTTATCATGACAGCGGAAAGTCAGCACATTTAATCATTTAGTTAATTATTGATATAAAAATGTATCAATAACAACCACAAAATAACAACGATATTCAAGCCGCTCCAGACTATTCTTACGGCTTGATATCATCTTTTCACTGATGATGATAGGGCACGTTTTCATTCGCCTGCTTCATAGTCAGAGCAAACTGTCGTGATGGCGTCGGCGCAACAACCAAGTACCTGATCATGTACGTAATGGAGACGACACGCTTAAAACGCACAACATCCAAGTTGATCAACTCTATTCGCCAGCAGCATGGTACATGAAATAACTCGTTTCTATAGATCACTGCCTCAATCAGTCTTCTGGATTGAAGTGAAAGGAGAGATTGTGCTCAAGCAAAAAACAGTTCGAGCGCATACCTGAATTTTTGTTGTAATTCAGTAATCTTTTGAGTATTGATCTGTTCGGTTTGTTCATCCAGCCAGCCTTTTTCAAGATAGAGCCTGCGGTTTAACTCTATCTGGATACAAGGTACCGGGTTGTTGCCATAATGCTTTGTAATATAGCCACCCGCAAATGGTTGATCGATCGTTAATTGATCTGCTTTAAGTTCAAATGCACGACGCATTGCATGTGCCATTTGTTTTACTATTGACGGGCCACAGCTTTGACCATAACGGCTGCCCAGGCAAATAGCCGGACGCTCAATACCCTGATCAGGGCCAATGACGGGGCCGACTGCTTCCATGGAATGACAATCGAGCATGAGTTCGAGGTTGTTGTGCTGCCCAAGTATCGTCTGTATTTTCTGATGATAGGGGTGATAATACTTTTCCAGCAAAATATTAACCAGTGATTGATTCTGCCACAAATCATGGCGATAAATCCGCACACCGTGACAGCTTTGGCTTTTGATAATGCCGTCCGGATTGACAGGCGGCAAATCTGACGCTGCACGATTCAAGTCCACATAAATACGTGCAATCGAGGTATCGACAATAAAAGCCACGTCTTTTTTTATACCATATATCTCGCGCGTAAATGCATCGCTGTCAGCCAGCATGTCCTGCTTTGAAATAACCGCATGCGCCACAAGCTCGGACGGAATTTGATCGCCTCCATGAGGAATAGAAAGTAAAACCGGAAATAACGCCATGAGTTGATATCCTAGACCTATATTATAGTCCTGCCGCGAAACCATCCCTTCGAATTTCAGCAACGCCGTGAAATAATTCATTGGTCTGACATTTGAGCACCGCATGCACAGCCCCAAGGTAAAATGAATATGGCTCGCGCAGGTCCATTTTGTAGCCCACTGATTGCAAATAGTCCAGCACTTCCACAGGAAACCGATCAGCCTCTATGCTCAATGTACCACCGACCGAACAGTGAAACCTGGGATGAATCATCGCTGTACTCATCGGCATATCGCCATCAATCATATGTGTCAGAAACTGGCTCATGGTAGAAAAAATTCTTTCACTTCCCGGACTGCCTGCTACCATCCACAATTTATCTTTATAAAAACAAATAATAGGAGCGACAGAACTCCAGGGCCTCGCATTGGGGCGCAAGTAATAAGGATGCGAAGGATCCTTAAACTCCAGCGAACTCATGTAATTGTTATATAAAAATCCCAGGCCCGCAGCAGCCACCTTGGAGCCGTACACAAGCTCAATCGACTGCGTTATCCCGATGGCATTGCCCTGATTATCCATGACTGATAAATGCGTCGTGTCGCTTTGTGCGGGATACAAGTCGTGCAGGGGCAAATCGGGATCTATCACATCACGGATTGATGCCGATAATCTTTTAGCATAAATACTGCTCAGCAGTTTTTTATCATCCGGCAATTGCGGATAAACATTGGGATCAAATGGACGTTCCTTATGATTGAGCAGCGCTTTCCTGAATGCCTCCGCAATAAAATGAAATGACTTTGGATCACGTTCCAGTAAAAAACGGGCTGGAAGATTCTTTAAAATCTGCAGTGTTAACAGCAATGTTCTACCCGCTGAAGGTGGCGGACAGGTAAATACTCTGACACTCCGGTAATTTCTGTGTAACGGCCTTCTTTCCACTGGCCAGGGGATGTATGCCAAATCTTCTGCCCTCAGAAATCCGTCATATTGACGCATATCTTCATCTATCTGTTCCGCCACAACGCCGGTATAAAATGCTTTGATACCATGCCAGGCTATTTTTTCCAGCAATCTGGCCAAGTCGGGCTGCTTGAAAATATCGCCGGCATCATAGGGTTGTACGCTATCTTTTAGGAAATAATGTGCGCCAGATCGTCCGGGAGCACCTAAAAATTTTTTCAGTTCCCGCTGCTGCAACTGATGCTGCAATGGCGTAATTGCATAACCACCGGATGCTATCTGAATGGCTGGCTCGAGAATTTCTGACCAATCCAGTGAACCATAGCGAAAATGTAAATAGCCTAAAACAGCGGGCGTACTGGGCACGGTAGTAGCACGATACCCTTTGATCAGTTCCCTGTTATCGCTAATTTGATCCAAGTGAGCCAGGGAAGGCACACGACTTGAACCGTCTATGGCAACAGTCTTTCCCTGAAAATGCAGCATAGCATGCGATTGCCCCCCCAGTCCGCTGGCCTGAGGCTCGCAAACACCCAGTGCAAATGCCGCCGCACAGGCTGCATCAACGGCGTTACCTCCCCGGCGCAGCATTTCAACGCCCGCTTCTGTCGCTTCCGGAAAAGCAGTTGAAACCATGCCGTTTTGCGCAACAGCACACTTACCATCCTCGGAGGGAACGAAACACCCTTCAATTTTATCGAGTTTCATCAACCGAATTGTCTACCGATTTTGTAAATCAGATAAGCCAGTAATACACTACGATCTATCATACTGTCACGCACAATATATTCATCTTTGGATCCGTAACCGCCTGTCCTCGGTCCCAAACCATCAACTGCAGGCACTCCTGGCGCAACATTAGCTAATAATGAAGTGATACCCGTTTCCTCTTTATTGATGCGAACCTCAACAACCTTGGCGATTTTTTCAATCTGATCATAAAACTGCAACGTACTGTTATTACTCAAAAAAGGCTTTCTTTGCGCACCCTTGGTAACATTGACACGCACCGATCCATGCGGTTTGGGTTCAAAAATACGCATAATCTGAACATCCATTTTTTTGCTCTGTTCCGGATTTTGATACCGTAATATAAAAGAGAGCGCGGCATGATAAACCGGTTGATCCTCATTGCCGCGTGTCTCCATCCCGGTCAAGGTCACAAAAACACTGTTTTCTTCAGAATTGAGTTTCTTCAACTGATTGATTTTCTGCGCACAATACAAAACGGGATCATCTTCATCCGAAAAAAACTGATTACGCACCTTGCTCCGGGTACGATTAACTTCGATATTAAAGCAGGTTGATCCAAGACTTGCCGTGATAATTTCACCACTCAGACCGGCGCCATTAAGACCGAGTACATAATTTGATTTGGCGGAAAGTTCCTGCATAATAGTCCGTGAAGAGCTGCCGCCTTTGGAATCATCGGTAATAAATAAAAGACCGATTTTCACGCGTTTGACGGTGCGCGTATAACGCAGCGCTTTCAATGCGCCCAAAAGTACTGCAATGCCCCCTTTTCCCCTGGATACACCCGTTCCGTAAATCCGTCCACGTTCTTCAGAAAACGAAATATAATCCTCATAATCAACCGGATTATCCAGATTGCCAACGATCAGAACATCATTGGCTTCCCCGGCATGATTCGTGAAGTAAAGTACATTACCGACCTCAGACATTGAAAATACCTGCCGATCGAAACCGGAACCAGACAATTGACTGGAAATCCATCGACCCAGCAAATTAACACCATCGATATTTTCCACGAATGAATTGATATCCACCATTTTTTCCAGATAATCTTCCATCGTGCCGATATTACTGCGCAGAAAACTCCGGAGTCTGACGCGCAGCGGATCTTTTCTGGTTATAGTCGTTTCTTCCTCTCGATTGAGTGCAGCATCATCAAATTCTTTGCCAAAATAACGTTCCACCGCCACATCCAGCATACGGTTAATCAATGATTCATAGGTATAGCCCGCTGCTTTGGCGGCACAAACGTAAGTTCCCGTCATACCCAGGCTGGCCATTGAATTCAATTCGAGGATATACAGGTTGCCATCTTCATCCATACGAAAATCGACCCGGCAAAAATCAAAAATACCCAACACTTTAAAGGTTTCTCTGGTAAGTCTGCGCAATTCATTGGCAAGCTTGTCATCTATTTGTGCCGGGCAGAGTTTGTTTTTAGGTTTTCTCAATTTGTCTTCCAGACTCTGGATACCAAATGCATCTCCTTCCAGATCAATTTCCACGATGGGTAGAACTTCAGGATCGTGGTTACCCAACAGGCCCACAGCAAACTCCCTGCCCGGAATAAACTGTTCCACTAAAACAGGTTGTTTGAACTGAGCCACCAGCCCGGTAATTGCTGTCCGCAGAGAATTCATATCATGAATTACCTGAATACCGAGAGAAACCGCTTCCATCTTCGGTTTTGTAATGACAGGGAAAGGAAGATCACCTTGAATCTGATCTGCATTATGAAATACCCAATATGGCGCAGTCGGAAGTCCTGCTGCTTGAATCATCACTTTAGTAGTCACTTTGTCCAGCGCGATGCCGTGTCCGGCAGGACTTGAACCAACGTAAGGAATACCGAGCATTTCCAGCAGGGAAGGAATATGTGTATAGCGGCTGACACCCTGAATGCCATACGCCATATTGAACACCATGCCAGGCTGATCACCTTGCATCACGCGTGGCATAAAGTCCTGCAACTGTTCAATGACATGAATATTGCCATCAATTACACGCACATTATGTCCGCCCTGTTCAAGTGCCGCAGCAACACGCTCCACCGTCGCAGGATTATAGGTCTCTTGATTTTGTGCGCCAAAAACATTGATAACGCCTTCGCCTTCAGTATTCTTGCGCTTATTAAAAATAACAGCAACTTTCACAGCGACACTCCAGCAAAAATTATATTTCCCCAGATGATCATTATGACACGCATCAAACACGCCAAAACACCGATTTTCCAAAAACTGGATATAGGACAACGCATTAAACTGATACTACCTGGTCCGTCTTTATATAAAAACAAACATTTTGAACCTGTTACCAACATCGTAACGTCAACATAGAAAGTTTTTTAACGACTTGCTAAACACTACTGTCAGTCGGTTGTATCTTAAAAAAGCCATAATAATTGCTTGTTATTTACCATATCGTTCTTCAGTAGGATATTTCATAATTCATGACATCAATTTCAGGAGCAAAAGTAATATGGCTGACAAACCAGACGCAGATAAAACAGAAAAGAAAAGTGGGAAGAAGGGAATGGTCATCATGATTTTAGTCGCCATCATTGCAATTGGGGCAGGTGCAGGTGGCGCATGGTTTTTCATGCAAGGACAACAAGAAGATGAATTTGAACGGGGGCAAACCAAAAAAATGCCGACTGCATTCAAAGAACTCGACATCTTTACGGTTAATTTGCAGCCTGAAGAAAAAGGACAATATCTCCAATTAGGACTTACCATAAAAATACGCGACACCGATGTGTCAATTGAGATAGATCGACTCATACCAGAAATTCGTAATCGAATTCTTTTGATATTGACCAGCAAAACAGCAAAAGATCTCTCCACGCTGGCAGGCAAGCAGTTCCTGAGTTCTGAATTAACTGATGAAGTAAGGAACACACTTGATTCTGAAATACATCGCGAGGCAATACTGGAAGTTTTATTTACCTCATTTGTTATTCAATAAAACATCATGGCTGAAGATTTTCTCTCACAAGACGAAGTTGATGCACTATTAAGAAGTGCAAATGGCGAACAGGATGAAGAAAACCAGGAAGAAAATGAATCCGGGGTTCGGACGTATAATCTCGCAACACAAGAGCGTATCGTTCGGGGGCGCATGCCCACCTATGAAATCATCAATGAACGCTTTGCACGTCAACTGCGTATTGGCTTGTTTAACTTTATTCGCAGAACGGTTGATATCGCGGTTGGACCGGTTAAAGTAATCAAATTCAGTGAGTTTATACGCAATCTGGTTGTGCCAACCAATCTCAACATGATTCAAATGAAACCATTGCGCGGCACCGCTCTAATGGTATTCGAGCCCGACCTGATTTTTTTGATTGTAGATAATCTGTTTGGTGGCGATGGTCGCTATCATTCGCGTGTAGAAGGACGGGATTTCACTGAAACCGAACAACGTATCATCAGACGATTACTCAATGTGGTTTTTGAGGAATTTGAAAAAGCCTGGAAACCGGTTTATTCAGTTCAATTCGAATATATCCGGTCGGAAATGAATCCACAGTTTGCATCTATAGCGACACCTAACGAAGTCGTCGTCTGCGTTTCTTTTGAAATTGATTTAGGTGGTAGCGGTGGACAATTTCATATATGCATACCCTATTCAATGGTTGAACCGATACGTGATTTACTTTACAGCACTTTACAAGGTGATCATATGGAAGTCGACAAACGCTGGGTCCGATCGTTATCTAAACAAATACAAGGGGCCGAAGTTGAATTAATTGCAAACCTGGGTCAAGCCAAAGTGACCTTTGAACAGATTCTCAGCATGCAGGTAGGTGATGTAATCCCCGTTGATATTCCTGAGACTGTGACAGCGCAAGTGAATAGTGTGCCGGTTATGGAGTGCCGTTACGGCATCATCAATGGCCAATATGCACTTAAAGTAAATTCAATGATTTCCCAACACGAAGCCGAATAAACTGGAGATTCAAATGTCAAATACAACAACGACCGAAAAAATCGCTGACCCAAGTGAAGCAGACAACTGGTCAGAGGCTATGGCTGAGCAGGAGGCAGGTGAAAACAATGTTACCGAGCCTACAAAAGAAAAAGCCCTGGATACCCCACCCAGTGAGAACAAGTCCGGCAATACAAATATCCAAAGCGGAAATTTTTCAGGCACACCATCCGCCAATGCGTCTGTTTTTAAAGACCTTGCCAGTGAAAGCATATCAAAAAGTACTTCAAATGATATTGACCTGATTCTGGATATTCCGGTTCAGCTGACAGTTGAACTCGGACGTACAAAAATTGCGATTAAAAACTTACTTCAGTTAGCTCAGGGCTCGGTCGTCGAGCTGGATGGATTAGCCGGTGAACCGATGGATGTGTTGGTCAACGGGTGTCTGATCGCCCAAGGTGAAGTAGTGGTTGTGAACGATAAATTTGGCATCCGGCTGACAGATATCATCACCCCGAGCGAACGGATTCGTAAACTTAATCGATAGCGTGAAATTCGTCATGTTAAAACGCCTGTGCATACTTTTTCTATTAACCATACCTTTACAGGTTTTTGCCGAAACAGCGCAAAAAACGCCTATGCCGGCACCAACTTCGGTTATTGCAGCAGAAAGTATGACGCAAATGATCACCGGCCTGGCACTGGTGCTGGTAATCATCATTGCCATCGCCTGGCTGTTAAAGCGCTTTTCAATTTTGCCTACAACCACAACGGAACATATCAAAATTGTTGCCATGACAAGCGTAGGCCAGCGGGAACGTATTGTTATTGTTGACATTGGCGAAACCAGGCTGGTATTGGGTGTTGCACCCGGTCAGGTTAACAAATTGCACAGCATGGAAAAATCTTCAATGGACACTGTGGACAAAAAATCTGCAAAAAAAGCCTCGCTGTTTTCCGAAAAACTGGATAGCAGCATTCATAAAGACAATCAATGTTAAAAATACTTTTTCTGTCAGTTATATCCATCAAATCGATAACATGCGCAAGTAAAATGTGCATGTTATCGAAGTTTGCCATTTTTGGCATCGGTTTTGTCGCAATGCCAGCCATGGCGCAGCAATCCGGTTTCCCTGCGTTTACCAGCACTCCAGGACCCGATGGCAGCGCGACTTATACACTGAGTCTGCAAGCCTTAATACTGCTCACTTCACTCACGTTTTTACCGGCGGTCGTTTTAATGATGTCCAGTTTCACACGTATCATTATTGTGCTGTCACTACTGCGCATGGCACTGGGCACGCAGTCGTCTCCACCCAACCAGGTGCTGATCGGACTTGCGCTGTTTTTAACATTCTTCGTAATGTCACCTGTTATAGATCGTGTCTATAACGAAGCTTATCTTCCATTTTCAGAAGACCAAATCGATATTATGCAGGCCGCAGAAATCGCAAGCGTTCCGCTTCGTACATTTATGTTGCACCAGACAAGAGAAAGTGATCTCGCGCTATTCGTTCAGATTTCCAATCATGATGATATTGAGTCACCCGAACAAGTTCCTTTTAAAATATTGGTTCCGGCTTATATCACCAGTGAATTAAAAACAGCATTTCAAATTGGTTTTATCATATTCATCCCGTTCTTGATCATTGACATGGTAGTAGCCAGCGTACTGATGTCCATGGGCATGATGATGCTCTCCCCCATGATTATTTCACTTCCTTTCAAGCTGATGCTTTTTGTTTTAGTGGATGGCTGGCATTTATTAATTGGTTCGTTGACACAAAGTTTCTTTACATGACAGGAAAATAAGAAAACCATGACTCCAGAAAACGCAATGACCATCGGTCGGCAGGCACTTGAGATCACATTTATCATTTCCGCACCATTATTACTGGCGGCACTGGTTACGGGTTTGATCGTTAGTATTTTTCAAGCGGCTACACAAATTAACGAAATGACTCTGTCTTTTATTCCCAAATTACTTGTCATGTTTCTGGTCATGGTGCTGGCTGGCCCTTGGATGCTAACCATCATGACAGATTATATGGAACGTTTATTTACCGGGATTCCCTGGCTGGCGGTCAGTTAGCCATTATCTCTAACAGGCTGTCAGCTTCGTCAAATCGCTCAAAACCATGCGTGTTATCTGTCATGTCATACAAAGCGGACTGCTTATGCTGTTTATTAATAAACTGATCCGATAAGTTGAATGATCAGCATTACCTCCGCTGAACTGCATGCCGTCATGGCGGCGTTTGTATGGCCACTTTTCAGAGTCATGGCGTTGATTGCCAGCGCGCCCATACTAGGCAACCCAAGTGTACCTGTAAGAGTAAAAATAGGTCTTGCTGTTTTAATTACATTCTTAGTTACACCGACCATTGAAGATCCATTGCCACAAGTTGACCCCTTTTCAGGTGTGGGCCTAATGATCCTGATACAGCAAATGATTATCGGAGTCGCAATCGGACTGGTGATGCGTATCGTTTTTGTTGCAGTCGAGATGGCGGGAGAGATAATCGGTTTGCAAATGGGGCTTGCCTTCGCCATATTCTTTGATCCGCAAAGTTCCGGCCAGGTAGCCCTGGTCGGTCGTTTTCTTGGCATCATCGCAAGTCTGGCATTTCTGGCTATCGACGGTCATTTGCTCATGATCGCCCTGATCGCACAAAGCTTTAATACGCTGCCTATAGGAACCGACGGCATCGCATTCCCGACTTTCAACACGTTGGCAAACTGGGGAAGTGAAATATTCAAATCAGGCCTGCAGCTCGCCCTGCCGGTATTGACAGCCTTATTGATTACTAATTTGGCACTTGGCATCTTGACACGTGCAGCGCCACAATTGAACATTTTTGCCGTCGGTTTTCCGTTAACGCTATCAATAGGATTTTTGATGCTTGCAGTGAGCATCACCTTTTACACACCCATTCTAGAAGCATTAATTCTCGAAGGATTCGAGTTCATGTCAAGCCTTGTCAATCTGGCAGAAATCAAAGTTCCCTGACTTTTATTTTCTGCTATCACCATCATATTTCCCATAACCACAATTCATTGTGTAAAATTACAATAACTTAGCTGTCTTTTAGCACACAATGTATTAGAAAGCTGATTAAAATGAGAAATAAGGTTTTTTTCATCCTTTATCTTCACAGCATCGCTTCTAAAAGCTGATAGAATATTTAATAAATAATCAGTTAGATTAAATTTTGGCTACTTTGTGGGTAACTACTTGACAGAAAAATGACATTCAAGTCCCGTTTAATAAAATCATTGCGAAAAATATCACCGGCTCATGAATCTCCAAACGGTACGGTCACTGACGCACCCGACGATGATTTGTATTTGTTAGATCCACCTAAAACACCTACCCAGCCACTTCAATCTTCTCAACCGGTATCTGCTGCTCCCGTCACTGCTGCCGAAATCGAGCAGGCAATCAAAAGCGAACACAGAGAACGCTTAAGCGCTGAAGATCGCGCAATCAAAGAAGCACAAAAAAGATTAGAAACCGAAACAAAAGCCAGGGTTGCGGCGGAAGCCAGAGCAAGAGCTGAAGCCAATGCACGTATGGCCGCCGAAGAAAGACTAAAGACTGAAACAAAAGCCACAGAGGAAGCCAGGGCACGTGCGCAAGCAGAAACACTTGCCATAAATGAAGCCAATGCTAACAGAGAAAGAGATATTCAGGCCAGACACCTTACTGAAGAAAAACTCAAAACCGAGCAAGAGCTGGCCGTATTGTTGCATACCAAAATCAAAACAGAATCAGCAATAGTAGAGGAAGCACGCGAACGTGCCCGCCAAGAAGCACTCGCACTGGATAAGGTAAATGCCCAACTGATTGCAGAAAAAGAAGCCGCCGAAATTGCACAGACCAGTGCAAAAAAAGCCGAAGAAGCACATCAAACTGCATTGGCTGTTATTGAGGCTGAAACCAGTGCCAGGGAAATAGCGGAAGCAAAAATCCGTGAAAATGAAAAACAGCTGGCTTTAGCCAGCGCTAACGCTGAAGCCGAGAAAAAAGAGTTTGAAGAAAAACAGATACGCACACGCCTGGAAACTGAGTTACAACAACAAATAGCCATGCGTCTGGAGGCTGAAACCAATGCCAGAATAGCAACAGAATCCAAACTACAGGCAGAAGCTGAAGCCACTCAGGCTGCTCTAGAAAAAGCTGAACAGGAATCACAGGCAACAGAAGCTGCTATTGAGGCAAAACGGCGTGCAGAACTGGAAATTGGTTCGCTTGCAGAACGAAAGAAAACAGTTGAAACAGAAGCTGCACAAGCCGCCCAGGCACAGTATGAAGCAGATCAAAAAGCTATCGCAGAAGCGCAGGCACGTATCCAGGCGGATACTGGCGCCAAAAACGCGGCACTAAAAAAAGCAGATGCTGAATCACGCGCACGCGAAGCTGCCGAGGCAAAAACAAAAGCAGATCTATTGGCAGCTGATGAAGCCAGTGCCAAAGCTGACATTGAGCAGCGTCAGCAAGCTGACGCTGAACTTCGTGCGCAAGCCATAGCGGACGCAAAACGGGCTGCGGCAGAACGTCTGGAAACAGAGCAGCAAATTACAGAACTTGCTGTTACCCGGGCACAGGCAAAAATTGCGGCTGCAAATAAAACCAGAATGCTGCTAGAAGCTGAAAAGAAAGTTGCTGAAATGGCCATTGCCAAAGCCAATGCGGAATCTTCCGCGCTGGCAATGATTGAACAACGCATTCAATTAGAAGCAAAAGCGCTTGAGGAAGCGACACAACGGGAAGCAGTCGAGCGCATGGCAAATGAAGCGCTCATTGCACGCTCTGAAGAAAACAAAAAAGCGACTGCAGCGGCAACAGCAAGGTTACGTGCTGCACTGGCAGCATCCGGACATTCTCGCGAACAATCGTCAACACCATTGCAACGCCGTGAAACAACAATAGAATCCGCACCACATACATGTGATCAATCTGATTTCGATACCTTGCCCAATACAGCTGAGAAAAATTTGGAACAATCAGCCAATATTGCAACAACCCGAAAATTACGCAAAGATTAACAGGCTGTAAAAACAGATACAGATATCATCTTTCAGCAACAGAAAAATAGCCATGAAAAAATTTTTGCACAACAAATTTTGCTTTATCAGTTTTAACAATTTTTCAGTCTGGATTGGCCTGATTATACTGTCTACAAGTCATCTGGCACAGGCTGCATCTGCTTCCAATGAAAAAACCGCAACTCCTGACGACCAGATAGAAATAACTATTTCACTCTATCAGCATGATCTTGCATTAATCAAAGATACACGTCGTGTTGCGCTTGACAATGGTAAGAATCACCTGGTTTGGCAGGATGTTTCCGCAAAAATAAAACCGGAAACAGCCTGGATAAGTGACCCAACACATCCAGGTCAAATTCATGTCATTACACAGCATTTTGATCTTGATACACTGTCACCTCAGAAATTACTGGAAAGTCATATAGGAAAGTCGGTCACGGTTATGCACACAAACCCGGTTACCGGAAAAGAACAGAAGGAAACAGCAAGTGTGCTGACAACAAACGGAGGAATCATCCTCAAATTTAGTGATCGCATAGAAACAGGAATACCTGGTCGCCTGGCATTTTCTGAAATACCTGCCAATTTGCGCGACAAACCTGCAATGATGACTTCATTAAATAATCTTGTGCCCCCAGTAAAGGATCTGCAAAATATTCAGTTGACTTATCTTACCCATGGTTTGTCCTGGCAGGCCGACTATATATTAGAACTTGATCCGCATGATCGCCATGCAAATCTTATTGGGCTGGCCACAATTATCAACCAGAGCGGCATTGATTACCCTAATGCCAAGCTGCAATTGATAGCAGGAGATGTCAACCAAGCAAGAACCGACAGAGCACCTGCTGCCAAACGATTAAGAGAATTTGAATCTGTCAGTGCTGCGTACATCACTACGAAAACCGAGCCTCATTTTGAATTGCACCGCTATCCACTGCAGGACCGAACTACTTTGCCTGACAATCAAAGCAAACAAATTGCTTTCATGTCAGCAAATCAAATTCCAGTTGAAAAGAATTTTATTTTGCAAGGACAGAGTCATTATTATTCTAGCCACAATCATCACCTCGAACAAAGACACGCCGTCGAGGTCTTTTTAAATTTTAGTAACACAGACGTTGGGCCGGACGTGTCTTTACCAAAGGGAGTTATACGCGCATACAAACGAGATGCAAACGGAGACCTGCATTTTGTTGGCGAAGATACCGTCCTGCATACGCCTAATAATGGAACCGTACGATTAAAGCTGGGGCATGCATTCGATATTACGGCTGAAAAAAAGCAAACTGATTTCAGAAAAATCCCGTCATCTGACCAGAATACCCGCCAATTCGAAACAGCACATCAGATAAACCTGAGCAATGCAAAAAAAGAAGCGGTCACTGTAATTATTCGCGAACCTATACCCGGTGACTGGACCATGATTTCCGATTCTCAACCGCACAAAAAGATTGCCTCGAATACGGTGGAGTGGCGCCTCAAATTGCCTGCCGAAAGTCATACCGAATTAACTTATCGTGTTCGCACACTATTATAAACACATTAAACATCACGATTTGATTGGGTGAAATGACCCTGTCCAATTACTCTTCCAACGCCATTTCCAGTTCCAGCCACCCTTCTTCCAGCTCGGCGACTTTCTTTTCAAGCGTCGCATGCACTGCACTTAATTGGTCTATCTCCTCGCGCGAGCGGGACGTATAGGTAGCAGGATCGGCCAGTAGACGGTTTATTGCAGCAAGCTCTTTCTGCGTAATGGCCAGGGTTGTTTCCAATTTTGATCGTCTGGATAATAATATTTTTTTATTGGGTTTGGCAGGTAATTTTTGCTTTGTTTTTTCTGCAACAGACTGCGATTGGGTTGCCTCATCACGCGTACGGCGTGCATCAATCCACTTCTTATAATCCTCCAGGTCGCCATCAAATAATTGCACCCGACCGTCTGCCACCAACCACAGTTCATCTGAAACCGCGCGCACCAGGCTGCGATCATGCGAAACCAGTACCACGGCTCCAGCATAGGCTTCCAACGCCAGAGTCAATGCATCGCGCATGTCCAGATCCAGATGATTGGTCGGCTCGTCCAGCAGCAGCAAATGCGGCTTCTTCCATGCAAGCAAGGCCAGTGCCAGACGACTTTTTTCGCCGCCCGAGAAAGTTGCCACCGGTCGGTTCTCAGCCTCGCCGCCCATTCCGAAACGACCCAAAAAAGTACGTAGCGTCAACTCGGTCTGTTTAGGGGCCAATCGCACCATATGCTGTAAGGGCGTAGCATCCGCATCCAGATTGTCCAGCTGGTGCTGGGCAAAATAGCCAATACTGATATCGGGCGCAAATTCCACAGTCCCAGAAACAGGTGTGATTTCACCGGTCAGCAGTTTGATCAAGGTAGACTTACCCGCACCGTTCGGACCCATTAGCGCAATCCGCGCACCCGCCTGCAATACCAATTGAACATTCTCCAGCAACGGGTTCTCCTCCTCATATCCAAAACTGACATGATTAACCCGCAGCAACACATCCGGACTTCGTTCGGGTGCATCAATCTGTAATTCAAAATACCCATTCTCAACATGCGCAGGCGCTAACCGTGTTAACCTTTCCAATGCTTTAATACGGCTTTGTGCCTGTTTGGCTTTGGTCGCTTTGGCACGAAAACGACGCACAAAATCTTCCATATGCGCGATCTGCTTCTGTTGTTGCTGATGCGCCTGTGCCTGCTGCTGAAAACGCTCAGCACGCGCACGCTCGAATGCATCATAGTTACCCGTATATAGTTCGATTTTATGATTGTTTATATGTGCAACACAATTCACACAGGCGTTTAGAAACTCCCTGTCATGCGATACAACTATAAAACTACCCGGGTAGCGCGCCAGATACTGTTCCAGCCAGAGTATTGCTTCCAGATCCAGATGATTAGTCGGTTCATCGAGCAGCAGCAGATCGGCCCGGTACATCAGCGCACGCGCCAGATTCAGCCGCATGCGCCATCCACCGGAAAACTGACTGACAGATTGATTCAATGCATCATTAGCAAAACCGAGCCCATTGAGCAATTGTGCTGCACGCGCATGTGCGCCATAACCGTCAATCATCTCATAACGCTGTTGGGCATCAAACCAGGCTGCATCATGCTCCGCTTGCGCCAGTATTTTCTCCAGTCGGCGCAGTACAATATCGCCATCAAGTACAAACTCAATAGCTGACTGACTTGAACTGATAATTTCCTGTTCTACAAACGCAATTGTTTTTCCTGCCTGCAAAGACATTTCTCCGGTATCCGGCTTTGCTGCACCGCGAATCAGACGAAACAACGTTGATTTCCCACAGCCATTCTTACCAACCAATCCCACCCGCTGACCTGAAAAAATTTGCAGGTTGCAATTTTGTAACAGTGGCGTTCCACCTTGTAGATAAGTCAGTGATCGGATATTCAGCATACAGTCTAGAAACTCAATAAACAGGAACTTTAATTGAAAAAGCTGACAAAACGATGATGATTTAACCATTCGTTCAGTTAAGGCCAGCGCAACGCAATGAACAAAAAAATGAATATTACCAGTCATATGAATGACACAATTCTGTCAATTATAAAATGATAAACAACAGGGGTTTACCACGTTTACTTCACTTACTGGTTCAATTTCTCAAACTTCTCCAAGCCTAATAAACGCAATTTTAATTCAAAAACTACTTGACAACTAAAAATCATCCACATTTTTGAAAAAATTACCAGATGATCTGGCTTAAACCCACATGAGCATTGACATCAATATAACCGTATGATTTTTATTATCATTTTAATCGTCTAAAAATTAATCGAATTAAAAAAAATCGTTATGTACAATTAAGTTAATAGCAAAACTTACAACCTATCCACAAAGTTATCCACAAATTTTGTGGACAAACCATTTCACCCCTGAAAGTCAGCTAATTACAAAAACAAAAACGATCCAAAGAAAGCATTGATAGCTGACAAATGTACATTTTGAATCTGTTTCAACACCGCAATGGTAGCGCTAAAGTTTTCAACAATCTGGCAGGGACAGAATCAAAATTTAAGAACGGGCGTACTTGAACACATCGTTTTTTATGTTGGATTTTACCAGAATCGGCAGGTGCCGATTGAAGACAACATTGTTACGCAGGAGAATATTAAAAATTTGGCAGCCAGATTTGATGAAGCGGTAAAAAGCCGCCTTAGTGTCTGCCGTGCCAGCCGCGTTCAAGAAATGCTATCAGCTGAGCATTACGGGAGGTTTTTAAGAAAAGAAATGATTTTATTTTATGCTATATCCCTTCACCCCCACCCGTACTAGCAGGCGGCAATTATAAGAATAAATAGCTCTGATGCATGGCTACAATATTTCAATTGTTATCTGGTTATTATTCATGATCGTAAGGGTAACCTTTGTTATCGGTTGAAGAAGTTGCAATGATGCCATGATCATTATTTGAATACTTAATGCTTTCAGTTGCCTTACCCGTTGCGAAGAACAAGAAGGCAGAAAGAGTACCTGCATAGAAAACCAGTGTAACAACACTTCCAATAAATTCACGCTTAATTAACATGAAAAAACTCCTTCTAAATTTGTACATTCGATAGAGCTGTTAACTGGCACAAAGTCATATTTACAAAATCAACGTAAAAAAACTAAAATTGATTGCATGCCCATACATAAATGATGTTGCATCAGTATTGATGCATATCATAAAAACAGTCCATCAATTAAAAGTGAGACGGCAATATATCGAGGAAATTATCAATAACTGCTTTCTAAGAACGTTTACAATAATAGTATTAATCGAGTATTGTAGATTTATTAAAAAAAGGGATAATTCGACTTCTTCTCAGTGAAGTAGCATCTAAGCTATGATGCGGAAACCACATTTTTAAACATGGCGCAACTACAACTCTCAATCAGGCTCAATAACAGATAACTTACAACCGGCAACGCTCACTATTGCAAATGATGTGTCTGATTAGATCGAATTAATACACATAAAAAGCTCCGCCTCACCGCGTTTTAAGCATTTATTTTGACCCAATAGATCACGCAACCATGCTAAAACGTTAAATCCCATTGCAACCAGAATCGATGGTCGGATTGATTTTGAACGATCAAGTGGCTGACTTGAAAATTTAGTTTGTTTAAGTGGCCATTAATGAAATAAGTCATGACACCACTGATTTCTTCCTGTAAGTCGTTATTCAACCTTGCATCAGGATCCACGAATGCATATCGTCCGGCAAACTCCAGATTCCTGGGTATAGACGGAATAATGTAGTGAGGGAAATAACCTGCTTGAATTAACCCGCCCAAAAGATTAGTCTCTCTGGCAGAATCGTATTGACCTTTAAGTGTATCGATAATTTCTTTCCAGTGCATTTCATGTTGCAGTGAAAAACCTCGCCATTTGAAACGCACTTCTTCCATCATCTGGTTGATACGGTATTGTCCATCCTGTCCTGCTTCGAATCCGGGCAAATCGCGGCAACTTCGGTTATCGGTCTGAAATGCTGTACATTTACTTCGATTTGTCGCGGCTGCAAAAGCAAAACTGAGTGCCGGTTTCTCATGAAATTCAAGGTCGGACTGGGAAAATGGTAATTCTCCTCCAAGCGCATTCCATTGGATTCGTCCAGAATACATCATATGATCGTCATCATTACTGCCCTCTCCCACTCCCAGACCGGAAAAAACACCTGCAAAATAACTGATATCATACCAATAACCGGGAAATAAATTACCGAATATCTGCACACCCTGCTGCCGATCAACAGTAAATATATCATTGACGATAGAACGATTTACGAACTGCTGACTGGCGGAAGAAGTGACACGTTCATCGTTATATATAACTTTTCCGCGACCAGCCCACACTCTGGCCCATTTAAATTTGTCTATAGTCAAATTTAAATCACGCAAGACAGGCTGAGACCAATCATATTGCAGGTAATATTTCAGCCAAGGCCTATAGGCATGTCCCCTAAGTCTCGTACGCGCACGGCGGATTCTGAATGAACTTTCCTCACGTTCAAGGTCGTCAATTGAACGCGGATCACTGTCAAAAGGATTGGAATATCGGGTTTGTATCCTGTTCTGAATCGCTAAAGAAAACTTGTTATCGTCAGTTCTAAATTCAAAACCATTCTTGCCATAGCTTAAGTTTGCGTGCGCACTCTGCGGTTTAGATTCTGTTACTTCAGGTTTTTCCGAAGTTTGAGTGAGCGTGATTTCTTGCTTTTTTGCTGCTTCAATATCACCAGACACTGTAGGCCCTGATATAGATGCAGACTCTAATGCAGATTCTAATTTTTCGAGTCGTTCCAGTTTCTCGTCAAGCGCCTTCAGTTTAGCATCAAGACGCTTTTCAATGGCAAGCAGCTCCTGTTTTAAAAGCGCTGGATTTTTTAACTCAGCCGATGATACGTAACCAGCAACGAGGCTTAACTGCCCAAAAATGATTACGTAAAACACCATCAAGAAACAATATTTTACACTCATAACTGCACACTTTTACATTATCAAATGCAATAATTATGACAGTTTTGTTACATTTTTATGACAATGTCATGGTATTAAGCACCCCTCTCCCTATAAAATATATACGCTCAAATCAGAACGAGCACTATATCGTTTTAAATACAGCCGGCTGAAAAAATAGGACAAAAGTGAAATTCGTCAAACTGTTGCGGCGTAATAATCGAGGGATTATTTCAAATTCATACAATTAGCATAGTAAGTAGTTGTTGCGGGCCAGTCAGAGAAAATGCCAGCGACGCCGACGTCTCTCGCCAACACATGCAAGGCATTCAACATATCGCTATCGTTGTTGATGACGTTGTCGGGATCAACTGGATTCGGGTTCTGACCATTCAGTGTCTGGAAATACCAGCCGCCTATGCTTTTCGACGAACCGTCGCGTTCAAAAGTCCAGGTAATAATATCCAATCCGGCGTCTCTGGCAGATTTTGCATAGCGTGAGGGAACAATCTGTCCGCCTTCGATTTCCAGCAGCATCCACATGGGCGGCGCGATAACCTGTATCCCGTTACCGACCAGTTGTTCCATCGAAGGTGACCAGGTTGCGGGGTTGCGATGGTCAAAGACCGGGTCGTCATAACGGCCGTCAAGGTAAACGGCCTGTGTGCCAAAATCCGGATCGTTTTGAATCCAGTACAATACATCGTTAATATTGAATGACTGCACCCATACTTTTGAAGCTCGCACTCCGGCTTCCCTGTATTCATCAATCATTTTCCGGGCGTAATCTTCCTGGGAGAATCCGTCGAAGGGCATTGGAACGTTCGGGGATTTCAGTTCCGGTGTCATTTTTACGCCCAGCTTCAGGAACAGCGCGATACTTTCCTTATGGGTTAACAAAGTACCGCGCGCTGCATACAGATCCGTTCTCCAGTCAGCTGTGCCTTCCATATAATCGGCAACTGTAGTGGCGCGCGGATTGGAAGCATCCATTTTGCCTTTGAGCGATCTGAATTCAGCCAGCGTAATATCACTGGTGCAGCACTGCACGCTGGCGGGTGTTATCAGATTGCCATTCGCGTCAAAAACTGCGGGCTGAAACGGCACCGAGCATTTATCTGCCAGTGTGGTTTGCAGAATGTCGGTCGTGGTATGCAGATCGCATTGCGAATGACGGCAAACCAATTCCTTATCCTGAGTGAAAGTCACATCACACTCGATAATGCCAGCACCCATTCTGGCAGCAGCTTGATAGGATTCCCGGGTATGCTCCGGATAATGCCTAGGCGCGCCACGATGCCCGATGGAAAAATCGGAGCGTTTGAACATATTGGCTAAATCGGACGCACATCTTTCCAATTTTTCCTTCAATGGACTATGGTCCATATTACGGATCAAAAACAATGGGCGAGCACCTGGCCGCACAAGGCTTATCGACTTTTTTTCGTAGCTTTTGACGGAAATATCTTCTGTCATATGCAAATTGGCACAGCTCGTTACAAATAACAACATAACAATCGTAACCGAAACGGTCACAATAAAATGATTGCCGCAACGAACAGGTTTATAATAATTTTTCTGAGTGATCAATGCTTGTTTTTACCTGGCCTATCAAATTGGCGAAACTAATGAACAGTAGCCAAAGTGATTACACCCGCTGTAAACAAATAATACAACGTTGGAATACTGTTCATCCGGATAATGCTTCCTTCGCGACCTAACAAACCCACTGTCGCCAGAGGCTGCAACTACATTATGAATGGCAATCATATTACCTGCCGCGGCGCCAACTGCTTGTGCGGCGACCAGCAAGCCACCCGACACTCCAATCAACTGTGCCGTATCAAACTGTAATTGCGCCAGCATCAAGTTAGATACCGAATCGGAGCCGGCAATAAACGCACCCAAGGCGCCTACTGTCGGTGCAAAAAACGGATAGATATCTCCCAAATTTCCGGCAACAAGTTGCGCCATGACTTGTGGCATTGAAGGCAGATTTTCCAGATTGACATCAGAATTGATCAAAATACGCACCATCGGTATGGTGAACACCAGTACAAATCCCGCTCCAAGCACCGTATGTGTAGCTTCTTTCAAGGCAGCTCTGAATACTGGAAATTGCATACGGTTAAGTAAACATGTCGCCAACACAACCAGATTCATAATACCGCCCGGCAAATACAGAAACTGGATGTTTCCGGAAATGTCCTGTTCACCGAGAATACCAACCCAGTCCAGTGTCAGATGAGTGCTCAGAAACACTTTCACATCTATACTGATGCAGGACAGCACCAGCATGGCAGCCAAAAACACATAGGGAAGCCATGCCAATCCAATAGAAACCGGCGAGTAGGCGGTCAGATTTTCCAGTCTGATTTCGACGCTGCCCATCCACGCCGCCGGCCAGTCTTTTGCAGCAGAAAAATTCCATTGTTGTTGTGGTATCAGAAAACCTGAACGGGCAGCAGGCGCGAGTGCCAGTCCTTCCAACCAGGATTTATTACTGCCGAGAAACCGCGTCAACATCATGCACATGAGCAGCGGCATCAACACACCGGATATTGCGTGGATTATGGTGACTTCTGCTGTAACAAGACGATAGAATCCATCCCAACTGGAACCTTCGGCAAGCAGCTTTTCAGATATGTTTATTTTATCCAATCCATCGATGTCACCAGCAACAATCAGCGTGCCCACCGCACCAAACGATACCGGTGTGGACGGCACCATCATGCCAGCCATCACCGCTGCCATTGCGGGAAAACCAAGCGCCACAAGCAAGGAAGCAATAATCGCTGCGGACGTACCAAATCCAGAAGCGCCTTCGATAAAGCAACCGAATAGCCATGCTACAATAATCACTTGTACACGGCGATCAGGAATGATATTGGAAAAGCTGTGCCGAATCGTGGCAATTGCACCGGAATACTTCAGGGTATTCAATAATAAAACAGCACCAAAAATAACCCACAGAATCGAAACCGCCAAAATCAAACCCTGCAATGTGGATGCAATTACGCGATTAATAGTCATTTCCCACGTAAAAAATGCAATTATTACTGTCGCAACAAGCACCAGCGGTATAGCCTGCCGCACTAACCAGTTCAGTCCCACCAATATGAGGGCATTGCAGAAACAGGCACGTTGATCTTGTGGCCTGATGCGCATGAGCCGCGTTTAATGTCGCTGGTACCGCCTGTACATATTGCTTTACTGGAAAAGTCCAGAATTTACAGTACATTCGTCGAAGCAGTAGAAGTACAAGGCTGGGAAAAACAGAATTACCGGCAAATATACTTTTGGTTTCGGGTCCTTCCAAATCGGCCGATATTGAGCAGACAATGACTTATGGCGTACATGGACCCAAAGAATTGGTGGTCATCTTACTATGAGCTAAAGATAATTGTTTATTTTCATTACAAAAATTATCTTTTCTTCAGAAAAAAAACAAATTCCATGCCGATCTCTGACATTGATAACAAAGTATTCCCTGTTTGCTCAGCAAAAACCTGAAAGTCAATCTCAGCACCAGGGTCCGTAGCGACAATTTTCAAAACCTGCCCACTGACCATGGCCGCAAGTGATTGTTTAGTGCGTAGGATAGGCAATGGACAAACCAGCCCACGCGCATCGAGTTCTTGATCAAATTTCTGCATTTCTTGTTATGTACATTTCCAAGTGCAGCTTTCAAAGCTTATTAGAATTTACAGACATAATCTGTACTAGCCTTCAACAACTTCAATCCACCAGCTTGTTTTTTATAGCATAGCGTATTAATTCCGAATTATTATTTAATTTAAGCTTTTCTAAAATGCGAGCACGATAAACACTTACAGTTTTGGGACTTAGAAACAGTTCTGCAGAAATATCTGATAAGGTTTTCCCCGATGCAATAAGACATAGCGTCTGGAATTCACGATCAGATAGTATGGTGTATAGCGGTTGATCGCTATCAGAGTTGATTGAGTTTGCAAGCTCTTGGGCTACAGCCGGACTGACATATTTATCACCGGATGCAACTTGACGAATAGCAATCACCAGTTGAGCAGGTGCGCTTTGTTTATTCAAATATCCCGCAGCACCTGCTTTTAAGGCACGAATGGCAAATTCATGTTCATTATGCATGCTCAAAACCAAAACTGCCAAATTCGGTTTATCTTTCTTTATCTGCTTTAATACTTCTATTCCATTCCTGTCTGGCAGTGAAATATCAAGCAACATGACGTCAAAATCATGATGACGAACAATCTTGATTGCCTGAAATCCTGTCTCAGCTTCACCAGTTACTCTGATATCCTCTGTTTCGTTCAATATCTGTTTCAAACCCTGGCGAACAATTGCATGATCGTCAGCGATCATCACATGGATCATTGTTTTCTCCGGCTATCGATTTTTACGAAACTATTTTGACCAGCGTCATGCCCGGTTCCAAAATTTTCTGCCAGATCATCTATGTACAGCGGCTTCACCTCTTGAATCGGTATTAAAATACTCGCTTTGGTTCCTTTGTCCTGCTGACCGGAGATATTAAAACTTCCCTTTAATTGCTGACAACGCTCGCGCATTCCTCTAATACCGAATGAATCTTGCTTCTCCATATCTTGTTGATTGATTCCACGGCCATTATCGAGTACTTCCAGCACGATTTTTCCTTCAGATTCTGCAAGTGTGACCCAGACATCAGTCGCCTGCGCATGTTTGGATATATTAGTTAATATTTCTTGAAAAATACGGAAAATTGCGACCGACAAATCCGAATCCAGCAAAATTTCTTCCTTATCACATGAAACATGGGCCGTAATGCCCGTACGCCGGCCAAATTCTTTAGCCTGCCACTGGACGGCCGCCACAATTCCAAAATCAAGTATCCCAGGCCGAAGATCTAGAGATATCCTTCGTGTACTGTCAATTACATGGTCTACTAAACCTTCTATTAATGCTGCTTTCTTTTCATAAAAAGTACTGGGCCGTGGCGTGGAATCCATACAAGGCACCAGCTCACATTTTATGGCGGTTAATGTGCCACCAATATCATCATGAATCTCGCGCGCAATGCGCGCACGCTCATGTTCTTTGACTTTTTGCAAATAAGAAGACAATTCAGCCAATTGCTCTCGGGAATAAGCAATTTCTCTTTCGGCTAATTTATTCCGGGTAATATTAATCATAATACCACCCCATAAAATACCCCCATCGGCAGCCATTCTCGGTGTTGCCCGAAGACTGATCCACTTAATATCGGCATCACCCTTGACTTGAATACGCCCTTCCCAATTTAATGTAGAGAGCTTTTCAGCTGAAACTTGTAGTAATCGCTCATAATTTTTTTTATCATCAGGCAAAATCAGCCGCGCAAACAATGACGCGTTTGACATCAATGTGTGCGGCGACAACCCCAACAATGTTTCGGAAGCACTACTCACATAAGGAAAGCTTTCATTTTGATCAGGCGCCAGCAAAAACTGAAAAACCACACCGGGGAGATTGGTTGTAATTGCACGAAAACGCGCTTCACTTTTTTGCAGTGCAACTTGTGTAATATTAATACGTCGATTATTTTCCGCCGCTTTTAAGCTACGACGAATAATTGGTGCAAGTCTGGCCAGATTCTTTTTTACAATGAAATCACACACTCCCTTTTCCATCAGAGAGATAGCCGCTTCTTCATTGTCTTGTTCTGATAAAACAATCAATGGAACGTCATGACCACGATCCAACAATAGGTGCAGAATCTCATCGACACCCAACTGCTGCAAATTAGCATTTGATAGCACAACATCCCAAACATTTGTTCTAAGTGCGTCGCGTAATTCATGCGCGGTATTTACCCGCTTATAATTCAATTGCAACCCACTTTTCACAAGCGCATCATGTATTAAATCTGCATCAGCGGCAGAGTTTTCAACTATCAAAATCTTCAGAACTCTTTTTTTGATCACTCAAATCCCAACTATATCTTGATTCAAATCAAACTTATCACCATTAATAATTACATAACCCTATGAACAACAGACTAATTGAGTTAAGTTGGCCAGCTAAAAGAAGCCACTTTGCAGTATTATAGTCCAACTCTTTCTTATCCATAAACGCCTGATTTTCTATTTCTTAGCCACACAGGGGTTTTACAAAGCTGACCGAGGAGCTGCCCAAAACTGCCATGTAAGCTCTAAGTGTGGTGGTTTTATCTTTTCCGTCATCTGACCTTCGGCCATACAAAATATCCTTAAACACACAAAAATATCTATCTCCGTATTATTTTTCCTCAGATGAACAAATTTCAAAACAGATTACTCAAACCGTTTGATCTTTATTTGGACTAGTCACCGCGTTTGGTAATGACATCTACGAAGTACAATCGACAGTATATACACATAATAAGTCCGAATCACCACACTCTCCTATAGATCTGCTTTCAATTGATTACCGTTTCTGCCGAAGCAACTCCCTTGCTCCTTCGGCTATTCCCCTTTTAGGTTTTGTATCAATAATTCGGTGAAATGGTATTCAATCTGACAAACCATATAGACTCCATATCTATAGCCCATATTACTCCACCAGCATGAAATATTCTCTCATCTTAACCAGTAGTTACAATCCGATGATAATGGAAAAGACTTTCAAAAATTGGTCTAAAAAAAATAAAAGCCCTTAACTTTCCAAAAAGTCAACCGATTACAGCTACAACGATGGTTAACTACCTCTTAAAGCGCAGGATTAAGCCACCGTAAAGGATTTAAACCACATATAAAGCATTTAAATAAGGAGAAACCAAATGCCACAAACAATTAACTCAAATATTGCATCACTGAACGCTCAACGCAACCTGAATATGTCACAAACTTCCCTCAACACTTCTCTGGAACGTTTGTCTTCCGGCCTTAGAATTAACAGTGCTAAAGATGATTCTGCAGGTCTAGCTATTTCTGAAAGAATGACTTCGCAAATTCGCGGTCTTAACCAGGCTGTACGTAATGCTAATGACGGCATTTCACTGGCACAGACCGCAGAAGGTGCAATGAATGAAATTGGCAACAACTTACAACGTATCCGCGAATTGTCCATCCAGTCAGCGAATGCCACCAACAGCGCCAGTGACCGCGCAGCACTGCAAGCTGAAGTTTCGCAATTAACCTCAGAGATCACACGTGTTGCAAGTCAAACACAGTTCAATGGCACAAACCTGCTGGATGGTTCATTTTTGAACCAGAGCTTTCAGGTTGGCGCCAATGCAAACCAAACGATTGATGTTACCTCAATCGGTGATTCACGTTCTACAGCATTAGGCAGCAACATTCTATCAACGAATGGCACCGCAATGGGAACCGCAACTGCTGCGGCAGCTGATGTTTCAGGTGGCAACGGTGTTCTTGTAGAAGCTGACCTGGTAATCACAACGAACAAAGGCGCAACCGGCGCAATTAGTTATGCAGTAGGATCTGACGCCAAAACAATCGCTGCTGCGATTAATTCTGCCGGAGCAAGCGTTGGCGTCACCGCAACAGCCAGCAATAGTGCCACACTGGGCAGCATTGGCTCTGCAGGCACTGTTACAATGACTTTAAATGGCAATTCCATCTCCGCAAATGTAACAGACACTTCCGATTTAAGCGGTTTGGCCTCAGCTATTAATGGCTTACAGTCTCTTACCGGAGTTACTGCCTCGTTTGCAGATCCCACTAACAAATCAGCAATAACATTAACAACAACTGACGGACGAGATATTTCACTGCAAGATTTCAATAATTCCGGCGCAACGAAGACTGCTGATTTCACCGCTGGTGTTACCACAAGAACATTAACTGGTGGCGCAGCAACTGATTCAGCAATTGCTACCGGTACTGTTGAACTTACAAGTTCTGCTGGACAAATTACTGTAGGCAACGGAAATGCTGATGTTTTTGGTGCTTCGACCAGTGCGTTTAATTCAGTTGCCACAGTGGACATCACATCGGCGTCAGGCGCACAAACAGCGATTAGAACTCTGGATGCTGCATTAGCTCAAATTAACAGCTCACGCGGCGATCTGGGTGCGATTCAGAATCGTTTTTCTTCAGCAATCGCAAATCTGCAAACAACTTCTGAAAATCTGTCTGCATCACGCAGCCGCATTCAGGATGCCGATTTTGCTGCAGAAACAGCCAATATGACACGTGGACAAATTCTGCAACAAGCGGGCACTGCGATTCTGGCACAAGCTAACTCATTACCCAACAACGTTCTTTCTCTTTTACGTTAAGAAAACGGGTATCAAAACTTAGATATGAAACGCGAAATTCTCAAATCGATAATTTCGCGTTTTTTTAAACTTAAGGAGTTATAAACATGGCAATAAATCATATAAATGATACAGCAGGCAGTTTCCTGCAGCCGTTGCTTACATTGCCAGTCTCGCAAAATTCGCAAACAAACAGTAATAAAATTGTATCTTCAGAATCAACTAATCTTGCCAGTATCGAACAAAACTCCAACTCGGATAAACATATCGAACAGGCCATTGAAAAGATACAAGAAACTGTCAATAACATGGCACAAAACCTGCGTTTTTCTATAGATGAGGACACAGGCAAAACTGTTATTAAAGTAATGGATGCGCAAACACAGGAATTAATCAGGCAAATTCCGTCACAAGAAGCTATCTCCATTGCACGAACACTGGATAAAGTCCAAGGCTTGCTATTAGACGACGAAGCCTGAAAAATGCAATCAATTAAAAAGGAGCAAGAATAATGCTATCAACACCGGGAATAGGCTCTGGACTTGATGTCAACGGCATTGTAAGCAAGCTAATGTCCGTAGAAAGCAGACCACTTGTAGTCCTTGATGCCAAAGAAGCAAAGCAGCAAACACAATTGACGGCATTCGGCACGCTCAAGGGAGCACTCTCCTCGTTTCAAAGCAGCCTTTCCGCACTCAAAAGTCCGGCAAATTTTTCTGCCATTACGGCTAAACTGACAGATACTTCGCTGGCAAGTGTCAGTGCAAATTCTTCTGCTGTTACCGGAAGCCATGATGTAGAAATCCAAACACTTGCACAATCACAAAAGTTAAAATCCGGCAATTTCGCATCGTCCAACACATCAATAGGCAGCGGAACACTCACTATACAGTTTGGCACCTATGACAGTGGTACATTCACACTGAATCCCGAAAAAGCAGCACAAGCCATCATAATATCCCCTGCTA
This sequence comes from Nitrosomonas aestuarii, assembly GCF_003046585.1. Classification (GTDB taxonomy): domain Bacteria; phylum Pseudomonadota; class Gammaproteobacteria; order Burkholderiales; family Nitrosomonadaceae; genus Nitrosomonas; species Nitrosomonas aestuarii. The sequence continues at coordinate 123,430 of NZ_QAAE01000001.1, read as the reverse complement.
ATTCTTCTCTCGCAGGTATACGTGATGCGATTAATCAATCCGACGCCGGGATTTCTGCAAGTATCATAAATGATGGCTCAGGAGATCGACTGGTTATTGCTTCAAAAGATACAGGGTTAAGTAACGCACTCAAGATTACAACATCAGATGATGATGGGAATAACATTGATAACTCAGGCCTATCACAATTCGCCTACGATGCCACAATTGGTGGCACAGCTAACCTTTCCGAAACCGTGGCTGCAAATAACGCCACCATGGTTATTGATGGCATTCCAATCAGTAAAGCATCCAACAAAATCACAGATGCGATTGATGGTGTAACGTTTAATCTATTAAAAGCCGATTTAGGCACAACAACAACGCTGAACATAACACGAAATACCGCCGGTATTGAAAAATCTATTTCGTCTTTTGTCAAAGCCTACAACGATTTGAATCAAACGATCACAGATTTATCTAAATATAACGCAGAAACAAAAAAAGCTTCTATTTTAACAGGTGACTTCACAGTGAGGTCTCTGCAGAATCAACTACGTAATGCACTTTCCGATCCCCTAAAAACTGCGGGTGGCGGCTTGAGCATATTGTCTGAAGTAGGCGTCTCCTTTCAAGGTGATGGCTCACTTAAATTAGATTCAAGTAAATTAAGTGAAGTTGTTAACGATCCCAGCAAGGATATAGCTACGTTATTTGCTTCTGTAGGCAAAACCAGTGATAGCCTGGTTTCATTTGTCAGTGCGAAATCGGATACTGTAAACGGAAAATATCTACTGGATATCAATCAAATCGCCACTCAAGGAACAGCTACAGGCTCCGCCCCGTCTGCTCTCACAATTACCTCTGGCATAAACGACACACTCGATCTTACAATTAACGGCACTGCCGCCAGCATTACTTTAGGAGCAGGGAATTACAGTGCTGACTCACTTGCAGCTGAAATACAGTCAAAAATCAATGGCAAATCTGCTTTTTCATCAAAAGATATTGATGTTACAGTCACACAGTCAGCCGGGATTCTAACCATGACATCAAATCAATATGGTTCTTCATCTTCAGTAGAAATTACCGGAGGAAACGGCGAGCTGAGCTTATTTGGCACTGCTACTGAAACAATTGGTTTAGACGTAGCGGGCACTATTAATGGCATCAATGCCACAGGTTCTGGTCAAACGCTAACCGGAGCAGGCGACAGTAACGGGTTAGTACTTCAAATAAAAGGCGGCAGCACCGGTTCACGTGGAACAATTGACTTTGCACATGGCTTTGCCGCCAAACTGGACCAAGTAATTAACAAAATGCTTGATGGCAAACTGATTAACAACCGTATTGATGGTATTAATGCAAAAATTGATGACATCAATTCACAGCGCGAAACATTGTCCCGGCGTCTCGGTGATGTAGAAAAACGGATTCGCGCACAATTTTCCGCGCTTGATACGATGATTGCCAGCATGACTCAAACAAGCAATTTTTTACAGCAACAATTATCAAGATTACCTACTATTGGTAATAGTTAATTTATCCGTTTGTACAACAAAATTTCAGTTCTGAGAATATCTATCAAAGGAGTACTCGATGTATGCGACTATGAATAGTCCTATTTCCGCATATCAGCGGATTGGCGTTGAAACGGGTGTTGAGTCAGCCAATCCACACAAACTCATTCTAATGTTGTTTGAAGGTGCTCAAGAAGCACTTGCAAAAGCAAAAATGCATATTCGGCATAATGAAATTGCCAAAAAAGGAGAAATGCTTTCAAAAGCGATCATGATCATTGATCATGGTTTAAAAGCCAGTCTAGACATGAATGTTGGTGGCGATTTGGCACAGCAACTTCAGGCACTTTATGACTACATGACCAATCGCTTGTTAGTTGCAAATCTTAAAAATGACATTGAAATTATCGATGAGGTTAATGGGTTATTAAATGAATTAAATGGCGCGTGGAAAGCCATAGAAAATACTAACGGCATACATGACGGCACAAAAAAACCATAAGTTGATCTTACTTACAAAAAACTCAGAAGGTTCCTGGCAGAATGAATAGCGCACAACTTATCAATACATATGAACATATTCTGGTCATCACTCAAAAAATGCTGGCGGCTGCACAAAATAGCGAATGGGACAAATTGATAAAATTAGAACAAGAATGTAAACAGTTAACGAACATACTCATTAAAGACAAAACGGAACCTCTGTTAAGTCACGAATTGCAGCAAAGAAAATTAGTAATTATTCATCAGGTTCTTGATCATGACGCACAAATCAGAGCAATCACAGAACCATGGATGGAAAAACTACAAGTTCTTTTCAACACCAGCGAACGCAGGCGTAACCTGCAACAAGCTTACGAGGCTGGCAATGCTTACTGACTGCGAATAAATCTTTTTCTTTTTTATAGCATGCATTTGTAGCGGAAGCACCTTTTGTACTAAAAACAACCGTGATCCCTACTACGATAAAAACTGATCCGATTTCAAGCCAAACTCAAGCAAAGAGTGTTGCAGCCGTCAAACCCATTGTTCCCGTTGCACCAGTAGCAACTGGTTCTGATTCTAAACATGCCTCACATGAATTTGTACAAGGTCAGAAATACCAAGCACTTGTTGAGGCGCAGTTATCCAATGGCAACTTCAGGGTATTGATTTCAGACAAATTGCTCCAGATGCATCTGCCTGAGAATATCCGGCCCGGTGATAAACTGGAGCTTGTGCTGTTATCAAACATGCCAAAACTCAAGTTCGCCCTTGAACATCAAAGCCTCGGAGAAACAACAAAAAACAATACATCAATCAGTGCAACAGGCCGATTCCTGGATGTACTCACCCAGGAATCCGGAAAATCCGCAGCATCAAATATACTCACCAGCACCCATCCCATACTTACAGATTCTCCTTTAAATAGCCGGGAATTGTCGCTTTTATTACAAAAAGCAATTCATCAAAGTGGTTTATTCTATGAATCGCATTTAGCGAAATGGCTTAAAGGAAAAAATACAGTTGAAAAGTTACAACAGGAACCGCAGGGCAAAATAAGTACCACGACATCCACGGCCGCATCCGATTCAATGTCAGTCATACCTGTTAATACACAAAGTTTATCACTTGTACAACAACAGTTACTGGCACTAGAGACTGGCCATATTGCGTGGAATGGTGAGATATGGAAAGGACAAGATTTGCAATGGGACATTTATGAAGACACTACAAATAAAAATATTGCTGATGATAATACTGCGCTTCGATGGAAAACAACATTAACGCTAACATTGCCGCAGCTAGGGAAAATCATAGCGTCTATCACATTTAATTCACAAGGCACGCAAATTTCGATAGATATTGCAGACGACACAACCGTTAACCTATTGAAAACAGAAATAATTCATTTTAAGGTTAATATGCAGGCAGCCGGCATCACTGTTCAATCACTTGACATTCATCACAATGACTGAAAATAAGGCTAATCAGAAAGCTGTTGCACTGGCATATCGTGAAGGCCAGGCTGCACCTAAGATAATCGCTAAAGGACGTGGTTTAATCGCTCAGGAGATCATTAAACGCGCGAAAGAATCAGGTGTTTATGTGCACGAATCCCAAGAATTGGTGGCATTACTCATGCAAGTAGATCTGGACGACAGAATCCCCCCTCAACTATATGTGGCAGTCGCTGAATTATTAGCTTGGTTATATCGCCTAGAGCAAAATCAAAAAAAGATTACGCTGTAAACGGATTTTATTAGCAAATACATAGCCACTCTCTATTGGAGTACCAAATTATGGTTGAATCAATCCACAATGCCGATTCCTCGGACGCCAAGCACGACAGCAAATCATTACCACATAAAGATGAAGTTTATCGTATTTATTCAAAAATCGACATACTGTACATTCTGCGAGATATGATGCAGAAGAATACCTTGATTACGCTTTATTTTGATCGAAGCAACCAGTTTATCTTAACTTCCATTCTTGCCTTGGACGAAAATAAAAATGAAATGTTAATTGATGTTGGTGCTGAGCCAAAATTCAATGAAGCGGCTTTAGCTTCGAAACATTTAACTTTCATCACTTCACAAAATAGAATCAAAATTGAATTTACATGCGATCAAATCAAGACTAAACAATTTGAAGGTCGAAGTGCCTTTGCGGTCGAACTACCAGCATCCTTGATTCGCATGCAAAGAAGGAATTACTTCCGTATATCCACACCTACAACTAAACCATTAAAGTGCATTATTCCCTTACAAACCAGAGATACACCAACAAAGGCAGAAATCACGTTACTTGATATCAGCTGTGGTGGAATAGGCGTCATAGATCACCACCCGGTGATCCATTTTGATCCTGGAGTTTCTTATCACAATTGTCAAATCGACTTACCTGGCACAGGACGAATTACCACCACTATCCAGGTAAAAAACACATATGAGATTACGCTCAAGGGCGGCCAAACATGTAAGCGCGCAGGCTGTCAATTTATAGATCTCCCAAAATCAATGGAAATCATGATACAGCGCTACATAACAAAACAGGAGCAAACCAGGATCAACTCCTAGTTGCCGATTATTTATTTCCAGAATAAATTATGAGAAACTCACATCGAGTAGCTAAAAAATCCAATCTTCTGCAATCGACTGCAATGAATTTTTCGGAGTCACAATGATTTTCTCAGATCTTAATTTGACCGACAAACGAATCAGTGACAATGATCATGCTTGCCATAACCATTTACAATCAAATGAAATTGTAATTATTGATCAAGGCATCAAGGACTATCCAATACTCAGAGACAATCTGAGAAGCGATTTGATTGTCCATATACTGAATAGCAAACATGATGGCGTAGTACAACTCACCAATATCTTACGTCAATATACCAACCTAAATGCGATCCATATTTTTGCACATGGCCGAGAGGGTTATTTGTCATTAGGTGACAGTATTCTCTCAAATGAAACAATCGCACAATATCAAAACGCTCTTTTTTCCTGGCAAGCAGCGTTTTCTGGCAGTGCCGACATTTTGGTTTATGGATGTGAAGTTGCCAAAGGTGCAGCGGGTGAAATGTTTATTCAGCAATTAGCTGCGCACACCCATGTCAATATTGCCGCTTCACGTAATTTAACCGGAAATAGAAAATTAAACGGAGATTGGGAACTCGGTTATCGTGTGGGCTCAATCAGCACGCAATTACCTTTTAATTCAGACATAACTGATAGTTATCCATCCGTTTTGACACTGGAGGGTTTTACCGGGTTTGTGCATAATACCCACCGCGCCCCTTCGTTTGCCTTCAATGGGTTCACCTACGCAATTAATGATCCAAGTCCGGCATCAAGCGACCTGCGTGAAATGGTGTTTGGAGGAGACCCTTATCTGGAGCTGGGTGGCGGTCTCGGCACCACTATATTCAGCATTACCAGAACAGACGGATCAGAATTTAGCCTGTCTTCACTGACCATCCGGGATCAGTTTTTTTTAGGAGACACCTATTCCGTAAGCGGCTGGCGTGACGGCGTAAAAGTTACTGCTAACCGCAACCATACATTAACTGGAAGCGATGCGAATACGAATTCTTTTTCAGGCGCATCGGATATCGGCTTTCAAAATATCGATAGAATTGAATTTTCTGGAAACGATATCGGTTTTAGTCTGGAAGACTGGACATTTGGTGCTGCTGTTGGTAGCCCCACTATTACTTCAGCTACATATAATGCTGCAACGAATTCACTGGTAGTAACTGGCGCTAACATGACGGCCACAGCAGGTGCTGTCAACGATATAAATGTATCAAAATTGACTTTGACTGGACAAGGCAATACATCATACACGCTGACATCATCAAATGTTGAGATCGATTCCGCTACTCAGTTTACTGTCGGGCTCAATACGACCGATCAGATAAATGTGGAAGGGCTATTAAACAAAAACGGCACATCCGCTGTCGACGCCACCACGTTTAATATCGCAGTAGCCGATGACTGGAACCCTTCTCAGACAGGCAATGCAGATCTGACAGGTAATGCGGTCACCGTCAGTAATGTACAGACGCCTACCATTACATCCGCAACTTATAACGCTAATACAGGCAGTCTGGCAATTACCGGGACAAATCTAGTCAAAGCCAGTGGCGCCGCCAACGATATTACCGCCAGTAAATTCACGTTGACCGGTGAAGGCGGCGCAACTTACACGCTGACTGATTCCGCCAACGTCGAGATTACCTCAGCTACTGCATTTACCCTGACGCTGAGCGCAACCGACCGTGCAGCCGTCAATCAGATACTGAATAAAAACGGGACAACTTCCAGTGATATAAGCACCTATAATCTGGCTGCCGCCGAGGACTGGGCAGCGGGTGCCGATGCCGCAGTCGTGGTTGCCGACCTGACTGGCAATGCCATTACGGTCAGCAATGTCGCTGTACCTGCGATTACTTCGGCAACCTACGATGCCAGCACCGGCGCTCTGGCCGTTACAGGAACGGGTTTCCTGGCCAGTAACGGCGCTGCCAACGATATCATCGCCAACAAATTTACTTTGACCGGTGAAGGCGGCGCAACTTACACGCTGACTGATTCCGCCAACGTCGAGATTACCTCAGCTACTGCATTTACCCTGACGCTGAGCGCAACCGACCGTGCAGCCGTCAATCAGATACTGAATAAAAACGGGACAACTTCTACTGACGCTACTACTTACAACCTGGCAGCGGCTGAAGACTGGGCAGCCGGTGCTGATGTCGCTGTCAATGTGGTCGATATGACCGGCAATGGTATTACTGCGACAATTCCAGCACCCTCTTCCGGTGGCGGCGGCACACCTTCGACGCCACCACCTACAAAACCTGCGATTACTGTAACAACAAAAGTTATTGATGGCGTCACAGCAAGCATTCAGTCTGAAGCAGATAATTCTGTCACAATCAATGTTCCAGTTGTCGAGAGCACCCGTACCGAAGATCATAAAACCTTATCGGATATGCATGCGGACATTTCTGTTTTGATCAATGCCAGGGAAAAACCTATCCTCACTGTCAGCCTTCCTACAGGCGTGGGTCTTGTCATTAATGGCCAATCTAAACCAATGCACACACAGGATGCCCTCGTAGATTTAATTCAACGCATTGAACAAAAAACGGCTACCGACAGCGATGAACAATTGAAAATGACGATGCATGGCAAGAATTTCATTTCTTCATTGTCAGAAAACGACGTCATTTCAATACAGACCATTACCCCAACTGTCGACACTGACCAAATTCCCGGTTTACCCATTATTATCACCGGTTCAAATATATCGGGTGATGGCAAACAGGCTTTGATTATCGATGCCACCAATCTTCCTACCGGAACTGTTGTCCAGTTGGATAATGTCGCATTTGCAGCCATTATCGGCGCAGTCCGTGTTGTCGGCGGCGCCGGTGAAAATTTTGTTATGGGCAATGATGCTAACCAGTTTATTGTTCTCGGCGCTGACGATGACATTTTATTTGGCGGTGGCGGTGATGACACCATTGGCAGTTTGGGCGGAAATGATAAAGTCTCTGGTGATGCCGGTAACGACAAAATTTTTGGCGGAGCGGGTCATGACATCCTGACAGGTGGTACTGGAGACGATGTACTCAATGGTGGAATAGGTTTTGACACCGCCGTACAGATGGGTCAACTGAGTGATTATCAAATCAAGGTCAGTACAGATCATATTACACTCACAAAGAACAATGGTGAAAAGGACACGCTGACCGATATTGAGCTGGTTCAGTTCGAGCAGGGCGGCAGTCTTGCAATCGCACATTCTGTCGCTGAAGCGGCGGCGCATCATCTGGTCAAAACCTGGCTCGGTCGGGATTTGACTTCTGCTGAAGGCAACGCCGTACAAGGTTGGGTCGGGGCAGATACCGACAATATTGTGAATGCATTCCTGCATCTTCCAGAGGCCGTCGACTTACGAGAAAAAACAGCAGAGGAATTGCTTGCCGGTCTGGATGAAAACCCTAACATCATACAGGTGGACATTGTACGCAATCTCATTGGCGGCAATGGTAATGATCGTGGCTATCTACCTTTAGGATTGGCCTTCAATGTTGATGGCGGCGGCGGGTATGACGTGCTGCAGATAACTGGGAATCGCACCAACGTCCATCTTGAACAAGTCAGCGATGCGCTGGAAATTACAAGATTGCAGGATGGCGCCATGCTCAGTCTCAGAAATATTGAAATGATCTCTTTTGATAGCGGAGAAAACGTCTTGCTGGCACATAATCAAACAGAGAGCATACTCGGTCGTTTATTTCAAACTTTCTTCAACCGTGATGCCACAGTCGATGAATGGCAACTGGGACGCGAAGCCATCGCAAGCAAAATGAATCCAAACGTTATTCTGGATTGGTTCCAGAGCAACGCAAATTTACGCGATCTGAATGACGCAGATTATATCCAAATACTTTACAATCAAACACTGGGAAGACAGGCAACCGAATCCGAGTTCGCTCGTTACCAAACCCAACTCGGAAGCGGCGACATCTCACGCGAATGGCTTGCAGTTGATATTGCCAATAGTGGTGAAGCCATCTCCACAATCGGCAGCGTCCTCTTATTGGAAGGCGGCATATAGCTTATAATCAAGGCTGAAATAATCAGGACCCTACGCCAGCATGCCATCGACCAACCGAATTTGACGCGAACAGCGTTGCGACAATGTTTCATCATGCGTGACCAACACAAGCGTAGTTCCATGTTCACGATTAAGCTCAAACATTAATTCGATAATTTGTTCACCAGTAGCTGAGTCGAGGTTCCCGGTAGGCTCATCAGCAAGCAATAGTTTTGGGTCGGTAGCAAAAGCACGCGCAATAGCAACACGTTGTTGTTCACCGCCCGAGAGCTGTTTAGGATAATGATTCAAACGTAAAGCCAAACCAACTCGCTCCAGCAACTTCTGGGCTGTAGGCTCGGCTGAGCTTACACCGGCAAGTTCGAGCGGCAACATCACATTTTCTATCGCCGTCAGAGCGGGGAGCAGTTGAAATGATTGAAACACAAAACCCAGTATTTTCCCACGCAAAGCCGCCCTGCTATCCTCATCCAGCGTAAAAATATCGGCTCCATCAAGATGAACTTTACCTGAAGTGGGTATATCCAATCCAGCAAGCAGACCTAACAAGGTCGATTTGCCTGAACCGGATGCGCCGATGATTGCAACGGCTTCACCAGCATTCACATCGAGACTGATGTCTTTTAGAATAGTCAGTTTTTTATCACCGGTGCTTACCTGTTTAGTAAGCGCATTTGTCCACAAAATAGGTTTATTAGCAAGATTACTTACCATGAAAAATTTCCTAGCAATTTTAATATTATTTTTATTTGTCTTAAACGATGCAACTGCAGCGACCAATCAACAAATGCCGGCCAAAATAACAACTATAATGATATTTGGAGACAGCCTGTCAGCAAACTATGGCATCCCAACTGAAGCCGGGTGGGTCCATTTGCTGAAACAACGGTTGCAATCTTTGTCTCCCGTTTTTCAGGTTATAAATACCAGCATAAGTGGCGAAACAACACTTGGCGGACGAAATCGTATCGAACAGGCACTTAAAACACACCGACCTGATATCGTCATCCTTGGATTGGGTGCCAATGATGGTCTGCGAGGTTCCGCAATCAAAACAATTTACGAAAATCTGGAAGCGATTATCAAAATCTGTCAACAAAACAACACATCCGTACTGCTTATCGGGATGCAGCTACCGCCCAATTATGGCATGACCTATACACAGAAGTTCAAGAATATTTATTCACAACTCGCAGAAAACTATCAAATCGATCTAATTCCATTTTTATTGGCTGGATTTGGAGAAAAACATGAATTTTTTCAAGCCGACGGAATTCATCCAACAGTATCAGCTCAGGAAAAAATCGTTGAAAATGTCTGGAATGTTTTGCATACAATGATTTACGAAGATAATGCAACAATCAGGGCCGGTAATGAGCAATGAAATGTCGACATTATCTGATAATTCACGCCGTCATTTGCGTTCATTTAGATTTTCATTCAATTCCAGATGATTGATAAAAGTTTTCAAATCGGTGGGCAGCGGCGCAATCAGTTTCAGTCGTTGCCCACTCAATGGATGTTTAATCTGCATGTTACTCGCATGTAAAAACATCCGCGCTAAGCCTGGATTCAAGCATGATTCGCTTCGATTTTTCGCTAACTGCTTGTTAATTGAAAAATCACCGTATTTATCATCACCAACGATAGGAAAACCCAAATGTGCCAGATGTACGCGGATTTGATGCGTACGTCCTGTTTTAAGTTCGGCATCCAGCAAACTGTAATCCTGCCACGCCTTGATAAGATTAAACAGGGTATGCGAATCCATTTCTTTCTGCCCATGATGTTTATGCGGCCCCGGTTTACTATCTGCGACCGCTACACGTCGCTCACCTGCAACAGTTACATACTTGATCAATGGCAGCTTTACATTCTGTTTTGTATTAGACCATTGGCCTTTTACCATAACCTGATAATGCTTTTCAGTCTGACCAGAACGAATTTGCCGGTGCAGTTCAACCAGTGCGTTACGTTTTTTTGCAAGCAATAATACGCCTGAAGTCTCCCGGTCCAAGCGATGAACCAGTTCGAGAAATTTGAGTTCCGGTCTCTGAGCCCGTAACTGTTCAATAACCCCAAAACTGATACCACTTCCTCCATGTACAGCCAGTCCAGACGGCTTGTCAACGACAAGCAAGGCTTCATCTTCAAAAATTACATGAAATGAAAAATGCTTGGACTGTGGAATTTTCTGATGACGGATATCTTGTTTTTCAGTTTTATTGATAGGCGGAATGCGTAAAATCTCTCCTAACTGCAAACGATAATGAAAACTCACGCGCTTTCCATTTACACGCACCTGACCACTGCGCAGTAATTGGTAAATATGGCTTTTCGGTATATTTCTAAAGCGTTTAAAAAAATAATTATCAATACGCTGACCATCGCCATCTTCGCCGATACTTTCCATAACAACCGATGCACGCAACAGATTTCTTTTGCCTATAGTCCGAGTTTTACCTATAATTCTCAATATGTGGTTGGTATATTCTTTTTTCGCTAGCAAAATATTTAGACCCAGACAAAACTTCTTGTCCTATTCTCCCCTAAAGCTGCTGGTATTATAGTATAAATACCGATCGATAACTTTAACGCTATAAGAACAATACTTGATTTTACCAAAATTTGTGATTTTAATTAAAATTGTTTTTTTAAAAAAATACCGAGACAAGCATAATATTTAAATTTTAACAAACCAAGTATTCTAAAAAAATAAAATTAGATTTTTTTAACATAAGAAAATTGTCAAATAAAATTATAAACTACCAATCCGGCTAAAATCTCGTCATCAATTATGTTTTTGAATAATTTATCAATTGGCTTGTGTAGATACACGTAAAGCATATGTAAGGCATATAAATGAGACGAATGTTATTTAATGCAACACAACCTGAAGAGTTGCGTGTTGCAATTGTCAATGGTCAGAAACTGGTTGACCTAGATATAGAATCTATCAGCAAAGAACAACGTAAAAGCAATATATACAAAGCAGTCATCACGCGGCTTGAACCTAGTCTTGAAGCAGCATTTGTCGATTATGGCTGCGAACGCCATGGATTTCTGCCATTTAAGGAAATTTCCCCTTATTGTTTCGGCGAACAATCTGATATGTCGCCAAGCCGCATACAGGATTTCTTGCAAGAAGGACTGGAACTGATTGTTCAGGTAGATAAAGATGAGCGTGGCACCAAAGGTGCGGCGTTAACCACCTACATTTCCCTTGCAGGCCGCTATCTGGTGTTGATACCTAACAACCCCAACAGTGGCGGTGTATCACGGCGTATCACTGGCGATGAACGTAATGAAATGCGCGAAGTACTCGCAAAACTTGAAATCCCTGACGGAATGAGCGTGATTGCACGGACAGCAGGGATTGGTCGCAGCGAGGAAGAGTTACAATGGGATTTGAACTATCTCACTCAACTCTGGCGAGCCATCGAGGAGGCTGCCCACCATCAAAGCGGCGTTTTTTTAATCTATCAGGAAAGCAGTTTGGTTATTCGCGCCATCCGTGATTATTTCAATTATGAAATCGGTGAAATCCTGATTGACAGCCGAGAAATTTATGAACAGGCATGCCAATTCATGACGCATGTCATGCCGGTTAATGTTGATCGCTTAAAATACTACCATGATGATGTTCCATTATTTTCACGCTTTCAGATTGAACATCAAATTGAAACTGCCTATTCGCGACAAGTCACACTACCCTCAGGTGGGTCTATCGTAATTGATCATACTGAGGCACTGGTGTCAGTTGATGTCAATTCTGCACGCGCTATTCGTGGCGCCGATATTGAGCATACGGCACTGAATACAAATCTGGAAGCCGCTGATGAAATTGCACGGCAACTACGTTTACGCGATCTTGGTGGGCTGATTGTCATTGACTTTATTGATATGGATGCTTCACGTAATCAGCGTGAAGTTGAAGCCCGCCTCCATGAAGCACTGCGTCAGGATCGTGCGCGCGTACAGGTCGGAAGGATTTCCCGCTTTGGTCTACTGGAATTATCCCGTCAACGGTTGCGCCCGTCACTGGGTGAAAGCAACTACATGCCCTGCACACGCTGCCATGGCACTGGACACATTCGTGGAACCGACTCGTCAGCATTACATGTGCTGCGAATCATCCAGGAAGAAGTGATGAAAGAACATACCAGCGCATTGCATGTGCAATTACCAATTGATGTTGCCACATATTTACTGAACGAAAAACGCGCTGAAATTTATGAAATTGAAGAACGGCTCAAAGTTGATATTATCCTGATCCCTAATATTCATCTTGAAACACCGAAATACAAGATTACACGCCTGCGCCACGATGAAGTCAAGCAGATTGAGGCACAGGCCAGCTATAAAATGGTTGAAAAAGTCACCGATGATCTTATTCCGGAATTGACAGAAAAGAAACTAAAATCAGAACGCCCCAAAGCAGCGGTCCAAGGTATTACACCTGCGCAACCCGCACCAAACCGTGAAGAAAAACCCAGAGAGTCCTCGCTTCTAGATAAGTTTTTCGGTTGGTTCAAACCCGCCCATACCGAAGAAACAGGCAAAGATGCTGAACAAGCTGCAACCTCTCAAGAAAAGACCATATCACCGCAGCAAGAAAGAACCGAAAAAACAAAAAGAAGCGGTCGGGGGCGCGGGCGCTCACGCAACCGTAACGGTCGAAAAGATCAAACGCACACAAAACAATCCAGCGACAGTTCAGCTAATCCGAATCCAGAGGAAAACAACAACTTATTGACTGAATCCACAGTTGAAAGCAAACTTTCTGTTGCAGCATCAAATAGCGGGCAAGCCAAAACACAAGACCAGCAGCAAGAATTGAGTCAGGATCAGATTCAGCCGCAATTGCTTACTGCAGATACACCTTCAGTCACAACAGATAATGAGTATGAGAATTCCACTGTAACCAAGTCTGAAGAAAAGAGACGTCCACGCAGACGCCGTAATCCTAGACAACGCGACGGCTCAAAACATACCAAAGAAGCCGCAACATCAGAAACAGATACTACTGAGCCATTACCTGCAGATAAAAAATCTGAGAACTATTTATCCCAGAAACCGGATCAAATGGCTGCAGCAGAAATTCAAGTGGGACAAATAGCAGCCAACAATGCCGTTGCAGAACAATTAGAGTCAAAAACTGCCCAACAGCTCAGTCCAGCTGAAGCCACGATTCATACAGATGAATCTTCTGTAAAAGAAGATAAAAGAGAAACGCAGCATCAGGATGAAGATGCGTTGGCAGCACCTGCAGCTCCCGTCATTTCTGCACAAACGACCCAACCAAGTCAGTCACAGGCGAAAAACCTGAATCTCGAAGAAACCGGTTTAGTCATGATTGAAACGCCTCCGGAAAAAATAGAATTGACGAATGCTGAACCCTCTCAGCCAAAACGACAAAGACGCAAAGTTAAAAGCACGACTGTGGTTGAACCTGAAGAACTAATGCAGGCTGAAACACGCAAATAACAGCTACTAACGCTTCTGCTACAAACAGAACAGGCATACTACAGAAAAGTTAATGTGCCTGTTCCCAGTTTTTACCCACACCCACCTCAACTAATAGTGGCACATCCAGGTTAATAACATCACCCATATATTCTGGAAGTTTTGACCTGACCGTTTCAACTTCACTATCAGGCACCTCCAGGACAAGCTCGTCATGCACCTGCATAATTAATTTACTTTGCAAGTTTGCACCATCTAGCCATTGATGCACTGCAATCATCGCAAGCTTGATAATATCAGCAGCTGTCCCTTGCATAGGTGCATTAATGGCTGCACGCTCAGTTCCCTGTCGACGGCCAGCATTGGCATTTGCAATATCCGGCAACCACAATCTACGCCCAAGCACCGTTTCAACATAGCCGGATGCCTTGGCACTTTCCCGGCTACGATGCATATAATCTGCCACGCCCGGATAACGCGTGAAATACCGATCCATATAGGCACGTGCCGCACTGCGCTCAATACCAAGTTGTGTTGCCAGACCGAATTCCGACATGCCATAAATCAAACCAAAGTTAATCACCTTGGCATATCGGCGTTTTTCCTGATCAATCTCACTTTGTGGCAAAGCAAATATTTCAGATGCGGTAGCACTATGGATATCTTCCCCAGCGGCAAAAGCTTTAAGCAGACCTTCATCTTGGGAAATATGCGCCATAATTCGTAGTTCGATTTGCGAATAGTCGGCCGACACTATTTTATGGCCCTGTGGCGCAATAAATGCCTCACGAATACGGCGGCCTTCAGCAGTACGCACAGGTATATTTTGCAAATTGGGATCGGAACTGGCCAGACGACCTGTAACAGCGACGGCCTGCGCATAATTGGTATGGATTCGTCCGCTATCCGCGTTAATCATCTGCGGTAATTTATCTGTGTAAGTCGACTTCAATTTGGCAAGCACACGATAATCCAGCAGAATCTTCGGTAAAGGATAGTCCAGCGCCAACTTCTGAAGCACCTCTTCATTAGTGGATGGTACGCCTTTTGGCGTTTTCTTGATCACAGGTAATTTAAGCTGATTGAATAATATTTCCTGTATCTGTTTAGGTGAATTGAGATTAAAAGATTGCCCGGTGATTGAAAATGCCTGTTGTTCCAGATCATTCAATTTTTCGTTCAGCTCCCGGCTTTGTTGTTGCAATAACGCCTGATCCAGCAATACCCCATGGCGTTCCATTTCAAAAAGAACCGCCATAGCCGGTATTTCTATATTACGGTAAATATGGTCTTGCCGAGAGTCGGCCTGAATTTTTGGATAAAGAAACTGATGCAGCCGAAGCGTCACGTCCGCGTCTTCGGCAGCGTAAACTGTAG
This sequence comes from Nitrosomonas aestuarii, assembly GCF_003046585.1. Lineage (GTDB taxonomy): Bacteria > Pseudomonadota > Gammaproteobacteria > Burkholderiales > Nitrosomonadaceae > Nitrosomonas > Nitrosomonas aestuarii. Next base: position 107,966 of record NZ_QAAE01000001.1, on the reverse strand, counting down.
CCGATTCAATCGGCACTTGATCGAACGTGATGCGATTCGCGCCCTTCCCGGTTACTTCATCATAACTGATGGTTTTGATATCCAAATGTCGTTGCGCAAGACTATCCATATTATGCGGTTTATGCGATTCAAGCACATAAGATTGCAATAACGTGTCATGCACAATACCGTTTAAACAAATTCCATGATTGGCAAAAACATGTTTATCGTACTTCAGATTCTGCCCTAATTTAAATTTATCTGGGTTCTCCAGCCAGGATTTAAGTTTCTCCAGCACAATATCCAACTGCAATTGTTGTGGCGCATCGATATAATCATGTTTAAGCGGAAGATAAGCGGCATGCAAACTTTCTATGCAGAACGAAATGCCCACGAGCTGTGCTTGCATCGGATTTAAACTGGTTGTTTCAGTATCAATAGAAACCAGAGATGCTTTATTCAGTCTGTCTATCCATTCTGTCAGTTGCGCCTCAGTCAAAATAGTCTGATAGTCAACCGCAAAAGAGTTTTGCATATCTTGGACACCGTCCCCGCGTGTTTCAGCTGAGGCCGCATCGTTTTGCTGTCGTAATTCCTGCAATGCGGTTTTCATGCTTAACTCTTCATATAGCGCTGCCAGCCGTTGGGTATCCTGGGGCTTAGGTGCAAGATCAGCGATCGTTAACGGCAATTCGACATCACACTTGATTGCAACCAATTTTCGCGCGGTCTCAAACCACCCTGTCGCCTTGCGTAAATTTTCACCCGCAACACCCTTAATTTCGTCAGCGTGCGCAACAAGATTATCCAGCGAACCATACTGTGAAAGCCATTTGACGGCGGTCTTAGGGCCCACTTTATCTACACCCGGAATATTGTCAGCACTGTCGCCAACCAACATCAGATAATCCAGCATACGCTCAGGTTTGACACCAAATTTGGCATAAACCTTTTCCTCATCAAGCACCTCATTGCTCATGGTATTGACCAGTGTGACATGAGCGTCGACCAGCTGCGTCATATCCTTATCCCCCGTAGAGATAACACAGCGCTTATTCTCAACAACAGCCTGCCTGGCAAGCGTACCGATTACATCATCCGCTTCCACTTCATCAACAATCAAAATAGGCCACCCCATGGCTTCAATGCACGCATGCAGGGGCTCAATCTGCACGGCCAAATCAGCCGGCATAGGCGGGCGATGCGCCTTGTATTCGGAATAAATTTCATCACGGAAAGTTTTACCTTTTGCATCAAACACACACGCGCTATAATCGGCATGAAAATCCTTGTGCAAACGGCGCAGCATGTTGAGCACGCCATGAATCGCACCTGTCGGTTTATTTTGATGACTGCGCAAATCCGGCAAAGCATGGTAAGCACGATAAAGATAGGATGAACCGTCAACCAGCAGTAATGTTTTCATTTAAAAAGAGTTCCTATGAGCCTGCAAAATAAACCTGCCATGACACTGTCGCTTGAAAAACTATGGTCCGCTAAAGAATCATGGCGCTTATTCGGAATTATGGCAGAATTTGTCGAAGGAACGGAACGTCTTGATACGATTCAGCCTGCTGTCAGCATTTTTGGCAGCGCACGCACCGATTCCAATCATCCTCACTATAAATTGACCGAACAGATCGCCCGGCAGCTTTCAGACGCAGGATTTTCGGTAATTTCAGGCGGCGGACCCGGTATTATGGAGGCAGCCAACAAAGGTGCTTTTTATGGAAAATCTCCCAGCGTCGGCCTGAATATTCAACTGCCGCACGAACAACATCGTAATGCGTATCAGGATATCAGCCAGTCATTCCGTCACTTCTTTGCACGCAAGTACATGTTTGTTAAATTTGCTACTGCCTATGTCGTTATGCCAGGCGGATTTGGCACCTTGGATGAAATAATGGAAGCGCTGACACTGATACAGACCGGAAAAACACGTAAAATGCCCATTATTCTCGTGAACTCGGAATTCTGGAAAGGCCTGATTGATTGGTTTCAAAGCACCCTGATTACGGAAGGATTTATTTCACCTGAAGACATGCATCTCGTCGAAATTATTGATGAACCGTGTGAAGTCGTCAATGCTATATTTAAATACTATGAAACGCGTGGCTTTGAGCCCAATGCCAAAGAAAGAGAAATTCAACTGAATCTGTAACCAAGATTCACTAAATTAGGTAAAATACATTATACGAAAGCTCAAATCTCCTACGGGAACTCTTGGAACCACCATGCGCAGATTATTTTTGATTATATTGTTATGTTTCTCGCTATCCTTTGCCATGTCGCTGGTAGCGCAGTCCAACATACCCAAAAATCTGGTACCGCTGCCGGAAATTCCAGAGTTACCCGAATTACCACCTGACTCTGATTTGCCGGAATTAACCGCACCACCGCCACTGCCGCCAGATATGGAAATCGATCCAGATCTGGAGCCCCAGATTACCATTATCAAACGCGGAGAAGATACGATTGAAGAACATCGAATCAATGGTGAGCTTTATATGATCAAGGTGATTCCACGCGTAGGCTTTCCCTATTATCTGGTCAAAAATCGTGGCCGTTTGGACGCACATCCTGGTGAGCCTGGCAGTAATGTCAGCGCACCCATGTGGCGAATTCTGGAATTCTAGAATTGGTAAAAAAAACCGATCAATATAACCCAATTGTTTTTATACACCTTAGTCACTTAGCCGCACCCCTTATTCTATTTTCCTTCTTTTAACGCATGTCTGTTTTTACACCTGTCACTGAAAATCAACTCTCGGACTGGCTGAAAAACTATGCACTGGGCGAACTCATCAAGCTACAGGGTATATCTTCCGGTATTGAAAATACAAATTTTTTTGTTACCACTTCCCAAGGCCGATTCGTACTGACACTATTTGAAAAATTGACAGCCACTGAATTACCTTATTATTTGAATCTCATGGCACATCTTTCAAGTCATCACATTCCCTGTCCCGATCCGGTACCCATGCTAAACAATAGTTTACTGGGTGAATTAAATGGAAAGCCTGCTACTATTGTCACCTGTTTACCCGGAAAATCGCTGGAAAAACCCACCAAGGAACATTGTATTCAAGTCGGCAGCATGCTGGCCAAAATGCATTTACGTGGTCAGACATATCCCGCCCGCATGGAAAACCCGCGTGGCTTAAAATGGTGGCAAACCAAAGCGCCCGAAATCAAATCATTTCTCGATCAAGACGCACAAACGCTACTGGATGAGGAGCTTAACTTCCAGTTATCACAACAACTCCAGGATCTTCCCAGAGGCGTCATTCATGCCGACCTTTTTCGTGACAATATTCTGTTTACAGACCATAGTATTGGGGGCGTTATTGATTTTTATTTTGCTTGTAACGATTGCTTATTATACGATCTCGCTATAGTCGTGAATGACTGGTGTATTACCGAAAACAAAAAACTCGATGAAACGCGCACTTTGTCACTGATTGAAGCGTATCACACCGTCCGGCCGTTATCGCCTTCAGAACATTATTTCTGGCCTGTCATGTTACGTGCCGGGGCATTGCGTTTCTGGATCTCCCGTTTGTATGACTTTTATTTGCCACGCCCCGGAGAACTGACACATGCCAAAGACCCGGATGACTTCAAAATGCTGCTAAAAAGTCATGCAGCCAATAACGACGGACTGAAACAACTCTGGATATAGGAAATCAATTCTTTGAAGATTTCCAAGATAATTAATTCATAAAATCGCCATATCGAACTTAACAACTGGAGAAACATTAATGGAAATTCGTCAAGTCAGCGCAAAACATGGATGGCACTGGATAGCCAATGGTTTTCATATGTTCCGCAAGGCTCCAATGATCTGGGTATTGGTCTGCTTCACCCTTCTCTTAATCGCCATGACACTCGCTCTGATTCCTATGCTGGGACAATTTGTATTTACCCTCATCTCGCCGGTTTTTCTGGCCGGTATTATGATCGGATGTCGTGAACAAGACCAGGGAAGACAACTGGAAATTGCTCACCTATTTATTGCTTTTAAAACCAACGTCACGTCTCTGGTTACTGTTGGTGGAATTTATCTCATCGGACAGGTATTGATTCTCGGCCTGGTGATGATGATCGGTGGCAGTCAGATGACCGACATGCTGCTTTACGGAAAAAGAGTAGATGAAAATGAATTGATGGTCGTTATGGACAACATGTTAACGGCTTCGCTAGTTGCATTGCTGTTTTCCATTCCATTGATGATGGCTGCCTGGTTTTCGCCGTTACTGGTCGTTTTTCATAATCTGCAGCCAATCCCGGCAATGAAAAAAAGCTTTTTTGCCTGCTTAAGAAACATCATACCCTTTCAGCTTTATGGCATCTTACTAATTATATTTACAATATTTGCATTTATGCCTTATGGTGCCGGCTTAGTGATACTGATTCCAACCATTTTTGCCTCTATCTACGTGAGCTATAAAGATATTTTTCTTGGAGAAGACACCAGTATTACGGATGATTATCAACCGGAAACAAATTATCAGAAAGCGACCTGGTCTAACGAAGTGGATGAGCCTGAACCCACCCAAAAGGAAGAACAAAAGGAAAAAAGCAAACGCAGCGATACCTATAATGAAGATAGCCCACTCGCAGCAGAAGGTGATATCGTAGCTTGCGATGTATGCAAGATTCTTATCCCTAAAGAAGAAGCCATACGTTTTAATGGACGGTTCTTCTGCAGTGATGAGCATTTCCAGCAATATCAAGAAAACATGGATGCTGATACAAAGAAATAAGTCGGCAATAAAACTGGAAAGTTAGCTGTATTCCGGTTAATTCAACTTCAACAATGCTTCAGGGCTGATCACATGTCAGCGCTGAGGCGTGTTTAAGGTTTGCGTGAAACAACGACAAGACTATTCACAATGATACCTGTCTAACTATTGACATCACCACGAGTCTTTTTACTTTCTCTTTTGACAGTAGTTTCTTCAATAATCTCGGCATCTTCCACGATAATGGATTCTGAAGATTGAGCAGCCTGTCCTGAATGATCTGTATTTGCCTGTTCCATGGCACGCTGAAATTTTCTTCGCAACCACCAGATTCTCACACCAACAACAACCGCTATGATGGAAAACAAAGCAACGAAAATGGTAAAAAAGAACACACCCAGCACCGCCATCAGTGCTAAAACCGGAATCATAATCGCTAGCGCAACCCAACGATTGATCGATGACACCGATCCACGATCTTGCGAATCTGATCCCGCCTGTCCGTAACCGGAGATTCTTCTGATTATAATTCTGCGTTGTTCATCATTCATTTCATTAACTCCTCTATCTCTGTCACTGTTTTGGGTGCCTCCGCTGTCAAAAGTTCATTGCCATCTACAGTAACCAGTACATCATCTTCGATACGCACGCCAATTCCCCAAAAATGTTGCGGGACATTTTCAGCAGGTCGAATATAACAACCCGGCTCGACAGTCAACGTCATTCCTGGACAAAATTCCCGCCATGCACCTTGTTGCTTGTATTCACCTACATCATGCACGTCCATACCCAGCCAATGGCCCGTTCGATGCATATAAAAGCGCTTGTAATCTTCCGATTCCAGTACACCTTCCACACTGCCCTGACATAATCCGAAATCAATAAAACCCTGAACCAACACCTGCAGTGCCGCATCATGCGGATCATTCCAGGTATTACCCGGTCTCACTTTATCAATGGCTGCTTGCTGCGCGGATAATACTAATTGATAGATATCCCTTTGTACTGGTGAAAACCGGCCATTGACTGGATACGTGCGGGTTATATCGGAGGCATACCCTTCCAATTCACAACCGGCATCAATCAATAACAAATCACCTGACTTCAATTGCGCATTGTTATCGATATAATGCAAAATACACGCATTTGCACCGCCCGCCACAATAGATGTATATGCAGGTGTACGCGCACCATGACGATGGAAGGTGTATAACAACTCGGCCTCTATTTCATATTCGTACATGTCAGGATGTGTTGTCTGCATGGCTCGGCAATGCGCCTGCACCGAGATATCAGCCGCGTGGCGCATGATCTGCAACTCAAATTCATCCTTGATCAGGCGCATTTCATCCAGCAAGGTACGATAGTCGCGAATTTCACTCGGCGCTATCACACCACTTCGACCTTCAGCACGCACTTTATTGATCCAGCCGGCAATACGCTGGTCCCAGGCAGTATCATGTCCCAATGGTGAATAAACAGCAGGTTGATCACCCAAAAGCTTGGGCAATATCTCATCCAGTTTCGAGATGGAATAAGCCTCGTCAAAACCGAAGGCTTCTTTGGCAAGCTCCGGGCCACAACGAAAACCATCCCATATCTCACGTTCCACATCCTTATCACGGCAAAACAAAATATGTCTGGTGGGCTTTTCTTTCGATGCAGCCTCAATCACCAAAACTGCTTCCGGCTCCTTAAACCCAGTTAAATAATAAAAATAACTGTCAAATCGATACGGGTAATGCACATCCCGATTACGCAATTGCTCAGTTGCGGTTGGAATAACTGCTACCCCACCCTGCATTTTAGACGCCAGTTGCCTGCGTCGTGTTACAAAACGTTCAATATCATTCATAATTTTTTAACTTTAATAATGCGCTATACCTATTGCTTTTGAGCACTCAACTGTCTGTCCAGTTGCTGAAGTCGCTCAGGCGTACCAACATCCAGCCAGACACCTGCAAAATGCTCTCCTGTCGCTTTTTTTTCATTGATCGCAGCACGCAGTATCGGCGCAAGCTTGATCGGCATACCTGGTTCCACACTTTCAAATAACAAAGGGTGATAAATACCTATACCGCTGAATGTCAGATAGTTTCCGTCACCATTCAGTGCCAGTTTGTCATGAGTGAGCGCAAAATCACCCGAAACATGATGTACTGGATTATCAACCAGAACCAAATGTAAAAGGCGATTGGAACTATATTGATACATGGATTGCAAAACAGGCAAAAGCTTCCCGTAATCAAACTCACAATAAATATCCCCATTGACCACCAGGAACGGCAGATTACCCGCATCATCGGTTAATAATGGCAATGCATTGGCTATACCACCGGCTGTTTCTAAAACAAACTGTTCTGCCGAATATACAATCTGAACGCCATAGCGTTCACCATCGCCCAACGCTGCTTCGATCACTTCTCCGAGATAGGCATGATTTATGACGATATTCCTGAAGCCCGCCTGCGCAAGACGCATAATTTGATATTCAATCAACTTGTATTTACCAGCCTGCAACAGCGGTTTCGGCATGGTATCTGTCAGCGGACGCATCCGTTCTCCACGACCGGCAGCCAGAATCATGGCTTTATAAGGTAGTTTCAAAAGGTATACCCAACTCTCTCGTCCGACGATTCATTATTATCCAGCTCATCCAGCAACTTAAGGAAGGGACGCAACTCCTGATAGCGCTCACATGCTTTACGCAGATAAGTCATCACTAAAGGCATATCGTTCAGATAAGATTGCTTGCCGTCCCGATATGCTAAACGTGCGAATATACCCAATACCTTGATGTGGCGCTGGACACCCATCCACTCGAAATCACGATAAAAATTACCAAAATCACTCGATACGGATAAACCAGCCCGGCGCGCTCCTTCCCAATAACGAATGGCCCAGTCAAGTATATGCGTTTCATCCCAGCAAATATAAGCATCCTTTAGCAATGAAACCAGATCATAGGTGATAGGCCCCAGCACGGCATCCTGAAAATCAAGAATACCCGGGTTAGGAGTCGTTACCATGAGATTTCGGGAATGATAATCCCGGTGCACAAAAACGCGCGGCTGAGATAAATTATTCTGTAAAATTCGACCAAAAGTCTGCTCAAGAACCGTTTTCTGATTTGCAGTCAAATCAATCTGTAAATGCCTGGCGACATACCATTCAGGAAACAAATTCAGCTCATATCGCAATAAATTTTCATCATAAACCGGCATGCCGTCCAGTGGCACGATCAATTGCATATCGATCAGTGCCCTAGTTGCATCCGCATACAAAGCCTTTGCATTTTCAGGTCGGTCTGTCAGTGCCTGCAAATAAGTCAGATCACCCAAATCGGATAACAACAAAAATCCCCGCTTCATATCGCTTGCTTGTACTACTGGCACATGTGCCGTCCCCGCCAGCAGTTGCGCCACTTGCACGAAAGGCGCACAATCTTCGTGAGGGGGCGGCGCATCCATAGCAATCAAAGTTTCATCACCCAGTGTAACGCGATAATAGCGCCGGAAACTGGCATCCGCCGATGCCGGCTGCAACGTAAACGACTTTTCAGGAAATTGCTGTGCTATCCAGTTTTCAAGCAATTGCAAACGTTTCATGCTGATAATTAGAAAATTTAGATTGACTAAAGATGACCCTGTTGCTAAATCCTGTTACGATCAAAGATGATTAATGTATTCATATTAATTAAGAAAAGAAATAAAACCGTAATCCGTAACAATCGATAATAATACATTCATAAAAAACAACCGTCATCAAGTTACCGACGATCAAAATGGGATTTTACCACGTCAGAGTCGTTCCCTATTTCATCGATAGTTACAATTTAAACCATGGAGAAAAAAATGCTTAACAAAAATGTTATTGAAGAAATTAATTCAAAGGTTAGCGAGATACTTCAAAACAGCCCCGCCAAGGACGTTGAAAAAAATATGCGTGCTGTATTATCAGGCGTTTTTTCCCGTCTGGACCTGGTTACACGTGATGAATTTGATGTACAGCAGGAAGTCTTACAGCGCACAAGAGAAAAATTGATTTTACTGGAAGCCAAGGTAAAAGAAATAGAACAACAGTTCGGCCTGTCTGAAACAGGATCCAAATCCGCACCGGAATCTGAGATCACGTCCGAAAATTCACAAACAACCGGTGCAGAACAGCCTAAAGCAACTTCATTATAAAACGCGCTGATTGGTTATTTGCATACACGGTAACATGGAAACACTATTATTGCATTTACTGCCAGCATCTAGACACGCATAAAATTGACAGACCCCGATCATACAAATGTCTCTGGCTGTTCTTTATAGCCGCGCACTTTCCGGTATGCATGCACCGCTCGTGACGGTTGAAACGCATATCGCCAATGGACTACCGAGTTTCACTATTGTCGGTCTGCCGGAAACAGAAGTCAAAGAAAGCAAAGACCGGGTTAGAGCCGCTCTACAAAACGCGCAGTTTAAAATTCCGGCACAGCGTATTACCATTAATCTGGCACCAGCAGATTTACCCAAAGAAAGCGGTCGCTTTGACTTGCCGATCGCTTTAGGCATTTTGGCCGCCTCCGGACAAATCCCTGCCGACAAACTGGATCAATATGAATGGGCGGGCGAACTGGCTCTGACTGGTGAATTACGTCCGATACATGGCGCCCTGGCAATGACCTACAGCGCCGCAGAATCGGGGCGCAGCTTTGTTTTACCACAACAAAACGCAACCGAAGCTGCACTGGTTAAAAAAGCACATATTTATGCCGCACAATCGCTCCTGCAGATCAGCGCGCACCTTTCAGGAGACGCGCCTTTATCCGTTTATACGCGTTTACCGGGCACGCAAAATGACGCTGTCAATTACCTCGACATGGCCGAAGTCAAAGGACAGGCGCGAGTCAAACGCGCACTTGAAATTGCCGCTGCCGGAAATCACAGTGCATTGATGATTGGACCGCCCGGCACTGGCAAATCCATGCTTGCAGCGCGTTTTCCTGGCATACTGCCGCCCATGTCGGAAGTCGAGGCACTGGAATCAGCTGCCATACAGTCCTTGAGTCAAGGCAGCTTCGACATTGCCAATTGGAAGCGCAGACCCTACCGTTCACCGCATCACACCGCATCCGGGGTTGCGCTCGTAGGTGGCGGTAGCCACCCACGCCCCGGCGAAATCTCTCTGGCCATGCATGGCGTACTGTTTCTGGATGAATTAGCTGAGTTTGACCGCAGAGTGCTGGAAGTTTTACGCGAACCACTGGAATCCGGAAAAATCACCATTTCAAGAGCAGCACGCCAGGCCGAGTTCCCTGCCCGCTTTCAATTGCTTGCAGCCATGAATCCTTGCCCTTGTGGCTACTTAGGTCACCACAGCGGCAGATGTCACTGTACGCCCGACCAGATTACACGTTACCGTGGCAAAATTTCCGGGCCGTTAATGGATCGCATTGATCTTCAAATTGAAGTTCCGGCGGTGCCACAGGAAGAATTGATGCAACAACGCTCAACCGGTGAAAAAAGCAGCACCATACGAAAACGTGTTGAAGCGTCACACCAGCGGCAACTCAACCGACAGGGAAAAACCAACAATCGCCTGGGCGTCAAGGAAATCGATCAATTCTGCACACTGGATGCCACCAGTGAAACCCTGCTCAGACAGGCAATCAGCCGTTTGAATCTATCTGCCCGCGCATATCACCGTATTTTGAAGGTAGCACGAACAATTGCGGATTTATCGGCTGCTGAAAAAATAAACAATCAACATATCGCAGAGGCGGTCCAGTACCGCAGACTGGATAAACTCTAAGCACAAGTTCGTCTGAACTGACAAAACAAATTATCAATCGAGTCAGACATTTATAGTTTGTCATATGGGAATCACCCAATCAACGACTCCGTTACAAATCAAAAATCGTCGTCTACCAAACTAGCTTGTCTCTTTACAGAGACAAACAATATCCCTAAAAAACAATATGTTGATATTTATTCACAGTCCGCTGAATCATTGAACAACAACAAGATTCTTGCATAATTAACACACAACCATAACCCTTTGTTTATAGACAATAACATGATTGGCACAAAATTTGCTTTGCAATCTTGCAAGCAGAGCCATAGTAACAACTAACGATAAAACCATCTTTTTCAAGTAATCAGGTAAGCAAGAATAAACACAACCAGTATTGACAACGCGCTGCGCAAGCCAGTAACTATCAAAGAGATAATCAATAATATGAATTTAAAATGGCAAAATCTTCAAAAGAAGCATATCAAAAGAACAAATACCTGCATTAATGGCATGTAAGCGCCAGTATCCATAACAAACGATTCAACGATGAATGGTGTAGTTCTAGCCAATGCATAACGCACCTTTCAATTTCCCAACACCTAAAGGAAAAAAATAATTACACAATTAATTGTGTAATTACGTATTTTAACAACCAACCAACGGAGAAAAATGTGACGAACAACAATAAAACAATCACTACCAACAATGCACCTGCATTACTTGTGTCATCAAAAAATATATTCATCTTAACCATTCTCCAGCGCCGCACACATCATTGTCTGGCTGCTACCATCTTTGCTGGATTTGTATACTTCATATTTTTCACATCGGCTATTTCAAGCGCCGCGCCACCCACGCACGCTAACGGGCACGCTCAAAACAATATCACCGGCAAGGCTTTGCCAGACAATGTACACTCAAAGCGTGGCAACTCAAAAGAATGGGCCAGAGGTCGTATTCTGGTCATGCCGCGCGCAGGCTTGCCTGCCAAGGCACTCGCTAATATCCTGAAAGAACATGACGGCAAGGCCAGAAAAATAGGCCAAAGCGATTTGTATGTTGTCGATCTGCCCGAATATACAGAGGAAGGCGTAATCGCAAGACTCGCGCACCATCCGCATCTTAAGTTCGTGGAACTTGACTATCTCGAATCGCCCACCTATATCCCGAACGATACTTACTATCCAAACGCCTGGCATCTCCCCAAAATCGGTGCACCTCTGGCCTGGGACAACACCCTGGGCGCCGGCATAACCATTGCCAGCCTCGATTCGGGTGTTAACAGCGCACATCCTGATCTTGCAGCACAACTGGTTCCCGGATGGAATTTTTATGACAACAATTCCAATACATCGGATGTTTACGGCCACGGCACTATTGTCGCGGGCGCGGCTGCAGCAGCAAGCGATAATAGCACCGGCGTTACATCCGTAGCAGGGCAAGCCAAGATTATGCCAATCCGGGTAGCCGCTCCCAATGGCAGCGGCTATACCAGTATGATTGCCAATGGTTTGATTTACGCCGCCGACCGTGGCGTGCGCGTGGCCAGTATCAGCTTTGCTAATATGCCCAGCAGGTCGGCCGTAGTCAACGCTGCTCAGTATATGAGAAATAAAAACGGTCTGGTTTTTGTCAGCGCCGGAAATAGCGGCATTGATGAAAATTTCAACCCGACCACCGCGTTGATCCCCGTATCGGCAACCGGCGGCAATGATGCTAAAACCAGCTGGTCAAGCTATGGCAACTATGTCGCTGTATCTGCGCCAGGCCTGAGTATCTGGACCACAAACAATAATGGTGGTTATAGTGCATCTTCTGGCACTTCGTTGTCCAGTCCAGTTGCCGCGGGTGTCGCGGCACTCATGATGGCCGCCAACCCTGGAATGCGCAACACCGATATCGAAAATACTTTGTTTTCTACAGCGGTTGATCTCGGCGCTGCCGGGCGCGACCCATATTATGGCTATGGCCGGGTAGATGCCGCAGCGGCCGTACAGGCTGTTGTTTCAGACATACCTGAATTGGATAACGAAGCGCCTGTTGTAGCTATTCTCGATCCTCTGGGTGGCGCTTCGGTATCAGACCTGGTTCCAGTGGATATCGAAGCATTTGATAACGTTGACGTGACACGCGTCGAACTTTGGGTCAACAATACCAGTGTGGCCGTAGACACCACCGCGCCATTTGCCTTTACCTGGGATTCCAAGGGTGTTGCAAATGGCCCTGCCAATCTCATTGCGCGCGCGTTTGATGCAGCAGGCAATGCCGCATCCTCTGATACTGTCCAGATAATTGTGGATAATCCAAATACTATCGAAGAAACAAATGCAGGCGGTCCCACCCCAACAACAGCCATCGACACCAAGCCGCCAGTTGTTCAAATCATTAATCCAGTTTCTGGAAATGTTTCGGGTAACATCACCATCTCAGTCAATGCTTCAGACAATAGTGGCGCCGCCGATATTAATTTATTCATTTACGTGGATGGAAATCTAGAAGCAACCGGTACGGGCAGTACATTGAGCACTAACTGGAATACTCACCCCAAGCGCATTGAAGCTGGCACACACACCATTAAGGCAGTAGCCACAGATGCAGCAGGCAATTCCGCTTCCGCTTTCGTCAACGTAATCAAGCAAAGCCATAAAAGATAGATAACATACATCTCAGGATAAAGCGGGCTAATTACTCGCTCAGAGTTATTGCTTGCAATTATTGTCGATTTTTTTTACACAAGACAAATCTGGAGTTTGAGTTAATTAAACAAATCCTTATATTTCAATATATTATTATTTTGGCATGAATATTGCTATATTTATTAATAGCAATATTGAACAACTGCCGTACTGTAGCTCAACAACACCTAGAAATTTAAAAAGGATCAAATTACCATGAAAAAATTTAGAAATTTATCCATGTCTGTCGTCGCCATGGCAATTGGTTCGCTGTATGCGATGCCAAGCGCCTTTGCAGTTCCAACATTGCAGCTTTATGCGGAAGGCGCCACTTACGACACCACTACCGAAACATGGGTCAGCAGTTCAAACAGTTTTAAACTCTGGGTACTGGGTGATGTTGGAGCCTTTGGATCAATTTTTGATGTCAAGCTGGCTGCAGCCGTAAACAGCTCGGAAACCGGGAGCATCGCGCTCACATCGACCACTACAACTTTGCTGACAGACCCCAGCACACCGGGCGCCCCGATTTATAACGGTCTTTCTGCCGACGGCGCAAGACCTGTTCTGGGTGATGGTTCTTTGCTGCCGGCACATGGAATCTACGGAGCAGGCACCAGTTTCGAGGAATGGAGCATTGGCGATTTCACGTTGACGGACTCGCCGATTGGAGACTTTGACGGAGCCTCTCCATTTCCAACAACATTTCCGGATTTTGGACAGATCAATGTCTATAACGTTACGATAACGGGTTATACGAACGTTCATTTTGACGTTTACGATCACATCGTAGGCGGAAGAGACTTTAGATATATAAACGCCCCTTTCTCACATGATGGTCAAGGTGGCGGTGATCCTACTGATCCTCCGGTCGTTATACCAGAGCCCACGACACTTGCTTTGCTAGCTCTTGGTTTATTGGGTTTTGGCGCAATTCGTAGACAACAAAAATAATAAATATTTTTAATATACTCATTTACCCGCTTCGGCGGGTTTTTTTTAATGTTTCATTATGCAACGTTAACAATTAACTGCATTATCATTTTCATGTCTTTCCCCGCTGCAGCCACCATTATTTCAGCACACCTTGTCTCGAGTATATAACACGGCATTTTGCGCTTCGCCATCGCGTTGTCGATTTATTTTACACTTGCACCAATCTCAACAGCAAAATAAATAAATTTGATTTTTCCCTCAAAGGAAGAATCGAATGTGCCGTAATGCTTCTCAAAATACCCCGGTATTTTTTACTTGATGGAAGATGATGGTTATCGGTTTCGTTTACGGCCAGCAGATTACATCAACTTTAACAGGGCAAACCTCGCGAAAGTGAGGGACGCAAAGTCATTGATCTACAGGGCCAATGCCCCAGGATAGCAAGACTGCAAAATAGTGCGATTAGTTACTTTAACCATATTAATAGTTTTGGTAAATTTCGAACAAAAATTGTTCACCGTTAATTAGCTTTTGAGTTCGTAAGAATAGAGCTTTAGACGGGAGACTTAAGCAGTTCCTTTTCGGGGCTTCCCCTGAATTTAAATAGGATAAATTCATGGAAAGCATTCATCAACCAACTTTAACTCAGCATTCCTCTCCCATTTCTTACTCCACGCCAGGATTTTGGGATCTAAATGGCATATCTCGGGCACGTTATTTTTTCAACACCGCGGCTTTAACATGCCTTATGGTACTCACCCCAGTTATCTCGGACGCCGCGCCACCCACGCACGCTAACGGGCACGCTCAAAACAATATCACCGGCAAGGCTTTGCCAGACAATGTACACTCAAAGCGTGGCAACTCAAAAGAATGGGCCAGAGGTCGTATTCTGGTCATGCCGCGCGCAGGCTTGCCTGCCAAGGCACTCGCTAATATCCTGAAAGAACATGACGGCAAGGCCAGAAAAATAGGCCAAAGCGATTTGTATGTTGTCGATCTGCCCGAATATACAGAGGAAGGCGTAATCGCAAGACTCGCGCACCATCCGCATCTTAAGTTCGTGGAACTTGACTATCTCGAATCGCCCACCTATATCCCGAACGATACTTACTATCCAAACGCCTGGCATCTCCCCAAAATCGGTGCACCTCTGGCCTGGGACAACACCCTGGGCGCCGGCATAACCATTGCCAGCCTCGATTCGGGTGTTAACAGCGCACATCCTGATCTTGCAGCACAACTGGTTCCCGGATGGAATTTTTATGACAACAATTCCAATACATCGGATGTTTACGGCCACGGCACTATTGTCGCGGGCGCGGCTGCAGCAGCAAGCGATAATAGCACCGGCGTTACATCCGTAGCAGGGCAAGCCAAGATTATGCCAATCCGGGTAGCCGCTCCCAATGGCAGCGGCTATACCAGTATGATTGCCAATGGTTTGATTTACGCCGCCGACCGTGGCGTGCGCGTGGCCAGTATCAGCTTTGCTAATATGCCCAGCAGGTCGGCCGTAGTCAACGCTGCTCAGTATATGAGAAATAAAAACGGTCTGGTTTTTGTCAGCGCCGGAAATAGCGGCATTGATGAAAATTTCAACCCGACCACCGCGTTGATCCCCGTATCGGCAACCGGCGGCAATGATGCTAAAACCAGCTGGTCAAGCTATGGCAACTATGTCGCTGTATCTGCGCCAGGCCTGAGTATCTGGACCACAAACAATAATGGTGGTTATAGTGCATCTTCTGGCACTTCGTTGTCCAGTCCAGTTGCCGCGGGTGTCGCGGCACTCATGATGGCCGCCAACCCTGGAATGCGCAACACCGATATCGAAAATACTTTGTTTTCTACAGCGGTTGATCTCGGCGCTGCCGGGCGCGACCCATATTATGGCTATGGCCGGGTAGATGCCGCAGCGGCCGTACAGGCTGTTGTTTCAGACATATCTGAATTGGATAACGAAGCGCCTGTTGTAGCTATTCTCGATCCTCTGGGTGGCGCTTCGGTATCAGACCTGGTTCCAGTGGATATCGAAGCATTTGATAACGTTGACGTGACACGCGTCGAACTTTGGGTCAACAATACCAGTGTGGCCGTAGACACCACCGCGCCATTTGCCTTTACCTGGGATTCCAAGGGTGTTGCAAATGGCCCTGCCAATCTCATTGCGCGCGCGTTTGATGCAGCAGGCAATGCCGCATCCTCTGATACTGTCCAGATAATTGTGGATAATCCAATCATATCCATAGCCAACGATACCGAACAACCAGCTGTTCAAATCATAAACCCAGTTTCTGGAAATGTTTCGGGCAACATCACCATCACTGTTAATGCTTCAGACAATAGTGGCGCAGAAGGCATTAGCCTGTCCATTTATGTCAATGGCAAACTCGAGGCGACTGGGACTGGCAGCACCTTAAGTACGAATTGGAATACACGCCCCAAGCATATAAGTAAAGGAAAGCACACGATAGAAGCAATAGCGATAGATGCTGCAGGCAATTCTTCAGCTTCTTATGTAACTGTAAATGTTGTGAAATAAAATAGCAGACCCCACCGGCCAAAAGCCGGTGGCTTCTAGTCACGATTGAAAACGAGAGTATCCCATTTGCTCTCTACATGTACATACTCAATTCTAAATAGTATTTTATTTAAAATATTATGTTATAATCGTCTGTTACTCAATTTGCGCATCTCAGTTATTCCGGTTTTAATTTTATCGTTTCCTGACCTCTCTTCAGATTCTCAATATCTCCTAAGTATATTTCTATATTTATGGCAACTCTGGTTAGTGGCGATGCTTTATTGCGCTGGTAATATTCCAGTCATATGTTTTATGTCTGGTTGACAAGTGCGCCTCTCTCACTTTTTTAGGAAAATATTGTGTCATTTGAAGATCTCAATCTACATCCCTTGATAATTAAAGCCATTCAAGAATCAGGATATACGGCCCCCACACCGATTCAACAGCAGGCGATACCGGAACTCATATCCGGGGCTGACATCATCGCATCCGCACAAACCGGCACGGGTAAAACAGCCGCCTTTATGTTGCCTGCACTCCATCATCTGGCTGAACCCCCAAAAATACGCAGCCGTGGGCCGCGCGTACTGGTTCTCACACCTACGCGCGAATTGGCTGAGCAGGTTTCAAATGCGGCGAAAAAATACGGCAAGTTTCTACCCCGCACCAAAGTCATCAGCATACTGGGCGGCATGCCTTATCCATTGCAAAACAAGATGTTATCTCAGTCAGTCGATATTCTGGTAGCCACACCAGGACGGCTTATAGATCATATTCAGCGTGGTCGTATCGATTTTTCCCGTCTGCAAATGTTGATTCTGGACGAAGCAGACCGAATGCTCGACATGGGGTTTATTGCCGACGTAGAGCAGATTGCATCCGCCACACCTAAAGACAAACAAACAGTAATGTTTTCAGCAACACTGGATGGGGGGATCGAAAAGATCGCCACACGCTTATTAAGATCACCCAAGCGCATTCAAATTGCTTCTCAGAAAGCAAGACTCGACAACATCGAACAACGCTTGCACTATGTGGACGATCTTTCTCATAAAAACAAATTACTGGATCATGTATTGCAAGATACATCTCTTAAACAAGCAATTGTTTTTACAGCAACCAAACGTGATGCCGATCTACTTGCTGATAATCTCTACGCCAGAGGACACACGGCCGCAGCCTTACATGGCGACATGAATCAGCGCGAACGTAACCGAACATTGACCAGGTTGAGAAAAGGCGGACTCCGTGTACTGGTGGCTACCGATGTCGCGGCCAGGGGTATCGATGTTTCCGATATCACCCATGTGATTAACTTTGACCTGCCCAAATTCGCCGAAGACTATGTGCACCGCATTGGCCGTACAGGACGTGCAGGTGCTTCAGGTATCGCTGTTTCATTTGCGTCTAATAAGGATGGTATACATCTAAAGCGCATAGAACGTTATACGGGGCAACCAATAGCTTCCCATACAGTGCCTGGTCTTGAGCCACGTTTCAAGCCTAACCAACGCAGCAACGGCTTTAAAAAATCTGCCACGCCTGCACAGCAAAAACGCAAACGCACGCAGTCAGCCTTTGGAAAACCTCAAGGATTCAATGCTAATTTTGCACGTCCGTCCAGGCCAGCAAGAGCCTCTCTGAGCAAAGGCGGTTTCGAAAGAAGATAGCAGGTTTGTTTTATATCTATTGAATTGGAGCAACACACTTTTCAGTAAGATATATTTTTTTGATAACCGTTAGTGTTATCAGATCATACGCAAAAATTCCTGCAGCACTCGTCATTAAACGAGTCTGCAGGAATGATTTAAGTTATGCGCTTTGTTTTTAATAACATACAAATGTGACAGCATGACTTTCCCCGGTTGATCTCAAGCACCGTCTTACGGCTTCTGTTCAACCCGCTTCATTATCGCTGAAAGTACAATGCCAACCAGTACCGAAGCTAACCGGCGACATTCAAAACGCAGCAGGCGCTGCTGTTTATTCTGGCTTTTTGCCGGTCCCACGTACGGCAAATAGTTTAGAGATGGCATCGAACCAGAATGGCGCGCCAAGTGCACCGGCCAGCGCCGTAAGAAGCCAGCCAAGCCAGAAAAATCGTACATCTTGATGTGGCAGCAACAACGAGTCTGATTTTTCAGATAAATTCCAGCCGATTGGCAATCCCAAATGCTTAAATTCGTCAATCTTATGATTGATTTTCTGAACTTCTTTCAGAAAATCATCATCAATGGATTTCCTTTGCCCGGTTGCATCACTGTCTTCATCTATAAGGTTGTTGCTGCGAAAAGACGGCAAATTTCTTTCAACCTCGTCCGCTTTCAAAGAGAGCCTCTCTGCCGCTTGTACAAGCGTTTCAACCTGCGCCGGATTTCTTTGAAGTTGTTGTGCTATATAAATGGAGTCAACGTTTAAAACACTCGCGAGAACAAGTCCAATCAAGAAAATGACGACCTGAGCACGGCGTTTATACCAACCACCCACTCGGTCCATTACCGCATTAAAATGACTTTCAACTTTGGCTTTAAATTTCTCCAAGTCACCATTGGCTTCATCAAGCATGGGACCGAGTAATTTGCCCAGGGAAGTAGTGCGATTATCCAGTTTTTGACTGAGCGTCATAAACGAGCCATCGCTGGTCAGCACCTGCACAAGTGCCGTGGAAAAAGTCGAAGCCGATATATAGGAAGGTCGCGAACCACCCGGTGGTGATAACGTATCGATTAATGGGTGCTCGTAGAGCGATTTGGTTAAATGGGCGTTCTGATCCACGCCAAACCCGAGTTTGTGCCTCGCCTTCCTAAACCAACTTTTAATGCCAGCCCCGGTTTCTTTGGGCAATTCACCCAGCATCATGACGATGCCTTCGAATAAAATTCGACCACGCATCGCGAAAATTTGAACGATCATTTCGTTAATGCCACTGACCAGGCTGGCAAACAACGCATAAATCAAAAGAATTGCAATAATGATTTCGAGCATTTTAACTCCTCGTTTTTAGTGATTCCTAATGATGCTTTTTATTGCAAGAAGGCACCCGTATATTTATGTTTTAAACATTTTATACTGTCAATCGCGTATTTACTTTAGCAACGAAAAGGGAAATTCATGCTTAAATGTCCTGAGACAGAATGTAAAACTAACCGATTAGCTGCTTCGTATCCAGTGGACTATTTTAGACGCAACGCTTTATTTTTACAGGAAA
The DNA here is from genome assembly GCF_003046585.1 of Nitrosomonas aestuarii. Lineage (GTDB taxonomy): Bacteria > Pseudomonadota > Gammaproteobacteria > Burkholderiales > Nitrosomonadaceae > Nitrosomonas > Nitrosomonas aestuarii. The sequence goes on along the minus strand of NZ_QAAE01000001.1, from coordinate 88,115 downwards.
AATGAATCCAATAACAGAATGATTATTCCCCTTGGCGAAAGACCAGCTACAGGACGAAACATATCTACGATTTATGACTACCCGTGATCGCTTCGAACCCCGAGACCACGTCCAGCAGCTCCGAGGTGATTACATTCTGACGTGCACGCCGGTAGTACATTGTCACTTCCTCCAAGCGTTCATCAAGGTTACGCTGCGCGGACTGCATTGCCGATAACCGGCTGGTATGTTCGCTTGCCTGAGATTCTGCGCATGCGCGAAAAAGTGTGACAAAAAGATATTGCCGCAGTAAACGGGTGAACAACAATTCGCGGTCAACACTGAAAGTGGGCAAACAGCGCGATGGCCAGGTTTCCTCCTCCAGGCGGTGAAAGCGGTGAAGATTGATAGGCAGCAACTCAAATCCAGTCGGGCGATAATTCTTACTGCCGGAATGCCGGTTATAAAACAGATAAACGTAGTACACATCAGCCTGCTCTCTCCATTCATCAATTTTGAGCAAAATCTGCTGCACAGTGATCGTTATCTGAGACGCCGAGCCTGGCACCAGGAAGTCATTTTCAACCACCTGTCCGGCCTGTTCAAGACTGGCAGCCACGCGCGCGCCAACAGCGAGCAACAAATGATTTTCTGTATCAGCAGCCGCTGATTTCATCCGGTCTAATGCATAACGCGTAATATCTTCGTTGAATCGACCGCACAGACCGTGATCAGAACCAAATACGATGGCGGCAAGACGTAACGGTTTCTGTATGCGCCTCGCGGTACCCGGAAATGACTGGGTATCTTTTAAAACCACGTGCAGTCCACGTTCTACTGTCCGGTAATATCCGGCAAGCGCACTGACCGCTTGCTCATACTGTCGAATACTGGCTGCTGATAACGCCTTCATGGTTTTAACAATCGTTCGCAATTCTTCCAGGTTATCCAGTTGTTTATGTAAGTATTCGAGGGTATGCATTTGATTTTACGCTTCTGTTGGTGTCCTAATAGTGGCTATTGCTTTGCGGGCCACATCAAGGACTTGCTCCCATTGTGCATCGTCAAGCTTTTTACCTGTTTCCATTAGCTCACAAAGCTCAGGTAATTCATCCAGGATCCGCTTTTGAATCAAAACTTCAGCATCGTCAAAGCTATTCAGCTCGAGAAGTGCAAATAAGCCAGCATTAACAGCCTTCAATACGACCATTTGTAGACTGCTGCGCAGCGGGTGATGCTCAGCCTGCTTTAAGATTTCCCGTACACGTCGGCCATGCTCAATGGTGGCACGGGTTTCGTCGTCAAGACGCGTGGCAAAACGTGCAAATGCTTCCAGTTCCTCAAACTGAGAGTAAGACAATCGCAAGTCTCCGGCCACACTGCGAAATGCCGGATACTGTGTCTTGCCCCCTACCCGGGAAACCGATTTCCCCACATCAATAGCTGGCAGCAATCCTTTATGAAACAAGGTCGGAGAAAGATAAATCTGGCCATCCGTAATGGAAATCAGATTGGTCGGAATATAGGCCGAAATATCCTGAGCCTGGGTTTCGATAATGGGTAGCGCTGTCAGCGAACCGCCACCACTTTCTTTGTTAAGCTGGGTAGCTCTTTCCAGTAACCGGGCATGTAGATAAAAAATATCACCCGGATAAGCTTCCCGACCAGGCGGGCGACGCAATAACAAAGATAACTCTCGGTAAGCTCGCGCATGCCGGGTCAGATCATCATAGACAATCAACACATCCTTGCCTTGCTGCATAAAATACTCGGCCATTGTCGTTGCTGCATAAGGCGTGATATAACGTAATCCCGGAGGGTCTTCATCTGAAGCCACCACTACAATGGTATTTTCCATAGCGTGATGCGTGCGCAGCGTTTCAACCACCCGAGCCACAGCTGTACCACGCTGGCCAATCGCACAATAGATGCATATCACCTCCTTGTCGCGTTGATTGATTATGGTATCGACAGCCACCGAGGTTTTACCCGTCTGCCGGTCGCCGACTATCAGCTCGCGTTGACCACGGCCAATGGGAATGAGCGCATCAATTGTTTTAATACCCGTTTCCAACGGCACCGTAACAGGCGCGCGTTCGATAATTGCTGGCGCCAACCGTTCTACCGGCCACCGCTCGCTGAAACTTAGCGGCTTACCACGGTCCAATATACTGCCAGTGGCATCAATCACGCGACCTAATAAATTTTCACCCACAGGAGTGTCTGCTTCACGGCCAGTGGCGTTGACATCGGTACCTGTCATTAACTTGTCGCTATCGCCCAACAATATAACCCCGACTTCATGCGGCTCCAGATTAACGGCAATACCCAGCACACCTCCGGGAAAACGTACCAACTCTTCAGAGGTGATACTGGATAGCCCCTTTATGCGTGCAATTCCACTACCCACATAAACTACTCTACCCGTTTCTTTTGCGCACAACTTAGGCTCATGCTGATCAACCACCCTGTTTATGGTTGTTAAAGCATCTTCCACCAGATGTTGTAACAAATGTGTACTCCTACAGTTTCTCGGGCGATGTGGTTGATACAAGCACATTTTCAATATGCTGATTCAGTTGCTCAAGATAATCAGCCAGATTCCAGCTCAACTGCCCTTCTCCAACAGTGAGTGCGATGCCGCATAACAACTCGGGCGACTTGCTATATTTCACATCAATGCCATCAATAAGGTGCTCATGAATTGCACGGGTAAGCCGGCTGCGTGCACCAGAGTCCAATTCAAATGCGCTGGAAATGCGAGCCGGTTCAGCAGAGTCATCAGATGAACCCAGCATCAATGCGCGGGATTCTTTATCCAGAGATACTAACCGACCAATAAACGAATGAACAATCTGTTCCTCAAGGTCGGCGTTGGCCAGATCCCCCAAAGCCTTACGCGCAATACCCTGAACAGCATTGGAAACTTGATGGCGCAAATTATCCAGCAATTCCTCTTTTTCCAGCCGGACCTGATTCTGCCAGTGCTCGCGGACTTTTGCCACTTCCAGACGCGCTTCATCCAGCAATTGTCTTTTTTGTTGCTCGGCTTTCTCTTGAGTCTTTGCCAGAATCTCATCGCGTGTACGCGCCAGTTCATTCATCTTTTCCAGATAATACTGCATCTTTTCATTGGCCTTCTGTTCACGTGCTTGCGCATCATCCAGTTGTTCAAAAATGTGTTGCTCACGACGATCCATCGCCTGCATGACCGGTCGGTATAAAAAACGTTTCAGCAGCCAGACCAGGATCAGAAAATTGATAATCTGAGCGGAAACCGTAATCCAGTCTATGCTCATGTGTTATCCTCCCGCTGCAATCACATGTTCCCAAAACGGATTAGCAAAAATCAAAATCATAGCCACTACAAAACAGTAGATTGCTGTAGATTCAATCATGGCCAATCCTACAAAAAGCGTACGTGTAATAGTGGCTGATTCATCAGGTTGCTGGGCAATGGCGCTCAAAGCCTGCGCCACAGCGCGTGCTTCACCGAGTGCCGGACCAATTGAACCGATCGCGATGGTTAAACCCGCCGTGACGATCGATATCATTCCAATGAGAGAAATACTATCCATACCGATACTCCTTTTTTCTGTTTCAGTATTTTTTATAAGTGCTTTCCGTATGCGCCGAAGTTGCCGCAGCGATATATACCATAGCCAGAATCGCAAAGATATAGGCTTGAATCATGCCTGTCAGCAGACCAAGTAATTGCATCACAACTGGAAAAAAATATGGTGTCAGGCTCAATAAAATGGCTACAATTACAGTACCGCTCATGATATTGCCGTATAAACGGACGGCCAGTGCAATGGTTCGTGAAATCTCACCAATGATATTGAATGGCAGCATCAGTATTGTTGGCTTAATATAGTGCCTTAAATAGTTGAACGGGCCTTCATAAGCAATGCCATAAAGCGGCACTGCGGCGAAAACGCATATCGCCAATGCGGTTGTCGTTGAAAGCGAACCGGTTGGCGCCATGTAACCCGGAATCATGTTAAGTATATTAGCCACGGCAATAAACAAAAACAACGTACCAATAAAAGGCAGATATTTATCCGGCTTTTGATGGCCGACCTCCCTGATCTGATCACGTATCCCTGAGACGAGTACTTCCAGCAAATTCTGCCAACGTGAAATTTTTGTTCCCGTAGATAATCGACGCATTACCAGCCATGAAATCAACGTCAGCAAAATCATCACAATCCAGGTGAATACAATCGTGGCATTCAGCGAAAACAATCCCCATCGCCAGAAAACAATATCATCTGGACTAATTGTCATGTCCGCTTCTCCTTTGTAAAATCCCATGCCGACAGTTGATGACGCATTCTGCTCGTGGACACAATACGCAACATTACAAATCCGGCGAGTGCCGCTAATAAATGTCCCCAATGGCCAAACTTTAAAATAAAATAAAACGCTGTCAGTAACAACAGCATGCGCAAGGCCAGACTGATGATCAACCAGAAAACCGGTTTTTCCGTATACTGGATGCACTTAACAGTAAACCAAAGACTTGAAAGGTACAACGCAGCCAGCATCACGCCACTAATAAACATCAGGAACAGGAATAACGCTTCATTCATGTCCGCTCTCCTGTTTGATCCAATACCAGGCGTTAAGACATCCAAGCGCAATGCCAATAATAAGGAAGGTCAACGTCCAGGAAGCCTCTCCCGGCCACTTACGGTCAAGCCAGATCCCGATCGCAATACCCATCATAGTCGGTATCGCAACGGACCAACCGACCAATCCGAACATACCGAAACCGAACCACACCGTGCGCTTGCTTCGTTCTCGTGCCTGCTGTTTTCGCTTGGCGCGATGTCCCACCTGTTCACCGAATTTATCCAGTTGACTGCGTTTATGTTCTTCTGTTTCTTTAACCATAATTTTTACCCTGCAATTCTCTGAAGCTGCGTAGCGTACCCGCTTCAAGCCGCGCTAGCGCCGTGCGAGCCTTGCGTTCATGCTCATCCAGTTCGAGAAAGCGTTCATCAATCAGTGTTTGCAAGTGACTCAGGTTGGATCCCCGGACACCGTTCAATGTCGAAATGAACACTTCACGGTCACACTTGACCAAAATGCCTTCATCTACAGCGGCAAAACATTCGCTGCCGTCAGAGGTGTAAAAACTCAGAATACCCGGCACCAGCGCGGATACAAAGTCAATATGACGCGGCAGCAGGCAAAAGGAACCATTCTCCGCTTCAGCAATGACCTTCACGACCCGTTCGTCCACCAGCACCTCAGTCGGCAGAAGCACTTGCAGACGCATGCCTGGTGTGCGCTCCGTATCACGTGCTTCCATATTTATCCTTCACTGCTGATTTCATCAACTGCACCAATCATGTAGAAAGCTTTTTCCGCTACCGTTGCAAATTCGCCTGCCAGTATACGTTCACACCCTTCAATCGTTCGATTCAATGGAACCCTTTGTCCCTTATGACCGGTAAATTGCTCAGTTGTTATAAAAGGCTGCGTTAAAAAACGCTCCAATCTACGCGCCTTGTTGACTGTCGTGCGGTCCTCGCGAGAAAGCTCTTCCATGCCCAGCATGGCAATAATGTCTTTGAGATCTTCATATTCAGCAAGTGTGCTGCGCACTGCCTGAGCGACACGATAATGCCGTTTGCCCACCACAGCCGGCGTGAGCATTTTGGATTCGGTCTGCAATGGATCAATCGCCGGATAAAAACCCTGGCTGGCGCGCTTACGGGAAAGCACAATAGAGGCGGACAAATGTGCAAATATATGCGTTGCAGAAGGGTCGGTCAGATCGTCAGCGGGCACATATACCGCCTGTACAGAGGTAATACTGCCGCTTTGCGAGCTGCAGATACGTTCCTCCAGTTTAGCCAGCTCTGTCGCCAGCGTGGGTTGATAACCTACCCGTGAAGGAATATGCCCCATTAAACCTGATACTTCTGTTCCCGATTGCACAAACCGAAACACATTATCAATAAGCAACAATACATCCCGTTTGATGACGTCGCGAAAATATTCAGCAACGGTCAGAGCTGCATGTCCGACACGAAAACGCGCACCCGGTGGTTCATTCATCTGGCCGTAAAGCAATATTGCCTTTTCCAGAACCCCTGATTCTTTCATGGCGCGGTACATCTCCTCGGCTTCGCGCATACGCTCACCAATACCGCAAAACAGGCTGATACCTTCATATTGTTCTGCCATATTGTTGATCAGTTCATTGATCAACACGGTTTTGCCTACACCCGCGCCACCGAACATGCCAGATTTACCACCACGCTCGAGCGGCGCCAGCAGGTCTATGGCTTTAATGCCGGTTTCAAAAATATCGGTACTCGTAAGCCGCTCAGAAAGTGGTAACAACGGACGATGGATGGGCCAATACTCCTGGGCGTCAATAGGTTTATGAATACCATCAATGGCTTCACCGAACACGTTAAGCATGCGTCCCAACAATGCATTACCTACCGGCATCTGAAGCGTGGCTCCCGTATTAAGTACCGACATGCCTCTCCCTAAACGCCTGGTGGGATTGAGTGCAATACAACGCACTGTCGTTGGATCCAGATGCGTCTGCACTTCAAGCACGACGCCATTTTCTGAACCGGCAAGTAATTTGAAATTATGCGCCGGCAGTGGCGGCGGGAAACGCACATCAACGATATTGCCGAGTACCGCAACAATTTCGCCTAGTGGATGGTTAGCATCAGATGTTCTCACCTTTAGCGCATTCATTTTGATACCAACATAGCCTGTTATATCGGATACTTTATTGCTGCTTTAGTAAGCAATAAAGAAATTCTTTTGCCTTCAGTTCATTTGGTCCTGAACAAAACCGGACTGAACATTCTATCAAGGTATACAAGATTTTCATCAAAAAAGGGGGTTTATCAGACAATAAACCGACTATCACCTTATGCCCGGCTTTCTTTCTTATACACTTTTAACAGATTAAGTTGTTGAAAAACTATCTGCGCAGTTAGAAACAGGCTCACTTATTACGCGAAAACTCCGTTTTTGCCTGTTTTTGCTTTGCATCGCCTGCTTAAAACGTTTTTAAGCGGTCTGTTAACGGTGCCGATAAATGACATCATAAACTCGCCAGGTCAGATCCAAAACAAATCAGCTTTCTAATTGTTGCTATAAGGCAGAGTTTTTTATGGAATTTCCCAAGTTTCCAGAAGTATCATTGAACAACATGTAAAAAAACAACCACCGGCTATAGCCGGTGGTCTTAGCTTTAAGGGTTACGTTCTATGGTGGACATAACTTATTCTAATAAATATTCAATTTCAAGTGCAGGCCGCAAAGTTGCATCTTCAGCATAATCACTGCTTACAAAAGTCTTTGTATTACTGTTGCCACTCACGGGTACCAATTTCCATCCAAAGTTTGCCCTGCCATTCTGAATCGCCTGTACTCCCTGGGTAACATCAATGGTTAACCATCCCGGGCTCCATGAAGCAGAAGCTTCACCATCAAATTGACTATCGATATCCACTCCCATACTGGTAGCACCAGCATGCCCCCAAAAAACTGCTAATTGACTTTCTTGCCAGGTAACTTGATCTTCATGCCAAGGTAATAACAATGGATGTGCTCGATAGACATGATCATAATAGGATGACTTATAGAGCTTTAATTTTGCTGAAGTAATTACCGCCTGATCAGGGATAAAACCACCTTCTGATTCAAAAATTGCAAATTGCACCAATGTACTCAAGCGAGAACCTGTCGATTTGTCGACCAGCTTTACACTTTTGCCAAAGTTTGAAAAATTATGAAATTCATATATATAACTGTCCCACACATTTGAAAAAGCATTTAGACCTTTCTGTAACGTAACGCGAAGGCTATTATTCGTTGATTGCGTCACGTCAATTCCCAATGAAGCCGAACTTACAGTTAACGCACCATCGTCGGTCGCCACTACGTGCAATGTATGCATACCCTCAGCAGCATTTAACCAGGTGAATTCATAGGGTGATTGCGTTATTTCTCCAAGCAAAGCACCGTCAGCATAAAAAGCTACTTTTGTAATGTTACCATCACTATCACTGGCATCTGCCGTGATCAGTATAGGAACGCCAATTTCAAATACCGCCCCGGCATTAGGGGCTGTCAATGTCACCACAGGTGGTTGATTGGTCAAGTTTGATATAGTAATTGACGCACTTAAAGAAGTTGCTTGCTTGCCATCATCATCAGTAGCTACAGCATATAGTGTGTGCGTGCCAGCTGATGCATTAGTCCAGGAAAATTCATAGGGACTGCTGACATCTTCACCCAGTAAAACACCATCTGCGTAAAATTCTACTTTGGTAATGATGCCATCGGGATCGCTCGCATTGGCTATCAATAAAACGGATGATCCCTCCGCAAATTCCGCACCTGATGACGGCGCCGTCAAACTGACATTAGGCGGTAAATTTATAGTACCAGTATCCGGTATATATTCAATTTCCAGCTTGGGCCGAAGCGCTGGATCAATCTCATATTCACTGCTGGCGAATTTTTTAGTATTATTATTTCCACCTGCCGGCACAAGCCTCCAGCCATAGTTCTGTCCGCTTGTACTCATGGCCTGAACACCATTTGTTACATCCAGATTTAGCCACCCAGGATTCCATGTCGCAGCGTCTTCTCCATCATGAATGGCAGCGATATCCTGACCAAAACTGAGTCCTCCAGCTACATCCCATAAAACTCCGGATTCTCTTTGTTCCCAGGTTACATCACTCTCTGACCAATTTAGCAAAATCCGGTGAGCACGAAAAATATGATCATAAAATGATGTTTTGTACACAGACAGCTTTGCGGATGTAATGGTAGAACCATCGGGCACTGGGCCGCCTTCACTATCAAAGATTGCAAAACGAACAATTGAGGCCAGACGGCTTCCGCTTGGTTTATCCAGTAACGAAACATTTTCTCCGTAATTGGCAGCACCAAAATATTCATATATATAGGAATCGGTAGTCCCTGTATAGCCGTCCAATCCTTCCTGCAAGGATATTTTTATACTATCGCCTGAGCTGGATTCAGTAACGGTAATCTGATTGACCTGTGATGCTGTCGCACCCCCGCTATCATCTGTCACAACTGCATTTAGATTATGCGTCCCAATTGTCGGATTCGCCCAGACAAACTGATAAGGTGCACTCAAAACCTCACTGAGTAAAGTACCATTAGCATAGAATGCCACTTTGGTCACAAAACCATCAGAATCATCCGCTGTTGCACTTAGTTGAATGGAAGAACCAATCTGAAAATTAGCACCCGAAACCGGTGAAGTTAAATTAACAGTTGGCGGTAAATTACCCGCAGTTGAAGAATTAACCGTAATCGACACACTTGTAGAAGTTGTTTTTTTATTATTATTGTCAATGGCAGCAGCTTCCAGTGTATGCGTGCCAGCTGATGCATTAGTCCAGGAAAATTCATAGGGACTGCTGACATCTTCACCCAACAAAACACCATCTGCGTAAAATTCCACTTTGGCAATACTGCCATCTGCATCACTTGCATTGGCTACCAATAAAACGGATGATCCCCCCGCAAATTCCGCACCTGATGACGGCGCCGTCAAACTGACATTAGGCGGTAAATTTATAGTACCAGTATCCGGTATATATTCAATTTCCAGCTTGGGCCGAAGCGCTGGATCAATCTCATATTCACTGCTGGCGAATTTTTTAGTATTATTATTTCCACCTGCCGGCACAAGCCTCCAGCCATAGTTCTGTCCGCTTGTACTCATGGCCTGAACACCATTTGTTACATCCAGATTTAGCCACCCAGGATTCCATGTCGCAGCGTCTTCTCCATCATGAATGGCAGCGATATCCTGACCAAAACTGAGTCCTCCAGCTACATCCCATAAAACTCCGGATTCTCTTTGTTCCCAGGTTACATCACTCTCTGACCAATTTAGCAAAATCCGGTGAGCACGAAAAATATGATCATAAAATGATGTTTTGTACACAGACAGCTTTGCGGATGTAATGGTAGAACCATCGGGCACTGGGCCGCCTTCACTATCAAAGATTGCAAAACGAACAATTGAGGCCAGACGGCTTCCGCTTGGTTTATCCAGTAACGAAACATTTTCTCCGTAATTGGCAGCACCAAAATATTCATATATATAGGAATCGGTAGTCCCTGTATAGCCGTCCAATCCTTCCTGCAAGGATATTTTTATACTATTGCCTGAGCTGGATTCAGTAACGGTAATCTGATTGACCTGTGATGCTGTCGCACCCCCGCTATCATCTGTCACAACTGCATTTAGATTATGCGTCCCAATTGTCGGATTCGCCCAGACAAACTGATAAGGTGCACTCAAAACCTCACTGAGTAAAGTACCATTAGCATAGAATGCCACTTTGGTCACAAAACCATCAGAATCATCCGCTGTTGCACTTAGTTGAATGGAAGAACCAATCTGAAAATTAGCACCCGAAACCGGTGAAGTTAAATTAACAGTTGGCGGTAAATTACCCGCAGTTGAAGAATTAACCGTAATCGACACACTTGTAGAAGTTGTTTTTTTATTATTATTGTCAATGGCAGCAGCTTCCAGTGTATGCGTGCCAGCTGATGCATTAGTCCAGGAAAATTCATAGGGACTGCTGACATCTTCACCCAACAAAACACCATCTGCGTAAAATTCCACTTTGGCAATACTGCCATCTGCATCATTCGCATTGACTGTCAGCAAAATGGCGGCACCCTCTGCAAATTCAGAGCCCGCAGATGGACTGGCCAGACTAACCGCTGGTGGAAAATTAATTGGACCGGAACTTGAAACATATTCTATTTCCAAGGAAGGTCGTAATAGTGGATCGTCAGTAAACTCACTGCTTGAAAATCTGACAAGATTATTGTTCCCTCCCTTGGAAACCAGTTTCCAGCCAAAATTTTGCCCATTTGTGCTGATGTCTTGAACACCAGATGTCACATCAATTTCAAGCCACCCCGGATTCCATTCCACTTCTCCTTCACCATCCGAATTGGTCGCATAATCAGCACCAGGTGTACTGGCCCCTGGTGTATCCCATAATGATCCGGATTCCTTTTGTAACCATGTCACACTACTCCCATTCCAATCAGATAGTATTCTGTGAGCGCCATAGACATGATCATATACAGAATATTTATTAAGTGATAACTTTGCCTTGCGGATCAAAGCACCATCGGGAATTGGTCCGCCTTCACTTTCGAAAATTTTAAAACGGACCAGGGGTACCAAACGGGATCCGGTCGGCCGACTAAATAGAGTGAAACTGCCAGACGCGTTACTCGTACTTGCAAATTCATCAAGATATGTATCGATAGCCCCTGTATACTCATTCAAACCATTCTGAAGGTTCAATGTTTCAATCGTATCAGAGGACACAACAACGTTTATGGCACTGGATTCGGCTGATGAGCCATCAGTAAATAAAGCAACAGCTGTTAATACGTAGGAACCCGGTATTCTGTTGGTCCAATCAAAACTATAAGGAGCGACATCGGATGAACCAATAACAGTTCCATCAAGAAGATATTGCACGCTCGATATCGTTTTTCCTAACGCATAAACCGAAATTTCAACAGACTGATTTGAGTATACAGTTTCGCCTTCTTTTATATTTGCAATAGATACGCCTTCACTCACAAGTTCGGGTTGCCAGTTTGCTGGCTTATACAACCAGACATCTCCAGACCACGGGTCAAATAGTCCTATGTAAGCATCAAGTGCTCGCGCATATTTCCATTTTCCAAGAATTGGGTTCACGACACTGTTCTGTTGGGGTACAGAAAGACCTTGTGGTGTAACACGATTCAATACCCAGCTTCCGGATGTCAAATCCTGCGGAGGTATCAATTGCCAGACATCCTGGTTACCATCCCACAAAAGAAAAACCTGCCGCAGATGATCATAATCAAGCCCATAGTCTCTCAATCTATAGAACTCAAATGTTCCTCCAACCACATCGGGTGAGAAAATTACATTCTGCGCAGTTATGCCCTGCGGTTGATTGAGGTTCCAGAAGGTAAATATACTGCCGGAAGTCCGTACAAAAATTTTACGCTGTGGATCATATGCGCCAGCACCTTGACCAGAAAATGTAGATCCTGATGCTACGTTACCAACCACTTCATAAGTATCCTGCGATGAATCCGAATTTGAATAAGCAGAATAACGAAACAATCGATTATTAGCCTGAAGATATAAAACATCCACACCATTTTCTTCAGCATAAGCGGTCGCCGTATTGATAAAGTAACTAGGCAGAATGTCGCCAGGTGTAGCAGGAATCAGATTATCCCGATTACTCCACATGTTTTTACCAACTACATTTGGAAATAACTGCGAATTAACCTGCGATCCAGTTGTGCCGCCAACAGCATCACCGTCTGCCAATGCGGGATTGAAAAAATAAGGCCCTGTAGGAGAGCCATCAGCATGAACAAATCGCGTACCTGTATTGAAAGCTGCTCCACCAAATGTGACAAATCTATCCAGAACTGGAAAAAACTCTGAATTATCATAGGTATGAGCAGCTACCGGCGCGTTAAAAACACCATCAATACTTTCGTAATGCCCACTGGCGATAAATTTTAATTCTGACGGTAATGAGGCACGCGCCCAATTGAGCGTTGAAGACTCCCAGAAATAAAGTTCATTCCCAGGATAATTCGCATGCCCGCCACCATAGATAATTATATTTCCTCGGTTGGCGTCCCATGCCATCGAACTCCATGCACCAATGATGCTATGAGGCGCACCAACAGCAGGTGCCTCTGGGGGTCTTGGTCGCTGCTCAAACGGTGTCCAAACGTCATCATATCGATTTGTATTTAGTTTTACCCAACTATTTTCAGGCGCGAGCGCCAGAATGCGAGCAATTTCAGAATCCAAACTTAACTTCCAGTTACCTTCGCTCTTTCCTGTCACAGACATTAAGCACACAAACAAAACAGAGAGGCAAATATTGCTTAACACTTTGATGCGCGGCGTGTTTTGTGATTCTTTCATACTCTGTTGCCTACAAAAAGGTGGTGTGATTTGCAGCTACTATGAGACTGTTTATCAAATTATAAAAGGTCATTAAGTACCTACAAATCCAAAAGGGAAATGATCAGTCCTGAAAAAGTTTTGAATACATATTTTTTCTGAAGGTATATTTGGCACGGATATCATTATCATTGGAAATATAAATATTTATACCCAACTTTATATGCAAGAAATATATCACAGTATTTATATGCAAGAAACATACCAAATAATTTTTATATCAATATAATCAATGACTAACCATGTTAGTTTTTGGCAAATGCGGGCAATACTTGACAGTACTGTAAAATATTCCGACAAAAGATCACAAAAAATTAGATTTCTCGACTAACAGGCATGTTCTGAAGTTAATCGGAGCGCGATTGGGAACGAAACGTGAAACAGTAAGTTACAGGTGTCGACACCTTATTAAGGAACAACTGACTGGTTTCAAAAGATAGGACTGCGATCGAACGTGACTGCAAGCTTTCGCCAACGGATACTACGAAAATGCAGACGTGTGAATGACACATCTCCGCCAACAGAGAGCCTGGACACCGGCAATGCCTCGCCATGACACACGTAATTGCTATTTGAATTTTAAACTGGAGCGTGTGGCTTAAATCTGAAATGACGAACCCTGTCATAAAAATTTGTTAAACCAGTTTTCTGGTTTAACATAAACAGTTAATTAAAATAAGACAGGCTTGACTACAACCAGCATCACAATTGCAAACAGGATCAGTACCGGAAATTCATTGAACCAGCGATAGAAGACATGACCGTGTGGATTGCTGTCCACTTTGAAGGCTTTTACGTACTTACCACAATAATAGTGATAGACAATTAATGTCAAAACCAGCGCAAGCTTGGCATAAAGCCAGTCACCCGTAAAACCATAACCCAGCCATAGCCAGACACCAAAAACAATTGTCAATACAGCACCCGGCGTCATAATGCCATAATAAAGCTTACGCTCCATTATTTTGAATCGCTCTTTGCCTGGTGTATCTTCACACATGGCATGGTAGACAAACAGGCGTGGCAAATAAAACAACCCGGCAAACCAGGTAACCATGAAAATAATATGCAGTGACTTTATCCAGAGCATGACAATGTATTCAGTTTGTTAAAATATTTTTTAGATTTGTTGCGAGCGTCAGATTTCATGCCTGATGAACATAATCTGTCAACTGATGACGTAAAATGCAAGCGATACAACTAGGGTGCAGAGTAGTCAATGGTCATTTTTTACGATGTACCAAAGCAGGAGACTCCAATAGTGAGAGTCATTTTACATACCAAAGCTGCTAGAGATAAAAAAATCCAAGTAACCGAATGGCACTCAAAACGCGGGTGACATTCAATCAAAAAATCATTCTCTTAGTGTAAAACCGACTTTAATCGTTACTTGCCAGTGTTTGATCGTACCTTGATCAATCTGACCACGCGTTTCTACAACTTCAAACCAGCGCATATCCTGAACGGTTTTGGCTGCTCTGGCAATGGCATTCTCAACCGCATTTTCCATGCTGACTGAAGATGAACCCGTAAGTTCCATTATTTTATAAATATGATCTGACATGATTTCACTCCCTTTCTAATGAATATTATTTATATTCAATCCCGCCGCTCACAATGTAAAAAACAACTATACTGATACTCTCACAAGTTCATCCTGTAAACAAGATGGCTTTTCGAATAAACCCTCACATAAAAACCTAAATAATCATTATGTGTTTTTCAACAGAAGCTAAGCTTTATCGTAGGCGGCTCTCTGGTCATTATGGCAGGGCCATTATCAAGAAAATTCAATATCAGGGAGATATTCCTGTCGTACTGATACCACTTATTTTTGCTTCACAGCAGATCATCGAAGGCTTACTGTAAGTCTCATTGCACAATGACTACTTGCAAGCTCAATTCTGGTTGAGCCATATTTATGGTGCTTTTTGTAGGCGTCATCTGGTCGCTTTATGTTCCTTTTGCAATTTGTTGTATAGAAACAGAGACGGAACACACAGAAAGAAATAACCGCAGCTGCCTGACTCCCCAATCTTACATTGGCACGCCACACCATCGGAGGTATCATCAATCAGCCGATCTCAGTCGAGATCATCAATAATCATATTTACTATGAACATGATATTCACATTTACCCGCTGGTTATCCTGGCATACCTACTCGCTACCTGCATACCTTTTATAATTTCGGGGTTTAGAAATTTGCATTTGACAGGTTTCACAGTCATGTTCGTTTTTTTTGTAGCCTATTTTATTTACACCAAGACTGTTGTATCTGTCTGGTGCTTTTTTGCAGCCATTGCAAGTGCATTAATTTTTCTGTATTTTATAAAGAGAGTTCGAAAACTGCTTATTCCGATATCTTAGTGATCAAAGCGAATACATTACGATCAACATCGTTATCAGTGTATCTTTTCAAAATTTAAGATCAACCTGTGCTCAAATAACAACCATTTTTTAAAATAAATATATATTGTTATGAAATCACAAAAAACCAATTCATTTTATTCCACTATTCTGCTTATAGTAGCCATACTTTTGTTTGTTTCAACATCTGCTGCAGCAAATAAGTCGGTTTATGGCTTTCTTGAACCTGTAACGTTGACTCCTGACAAAGTTACACTGACAGCAAAGCTGGATACTGGCGCGGAAACAGCTTCATTATCCGCAAAAGACATTCAGTTATATGAGAAAGAAGGTGAAGAGTATGTTAAGTTTAAAGTCTCGCACCCCAAGCTGGAACAAGCGCTCCACTACAATTTGCCGATTGTTCGCCATACAAAAATAAAAAAACGCGCGACCGAAGGCGCTAAAACCAACAAGTACCATTCTCGCCCCGTCGTAAATATGAAAATCTACTTTGACGGCAAACCGCATAAAATAATGGTCAATCTGATTGACCGTTCCCATTTTTCAACACCCATGCTGTTAGGCAGAAAAGCACTAGAAAAAGTCGGCGCCATTGTAGACAGCACTGTTGAAAACACACTTCTGACAAAAAATGAAGATTACTAATATTGCCTCTCACGCTCTGAACATTTGAGGAAATATTTTCTGAACATTGCCCACGCCATTACTAAGTTGGTGGAGTGCCGGTTTTATTGATTCTAACGCAGCAAATGAAACGCGGCCAACGCTGTCCTGTTTCAGTACAATTTCGAGTGTACCCGAAGCATTAGCTAACGGACTGTTGAAAACTATCTGTGCTGCAGCAGCAGCGCCAAAAACAAGCTTAAACACTTATTCATTACATATAAACTCTGCTTCATCGCTTGTTTTTGTCTAGCACCTGGCACTGCCTGCCTCGAAAACATTTTCTAACGGCCTTTAAAGGCCGAAGCTTTTACACCTTATCAAGACAGCGAACAATCCAACGGCTGGTTAATTTTTCCTGTGCGCTATTTTGCCGCAGGCGTGATGCCAGACCTGCAAAATCGACCTGATCCAAAGGTTGATCCTGATTAAAGCATGAAAATACATAAGTAATTTCTCCGGTAACAGGATCTTTATGTGGCTGCAGACATTGCGCACAGATTTCTTTCATCATGCATTGCATCGGTGAATTAATCGAGCCTATCGCAAAATGCTCCGCTTTTAAATACGGCTTTAACTGGTTATGCCGTGCCGCACCCACTGCAGCCATCATACGATCGGAACCAATTGCAATAATACGATCAGCTTCTATAAGCGGAACAGACTGCTCGCCCAGCTGGCCGCTTCCATAAGCCGTCATTGCTTCCACAATATTACCCACAAATTGCTTATCACCCGGTCGCGTCGGCTCAAATCCCGGTGCTTCATCGCAACACCATATCACCGTATCTGCGGCTGCTTCAATTTCTGTTACTTTATAGCGGTCCACCAGCTTCTTATAACCCGCGAAATAAAGTACTTTAGACCCTGCAGCACGCGCTGCAGCACCAATGGAAAACAGAACCGCATTACCTAATCCGCCGCCAACAAGCACCACTGTCTCGCCGGGTTCAATTTCAGTCGGCGTACCTGTTGGACCCATTAATATGACCGGATCACCCGGTTTCAGCGTAGCGCATAAATCTGCAGATCCGCCCATTTCCAATGCAATCAATGATACCAATCCACGTGAAACATCTACTGAAGCACCTGTTAACGCGATACCTTCCATTGCCAGACGGGTGTCGTTTGAAATGGGTGCAAGTGCAGCGTAATTCTGAAAGCGATAAAACTGTCCTGGATGAAAACGTTCTGCAGCTAAAGGTGCATGCACCACTACTTCGATAATATTCGGTGTCAGTCTCTCAACTTTATGTACTGTCGGTCGCAATTGACTATTGAAGTCAGCAAAAAATTGTTTGGCAGTTTTTTCAGAAGCTGATCCAATCCGCTCAAGTACCCGACAAACAACGGGATAACCTAGCTTCGCACTGGACATGGCTTTCACGACATTACCTGAATAGGATGGGTGCAGGTCACCGAAGAAACTGATAAAGCGGCCGTCCTGCGCATTCCTAAAGCGGGCCAACAGAACGGATGCGCCCGACTTGGGATTGCCATATTCAGGCACCACCATATTCCCCATCTCATCACAAGAGGCAAAATAGCGGCCATCAAGCTTGTAGATTTCCGCATCTTCCCGCGCCAGCACTGTATTCGGTTGCGTGCCCGCAGCTACCAAAAGCGCATGTGCGGGCAGCTCCACTTCGCCTGTTTTCTGCCATTGCCCTGTCTCATCGCGCTTTTGTACCATAAACTGCACAGACTGCACATGTTCCCATTGATCAATATTGATACGCACAGGTGTCAGACCTTCGGCAAAACTGATACCTTCCTCCAGTGCTTTCTCGACTTCTTCATGGTTTAATGTATAGGATGGACTGTCCACCAGACGTTTGCGATAAGCAATCGTAGCTCCCCCCCAGGACTGCAGTAACGACAAAATATCTGGCTCCCGCCCTTCCTGCTCGGCGGCTTTCCGTTCTGCACGAATAACGCGCGCATGCTTTAGAAACTCGTCCGCAATTTCTGTTTCTTCTGCATCCCAAATTGCACGAATTGTTTCCTCGCCTTGTACGGCGGTCAGCACTTCATATCGTTGCAGAAATTTTTCAACCTGCACTGGATAATAGGCCAATGCTTCTGTCGCAGTATCAATTGCCGTCAAACCACCGCCTATCACAATTACCGGTAATCGCAGCTGCATATTGGCAATCGAATCACTTTGCGCTGCACCGGATAATTGTAACGCCATCAAGAAATCAGAAGCGGCGCGTACCCCGCGCGCAAGTCCATTCGGCAAATTCAGCACCGTGGGTTTACCCGCACCTGCTGCCAGGGCGATGTGATCAAAGCCCATAGCAAACGCATCATCGGTTGTCAGTGTACCGCCAAAGCGCACACCGCCGAATAACGCAAACTGTTCCCTGCGTTCGAGTAACAAACGAATCAGCTTGAGGAAGTTTTTATTCCAACGTACAGTAATGCCATATTCTGCAACGCCACCAAAACCACTTGGCATCCGCTCATCCAGATTTTCTTCCAGTTCGCTGGCATACCGAATCGCCTGAAACGGCACACGTTCACCACGCATATTGACACCGGAAATATACTCCGGTAATGGCTCAATCTTGAGTCCATCAATACCCACAACAGTATGCCCTTCGTTCATTAGATGATGCGCAAGCGTATAACCGGCCGGCCCCATACCGACAACCAATACTTTCTTACCTGTCAATGGCTTAGGAACGGGTCGCTGCAAGTTTAATGGATTCCAGCGTGTCAGTAGGCTGTATATTTCATAACCCCACGGCAGTGCCAGCACATCTTTCAAGGTGCGTGTTTCCGCTTGGGGAATATCAACAGGATCCTGTTTCTGATAAATACAGGATTTCATGCAGTCATTACAAATACGGTGTCCCGTGCCTGCGCACATCGGATTATCCAGTGCAATCATGGCCAGGCTGCCTATCGAAACACCTTGTGATTTTAGCATCTGAAATTCCGAGATACGTTCCTCAAGCGGACAGCCGGCAAGCAACGCGCCCAATTCGCTTTTTTTGAAGGCAGGCACTTCATCCGGCGATTTGGCTTTTTCTTTCAAACCTTTTGAACATGAATCCTTACCCTGTTCATGACACCAGATACAGTAATTTGTCTCATCCAGCGCGCCTACCAGATCAGTACCCTCGTCGGTCAGAGCAAACCCTTTTCGCTGCCTTAGGTGACCAAGTTGGTGTAATGGAAAACCTTTTGATTCGTCGGTTTCCAAAGACAATAAATTTTGGAAATCAAGCTTTGCCGGTGATTTGAACAAAACACCAGCTTGTGTATGCGCTTGACCCTCCTGCGTTCTTAGCGCCCATGCAGCATAATGCAGCGCCATTTTCAAACGTTTCTCATGACCTGTTTCATCTTCCATCCACTGCGCCACTCTGGTAGCAAAAACCAATTCGGAGAAAGGTTCACCAAATTCAGCAGCCAGTTCTTTTTCCAATGCCAGACCATCAATTCCAGCCAATTCATCTGCACTGACTTTTCCTCTGGCCCGGCGCTGAACAAACTGCCGTTTACAAAAGTACAGTGGTGCGAGTTCATGATGTTTCGCAGCCAGTGCCTTGACTTCGGTCTCAATATTAAATAGCTGCGCAATAAAATCTTCTAGCCAGGGTGCGATTTCAATCAGCAATGCCGACTCATCTTTTGGCAGTAACGACTCTGATTGATTGCGAACCATACGCAATTTTTCATACACTGCTTCGTTGCCTTCGCGAAGAAAATTCAGAAAAGCCTGGTCAATCTTGAGTAACCCTTCCCGCTTGTATAAATCCGGCGTAGAGATATTAAATTGATAATTAGGTGAAGTATCAGCCAACTGGTCGTGGGATGTTAAATCCAAATTTGTCATAGATTAGTTAAAATTAAATTTTAAAGATAAAATAGTAAATTATTTATGCGTAAATATTGAGTGACAGGAAACTTTCAGAAGCATGGGATTGCCTCATTGCCATCACAAAAGAGCCGGCAAAACAGTTTATTCAATTCTCTTTTACACGCCCACGCTGAGCCTTGTGACGAAACCTCCTGTGAACGCTGTATCCATATTCCAAGCTGATGAAATCCAGCTTAAGGAATTGATCAATCTGATTCTCAGCGTACACCAACATGTATGATCCAGTGATTTCTCACCTGGCCTTGCCAACCGGCACCATACACTTGCTCGATGCAATGTTATTTTGTATGGAAAAACCACCTGCGATATAAGATAAAGTTACACGCGCTGCGATTTTGAAAACAATTTATTAATAAATATAATACTTATTGTGCTTATACGGTTAATTTGTCGCAGCACAAATCATGCCCGCCGCCACCGTATTATTGCTGCTCTCATCTATGACGATAAAGCAACCTGTTGCACGGTTACGTTGATAATCATCGCAAATCAAGGACTGTTGTACTTTAAAACCTACATGCGCAATATCATTCATTGTTAAAACGTCTGTTTGTTCATGATCCATTGTATTCACATCAACGCGATAATCAATACGACTGACTACCGCCTTGACAACGCGTGTAGTATGTTTGACCAGATACTTTCGACCTGGATCTAGCGGTTGTTCAGAAAGCCAACATAACATTGCATCAAACACTTTAGTCACCTGGGGCAAATCGCCTGTCTTTATCAGAACATCTCCACGTGAAATATCGAGGTGGTCTTCAATTGTTAGCGTAACAGACTGTGGCGCATCGGCTTCTTCAATATTACCTTCATATAACACAATTTCCTTGATGCGGGAGTGAAGCCCGGAAGGCAGCACCGTCACTGCATCGCCGACGCTAATTGAGCCCGATTCAATACGGCCCATATATCCTCTAAAATCATGTAACTCTTTAGTCTGTGGCCGACAAACCCACTGTACCGGGAACCGGAAATCCTCACGATTGACATCATGACTAATAGAGATATTTTCCAATAAATCCATTAGGGTCGTGCCTTTATACCAGTTCAAATGATTACCACGTTCGACAACCATGTCGCCAAGCAGGGCGGACATGGGAATAAAATCGACATGTCTCAGATCAAGCCGCTCAGCAAAAGCAGAAAAATCCTTGCAAATCGCATCAAATACCGATTGAGAATAATCCACCAGATCCATTTTGTTGACAGCCACAACCAGGTGCGGAATACCCACCAGACTGGCAAGATAGGCATGGCGTCTTGATTGAGTCAGCACTCCTTTGCGCGCATCAATCAGAATGACCGCCAGATTTGCTGTTGAAGCCCCGGTGACCATGTTGCGTGTATACTGCTCATGCCCGGGCGTATCCGCAATAATGAACTTGCGCTTAGGCGTTGCAAAGTAACGATACGCCACATCAATAGTAATACCTTGCTCGCGCTCAGCCTGCAATCCATCTGTCAGCAAGGATAAATCCACACCCTCCATACCGCGCTTGCGTGTGGTATTGGTAATCGAGCTCAATTGATCCTCGAAAATAGATTTTGAATCATGCAATAAACGGCCAATCAACGTGCTTTTACCATCGTCCACACTGCCTGCGGTAATAAAGCGCAACAATTCGGTCTGATCAAGCGAAATTTTTTCAATTTCAGACATTTGGATCCTTTCTAGAAATTCATGTCACCGCAAAAAAACAAATTTCTTGTAACTGATAGTTGGGAAATATTTGAATTGACTGAAAGCGGTGTTTTTTCTGTCAACAAAACCTACCCGCAAGAAATGTGAAAATGCTAGAAATAGCCCTCTTTCTTGCGCAATTCCATGGAAGCATCAGAAGTCTGATCATCCATACGTGTAGCGCCACGCTCGGTAATCCGTGTCAATGCTGTCTCGGCAATGATATCCTCGACGCTGGCCGCATTCGAAGCAACAGGACAGGTGCAGCTCATATCACCGACTGTGCGAAAACGTACGACTACTTTTTCAGCCTGTTCACCTGCGCCTGGCTGAACCAGATGAGAAACCGGCAACAGACCCGCGTCTCGCCGGATCACTTCCCGCTCATGCGCGAAATAAATGACCGGCACCTCGAGTTTCTCGCGTGCGATGTATTCCCAGACATCCAATTCAGTCCAGTTACTAATTGGAAAAACCCGAATATTCTCGCCCGGATGTGTTCGGGTGTTATATAAATCCCATAATTCAGGACGCTGGTTCTTAGGATCCCACTGACCAAACTCGTCACGAAAGGAAAAAATCCGTTCCTTGGCACGCGCTTTTTCTTCATCACGGCGCGCACCGCCGATACAGGCATCAAAACCGAATTCAGCAATCGCATCAAGCAGTGTCACCGACTGAAATGCATTGCGGCTTTGTGTTTCTGAACGCAACACCACCCTGCCTTTTTTAATGGAGTCCTCCATACTGCGCACAATTAGACGCTCACCCAATTCCTTGGCACGATGATCACGAAATGCGATCACTTCCGGAAAATTGTGCTCTGTATCGATATGCATTAGTGGAAACGGAAACCGTCCAGGTCGAAAAGCTTTCTCAGCCAGACGTAACAACACAATAGAATCCTTACCACCCGAAAACAACAGTACCGGATTGGCACATTCTGCAGCCACCTCTCGCATGATATGGACGGACTCACTCTCCAATGCATCAAGATGGGTGAAGGGACGATTACTCATACATTTTTTCTCTCTCTACTCGCAAAAACTTCAACAGGTATTGTTATCTGTTGATAACACCATCATTATCCGCACGTTATAGCTTTATTTCAGTGGAATAACATTATTCGTATGCAAACCACACTCTTTATTTTCCGGCGTTTCCCACCACCAGCGTCCAGAGCGGATATCTTCGCCCGGCGTAATTGCACGCGTACAAGGTGCACAACCTATACTGGGATAAAAATTATCATGTAGTTTGTTATAAGGCACTTCATATTTTTTGAGATAACCCCAAACATCGTCATGGGTCCATTCAAGCAGCGGATTCACCTTCTGCATGCGGTTTTCGATATCGTAAGAAGACACTTTCAAATCCACGCGCGTAGCCGCCTGCTCGCGCCGGATGCCCGTTACCCAGGCACGTTTGCCAAATAAAGCGCGCCGCAATGGTTCAACTTTACGCATATGACAACAAGCCTTGCGTAATTCGATGCTTTCATAAAACCCATTTACGCCATTTTTTGCAACGTATGCTTCGACCTGTTTGACATTTGGAAAATAAATACGCAGAGGTGTTTGATAACGATCACGTACTATCTGCATTAAATCATAGGTTTCTTGAGGCAAACGCCCGGTATCCAAACTAAACATTTCAATATCAAGCTTGTAGCGGTCAATCAGATCGGTCAATACCATATCTTCTGCACCCAGGCTGTTGGCAAAAGCTACCGGCGCATATTCATGTACGGTTTCAGTAAGCACTGAAACAACTTCTGCAATTTTCGATGTTAAATCTTCATTTTCAGCCATTTGCTATACCGACGAGGATTTACTCTGCCGCTGGGTACGCCTAAACAGAGGTTGTTTCTGGTCAAAAGAAGTTTGGTAGACTTCAGAAAAATCTTCAAATCCTTTTAACGCATCGTGAATATCACGATCCGCCCGTGGCGCAAATGCATCAAAACCAACACGCTGCATATAAAAAAGCTGATCACGCAAAACATCGCCTATCGCCCGTAACTCACCTACATACCCGAGACGCGCTCTCAAATTATAGGCAATTGAATATCCACGTCCATCTGAAAATTTTGGAAAGTCTACTGCAATAACCTGAAATTTCTGCACGTCTCCCTTCAAATCTTCAGGTCGTTCATCGCTGGCAAACCAGACACCCAATTCACCACGCTGCTGCAATTTGTCACGCTGCGCTAGCCAGACTTTAAGTGGCACAATCACTTTGCCATCATGCACAGTAACCTTTTCTGCCGTTTCCTGATCGCTTAACCGCAAAACTTGCCAGCTATCTTCTACGAGTGTTTTATTTTTTATAATCATAATGATTAAAACCTTGGAGAATAAAAAGGAACCACATATTCTGCAGGCGTAACAGACCTCTCGCCATCACTGCTTTGACCCGGTTCATCTTCATAATCCATCGAGTAAACATGTTCTTTAAACGGTTGATGCCCGATCCGACGCACCGTATCGATAAAACGTTCACCTTCGTCGATTCGTTCACGCAGATAAACCTGCAGAATACGTTCGATTGCCTGAGGAACCTGAAAAAAAGTAAAGGAGGGTCCCAGAATTTTACCAATAGAACAATCGTTTCCTTCAGCACCACCAATCGCTATCTGATACCACTCTTCGTGATTCTTTTTTTCAACGCCGGTTACACCAATATTACCGATATGATTCTGCCCGCACGCATTCATACAACCTGAAATATTTAGCGTTATTTCACCGATGTCATGCTGGAAGTCAAGACTCTCAAAACGCTCGGCAATCAGCTTCGCTAACGGAATTGAACGTGCATTCGCCAATGTACAAAATTCGGCGCCGGGACAGCTTATCATATCTGTCAACAAGCCAATATTCGGCGAGGCCAGTTCCAGTTTATTGACTTCCTGCCAAAGTTCGACCAAATCGGATTGTTTGACATCTGCAAAAACAACATTCTGCTTATGCGTGATACGCATTTCGCCAAAACTATAACGATCCGCCAAGTCTGCAATCGCGTCCATTTGCACATCGGTTACATCACCCGGTGCATTACCCGGTTTTTTCACAGATAAAACGACTATCGCATAACCCGGCACACGATGCGGTTTCACATTGCGCAACATCCAGTTGGAAAAATTGCGGTTATCCACCTTGAATTCATTCAGCTTTGAATCATGATCAGGCAGTATTTCATAATTCGGGTCGGTAAAAAAACTGGCCATACGCGCCACTTCTTCAGCAGTCAGCGTGCCCGGTCCATCTTTAATATCAGCCCAGTCTGCCTCAACCAGACGCCTGAACTCATCAATCCCTAAAGCTTTTACCAGAATTTTAATACGTGCTTTAAATTTATTATCGCGTCTGCCAAACTGATTGTAGATACGCAAGATCGATTCGACATAGGTCAAAATATGCTGCCACGGTACAAATTCACATATTTCGTTGCCAACAATCGGTGTACGTCCAAGACCGCCACCGACCAGTACCCGGAAGCCTACTTCGCCCTGTGCATTTTTGGTAACGGACAAACCAATATCATGCGCAAGAATAGCAGCACGATCCTCCTTGCCCCCACTGATAGCTATTTTGAATTTACGCGGCAAATAGGCGAATTCCGGATGAAAAGTACTCCACTGACGCAAGATCTCGGCAAATGGGCGAGGATCAACCACTTCATCCTGTGCCACACCGGCATATTCGTCAGAAGTAATATTGCGTATGCAATTACCGGATGTCTGGATAGCGTGCATTTGTACAGAAGCCAGATCCGTCAGAATATCGGGGGTATCTTCGAGTTTAATCCAGTTGAACTGGATATTCTGACGCGTAGTAAAGTGACCATAACTACGATCATATTTACGCGCAATGTGCGCAAACATCCGCATCTGTCTTGAAGAAATCATGCCATAGGGCACAGCAATACGTAGCATATAAGCATGCACTTGCATGTATAATCCGTTTTGCAATCTGAGTGGTAGAAACTCTGTTTCAGTCAATTCGTTTCCTAAGCGCCGACGCACTTGATCGCGGTATTGCGCAACACGTTCATCAACAATTTTTTGATCATACTCATCGTAGCAATACATAATTTATAACCTCCGTTTATTCATCCCATCATCTGGTCAGGCCACTCAGATTGTTCGGCCATATACACCATATTCCAACAGGAATACCCATTAAGTATAGCAATTTCTCTCGACTGACAATTCAAGATTCAGCTTTGGTGTAATCTTTGGAAACAGGTAGCAACAATGCCGCATCCAACGGGAACTTGGCGCCATACTTCATAATATGATCTACATCATCGTCTTCATCATGTCTTAATGCCATGCCGATGTATGCAAAATCACCCTTCTCACCTACTACAACGCCAATCCGTCCGCCACAACCATTAAACCAGGTAACCTGTTTCGGTTTATTTTCTACATTTGTACTCATAAAAATCAATCCTTTCTTTCGTACTTATTGATCTTAAAAATCACTAAAGTCACTCAGAGCCATAACTAAATTTACAATGCTGAACAGATTTCTTCGATCTCAAGTCTGTCTGATTCAAACTTTTTTAACCAATTATAAAACAACTATGGCATACACCTTAATGTGCATTGCCCTTTTAAACTGCATGGCTTTTTATCAAATTAGCTTGATACCAATCAGAATAAGCACCGTTGACAACACCGGGCGCAACAAACGGTCCGGTATGCGTTTACTGACATGACTGCCTATATATATGCCTGGCAGAGAACCCACTAACAAACTTGCCAGTAAGCTATAATCCACTGTACCCATATAGGCATGCCCCAAACCTGCCACCAGCGTCAATGGCACAGCATGGGCAATATCACTGCCCACCAGGGTCACCGCCGGGAGACGCGGATACAGCATAAACAAAACGACCATACCCAAAGCACCCGCACCGACTGATGAGATAGTGACAAGCACACCCAGAACAAAGCCGGTAATGACCGTGGCAGATACAATATGCTGATCCCGCCATTCTACCAAAAAACCAAAATGCGCCCTGCCCAAGCGCGTTAATTGCTGGCGAAATAATAGTGCCATTGCAGTTAAAATCAACGCAATACCGAGTGTGCTGGTTATCAGATTAGAAAAAAGTGCATTATCAACACTAATCGCATTTAAAACCAGAATTGTGATAAAAGCCGCTGGCACACTGCCCAGCGCCAAGCGCCCAACCAGTCCCCAATGCACTGTTTTCTGACGGCCATGCACCCAGGCACCGCCCGCTTTTGTCAAGGCAGCATAAAGCAAATCTGTTCCCACCGCAGTGGCCGGTGAAACACCAAACACCATAATCAATAGTGGCGTCATCAAGGAACCGCCACCAACGCCGGTCACACCAACGATAAATCCAACGACCAATCCCGATAACGTATAACCCCATTCCATTCACTATCCTAATTATTATTTTCAAAACTTTGGGAAGGCGGCATGATAACAACATCTCTATATAATTCAAAATAATATTGTGTTAGATTATTATAACTAAATATTATTTGGATGAATTGCATATGAAACTACAACAGTTACGTTACCTTTGCGAAGCCGATAATCAAAAACTCAACCTGTCAAAGGCCGCGCAAAAATTGCACACGTCCCAGCCTGCAATTAGCAAACAAATACAACTGCTTGAGGATGAGCTGGGAGTACCCATTTTTATTCGAAACGGAAAACGGTTAATTCAAGTGACACCACCTGGACAAATCATCATTCAAATTGCGCGCAAAATATTACAGGAAGCAGAGAATCTGAAAAAAGCCGCACAGGAATATACGCATGAAGGCAGAGGAACATTGACCATCGCCACTACACACACTCAGGCGCGCTATGCGCTGCCGCCTGTTATCAAACGTTTCACAGCACTTCACCCAAAAGTCCGGCTCATTTTACGTCAAGGCAGTCCTGTTCAAATTTCATCGCTGGTTACTTCCGGCGAGGCAGATATCGCTATTGCAACCGAGGCAATTGAACATTTTCACGAATTAATCATGCTGCCATGCTATCAATGGAACAGATGTGTTGTCGTACCACCCGATCACCCGCTATTGCATGAAAAAAAACTCTCACTGGAAGCGATCAGCCAATACCCTATTATTACTTATGACTTTGCTTTTACCGGCCGGTCAAAAATAAATCAGGCATTTGAGAAAAAAGGATTGACACCCAATGTCGTTTTAACCGCAATTGATTCGGATGTGATTAAAACTTATGTGGAACTAGGCCTTGGCATTGGCATACTGGCAAAAATGGCTTTTGACCCGCAACGTGACGAACAGCTTCGCGCTATTGATGCAAGCCACCTATTCGAGCCTAGTACAACACGCATCGGAATTAGTCGCACCAGCTATTTACAGCAATTTGTTTTTGATTTTATAGAGATGTTTGCACCACATCTGAACCGCGCCAGCATTCAAACAGAATTGAAAAACCATACAGTTTAATCACCCACTTCGCGCACACAGCTTCATGAAATCCTGGTGCGTTGAAAGTTTAGCCATGTAGTTCAATTGCCGCAGACAGCCCGATATAGAAATTGAAGTTTTCGCAGTGATTAACTGTCGCCATTTTCTGATCATCATTCAAACAATACGCTCCCACACGACATATTGCATTTATTAATAATAATCATTATCATTAGCATTATTATC
This sequence comes from Nitrosomonas aestuarii, assembly GCF_003046585.1. Classification (GTDB taxonomy): domain Bacteria; phylum Pseudomonadota; class Gammaproteobacteria; order Burkholderiales; family Nitrosomonadaceae; genus Nitrosomonas; species Nitrosomonas aestuarii. Next base: position 59,789 of record NZ_QAAE01000001.1, on the reverse strand, counting down.
AAAAATAACTTAATGATTAAAGTGCTATCAATATCACCAACTACCGCGGTTCTTTTACACTACAAGCCCGTCGCATCAACGATGAGGAGATTTTCTTTGAGTTAGATAATTTGTTACTCGCGCCGTGAATTTCTCACAACCACCCAGCTGCATCACCTTGCAAGCCGAATAAAACATGCTGTTTTAAAAAACTTATACGACTATTTTTATTATTAATTGGAAAGGACATCACTTGTTACAAAAAATACATTTGTGGGTCGGAATTGTTATCGGTGCAATTTTTAGTCTGTCAGGATTAACGGGAAGTATTCTCGTTTTCGATGATGAACTGGACGTCTACTTTAATTCCAACCTCTGGCACGTCAATCCGCAACCCGAACCTGTCCGGTTGGACGAAGCAACTGATAAGGTTCGGATCGAATTTCCAAATCACACCCTGTTACTGGCTCGTTTGCCACGAGAACCACACCGCAGCATCGAATATTGGATAGAAAATGATAAAGTGATACAGCTTGTATACGTTAACCCATGGAGTCTGGAGATCCTCGGCAAGCGTGATGAGCACGCTGGTCTATTAGGTTTTCTGCATGATTTTCATGTACACCTACTGGCAGGCGATAACGGATTGCTTGTTAACGGATTCATAGGAATAGTCTTATTGCTAACAGTTTTAACCGGATTATGGCTGGCATGGCCAGGCTGGCGGAAACTATTAAATGCACTGCGCATACCTCGTAAAGAGTCTCGATTAGCGCGATGGTTTGCGCTGCATCGCTCAGTTGGATTGATTTCAATGATATTGCTTTTTACTGCTGCGCTGACAGGCACCGCTATGGTTTTCTACAAACAAACCAACGCTGCGCTGATCGCGGTTTTTGGTGGTCCAGGACTACCCGAACCGCCGCTAATTGAAATTGCAGCACCGCAAGTCACACCTATTACACCCAGTGAACTACTGAAGACTGCCGAGTCTACTGTACCTGATGCGCAGGCGACCTGGTTGCGATTTCCAAGCCATCCGCAAGCACCTTTTGTTGTCAGACTGAAACATCCGGAAAATTCGCATCCAAATGGCACAAGTTATGTCGCATTAAATACTGTGACGGGCGAAGTGTTGATGAATCATGATGCTAAATATAGCGGGACTGGTCAACAAATTGCAGATCTAAAATACCCTTTACATATTGGAACCGCTGCAGGGTTGCCGGGCCGTTTACTGATGTTTGCAGCAGGACTGGCCCCATCTCTATTGTTTGTTACTGGCCTGTATACCTGGTGGTATCGGCGGCAGAAACCGCAGGCGAAATTCACAAAGGCACGGCTAACATGATGAAATATATAACCTGCGAAATATTTCATCATTTGAGACAAAGCAAGCACAGTTCAATACAAATTGCAAAATGGAATCAGCCGTTAACAACCGATTATTAGCAAGGCCTAAAAAATAGAATCGATCTTCTTGAGCCAATAGCTCAAACCAGCGATTTTTTTAAAAATACCACAAGTAGCAGTATCAAAAATAACGATGAATGTAATTCGATACATCCAATAAATTTTATATTTATTGAATGCTAATCATTATTGCTTAGTTTATTTTTCTCATTATTATATTAAAACTAAAATGACAACAATATTTAATTTAATCTACAGATGGCATCGCATGTTACCCGTTCAACTATTGTTGATTGGAGGCACATTATCCAACCAACTTTTCGCGCAGGACACATCTGGCCGCAATAGCGCTATGGAACCAGTCGTTGTCACGGCCACGCGGACTGAAACGCCCGTCTCGGAAACAACCCGTTCAGTGACCGTGATATCCAATAAAGATATTCAGCAACAAGCGGCATTTGCACGTAATTTAAGTGATGTTTTGGCCAAAACCGTACCTGGGCTGGGACCCAGCACGGAAGCACTTTCATCGTTCGGCCAGACGCTGCGTGGTCGTGATTACCTGGTGTTAATCGATGGTATTCCGCAGTCAACTGCCCTTCGCACATCCAGTCGTGATCTGAATACCATTGATGTCGATGCGATTGAACGTATCGAGGTTGTGCGGGGCGGCACTGCCGCTTATGGTTTTGGCGCAGCCGGTGGCCTGATTAACATTATTACCAAGCACGCCTCCAAGAAGTTGAGAGAAGGTTTTTCAAAAGGCGGCATACGTTTCTCAACACAGCATTTTGATGACTCAATTATGTGGGAGACAACACATCGGATTTCCGGTACACGGGACAATATGGATTATCTGGTGTCCGGTACATACGGTGAACGTGGCCAATTTTTTGATGCGAGCGGTGATCGTATTGCCCCCGATCCAATTGGCGTGCAGGGCGGACTGGCCGACACCAATACCTTTAATATTCTCGGGAAATTGGGTTTTAATTTTGACAATGACCGGCAGCGTGTGCAATTCACTGTTAACCATTTTAATATCAGACAGGACACCAACTATACATTCGGCCTCGGAGATCCGGCGAATGGCATCAAAACTCCGGCGGTGCGCGGTCAATTTAATCCATTTAATCCCGGGACAAAAAACACACTTGTGGGTGTTGACTATATCAATAAAAACTTTTTTGGCAGCCATGTTTCTCTGAAAGGCTATTATGGCGATCAGATCGCGCGCTTTGCCAAATTTCCAGGGTTTGCACAAACTGAAGTCAGGGCTGAAAAATTTGGCAGCCGGTTAACGATTAACACCCCCATTACCATTAAAAATTACGAGTTCAGTGCAATCTGGGGTCTGGATTATCTGCGCGATCAGGTGGTTCAGGCAGGACTTGATGGACCAACAGTCGTGCCTTTCATGCGACAAGATGCGCTTGCAGGATTTTTAGAGCTTGAATTACCGATTAGCGACTATGCGATATTGCGGGGCGGCGTCCGTCAGGAAGCCATCTCTGTCGACATTTCAAATGTAATCAATCGCGGTGGAAACAGCGTCAGCGGTGATGAGGTGGATTATAACAACACATTGTTTAATGGCAGTGCAGTTGTATTCATTACGGACTACCTTGAGCTCTACGGCGGCTATTCCCAGAGTTTTTCTATTGCGGATATCGGACGTGCAATCAGAGACGCAAATGCGGCAATTTCCAGCGCCGGTCAGCTGGCCTCCGAAGCAGCAAAGGTCGATAACTTCGAACTGGGCCTGCGCGGCCGCTATGGACCTGTGCAGGCGTCAGTAGTGGGTTTCTACAGCGACTCGAATAATGGCACTACCTTTAACAAAGACCTGAGCATCATTAAGCTACCCGAACGTATCTGGGGCGTTGAAGGCGAATTGTCTTATCAGGTGAATGAACAAGTAAATGTTGGCGGCACCGCAAGCTGGGCGGAAGGCGAGATGGACCTGGATAATGACGGCAAGTTTGATGAAGATTTACCGAATACCCGAATTTCGCCAGTGAAGTTATCAGGTTTTCTCGAATATAGCCCGTTAAGCTGGTGGCAAAACCGAATGCAGGCATTATATATCGGTGACCGAACACCCAATTCAACACAATTTGGCGGGCTGCCTGTAGATGATTATGTCATTGTCGACCTGACATCAAGTATTGCAGTAGGGCCAGGACATTTTACTGTTGCCGTCAAAAATCTGTTAAATGAAAATTATTTTCCATTAGTCAGTCAGGCTTCGGGTACGCCTTATGGTTTTGCCACGGGCCCGGGACGTATCGTCGGTTTTACTTACGCATTCAACTGGTAACAACAGTGACACATTCTATAGATTCAGAACAATCCAGCAAGACGATTGTTGGACGCACACACATACAGCAATTTAATCCAAAAAGAACAAGGTGTTATATATTTAACCAAATCAACCACAACACATAGAAATCAAGAGCAATATCATGACAATAACAACAGTTCTAATTAAATTTACAAAAAGCTTTATTACATTTTTGTTCATTTCAGTGCTCGGCATCAATGCAAGCCAGGCAACGTTAATGTTAAGAATAACGGATACACCACTTACAGGCGCGCCGACAGTTATCACGGCCACTGACCAAATAACCACTGGTGGAGCGAGCACAACACCCGATAATAGTCCGGGTATATTGGGTTTGCTCTCAACATCTTTCAGCACGCCAAATTTCTTTCTGACCGCCTCCTCAGGCGTATCAAAGCCCCTGCCCCCAAATACCAACACCCAGGCAGACCTTTTTTTGCGTGAACTTGCTGTCTCCTCTGCAAGCGGCGGCACACTCACCATTGAAATTTCAGATAATGATTTTATGCTGGATGGGTTGGGTGTTAACGGCTTTTTAAGCGCCGGAATTGCAGGAAGACTCGGCACAAATCCATTAAACACGGTTGAAGTAAATTACTTCTACAATACCTCTAATTTAAATTTTGATACGGTCGGCGCGACAACACTGGGCAATGGTATTTTCAGTGGCGGCAATGGATTTAATGGCAGCTATGGCCGAATTGCTGTCAATGACATTAACCAGCCTTTCTCCATTACCCAGATAATCAAAATTCATCTAGAGCCCAATTTTCAAATTATGTCCTTTGAATCCGGTCTGCAAGCGGTTCCGGCACCAGACACCCTGTTTCTGGTGGGACTGGGGCTGAGCGCTTTAATATTCGCCGCCCGACGACGCAACAAGCAGCAAGAACCATTTATATAACTCATCGTTTCCACAGCAGCATTTTGCCCTTAAAGAATGTTTGCACCTTTAAGGGCAAAATGCGAGCCACTTATACGCGGCACCTGATGCTTGCGACGCAATTTATATTCGCGTTCTAATCTTTAAAACAACTGTTTTATAACGTTGATCAGAATTTGAATATGAACCGGAATATAAATCTCAGGTTAAAAACACAAATAATATTGATAATCTAAATACAAATGATTATAATTCTCATTAATGTGAACAAACTAGTCTTGAATTGATTGAGATTGTTTTTAAAGTACTCATTTTTTCTTTACTGCTGATCACAGAGATAGCGCACGATAGTGTGACCAAACGAAAACCAATAATCAATTAGGAGTGAAGTATGACTGAAATTGTACGCGGCACTGGCCTTGTTTTTGGATCTAACGAAGGTGAAGTGATATGGACATCTGGTTCATCAGTAGTGCTTGCTGGTGGCGGTGATGACGGACTCAGGCTCGGTTACGAAAACGATGTTGCTTATCTGGGCGATGGCGACGACGTTGTTTACGCTGAAGCAGGTAATGACCTGCTATTCGGAGAAGCCGGCAACGATTTGATGTATGGCGGCTCCGGCAATGATTGGCTTGAGGGTGGCTTGGGCGCCGACCTTTTGTGGGGCGGAGTGGGCAACGATCAGTTGTTCGGTAATGAAGATGGCGATACATTGTACGGTGTGACAGGTACCAACGCTTTATATGGCTCACTCGGTAACGATTTGATTATCGGTGGTGATGGTACCGACGTTATTTTTGGGGGTGAAGAAGACGACGTTATTCTAGGTAACGGTGGAAACGACTGGATTAGCGGCGGTTCGGGTCACAATCAGATTTTTGGTCAGGCTGGCGACGATCTGCTCTATGGTTCAGGTTCACGAGACGATCGTTCGAATGAGCTTGTCTATAGAGGTGATGATGGTAATGACACGGTAAACAGTTTTAATGCCGAGACAGACCAGTTCATGATCGTCGCTGATATCAACGGCACAGGTATTCAGACCGCTGATGATTTTGCAACCCGCATTACCAGTTATGGAGAAGAAGGCAGCGATGACTTTGGAACCACAATTGATCTGGGTGGCGGCAGTACAATCCAGTTAGTAGGCGTATCGGTTGATGATGTCAGCGCTAATCTTACCGATTTCTTCACTGTAGCCGCATAATATTAATTTTATAGGGGAAAGAGCGCAGCGTAAATTTGTACCGCTGGGCTCTTTTTTGTGTTGACGGTATCTTTATTCGATGCAATGTCAAAATTATCGTATCTTCACTTAAAAGATAGTTTGATGTTAGTGCATAACAAACTGAACGTTTAAGCACTGGTTGTCAGCGCCCGCCGGAGTTTCGCGCTGGCAGGTATCGCCATAAGAGCAGATATTGCAGCGGCAACAAGCGGCAGGTGTGAAGCGATCTCGAACAAAGGACCGGCAATCGTTACACCCAGCAGATGCCCAAGAATTCGCGCAGTGTAAAGATCGGCACTGGCATGCGCCTGAGCTTTCGGATCACGGCCTGCAACAGCACCGGTAGCCGAGGCTGGCAGCAGCAAGGCAAGTGAAATCGCGATTAACATCAATCCTGCAGGCAATGTCGATGGATAGATAGCTGCAATAAACGCGCCCAACGCCATCCCTGCTGGAGACCAGATCAACAACTGACCGGGTTGGAGACGATAACGTAGACTTATGAATTGAGTAAGCATCATGCAGGCAGCTATGCTTGCGAGAAGAAGCGCTGTATAGATTAATGTGTTGCCAAGCGTAATCCCCCACTCAACGGAGAGATAAGGGCCGATAATGAACTCTGCGATCCCCAGACTCATGTGAACCAGAACTGCCGGCAGTACAATGGTAATTTCAGGCCATCGGTTTACAGGCGCGGCAAGCGATACATTGATTAATGGTATTTGCTCCCGGGGCAACAACAACAGCGCTGCAAGTGGCAATCCGATCAACAGCGCCAACACCATCTCAGATTGATACATTATCAGTCCTGACGCTATCAATGGAACCAGGACACGGGCAGCATTAATTGTCACGCTCATGTATGTCAGCGCTCTATGGCGAATCTGCTCAGACTCCGAGTGCTCACTGACCAGCCAGGCCTGTACTGTGGGATAAACACCCGATACGGTAAACCCGTAGATGAATCTTGTGACAAATAATGCGCTCAGCAGAATAAATGCGCCGAATATTTCGTAAGTACCGGCAAATAAGAGGACGACAAATAAAATTTGACTGATCGCCGCAACGGCCAGGAGTCTTTGCAGCAACTGACGACGCTGCCCCGGCATTATGCGTCTTGGCCAGACATATCCACCAATCAGAAATGCAAGCGCAGAAAGCCCCAGAACAGGACTCAGCTGACTGATCTTCAGTTCGGTCAACGCGATAATAATTGGCAATGCGATCACAAGTAAGCTCTGTGTGGCGCCTGTAATAGCAATTGGCAAAGCGAGCACTATTGGAGAGATCGCAGAAACTTCATGTTGGCTCATCAAGATTAAGAGAGTTAAAGTTAAGTTTAAAATCACAATAATAACAGTAATACAAATGATTTGCATTTACATTAATTGACTGCTATCTTATTGCATAACGCACTGAATAGTGGATCTACACTGTATTGGCGTAACTTATCACGCAAAATCCAAAAAATATGCTTATTCGCTGGATGTATATTGAAAATGAATCATCAGAATTTTAATACGAAGCAGCTTGCAGAAAAATTTTCTGCAACTGCACTGGTTAATTCTCTCCTGAGAGAATGGCATGATTTTGAAGTGGAAAATAATGAAATTGTATTTAGAAATGAACGCAAAACGTTAAGTATTGCACTTGAGCAATATTCTAATGTGGGTAGTCATGCTTATAAAAATGCTTTTTACAGAACCATAGACAGGAACAAGGAATCGCTAAGCTTTAAAATGTTTGTACAAGAGCTTTTCCAGATCATCAATAAAAAAGATGGTTTTCACGTGCTTTACCCACGCATCATGGAAAGCTACCAAAATCTGATAAAAATATTGATTTATAGAAAACCAGGCTATGGCGCCCTATTCCGAATAAAGCCTTTGTCTTTTATAGACGCTGAACAGGCACTCATACTCGGGCACAATTTTCATCCCTGCCCCAAGAGCAAGGAACAGTTTAAAAATCACGACCATCAGTTATTCGCACCCGAGTTCGGCAATGCATTCGCCTTAAAATGGGTTTTACTTAAAAAAGAATATTTTTTCCAAATGAATTCAAGTCATTTTGTTGATGAGGACTGGTGTGCCAATCTTTTTGAACAAGACCATCACGAAGTCGTTGACAGTCAATACAAGCCCTTTCCTTTTCATCCCTGGCAATTTAGAGTGATCAATAAACATCATGATATCGATACGTTAATAAAAAATAAACACCTGATACCGATTGAAAAAGAGGGCCTATTAAAATGGAAAGCGACGAGTTCATTGCGAACCATTTATTGTGAGAACAGCGATTATATGCTTAAGTTTTCACTTTCGCTCAGAATAACCAATTCAATCAGGCATTTGCAGGCAGTTGAAGTTGTCAGAGGACTTCAAGTCCACGAAGTCATGAATTCAACCAGCGGAAAGCAGTTTCTCACTGAGCATCCAAGCTTTCAAATATTGAACGAGCCTTCATTCCTGGCGATTAAGGGGCTGTCAAATCCGATTATCCTGGAAACAATCGTGCTTATCAGAGAAAATCCTTTCAAGGCGCATGACAAAAAAGAAGCCATCGTTTTGTCGACAATAACGCAACCCAATCCGTATCTGGACAAGGGATTTTTTTCATCGCGTAGTATAGATGCAAAAAAATGGTTTGGCCTGTATCTGGAAAATGTGCTTGATCCCTTTATTATGGCCCAAGCAGACTACGGCATCCTTTTTGGCGCGCATCAGCAGAATATCATTGTTCAATTAAATGACAATTATCCCTGCGGCGTTATTTTCAGAGATTGCCAGGGAACAGGCTATACCCGGCTTGGCTATGAAAAAATGAAAAACGAGACATTATCCCTCGACGTCAATAACGGTAATGTTCTAGATAACCCGATGGCACACGCGCTGCTTGGATACTATCTCATCATAAATTCAACATTCAGTTTAATCAATGCTCTGGCGGTACAACAGGCGTGTACCGAAGAAACGTTACTCAGGATGGTTCTAAAATACCTGCAGAATAAAAAAAGCAGTCATCTACTGGATTATTCCTTTATTGATTACTTACTGAATTCAAGCACGTTAAAACAAAAAGGGAATTTTTTTTGTTGTTTGAACGGCGTCAATGAAAATACCGAGAAGAACCCGTTAGATATCTATAACGCAATTGATAACCCACTCTATAAAATTTCCAAAGATTCTTGTAATGCATAGAACCGTTTCCACCATGAGAAGTTTTTTTCTGAATAACGAGGAACGATTAAAAGAATACTTCAGGCCCGGCGTTCAGGAAATAGAAGTTAACTCGAATAATCATAATATTATAATCAACCGCAGTGAGTTTTTTCAATTTTCCCCTTATTGGATAAAGCCGTCTGAAAACGATCTTTATCCAACAACCTGGATGAGAACTAACGATGTCTCCCACCCCGTGAGACACAACCCGGAGAAAAATACTTCGCTTTACGAGAGATACATTTATGAAATCAACAGAACAATCGTATTCAGAGTCATTGATCCGGCAAGAGATTTGGCTGTATTTTCTTCATGGCATAACAACGGACGTGTTTCGGAATACTGGGAGCTTGCAGGTACCCCCGAAAAACATCTCGAATATATAAAAAAGAACCTGGCCGATCCACATCTTATCCCGGCAATGCTGGAAGTCGATGGTGAGCCTGTTGGGTATTTTGAATTTTACTGGACGAAGGAAGACCGACTGGGGCCTTACTACGACAGCCACGATTATGACAGAGGCTTTCATTTTCTAATCGGAGAGAGAAAGTTCTTAGGTATCAAAAATACTGATGCAGTATTGAAATGCGTTGTTCACTACCTTTTTCTTGACGACCCGAGAACTTTAAAAATCATGGCCGAACCTCGCTCGGATAACAGAAAGGTGCTGCAATACGTAGATTCTTTTCCCGTATGGAGGCGAATAAAAGAATTCAGCTTTCCACATAAACACGCCGTGCTCTTGGAATGCACCCGGGAACGACTGTTTACCGGAGGGCACTTATGAGTTGGGAAACAGCGAACAGAAACCTTATCATTAAAGCCATCAGTGAACTGTATTTTGAAGAAATTTTTACTGATGAACTCAGTGAAACAGAAAAAAACACTTATAGTTTAAGAATAAATAAACAGGTAAATTACGCTTTCAAGGCATTTAAAAGCGTTTGGTGCGATCTCGTTATTGATGCAGATACACTAAAACGCAGTGATGGTCAGATGCTTGATGCTGCAAGGTTTTTTAAAGAAACGCAATATTTGACAAAAATGGGAGACATCACCCTCGCCAATTTTCTAGAAGAAATGTTCCATACGCTTTATAGCGATCAAGTTTTATTGCAAAAGCCGATATCTGTCGAAAAAATGTATCAACTCGATTCACTGGAGATAGAAACCTATCTCAATGGACATCCTAAGCTTATTCTCAATAAAGGGAGAATCGGCTGGTCTCCGGACGACCTGTCGGCTTTCGCACCAGAAAATAGTAACACGGTTAAGTTTGTTCGTTTAGCCATCAAAAAAAATCTGCTTACGATTAACTGCGCAAAAGAGCAATCTTTTGAGGCAATTGCAACTGCCGATTTGTCCAAACAAGCAATGAATCATTTAAAAGAAATATGTAATGATAATACAATTGATTTTGATTCTTATTATATTATTCCAGTACACGCTTGGCAGTGGGAAAATAAAATTCGAATCTTTTTTCAGAAAGATATCAGTAGTAAAAACATTGTCTTTCTTTCAAGCATCGGTGATTACTACAAACCGCACATATCGATAAGAACTTTTTCTAATTACAGTAACAGGCAGCGTTACGATCTAAAACTGCCCATTTCAATTTTAAATACCTCATGCGTTAGAGGCATTCCTGCACACTATATCTCAGTCGCTTCAGATATATCAGAAGGCATTGAATCCATTCTTAAGCAGGATGATGTATTAGTTGAAGCAAATACCGATTGTTTAAAGGATGTGGCCGCTTTCAGCTATGTTTCACCTGAATACAGCGATATTCAAGATGCGCCGTATCGTTATAAAGAATTTCTTGGCGCAATATGGCGGGAACCCAGTACAACCAAGCTCAAACAACATGAAAAATGCCTGATGACCGGATCACTCTCTTTTCAGGATAATAATGGAAATTCTTTAATCGGCCATCTGATAGATAAATCGTTGTTGTCCATCGAGCAATGGCTAGAACAGTATTTTAAAAAGGTGGTGATCCCCCTCTACCATCTTCAATCTCAATATGGGATCGGTCTTGTTGCGCATGGCCAAAACACATTACTGAAACTTAAAAACAGTATCCCGTCAGGCCTGATCATAAAGGATTTTCAGGGTGATTTACGATTCAATAAAAACTTGCCATCGCAGACAAGAAACAAATTCTCTGTACGCACATTGAATAAGATCGATTTTCTTCCTGCTGAACATATTATTTACGATTTGATAACCGGTCATTTTGTATCGGTGCTCAGATTCGTTTCCCAAGCACTTTTTATTTCACATCGTTTTAAAGAAACAAACTTTTATCACTTACTCGGTTCCGTAATTTCTGACTACGAAAAAAATTATCCGACTCAATCCAATGTGCCGAGTCTGATGACATCCAACTTTCACCGGATTCTCTTGAATAGAGTGCGTTTTGCAATCGGTTATCAGGATTCTGCACAAAGACCCAGACCAGAGCTTGGAAATCCGCTGAAAAATCCGCTGTTAGCAAAAGGCAATCACCATGGATAATATACTTGATCTCGCAGGCATCGGGATCGGTCCGTTCAATCTGAGTCTGGCTGCCGTTTCAGAAAAAAATAAATTTTTAAAAACCCATTTCTTTGATGAAAAGCCATTATTTCAATGGCACTCGGAAATTATTTTTCCGGACTCAGACATGCAAACGGCTTTTTTGAAAGACCTCGTGACCGGTGTCGATCCTACAAGTCCCTATTCTTTTCTAAACTATCTGGTACAGAATGGTCTTTTTCATTCATTTATGAATACCAACCGAAACGTCGTCACCAGAAAAGAGTTTGAGCTCTATTGTCAGTGGGTAGCCCAGCAAATGCCGGAAAAATTATCATTCAATTCTAAAATTGAAACGCTTCGTTATGACGGGAAATTTTTTACTATTGAGAATAAAGAAAAGAAATTTAAAACCAAAAATATATGCATTGGTACAGGAATCAGTCCCAAGATTCCGGCGTTTACCGTACCTTATATCAGCAAGACATTTTTCCATGCCAAATCTGCTTTTTTAGAAAGCTTGAATACGCATAATAAAAGTATCGTGATTATCGGCGGCGGCCAGACAGGTATTGAAGTTTTTAGAAATATATTAAAAGAAAAATGGGGCTGTGCAGAATCGGTAACGCTTGTTTCCAGCAGACCCAATCTGGAACCTTTAGATGAGTCCGCATTTACTAATGAGTACTTCAGTCCGAATTATGCAGAAGATTTTTTTACGATAAATATTGAACTGAAAAAACAAATTGTTAATTATCAAAAGTTGTCCAGCGATGGTAATACGCCAGCCTATTTACAGAATCTTTACAATGAACTTTATTATGCACAAAACGTAGTTAATTCTCAGATAAATTTCAAAATCCTTCCGTATCGACGACTCGAAAGCGTCAGCAATACCAACAGCTATTATGAACTCTGCTTGTCAAATCACTTTACACAAAAAAAAGAGCGCCTGAACGCTGACATTGTGATCTTATGTACCGGTTTTGAGAACAGTATTCCGAAATTCATCAATTCAATTAAACATTATATTCATTTTGATGAAAGTAACTGCTTTCAGGTAAATAAAGACTTCTCAATACAATGGGAAGGATCTGTCAATAACAAAATTTTCGTGCAAAATTTTAGCAGATATGAACACGGAATCTTCGAACCACAAACGAGCCTGATGGCATGGCGATCAGCGGTTATTACGAATGCTATTTCTCAAAAGACAATCTATCAAATCAATAATTTCGCTCCTAATTTTTTAAGCTATGAAAGCGTTTAGTCGCGCAGCTCAACAGCCCCCGATACTTGATCGGCTCTCTAAGCGATATTAAAAATTTATTAGCTTAGAGAAAAAATATCCGCAGTACCGCTGCAGCGTAAGAAACAGATTCTAAATGCACATTTATTATGCATTAATCCGCTATCTCACCTGTTGTTGCCTTACATCGCCCGCCCCGAAAATGTAAACATATGCATTTTTATAGCCAAATAAAGCCAGTTAGTGGACTCAGCCCAAACTCTATGAGCGACAGTTGATTAAAACTGTATGATGATACTGTGTCTGAGTATTGCGAGCCATAAATACCGTTTCTGGCAAGCCTGATTCAAAAAATACGTTTTACAAATATGGTTTTAGAGTTTTTACTAAAAGATCGTATTACAATGCGCATGTTGGCTACTCAAATTGAGTTTAATCAGCCATGGCTTGATTTTAGCCGACTGGACTGTCGATCTGCGTGAGAGTGGAATAGCAGTGAATTTTTTTGGAAAAGCTCAATCCCTTCATTCTGACACCCTTTATTCACCAATCTTGCAATCAAAAGGAAAGAAAATGACGACCATCACCACTATCCTGAAAGACGAGAGCGAAACACTCCTCGATCATATCTGCAAAGGCATTCCTAAAGACGGATTATACACTCCGGGTCCCGATTTCATTGATCGTGTATTCATTGCGAACAACCGCAAACCGTGTGTTTTGCGCAATCTTCAGGCGCTCTACAATCATGGGCGTTTGGCCGGCACGGGTTATTTATCCTTGTTACCGGTTGATCAGGGCGTAGAACACTCAGCCGGCGCATCCTTTGCACCCAATCCGATGTTTTTCGATCCTGAAAATATTGCCAAACTGGCTATTGAAGGCGGTTGTAATGGCGTCGCATCAACGCTGGGCGTACTCGGCAGTATTGCACGAAAATATGCGCATAAAATCCCGATGATTCTCAAGATTAACCATAACGAACTTCTGACTTATCCCAATAAATATGATCAAACCCTTTTTGCCAGCGTTGATCAGGCCTTCGATATGGGCGCCTGTGCAGTTGGCGCTACCGTTTTTTATGGTTCAGAAGAATCGCGTAGACAAATCCAGGAAGTGACTGAAGCCTTTGAACATGCACATGATCTGGGTATGGTCACCATTTTGTGGGCTTATACCCGCAACTCTGCATTCAAGAAAGCCGACAAAGATTACCATGTCAGCGCCGACCTGACCGGTCAGGCCAATCATTTGGCAGCCACCATCGGCGCCGACATCATTAAACAAAAAATGGCCATCAACAACGGCGGTTACAACGCCATTAAATTTGGCAAAACCAGTCCTAAAGTCTACGACGAACTGACGACAGGCCACCCGATTGACCTGGTACGTTATCAAGTTGCCAATTGTTATATGGGGCGCATCGGCATGATTAACTCAGGCGGAGAATCCGGCAGTGATGATTTACATCAAGCCGTTCGTACTGCAGTCATTAATAAACGTGCAGGCGGTATGGGACTTATTTCCGGACGAAAAGCATTTCAGAAACCGTTTGCAGAAGGCATAAAATTGCTTAATACTATTCAGGATGTCTATTTATCCAAAGAGGTGACAATAGCCTAGCACGCCATGTGAGCAGATCTCACGGATTAATTTCTCCCGCAATTAACATGGGATATGCTATTGTGACCGCGTATCTACAGATTTTTTATTTGTTCATCCACGCATAAGAATAAGGAGAGCAAAAGATGAAATTAATTGTTGGTCTGCTACTCGCATCACTGTTGGCAGCGGCATATGTCATGGGATCAGGCGCCTACAACATGGCAGCCACAGAAAAGCACTGGACGATTACCGAGAAAATGATTGAATGGGTGCGTGTCAATTCCATTTCAGCACGCTCAAAAGACCTGGAAATCCCCGTAATGAGCGCATCAAGCGACTTTGATTATGTGACTATAGGAGCCATGCACTATGATGCCATGTGCACCGCATGTCATCTTGCACCTGGGCAGGCAACCACTGAACTGGCACAAGGTCTCTATCCGCAGGCACCGGTGTTTCATCAGCGCATACCGCCTACCAGTCAGGAAGATTCACAGGAACAGATTAAAGCGTATTTCTGGGTTATTAAGAACGGCATCAAGATGACGGCCATGCCTGCCTGGGGAATTACACATGACAATAACGTTATCTGGGCAATGGCCTTTTTTGTTCAAGATTTAGCCGGCATGTCAACAGACCGCTACCATGAACTGACCAGCAAAAATGGCGGCAGTAGCACTGCTGAACATGACGACCACATGCATCACCATGATAAAGCACCGTTCGAATAAGCACTGTGCAGTGCATGCGCCTTTCATTGCAAAAATAATCAATTTTTGCAATGAAAAATCGGCTGATGTTTTTTAAACCGTTTTCATTTGACTGCAAAATGCGTCACCATACCAGCGCCAATATGATCATTGACATGGCAATGGTACATCCAGTCTCCCTGAGAATCGGGTCGCATATCAAGCGTTTTAGTAGCAGCCGGTAAAACTTCAGTCACATCCAGACGGTTACCATTATGTAGTAATGTTGCGCCGTGCCAGTGCGGCGTATGCAGATCGACTTCGGTGCCCATACCCAGAATATACCAGCGTACCCGTTCATGCTTAGCCATGACATAGCCCTGATTATTGCCATAAACCAGGCCATTCATACCATGCATCAGATTACTTTCCTGAAAATCTTCATCTTCCGGATCACAAGACCCACTGCAAGATGAAAGATTGACGTCGAGATAGCTGCTTACATTCTCATCGAATACCGTAAACAGCGTAACAAACTCCCGGTCGACATCTACAGGTGAACCATTTTGATCTCCGGCACCACGTTTAGTAATAATAATCGGTCCGATGAGTCCCGCATTGGTATCCACGGGCTCGTCAACATGACCGTGATAAATCCAAGCAATTGAACTGGGATCGTTGGGACCCGGGCCGGCACGTTCAGGAACATCCCATTGATAAGTATACGTTTTACCCGGTGCAACAATGTCATCTCTTTTATGATTATTACCATCGTCATAAGATGCCCCTTCATGGGCTTTGGTATAGAAAACACCGTGAGGGTGAATGTTTGCCGGGAAGCGCGTATTATTTTTAAAATGAACAATAATTCGATCACCCACTGTGGCGCGGATGATAGGTCCAAGGATGCCCAGATGCTGCTCTTCAACGCTTCTCGGTTTTAATGCTGCAAAACCAGCCGTGTATTCTCGATATACGGATTTTAAATAACGACGCCCAATCCCCGCCTCCACAAATACGCGCTCATCGTCGGTAAATTCTTGTCCCGACATCGCACTAACAGGAAAAGAAGGCGCATAATCCCAATTTACCTCATCTGCAGCTATCCAATAGACTTTTTCCTTGGCTTTCTTCGCCCAAACCGGATTACTCAATAATTCGAACAGTACAATTACTATCGCTATGCGATAGATTGTTTTCCAACACATCTGATCACCCCTTTATTCATAAAATTACAGGCAATACCCGTTGCTAAATATGCTCAAATCAATTCACTCGCTCAATAATAAGAAAAAGCACCTTGTCAGAAGAATTTTCCTGACAAGGTGCTTTGAAGATCAGATCAGTGTATTTGCGTATTCCGCAAGCAATCCGGTTATGGACTGTTGTGCGGTAACTCCTTTTGCCTGATCATTATTTGCACCAGCTTCGATTAGGTCCTGCAGGGCATTTTCTATTTTTACGCGTTTCGTTGCATCCAAACGTAATTCCAGATCCGGCAGTATGATTTGCGTATAAAGTGCTGCTATCTCAGCCACCAATTTTGCCTGTTCACTGTCTGAACCCAATGCTTGTTCGAATTCAGTCAGCTCATTATTAACCAAACCAATTAACGCTTTGCTAATTTCACTGACTATCTGGTTTGCATTTACAGCCGACAAATCACCGGATAACTGAGACTTAATTAAAGCATTCCCACTTGGATTAAACCGAGATACTGCCAACTCCACAATACGATAAAAATAGATACCTTCGACCTGCTTTTCCAATGCTTCATCAATATCGCGCGCTCTGTTCTCAACAATACCTTCCACCTCACGCAGCACGCCGATAAAATAACTGCGCACTAAAGGGGCTACAATTCTTTCACTTGCAAGGACAATCTGCTCCATTCCATCAGAAGCCGCATTCACTATGGCATCTTTACCCAGTATAAATGCCAGTGTTATTCGACTGTCCAAATAGGGATTGCTGCCGGATTCGATGGATTGCCTATCAGCGGTTAACACTTTGTTCTCTCGGGCTGTTGTGCCTTTAATCGCCTGAAAAGCAGCGAACGCCCTATCCCATTCCAGTTCTAATTCGGATACAGATAGATCGCCAAACGAATTCAGCACAAGCACGACACGATTATGCAGCGTCAAGACAAAAACACGTTGCAAAGTTTTATCAATGACCTGTGCCGCAAGCGGCACCTGCTGGTTATTGCTGATATTGTCTATGGCGGCAAGGATATCGGCATCCATGGCCAGTCCGTGGATACTATCGATAAACTTTGTTAATTGCTGCAATTCACCTGTATACGCATCCATAATAGCCTGGGCATCAACCGGAGATTGTCGACGCAATGCACCGATAGTCTGAAATGATGTTACTGCCGCATCGACAAAAGGCGTGTTCTGAGTTTGTTCATAATCTGCAACATTCAGTGTCTGCTCATACGCCAGCAAAATATCCGTTGCAGTCCGGCGTGCCTGTTCGGCAATTGCTGCATCCATATCATTGCTAGCCGCTTTAAGACTGTTTAAGGCGGTTTCCAAAGAAACGCGTGACGCGGAATCCAAACGCAATTCAAGATCGGCGAGGAAAGTGTTGGCGTACAAAATTGCTTCTTCTGCGACTTCCAAGGCTCGTCCGCGGTTATCCAATATGCTCGCTTCATTGGCAGTCAGTTCCGCGCGTACGCGACCTATGAATCCCTTACTGAGTTCACTGACTATCTGGTCTGCTTCAACCTGCGCCACATCCCCTGTAAACTGCGCCTTAATCAATTCACTACCCATCGCATTTTCCCGGGTAATAAAATCTTCAATAATCCGGTAAAAATTCTCACCTTCCTTCTGTTTTTCTCTGGCTTCTGCAATATCCCGATTGCGGTTCGATATGATACCCTCGACCTCCCGTAACACGCCGATATAATATGCCCTGGCCAACGATAAACGTATGATCTGCCGTACAATGCTGATCTCGATTTTATCTTCTGCCAGATTTTGTTTATTTAACGCATTTCTGCCGCGCTCAAATGCCATACCGATCTGAATATCCAGCGTTGGATTATCACCGGTTTGTATGGATTGCCTGTCGGCCGTAAGCACTTTATTTTCTCTGGCAGCAGTCCCTTTTATCGCTTCGAATGCGGCAACGGCTTCATTCCATTTTAAATTCAATGTTTCTGTGTCAGTCACATCAAAATCGTCACGTACAGCAGTAACGCGATCGAGAATAGTCAGGAAAAACACATGTTGCAAGGTTTTATCAATTACCTGTGCCGCCAGTTCGGGTTCATTGTTGCTGCCGATCTCATCTATCGCGGCCAATACAATACCGTCAAGTGCCAGATCATTGGCTGCATCGGCCTGTTGCGCCAGTGCCTGAATTGAATTCACATAGGCACTGCGTATGGCATCGGTATTGATCGGATCTTCTCTTCTGAGCGAACCGATCTCCTGAAATGCCGAAACAGCCGCGTTAACTTCCTCTACCGTTGTTTTCGATATTGTTTCAAGCGTCGCCGCATACGCGGCTGTGCTGTCATGGTTTACTGCAAAATGACCCCCCGTCATAACGACAAGACCACCGGCCAAAACAATCGTCTTAAATTTTTGAATCATAAAATTACCCTCTATTTGTTAAACACGACTAGATTTTTATCTAGTGTAATAATAACACTAATGTTAATGATAATAATTATTGTTAATGTAAAAAATGATAAAAAATAATTTGCTTGTGCATTAAAAAATTGATGCGCTAAAAATTAGCGACAAGCGTTGCACGTACTGCAAAAGGCGATCCAGGCGAAATGTTATTATTATTATGAACCGATGCAAAATAATGTGTATCGAAGAGATTTTCAATATTAATCTGTGCCCGGACCTGACGGGTTAGTTGTGCAAACAAAGCAGCATCAACACGGGTAAAATCAGGAATTCGCACTGTATTATCTACTGCTGCAAACATTGAGCTGCGGTAAATAACGCCAAATGCCGCACCGATCCTGGGTGTAATGTCATACCTGCTCCACATCGAAAAAGTATTGCGGGGAAGTTCTGCTACCGTTGCACCTTTTTGCGCATCTGATGATTGCGTACTGGTGAGTTCCCCCTCCTGATAAGCATATCCACCCATCACACTCCAATTAGATGTGAGTTGGCCGCTTAAACCAATTTCAACACCTTCGGTACGTTGGCCTTTAGTCAGAAAAGTCCGTGACGAATCATTTGGATCAATGGTAATAACATTTGTACGATCCAGTCTGTAAACAGCGCCCGTCAGTGCAAGACTCGGGTAAATGTCCCATTTAACCCCCGCTTCCCACGTAGTGAATTTTTCCGGCTTCAATGTGGCTCTGGTGACAATAATGGAAGTCAACTGCTCACCCGCTCTGGGCACAAATGCCTGGCTAAAGCTTGCATAGAATGAAACAGGCTCAATCGGTTTATAAATCAAACCGAATCGCGGCGAAATCAAATGATCGGTTGTTTTGATTTGCGTGCTCTCGCCATTTCTTTTCTGAAAATTTACTTCAAACAGATCATAACGGACACCCGCAATAGCCTGTAACTGGGGTAACAATTCGATTTGATCCTGGATATACAACGATGTGATATCGACAACGCTGCGGTTATCGGCATCTGAATCCTGAGTAATAAATGAGATGGGCACATTGGTAACCGGATTACTCAGCGGCACACGGAAACTGGTACCTCTTGGATCGTTATTAAATAAACCTGTCTGACGTATATTACTGGTAATCTGCTGGCCTATTTCAACACCGGCTAAAAATGTATGACTGATGGGTCCAGTGTTCAGTGAATACAATAAATCGGTCTGGTTAAATACATTTTCACGGTCCGAGGTATCGTTGTAGGCACCCAGCGACACCCGGTCTGCAAAAACAGGACTATTGGCAAAAACATTTTGATAGAATTTATCGTATTGTGCATAATTTGTCCGGTTGCGCAGCGTCATACCGAAGTCAAAGTGATGTTCGATTAATGAATTAAAAGCCAGCACTTCCACATCCGCATGACTGCGGTTGGGATCGCCAAAAAACTGCGACCTCTTGACATCTGCCGGACGGCCAAGAAAAGACGGGATACCCCGGTCTGCTGTTCTGTCGTCATGAAAGCGTTCCATATTCAAAACGACCTTGGTGCGCTTGGTGGGTTTAATCGTAACCGTCGGTGAAACGCCGCGACGACGCAAGACCACATCATCACGAAAACTATCAGAATCCTCAAACAGGCCATTTACCCGAAAAGCCACCTTGTCATTCAACACATGGCCGAAATCCGCCGTCATCCTTTTTTTGTTAAAAGAACCGCCCTGGAATGAGAACTCACGCACCGGATCCCAATTCGCCTGCTTGGTTACCCGGTTGACCACACCGCCCGAACCGCCACGGCCAAAAATCATACCGTTAGCTCCTTTCAACACTTCGACACGTTCGATATTGTATATATCCCGGAAAAACTGCACGTCATCGCGCACACCATCAATAAAAAAATCACCGGTCGAGCGGTTGCCACGAAATACCAAGGCATCACGATTACCCTCTCCTTGAGACACACCGACACCCGGCACATATCGCACGGCATCTCCCAAGCTCTGAATTGCCTGGTCCTTTATCAATTCCTCAGTCACGACGGTTATCGACTGTGGCACATCGCGTAACAGCGTATTTGTCTTGGTTGCAGTGACACTGCTGGTAGCGGCATAGTTTCCGGTATTGCCAGCTGATATCTGAATTGTGGGTAATACGGTGACACCTCCGGAGGATTGCGCGCCCGAAACTTCAAGCCCCCCCGCAGACTGCGCAGCAACAATTTCATAACCTTCAGTCTGTTGAACGAATCTGAGTCCACTGCCGATTAATAAAAAATTTAACCCTGACGATATGTCAAAGCTGCCTTCCAGTCCTTGTGTTTTAGCACCCTTCAAAAGCGCCGGGTCATAAATAAGATCAATACCTGCTTGTCGCGAAAATTTATTTAGCGCATCTTGCAGCAACCCAGCAGGAATATTGTATGTCTGCTCGATCACTTCTGCATGTTTATTTTCAGACACTTGAGCAAATGCATTATTCAGAAAAAAACAACTAAGCAAAACAAAACAGTTTAAGCAAAAATGTAGATAAAGCTTAAATTCATTTTGCTCTTTCTTGTATATAAGAATCATTTTTATTATTATACTCATTACTTTTCTTTGCTGCTATTGCCAGTTGATCCACTTTCGGTACGTTGAATGGCATGTCAGGAAAAGAGATCAGGTTTATTTTTTAGCGTCTCGACACCACCTGGTAAAAAGCGTCGTATCATAACAGTACTCCATCAACGAAGAGTGATGAGACCAGTTAGCTTTTCTTGAGCGCTATGTTACTGGGGTTACCACTCTTCATTGATGGAGTACTGTTGTCTTTAATTTTATCCTAGTGTACGGCTTGCATATCTCATCGAATGCGAGACACTACACTGATTCATTTATCGCTGCCACATAGTTAGGTGCCTTAAATGCCTAACCACGTTTTTATTAGGGCATTCCACCACAACACCATCAAAAAAATCCGGAATTAACAAAGAATTATATCTGACTCTGCAGCCAGTTTTGTATACCGACTTTCTTCATCACATCAAGCTGCGTTTCCAACCAGTCTATATGTTCTTCGGTATCCTCCAGAATACTTTCAAAAATCTCGCGTGAAACATAATCTCCCTTCGCCTCGCATACAGCAACTGCCGCTGTTAATGTCTCATGCGCCGTCAGCTCCATTTTTAAATCACAGGCAACGCATTCCTCAACGCTCTCACCGATCATCAACTTGCCCAGATCCTGTAAATTCGGCAGACCTTCAAGCATTAGAATGCGTTCTATCAGCTTGTCCGCGTGATTCATTTCCTCGATTGACTCATCATACTCATGCTTGCCCAGGCTGTTGAAACCCCAGTTTTTATACATACGGGCATGTAAGAAATATTGATTGATCGCGGTAAGCTCATGCAGTAATTGGCGATTAAGCCACTGAATAATATCGGTATCCCCTTTCATAGTCTGTCTCCTCAGGCTGCTCTGTTGTTAAGCACGTAATTTCTGGAATGGAAGAATGCAACTGCGCTTTTTCGGCGCGTGCCTGCTCTAGAATTTCCTTTGCATGGCAGGCACAGATTCCGCATTGTTCAGTCACACCGAGACAGGTTTTCAAATCACGCATACGCTCAGCACCATTATTGACCGCTTCGCGGATTGCGCTGTCTGTCACTCCCTTGCAAACACAAATATACATGATATACGCCCCAACTAAAAGATTTCAGTGCTTTGCAGCCTATAAAAACAAACTAACTAAAAACAATATTATTAATGAGAATGATTCGTAATTATATTCTTCTTTAAAAAGATTGCAAGAAATTTCAACAGAAATATTCGCCCGCATGCCATAATTTGTAGAAATACCTTGTTAAAGCGTACAAATTTCAACTTACCCGTCAACAATAATCATTTTAAAATAAGTGCTGCGTAATTCGCATGAGCGATTAGCCTCTACAAATTCGACACTTCAATCCACTCGATAAAACACATGCAAAAAAAAATCTACCTTGTCGCCGGCGCCAGACCTAATTTCATGAAAATCGCCCCTATCGTACGCGCATTGAACAAGCAAAACATATTGACATATCGAATTATTCACACAGGTCAGCATTATGATCCGGAAATGAACGAAGTTTTTTTTGAGGAACTGGGCATACCCCAACCGGATATTTTTATGGGCGTTGGCGGCGGATCACATGCGCAGCAAACAGCCAAAATAATGACCGCATTTGAAGAATACTGCCAGAACGACATGCCGGATGCAGTGCTGGTTGTTGGCGATGTCAATTCAACACTGGCCTGCTCTATCGTCGCAAAAAAACTGCAAATACCGGTCGCGCATGTTGAAGCAGGCTTACGCAGCGGCGACATGCGGATGCCCGAAGAAATAAACCGCCTGGTAACCGACAGTATCTCCGACTGGTTTTTTGTAACCGAACCCAGTGGATTGAGGCATCTGCAACATGAAGGCAAGCTGGATACGGCCACCTTTCTAGTCGGACATGTGATGGTGGATAACCTGCTATATCAGGCTGAAAAACTGGCCAATATGGATACCGGCTGTTTTCCCACAACGCCATTTAAGACGACACAACTTGATGCGGGAAAACGCTATGGCGTCATCACGCTCCATCGCCCCAGCAATGTAGATGACGCAAAAACCTTTTCCGGAATCAGCGAAGCACTTAAGGAAATCGCCCGTGAATTACCTCTTATCTTTCCAGTGCATCCACGTACACGCAACAATCTAGATAAATTCGCCATTGACCTTGGCCCCAACATCACGCTGATCGGCCCACAGGCTTACATGCCGTTTCTTCATTTGTGGAAAGATGCCGCGGTCGTCTTAACGGACAGTGGCGGTCTGCAGGAAGAAACAACCGCACTGGGAGTGCCCTGTATCACCATACGTGAAAATACCGAGCGCCCTATCACCGTTGAAGAAGGATCAAATACGCTTGTAGGCATCAATCCGGCGCGCATTGTTGAAGAAACCATTAAAATACTGCGCGGCCCGGACAAACCATGCCGCCGGCCTCAACTATGGGATGGCAAAGCCGCTGAAAGAATCGTGCGCATTCTGGCTGAAGCACTTATTACATCACCTGTGAATTCTGAATAAATGCGCATAAATGGTTTTATGACCCTCAATTGATTCATTACTCTTCGTAATTTATAGAAAATCGCTATGCATACACTTATTCCAGTTATCTTGTCAGGCGGCTCGGGCACAAGACTATGGCCGCTCTCCCGCGAAAAACATCCCAAACAACTATTATCACTGATCAGTGAGGATTCATTATTACAAGCCACGGTTCGCCGCATGGACGGACTCGACGATATTGAAGTAACAGATCCTATCGTGGTCTGTAATGAAGAATACCGCTTCGTGATTGCCGAGCAATTACGTGTAATGGAACGCAATGGCACCATTCTGCTCGAACCCAGCGGGCGCAATACAGCGCCTGCGCTCACAATCGCAGCACTTACCGCCCTTCATCAAGGCGACGACCCCATTTTACTGGTGATGCCGTCCGATCATGTCATCGTCGATACTGAAGTCTTTAAAAAAGCAGTTCAACAAGGCGTTCAGCTTGCGCTGCAAGGCCGCATTGTGACTTTTGGCATTACCCCCGACAAGCCGGAAACAGGCTTTGGTTACATACAAACCGGCGACCAACTGGAGAACAGCGATGCTTACAGTATCGCGCGTTTTGTAGAAAAACCGGATAGCACCACCGCACAAGCCTATCTTGATGCTGGCACCTTTCTCTGGAACAGTGGACTTTTTCTGATGCATGCATCAATATGGCTGCAGGCCATAGAGCTATGCCACCCAAATATTCTGTCTGCATGCCGCACCGCCTGGAATGGCGGTTCAGTAGATGGGAATTTCACGCGCGTCGAAAAAACCGCTTTTGAGCAATGTACCAGCAAGTCCATTGATTATGCTGTCATGGAACATATCGCGCTTGGGCAAAATCCGCAGTTACCTGCAGGCGCAGTGATTCCTTTGACAGCAGGCTGGTCAGATGTGGGCGCATGGGACTCACTGTGGCATGTTCTGCCCAAGGATCAATCCGGCAATGTTTCACAAGGTGATGTACTACTGCATGAATGCAATAATACGCTTGCCATTTCAGAAAGCCGCCTGGTAGCCTGTGTGGGCATCAGGGATATGATCGTTGTAGAAACTCCTGACGCCATTCTGGTTGCACATAAGGATCAAACCCAGGACGTCAAAAAAATCGTCGACAATCTCAAGAAAACCGGGCGATCAGAAAGCCATTTGCACCGTAAGGTTTTCCGCCCCTGGGGGTGGTATGACGGCGTGGATTCCGGAGAACGCTTCCAGGTCAAACGGATTGTCGTCAAACCCGGCGCTGCATTATCGCTGCAAATGCACCATCATCGTACCGAACACTGGATCGTGGTACGTGGCACTGCGCGCGTAACACGCGGGGATGAAAGCTTTCTGGTCACCGAAAACGAATCCACCTACATCCCGGTCGGCACCCAGCACCGTCTGGAGAACCCGGGCCGCGTCCCGCTGGAAATGATCGAAGTTCAATCCGGCTCCTACCTTGGCGAGGATGATATTGTGCGTTTTGAAGATGTTTACGGGCGGGACAAGACCTAGTCGACTTGTTTGAAAACAATCTAAAATAACACGATTAAAAAGATTATAGAAAAATGTCGCATATAAGTATGAACCCGGACAATCAAGAGCGGCACTGCCTCTTTCTGCTGTTATTGGTTGAAGTTTACGTGGAACGCCATGCATAACAAGAAAATAGATAATCAATATATTCATCAAATCTTGACTTATTTTCCATAGCAGTCTATCGGTTTCAGTGCCTTCCATATTCAGGCTTTTCACATCGAAACAGCACACTGGCGCAATACTCAGGTTAAGGTATAATAATCGGTTTATTTAATTTTGGATTGTTGGAGGTTTTTATGCCCATTTATGAATATCTTTGCAATTCATGCGGCGCGAAAAAAGAGCATATGCAGAAAATGAGCGATGCGCCGGTCAAAGCCTGCCCGGAGTGTGGCAGCGAAGATTACGCCAAGCAGATTTCTGCCGTCGGGTTTCAACTCAAAGGAAGCGGCTGGTATGTGACGGATTTCAAGAACAAACCTGCACAGCCCGCAGCAAAATCTGAGAAAAGCAGCGCACAGTCTGAATCTGCAGAATCTAAATCTTCTGATGCAAAGACGGATTCGAAAACCGATACCAACGCAGCATCGCCAACACCGGCACCAACTGAATCAAAAACAAAAACCGGCACCACGACCACCACACCTACTGATTAAAAACCCATGATGCGAATACAGCTCGTTCCACATTCCATACCCGTTATTTCAGGTTTATAAAAAATATACTATGCGTACAAATTACTGCGGAGCCATCAACACACACTATCTCGATGAAATCATAACACTCTATGGCTGGGTACATAGACGCCGTGATCACGGCGGTGTGATTTTCATCGATTTACGCGACCGTGAGGGGCTGGTACAAGTCGTCTGCGATCCCGATAATATTGAGACGTTTCAGCTTGCAGAAAAAGTTCGCAACGAATATGTTTTGAAAGTGACCGGAAAAGTCCGAAGACGCCCGGAAGGCACGGTTAATACAGCGCTATACAGTGGAGAAATTGAAGTACTGGTGGTCAATATGGAAATTCTGAATGCTTCATTAACGCCACCATTTTTGATGGATGACGATCATATCAGTGAGTTTGTTCGACTGGAACACCGTTACCTGGACTTGCGCCGCCCGGTAATGCAGTCCAATCTGCGCTTGCGGCATAAAGTCACCATGGCTGTACGTGTTTTTCTGGATCAACAGGGCTTTCTCGACATTGAAACGCCTATCCTCACCAAATCGACACCCGAGGGTGCGCGCGATTACCTGGTACCGTCACGTGTCAATGCAAATCATTTCTTTGCCTTGCCGCAATCACCGCAATTGTTCAAACAGTTATTGATGGTTTCTGGATTTGACCGCTACTATCAGATAGCACGCTGCTTCCGTGATGAGGATTTGCGTGCCGACCGGCAACCGGAATTTACGCAGATTGATATTGAAACCTCTTTCCTTTCGGAAGCAGAAATCATGTCGCTGATGGAAGAGATGATTCGCAGTCTTTTCAAAACAGTCAGCAATGTCGAATTGCCCGACCCTTTTCCACGCCTGACTTACGCAGAAGCGATGCATAAATACGGCAGTGACAAACCGGATTTGCGCGTCACGCTGGAGCTGACGGAATTAACCGATATTATGAAAGAAGTACCGTTTAAGGTTTTCCGCGAGGCTGCAGAAAAATCAAACGGACGTGTCGCCGCGTTACTCGTCCCCAACGGGGGCCGCCTGACACGCAAGGAAATTGACGATTACACGCAGTTTGTCGGCATTTATGGTGCCAAGGGACTGGCCTATATCAAAATCAACAAACTCGGCGACGGACAAACCGGACTGCAATCCCCTATTCTGAAGTTTCTGCCGGAAGACATAATTCAAATCATTCTTGAGCGTACTGGGGCGAAAGATGGTGATCTGATTTTCTTCGGTGCTGACAAGGCCAAAATTGTGAACGAAGCCCTCGGGGCACTGCGCATTAAAATCGGGCATCAACATGGCCATGCCGAATCCGGCTGGCGACCGGCCTGGGTGATTGATTTTCCGATGTTCGAATGGGATGAGGAAGATAATCGCTGGCAGGCATTACATCATCCTTTCACCTCGCCAGCCGACGGTCACGAGGATTTGCTGCAAAACAAACCTGGAGAAGCATTATCGAAAGCCTATGACATGGTTCTGAACGGCTCGGAAATTGGCGGCGGCTCGGTGCGTATTCATCGCAACGAGGTACAATCAAAAGTATTTCAGGCGCTGGGTATTTCTGAGGAAGAGGCCAAAGAAAAATTCAGTTTCTTGCTGGAAGCATTACAATATGGCGCACCGCCACACGGCGGTATCGCATTTGGTCTTGACCGTATCGTTACACTCATGACCGGCTCTGAATCTATTCGTGACGTCATCGCATTTCCAAAAACACAGCGCGCGCAATGCTTATTAACCCACGCACCCGATACCGTTGACGAAAAACAACTCAAGGAGCTGAACATTCGTCTGCGCAAAACAGAACAACCAAAAAATTGATCCTCTGATAAAAACAACCGGCACATTTAATGTATAAAATCCCTGTATCTGTTCTGGTTGTTATTCATACACAGAATCTACAGATTCTTTTACTTGAACGCGCAGATCACCCCGGATACTGGCAATCCGTCACAGGCAGCCAGCATCAAAACGAATCGCTTCAGCAAACCGCACTTCGTGAAATCGCAGAAGAAACGGGTCTGAATCCGCTAGATTATCAACTCTCAGACTGGAAAACACAAAACCGGTTCGAGATCTTCAAAGAATGGCGCTGGCGCTATGCACCGAATGTTACACATAACGCCGAGCATGTTTTCAGTCTCTGCCTGCCCGAGATAAAACCTGTCAGAATTGCGCCAAAAGAACATCTCGACTATCTCTGGCTACCCTGGCAACAGGCAGCTGCTAAAGTATTTTCCTGGAGCAATGCAGAAGCGATCCGAAGTCTGCCCATGCGTCAATCCGATATCAGTCAATACTCCTTTTCTCCTATTTGATCAGGCATGCATAAAAAAAAGTTTTACTGTCGATCTCATAAAATTTTCGACACATCAATGAATTGACTGAGTGTCTGCACATCGGGCTCAGATACAAACGGCACAACGCCCAGTAAAGGACAATCAAGCCGTTGTCGCAACGCAGCAATGTTTTCATCCAATACCAACGCGCCCGGGTCAATACAATTCGCTACCCATCCAACCAAGCGCAAGCCAGTATGTTGGATTATCTGCTGTGTTAATAACGCATGGCTAATACACCCTAACCGCATGCCGACGACCAGAATCACCGGTAATGCCAACAACTTCGCCAAGTCTGAAGTATCCTGCCGCTCATTGACAGGCACCAGAAAACCACCCACACCCTCGACAACAACGCATTCCACACTTTTTTTGAGTTCATGAAATGCGTTGTAAATTCTCGTCAAATCAATTTCAACACCTTCTTGCCGGGCGGCAATATGCGGCGCAATGGGTGCATGTAACGCATAAGGGTTCATCCACTCACAGGGAACATTTATATTACTGGCTGCACGTAGCAACTCCACGTCCAGCCATTTTCCGTTTTCTTGCCCGGCAGCAATGGGTTTCATACCGACAACTGTTTTATTTTGTGCCGCAAAAGCATGTAATAACAGGCAACTGACGAATGTTTTGCCAATGCCTGTATCAGTTCCGGTTACAAAAAAACTACCGGCCATGCTAGCTCATAATAATTTGTTTACGGATTTCTGGTGTTATCACCGATTGTTTCGGCGGCAGCTTCCAGGCATGGCCATAAATGACTTCAAAGGTTGCCGGCAGTTTGCCTTTTGAGCGCAATGTTTCATACCGCTCAATCACTTTTTTCCATCTCATCTTACCCGTCAGGCCCTGCCGCCTTCCTTGCGCAACATTATGTGCACCAATCGCTTTGAGGTCACGCATAACACGCATGACATCATCATAAGTCAGGGTTATATACTCCATATCCATAACCGGTGTTGCAAAGCGATTATGCACCAGCAGATCGCCAATATCATGCATATCAATAAACCGATTAACATGCACAGAAGCATCTACATGGCCAAAAGCCTGTCTTAATTCCTGCAAGGTATCCGGCCCGAAAGTACTGAACATAAAGAGCCCGTCTGTTTTCAAAACACGATTAACTTCACAAAAAGTCTTATCCAGATCATTGCACCACTGCAACGCCAGATTTGACCAAACCATGCCAACACTTTCGTCTTTGACGGGCAAGCGCTCCATATCAGCACACAGATACTGTATCTGTTTTTTTTGAAACGGCCAGAAACGCCGCCACCCTGTCGCTATCGGCTGCGCATGCTGCAACATGGCCCAGGCAATATCCATCGCCACGAGCCGGCTGTCCGGATAACGCACACTAAGTTTTTGTGTACCATAGCCCGTTCCACTGCCTGCATCCAAAATTGTATCTGGAGCATATTTGATATAATCCAGACGGGAAAACATACGGTCACTAATTTCCCGTTGTAAAACAGCGGCCTGATCATAGGTTGTTGCAGCGCGCCCAAAAGCATTCCGCAATTGGCGTTTATCCAGCCGATAATCTTCACTCATTGAGACAGGCCACAAATGTCTCTGGATCCGTTAAGAAAGGCGCATGACCGCAGCGCGGGAATAGCACTAACTTGGAATTTTCTAGCTGCTTATGCATCCAGTCTGCGGCACAAGGATGCGTTATTACATCATTTTCACCATGCAACAATAAAACCGGTTGTTCAACACGGTGCAAATTTTCACGCATATCATTTGTTTGCAAAATTAAGAGTCCTTCTTGTAACGTATTATAATTAGGTTGTTCCCGCTCAAAAACATATTCACGAAGTTGCGCCAAAGTATCTGTGACATTGCTTCCACCATTGATTTGAAGCGTCAGAAAACGATTGATCGATGTTCGATAATTTTGATGCAAGTTTTCTAAAAAAAATTTTAGAAACTTGCGCTCCACTCCCCATGGCCAGTCGTGCCGTTTTACAAAACAGGGGGTAGTGGAAACAAGCACCAGTTTGTTAACACGCGCAGGATTATTCAAAGCCAAAGCTATTGCTATTTGCCCACCCAGAGACCAGCCGCAGATAATGCTATTTTCAGGTAGTCTGTCTTGGATAATGTCGACAACATGATCGAAATTATCCAGCTTACAGGCGGAACTAAAACCATGACCGGGCAAATCGAACAAATGTACGCGAAAACGCAACGCCAGCAAGTCACGGACGCCTTTCCAGACACCACTGTGCATTGCCCAGCCATGCAGTAAAACCAGATCGGGTCCGTTACCCAGTGTTTCGATATGGATTGTTTCTGTTGACATCTACTGATATGCAGTCAGCGTATATTGATTATCACGCAGCGTTTGTGTTTTGTAACGCGCTGGCTAAACGAGCAATATCTTCGTCCCTGTGAGAAGCAGATAAAGAAATACGCAGCCGCGCTGTATTCCGTGGCACAGTAGGTGGTCGAATGGCTGGCACCAGAATACCTTGCGATTTCAAATTTTGACTGATACGCATCGCCTCCTTCGTATCACCGATAAGCAAAGGTTGAATCGGTGTATTCGAGGGCAGCAATCTCCATCGCAATGTCCGCATTGCATCTTTTAACTGCTTAATCAATTGGAACAAGCGCTCACGGCGCCAGTTATCCTGCTCAATCAGTTGCAAACTTTTCAATAGAACATGCGCCAGCATTGGCGGACTTGCGGTTGTGTAAATATAACTTTTTGCCGCTTGTATCAGTGTCGCAATGATTTCGGATGAAGCAGCGACAAAGGCACCAAAAACGCCAGCTGCTTTTCCAAGTGTCGCCATATAGATAATATTAGATGCATGCAGCGCTGTCCGAACTGATTCTCTTCTTTTTTCTGAGGTAAACAGTATACCGCGCCCATTCCTACCAAGCACGCCAAAACCATGTGCGTCATCCAGCAATAACATGGCATTGTATTTATTACATAGCTTAACCAGATTTTCAACAGGCGCCACATCACCATCCATGCTGAATACCGCATCGGTGATAATCAGTTTTCGCTTCGCCTTAGATGCTATCAGGCGCCGTTCCAACGTTAGCAGATCAAAATGCGGATAACGAATCAGCTGCGCTCTTGAAAGTATGGCGGCATCATTGAGTGACGCATGATTCAGCTTGTCTGCAAAAATAGCATCGTTGCGCCCGACAAGCGCCGTCACAACGCCTATATTTGCCATATAACCGGTAGAAAATAACAGTGCCTCAGAAAAACCGGTAAATTGCGCAAGCGCTTCCTCAAGTACATGGTGCGCGGTACTATGTCCATTCACCAAGTGCGATGCTCCTGAACCTACGCCATACAACTGAGCCCCCTGGCAAACAGATTGAACCAGCACAGGATGACTGGCCAATCCCAGGTAATCATTACTGCTAAAAGAGAGATACGCATGTCCGTCAATAGTCACATGTGTTGACTGAGGACTTTCAAGAATAGACCGGTAACGCTTTAAACCCTGCTGCTCCCGAATCAACAGTTGTTCAGCCAGATCAGAAAACATGCATCATTCCAAATTCATTTAAGCTGAAGCAGATAAGGATTGCATGCCTAATTTATCAAGCAATGCCTTATCTTGCTGTACGTCGGGATTACCAGTCGTCAATAATTTGTCGCCATAGAAAATCGAATTTGCGCCTGCTAAAAAGCATAACGCCTGCACCGCTTCCGACATCTCACGCCTGCCGGCCGATAATCGTACCATTGCTTTTGGCATGGTAATTCGAGCGGCAGCAATTGTTCTGACAAATTCCAGCGGATCAAGGACAGCAGTACCGTACAAAGGTGTTCCTTCAACCTGCACCAGATGATTAACAGGTACAGAGTTCGGATAAGGATCTAAATTAGCCAGCTGCGTAATTAAGCCAGCACGTGCTTCACGCGTTTCACCCATACCCACAATACCGCCACAACAGACATTAATGCCGGCATTACGCACTTCCCGCAATGTATCCAAGCGATCCTGATAGTTCCGGGTAGTAATAATCTCCTCATAATAATCGGGAGATGTATCAAGGTTATGATTATAATAATCTAATCCTACTTCTCCTAATTGTCTCGCCTGCTCCGGTTTCAGCATGCCCAGAGTTGCGCAGGTTTCCATACCCAACGCTTTCACAGCGCTTATCATTTGTGTCACTTTTTCCATGTCGCGCTGTTTAGGCCCTCTCCAGGCAGCGCCCATACAAAATCTTGTAGCGCCTTGCGCCTTTGCCGCAGCAGCAGCGGTTACCACGCTGTCAATGGATAGCATGTCCTGGTTCTCGACACCGGTATGATAACGGGCAGCCTGCGGACAATAACCGCAGTCCTCGGAGCACCCACCCGTTTTAACGGATATCAACGTAGACAACTGCACGGCATTCGCATCATGATGTCGACGATGTACCTGTTGCGCCTGAAATATCAGATCGTTAAAAGGCATGTCAAGTAACGACTGTATCTCGGTGACAGTCCATTGAGCTGATTCACCCGCCTTTTCAACCAAGCTTTTGTTAACTTTTCGATTATTTGGTATATCCGATGTGAGTGAATTACAATGCATAACAGCTTCCTTTGAATATTTTGAGATAGCTAATTTCGTTTAAATTTATAATGAAATGAATGATTACGGATTCAAGCAGTATTGTCAATTCAGGCAGATGTTTTTTGACCAGGGTATAACAATTTGAAAAATTTGATTGAAAAAAACTGCATTCTTTGTGATGCATTCTCAAATCAGCATCTGTGTAATGCCTGCCTTAAAAGCTTACCCTGTATCCCAGCCAATCATTGCCCCACATGTTTAAAAGCAACTCCTTTCAGCCAAGATCAGAAATGTGGTACCTGCTTATCCAAGCCGCCCGCTTTCACCACTACAATTGCTGCATTCACCTATGCCTTTCCGCTAGATGCACTTATACACACATTAAAATATAAAATGCAACTTGCGATAGCACCGATACTGGCTGAATTGTTGATTGACAAACTGAAATCTCAAGCGTTGACTGAAAGTCCTGACCTAATCATACCCATGCCACTGCATTCCAAACGATTACAAGAAAGGGGATTTAATCAAGCATTAGAAATAAGTCGTTATGTTGCCAGAAAAATTAATATTACTTTATCTTCTGATAGTTGTGAACGTATCAAGAATACACCACCACAAACAGGTCTATCATGGAAAGCGCGCAACAAGAATGTTCAAAATGCTTTTCGTTGCAAGACTGATTTATCCGGAAAACATGTAGCGGTAATTGATGATGTCATGACAACCGGCGCAACATTGAACGCGCTGGCACAACAATTACGCAAAAAAGGGGCTGCGAAGATCAGTAACTGGATCATAACAAGAGCCCGAACCGATCAATTTCGCACACGCGCTGACTTAGGCTTCTAGATATTTAACACAACAAACGAGCTGGCACATCATATTTCATGTTCAATATTATTCTATATCAACCAGAAATTCCACAGAACACGGGTAATATCATTCGTTTATGCGCCAATACAGGCGTGCAACTACATTTGGTCAAGCCGCTGGGTTTTATCTTGCGCGATAAGCAATTGTTGCGCGCGGGTCTTGATTATCATGAGTTTGCCAGCATCAAGATTCATGAAAACTGGTCGGACTGTGCACGTTTTATTGTGGGAAAGCGTCTTTTTGCCATAACTACCAGAGGAAAAACACGCTATGACTCGATCAAATATACAAATAGTGATGCATTTTTATTTGGATCGGAAACGATGGGATTACCTGAGGAAATTATAAGCAGCCTCTCTACTCAAATGCGCGTCCGTATACCCATGGTATCGAACAGTCGCAGCCTGAATTTATCCAACACCGTCGCCATTATCACATATGAGGCATGGCGACAGACTGGCTTTCAGAGTGGAATATAAGTTTTGCTATTGTAAATTAAGGCTTTCATTTAATATACGTGGTGTTACAAAAACCAGTAATTCCCGCTTATCATCCCGCTTGGATGTATTTCTGAATATGTGACCAATATAGGGTATATCTCCTAACAGAGGCACTTTATTAACTACATTATTCTCGTTTCGTTCGAAAATACCCCCAATGACAACCGTTCCACCATTTTCCACCAAGACTTTAGTCGTCACCTGTTTTGTATTAATCGCAGGTGGTAAAAACGCATTCACACTTTGACCGATCTTATCCTGATTAACACTCAGTTCCATATCAATTTGATTGTCAAAAGTAATCAATGGCTTAACTTTCAGTCTCAAAACTGCATCAACAAAACGAATACTTGTCGCACCGCTGCTGGTAGCCTGCTGGAATGGTACACGGTCACCTTGTTCAATAATCGCTTCTACCCCGTGTGCCGTTACAACACGGGGGCTGGCTATAACACGACCCTTGGTATCTGTTTCTAACGCGGACAATTCCAGATTAATTAATCTGGAATTATTTATTTTCAATAAACTTAAGCCCAAAGTAGCGGGTCCGCCAATCAAAGCAGCACCGGCAGCCGGAAGGTTTACATTTAAATTTTCGCCACCAGTTACAACACCACCACCGGCAGCCAGGTCGCTTGAACCGGCCACATTCCCGGAAACACCTATACGATTACCGCCTGCTTTCGAAGCATTTTGCACGCCAAAACGCACACCCAGATTACGACTGAATGTCTCTGTCGCATCGACAATCCGTGCTTCTATCATAACCTGCCTTTCGAATACATCCAGACGCCTTATGCGTTTTCTAATCTCGCCAATTTTTACAGGAATGTCGGTTATGGTCATTGTATTACTGATTTCATCCAGATTAATCGTTCCACGATTACTTAACATACCTTCAAATGAAATCGAATTCACGCGACGGTGGTTAAGCTGGAAAGTTTCCGTAATAAGCGGCTCTATTTCCGCAACTTGTTGCTTAGCTTCCAGATCAAGCAGTTCTCTATCGGCCATTTCTTTACTCGGCGCAACAAAAATGACATTTCCAGTCTGGCGTTTGGCCAGGCCATTTGCTTGTAAGACAATATCAAGGGCCTGATCCCATGGAACATCTCTTAAACGCAGAGTTAGATTACCACCGACAGAATCACTGGCAATAATATTCAGGTTTGTAAAATCAGCGATAACCTGCAATACTGCACGCACTTCCACATCCTGAAAGTTAAGCGATAACCTCTCGCCTATATACCCGCCATTTGCACGCTTCCGCTGAACAATTTCATCTTCGTCTTCTGTCAATGCACGCACTTCCAGAACAAATCGAGTATCCGTCTGGCGCGCCGAATGTTCCCAGCGGCCGGTTGGGTGTATTGACATGCGAACATTATCGCCTTGCATGGTTGTATCAACGATCTGTATGGGCGTACCGAAATCTACTACATCAAGCTTTCTTTCCAGATTATCTGGCAAATAAGTATCGATAAACTCAACAACGAGCTTTTCTCCTTGTTGATGCACATCAATACCTGCACCTGCGTGCATTAAATCAACTATGACTCTACCTTCACCACTTTCACCGCGACGGAAATCAATGTCCAACAGACTATTCAGCGCCTTCTCAATTGTGCCTTTGGCGAAATGCGCAGCTGATCTGACATTATGGCGCTCACCCATAGTTTTGAAAATAATTAATAATGTATTATCTTGCAGCACTGTTTCATGGTGCATCAACCCGGACAAATTAAATACTAGACGAGTACGATCACCAACCTGAACAATGTTGATACTATGCAAATCACCTTCTTCAATTTCCTGGTAATTTCTCCCCAGGCCGTTGGCCACATTATAAAAATCAAAATATATTCTATTTGGGTTGCTCAGAGAAACGCCTATAGGCACATTAACGAGTGGTTGATCAAGAGCCAGTTTGGCCACTACCTTACCACCTTCCCTAGTTGAAATATCAATAGAACTCATATTATTGAATTGCTGTTCGGGTATGGCATCTGCATAAACTGTGCATGACAGTATAAGTAACAATGCTACAAACCATGGCTTTAAAAACACAATTTTGTTTATTTGTAGTTTCATTGTTAGACTCCTAATTTTTTAGCATAAGCGTACTGGCGCGCTCAGTCCATTCGTTAACACCATCTTGTACCAGCTCTCTTAATTCAATTTGTGATTCCGAAATTTGTTTTATTTTTCCATAATCCTGACCCAGATAATTACCAACACTCACACGCAGCAAATTCCCCTCCGGCGTTTTAACAACGGCATAAATAATTTCTTTTTGCTCTAACGAACCCACCATTTCCAGACTTTCCAATGGAAAACTCTCCAAAAACTCCTTTCTTCTAACCAAGTCAGGCTTCATTCCATTTGTTGAACTGTGCACCTGTTCATTTTTCCTAGGGGCAAAGGGACTTGGAATTTCAAATGCATCATAAGTAAAGAATTCATATGACTTAACCTCTGGCAGTGGATCAACCTGCCCACGAAGCCCCTTGCCCGCATTGCTGATAAACGTATCAAGGTCACTATGATCACTGTTATCACAAGCTGTTAACAATGTTGTGGTAACCAGTATCGCCCAATAACTTATTTTCATTGGATTTTTACTCCCTGACTCAGTAATTCGTCTTCATCCAGATACCGGAAAGTTTTGGCGATAGCATCCAGTATCAACATATTGTCGTTGCCTGGCACTATATTGATGTTATTGAGTGTCACAATCCGCGGTAATTGAGCGATATCACTGGCAAATGAACCGATATCATGGTAACTGCCTGTCACTCTGACAGACACAGATAATTCAGCATAGAAATCATGGATTATTTCACTTTCGGCTGGCTTAAATAATTCGAACTGCAATCCGCGCCCTAAACCAGCCTGATTTACATCAACCAGCAACGCTTCCATCTCGGACTTATTGGGGAGCTGTTTTAAAAGCGCACTTAACGACTGCTCAATATCATTTAGCTGCTGCTTTAGAACAGGCAGATTAATCGCGCTGCTTTTTTTAACAAGATAACTGTCTTTCAATGTCTGCTCTTCTACACGAGCATTGTCGAGATTATTCATTTGATCCTGCCAAACAAAAAAATAACCAGCCATTATCATTACGAACAGCAATAAAAACAGTGCAATTGTCCTTATTGGCGTCGGCCATTTTCCCGGATCATTAGGGTCGAGATAACGCAATTCTTCAAGTACAGTCATAGCGAACAAATCTTACAAAACATTGGAATTACTAGAATTAATCGCATCATTGTCATCAATTGACGACTTTAATTTGATATTTAAATTAAACTCATTCTGACGAACGTTATTAACAGTCACGGCTTTTATTTCAATGAGTGCAGGAGATTCCAACCATGGAGAAGATTCAAGATTACGCATTAATGTCGATACCCAAGCATTTGATTGTGCGTAACCGGTTAAATTGATACTGTGTCCTTCTTGCTTGACACTTTTCAGATACACACCATCTGGTAGCAATCTGACTAATTGATCCAACAAATAAACGACTTCAGATCGATTGCCCTGGAGTGTCTCGACAACACTTTTACGTGCAAGCAGTTCATGGGTATGATTCTTAATGTCTCTTATATCTGCGATCTGTCTATCAAGAATAGCAATATGATTATTTAAGTATTGATTACGTCCATTCTGGTACTCAATTTTGCCGACAAAAATATTATGCACTCCCCAAATTGTAATTAAAGCGAACGCACAGACTACTCCAGCAAAAACCGCAAACTGTTGTTGTCGTGTTTTACGTTTTAACTCTCGATGTGGAAGAAGATTAATTTTAATCATGACGGATCAAAGCTACGCATAGCCAAGCCACAAGCAATTAAAAGAGATGGCGCATCATTATTGATTTGCCTCGGAATAATACGACTGGACAGCTCCATACTTGAGAATGGATTTATAACGAGTGTACTAACTTGTGTGCGTGATGTAATGACTTCATCTAAACTCGGTATTGCTGCACACCCACCAGCAATCAAGATGTAATTGATTTCGGTATATTGTGTTGAAGTATAAAAAAACTGAATTGCCCGCATCACTTCAATTGCCAATGTTTCACAGAATGGATGCAGCACATCTGTTTTATAATTTTCAGGCAAATTACCATTACGCTTGGCTTTTTCTGAATCTTCGAGAGATAAATTATATTGATTGTGAATTTCTTGCGTAAGTTGATCTCCCCCAAACGGCTGGTCGCGCATATATACTGACTCGCCGTTATGAAGCACATTGGTTTTCATCACAGTAGCACCAATATCGACTATTGCAATCACTTGATCATTACCGCTTTCAGGGAATTGATTCTTTATCAATTCGAAAACAGTCTGTGCCGCATAGGGCTCGGCATCCATCACAATGGTTTTAAGGCCAGCTGACAACGATGCGGCAACCCGATCTTCAACTTTATCTCTGCGCGAAGCCGCGATGAGCACTTCCACTTCATCTGGATTGTTAGGTAAAGGTCTCAAAACTTGAAAATCAAGATTGACCTCATCAAGGGCAAAAGGTATATATTGACTGGCTTCATTCTCAACCTGAAATTCCAGATCATCTTCGCGTTGTCCAGCTGGGACAATTATTTTCTTGGTGATGACATCGGAAGCCGGCAGTGCCATTGCAACTCTTCTGCACTTAGAACCTAATCTTTTCCAGGCGCGTTGTATGCTTTCACTGACAGTATCCATATTCACAATGGCACCATCTTGCATTGCATTTCCATGCAATGGTTCTATGACATACCGTTCAACACGATAATTGCCGGCCCCTTTTCCCGCTTTTGATAACTCCACCATTTTTACTGATGATGAGCTGATATCAACTCCAATTAAATGTGAGGAGTTAATTTTCATAAAGTCGAGATTAATATCAAATTTTCCCTTGAACATTGTTCTATTTGAGGTGATACTCACTGGTTAATTAATTTCAAACCATGCCAGGAACTAGTTTGCACCTGAACAAGCTTCCAGGCTTTAAAAACTGTTTTTTTAGAAGCTGGCAATCTGGCGACAATTCTGACAGACTCTAAAAAAAATGATTTGTAAAAAAAAGGGATATATACCCCCTAAAACTGTTTTAAATAAATTTTGTTCAAAATTTTGAATTTACTTTCATGATATCCCGCTGGCTTTATTCTTCTTTCATCACTATCTTGGCATTAAGTGTGGTCAGCATACTGCTGCTTTTTTTTGCCGCGCTTGTTACGTTCTCTTCGTTGCCTTCCCTTAATGCATTAACCGATTACCGCCCCAAAATACCATTACGGATATATAGCGAAGAAGGTTTTTTAATCGGCGAATTTGGTGCCGAGCGCCGCAATCTAGTCACCATTGATGAAGTCCCTTCACAACTTAAACAAGCCATCCTTGCCGCTGAAGACGATCGTTTCTATGAACATGGCGGTGTGGATTATTTAGGTGTTCTGCGTGCCGCATATTCTAATTTTGCAGCTGGTGGTGTCCGTCAGGGGGCCAGCACAATCACAATGCAAGTCGCGCGAAACTTTTTTTTAACAAGAGAAAAAACATTAACAAGAAAATTTAGTGAAGCGTTGCTGGCTTTTAAAATTGAACACAACTTGAGCAAAGATAAGATTTTAGAACTTTATATTAATCAGATTTATCTTGGTCAGCGCAGCTATGGTTTTGCAGCAGCTGCACAAACTTATTTTGGCAAATCACTGCAGGATATTAGTATAGCTGAGGCCGCAATGCTGGCCGGATTACCAAAAGCACCTTCCAGCTTTAACCCCGTGGTTAACCCCAAACGCGCTAAAACAAGACAACTTTATGTCCTTGGTCGTTTGTATAAACTCAACCATATTTCTGAACAAGAATTCAAGCAGTTAGAGAAGCAACCCGTGCCTGTTGTAAAACAGTCCAGAGAATTCGTCATGCCGGCTGATTATGTTGCTGAAATGGCCAGACAAGTTGTTTATGAACGTTTTAATGAAGAAGCCTATACCAGAGGGATCAGAGTTTACACAACAATTCGACATCGAGATCAGCATGCCGCATATCAGGCAATACGCTCCAATGTGCTGGAATATGACAAGCGTCGAGGATATCGCGGTCCAGAAGCATATATTGATTTACAGAAATACGAAAAAAATCAAGAAAAAGCACTTGAAGAAGCGCTGGATGATTTCAACGAAAGTGATGACATAATCCCAGCAATCGCATTGATTGTAAAGAATACCGAAATACAAGCCTACAAAAAGGGAGGTGAAATTATACAAATTAAAACAGAAGGTCTTAAATTTGTAGCAAAATACCTCGCTGAAAAAAAATCTGCCGAGAAAAAACATATCAGCCCCGGCGCAGTGATACGTATTCAACAAGACGCAAAAAAGATATGGCATGTGGTACAACTACCCAAAGTCGAAGCAGCATTAGTTTCCATAAATTCACACGACGGCGCAATTCGAGCATTAATCGGCGGTTTTGATTTTCATCGAAATCAGTTTAACCATGTCACACAAGCATGGCGACAACCCGGCTCAAGTTTCAAACCATTTATTTATTCTGCTTCATTAGAAAAGGGATTTACCGCCGCAACTATCATTAATGATGCGCCGCTTTCTTTCAGTGCTTCACAAACCGGAAGTAAATTATGGGAACCTAGAAATTTTGACGGCAAATATGGCGGACCTATGCGTATGCGAGAGGCACTAGCAAAATCTAAAAATCTAGCGTCAATCCGAATCTTACAAGCTATCGATTTGCAGTATGCACAAGATTACATCACGCGATTTGGCTTTGACGCAGATAAACATCCACCGTATTTACCAATGTCATTGGGCTCAGGTTCGGTAACTGCAATGCAAATGGCAGCGGGATATGCTGTATTTGCCAATGAAGGTTTT
This sequence comes from Nitrosomonas aestuarii, assembly GCF_003046585.1. Classification (GTDB taxonomy): domain Bacteria; phylum Pseudomonadota; class Gammaproteobacteria; order Burkholderiales; family Nitrosomonadaceae; genus Nitrosomonas; species Nitrosomonas aestuarii. The sequence goes on along the minus strand of NZ_QAAE01000001.1, from coordinate 18,559 downwards.
CGGATAGAACCCTATTTCATCAAACGTATAGAAGATGAAAATGGAAATATTTATGAACAAACACGACCAGCAACCGCTTCAAACGATGCCCCACGAGTCATTGACCCCCGCAATGCTTTTATTATGACAAGTATGATGCAGGATGTCATCAACTATGGGACAGCCGTCAGAGCAAAACAACTGGGCCGCTCAGACCTAGCGGGAAAAACGGGCACCACCAGCAATTTTGTAGATGCTTGGTTTTGCGGCTTTCAAAAAAACCTGGTGGCGGTTGCATGGATAGGGTATGACGAACCTCAGTCACTCGGGAAAAATGAAACTGGAGGACGTGTTGCCTTACCGATCTGGATGCAGTATATGAGCACGGCGCTAAAAGAAGAGCCTATTGCCAAATATAATCCACCAGAAGGCATTGTTGCAGAAAGAATTAATCCGGAAACCGGCCTGAGAGTATTATCAAACGGCATTCCTGAATACTTTTTTCGTGAACAACTACCGCCATTATCCAATGAGGATTTAGATGGCCTAGGTGAAACAACTCAAAGCTTAAGGGATCAATTATTTTAGTATACCATCGAATGGTGGGCGGTCACTTTTAAACGGCCAATACACCAGACGCATAATGTGCACTGGTCTCTATATATTGACTGACCGGGAGAATAATACTACTAAAAGAATTAGTTTTTATTTTTTAAGCCAACCGGCGGCTTCAAGTGCATAGTAAGTTAAAATTGCATCAGCGCCAGCCCGTTTAAAAGATAGTAAAGACTCCAACACACATGCTTCCTCATTCAACCAGCCGTTATTTGCGGCTGCTTTAAACATGGCATATTCACCGCTGACTTGGTAAACAAAGGTCGGTGCTTTAAACTGATCTTTTACCCGTCGTATAATATCTAAATATGGCATACCTGGTTTTATCATGACCATGTCCGCACCTTCGGCTAAATCAAGCCCAACTTCCCATAGCGCTTCATTGGTATTAGCTGGGTCCATTTGGTAAGTATATTTATTTCCTCCACCTAAACTAGCGGCTGATCCAACCGCATCTCTAAATGGACCATAAAAACTAGAAGCATATTTTGCTGAATACGCCAAAATACTTGTATGGATATGCTGATTTTGGTCAAGCGTTTTCCTAATAGCGCCAACACGTCCATCCATCATATCCGAGGGTGCCACAACATCTGCACCTGATTCTGCATGTGTTAACGCTTGCTTACAAAGCACTTCTATTGTCTCATCATTTAAGACATAACCGGTTTCGTCAATTAATCCATCCTGACCATGACTGGTATAAGGATCCAATGCAATATCCGTTACAATACCTAATTCGGGAAAGTTTTTCTTTAATTGCCTTACAATCCTCGGAACTAATCCATCTGGATTATATGCTTCAATAGCTAAAACACTTTTTAAGTGCGTTTCAATCACAGGAAAAATTGCTATTGCAGGAATGCCCAGGTGTAAACAACGTTCGGCCTGAGCCATCAAAAGATCACCACTTTGCCTGACAATTCCAGGCATTGACGCAACTTTTTCTTCTCGTTGGGATCCATCCAAGACAAAGACAGGATAAATAAAATCACATGCATGAAGTTGATTTTCCTGAACAAGTCGGCGTGAAAAATCTCTACGCCGTAAACGCCGCATTCTTTTTTGCGGAAACTGAGCATTTGAATTAATCATTATTCATATTCTCGAATAAATAGTAATTTTTAAGGAACTTGTATTGTAATTGCATTGTCTTCTAAATGAGCATAATTAGTTTGTGCCCTGTCTTATCTCCCTGTGACAGGGTCTTATGTGATATTAAGGCGGTTCCCCCCGGTTTTGCTCCCCTTTTTAACCGGGGGTTTTTATATTACATATACGTAAATGCCTGATGCTAATCTAACTGTTTGGGGTTCTTGTCAACCCAGCTTTTAATTGTCCTGTTTGCCTCTTCCACACCCACCGTTTTTGTACTTGAAAACAATTGGACACTTACTGCTGGATAATGTAGAACCAAAAAATCTGTAACCTTGTTAAGTGTAATATTAGCTTGCTGCCGACTTAATTTGTCGGCTTTTGTCAACATAATATGTACTGACTTATCGGTTATTGTAAACCAGTTCAGCATTTGTAAATCCAAGTCTTTTAAAGGATGACGAATATCCATTATCAAGACAAGCCCAAGTAATTCTTTGCGGGTTTGTAAATAATTGCTGAGAAGGGATTTCCAGTGATTCCGTATTTCAATTGGAACCTTCGCGTAACCATAACCTGGTAAATCTACCAGAAAAAGATCGGAACGAAGTTGATAAAAGTTAATAAGTTGTGTTCGCCCTGGGGTTTTACTAACAAAAGCAAGTTTCTTATGACTTGTCAGTGTATTAATTACACTGGATTTACCTGCATTAGAACGACCTGCAAAGGCAATTTCAACGCCATCATGCAAGGGCAAATCGATTAATTTGTTCACTGAAATGTAAAATGATGCTTCTTTGAATAAAGACATATTCCACTTTACGCTTGGTTGGCAATTTTCATGTCATTGGCAATAATATTTAATCCCTCTAAAACTAAATTATCAATAAACGTATATTCAAAATCAAAATGGGGAAGTATATCAGCAACTCCACCACCACTGATAATGCAATTTTTTGGGGGACTGCCGTGGTTCAAATGAAACAAATGTCTCATTCTTTCTATAGATCCCACTAACGATTGAATAATACCGCTGTAAAGAGCATTCTTAGTTTCTACTGGGAAAATTTCATATCGGTAATCATCGTTATTGTTAAATATTTGCGTATTTAATAGAACACTATTCCACATTAAATGTGGGCCGGGGAGGATTATTCCACCCAGAAAAACTCCATCATTAGATAGTGCATCAACGGTCATAGCTGTACCTATATTAACAACCAGACAAGACGCATGATATTTATGCCACGCAGCAATTAAAGAGGCCCAGCGATCACTGCCAAGCTGACCAGGATTATCATAGTTATTAGTCACACCGCATTGTTTGGTCAGGGGATAAATCCAACGCGGCTCACTACCCCAATTTTTAAAAAAAGAAGATATCTGATCTTTTATTCGTTGATCTGATACCTGAGAAATGAGGATGAGGTCAGGTTGTTTTAATGATGAAAACGAATCTGATAGTTGCGTAATCTCTTGATTTAGAATTTTATTATGACTTATACATTGATTATTTTCAAAATAAGCCCATTTAAGATAAGAATTACCAGAATCAATCGCAAGTAGAGAAAACATTTTAGACTATAACTCTTAAGCTGATTTCGCCAATAGCAAATTGTTGTCGACCGGAAGAAGTAATAAGAAACAAGGTGCCATCATCTGCAACACCTTCAACAATACCTTCAATAGGGTATTGGTCAGGCAGATGTAAAACCACATTCTGTCCTTGATATGCATGAAAGCTTTCCCATTCATTGCGAAAAATCCTAAAGCCTTCATTTTCGAAAGCTTGTAAAACTGAATCAAGCTCACTCAATAGCAAGGCTAATATCCGGTTACGACTATAGAACTTACCAGAAATATGATACAGATCAGTTACAGAATGATTGATACTATCTGGTATATGTGAAGCTAATTTAAGATTTACACCTATGCCAATGATTGCAGTTATGGAACCATCACTATTAGTGGAACATTCAATCAGAATTCCAGCAAATTTACGTTTATTATACAAGACATCATTAGGCCATTTTAATTGAACTTTATCGAGGGATAGCTTTTGAAATACTCTTACAAGACAGACGCCAAGTACCAAACTAAGAGACGACAAATGTTTTATGCTACGCTCAAATCGCCACAATATAGAAAAAGTGAGTGAACCACCTAAATTAGAAAACCAGCCTCTATTATGAGTCCCGCGGCCACTCGATTGTAGTTCAGTAACTACTACAGGAGTACGTTCGTCGGCTATATAGCATGACTTATTTCTTAAGAGGTAACTGTTTGTGGAGTCTAAAAAATCAAATATTGATATATTGTAATTTAGAAGGGAGACATTTGAATATGATCTAATTTTGCTTTCACTAATCCATTCAAATGGTCGTAACCAACATAAACCAAGTCCTCGAACTTGAATTATATGAATATCCAAGTTCGAAGAATGTTGAATGAGTTTAAATAAGGTTAGATTAGTACAACTTAAGTCTGCACTAAGTGATCTATAGGAGTGAATCCTCCTGTCCGATAGTATTCTAAGTAATCGAAAAATTAAGTTGTTTGTGCACTTAGAGACAACAACTGTGTTATTGATCTTCTTCTTTTACGTCGGTTATAGCAGTTTCTTCAATAGGCCGATCCACCAATTCAACCAATGCCATTGGGGCATTATCACCTTTTCTGAATCCGTACTTTAAGATCCTTATATATCCACCGGGTCGAGTGGCATAGCGAGGGCCTAATTCAGAAAATAACTTTGTAACGATTTCACGATCTCGTAACTTGTTGAATGCACGTCTTTTATTGGAGAAGTTAGAATTCTTACCAAGCGTTATCATGGGTTCGGCGTACCCTCTTAATTCTTTCGCTTTTGGTAACGTGGTTTTTATAATTTCATGACGCAAAAGTGAATTTGTCATATTGCGAAACATTGCAGCTCTGTGACTGCTTGATCTGTTTAGTTTACGAAAAGCGTTATGATGACGCATGATTAATGTCCTTAGTTAAATTCTCTAAATTTGCAGGTGGCCAATTATCTAATTTCATACCTAGTGTAAGTTCACGAGCAGCAAGTACTTCTTTAATCTCATTAAGAGATTTTCTCCCAAGATTAGGGGTACGTAATAGCTCTGCCTCAGTACGTTGTATTAGATCACCAATATAATAAATATTCTCAACCTTCAAACAATTGGCGGAACGCACTGTCAATTCTAGGTCATCTACTGGTCTTAACAAAACAGGATCAATTTGTGGAATGATAGGTTGCTCTGTAGGTATCGGGGTGCTTTCTAAATCTGCAAATACAGATAGTTGTTGCACTAATACTCTTGCTGCGTATCGAATAGCTTCTTCAGGATCTACAACCCCATTAGTTTCAATATCCATTATGAGTTTATCAAGATCTGTTCTTTGCTCAACTCTGGCACTTTCAACAGTATAACTAACACGTCGTATCGGGCTAAAAGATGCATCAAGTATTATAGTGCCAATACTCTTTTCTTCTTGAGAAATTTTCCGAGTGGTAGCAGGAACATATCCTCTACCACGGGATATCTTAAGCTGTAAATCAAGCTTTCCCCCAGTCGTCAAATGTGCAATCACATGATCAGGATTTAATATTTCAACATCATGACTTGATGCGATATCATTTGCTGTGACAACACCTTTACCAGACTTGGAAAGTCTTAACGTAACTTCTTCTGAATTATGTAATTTAAGTACAATACCCTTAATGTTAAGTAATACATCTACAACATCTTCCTGAACGCCATCTAAAGTGGAATATTCGTGTACGACACCAGCTATTTTAACTTCGGTTGGAGCGTAGCCCGACATAGACGATAATAATATTCTACGTAAAGCATTACCTAGTGTATATCCGTATCCCCTTTCAAATGGCTCCATTACAACTTTAGCATGTAATGGTGATATATTCTGAACATCTATAATACGTGGTGTTAATATATCATTACCTTGCATTTAATGACCTTAAAGAAAGTGATATTAAAATTTACTACTTGGAATACAACTCAACTACTAAAGATTCGTTAATAGTTGAAGGTAAGTCAGAGCGATCAGGTTTATTTTTAAAGGTTCCTTTCATTCCTTTTATATCGACTTCAATCCAAGAGGGATATCCACGGTTATCTGCAGCTTGAAGTGAGGCTTTTATCCGCAATTGATCGCTCGATTTTTGGTCAACAGCGATTGTATCACCGGGTTCTACGATATATGAAGGTATATTAACTCTACTTCCGTTGACGAGTATACTATTGTGCCGAATGATTTGACGCGACTCAGCACGCGAAGAACCAAATCCCATTAAGTAAACCACATTGTCCAAGCGACTTTCCAATTGTTGCAACAAGTTATCGCCTGTGACGCCACGTTGTCTATCAGCATTTTTATATATAATTCTGAATTGCTTCTCAAAAATGCCGTATATACGTCTTATTTTTTGTTTCTCACGTAATTGAACACCATAGTCCGATATACGCGATTTTTTTTGTCCGTGCTGACCAGGCGGGTAATTTCTACGATCAATTGCACATTTGTCCGTAAAACATTTCTCTCCTTTTAAAAAGAGCTTCTCACCTTCACGGCGACACAATTTGCATTTGGATTCAAGATATCTAGCCAAAGGGTTCTCCTTAAATACGACGTTTTTTAGGTGGTCGACACCCATTATGAGGTACAGATGTTACATCTGAGATACTTATTATTTTAAAACCAGCGCCATTTAGTGCTCTTACAGCAGAATCCCTTCCTGGTCCAGGTCCCTTAATTTTAACTTCTAGGTTTTTAACGCCGCATTCGATTGCAACCTTACTTGCAATCTCAGCAGCAACTTGAGCAGCAAAAGGAGTGCTTTTTCTAGATCCTTTAAATCCAGCCCCACCTGAGGTAGCCCAAGACAATGCATTTCCTTGTCTGTCTGTAATCGTTACAATAGTATTATTAAAGGAAGCATGTATATGCGCAATTCCCTCAGACACATTTTTTTTTATTTTTTTTCTTGTACGGACATTTGATTTAACCATGATTTTATCCTAAAAAGATCAACTTATATTTATCTTGCTCGAATTGCTTTTCGAGGGCCCTTGCGGGTTCGAGCATTCGTTCTCGTTCTTTGACCTCTAACAGGCAAACCTTTTCTGTGACGAAAACCTCTATAACAACCTAAATCCATCAATCTTTTAATATTCATCGAAACTTCGCGCCGCAAGTCACCTTCGATTACAATTTTTGCTATATGATCTCTCAGCAAATCCAATTGTTGATCGGATAATTCCTTTAGTTTAATGTCGGATGCAATACCAACCTGATCACATATTTGTAATGAAGTTGTACGGCCTATGCCATATATTGCCGTTAACGCAATATTCACATGTTGATGATTGGGTAAATTTACACCTGCTATACGTGCCATTTATTAAATAACCTATTATGAATTAAGTGGCTTAACCTTGTCTTTGCTTGTGTCGCGGGTCTGTACAAATTACACGTACCACTCTATTTCGTTTTATTATCTTACAGTTTCTACAAATTTTTTTTACTGATGCCATTACTTTCATTTAATCTCCTTAGTTTTTCTTATTTAGCTCTGAAGGTAATTCGTGCCCTTGTCAAATCATACGGTGTAAGATCAACGGTTACCTTATCTCCAGGAAGAATTCTAATGTAATGCATCCTCATTTTTCCCGAAATATGACCTAAAACTACATGTCCATTTTCTAATTTAACTTTAAACGTAGCATTCGGTAAAGTTTCAAGCACTTCACCTTGCATCTGTATAGTCTCTTCCTTAGCCATTATTTGTTTAATCTCTATCTAGCAGGGAGTCGTCCATTGCTACCTTTCAAATTAGCTTTTTTTAATAAACTATCATATTGAGAAGACATAACGTGCGATTGAACCTGTGACATGAAGTCCATTGTAACTATGACAATAATGAGTAATGAAGTACCGCCAAAATAAAAAGGTACATTCCATTTTAAAATTAAAAATTCTGGTAGCAAGCAAACTAGTGTCACATAAATAGATCCAGTTAATGTCAATCTCAACATTATACGCTCTATATAGCGAGTAGTTTGATCTCCCGGTCTGATTCCAGGGATGAATGCACCGCTTTTCTTTAAATTGTCAGATGTTTCTTTTGGATTAAACACTAGAGCAGTGTAAAAGAAACAAAAGAAAATAATCATGGTGGCATATAAAAAAACGTAGAAAGGTTGACCGGGTGATAAAGCAGCACTGATATCGCGCAACCATATCATTGATTCACCTGAAGCAAACCACCCAGCAAGGGTCGCAGGAAACAAAATTATACTAGAAGCAAAAATAGGTGGAATAACACCAGCCATATTAAGTTTTAAAGGGAGATGGGAGCTTTGTCCACCATAGATCTTTTTACCTACTTGCCTTTTGGCATAATTGACCAAAATTCTGCGCTGGCCTTTTTCGACAAAAACCACAAAACCAGTTACCAAAGCAGCGGCTATAAAGATGAAAAGAGCTACCAGGAAATGCATTGAACCAGTACTGACCAAATCTAACGTACCACCAATCGCGCTCGGTAAACCAGCTGCTATCCCGGCAAATATTATTAGTGAAATACCATTTCCAATACCGCGTTCGGTAATCTGCTCGCCTAACCACATTAGAAAAATTGTACCAGTAACTAATGTAATTACGGTAGTTAAGACAAACATTGATCCAGGGTTAATAACCAGCCCAGGTTGAGATTGAAGAGCAATCGAGATACCATAACTTTGTACCAAAGCGAGTACTAAGGTTCCATATCTTGTATATTGGGTTATCTTTCTACGACCGCTTTCGCCTTCTTTCTTCAAAGCTTCTAGATGTGGAACCGCAACAGTTCCAAGCTGCATAATAATAGAAGCTGAGATATATGGCATAATGCCTAATGCAAATATCGAAAACCGTGATAACGCACCGCCCGAGAACATATTAAACATGCCCAGTACGCCACCTTGTTGAGATTCAAATAAATCTTTCAATACGTTTGGATCAATACCCGGCACAGGTACATGCGCACCAATTCTATAAACAATTAGTGCTAATAATAAAAACCAAAGCCGACGTTTTAGGTCGGCAAACTTATCTACAGGTTTATGTGAGAATCCTTTATTAGCCAATTTTATACCTTTATTTACTTGACACTGCCACCAGCAGCTTCAATTTCTCTTTTTACTCCTTTAGAAACTTTTATACCTTCTAAATCTATTTTTGTACTAATTGAATCCTTTATAGCTAGATATAATTTAACTTGTTTCATACCACCAGGAATTAATCCTTTGTCTTTAATTGTAGCGATGGTTATAGGTGAATCAGAGATGTTTACTAGTGCATGCAAACGCAGGCTAGCTACTTTATTGGATTTAAGGGAACTGAAGCCTCTTTTTGGCAGGCGTCTATGTAAAGGCATTTGTCCGCCTTCAAACCCAACTTTATGAAAACCACCTGCTCGAGATTTTTGACCCTTATGACCTCTGCCCGCTGTCTTTCCATCGCCACTGCCGACACCTCTTCCAACTCTTTTTCTTTGCCTAGTGGCGCCATCTGAGGTTTTAATTGTATTTAAAAACATTTTATTCACACTTAACCAAATATTTAACTTTTTCTATCATGCCACGAACAGCAGGTGTGTTTTCTAATTCAGACTGACTGTTAATTCGCCTCAAACCCAATCCCTTTATGGTCGAACGATGTGATTTTTTGGTACCTATTAAGCTTTTAATTAAGGTAATTTTAATAGTTTTCTGCAATTTATCTGTCATAGCTATCATCGTTCCAATATTTCTTCGACTGATTTACCACGTTTGGCCGCTATCATTGCAGGCGTATTCATAGAATAAAGTCCCTGCAATGTTGCTCTAACAACATTATACGGATTTGTAGAACCTATGCATTTTGCTAAAATATTATGCATGCCCATTACTTCAAATATTGCCCTCATCGGTCCACCAGCTATAATACCTGTACCTTCAGGTGCAGGTTGCATATAAACCCGAGCAGCTCCGTGCCTACCGATAATCGGATGATATATTGTACCATTCTTTAGTTTAACTTTAATCATCGAACGCTTAGCTTCATCCATTGCTTTTTGTACGGCAACCGGCACTTCTCTCGACTTGCCTTTACCCATTCCAACGCCGCCATCTCCATCGCCAACTACTGTTAAAGCTGCGAATCCTAGTATACGTCCACCTTTTACTACTTTAGTGACGCGATTTATCGAGACCATCTTTTCTCTTAAATCATCTTGGCCAGCGTCGTCTTGCGGGTTATTCTTACTGTAATTTTTTGCCATAATATCTATTATTTAAAACTTTAATCCATTATCTCGTGCGGCTTCTGCAAGTACTTTGACACGACCATGAAATTTATAACCCGAACGATCAAAAGCTACTTGTGAGATACCAAGTTTTTTTGCTTTTTCCGCGATTCGTTTACCTATAATTGCTGCAGCCACTTTGTTACCGCCGAGGCTTACTTCATTTCTAACTTCGGACTCTAGCGTCGAAGCCCCAGTTAATGTTTTATGATTTCGATCGTCGATGATTTGGGCATAGATGTGTTGATTCGTTCTAAAAACAGAGAGTCGTGGTGTGCCCTGTTTAGCAATTCTCACCCTTGTTTGTTTAGCTCTTCTCAATCGATTTAATTTAAGGCTTTGCATAATATATTATCTTAGTCTTATTTTTTCTTGGCTTCTTTCAGAATTACTGTTTCGTCCGAATAGCGCACACCTTTACCTTTGTATGGTTCGGGTGGTCTAAACGAGCGAATTTCTGCAGCAACTTGACCAACTTGTTGCTTATCAATTCCTTTGATAATTATTTCGGTTTGAGTTGGAATTTCTATCTTTATACCTTGGGGAACTGGATAACTAACAGGATGTGAAAAACCCAAGTTTAAATTTATATTATCACCACTCAATTGTGCACGATAACCAACTCCCACAAGGAGCAATTTCTTTTCAAAGCCTTCTGCAACACCTTTAACCATATTAGCAACTAAAGAACGTATTGTTCCTGACATTGCATTAGAAAATTTAGACTCATCAGTAGAACTAATTAAAACAAGATTATTATCTTGTTTTAATTGAACTTGAGGCTTCAGTGCTTGCTCTAAAGTGCCATTTGGCCCCTTGACAATTACTCGTGACGCTTCTAATTTAACTTCAACGTTGGAAGGAATTGTGACAGGATTTTTACTAATTCGTGACATTTTTGTTTCCTTTATCACACAACTTCACATAATATTTCACCACCGACCCCGACTTGTTGCGCTTTTTTTCCTGTCATAACACCTTTGGACGTAGAAATTATTGATATTCCCAATCCATTCATGACCTCAGGTATTGCAGATGCAGGCTTATAAATACGCAAACCCGGTTTACTTACTCTGTTAATTTTCTCAATTACACCAGCACCAGCATAATATTTCAATGTTACTTCAATAGTATTATGACTACCATTTGCCTTTTTGTTTATATCTACTATATATCCTTCATCTTTAAGTACTAACGCTATTGCAGATTTAATTTTGGAAAAAGGAAAGCAAACGGTTGTTTTCTTTGCCATTTGCGCATTACGTATACGCGTTAGCATATCTGCAATCGGGTCACTCATACTCATGATTAATGCTCTTCTAATAAATAATTTATTTGCGAATTAGGTTATTTTTTACCAGCTAGCTTTAGTAATGCCAGGGATCTTGCCACTCATAGCTATTTCGCGCAGTTTAGTCCGACCCAATCCGAATTTCGAGTATACACCACGTGGACGCCCAGTTATTGAGCATCTATTACGCAATCTTACCGGACTTGAATTGCGTGGAAGATTTTGCAATTGTAATCGAGCTTCATACCTCTCATCTTCGCTAAGTGACATATTATTAATCTTATGATTCAACATTTTTCGTCGATCAAAAAATTTTAGAACCATTTGCTGTCTTTTTTTATTTCGGTTGATAATAGCTATTTTTGCCATCTTTTACTCAATTTTTAAATGGAAAGTTAAAAGCACCTAAAAGTGCTTTTGCTTCTTTATCATTCTTAGCTGTTGTATTTATCGAGATATTCAAACCTCTAAGCGCATCAATTTTATCATAATCAATCTCAGGAAATATTAGCTGCTCTTTAATGCCTAAATTATAATTTCCCCGGCCGTCAAATGATTTAGAAGAGATTCCACGAAAATCACGAATTCTAGGAATGGCAATTGATATCAATCTATCTAGAAACTCATACATCCGCACACCTCTTAATGTAACCATGCAACCTATCGGATATCCCTCGCGAACTTTAAAAGTAGCTATTGATTTTCTTGCTCGAGTTACTACTGGCTGCTGGCCAGAGATTTTTTTAAGATCAGCAACAGCAAAATCAATTACTTTTTTATCTATAGTTGCTTCACCAACACCAATATTCAAAGTAATTTTCAGTATCTTCGGAACTTCCATTATCGATTTATAACCAAACTCATTAGTCATTTGTTTGGTTATTGTCGTTTTATAATATTCTTGTAAGCGGCTCATTGTTTTCTATTCATTGTTTAAATTTTTTCGCCACTTGATCTGAACACTCTAATTTTTTTGTTGTCAGTGTCAAAATCAAAACCGACGCGATCATGTTTCTTAGATGCAAAGTTATATATAGCCACGTTGGAAATATGTATTGACAAGTCTAAATTAACAATACCACCAGCGGAACCAGTAGACGGATTGGGTTTTTGATGTTTTTTTACTGAATTAACACCTTGCACGTGAAGTCTTGAACTACCTGACAACTTCGTTACTGTGCCTCTCTTCCCTCTATCTTTTCCGGCAAGTATAATTACATCATCACCTTTTTTTATCTTTCTCATCAATTTATTCCAATGTGTTCAAAGAACTTCGGGCGCCAACGATACAATTTTCATGAATTTTGCAGTGCGTAATTCTCTTGTAACCGGACCAAATATCCGTGTACCTATAGGTTCAAATTTATTATTTAACAGAACAGCCGCATTACTATCGAATTTTAACAAAGAGCCATCTACACGCCTTACACCCTTAGCTGTCCGAACTACAACAGCATTATAAATTTCGCCCTTCTTAACCCTGCCTCGTGGCGCAGCATCTTTGACACTAATTTTTATTATATCTCCGATACTTGCATAGTGTCGCTTTGATCCACCAAGTACTTTAATGCACATTACGGATCTGGCACCTGTGTTATCCGCAACTTTCAGGATTGATTGCATTTGAATCATTATAAGTTCACTTATTTAAGAGTTGATTTTATGTCGTTGTAAGTTTTTATAATTTAATTGAAGCCATACAATTCTTGTTGATTTTTTTATAATTTTAATTAATATTCTTGGCTTCACTTGGATGCAGCGCGTGATTTTACTTACTAATAGTAAATTATGCAAACTTATGTCGAAAAAGATTTTGTTAGGCTATCGCAGCACGAGTAATAATTTTAACCAGACGCCATGATTTAGTTTTAGAAATTGGCCTGCATTCTTCAATTAATACTATATCCCCAATTTGACTTTCATTTGTCTCATCATGTACACGATATTTTTTGGATCGAGAGATTATTTTTCCATACAAAGGATGCTTTACTCTTCTGTCAACAAGTACGGTAACAGTTTTACTTGTTTTATCACTCGTTACTTTGCCACTAACGGTACGATTTATTTTTTCAGTACTCATAATTCATTATTTCTTTGTGTAATCAATGTTTTAACGCGCGCTATATCTCTTCTCACTTTTTTTAATTGATTTGGGTTTGAAATTTGCTGTGTCGCTAATTGCATTCTCAAACCAAACTGTGCTCTTAACAAGGAATGTAATTCTGTATTCAACTCGGTGAGATTCATATTTCGAATATCGCTCTTATTCATTATCAACCACCCAGTTGTCTAATTGTAAATATTGTTCGAATAGGCAACTTAGCCGCTGCTAAGCGAAAAGCTTCTCGCGCTAATTCTTCGTTTACACCATCCATTTCATATAACATTTTTCCAGGCTTGATCTCAGCTACAAAATATTCTGGACTACCTTTACCCTTACCCATTCTTACTTCAGCTGGTTTATGGGATATTGGTTTATCTGGAAATATTCGGATCCAGATACGACCACCTCTTTTGATATGTCTCGTCATTGCGCGCCTGGCAGCCTCGATTTGTCGTGCCGTTATACGCCCTCTCTCAACTGCTTTCAAACCAAACTCGCCAAAACTTACCTTGGACCCTCGTGTCGCTATCCCGGTGTTTCTTCCTTTTTGTTGTTTTCGATATTTCGTTCTAGCTGGTTGAAGCATCATTATCTCCAGAATCTTGTTTTGTTCCAGACTTTTCTGTTACTGGAACTAGCTTATCTTTTTTGCTGATCCTTTTCTTGTCAGTTTCTACGCTATGGGGCGAGGTTAATTGAGTACTATTCGTCTTTCCAATAACTTCACCTTTAAAAATCCAGACTTTTATACCAATTATTCCATAAGTTGTTTGTGCCTCTGAGGTCGCATAGTCTAAATCAGCTCTTAATGTATGCAAAGGCACTCTCCCCTCCCTATACCACTCTGTTCGCGCAATTTCTATGCCATTCAATCTTCCAGAGCTCATTATTTTAATACCTTGCGCACCCAGTCTCATGGCATTCTGCATCGCTCTTTTCATAGCACGCCGAAACATTATTCTTTTTTCTAATTGCTGTGCTATGTTATCTGCGATTAACTGGGCATCAAGCTCAGGCTTTCTAATCTCTTCAATATTTACATGAACTGGAACGCCCATTCTTTTTTGCAATTCTGCACGCAGCAGTTCTATGTCCTCACCTTTTTTCCCAATTACCACTCCAGGACGAGCACTATATATAGTAATTCTGGCATTTTTTGATGGTCGTTCTATCAAAACTCTACCAACAGATGCATGCTTAAGCTTTTTAGATAAAAAATTTCTAACTTTAATATCTTCATTCAACATAGTTGCAAACGCACTGCTATTAGCATACCATTTTGACAACCAGTTTCGTTGGACAGATAGGCGAAAACCAGTTGGATGTATTTTTTGACCCATTAATATTATTGCCTTTTTTAAAAAATTCTAATCAGTATTAATCAGCGACCGTAATTGTAATATGACAGGTCGGCTTCATAATTCGATTACCGCGCCCTTTTGCGCGCGCACTTGTGCGTGGCATATATGTGGCCCTATCGACATAGATACTGGAGATTTTTAGATCATCAATATCTGCACCATTATTATGTTCTGCATTTGCAATTGCAGACTCAAGCAGTTGACGAACTATAACAGCGCCTTTTTTTGTGCTAAATGCCAGTATATTTATAGCCTTATCTACCTGCAAACCTCTAATTTGATCTGCAATTAATCGTCCCTTTTGTGCAGATAATCGCACATCTTTTAATTTAGCTAGCGTTTCCATTATGACAGCACCTTAACGTTTACCTGTTTTTTTATCTGCAGCATGACCCTTAAATGTTCTAGTCTGCGCAAATTCACCTAATTTATGACCAACCATATTTTCTGTCACAAAAATTGGTACATGTTGCCTTCCGTTATGGACTGAAATAGTCATTCCGATAAAAGCAGGTAGGATAGTTGACCTTCTAGACCATGTTTTTATCGGGCGCTTATCTTTTGAATCTTGTGCCTTTTCGACTTTTGCGATCAGATGCGAATCAACAAAAGGTCCTTTTTTTATTGATCTTGCCATTTTTAACCTTTTCTTGAATATCTATGTCTTACAATCATAGTTTCTGTACGTTTATTAGATCGTGTGCGATAACCTTTTGCCGGCACGCCCCAAGGACTCACAGGATGCCGCCCACCTGACGTACGACCTTCACCACCACCATGAGGGTGATCTACAGGATTCATCGCTACTCCTCGTACTGTCGGCCTAATCCCGCGCCACCTTGTGGCGCCAGCTTTTCCTATTGACCTCAGATTATGCTCTGAGTTGCTGACCTCGCCGATAGTTGCCCTACAGTTTATGTGAACTTTTCGAATTTCACCTGAACGCAATTTTAATTGAGCATAATTACCATCTCTCGCTTGTAATTGCGCAGATGTACCTGCTGATCTTGCAAGTTGGGCACCTTTACCAGGCATTAGCTCAATACAATGCACGACCGTGCCAACAGGAATGTTACGCAACGGCAATGCATCACCCGGTTTTATCTGTGCACCGCTTCCACTTGTCACTATGCTACCTTGAACCAACCCCTTGGGTGCGATAATATATTTTCTCTCGCCATCTCGATAACACACCAACGCAATATTAGCTGAACGATTTGGATCATATTCTATCCTCTCGACTTTTCCAGGTATATTGTCTTTATTCCGCTTGAAGTCTATCAGACGATAGAATTGTTTGTGTCCGCCGCCTTTGTGACGAGTAGTAATTCTACCAGTATTATTACGTCCTGCTGTTTTAGCCTGCTTCTCTAGCAGCGCCTTATATGGCTCACCCTTGTACAAATCATTCTGTACCTGTCGGACTACCGAGCGCCTTCCCGGCGATGTAGGTCTTAGCTTAATGAGCGCCATTATTTACCCTCTGCTTTTGATAGGTGCGTAAAACTCAGTTCTTGGCCTTTTTTAATACTCACAATGGCTTTCTTCCAATTGCTACGTCGCCCCAAAAATCGTCCAAATCTCTTTTTCTTACCTTTTACATTCAGGGTTTGTACTTTTTCGACTTCAATTTTTTGCTCTTTCCATAAAAATTCAATAGCTGCTTTTATTTCACTTTTACTCGCATCTTTAGCAACCCGAAAAATTGTCTGATTATATGCCTCTCCTAAAAAGGTTCCCTTTTCAGAAATATATGGAGCATGAATCACCTGCATCAACCGCTCATAATTACTCACAGTTTTGTTCATGAAAATAATTCCTCAAATTTTTTGATGCTATCTGAAGTAACAATGGTCTGCTTATACTTCAAAAGACTTACCGGATCTGTGCTAACCGCTTCCAATGCCAAAGTATTCGGTAAATTTCGCGAAGACAAATACAGATTATCTTCCATTTCATGTGTTATTAGTAGAACATTTTCAATACCGAACTGTTTCAGCTTTTCTGACAATTCTTTCGTTTTATGCGACTTAACTGTAAATGAGTCAATTACAATTAATCTCTTATCCCGTATTAGCTTTGATAATATAACACTCATACCCGCGCGGTACATTTTTCTATTTATTTTTTTGCTAAAATTTTCATCCGGACTATTTGGAAAAACCTTACCTCCACCGCGCCAGATTGGGCTAGAAGCTCTGCCTACTCGCGCCCTACCCGTTCCCTTTTGCCGCCAAGGTTTACGGGTTGACTTAGAAACATCAGAACGCCCTTTTTGCGCTCGAGTAGCAGCTCTTGCATTAGATAGATAAGATGTAATTACTTGATGCACAAGCGCTTCATTATACTCCCTATCAAATAAAGAATCTGAGACTGACATGCTACCAGCCTCTTGATTTTGCTCATTGATCAACTTAAGATCCATTACTTATCTACCTTATCCTTTAATTTTATTGTTTTACCTTGATGCTTGGACGTATCAAAACTTTACCGCCCTTTGATCCCGGAATTGCGCCTTTTATTAGAAGCAAATTTCTTTCTTTATCAACTTTAACTATTTCAAGATTTTGGACCGTTCTTTTTACATTACCCATCTGCCCAGACATACGCTTCCCCGGGAAGATTCTACCAGGATCCTGTGCCATACCGATAGAACCCGGCTTTCTATGTGCTTTAGAATTACCGTGCGTAGCTCTATTAGAAGAAAAATTATGCCTTTTAATTGTGCCCGCATAACCTTTACCAATGGTAGTTCCTGACACATCAACTTTTTGGCCCGCTTGAAACAGGTCTATGTCTATTATTGACCCGTTTTCTATATGAGCTACATCTTCATCAGAATTTACGCGAAACTCTTTAATTAAACTCCCCGCTTCAGCTCCAGCTTTAGAATAATGCCCAGCTAAAGGCTTATTAACTCGAACTGATCTTTTCTTGCCAAATGACAACTGAACCGCAGAATATCCATCTGTTTCTTGAGTTTTAATCTGCGTCACTCGATTCCGAGATACATCTACTACCGTCACAGGCAGACTATCACCATTTTCCGCAAAAACTCGCGTCATCCCTATCTTTTGACCGATTAAACCTAAACTCATCATTTCTTCCTAAACCTTTGAAGCCACTTATTATTTAATTAAACCGGGCTTTACCCTTAACTCAAATCACCCAAGCGCTAAAGCTTGATTTCAACATCTACGCCAGCCGGCAAATCTAATTTCATTAGGGCATCAACCGTTTTATCTGTTGGATCAATTATGTCCATTAACCTAAGATGCGTTCTTATTTCAAACTGATCTCGAGACGTTTTATTAACATGAGGGGATCGAAGCACGTCAAATCTTTCTATTCGCGTAGGCAGAGGCACTGGGCCCCTTACAACCGCACCCGTTCTCTTTGCAGTATCCACGATTTCGAGAGCTGACTTATCAATTAATCGATAATCAAAAGCTTTAAGGCGAATTCTTATTTTTTGACTTTGCATATTCTGATCCTGAGGACTTGAATTAATTATTTACACTGCTGACGCTATTATTATCAAACAACAAATTCAGCCCTATTCACTTACATTATTCAATTATCTTAGCAACCACACCGGCTCCGACTGTTCTACCCCCCTCACGGATGGCAAAACGCAGACCCTCCTCCATCGCAATTGGTGCAATCAGATTCACCGTCACCGATACATTGTCACCTGGCATGACCATCTCTGTTCCCGCCGGCAACTCAATCGCACCGGTTACATCCGTCGTTCTAAAATA